>NZ_JABELE010000009.1 GCF_013009345.1 Acinetobacter geminorum | reverse complement strand
TGCTGGCATATACAATTTAGATTGGGTGAAAGATAAACAATTAAATTGATTGAAAAATGATTTATGAAGGAAGTCTATTAATTTTCTTTTCTTTGTTCTCCATATAAAGTTGAAAATAAAAAATTTCTACAAACTTTTCCCAAGCCCCCCACAAAGATTGAAAAACTGATAGTTCTACAGTTATGTTTTCAGAATTAATTTTGTAACTTTCATAATCTTCATCGAAAGCAATTTCGTAAAAATCCATCATTTATCTTAGCTACTACTTAATTTTACACATATACAAAATATACCCCAACATGTGGCATCGTTGTATATAAAAGAAGAAAATCAATCTGTAACTATTACAAAGTAGATTTATAGACTCTAAAAACCAATTTAGAGAAAAAGAAATGGCTTTAATCAACTGTAAAGAATGGGAAAAAAAATTATGTTTATTATTAAAGAAATTTGTTACCCATACACTAATAAGACTTGTTATCGACACTATAATACCAACAAAAAATGGTACATATTTATCATTAAAATCAATTGTAATATTGAATTTGATCAAACATAAGATTATTAAAGTTGTAATCAATATGCCTATAATAATTTTTGATCTACTCAACTTCATTTTTCTTTCCAACTATTACTCCACTCGTAAACTATACCCCATTTTGATGCAGATATAGGGTATCTTTTCTATTATATATTCCTGTATTATTTGGCCACTTAAGTAGGACTTGATAATCAGAGAAATTAATCTATCTACTGTTTTAAGTTTTATACAGTGTTTTATCAAAAATATCTAAAACTGCTCTACAGCATAAATCTTAATTACCTAAATACCCTCACCCCATCCCCCTCAAAAACACCTCAACCACTCTCTCATCAACCTCACCTAAACTTAAACGCTGAATAATGGCACCTTCGATTAGATATAAAAACAGTTTGGCATCAGTAAAAGAAACATCGGCGTTAAGTGCTCTAAGCAAGCTATATATTTCGTTGGTGAGCCATGTTCTATATCGCACGGCGGTTATGTACGCTTTTGGATGGGTTAGGTTTGTTTCAAAAATGGCTTTAAATAATAAGTAGTAAAGCCCGTCTAAATCTGCATGTAAAAGATAGAGTTTTTTGAGTTTATCGATTGCGTTTGTGTCGCGGTCGTATTCAACCACTGAAACTACTTTTTCTTTTAAGCGCTCTTTTTGCACAATTAGGCAGATTTCAATCAACCGCTCTTTTGAGTGAAAGTAGTTATAAAAGGTCGATTTGGTAACTTCACACTCTTTCACAATTCTGTCGATGCCGACCAGATGAAACCCGTTGTAGTGAAATAACTCAATTGATTTATTTACGACTTGTACTGCACGTGTTGGGAGAACTATTTTTGGCATATTTTTACCGTTATAAAATTATTGTTGTATATAAATGAGATATAAAAACCGCTGCCTTTTGGGAGAAAAAAAGGCATAGCAAAGCCGTAAAGACTGTGCGCAGCACATCTCAAGGTTTAATTGTCTAAGTTTTAAGTAATAACGAGCTAAAGCCTGAAAAAGCCTTACGGCAATCAAGCTGCGTTAATTGTTTTAAGCTGTGTTGTTATAGCTTTTGGCAATGGCTGCCATGAAATGATGAATGTACAAAGCCAACTCCTTATATATGGAGTTCTGCCAAGACATTAGAATTATGGTGGCAGAACGAGCAAGGGTTCGCAGACTGATAGTAAAGAATCAGCACACCCGAAGGTGTCCCTCACTCGTCCTACCGCAACAAGCGAGGGACGATCGATATACACAAGAATACTCCTCAGAAGGAATAATCTGATGCACTTTACTAAACGGTCTGCGACAACCGACTGGCAATGTAGGCCAGCCCGCAAATGGTAATCTTCAATATTTAAGGTGTCAATGTGAAATTGGCTAGAAAATATTTAAATAATTATTGTTTTTCATTTAATTACATAATTAAGGAAATTCTTAAGTAATATTTTTAATCTACCCTTATATCATCAAGTTAAAGTTTAAAATTTCAAAAACTTAAGGGCTGGATTGGCCCACCTCAACTAAACATGAATAAATAAAAAGAGACACTACTGTTATTAAGAGATGTTTTTAAGAGTCGCTATCCAGTATAAAATTATGACTTAAGCGACCCATCTCACACATTAGGCCGCGTCATATACTTAAAGTGATAAGAGCAAAAAATGACTCAAAATAAAGTTGAACTCGCAGAGAAATTATCAAAAGAATCGCATCAAGGTCAAAAGTATGGTCCTCATGATTACTTTGATTACCATATTAAAGGCGTGGTCAACTCATTAATTGAGCACCGATTTTCAGAAGTCTATATCATTACAGCCCTTCTACACGATAGCGTTGAAGACACACCTCTTACCCTAGACAAAATCGAAAGCATATTCGGAAAAGAAGTCCGTGATGCCGTTGATGCATTAACTAAACGGGAAAGTGAAACACGTGAAGAATATTTAATTCGTTGTAGTTTGAATCCGATCGCTCGAATCGTGAAACTTCATGATGCAGCCTTTAATGCGCATAACTCACATAAGGACAATAATCACTCACGTGTAGATTATTATCTTCAAACTATGTTAATTGTTTCAACAGCCCAAGATAGGTTGGAATGAAAAGGTCGAATTAGCTAGGTTTATAAAATATAATACGATCAATTTGATTTTGTAACGTAATCAAAATTTATCATTTAAAAAAAAGATTTTTGCTCAATCCTATTTAACTGACTTAAGAATTGAGCAATTTTTTGCGCATTTATGATCTACGGCGAACCTATCTTAGAGTTAAATACGCCCGACTTCTAAATATGGAATTAAGTTTTTATCAAAATGGGGTTGTGGGTCGCCTTCATAACTAATAAAACCGTGCATTCCCGTTAAGCGTTCACCTTTATAAAACTGGTTTAACTGATAGCGCGGATCTTTATGTGAAAGTGTAAAGCTCACCACACCAACGCCCTGTTGTTTTGACTTGTTATAGGCATCTTCGAGCATTTTATGGTGCAAAGCCAAATCTTCTGGATGGCACATTAAGGTGTGTAACACGTGATACTTAATAGAGTCGCCAAGTTTAGGCAAACGCATGCATTTAGTTAGCGGAGTCAATAAATTATAAACGGGTCTAAGCACAC
Organism: Acinetobacter geminorum; assembly: GCF_013009345.1. Taxonomy (GTDB): domain Bacteria; phylum Pseudomonadota; class Gammaproteobacteria; order Pseudomonadales; family Moraxellaceae; genus Acinetobacter; species Acinetobacter geminorum. The sequence continues at coordinate 194,904 of NZ_JABELE010000009.1, read as the reverse complement.
CAATGGCTGAACTATAATGCAAGATTTTGGTTTGCTTAATACTATGCTGATCCCACAAGCCAAACATGCCGACCAGCTTTTCACCTTTAAAATAAAGTGAAAAGTCTGAAAGTTTTATCCCTGAAAAATACTGATGCCCTTGGGCGAGTTCTTCAAAGTTATAAGCTGGAATAAAGTTATAAAACTCTGCCATGTCGCTAATAAACTGATTCATGGCTTTCACGTGCTGAGCTTCAGCAACACATGTACGAATCTCTTGAAGATCAATCTGTTTATCAACTTGCTTTAAAAAAGCCGTGATTTTTCTTTTTGCGCCTAAGTCAGTCAGGCTTAATGTTTCGATAAGTCCTTCATCATAATAATCAGGCATTCCCGTTTTGCCTGTTTGTATAGCGGCGCGTGCGGCATGGTTATCATCAAAAATAATCATTTGGCTATAGTTCGGTTCATGCATGGTTTGTTTTACATGCTTTGCCAAAACCTTAACCAGTGATTTCCCCCGATAGTTGTGGTCTACTCGCAAATCCCCAGCGTATCGTAAGTCTTGAATGTTCCGATCAACATAACATGGACGATGACCATTGCTATAACAAGCGACATTCTTTTGGCTTTCGGTGTCTTCAATCACAACATGCAGCTTATGTCGATAGACAATGTCAGACGCTCTAAAATAACTTGGTTCGCGCTGAAAGCTAATTTGTATGCCTTTGGTGGTCATGGGTACTGCGATTAACTCTCGCAAAGCCTGATCATCTGCCAGAGTTGCTTCACGGGTAATGAGGGTATTGTCAGCAAGTGGTGTATTTGTTTTATTCATTATTCACCTGTTGTGCAGTCTGTGGGGGAACCAAACTATTTAAACGTCCCATTTGGTCGAGTAGCTGATAGACAAACATCACTTCATCTTGGTCATTCACTGTTTTTTGGGTTTGTACATCAAGTAACTTTTGCTCTGTATTCAGCAAATCAAATGTCGTTTTGGTGCCAACATCAAACTCTTTACGTGTGTAGACAAAGGCAATAGATGCTGCCTCTATGGCATTTGCCAATGCCTCTTTATTTTGTCGAATGGTTTGAAGCTGCGCATAGGTGGTACGTGTACGCTTATTTAAGTCTAGTTCAAGACTTCGTATTTTCTGGTGAGCCAAATCAATATCGGCCTGTGCTTTTTTAACATTGGCCCGATTTAAGCCATCGTCATAGAGCGGTACATTAAGTTGTACCCCAACCATATAGTTATTACTTTCCGAACCGATATAGCTTGCCTCATCTTGCTTTCCGGCACGGCTGGTGAGCATGACCGTTGGCCAGAGTTCGCGTTTGGTGAGAGCATATTGTTTTTCGGCGGCCTGCTTTTCATATTTGGCCCGCATTAAAGCCGGATGATTCTTCGTTTGCGCCAAAATTTCATCTAGGTTAGCGGGAATAGCGGGTAGTTGTTTAATGGCAACAAGATTTTCAGGCGTTACACCCGTTACTTGGTAAAACTGAGCTTCACTTACGGTCAAGTTAGATTGCGCCTGTGTAATATCGGCTTGACCTTGCGCGACTTGTGCCAACACCTGAGCTAAGTCTGCACGGGTAATCATTCCCACGTCGAAACGGCGCTTTGACTCATATAAAGATCGTTGTAGATTTGCCATGGTCTTTTGTCTAAGCTCTAAAATCGCTTTCTTTTTTAATACGTCGGTATAGACCATTACGGTATTTAAAATGGTTTCTGATCGTTGATCTGATAAACCTTGGTTTTGGGCTGAAAGCTGACTTTCGGCAACATCTATTCCTAAAAGGTGTCGCCCAGAAGTATAGATCGGATAATCTGCCTGCAATTGCAAACTTCGTCCTTTACGGTTTCCTTCGGTTGGAAACAAGACGTGTGAAGGCGTATTTATTCTTTCATAGTCAAGTTGCCCGACTAAATTAACTTTGAGTCCATCACGTTGCTTGGCCTGTTCAAGCATAGCGGTGGACTGGTTCACACTTAAACGGCTCACTTCAAGCTGGCTTTCATGCCTTAAACTAGCTGACAAAGCCTCATCTAAAGTCATGGCATGTGTATTCGACACCAACAACACGCCTAGATATAAGGCGTGTCGAAGTGTTAAAAACCGCGTATTAAATGGCTTCATCCCTTTCATAGTTGTTCCAAACTATTCAGGGTGACTTTCTTGAGTGGCTCAGGCTTGATATTGCCTTCGATAATGCCATCAAACATGACCAGTTTTTTGTACGCATTCCAGCCATTATTGGCTTGGCGAATTTGAGGCTGGTCAAGCTGCCCCAAGTTTCGAGCAAGTTCATAATGGAAGTTTTGACGTAAGATATTGTCGATATATTCATTGCTAATGCTGTGATGAATGTCGCCTTCAAAAAGCACGCAATAAAATGGTTTAACCTGTTGCTCGGTATCAATCGCCAGTAAAGAAATCGCTTTCGATTCCGTTTCATTTAATTGAGACAACAACTGTTGAGCAGTTTCAGGTGCAAGTTTCTCACCGACCAGATCTACACCAAAACGGCGGCCTTGGAACTCAAAACACGGAATTTGCTCGATAAAGCCAGTCACGCGTAAGCAATCATCCAAACAGTAGCGAAGTAAGCCATTACCAGAAGTAATCAGTGGGCTGACCACATCACCTTGTTTAAGTTCCCACGATGGAATAATTTGACCTTGTTTATCGCCTTCTAAATATTCAAATTCATAGAAGTGACTTTGATACGCCAGTGGGTATTGATCGTTATAGGGAATGGTGACTACACCTTCCGTCGCCCATAGGCCTTTGCCTTCAAACTGAACACTGGGTAATTTTTCTTTTAATTTTTCGGCCCAAGCTTTTGAACCTGCGGTGTCCCAACTCGACACCAGACTTAACTTTGGCCAGAGTTTTTTAAAGTCAATCTGTGCGCCGTTTGAAGCATTACTTAAAGCTTGAGCACTTTCAGAGCTACGCGGTGCAGTGACTTCTTTTAATGAAGCCTGACGGTTACCCCATGAACCACTTTGTAAAACCTCAATCACGTCTTGCTGTAGTAACTCCAAACGTTCAAGTAATTGCAGCGCAAAAGTTGGACTCCATACCGAAATCATGGCTAAGTTACGGTTTGCGACCAAATAACAAATGGTGGCAAACAGTGCATCGTCAGCATTGGCGGCAAAGGCAACATTACTTGGAACGGCTTGGGTAAACTTTGACAAAATTCGCTTACCTACACCAAGTAGCGCACTATCATCATTTAGGTTTTTGTCTTTTAAAACTTCACGCTGACTTTCAGGCAACCATGACACCGACCAATAATGCGTACCCGAACTGAGCTGTGGACATTTACGGTATAAACTTGCCATCCACGGCGCAATTGCATGGTCAAGTTCATCTAAAAACAGCTTGGTATATGGAATAAACTTGATTTGCTCACTCGAACCACTGGTCGGCTGGAAACGAACCAGTTTACTGCTCGAGAGTGAAAGCTTTTGTTCACGGTAAAGCTGAATGTCTTCTCGCCATGCGCCGTAACGTGTTGCAGGAAATACTTTTACAAACTGCTCATAGTTTTGAACTTTCTTCTCTTGGGCAAAGGTAGAGGTTTGTAATATCGAATGCAAAATTTGACGTTGCGTGGTCTCTAAGGCATTAAATTGTTTTTGAAAATTACGGTCAGATGCATCACACCATTTTTTTAGAATCAGATGTGAACCCAAAGTTAGCCATTCATTAGATTTCATTGGATGGCCTCTCTACGTTTTGTTTTATGGGTTACGCATGCTTCAAACTTTCCTTTACTGGTCGGTTTAGTCATTAGTTTCACAGGGAAACGGGCAATATCTTTCCAACCAAGACGGCCAATACACGGCAGTTCAGTACCTGCTTTCCATGTCGGATTTTTTTGTTCAAAGAAATGAATATTTGGGTTCTTTTCTCTCATTTCGGCAGTAATCGGTGCGACTTCACCTTTTAATGGTTGATAGTCATCACCAAAATTTAAAAGGCCCGCTTCACGGTCGTAGTATTCACCAAAGAATTTTTCACAGTAGTGCTCAACGACTTCGGAAAGATGCTGGTTTTCGTCTTTAATATTTGGGTAATAGACATAGTAGTTATTGGCGAGCAGTAAGTAGGTTTTATAACCTTTAGAAATGAGGAGCCAATAGAGTTCGTTAAATGGATATTTGATTCGAAGCTTAATCATCAGTTTGAGCATGGTACTTTGCAGACTACGCGTACCCCAAAACTTCTTCAAAATGACCGTATCTCCGCTAAATAACACGGTGTAGTCTTTACCATTTAAATAGAAATGCTGCACCACCACAGTCGAAAAACCGACAATCTCATCTGTTTCCGAATCAAAAATTAAGATCGCACCGCTTTTATTTTGGAAATCATCTACGAAAATAGAAAATCTCGTATTTTCATAATACTGTTCGTAAATGGAATACATCACTTTTAATCGCTCAGTATCGATTTGCTCTTTTTCAAAATATTGACCATAAGTCGTGTTTTTCAGGTTCAATTTTGAAATTAGTTTATACGTTGTATTAATCATAATCCTTTAACCTTCCACCTCTAATTTGTGAGTTCCCCGATCTCATCAACCGATTTTAGAAAACTCAGATCAATGTTCTTTTTCTATGAAGGGATACGTTTTGATATGCCCTATTGTTTTTCATTCTTTGAAAGCTGCCTTTATTTTTTAATATCTACATATTCATTTTCTTCCCCCGATCCATAAAGATGGTTAAAAATGCGGTCACAAACATGATGATTGCGAGCATCCGTAATAAATCATTGAAGCTAGAGGTCAGTGCCTGAAAATGAATGTCGCGGTAAATCACACTCAGCGCGATTTGCTGAGCATTTGCACCGACTTCCTGATATTGCGCCGTGAGTTGATCGAGTCTTTCTGTAAAAATCCAGTTTTGCGGTGTCATCCCCTGATTAATCTGGGTGACATGAAGCGCAGTGAGCCAATCTAAAGATGAGTTAATGAGAGCTAGTCCAACCGCGCCGCCAATATTACGCATCAGGTTATAAATACCGCTGGCATCGGCTACTTTACTCAGCGGCAAAGTGCTCATGGCTAAATGCGAAACCACAATCAGGCAGATCATGAGACCAATACCACGGTAAATTTGCGGCCAAAACATAAAGTCGTAATCGCTATGAATGCTGAGGTGTGAATTAAGCCAAACACCAAAGCCCGCCAGAATCATTCCAACAAATACCGTTTTTCGGGTATCAAAATTGGGAATGAGCCATGCAAGAAACGGCGCAAAGCAGAACATGACAATACCTGTCACCATCATGACGTGACCAATTTGGCTACTGTTCATTTCACGGACTTGCCCAAGAAACACGGGAATCATGTAACCCAAGCCATAGAGTGCCATGCCAATCACAAAAGTCGTGATGGCACTTAAGGTAAAATTTTTGTTTTTAAATACGGACAAATCGAGCAAAGGCTTTGGCTGGGTAAAACTTCTAGAGAAGAAAATCATGCCACCCACAACACAGATCATAAACGCAATCCGAACACCTGTGTCTGCAAGCCAGTCATGCCGTGCGCCTTCATCAAGGAAATATTCAAGTCCACCCAAAAACATCGCCATACCAATCAGGCTAAACCAGTCCATGCTTTTAATGAGTGAGTAGTTGGCACGGTCGATATTAGGGCCTGAGTAAATGACCGTAGCAATGATGATGCCTGGAATAATATTGATCAGGAACATCCAGTGCCACGAAAAGTTATTTGTGAGCCAACCGCCAATGGTTGGGCCGATGGCCGGCCCCAAAGTGCTGATCATCCCAAACATCACCAAAGGCAATGAGCGCTTTGGTTCTGGAAAAAGTAAGTACAACGCCGTCATGGAGGTCGGAATCATGCCGCCGCCCATAAAACCTTGAATGCCACGGAAAACCAATAAACTTTCTAAATTCCATGCCAAAGCACAAAGTAAAGAACTGACGGTAAAACCAATTGCACAGATGGTGTAATACACCCGTGTTGAAAGCACCCGCGAGACAATACTCGACATTGGAATTGCAATAATTTCGGCAATTAAATAAACCGTTTGCACCCAAGTAACTTCATAACGACTTGCACTCATACCAGCTTGAACTTCGTTTAGAGAACTCGCCACAATCTGAATATCAAGAATCGCCATGAAGTTGCCAAAAATCATGGCAGCAAAAATTGCCCATGCAGTTTTTGCTGGGAATCTCCACTCGGCCTCAAGGTGCTTATTCATTTGTTATTACCTAAAATTTTATTATTAAGTTCTTAGGTCAACGGTGGCACTCACCGACATTCCGGGTTTTATCAAATCAATATGTGGGCTTGAATCTATGGCAATACGCACAGGAATACGCTGAACAACCTTGTTAAAGTTGCCTGTGGCATTGTCTGGTGGCATAAGTGAAAAAGTTGCGCCTGAAGCTGGTGAAAAGCTTTCAATTTTTCCGGTATAGGTCAGGCTTGGGTAGGCATCAAGTTTTAATTTAACTTTCTGACCAATATGCATTTTTTCAATTTGAGTTTCTTTGAAGTTGGCTTGTACATACAAACTATTTTCAGGAATGATCGCCATTAAGCGGGTTTGCGGAGAAACACGTGAGCCTTTCTGGATTGCAAGGCTACCGATCTTACCGTTTACAGGACTGACCACTTTTGATGAAGCCAAATCGACCTGATACAGGTTTAAGTTTGCATTGGCACTTTGAATATCTGCTAGAAGCTGCGCTCGACTCGCTTGTAAACTCCCCAACTGAGCTTCTGCCGCATTTACGGCGGCTTGCGCTTTGCTGAGTTGAGCTTGGGCCGTTAAATATTGAGACTGAACCCCTTCAAAGTTTTGTCGGGTAATCACCCCATCTTTTAATAAATCTTGATAACGCTCAAACTCTTTTCTTAAACGAGTTAAATCAGCTTGTGCTGCCACTACGCCACTATGAGCTTCAATAATTGAAGATTTGGCAGACTTTTCATTTTGCTGCTGTACACCCAGTGCAGCTTCTTTCAAGCTGACTACTGAACGAGCTTGGTCATAACGAGCTTGATAATCGCGGTGATCTAATACTGCTAAAGTTTCCCCCTTTTTTACTACCTGATTATCGTTAATTAATAACTCCATCACTTCGCCTGAAATCTTTGGCATCACCCAAGTGACATCGGCTTGCACATAAGCATTATCCGTAGATTGATAGAATCGATATACAAAAAAATAATATAAGATACCAGCAACTAAAAATAACAGTAGGACACTAAAAACACCCCAAGTTATTTTCTTTCGACTTTGGAAATTAGTATCAGTTTCTAGCTGAGCTACGTTATCCATATTCATTCCGCTTATTTGTAATATTCGATTTTTTATTTAAGTCAATAAAACTATTGATTTCTTTTTTACGTAACTTTTCACTTGGTTTTATTCAATGAATCGTGACATCGTAAAATTTGGTGCAAATTATGGTTCTTAAGTGAATTAAATATCATTGACTTCTTTGCCAGATATTTTTTCTATTTATGTCAATAAAGCAAGTTATATAAACTATGTTTAAAAATTATGTAATTTTATATTTTTTCAAATAACCGCTTACAAAAACAGCTTAAATAAATAAAAATTATTATTAAAAATCAATTAATTACTAAAATTAAATTTATTTAAAAAAAGCTAACACATAAAGAGATTTATTTCACTAACATTAAAGATTAACCTTCTATTTGTATTAATTAAGTAGAATTATTTAAAGATCTATGTAATCACTAAATAGTTGTAGAGAAATTTTATAATATTAATAGAAGGATAAAATATAAATATTCTGACTTAGTCAAAATAGTAAAAAGCACTTATCAAAAGACTATTTCGACAACTTTTGATTAATTATATTAAGTAAAATAATATAGAATCCCACAATCCAAACCCAACATACGCCTAAGAAGCCAATATTATAAAAAAATAAAATTAATGTTAAAAAAGAGTTACTTTTAACTCTTTTTTATTTAGAAATTAGACAATTTACGGATCATTTTTTACTGATTTAAATCACTAAAAATTTCTTCTAGAGTTACTCCATTAGCAATTATTAAATCTTAAAATTATCACAGCAACTTCTTATAATTCTGCTTGCCACACTCGTAATGTTTCGGATTGCTCAAAATTGTCATTAAAGAATTTTCTAATCTTCTTTATAGTGGCAAGATCACAAAGTGACATTAAATTTCTTATTCCATATTTGCGTAAAACTCACTATAGATAGCTCAAAAATCAAAAATTTATATCGATGTTATCAAAAATAGAAGATGCAAAATCTACTACATCTTTCCCGATCTCAATAATTAAGTCTGTTACATCAACTGGATCAGGATTTACAGAATTAAGCACCGAGTTTTCTTGCTTTTGCTCATTTTCAGCATCTAATTGCTCTATATTATGAATTGGATCATTTTGATTTTGCATTAATTTAAGTCAATAAAATTCTGTTGAGCATATTTTAACTGAAACAAGTATGGTTTTTAAATCTTAAACCTCTGTCGCTAAATACCAATTTTTCCAAGAGCTGGTTCCTCTCGTTTCAATCGCTACTGTAGGAATGAGTTTTTCTTTTAAGACATCGGTTTGTTCAACCGCTTTGGCAAGTCTTGCTTTGACTGAATGAATACACTCACGGTCACCAAATTCACAGCGGTCTAAAGTTGTTCCGCCACACGGCCCGTTGGCTAAACCTTTTGGACACGTTTCAGGGCATATATATAAAGTGTCACTTAGGCGACACTGACCACAGCTTTCACAACCGACTAGGCTATGTTTACTCAACACTTCTGCTTTAAGTAGTACTTTGGCTACTAAAGCATTTTCCCAAAAAGATGCTTTAAAAATAAAGCGTCCAACGCCTTTAGCAATTTTTGATCCAAACATTGCTTCATGCATAACATGCAGCTGGCGATATTTAATTATTTGTTTAGGTGTTGGCTGACGCGAAAAACGAGCAATTTCAGGTGAAAACTCTTTGCCTGTGGTGACTTGCCAAAGTGAATTCCAAAGCTCTTCTAAGGCTTCAAGCTCCAGATGTCTGTATTGCTCAATGTAGCTTTCAAGCAGCATTTGCTCTTCTGGCTTATGGCAAGCAGATAAATGAATTCCTGCATACCCTAAGTGTTTACATATCAAAATCTGTAAAGCGCAGCGTAAATAAACTCGGTCTGTATGCCCTGCCTGTTTTTCATCTGCCAAGACTTTTAGCATGTGTGGGGTAATCACAATACCTGCAACTTTATGCTTTACCATGAAGTTAGCACGGCCTAAAGTCAGAGGCATCACACAAGCCAGTATTTGCTGTGAATAAGTATGCTTCGTTAAAAATGATTTGGCTTGTTTTAAAGCCTCAATGTCATAGCCCAATTGCGTAATGATAAAGTCAGCACCTGCTTTAATTTTCTTATGTAGTTTTAAGTACTGTGCATCACGCTCAGCTTCAACATATTTAAATGGGTTAAAAGCAACCCCAATACGAAACCCGCCGTGTTGCTTGGCAGCCATTACGGCGTTTACCGACTCTAGGTAACGACTACGCGGCTGTCCATCTCGACCATTATGATGCTCTTTTAGTTTATCGCCTGTAAGCAATAACAAGTTTTGAATATTGGCTGTTTGAGCTTGCTCTAAAAAATGCTCAAAGTCTTGTATGTCTCGGGCCTTACCTGAAAAGTGTAAGACTTTATCGATTGAGTCAGGATAACTTTTGCTGGCTTCAAGCGGAGCAATATCATGATCTGAATGTACGCGATCTACCAATGTCATTGCAGCCGGATATCCTGCAAACTCATGTTTCACAGGATAAATTTCATGCAGTGAAGTGAGATATTCCGCCAACACAAAAAACTGGTTTTGCTGGAAGCAGGGAGAAACGTGTGACATAGGCAAAGCGCTGATTAAAACATGACATCAATCATAAGCGCGGCATTATAAATCAAAAGTGCATCAAGATGCGCTAGTCAGAAAGCTCATTGTTTTGCTTGTCTTCACCCTCTTTATTTCTTGGTAATTCGAGTGAACGTGGGAATATAAAATCAAAAGAATCGAGTGCATAGCGGTAAAGCTGAGCTGGTCGTTTGCCCACAATTTTACTTTGACTAGTTTCTTCAACTGCGCCAGCTTCTATCATACGGCGCCTGAATGCTTTTTTATCTAAGGATTGCCCAAGAATAATTTCATAAATAGTCTGCAGCTCGGTCAGTGTAAATAACTCGGGCATTAGACTGGCTGGCAATGCGGTATAGCGAGTTTTACTGGTTAAACGCTCTAAAGCTAAGCTGAGCAATTCATTATGATCAAACGCCAATGCCAAATCTTGTGCTTTTGCTACAGGCACCCATTCGCTGTACTCAGCCAAAGCTTGATGTTGATAGGCATTAAAATCAATTAATGCAAAATACAAAATGGTTACTGCCCAGCCACGCGGGTCACGTTTGGCATTACCCACAGAGGCAACTTGTTCCAAGTAAGGTGAAGCAATCCCTGTTTTTTCGACCAGCTTACGATAAGCCGTGGCCATCAAATCTTGATCATGGGTTAAATCGGCAAAACCACCCGGTAAAGCCCATTGGTCTTTGGCTGGAAAGTTGGGCCGCTTAATGAGTAATACCTGTAACTGACCATTAAATACCGAGAAAATAGCCATATCGACTGTGAGTAAAGGTGCGTCATAATCTCGGCGATCATAACTGGCAAGGAATTCTTGTTCAGTTTGAATAGTCACGTTCAGTCTCTCAATGAAAATGATGAGCCGATATTCATGCAACGGCTCATCTAAACTCAGTTATGCGATGGATAAACGCTCACGTATTTGATCCAAAGTACACTCATATTGAAGTTTACCATTTTCAAAGACGGTTTTTAGTGCTCCGCCTTGTTCTTGTTCGGCTGTTTGCTCATCAAACAAAGTAAAGCCATTTTCACTTTCTTCGATGCGTAATAGACCTTTCGCAGATTTTTTAACGCCTGAGTCAGTAATTGGGTCTTTAAACAACTCACGGCCTACCCCATTCACTTGTCCCCAAGTCGCTTTCATAGCAAATCCAAAAGTATCGCGAGTTAAGTAGTTATAGGTAAAACTTCCTATACCAAACACCAAATTGTTTGAAGCAAAACCTTTGGCTTCTAGCCCTTCTAGAATATGCTGTGCACGGTCTAGAGTAATCGAGTCACCATAAATTAAACCAACACGCTCATTAAGCACTTTATAGCCTTGCTCAGTTGTTGTACCACCAAACACTTCCCATAAACATTCAACCGCACCTTTGTAGGCTGGGCTGCCGACTTTGGCGTCTGGGTCGCCGCAAATAATTTTAACAGGGTCACCAGAGTCTGGACGGAAAACTAATTTAGCCAAGCCTAAAGCATTCAGTTGTCTTGCCAGAATTTCAGGTTTTAAAGCCACCGTAAATTCTGTAATCACTCGCCAAAAGTCCCAAGTATCAGACACGATACTGACAACACCTGACGGGTAAAGCTCACAGATTAAACGCTTAAATGTTTCTAGCTCACTGTCTTCTGTGCCCATACACATCACACTGTGTTCGGTCGCTGGTACAGAAACTCCAATCACCCCTGTGGCATTGTAATATTCTTCTGCGTAGTCAATTGAAGCAACCGAGTCTGTTCCAATAAAACTAGTTAAGTGACCCACACCAGACTGAGCAGCATCATAAACTCCACTCATGCCACGGCTACTAAAATCGTGTCCTTGCACAGGCACAAAATCGAGTGGTGCGCCAGTTTTTACGGCGTATTGAGTTAATAAGCGTTTGTATTCATAGGCAATAGTGGCCGTAGTACAGCTTTTCCAAAGTTCAGCACTTAATACGGTTTCAATATAGTTAGTTAACCAAAAGAAACGCGGGTCGGTATTAATTACGGTGAGCACAGGTACACGCATATTGACGCGGCTACCTTCTGGCAATGCTTTAATGCGTAATGGTAAATAACCCAAGTCATGTAACGCTTCAATGTGATCGACTGGTACAGCGCCTTCACCTAATGAACTATCCATACGGCGTTTGTATGCAGCCACTACTTTGTCTTTAGGTTGCTTGAAAAAGCCTTCATTCCATGTATCTATTAAAAAGTGTTTGATAAAACCCTGAAGACCAAAGAACACAACTTTATCGTCAAAGTCAGGCAGCATTTTAGCGAGTCGAGATGAACGCGGCGTAAAGTTTGCGTACACGTACTCTGTACCTACTGGATACTGACGTCTGTGATCAGCTTTATAAAAATCGATAGCGTTTAATGGATTAAGTTTAATCGTCATCTTTGTTCTCTTTATTTTGCTGCAAAAGCAATTACTGAAATTTTGTCTGATGGCTGTTGTGGAAAGCTGTCCGAGGTAAATAGCTGGTCAAGCAGCCCATCAAAAACCTCTATTCCTTTACTAAAAATACCGTGGGTCACATATAGAACGACCTTAGTACAATTGAGACGACGGAGTTCTTTAGCAATACCAATAAAGGTTGCACCGCCATCACAAATGTCATCGGTAATGACCGCTGTTAGGCCTGATAAATCCGTCGCATGTACATGCGTACCTAAAATTTTGCCAGTCACTGGGTCACGTTTTTTATCACACTGAACAACAGTGATTGGTTGTTTGCGCTCACCATTAAAAGCATCTGCAACCATTTGTGTACGCGCTTTTGCGCCTTTGTCTGGGCAAACCAGCACTGTTTTTTCATCTTTTAACAATGTGCTTAGCGCTTCACTCTTTGCGATGATGTCGACTGAACTGATGTTTACAACTTCGCTAAAAGAAGTATTGGCAGCGAGTAAGGCTGTCGTTACTTCACTATGACAGTCCCAAACAGTGATCTTGCCTTGTTTGCCCGCTTTTTTGTCAGCATTGATGTTGAGTAATTTAGTCATAACATCGAGTGAAAATGCTTGGCCTACTGCACAAATACGGTCCTGACGTGCATATGGAAAATACGGAATTTCTAGGTCAACGGTTAAGCCTTGAGTCAGCAATATATTTTCAAGTAACAAATAGTCCATCACATCGTGACTTGAGGTCATTTTGGCGCGAACCAATACGTTGCCAGATAGTGAACCTAATGTTGTCTCATCAATCTGAACATGACGCTCTCCACCAGAAAACTGCGTGAATTTCACTGGGATTTCATTTCTTGCCGCATCTAAAAGCTGGATAGCCATATCATCCTCTTTTTGTCTGATGACCTTCGATGAATATATAGTGGCATAAAGCCACTATATATTTCAAGTCTAATTTTCAAACTTTTTCCAAAGCCATTTAAGACATAAAATTTGCAGTTTTAGAGCATTTTGAGATTCGATTTTTAAGAGAGATTATTCTTCAAGCAATTGAAATAAAAAATTAATTTACAAAAAGCATGACGAGTAAAACTATTATTAGAAGTAGTGGATACAACTTTGCTCGCCATAAATCCGGTAGTTTTGAAATAAATTTTTCTGAAAAATATAGCCCGATCCATGTTCCCACAACCAAGAATAATGCAGCTTCAAACCAGATCAGACCAATGAATCCACTTGGTACCCATTCAGATTGCCAAAGTGACAATAAACAATAGGTAAGCGTTGCAGTCAAAGACAAAGGCAGCGTGAGAATATTTGCAATAGCAGCAGCCTCTGCCATAGAACTACCCCGCCGCCGTAATAAAGGAACTGTCATTACACTTCCTCCTACACCTAAAAGCGCTCCAACCCAGCCAATAATTCCACCTTTAATGAGTTCACTATTTTGACCATAGTGTTGCTTTTGTTTTGATGTCACCATAAACCCAGGTCGGAAATAACAATCAAGAATCGTTACAAACACATAGCCCATAAATATCCAGCGAAGCCAATTTCCATTAAACAATGAGGCCATTACCGCACCAACAACCCCACCTAGTGCAATACCACTCCATAAAAAATGGATCTTTTGCCAATCTATATGTCCCGAACGATAGTGTCGAAAAGTTGCAAAACTTGCCGAGCACAACATCACAAATGCAGATGTGGCCACCGCGATTTGCATTGCATGTATGCCGACACTGCTTTCATTGCCCCACTTTTGAAGAATGACGGTGTAAAGCAAAGGCACAGCAACAAAGCCGCCGCCAAAGCCAAATAACCAAGTGGTTACGCCCGAAAGTAGTCCAAATAAAAATAGCTCATATAGCATGAATATCTTCCTCACGTTTATAGAGGCATGATATAAAATAGCTCTATGGCAAACTAACGTAGAAAAGCCATCTTTTTATTTATTTCAGCCAAAAATATATGCGTAATATTCCAATTAACCACGTAGACCATCTACCACAAGCAGTTCTAGCATTAGGATCAGATTATCCTGCTGATACCTTGTTAGATACGCATAGCCATCGCCGTGCTCAGTTCTTATATGCACCCAAAGGCCTTATGAAAGTTGAAACTGAAGATGGACAATGGCTCGTATTACCGTACAGCGGTGTATGGATACCCGCTGGCAAACCACATCGGGTATGGCTATCTAAAATCAGTACTTATAGTTTGTATATAGAAGCGGACCATGCACCAAGACAAGCAAACTATTGCGAGGTTATACAAGTCTCGCCTTTGTTACATCAACTGCTCATTCAGGCTAATCAGCTACCTGTTGACTACCAGCATTCAGGACGTGACGGCGCTCTTATCGATTTATTGTTATATGAGTTAGAAGCTGCACCAGCCGCCCTGCCTCTGTTTATTCCATTGCCTCATAACACCTTACTATCTAAACAATGTGCCGAGTTTATGCAGCATCCTGATATTCATAGTAGTCCTAAAGATTGGGCACATGAACACAATAAAAGTGAACGGACTTTTCACCGCTGGTTTAAGTCTGAAACTGGCATGTCCTTTCAGGCTTGGCGTAATCGAGTCTGCATCATCTATGCTTTAAATGCGTTAAAAGCAAATATCTCAATTACTGAAATTGCTTTTAGCTTGGGCTATGAACACTCGGCAGCTTTTACCGCAATGTTCAGTAAAATTATGGGTTATCCGCCTACCCATTTTCAAAAAAGATTTCATGCGCATGATAAAGCACTATAAAGATTTACTCATGTGAATGGTGTCATAGGTCTCAATCCACTCACGTTTAATCAAATCAAAGCCTTGGAGCCGCCAAAATTCTTCAGCCGCTGGCAAAAATGGATGGGTATGCAAATACAAACTAGTAATAGCATGGTTTTTGGCATGGCTAAACAATATGTCACATAGCTGGGTCGCGATGCCCTTACGTCGGTATTCAGGCAATACAAATAACTTAACGACCTCAACCGTATTAATCGGCAAATTTAAATCAAAACGATGGTCATAAGCTCGATATGCAATGGTGCCAATAATGCGGTTTTGATTTTTTACCGTAATGAAGCAGCCCAATGGATCATGGACATAATATTGCCCAAAATTTTGTAAATCTTTGGGAACTTGCCCATGATAGATTTCTGGGAATAACAACTGTCTTGTATAAAGTGCAAACTCTACCGCAGACTCATAGTCTGATTTGTCGGCTAACTGATAGTAAAGTGTCATATTTTTTACAGCCAAGAATGATCAGGGATAACAATGGTTTTGTCTTGAATCATGGCCTCATGGAACTCGACATCATAGACACTTTTTAAAAACTTTGGATCAGTTATTCGTGTTTTTGACTCAGGCTTAACCACTTCGTGTTGGCGCATAAAAAACAGATGATCTGCAAATAAAAAAGCTAAATTGGGATCATGCATAATCGCAATCACCGTAAAATTTTGCCGCGATAACTGACGCAACTTTTTCATTAAATAAGACTGGTAATAAACATCGAGATGATTGGTTGGCTCATCGAGCAAAATGACTTTTGGGGCTTGCACTAAAATACGGGCAATCATGACCAATTGTCTTTCGCCACCCGATAACTCGGTATAAGGACGGTCACGCAAATGCTCGATGTCTAAATCAAGCAAAGCTTGGTCTACACGTTCCCAATCTGACTTTGAAGGCCTATATCTGCTGAAAGCTGCACGCCCTGTAATCACTACATCTTTAACCAGAAATGGAAATACGGTTTTATGAAACTGCGGTAAAAAGCCGAGCAATGCAGCCCGATCTTTACCTTTAAAGTCCGATAATGGTTTTCCAGAGTAACGGATTAATCCATCTTTTACGGGTTCTAGACCCGTCATCAGCTTAAAAAGTGTCGATTTTCCGCAGCCATTACGTCCTAAAATGACGGAAAACTGATTTTCAGGAAACTCCAGATGAATATTTTTAAGAACCTGTTTATGCCCATAGGCATAATTTAACTGATCAATTTGAATCATGCCCAATGAGTCCTCTGTGTTTTCATTAATAATAAGAAAAATGGCGCGCCAAGTAGCATGGTAAAAATACCAATCGGTATTTCAAACGTAAGTAAAACCCGAGAAAAGTTATCAATCATGAGTAGAAAACTACCGCCCAACACCATATTGGCAGGAATACTATAGCGGTGATCTGGCCCAACCAACATTCTCACAATATGCGGCATAAAGAGCCCATATAGACTAATAATGCCTGCAGCGGCTACAGAAGTTGACGTACATACTGTGACTAGAGCAATTAAAAGCAGTTGTTCCCATCTTGGGTTAACACCCACAGCCTGCGCTTCTTCAGCACCAAGTGCCATCAAGTTTAATCGCCAACGCATCGCAAATAATCCGACAAGGCCAATACAGATCGGTAGCACGGCATATTGGACCTTTTGCCAAGACGCCTGATGTAAGTTGCCCATGGTCCATTGCACGATCGCTTGTAATTTAAATGGATCACTTAAGTATTGAATAACTGTAAGTCCTGCCAAAAACAGCCCCGAAACAATCATGCCTGATAAAATCACCATCACTAAAGACGTCTGGCTTTCATGTTTTTGATGCGCAAATAAATACGTTAAGCCAACAGCACAAACGCCAAAAATAAAGGCTGATAGATTGGGTGAAAGCCAACTTAAAGAAAGTGCCAAGGCTGCACCGAACGCAGCGCCAGATGAAATACCAAGCACATAAGAATCGACCAATGGATTACGAAACAATGCCTGCAAACCATTACCCGCGGTTGCTAATGCAGCTCCCACCATAAAGGTCAGTAAAATTCTGGGCAATCTGACATTCATAATAATGTTCTGCATCAGTCTAAATTGTTCTGCATCAAAATAAGGTGTACCAAAAACTGCTTGTACACCCCACAGCGTATAGTCCCATGCACTCAAGGTCTGAGTTGGCCCAATAAGCAGCGAGATAAAAATCATGAGGAAAGGTAAAGGGTAAAACCAATAATATTTCAGTTTTTCCATATTTATTGCACCAACGTTTTTGCAAGGTGCTCACCATACAACTTAGTTAAAATGCGCTGTTGTAAAGCACTTACAGGTAAATCGGAGTTTTCGGGATAAATACTATGATTCAAATAAATCGCCGTAATAATAATTTTGATGGTGTGTGGGTTATATACAAATGCAGGACTCAAATTAAATACCTTTCGGTTTTGCACGGCACTTAAACCCTGTAATTCTTTTCGTTCATAAATCAGTTGGGGGTTAGTATTCCAAAGCACAATATTGTCGGGGTTCCATTCAATTAAAGTCTCGGGATTTACATTGGGTTGATTCGTATTGGTCTGAACAATGTTGTACGCACCCGCCAGCTCAATAAAATCATTGGTAATCGACTGACGTCCCGAGGTAGAAAAAATTCGGCCACCAGACCAAGCATAGTAAATCGATTGTTTATTTGGCTGACGTGCGGTTTTGGCTGCGACCTCCGCCACAATTTCATCAGAGAAATTTAAAATTTCTTGAGCTCGCTTTTGGGCACCGCTCAGAATAGCAATTTCAGAAAGTTCTTCTTTTACTTGCTGGTAGGTACTGGACTCCATGACATATACAGCAATGCCGAACTGCCGTAACAGTTCAATTGTTTGAGTCTGCCCGCTCCCTACAATCACCAGATCAGGTTTTAACAACACAAGACTTTCAATATTGGTTGCATTTGCCCCTTGTGAAGGCGTCGCAAGCTGCTTATTGGCGATACGCTTATCTATTTTTGAGTAGGCATTAAATAATAAAGGCTGGATGTATACTTCGGCTGGTATGCCAATCACTTTATGACCTTGCCCTAGCATATATAAGCCATCTAAACCCGACTCAAATAGAGAAACTATTCTTTGGGCGGGTTTGGCTACACAGACTTTTGTATTTGTATTATCGAAGACACATATAGAATGGGCTGCTAACTTTTCCTGCGCATTACCACTTTGTTCAGATGAAGAACATCCACATAGAATGAGTAAAGTGAGTAATAAAGCGAATAACTTCATTACGGCACCCAACGCACAAATACAGTGCAAAATAAAAAGACGTGTCTATTTGGTGCATTTTTCATGTGAAAAACACACCATAAGTGAGCAAGACGGTTTGAATCATCATTTATAAGTTAGTAAATCAAATGGTGTACTAAAGATAAGAGTAATTAAGCAATAAAAATGCCAGAATTACAAAATAAACTTAATAATCATGTGATTGTGATTTTTAAAACTCGAAAAATGAATAGCCATTTCCAAAATATTTAAAATTTTCTTTAAACCATTCAACTGAAATCACTTACTTTTCAATATTTAAATTTAATCAGAAAGTTTTAGCTTTAATATTTAAAAAATTTAATCCAGAAAAATAATGAGACTTCATAACTACAAAATTAAAAAACAAAACACATTACATAAAAATATAATTAAATTTTTATTTTAATCCTCAATAGAACCACATTAAACATATATTAAATAATTAAGTTTTTCTAAAAAATTACACGATTTAAAATTAAGTTTTTTCATTATTAATATTAAACATAAAACTTTAATAAAAACTATTTTATATGCTAGATTAGGTTAAGAATTATCCAAAACAAGGGTAAATTCATACATTACAAATAATCAAATATAAGAACATTAAACATGACAAGGATTTAAGAACATGAAGAGAAATTATTATATTTTAGGCACTCTATTATTTAGCATGAGCTTAACAACCCATGCTGACTCACTACGAATGAGTGCGACGGAGTTTGCAAAAGATCCAGCCAAAGTAAGTGCATTACAAAAAGGTTTGGAAAAAATGCGGGCAAATAATAATGCTCCCCCCTTATCACCCGAGTTTCGTACAAGCTTTAATTACTGGGCCAATACGCATGGCTATTTTGGTACAGGTACACATGCAACAGACAAAGATTACTATGTTAATCAATACCGTATGCCCCAGTGTTTACAGGTATATAGTAAAGCAGTATGTGACAGTTACTATAAGCATATTCAAAATTCACCAGTCCCAAATGATGGCTTTACCGATGAAGTTTGGGGTACATGCCAACATGGCAATCTAAATTTCTTACCGTGGCACCGTATGATGCTTTATTTTTATGAGCGAACGGTACGTAAATATGTTGGACAAGATTATTCACTTCCTTATTGGGACTATTACGAAGAAAAAGCTGCTAATGGTCAAGGCTTAGCACTGCCTAAATTGGTCCGCGGTAAACAGGCTGGTACTTTATATGATCAGTTCCGTACCCCGGGTTTAAATACCAACATCAGCGCCATAGATCCAGATAATGCCAGCGCTGCTCAAGCCTTTAAATGGGATAACTTCAAAGATTTCTCTAACCAGTTACAATCCCAACCCCATGGTGTAATGCACTGTGCAGTAGGTAAAAACTGTGTATTGCCTGATATGGGCTTTGTACCTATTGCAGGCTTAGACCCCGTATTTTATATGCACCATGCAAATATAGATCGCTTGTGGCAATGCTGGCTAAATAAAAAAGCGAATGGGCAACCGATTACGCTTGAATGGGCCAAGAAAAATTTAGGTATGCCAGATAGTTGGTATGACACCCGATATACATTTGCAGATGAAAACGGCAATAAAGTTACTATGACAATTGCTGATGTATTCACCCCCGGTAAAATTCCAGTGCGATATACCAATGAAAATGCTTGTAAAGTTGAAGCTACGGTCATGAGTAGTAAAGGTGCTGAAAAAGCAAACCTATTTAAAATGAATCATAAACCAGTTAGCAGTAATAAAAGCATTAAGCTTATGGGTGTAACTCAAAAAGTAGCTTTAGCCCCTCAAACTGCAAGTTTCTTAGAGAACTCAAGTCAACTTACTCAAACAACGCTTTCATCAGGACAAACCTATTTAATATTAGATAATGTCCAAATGATTGGTAATCCAAATCTAACCTATAAGATTTATCTATCTCCAAAAAATAAACCTGACCAAAAAATTTATGTTGCCACAATTAACTACTTCGGTGTGTTAGATCATGACCACGGCGGGCACCCAGGTCATATTGGTCAATTGGTTTATCAAGTTAGTGATCAGGTTAAGCAATTAGGCATGCCTGCTGAAGACTTAGAGGTTCAGTTTGTTGCTACTGATTTAACGCTTGATCAAGTGAAAGAAAAATTAAGCTCTCAAGGCTTGAGTATTTCTCAGGTTCGCTTAGAAACTTCAAAATAATAATTTAAGGGAGAGGCCTGATTTTTTCAGGCCTATATTCATTATGAAAATAGCTCATTTAATATTATGCATACCTCTAACCTTAGTGAGTTGGTGTGTATCAGCAAATGATACTTCTGAACGTATATTAGAAGACCCACCCGATATGGCTGTTGCGCGTAATCATGTCGCATTAATTGCCAAACCTAAATCTACTACGTCACCAACAAACGCTCCACAAATGCAATCTTCAAATGAAGCATTGTTTACATGGGAAGTTAAAAAAACGAGGAACAGACTTTGGAACCCAGCGACAAATCGTTATGACGAAGTCCTTTTACGTAGTTATCAAGGTACAAATACACAGCCCAATACGCCTTATATTGCTCCGACGATTGAAATATTTCCGGGAGAAACTGTACGAGCAAACTTAGATAATCAACTTGATACAGACCCGATTACTCACAAAAAATTTCCTAAAGACCCAAGTTGTACTGGCGATCATTTTGATGTGAATAAACCACATTGTTTTGATGGCACTAACATGCACACTCACGGTTTATGGATTAACCCAGCAGGAAATAGTGATAACGTTTTAATTTCGATTAATCCGGGTGTTAATTTCCAATATGAATACAACATTCCATCCGATCATCCAGCCGGAACATTTTGGTACCATCCACATCGACATGGTTCAACCGCGATTCAAGTTGCAAGTGGTATGGCGGGTGCGTTAATTATTCGTGGATATCGCCAGCCTACCCCAAATAAGTCAGGTGATTTAGATTTACTCACTTATGGTTTTAAAGAAAGAACTCTGGTTTTTCAGCAAATCCAATATGCTTGCTACGATGCTAACGGAAAAATCGAAACCGATCAAAATGGCAACTATATTTGCCAAAACAATCAAATTGGTGAAATTAGAGATTATCAGGGTTTTGGCCCCGGCGATTGGGGAAAATCAGGACGATATACGAGCATCAATGGAGAAGTTCAACCCTTCATCACTCAAGCGGTTGCAGGACAAGTTGAGCGTTGGCGGATGGTACATGCAGGTGTTCGCGATAGTATCAACTTAAGCGTTCGTCAAATGCAAAATATTCCATCCAAACTCAATTTAACACCAATGGGTGAAAAGAAATTATTAAGTGAAAGTTGTACAGGACCTATTGTGAGTCAACACATCATCGCAGCCGACGGTCTAACTCTCAAACAAGTTATGGACAAAACAGTAACAGTCTTTCAACCAGGTTATCGTTATGACGCATTAATTCAATTCCCTCAAGAAGGTCGTTATTGTTTAATTGATGAAGCGGCTTCGGCTTCTGCTAACGTGGACCGTACACTTTCACAGAAGCACTTACTCGGTATAGTTCAAGTCAATAAAGCCAGCTCTGCTACGCAGTCTTTAACAACGGCTTTAAGCAATAATGCATACCGAAATATTGCCCCAGATATGCGTCCCGCAGTTCTTCAAGATTTACAACAAAATCTGAAGCTTAGTCATTTTGTTCCTCATCAGGACTTACCAACTACACCGTATAAACAATTTTTAGAATTTAATATTGATACAAATGCTGATCCAGTTCAGTTTCTGGTGAATGGAAAACCGTATCAACCAGATCGAATTGACCGTACGCTCGAGTTAGGCAAAACCGATGAATGGATACTCACCTCTAAATTAGCTAGCCATCCTTTTCATATTCATGTAAACCCATTTCAAGTCGTAGCAGTGTATGACCCTAACGGTAAAGATGTCAGTGATATAAATGCCGTGGATGACTATGACAAAACGGCTGCACCTGATCCACAATATCGTGGTCTAAAAGGGACATGGAAAGATACAATCTGGGTTAAAAACGTACAAGGAGCCAGTTATAAAGTCATTGTGAGAACCAAGTACCAACGCTACATCGGTGACTTTGTATTGCACTGCCATATTTTGGATCATGAAGATCAAGGCATGATGCAAAATATTCGAATTACTCTTCCTGATGGAAATGGTGGAGTTTCACAAGGCCATCACTAGTTCTGGACTGCAGTAAAACTTTATTCTAATAAAACCGCTTATATTAAAATAAGCGGTTTTTTAATACTAATAAGGAAGCAAAACAGTTTGAATTATAAGTTGTAGAGTTATCAAATAAAGTCTTAAATAGTAAATAGAAAAAGGTATAAAATTTACCAAGCAATAAAAACCATTTAATTATTGGCTTAAAAAGTGCACATCAGAGCTACTCAAATAATTTAATAGTGGTTACTGCACAATCAACATTAAAATAAATAACTCGTTATAATCCAGCCCAAAATCTGATAGACATTAACTTCCGATGCTGACCCAATCATCTTTCTGGCGTAGTCTTTACCGTTTAATTCATATTTATGCCGGTTTTTTTATTGCACCATTTATATTGGTCGCAGCATTCACCGGCTTACTCTATGCGATTACACCTCAACTTGAACAAGCGATTTATAAAGATGTTCTATACGTTGAGCCATTGAAGCAACCACCACATAAGCTGAGCCAGCAAATTGAAGCTGCAAAGCAAGTAATGCCAAAGTCTGCACAGGTGATTGAAGTTAGGCCAGCTCCTAGCTCTGATCAGACAACACGTGTAATTTTTTCAGACCCTATCCACGCTTTTACAAGTGAAGCCGTTTTTATTGATCCTTTTACACTTAAAGCCAAAGGTCATCTAGCGGTTTATGGTACCAGTGGGGTTCTGCCATTTCGAACTACGCTCGACCAGTTACATAGCAATTTATTACTAGGAAAATGGGGGCGCTTTTATAGTGAACTGGCTGCAAGCTGGTTAGCAATTTTGACTTTAACCGGACTTTATAATTGGTGGAAACGCCGTCAAAATCTTAAAATTAGACAGACACAAAAAAATAGATTATTAAGATGGCATAGCACATTGGGTTTAGGTCTATTTCCTCTCTTATTAATAATCGCCATTACGGGGCTTACATGGTCCCAGTGGGCTGGAGATAATATTCGAGTTGCTCGTCAGTGGCTTAACTGGCAAACGCCAACATTAGCAACTTCCCTTCAAACAGATAATTTACCTACAGTGATGCACCATGAACATCACGAGATGCCTCATAGTGAAAATCTTAATTTAAATATTGTTTCGACTGAGTACGATACTGCTCTTTCAATCGCTAGAGCACATGGTATTGATGCAGCACAAATACAAATCAAATCACCGACTAGTGGAAATCAAGCTTGGACTGTAGCCGAAATTCAGCGCAAATGGCCAACTCAAGCAGACAGTATCGCCATTGATATGGAACAACACAAAGTCATCGATCAACTTGCGTTTAAAGACTACTCGTTAGTGGCAAAACTCACTCGTTGGGGAGTTGATGCCCATATCGGGGTTTTATTTGGTTGGATAAATCAATTGATACTGGCACTTTATGCTTCCGCACTGTGTATTATGATTATTTACGGATATAGAGCTGCGTTTAAAAACTCGAATTTAAAACTCATGACAACTCACTTTGTTGGTCAAAGCTTATTGATTTGGAATCGTGCAACTGGTTCACAAAAAATATGGTTAATATTGGTGGGAATCGTGTTAGGGCTTAGCTTACCTGTTTTTGGTTTTAGTATTTTATTTACGCTATTTATCTTTGCTATGCGTAAATACATCCCGTCTAAATCATAAACTCACATTGGTATTAAACTTTTGAGCTGTGCACACTACGCATAGTATGCACAGCCGAAAATAACTACTAAATTAATCTTCAGACAGTGTTTTCATATCAATCACAAAACGATACTTCACATCGCTCTTTAACATACGCTCAAAAGCTCCGTTAATATTTTTCATATCAATCATCTCAACTTCAGAAACAATATTATGCTCACCACAAAAATCGAGTAGCTCTTGTGTTTCTTTAATTCCACCAATGACCGACCCTGCAATTGATTTTCTCCCTAAAATCATAGGTACTGAATTTGCGCTAATTTCACCTAAATATCCAACCAACACAATGGTTCCATTTAAAGCTAAAGTTGGAATATAAGGCTTTAAATCATGGTCATAAGGCACAGTATCAACAATTAGATCAAATTGATTTAATACTGATTTCATTTGAGTGTCATCTGTTGATAACACAACATGATGTGCGCCAAGTTGTTTTGCATCCTGTTCTTTGTTTGCTGAGCGGGTAAATAATGTCACTTCAGCGCCTAGAGCATTGGCAAGTTTAATTGCCATGTGCCCTAAACCACCTAACCCCACTACAGCGACTTTACTACCTTTGCCAACATTCCAGTGACGTAGTGGCGACCAAGTGGTAATGCCAGCACAAAGCAGTGGTGGCACAGCTTGAGCATCCAGATTTTCAGGTACTTTTAATACAAAATCTTGGCTACAGGTAATGCTTTGTGAATATCCACCATAAGTTGGGCGTTGGTCATGGCGATCTACGCCGCCATAAGTCTGGATGTTACCTTCTTCACAATATTGCTCTAACCCTGAATGACAAGCAGAACAAGTACGGCATGAGTCGACCATACAGCCAATGCCCACTAAATCACCAACTTTATACTTTGTGACTTTAGGGCCAATTGAGGTGACACGCCCGACAATTTCATGACCCGGAACTAAAGGATAAGCACTAAATCCCCAATCATTTTTAGCTTGGTGTAGATCGGAATGGCAAACACCACAGTATTCAATTTGAATAACAACATCATCTTCACGTGGGGTTCTACGTTCAAATTTAAACGGAACTAAAGGAGTTTCTGATGACAGCGCGGCATAACCTAAAACTTCAGTTGTCATATTTTTTCTCTCGTGTTTAATGTTTAAATAGAAATGATTCCTTCACTGGATATTCATTAATGGCTATTGATTTTGAAAACCCATGAATACGTTTTGGGAACGGTGATCCAGCAAAATTGAATCAATCAGTTTTTTGCCATGTTCCTCAGTATAAAAATGAAAGTTGTAGAGTGTTGTTCTATTCCTCTCACAGATTTGCCTAATCCTCCGAATTGTTGTACTTCTCACTATTTTTCTTATTTGAAATGCCTACAATAAAAACACAGAGGGTAATCGGTAGAATCTGAATGGCGAATAGGTCTCTAGACAGTAATCAAGAATTAGCTCAACTTGTCAATCAATGGACCCGAGAAAAAGGTACATTCGAAACAGCTATTATGGGACTGACTTTATATCGTGCAGAGACATTGACCCAACCAAGTAGCAGCATGATGGATGCCAGTCTATGTATGATTGCTCAAGGAAAAAAACAGGTGATTCTTAGCGAAGAAACCTATACGTACGACTCTAACCATTTCCTTTTTACTGCAATTGATTTGCCTGTAATTGCTCAGGTTCTTGAAGCTTCAGTTGAACGACCTTATCTTTCAATCGTGTTACGCCTAGACCCGTATGTACTCGCCCAAATCATGCTTGAGGCGCATATTCCTTTTAAAGATGTAAATACTGAGAAAAAAGGAATGGCGGTTGGAGTAGTCAATTCAGAGCTGAATGATGCGTTTATACGGTTAATAAAACTACTAGATACGCCACAAGACATTCCCATCTTGTCTCCTCTTATTATTAAGGAAATTTTTTATCGTTTATTGATGAGCCCACAAGGCGATCGACTTAAACGTATTGTAGCGGCAGGCACTACAGGGCATCGAATTGTGAAAGCGATTGAATGGCTGAAAACAAATTTTGCAAAATCATTTAGTGTTGAAGAACTGGCAAGCACAATGGGGATGAGTGCATCAAGTTTTCATCAACATTTTAGGGATATAACTTCCATGAGTCCCTTACAATATCAAAAGAGAATGAGGTTGACCGAAGCACGGCGTTTATTAATGACCGAAGAATATGACATTTCATCTACCAGCATGCAAGTCGGTTATGAAAGTTTGTCGCAATTTTCTAGAGAATATAAACGTTTTTTTGGGGTTTCTCCGTCAGTAGATATTAAGAATATATAAGAAACATCCTGAATATTGAGGGCTTTTCTATTTATCAGTTTTAACTGAGTAATAATATTCACAGCACTTGGATCTTTTTGTCCTAGAGTGATTTTAAATACTTTTTTTAATATTGATATTTTTTAAAAACAAATCAACCGCATACTCAACCCAAGTACTAATTTCATTCTCTGATATTAAATAATCAGGATGCGTCAAACATTTTAGATGAGCATCACTTCTTAATAACGATAAAAATATATTCGCAGCAACTTCTGAAGAAGAGCTTAATTCAATTTCGCCCTGTCTAACGGATTTTTCTAGATATCCTGCAATGATATTTGCTAGACGCTGTGGACCTAATTCAAAGAATTTTTCAGATAACTCAGGGAATCTTACAGCTTCTGCAATACAGACCCTAAAAAAAGCCAAACCTGAATGCGATAATATAAAACACAAATAGGTCTTTCCAATTTCAGTTAGAGCTGAGCGTAAATTGTCGGCTTTTGTCTCAACTAAAATAATTTGTTTTTGCATGTTGGTACATTGACGTTCGATCACCGCTGCAAACATCGCTTCTTTATTCTTATAGCAACCATACATAGTAGCTTTTGAAACCCCCGCTTCCTTTTGAATCATGTCGGTCGTTGTTCCACTAAAGCCGTGGATCAAAAAAAACTTTGTTGCTGCATCCAGAATTTTTTGATCTTTTTCATGAGCTTTCGTTAAACTAGACATATTGACCTTATAAAAATTTTAGCAATTTCGTTCTAAGTGTAACTCATCGAAAAGTTCAAAATCGAGAATTGACGGAAATTTAATTAAAGAGTAGAGTACCGATCGGTACAGTACAGTAAATATCTACTCCGTGCAATGAATTGATGTTTAAGATTTAAGGTAAAAGATGAATACAAAGCCACTCATCGGTTTAGCAGGTGTAATATTTGCTGCAATGACTGTTGAATTTAATAACCGAATTACCAGCATTACTTTAGTCGACATTCGAGGTGCAATGGGCATTAGTGTCGACTCGGGTTATTGGGTTAACAGTATTTACGCAAGTGCAATGATTATTGGAATGATCCTGTCTACGAGTTGGGCAGTCATTTTTTCTATGCGCAGAGTTCTTCTTTTTGCCATAGGACTTTGCCTTTTTTCTAGCGTTTTAATTCCTTTTAGTCCAAATATCGAAATCTTTTATCTATTACGTGGCTTACAAGGCCTCGCTAATGGTTTAACCATTCCTTTACTCATGGCCTGTGCGCTTAGATTTTTAGGACCTGACATTCGGCTATGGGGATTAGCCTGCTATGCATTAACTGCGACGTTCTTTCCCAACTTAAGTACTGCACTCTCAGCTTTTTATTTAGATGTAATTGGCTGGAAAATGATATTTTTTCAAACCATTCCTTTTTGTGCGCTAAGTGCTGCTCTGGTGTATTTTGGGATTCCCCAAGATCCTCTTAATTATTCAAGAATAAAAACTTACGATTGGATGGGTGCCATTTTAGCAATTATTAGCTTAGCGAGCCTGAGCACCATGTTGTTGCATGGAAATCATTTAGATTGGTTCCACTCTAAATTCATTTGTGTTTTAGCTTTAATTAGTGCCATCACTTTACCTTGGTTTTTCATACATGAATGGCGCTATCCTTCACCACTCATTAAACCGCAAATGCTCGAAATCAGAAATTTTGCTTATGCTGTTTTCGCACTCTTTTGCTTTGTCATTATTGGTATGTCCACCAGCACATTACCACTCAATTACTTAAGTGCTGTGCATGGCTATAAACCCACTCAGACCATGTGGATTGGCTTACAAATTGCGGCATTGCAATTTATCTATATTCCTATTGTTGTGAAGCTTTTAAACCAAGCGTGGGTGGATAGCCGATATGTGCACGGGTTTGGCTTACTTCTGGTCATTGCGGGTTGCATAGGTGCAAGTCAACTTGATACTACATGGAATCAAGAACAGTTTTATTTTTGGCATGCAATCTCATGTTTGGGACAAACCTGTGTCGTGCTCTCGCTCTTAATGATGGGAACAAACAGCGTTCACCCAACCATGGCAATTTATGCATCCCCTATGATTAATACCCCGCGTGCTATTAGCGGTGTACTGGGTGTTTGTATTTTGGACTGGGTCAATCGAGTTCGCGGTGAATACCATTCAACACGACTGATTGAAAATACTGCTCAACATGTTTTCCAAAATATTCAAGGCCCTGTTATTAACCCACTTACTCCACCTGTGCTCACCGCAAATGGTGCAGATCGTGTTTCAGGTGGTTTATCTGCTCTCAACTCTGCGATTCAAGCGCAACAATCAGTTTTAGTTATTAGCGATCAATATCTCATCTTAGCTGGCCTTACCGCTATTTTGTTCATCGTGATGTTGATTTTGCCAGTTCGAACTTATCCGCCACGTATTGCTCTCATTAAGTTAATGAATAGTCATAACTCAGGAAAATCTTTATGAGTACTCTCGAAGCCCAAGACACCACCCATACCGAACCACCCAAGTTAACCAAGGTGCAATTTCTCAAAAAGCATTGGGTTATGGCTATTGCGTTTATTATTGTCTTAGCATCTATTTTGTGGGTTTTAAAACTTATATTTTTACCCTCTTCGGTTGTTGAAACAGACGATGCACGTGTAGATGTAGAGTACTCAACCATTGCCCCTAAAGTGTCGGGCAATATTGAGGAAATTTACATTAAAGATCACCAGACCGTACAAAAAGGCCAACTTTTAGCGCGGATTGATGCACGTGATTATCAAGCTGCTTTCGCTGAGGCTGAATCTAATTATGCCAAAGCGCAAGCTGACCTGAGTGAAGCAATGCTCGCAGTGGATAGACAACCCACTGTTATTCGAGAAACTGAAGCACAGCTGAGAAAAGTAGAAGCCGGAATTAAACTCACAAAAGATAATACGGCGCGTTATGAGCAACTACAGGCACTTGGAGCGGAATCTAGATTAATTACCCAGCAGTCTAAGACTACATTGACTGAACAATATGCTGACTTAGACAGCAGTAAAGAAAAAGTGATTGATGCACAGTATCAGCTCAACCAATACAAGATTCAGGTACAAGCCAAACAAGCAGCCCTTAAACAAGCCCAAGCGGCGCTTGATAAAGCAAAACTGAATTTGAGCTATACAGAGGTTCGTGCACCTATTGATGGAATGATTGGTCAAAAGTCAGCTAATGTAGGTAACTTTGTGAGTGCTGGTAATCCACTCATGGTGGTTGTTCCTTTAGATCAGGTTTATGTAGAAGCCAACTTCCGTGAAATTGAATTAAAAAAGATCAAGATTGGACAACCAGTTAATGTCTATGTAGATGCTTATAACGTTGAATTAAAAGGTGTGGTAGACAGCTTTTCTCCTTCTACTGGCGCATTTTTTTCTCCGATCTCGGCGACTAACGCGACTGGTAACTTTACCAAGATTGTTCAGCGCCTTCCTTTACGAATTAAGCTTATTGAAAATCAAAAAGATGTTGAATTATTACGTCCTGGTTTATCTGTTTTAGTCTCTATTGATACGACTAAATAATTAGTCTAAACCTTGGAATATAAATTAAAAAAGAGACCTTTTACGGTCTCTTTTTTAATTTATATTCAATTTAATTTTATTGAATGATTAATCTAAGTTCATAGCAACCGATCTGGTTGCTTTACGCTTTCGCGTGACAAACAACCCGCAAATGACCACCACCAAAGTTACACCTAAAGATAAGGTAGTTTCATAACTATAGGCTGGTGATAAGAACATATAACCTAAAACGGTCATAATGACTAAAATCACAAACCAAGTTAACCATGGGAACAACCACATTTTAAAAGATACAGCTGTACCCTCTTTTTCCCATTTATGTCTTAAACGCAATTGTGAAAATGCAATCACCAAATACACCAGTAATGCAATTGAGCCTGTGGTTGAGAGCAAGAACCCAAAGACTTGTCCCGGGAACATATAGTTGACAGCACAGCAGACCACACCAATCAACGTAGATAAAAATACAGCTGAGGTTGGTACGCCTGCTCCATTAATTTTTGTCACAACTCTCGGTGCTTCCTGACGCGTACCTAAAGCAAATAACATGCGAGATGAAGTGTAAACTGCGGCATTCATACAGCTTGCAACTGCAATAAAAACGACAGCATCCATAATCAGTTTAGTTTCAGGAACATTCAGGCTCATTAACACAAACTGGAAGGTACCAAATTTTTGTAAGTCTGGTGAACGCCAATCGACCAAAGCAACTGCAAGAAAAATAGAAACAACAAAGAATAAAATAATTCGGTATAGCACCAAATTGGTTGCACGTTTAATTTTTTCTTCGGGATTTTTAGATTCTGCCGCAGCAATAGAAAGAATTTCTATTCCAAAAAATGAAAATGCCGAGATTAAAATTGCTGATAAAACCCCGCCCATTCCATGTGGCATAAATCCACCATTTGAAAATAGATTGCCGACACCACTGACATTTGTTGCTAAAGGCCAAATTCCAAAGACAGCCATTGCTCCAATGATAATAAACACTACAATCGCAATAACTTTAATGAGTGCAAACCAGAACTCAAACTCACCAAAACTTTTGGTACTAAAAAAATTCGCCAGACTAAGTAAAATAATAAAAGCAAGCGCATAGACAGCACTTGAGATTTGCGGGAACCATGCGTGTAAAATTTCAGCCCCTGCAATAGCTTCAATTGGAATCACCAGCACCCAAAACCACCAATATAGCCATCCGATGGTAAACCCTGCCCAAGGGCCAATTGCTTTACGGGCATATGTAGAAAATGAACCAGTGTCTGGTTGCGCGACCGCCATTTCACCGAGCATGCGCATGACCAGAAAAACTAAAATACTTGTAATTATATAAGCGAGTACAGCGGCTGGGCCTGCTTTTGCAATCGCAGCAGAAGAGCCTACAAATAAACCTGCACCAATAACACCACCTATGCTAATCATGGTGATATGTCGATTAGAAAGTCCTTCACCTAATTTTGTTGTTTTATCATTGTTCATATTCGATTCCTTCAAATTGACAAACTGATTTTAAAACCGTTTTAAAATGTACTTCTCCAACTTGTACGAAACAAAAAAGGGAAAATCAGAGTTTTCCCTTTTATTCATCAATTTAATGTAGGCATAGCAAATTGTTTTGCTTCACGGACCTGTGTTGAAGGCCAGCGCTGGGTAATGGTTTTACGGCGTGTATAAAAACGGACACCATCTGGACCGTAGGCATATAGATCACCGAATAATGAACGCTTCCAACCACCAAAGCTATGATAAGCAACAGGTACCGGTAAAGGCACGTTAATCCCCACCATACCGACTTGAATGTGACTGCTAAAATAGCGTGCTGCTTCACCGTCACGAGTATAGATACAAGTACCATTACCATATTCATGATCATTAATGAGTTGCATGGCTTCTCGCATATTATTCACACGCATAACTTGCAAAACGGGACCAAAAATCTCTTGCTGGTAACTGGTCATGTTTGGTGTGACTTGATCAATTAAAGTTGGTCCAACAAAGAAACCTTTTTCATAGCCTGCCGGTCTTGCATCACGGCCATCTATCACAATTTTTGCGCCTTGCTGTTCTGCACTTTGAATATAGGCTTGTACTTTGTCTTTATGTGCTTGGGTAATCAGTGGGCCAAAGTCGTTGCTTGCATCTGCATAGTTGCCGAACTTCAATTTTTTCATTTCTTGAGTTAGCTTATCAATGACTACATCGGCAACTTCATCACCAATGGCAACTGCTACTGACAATGCCATACAACGTTCACCAGAAGAACCAAAAGCTGCGCCTAACAATGACGTTACTACGTTATCAATATCGGCATCAGGCATGATAATCGCATGATTTTTTGCTCCACCTAAAGCTTGGCAACGCTTACCACTCGCCGTTGCCATACGATATATGTACTCTGCAATAGGCGTAGAACCAACAAAACTAACCGCTTGAATTTTAGGATGATGTAGCAACGTATCAACTGCCTCTTTATCGCCATTTACAACGCTAAAAACACCATCAGGCAATCCAGCCTGTTTTAATAGCTCCGCTAAAAATAAAGCGGCAGAAGGCGCTTTTTCAGAAGGTTTTAAAATAAAGCAGTTACCGCAGACCAGTGCCATTGGGAACATCCATAAAGCTACCATAGCTGGGAAGTTAAACGGTGTGATCCCTGCAACCACACCTAGCGGTTGGAACTCGCTCCATGAGTCGATATCTGGACCGACATTTTTTGAATATTCCCCTTTTAAAAGCTCTGGTGCACCGCAAGCATATTCAACATTTTCAATACCACGTTGCAATTCACCTTGAGCATCATGAGAAATTTTACCGTGCTCTTGCCCAATCAAAGCACAAATCTTTTCGGCATTTTGTTCTAATAATTGTTTGAACTTAAACATGACACGCGCACGTTTAATGACTGGTGTATCGCGCCATGCAGGAAATGCTTGCTCGGCTACCTGAACTGCTTCATTTACCGTTTGAGCATCTGCAATTTCGACTTCTTTACTAATTTCACCCATCGCAGGATTGTAAACTGGCTGTTTTCTTGCCGTTTTAGATACAATTCTTCCTTGAATGAAATGCCCTAGCACTTTTTTGGCTTGTTCACTATGCGTACTATTTTCAGTTGAAACTTCTTCATAGCTAAAATCTTCTAGGCCATTTGTCATTGTTGTTACTCCTTACTACAATTAGTTTTCAGATCAAACTGTATTTTTCATTTGGTTTTTAAAGAACATCTATAACGCTACCAATGCTCTTAAATGTCTATAAGCCTTAATTCACTTGATAAAGCGCATCGCCCACGGCGTTCATTAAGCGGTCAATATCAGCCTCTGTACTGTTAAACATTGGGCCGAACTGAAGCGTGTCGCCTCCAAAGCGAACATAGAACCCTTCTTTCCAGAGTTTCATACCAAGCTCAAAGCCTCGGATTGTGGCATCGCCATCACGCGGAGCTAACTGCAACGCACCAATCAAACCACAATTACGAATATCTAAAATGTGCGGTGCGCCTTTTAAGCCATGCAGCATTTTTTCAAAACTTGGAGCCAATGCAGCCGATTGATGGATTAAATTTTTCTTTTCTAAAACATCGAGTGTTGCTAAAGCAGCCGCACAAGCCACCGGATGCGCCGAATAGGTATAGCCATGGGTAAACTCGACTGCATGTTCTGGTAAGTCTTGCTGCATAAAGGCATCATAAATTTCGTGGCTTGCCACCACGCCACCCAGTGGAATAGCGCCGTTGGTAATTTGTTTGGCAAAATTTAAAATATCTGGTGTTACACCAAAGTATTCTGCCCCTGTCCATGTCCCTAAACGCCCAAAACCTGTAATCACCTCATCAAAAATTAACAAGATGTTATGCTGATCACAGATCTCTCTTAAACGTTGTAAATAGCCCGTTGGCGGTACAATACAGCCCGCTGAACCAGAAATAGGTTCAACAATTACGGCTGCAATATTTGAAGCATCATGTAGTTCAATTAACTTAAGCATTTCATTGGCAAGCTCGACCCCACCTGTTTCTGCACAGCCTTTGGTAAAAGTTAAATTCGGCTGCAAGGTATGCGGTAAATGGTCTACATCCATAAGCTGACCAAACATTTTACGATTGCCACCAATGCCGCCTAAGCTTGTTCCCGCAACGTTTACACCATGATAGCCACGTGCACGACCAATCAATTTGGTTTTGCTTGGTTTACCTTTAATGCGCCAATACGCACGTGCCATTTTGATCGCCGTATCTGCAGACTCTGAGCCCGAGTTGGTAAAGAAAACATGTTGTAGTTTTTCAGGCATATGCTGAACAATTTTATCTGCCAACTTAAAAGACAACGGATGGCCAAACTGAAAAGCTGGTGAGTAATCAAGCTGACCTAATTGTGCACTTACCGCCTGTTGAATTTCAGGAAGCGTATGACCAGCACCACAAGTCCATAGGCCTGAGAGTGAATCGTAAATTTCACGGCCAGAATCATCAATTAGGTATGATCCTTTTGCGCCCACGATCATGCGCGGATCTTTAGCAAAGTTTCGATTTGCTGAGAAAGGCATCCAGTGTGCTTGATAATTTATGTGCATATTATTATTAGGTTGAGCCGCATCCAAAGTATGCTCAGAGTCGCTGAATTTATCCGTATCAAACATAACCATTCCTGTTTATTTTCAAATTATGGTTTTGAGTGTACATAGCGAGATAAGTTTGATAAATTCAAATTATCTTGAGTTTAGATTTAAAAAAACAAAACTAAATGAAACCCAAAAAATTAAATCAAGTCACTGATTTTGATATTAAATTACTTAAAATATTTAAAACGGTTTGCGACTGTCATAGTTTTACATCTGCAGAAAGCATTCTTGGCATTAGCCGTTCTGCAATCAGTTTGCATATGAGTGATTTAGAAAATCGTCTGGGCATTCGACTATGCCAACGTGGTCGCGCAGGTTTTGCCCTGACCGATGAAGGACGAGAAATTTTAGAATATATCGAAGTACTTACGGCAGCGATTGAAGACTTCCGCTCCAAAGTTAACCAAATGCATAATCGTCTTAAGGGTGAGTTTAATATCGGAATTATTAACAACCTTGTGACGATGCCAAGAGGCTATATCACCAATACGTTGACCCAACTTGCAGAGGAACATGCCGAGGTTATTATTAATATCAGTATGAGTACTCTGTCAGATATTGAATGCCGTGTACTCGATAACCGTTTGCACGCAGGCGTTATTCCACTTGTTACGCCTTTGTCTGGCCTAGACTATTTCGATTTATATAGCGAGAGTTCATTTTTATATTGCGGCAAAAATCATCCGTTGTTCAGCCAGTGCAGCAACATGAATCTAGATGAGTTAAAAACATGGCAAGCAATCCTTCCTAATTATGCCATCACACCAGAAGCGGCAAAGTTGCATCAGCTTTTAGACTGTAAGGCGACAGCAAGTGACCGTGAAGGCATCGCATTTCTGATTTTAACTGGAAAATTCTTGGGTTTTTTACCCGATCACTATGCAAAAAAATGGGTTGAAGATGGTTTTATGCAAGCTGTTTCAAAGGAGAAAATGCATTACAGCACACCTATTTGTTTAATTACTCACAAGGGCAAAAATCACAATATTATTTTAAAAACCTTTATGGAGATGCTTGAGAAGCGGATTGTTGCGGGTTAGAAATATTTTATATTCTTCAATCTGAGAGATTTTTACTTATTTATGCTTTTGCAAAAATGATAACTATTATTCAACTGATCTAAATAATCTAGCTATATTCATTAATTTAAAAAATAAGCCAATTCTATTTTCATGATAGAATTGGCTTAATCACTATATATATTTATACATTAACTCTATTTAAATTTTTATTTTTAATATTTTTGATGCTTCGTGTCTAGTTTTCACCACAAAATTAAATTGCTGTAGTTCAGAGTACGACTGAGCATTTAAAGGGATAAGGCTAATTTCTTTAACCACTACGCATGGGCTTTCTTCAATAACCAGATGCTTAAAGTCTTGTAATGGCTTGGTGTTTTGGTAAGGAGTTTGCTGGGCAAGCTGGTCTTGTAATTGCTGGTTAAGCTCTTTTAAACGTTGATCTTGTAGCACCTGACTGGGCAAAGAAACGTCTTCGATGGCATAAACATATTGGTGAAAACCCGCAAAAAGAATAAGGGAAGAAGTTATAAAATTTCTAGTTAACATCTTATAGACAGAATTGTACGTATAATCACATTATTTTACATAAAAAAACATATTATTCAATTTTTCTTTATCTTTTGATAAAATTAAATTTATCAAGATGAAGTAACTACCGACCACCATCTTATTAATTTCAATAAAAAGATATTGTTTTAAAAACTTTTATGGAGATGCTTGAGAAGCGGATTGTTGCGGGGTAAAAATCTTTGCTTTTTAATTTATTGAGCTCAAACATTGTATTCTTATATTCAAGGTATGCCTTTTCGCTGATTAGAACTAAAGAGTCTTTCTCTCTCGACAGCAACTTCATTCATTTATCAACGTACTTAAAATATGAAGTATAGCCTCATTATTAGTAGGCTTTACGACCAACAATGAGACCTATATTAATTTCAATCTTAAGCTTATATTACGCTTCTATCTTTTTGTCTTTACTACTTGAATAGATAAAATATAAAGCAATCCCTAAGCAAATTAGCGCTCCTAATCGATACGGTGAAAAAGGGAGCATTTCATTACCAAACCAGCCAAAGTTATCAATCAAGATACTCATCAAAAGTTGCCCAAAAATTACAGCTACCGTAGCTACGGCAGCTCCAATTCTTTGCACGGCCAGTACCATAATGACAATATAAGGTACGCCACACATGGCGCCTAATAACTGCCATTTAGGAACATCTAATAGCGTTAAGGTGTGTTTTGGTTCAAAGTAAAAAATAAGGAGTGCCGTAATTAAAGCACCGACTGAGAAAGTCAAAAAAGCACTACGAAATACACCAACTTTTGCTCCAAGTTGACCATTAATTGCGGCCTGTACACTCAATAAAGCACCACCAATGACGGCGAGAAAAATCATTAAAATTGTCATGCGCGTCTCCTATGCTTTTGCGACAAGTACAAGTGCAGCAATAATAAAGATGAGTGCCAATATTCGTTTACGGTCTACCTTTCGGTGCGGAGTCCCCAACAAACCATAGTGGTCGATGATCAGACTTTTAGACACCTGACCCGCTAAAATGCCTATCATCGTCATGGCAATACCGATAATTGGAGTGGTAATGGTCAAAATAATGACGTAAGCAGGGCCAAGAACACCACCGAGTAATTGCCAAGAAGGAAGCGTAAAAAATGAATGACTATTACGTGGACTAAAAAACAACATGAGTAAAAAGGTAAGTGCTGCACCCACGCCAAAAATACTAAACGTGGCCCACAACTCACCTACTTCCTTTCCTAACGGCCCTAAAAGCCCAGCTTCGACCGATAGCCCCATTCCCCCTAAAATGGTTAGGAGTAGTAATAGAATTTGCATCTACATTGCCTCTTCTGTATCTAGGCAACGAATACTAAGGTAGCCAATTCATCAGAAAAACAGCATAATTTATGAATCACTTTTGCAGAAATTGCACAAATGGATTTAACAAATTCGATTGATATCCGCACGCTTCGGTTCTTTATTAGCGTTTACAATGCTCAAAACTTCTCGAATGTAGCGCGTAAAGAAGACGTATCTGCATCTATGATTTCTCGAACCATCCAACAGCTTGAAGATGCGTTGGGGCAACAACTTTTCTACCGTAATACGCGAGCAATCACACCGACCGAATCGGGCAAATTATTTTTTGAATATGCAAAAAGAATTACCGAACAATTTGATGAAGCACAAAAGGCATTACAAGATAAAACTATAGAGCCATCGGGACTCGTCCGCATTAATGCTCCTGTATTTTTTGGTCAACGGCATATTGCGCCGTGGTTGGCGGGTTTATCAGAGCGTTATCCAAGACTTTTAATAGAGCTAATTCAAACCGACGAATTTATAGATCCGTTACGCGAAAGCACAGATTTAATATTTCGGATTGGAACGCTAACTGATTCATCATTTCATGCACGTATTTTTGCTACACAAAAATATCATTTGGCCGCCTCTCCTCAGTATGTTGCCAAATATGGTGTACTTGATCAGCCTAAAGATCTCAATCAACACAAATGCTTAGTCTATAAAGGTTTTGAAGGTCCTAACCGCTGGTTAGTGAGAAAGCCTGATAAAGAATGGGTACATTATCCAATTACCCCCTTACTTTCTTCAAACAATGCCGAGAGCTTAATGACAGCTGCGCTTCATGGTATGGGTATTGTTCTATTTCCTGACTGGTTGATTGGCGAAGCTTTAAAACAAGGACACTTAATCAAGCTTTTACCTGAATATGAAGTCGCGATTAAATCCCAGCCACAACATATCGCAGCCATTTATCCAAATGTCCGCCATCCTCCCTTAAATATTCGAGTGGTAATAGATTATTTTGCTGAAATCTATGGAGACACACCGTATTGGCAGAATTAATTTTTTATTTATAACAAATCTATAAAGACTCAGCCGCACATACTAGCAACTATTCTTTTAGTTTCTGGGTTGAGTACTATAGTTACTCTGTCTGGGCGAAATTCTTCTGTAACTGGCTCCCCAACATAAGCACTTCGATAGACTCTTGCATTAGTCATCGATAGGATCTGCTTTTCTGTTAAATCAGTTTTACCTATGAGATTCTTAGCTTTAACTGGATCACAATCAAAAGACGGATCCCATTCTTTACTTTTGCTAGGTACTAGAGGCTTAGATTCTATCTTTTGTTGCTGTTCTTGAGCTTGTTTAGGAGCTTCAGCATTTAATACATTATTTGAGCAAGCTGAAAGTAGGCTTATCACAAGCCCCCAAAGAATATACTTTTTCATATTTATAAATACTAATTATCTATTTAGAACCAATATATCATAAATTAGAAAGGTAACCCCCGCCCACAGCCCATATAGCATAGGGCTTACTGTATTGTGATAATCTATTAATTTTTAAAATAAAATCAGTCAATTTCTTTTTAGCGTAAAGAATTGAAAGACAAATATCATACATCACAAAACTTGCTTAAGCGTGAACACTTCATCCATATTTCTAGAATATTTTTCCACTTTTTTCCCGCTCTATGTTGAAAATATTTTTCCAAAACCCCCTCTACTCACCACAATTTAGTAATTTTTCTGTAGCCTTAATAAGAATATCAGTTGGTCTATTCTTTTTAACAACTGGATACAACAAGCTTTTTGTAGAAAAGAATCGGCAAATTATGTTGGATACCATAATTCATGCAGGAATACCATTTCCTGAATTCATGGCTGTCTTTGTGTCTCTTTGTGAGTTTGTACTAGGACTAATGCTTATCATCGGGCTTTTTACTCAACTTTCTTGTTTGATCTTAATCTTTATTTGTTTTATTGCATTCATCACAGTAGGCATCTATACAATTCCATCAGGACTAGATCTAATAACTTGGACAAGTTGGTTTTTTTATATTCATGATCTGCTTTATATATTTATTCTAACTTTTATTCTTTCCAAAAAGCCTGATCCTTTAACTCTTGATCATTTGTTATTTAAAAAGTATATGTAAATAAAAGTTCTGCTAATAATAAATCTTTAGCAGGACTTCCTATAGCTAAACATGTTCGACTAATAGAGACCAATTAACTGGTCTTTTTATATATAGATCACTCATAAAAAACCCACCGAAGTAGGTCATTTATATTCTATATAATAGCTGTTGCCATCAGAACTGTTGAAAACCATATTTAAAGTAGGGTAAATAAATTCACCTCTTAACAAAATATATTCAACTTTAGTTCTCTGAACTCTAGATGAATGATTGATTCTATTAGTATTTTCCTCTGTATAGTTTGCCTGTGCCCTTGTTTCTTTTCCTTGGTAATCAATAATTGTAATGTCTTTTAGCATTTATATGCTCCAATTTAATTAGACATATTATGCTTAACAAAATTTTTATACTATCAATATTTTGTAGGCAACTAATTTAAATTAATTTTTAAAATTTAATTATCTGTACATTGAGAAAATTTATATATGTGTGCTTTATGTACCCCTACTTGAAATTGAGATAGGATAATTTCAAGTTTTAAAGGATAAGACTCAACAGGTTACATATAATTGATTTTATTTACGAAATATACAGTCGAAATAAAGTCCATTTCTATGACATATCAACACATATCAGTCTTAAAACAACCGTAATGTAAAGTGATTTAAAGCGTAGTATGAACTTTCCCTAGTGAAGATAAGAAGATAAAAATGTCAGGTTTTAAAAGTTTTTCTCAAAATACAACTAACAACGCTAATGTCATTAAAGCCCAAATGAATAAGCATTCTGCAACACAACCATCAGAAGTTCCTGGCACCGTAAAAGATTTGCCTGAGAATAATGATCAACCTGATCCAAATAACAAATAATTTCTTATTAACAGTGCCTTGGAAGTTATTTTGAGGTCCTGCTACTATTAAGAATAAATTAGTGCACTGATTTATTATACTATTAACTACTTTTATCAATTTGATTTGTTTAGTTATTTTAAGAAATTGCAGCCATTCATTCCAGAAAATTGATATGACTAGTCTCTCAGATATGAGGGGCTTTTTTAATTGTATTTCTACTTAACCAGTACTTACCCACTCATTAAAAAGAGCACCTAAGTGCTCTCTCATCCTTATTGATTTTTGTATAAGGCAAAATTTATTGCCCTTTCATATGCCTGTTCCTGTAACTCCGTATATACATAAAAGTGCTGTTCTGCTTTGGTAACAGGGTTAATAAGTTTCATTGGTTCATAACTATGAGTATTTAAATCATTAGGATCAACATCAAAAGCTTCTAATTGCTGCTCTCTCCATTCTCCACTTAGTACACCACCTACACAAAGCCATTTCGTTGTATTGTCTGACATATCTAATCCATATTTTTGGAGGTGTTTACATACCATATCACGCCGTTCTTTGAGCTGTATTATTTTTTTCAGACTAAAAAATCGATCATCTAATTAAATGACTTCTTTAGTAAAGTAATTTTAGGATCCATCAAAACAAAAAAGCCCTCCACTAGAGGGCTAGATTCAAAGCTACTTAAGTAAACTTACAATATTGGTCCACCCCATCTTATAAGCCAAATCTAAAGGAGCCATTGATTGATTATTTACCTCCAACTTATTCGTATTCAACCTTAAAAGCTCTTGAACAAATAAATAATTACCCGCTATAACTTCACGATGTAATAATTGATTACCACTTTCATCTTTTTCAGTAATGATTGCAGGGTCTGTCTTTATAATATTTATGAACTGAT
Source organism: Acinetobacter geminorum (assembly GCF_013009345.1). GTDB lineage: Bacteria > Pseudomonadota > Gammaproteobacteria > Pseudomonadales > Moraxellaceae > Acinetobacter > Acinetobacter geminorum. The sequence continues at coordinate 153,488 of NZ_JABELE010000009.1, read as the reverse complement.
CCAAAATATTCTTACACATGGGGTGTTCATCTAGGTTTTCGGGACAATTTTTCTGCTCATAAACTAGAAAAATTTCATCAGGATTACCAAAATCAATCCCCCATGCCTCATCATATTCTTTACGATCTGATGCATTTAAAGTCTTACGATATTGTTGAATCGTAAACCCACCATGAACAGTGCCATTAGATAAAAACATCCAATCAACGATAGACTCAAATTGAAGCTTTACAGTTTCACCAGCTTGCACATTATCAATAATATAAGGTTCGTTTAATAAAGTTCCTGAAATTGTACTACCATCAAAATCAATTTGATCAATCCACATATACTCGATTAAAGGGTCATTTTTATCTTCAAGGTTTTCTTGGATGAATGCACATTTCACATAAGCCAGTTCTAAAGCAGGAACAATTCGTCGATATTCCCAATAAAGTTCACGCCAAAAATATTTAAATGTACCTATAGCATTCTCAAAAGCTAGAATCATTTCTGGAGATTCATTCTTATACAATTTATTCATATAATCCATATTACAGTTAATTAATATTAAAATTTCTTATAATAACACTATGATAAATTTAAATATCTTTAAATTTCTTAACTATGACACTAATATTCATAAAAAAATAACGGCCAAGGCTAAGACGAAGCCAAATTAAGGTTCTTGAGCAAAAACCTCTAGCAAAGCCAATTCAAACAGGTTACCTTTTATATAAATTAAACTTTCCAATTAATTTCCTAAAATTTAGGTTTAGTTCAGTTATATTTATTATGATCAAAAAATTAAGTGCATTATTAATATTATTGTCTACATCACTACATGGATTAGCTGCAATACATATGAGTCCAAGAATTGGAAGCTCCTCTTATAGTGGCCCCCTCGACACACTTATATTAATGATTGTCGGGATTGGAGCTTTATATTTTTATTATAAGTCATTCTTAAAATGGATTAAACGAAAATCAACTGGTGAAAAACCAGAACGTAAACTTGGTCTTGATGACTGGGGCATTACACTTGCAGGATATGTAATGGTATCAATATTTGCATGTGGACCTATATTTGAAATACTACAAAGTATAGGCGACTATCAACTTGTAAGAGACACTTGGTATATTGTATTTATATTTTGTTTTGGATTATTGTTTTTTTTAAGAAGAACCTAAGAAGCTATCTAATATATAAATTAAAAATCCCACTAATAATCAATATTTAGTGGGATTTCTATAGCGAAACATGTTCGACTAACTTAGATACTTCAGTACTGATACTTATAATTAAGATATAGAAAATAAACGACGTAGAATAATATTGAGACAAAGAGAGTAAGTAAAAATGAAACCAAAGAGACTATGCTCATTTCAAATGATATATTCGCTTTAATTCCTGTCTCTTGCTCTCTTCTTTTTATAGAAAGATAACCTTTCATATTGCAAAAAGTGAAAAATATAATCGTAATAATTATGAGACAAAGCAAAAGATAGTATTCTGATGTGAAAGGATTATTGATAGCATCATTGCATTTTTGCTTTTCTATTATTTCTGCTTGAGTTAATTCAGTTTTCACTGAAACACCCCATTTCTGACTATCAGGTAGAAAATACTTATATTCACAATAATCTATAAATTTTTCTTTCTGATCACGTCCATCTCCTTTACTGCTAGAAGATGAGGTGTGATTAAGCCTTACTGTAGTAGTTGTCATTTGCCATTTGTATTTAAAAATTTGGTGCAATTATAAATACCGACTAGCTCTAAACTCAATAAACACCACTCAATAAAAAAGCCCATCTTCCGATGAGCTTCTTATTTAATTGGGATTATTAATATGCATTAGGCTTTAAATTCTGCTAATACAAAGTTTTTTACTATTTCATCAAAATTTGGTTTTAGTAGAGTTGGCTTGCTATCTTTTATAGTTTTATACCAATAACTCGCTGCAACTCCCACACTAATCAAAGCTAACAATTTCATTGCTCACCTCACTTATTGGGAAGAGTGAAACTTAAAGTATCATTCGCGTTTGTAGCGTTCCAACTCGTTTCAGGGAGTTTTCTGTATATTTTTTAAGCAATGTGTAATAAAAAAGCTCCCTATGCTATGTGAGCTTTCTCTAATGCCAAAAGTGCAATTTACTTACACTTAGCCCACTATAATGCAAAAATAGATTTATTCTTCGATTTTAACTTTGTCTGTAGCAAGTGTAATTATAAATGGTTGACTGAAGTAAACTGGGTAATCCAAATTCTTATATCTAAGATTTAACTTTTCCTGAAATCTCTTAAAGTTTGAAGCTCTAATCATTTTTAAAATTTTTTCATCTTGCTCTGGATCACCACTACTCTTAGTAAGAACTACTTCAAATGAACCATTTTTATAAAGTTTTATGCGTGCCTCTGCTGTTAGATGTTTTGGTGCTGATTTAGAAATATTGGTACTTGGAACTTCATCATTTGCATAGACAGACATGCCAAGAGTTAAAAAAAATAGCCCTCTTACTAAATATCTTTTTATCATATTTTACCTATAGTTACGTTTACTCATATTTTTATAAATGCTAGGATTAAATAAATCATTGAATAACCTAAATAATATGAGCTTTAGTATTTATTTACCAGCTACATCTTTTAAAGGCACACACAACACACCATTATCGAAGGTAGTTTCAAATCTGGCTCATTTGAAAGCCATCTTTTCTTTAATGGAAATTATTTACTATTACCATCTTAAATCCAAAGCGCCAACTTTTCCCAGTTAGCGCTTTTTTTGTTTACAATTTTCTGATTATTTTTATAAAATTCTCTAGCGGTGTATTAAGCCAAAGATCAATTTACAGCTTATTCTCAGCTAAAAAGAACTGATTAATGTACCCGAACAAAAAACCTCTCCACCACCACATCCCTTTCTTCCAAACTTTTTGAGCTTAAAATCTGGAACATCAAGCCATCAATTAAGTTTAAAACCAAGTCGGCACTTGGTTTTAGTGCATGAGTTTCCAAACTAAAAACCAGATCAAAAAGTTCTTAAAGTAGCTATTTTCTATACTCAATTGCCATGGGATAGACCTGTAGGTAAATGTATTTAATTTTAAAAATGACTTTAAGTATGCTGTGCCGCCTAATTATGCCACCATACCTCAAGCAGTAAAACTAAGAAATAAGAGACCTTTTATGGCCTCTTTTTCTAAAAATAGAACTTGGTAAAAGCTTTTAAATTTATTTTTTCATTAGTTTAAAAGCAACTACATAGTCACCGGGCGGTGTTTGCATAAAGTAATGGCCACCTGCAACAATGACAACATACTGCTCTCCATCAATAGAATAAGTCATAGGTGTTGCTTGTCCACCCGCAGGTAATTTGGCACTCCAGATCGACTTACCAGTTTTACTGTCAAAGGCATGCAAACGGTTATCAGTTGCAGCAGCAACGAATACAACTCCACCATCTGTAATAATAGGCCCACCATTATTAGGTGTACCAATATTAATAGGTAAATATGTTGGCAATCCAAATGGACCATTGTGCTCTGCAGTTCCCAAAGGTTTTTGCCAAATCACTTTCTTGGTGTTCATATTAATAGCAGTAATCATTCCATATGGTGGTTCATTGCATAATACGTTGGTAATTGGAGCATAGAATGGTTGAACATTTACTGCATAAGGAGATTCAGCCATTGCCGCAATTGAGCCATTTTTCTTAGCACTAAATTTCGGATCATCCATCGGTAAAATACCTTCTTGATCTGCTTTAGCTCTTGCAACCAACTGGTTATACATTGGGGTATTACTCCAGTTAGCGATCAAAATGCCATTTTTAGGGTTATAAGCTATGCTTCCCCAATCACTACCACCATTAAATCCAGGATATTGAATCCATGGCTTATTAACCGTAGGAGGAGTAAATTCACCAACATAATATGCCTGTCTATATTTAATACGACAAAGCATTTGATCAATTGGTGATATGCCCCACATTTTTGATTCTGTTAGATCTGAAAACCCTAATCGAGGAATATCTACAGACCATGGTTGTGTAGGTGAACGCACATCATCTGGAATAACAGATTCAGGAGCTTGGCGCTCGACAACTTTTGAAATGGGTTTGCCTGTAATTCGGTTTAATACAAATGTTTGTCCTCTTTTTGTTGGCATAATGAGCGCTGGAACAATCTTTCCTGATTGATCTTTATAATCAAGTAGAGTTGCTTGTGATCCTAAATCATAATCCCATGCGTCCTTATGAACAGTTTGAAAACTCCATTTTTTTACACCTGTTTGAGCATCTAATGCGACAACTGCGGTAGAAACTTGATTTTCTTCTTCTGTACGTAAAGCACTATAGTAGTCAGGTGCTGAACTTCCTGTTGGAACATAGACTGTATTTAATTTTTCATCAACAGTCATAACTGTCCAAGAGTTAGGCGTACCACGGCTATAAGTTTCACCTTTGGGAGGTAATCCATGTCGATTTGGTTGTCTTACATCCCAAGCCCATTTAAGAGAGCCAGTATCAACATCATATGCACGTATTACACCAGAAGGAGCTGTACGCCGTTGGTTATCTTGAACTTTATGGTTGACTACAATTACTCCATTTACTACAGGGGGTGGCGATGTAACAGCCATGAATCCTGGAACTGTATGACCAATCCCTTCTAGCAAGTTCACATGTCCGTTTGTACCAAATTGGGGACATGCCTTTCCTGTTTTTGCATCTACCGCTATAAGTTGCATATCTAGCGTGCCTTCAATCACCTTTTCATGACATATTTCATTCTCAGGAATTACTTTTGAAGTATAGAACGTGACACCACGACACACTGCAGTCGACGGTAATTTCTCGTAAGCTAAATTGTGTTTATATTCCCAAATTTTCTTACCAGTACGCGCATCTAATTTCAGCATGTTATTGGTAGCAGTACACAAGTAAAGAGCATCATTGACTTTAATTGGTGTTGTTTGGGCAGCCCACTTATTTTTTTTATCTACAGGAGGCATATCTCCTGTACGCGTTACCCAGACTTGTTTTAATTGATTAATATTTTCAGGGTTAATTTGATCAGTGGGTGAAAAACGGGTTGCCTGCACATCTCTTCCATAATACCGCCAATCACTATCTGGTTGAGTACTATCCGCATGGTATACATTTGAAGTATTTTGAGGAATTTGGCTTGTATCGAGAGAAGTGAAATAGGGATACCATGCTAATGCACCTGCTATAACAAAACATGTAACAATTAAGCCGGTAAAACTATAAGCAACTCTTTTTCGTATACCATGCGCAATATATGGCAGGAGTAAAGATAAAAAAAATGCGAATACAGCTATGGTCGCTACACGAGGTATCCAGCCCCAAAATCTTGTACCAGACTCCCAAATTGTCCAAATGAGTGTGTACACAAAAACTATGCCAAAGATTTTAGCGCCTATAATCTTGTTTAGATACAGATATATACTTGATATTATGAGTAATAATCCAGTAATGCAGTAATACCAAGATCCATTTAATATTATTAAATATGCTCCACCACCAAACAAAGTCAGAGCAAACAATAACTGTATCACTGCATAAGCTTTTATAAAAAAGCTTGCACTCCCTATAGATTTAGAGCCCATTATTACCTCTTTTTAAATTATTTTTAAACATAATTCCAAGCCATATCTTTAAAATCACCGTATATAATTTCTATTCACAGTCACAGTATCTAGATTTAAAAATTTTGCGAAAGGTTAGGTGAATTTTAAAGGAATAGAGAGTGTGAATAATGCTTAAAAACAGTAGAAGATAGATTTTTCTACACACAAATACTTTTACAAAGACACTATTAATTATAATTTTTTTAAAAAGCTAAACTATCGCTAAAAATGAAATTATATGTTGCATTTTTTGCAACATAAAAAAATAAATAAAAAATAACAATAGTTTATATTAATATTTTTATAAAAATGTATTTAAAAAATATCTTTCACTCTCTCAAAATACATGGTAAAAATCATATATAAAAAACAAATAGATACACAAAAATTTCTTAAAAAATACTCTACTAAAATATACATTTATTTTTCTAGCTATTATTTATTTTCAGTAAAATTACAAAAAATAAGCATATTATAGAAAAATAAAAATCTTAATTTTTGATGCAGCCCCTATGAAAGACCTAAACGATTTATACATTTTTTCCCTAATTGTAGAGCATGGTGGATTAAGCAAAGTTGAAGAAAAAACTGGTATAAGCAAATCCAAATTAAGCCGTAGATTATCTACATTAGAAAAAAATCTAAATATTAAATTACTACAAAGGGACTCTCGACAAGTCAAAATGACGGCTATTGGCGAACAAATTTATCAATATGTTCAATCTATGCTTAAAGAGGCTCAAAATGTTTATGATTTAATTGATCAATGTCAAGAGGAGCCAATAGGTACTATTAATGTGAGTGTTCCAATTGGAGTTGCAGAAAGACAATTACCTTTGATTGTTCCAGAATTTATGGAGAAATACCCTAAAGTTGCAATAAACTTTATAGTGACTAATAAAAAAATTGATATATTAAAAGAATCAATAGATATTTGTATTAGGGTCGGCTCTAGCAAAGAAGTTGATAACAATTTAGTAATGAGACATTTAGGCTATCTTGAATCCGTTTTAGTCGCTAGCCCTGAATATATTCAACGGTATGGAATACCTAAACATCCAAACGAATTAAATAATCACAAATTATTAAGCAACAACCTAGATAATGAAAATCAGACTTGGTTTTTTGAAAATTTAGAACAAAAGTTAAATACAAGTATAAAGCCATTTATTAAAGCTTCAAGCCTAACATTACTCATGTCATTAGCACAAGATAACCAAGGTATTGCTTTACTCCCTCTTATCAGATGCCGAGATTTAATAAATGAAAATAAACTTATAGTTATTTTACCTGAATGGAAACTTCCTAAAGGAAATTTTCATATAATATTTCCACCTAGAAGTGGAGCACTTCCAGCATCTAAAGTTTTTCTCGATTTTTTAATTGAAAAAATGCCAAATTTAATCAATAAAATGCAGGATATCTAATTAAAATCAATATATAAAAAGTCTATACCCGATTTTAGGTATAGACTTTTTATATATTGATAGGCGTACATTAATAAAGCTGTGATTTCACCATTCTTTGGAACTGAAGTTTCAAACCCATAATATTGTCCATATTTTGGTCGCAAATATTCAGTTGCCTGATTACCTATTGCATCAAGATATGCTGGTAGCTGGGCCATATGTGAATTTGTTTTCTGAGGATCAGGAGCTCCTACTCCCCACTGCACCACGCCATATGATTGGCCCACTGCTTGTTTCATATCTTTTAGAAACTCTAAATAGAAATCTACATCAGCTTTAGATCCAACATTTCCATGGCCACCACTCAGAAATACCCAATTTAAACTTTTTAATTCTTTTAAATTTTCTTCAAAATAAAGAGGAACTTCAGCACCAGCAAAACCCCAATAAGGTAATTGATCGGCATTTATTAGATCGGGAATATGTGCAACTTTCTCACTTGGAATTAACCAAACACCTGTATCGGCAGTATGTGCTGCATATTTGAAACCATGTACTTGAACATTCACCCCTTCAAAATTAAAACTACCATTTTTAAAAGGAATTGTTTCAGTAGGTTTTGGTAATTTACTTTTAATTCGGTTTAAAAGCTCTGCTGTAGCATCAGATGAAATAATACGTACTTTGACACCTGCCTTTTTAGATGCTTCAACAATTACTGGAGCTGAGCTGATATGGTCAGCGTGCGCATGAGAATAGACAATTGTTGTAACAGGTAGTTTTGTTACTTCTGAGATCGCTTTTAAAATCTTTTCTCCAGCATTTTCAACTGGGTCAAATAACAGTACTCCTTTTTCACCTACATAAAACATCGTTCCATAAAATTGAGATTGAAAAAAATAAGTATGTTCTGTCATACGTTGCAGTACATACTCTTGCTGAAGATTTCGGTTATATAGCCGGTCAATTTTTTCCGATGGATTTAAAGCTTTTTTACTCGATTGGGAAACATAAACCGCATTTACAGTAGAGGGAGCTTCTGGAATATCTATCGTACTTTGAGCATTGGCTCCATGACTTATGTTCAAATACATTAAGCTTAGGAGTGTGGTATTTAAAAAGATCTTTTTCATTCGAAACCTCAGATATACAATTAAATTAAATGTTCTATACTTGATAAAAACATTCTTATATTTCTGATTTCGAAAGATTAAAACAAGCTACTAAAATAAGAACTTAAGTTGCAAAAATAAGAACAGTCAGCAGTTATTTTTTAACTTAATATTCTCGTATTAATAAATTTTTTTTTAAATATAAATGCTCAACGCTATTTTCTAGATTCGTAACAAGCTTTTTTTAAGTTTTCCATTGCCTGTGCTGGCATAGGCGCTGTCATCATTGCATGATAATTCATACATTCTGGGGTTTCTTCCTTTTGCATATTCTGATTAGTAACACAGGCAGAGATAATAAAAGGGATAGATAATATTCCTAACAATTTCATAAGCAAATTCCCAAATTATGATGAAATAATTCTAAATAATTTTATTTTAATATATGTTTGATTTTGTTACATATACTCAAAAATCAAACAATTAAAACTATGTTCAATTCATAGTAAAAAACCTCTCCACCACCATATCCCTTTCATCCAAACTCTTTGAGCTTAAAATCTGGAACATCAAGCCATCAATTAGGTTTAAAACCAAATTGGCATCGGGTTTTAATGCATGAGCTTCTAAACTAAAAACTAAATCAAAAAGTTCTTTAAGCAGCCATTTTCTATATTCAAGCGCTATACGGTAGGCCTGCGGGTAAATCTGTTTAGTTTCAAAAATGGCTTTAAGTAATAGATAGTACAGGCTATTAAAATTGACATGTAAAACAATAATCTCTTTGAGTTTATCGCTTGAGGTTCGGTAACGGCTTGAGTAGATAATTGCCAGCACTTCTTCTTTGAGTTTGCTTTTTTGAAAGGATACGCACATTTCAATAAGCCGCTGTTTTGAGTGAAAGTAATTATAAAAAGTGGTTTTAGGAATTTTGGATTTTTTGACGATTAAGTCCACACCCGCATTGTGAAATCCATAGAGATTAAACAGCTCAATTGCTGTATGAAGAACCTGTAATTTTTTGGAAGATCTTTCTAAGGTTGGCATCGTTTTACCGTTATAAGTTCTTGTTGTTGCTAAAAGAGATAAAAAAGCCTGTGCCTTTTCTGGGAGAAAAAAAGGCACAGCAAAGCCGTAAAGACTGTGCTTGGCACATCTCAAGTTTTATTGTTGCTAAGTTTTAGACGTAATGATTTAAAGCCTGAAAAGCTTATAGGCAATCAAGTTTCTTTAAATTGATTTAAGTTGTGTCGAGATAGATTTTGACAGTGACTGCCAATAATTTATGAATGTGCATAGCCAACTCCTTCTTTTGGGAGTTCTGCCAAAGCATTATAAATTATGGTGGCAGAACGGAAGCAGGTTGACGGACTGGTTTGAACTCCAGCACACCCGAAGGTGTCCCACTCCCGCCCTACCGCTACGGGAGGGAACGAGGTGTGCACACAAGACTACTCCTCAGAAGAAATAATCCTGATGTGGTTCAAATAGCGGTCCGTCAAAACCGGCTGGCAATGTAGGCCAGCCCGCAAATGGTAATCTTCAATATTTGAGCTGTCAATGTGAAATTGGCTAGAAATTATTTAATTAATTATTGTTTTTCATAGTATTAGATACTTTAACTAAACAACTTATACAGTAATACTGAACAGCGCTTTGCAAAATGGGGCCTGTCAATATACCCCATTTTGGTTAAACCTTTCTATTTACTAATTTTTTATTTAAAAATTCCAAGTCATAGATAAAGTTGCCTTTAAAGGTTCACCGGGTTGTACCCATTCATCTGTATAACTTGAAACGTAATAATCTTTATCAAAGACATTATCAACATTCAACTGTACCCTTAAATCTGGGCGTACTTGCATATATCCACCGACATTAACCACTGTAAACTCAGGCAAACTTGTTCCATTATCGATATAGTTGGCACTACGTTTACCAAAGTAATTGATGTTGCCTACTAAGCCAGCAGCCCTTCCAAATAATTCAAACTGATAATCTGCGTTTAAGTTTGCAGTGTGCTTAGGAATATTTTTTAGGCGAGCGCCTTTGGCATCGACTTCACTTTCTAAAACAGAAGCTTTCGTTAAAGTATAATTCGCGCCCACATTCAAATGATCGCTAAACTTGTGCTTTAACTCAATTTCAACACCATGACTTTGGACGCGACCACTATCTACATAACTGTCGGTTATACCTTCAGTCAGTAAGTGTTGTTTATCTAAATCAAAATAAGTTAGACCAAACCAGCTTTGCGGTAAAAATTGGTATTTTGTCCCAATTTCCCAGCTCTTGGTTTTCTCTGGGTCATACAGTCGATTCTCTTTATTAAGACCTGTATTTAACTCAAAAGATTTTCCCCAATTACTATAGAAAGAAAGCTTTGTTGTAGGTTGATAGTTCACTCCAACACGTGGACTCAAAGGTGTAAATTTTTGCTGAGCCGATATTCCTGTTCTGTAGTCATCAATTTGTTGCTCAAGGCGATTAAAACGCCCTCCAAGCAACAAATTCCATTGATCATTCAAAAAAATCTGGTCTTGTAAGTTCAGTCCCAGCATATTTTGAATTTCTTTGGTATTTTTGGTTATTCTGCTCAGCACTAAAATATTTTGTCCGTAAACTGGATTATAAATATTAATCGGACTAGATGTACCGACTGCATTACGAAGCTGAATTTGGTCAATGGTATAGTGCCCAGCTTCAATGTTTGCGACTACTTCGTGCCTAATTGTTCCTGTATTTAGTTTCCCGCGTAAAATCGACTGGAACTGAAATGTATCAGTTTCAAATTGTCGGTAACGTCTAAATCGGTTTGCAGTTTGACCATCTGCTGAAATACTCGAAATTTCAGTAGAGGTTCCTTCCCGTTCGCCATGACCATAGCTTAAAGCTGTTGTGTTATTCCAATTTTCATTAAATTGATGATTTAACCTTAACTGGTACAGTTGGTCTTTAACCTTAATGTCTCCATCTGAAGGCTCACCCAAAAAGGTCTTTTTGTTGACAACAAATGCCCCGTTTACTATTGGAACACCACGATCAAACACGCCTTGATGTTCAGAAAATTCTGTATCTAAATTAAGCTGCGTCTGATCCGAAATTTTCCATGCAAGTTGTGGGGCAATAAAATAATGCTGACTGTCGACATGGTCTCTGAAACTCTGATTATTTTCATAAGCCAGTCCAAGCCTATAGGCGACAGCATCATTTAATGCGCCTGTGCTATCTAATGAAGCTCGATATTCTTCTAATGTACTACCACTTAAGCTTACTTCATTTTTTGGCATCCATTCTGGTTGTTTGGTGGTAATGTTCATAATGCCACCTATAGCTCCTTGCCCATACATGGCTGCCATAGGTCCTTTTAAAAAATCAATTGCCTGAACATTCACCATATCTCTTGCAGTATGAATACCACTTAAAGAACTCAAACCATTACGTAAATAGTTTGTTCCCATGTTGGGGTCAGTACTAAAACCACGAAAAGAATAGTTATCCCAAAAACCACCACCATAACTGTCTTGATACACCACACCATTAACTAAAGCTAATGCATCACTCACACGTTGAATATTATTATTTTTAATATCTTGAGCCGATACATGAGACTTAGTAAATGGAACATCTAACAAACTATGGTCAAATTGGGTTAATGCTATTGAAGAATTAGAATTTTCGCTGCTATCTTGGGCCTTAACCGTAATTTTTTCTAGCTCGGCAATCTGGTTTTCAAGTTGGCTTTGTGCCATGACTGACATAGAAAATTGAGCAAATAAAATGCTCCACGCGAGTGGATGAAATAAAAATTTAGACATGACAAACTCTGTTTAGTAATTAAATAGGAACAGATACGTACCTAGTAATGAATTAAGCAAAACAAAGTTGTTTAGGAGGAGCTCGCCCTTGCGGTGAAAGAAATAAGCGTCTTAAATAAAATAATATATAACTTAGCGTTGCCAGCATAATGAAGCGAACAACGACACCAATTGCAAACAAGGTTAACTTGAAGCCATCAATAGTCGCAATGTGGCTATAGAGATAACAAAAATGACAGCTTAAGCTTGAGTCGTGCTGAACGTTTTTGTTTAAGAGCTTTTTATGAGAATCATTTTTTATATGGTGAGATAAATGTGGTTCAGACTGCATACTTGAATGATTCATCATTTCACTAATTTGTTCACATACCATTTGCTGATGCATTTCGCTGGGCAATAGGCTTTGCCAGAACACGAGGTTCTGTAGCAATATTGCTAGTAAGCCGATTAAAAGCCCAAACCGATACATGAAAATTAGTCTCACCAAAGTGCTGTGAAAAATAGCATATTTTTTTTAATATATTCAGCAATCTTCGACTCTCATCTTCATTGTTTTTAAAAATTGTGAATAATTTTTTACTTCTACACAAAAGATAACTTGCTCTCTTTCATTTTTCATATATGATTGAGTAATCACTCAATTAATATGTTTGTATATGGCTCGTCCTCGTAGTGAAGATAAACGTAATGCAATTTTAAGTGCTGCTATTGAAACATTAGCAGAGCTTGGCGAGCGTGCGTCTACCTCAAAAATTGCCAAAGTTGCTGGCGTGGCAGAAGGTACTTTATTTACCTATTTTAGTAATAAAGAGGAACTGCTGAACCAGTTATATCTTTCGTTAAAGGCTGAGTTACGTCAGGTCATGATGCTTAGTTACCCTGCCGATTCTGACTTACAAATACAAATGTCGCATATCTGGCAAAGCTATTTGGACTGGAGTTTAGAAGCTCCCCTTAAGCGTAAAGTCATGGCACAGCTTTCGACTTCGGAACAAATTACTGAGCAAAGCAAACAAATTGGCATGCAAACCTTTTGTGACCTCACTCAAAACATTCAAGAACGTATTAACGATGGCAGATTAAGAGACTATCCACCGTTATTTATTGCTTCAATTTTAGGTGCGCTTGCCGAAGTTACACTCAATTTTATTGCCCAAGACCCTTCTCAAGCCGAGCGTTATCGCAAATCTGGTTTTGAAGCCTTTTGGCATGCAGTTTCAATATAGATAAAAGTAAGGATGCACGGCGTCCTTATTTTTGAATGAATTAATGAGTGAGTAAATACTCATTTAAATAAATCACAATAAGTACTTAGCCCAAGTTCTTATTTGTACATATAGGTTTGTTCCAATAAGGAAAAACAAAATGACTATTTCAAACACAACAGACTTGCCTACTCCCTTAATGCCATCACAGCAACACAATGGCAAATTTAGAAATACGCGTCCGAACCAACACAAGCCTTCTTTTGGCAAAACGCTTCAACTTATGTGGAAGTTTCTATTTAATAAACCAAAAGACACTGTTCCAAACAAAGCAATTCCTGTTTTAAGTTTGTCAAAAGAACAGCTTTTAAGTGCGCCTGACCGCTCTCTATTTCGTTTGGGCCACTCAACTATCTTGTTAAAACTTCAAAATGAGTTTTGGTTAACCGACCCTGTTTTTTTAGAGCGTGCATCACCTTTTCAATGGCTTGGACCAAAACGTTTCCATCAGCCCCCAATTAGCATTGCCGAATTACCACCCATTAAAGGCGTGATTTTGTCGCATAACCACTACGACCATCTCGACTACCATGCAGTAATGCAGCTTAACGATAAAGTTGAGCACTTCTTAACTCCGCTTGGTGTGGGTGACACACTCATTAAATGGGGAATTCCAGCAGAAAAGGTTCAACAACTTGATTGGTGGGATACCACACAGGTAGATGGACTAAAATTAGTGGCTACCCCTGCCCATCATTTTTCAGGCCGTGGTATGGGTGATAGCAATGCGACACTTTGGGCATCGTGGGTGATTATTGATAATGATTTACGTGTATTTTTTAGCGGTGACACGGGATATTTTGATGGGTTTAAAGAGATTGGACATCGTTATGGACCTTTCGATCTGACCATGTTAGAAACTGGCGCTTACGACCCCGAATGGCCCGATGTTCACATGCAACCAGAGCAAACTTTACAAGCACATATCGATCTAAAAGGACGTCATTTGTTACCCGTGCATAATGGTACTTTTGATTTGGCGCTTCATGCTTGGGATGATCCATTTGAACGTATCATGGCTTTGGCTCAACAAAATAAGTTAGCGATTAGCACACCGCAAATGGGTGAACTATTGAACTTAAATGAACCAAATGTCGAAAATTATTGGTGGCGTTCGTAAGTTTGAAGAAATTATTTGGAGAGTAAAAGAATGCTTTTACTCTCCAATTTTAAAATTTTAACTTGTGTGATGTGCCTTCCACGGAAACTTAATTGTGCACAAAACAAAAACCAGAAATAAAAATTGAGAAATATACATATAGTTGAGCAAGTCTCGCCCTACTTTTAATGTAATCCAAGTGTTGTGAATGACATCACTAAATATAATAAGAAAAGTTAGAATTAAGCCGATACGAGGTCTATAAAATAGAAGAATTGCTGCAAGTGGATCAATAAACGTTAAAGATGTCCAATAAATACAAGTAAATAAAGGCGCATTGTTATAGTCCCAAAACAAACCATGCATCAAAACTGTTTGTAAATGGTTGAACCCTGCACCAATAAGGCAAAGTGCATAAATACATCTAATAGTAAATTCAGTTTTCAAAAACAACTCTCTTATTCATTCATCGTGCTATGTAAAAAATATTTTTATTCAGATAAAGCTATGCAATATTTTAATTGAAACAATCTACATAAATATAATTTAAAAGACTCTATAAATAAATGATAAATGTCTAGCCCCTTCCTCTATCTTACTTATAAGTTGTGAACTATTTGATTAAACATCTATTAGACATCCGTACGATTAAAAGAAATCAATAAAATATTTTTATTTATTAAAATTTAAATTATTCAATTAGATATATTCATAATTAACACGTTGATAGCGTTTATTTAAAACTAGAACCAACTTTGTCTTAGTTTTATTATTGACTTAAAACACAGACTACATTGGTCTGCGTTTTTAATTGATCAATTATGAAATTAAATGGCTTATATCACTAGTAGCGTCGAGTATGCGATTCACTGTCTTCTTTTTCTTGTGAACAATGAAGACACACCTTTGAGTAGTAAGGATCTTGCTGAATTACAAGGAGTCTCTCCAAGTTTTATGGCCAAGATTTTTCCTAAACTTGAAAAGGCAGGTCTCGTTATTGCTCAAGAAGGTGTTCGTGGTGGGTATTTACTCGCTCGATCCGCTCATGAAATCAGTTTTTTAGATATCGTGAATGCAATAGAAGGTGAAAAACCGCTTTTTGAGTGTCAAGAAGTTCGTGGTAAATGTGCGGTCTTTAATCATGCTCCGCCAGATTGGGCAACCAGTGGTGTGTGTGCAGTGCATGCCGTCATGCTACAGGCCGAAAAAGCCATGCGAGACGCTTTAGGTGCTCATACACTTGGCGATATTGCAGACCGTTTTGGCCGTTATGCACCTGACGTGTTTTTTAGTGATGTAAATGGCTGGATCAATGAACGCATCGAAGGAAGAACAGCAAAAATGCGTAAAAGTAAAATATCGCGGGATACCCCCGACTAATGAACTGATAGGGTTCGTACCCTAACATAAAATTCTCTTAATTCTTTTTAAACGCCTTCTCAGATTTTTCGGACAATCAGGGAAAGGATTCGCTCACCCAAAATTTTGTGATGAGCTGGAATTTGTTGTCCGAAAAATCTATCAAAAGGATAATCAAATGAGTAAGCGTATTATTATTGCTGGTTCTGGCTTTGCTGGTTTATGGGCGGCATTCGCTGCCCAAAGAGCAATTCACTTGGCTTCACAAGAACAAAACATTGAGGTGCTGATGGTTTCCCCTAGCCCAAATGTTGGGATCCGTCCTCGCCTTTATGAAGCTGTGCTTGAAAACATGAACCCTGATATTTCATAGTTATTAAGCGTGGTTGGGGTTAAATTTCTGGCAGGTTGGGTAAATAAAATTGACTCAAACCAACAGACAATCGAAGTTTCAACCACTGATGGCAACAATCAAACCTTAAGCTATGATCGTTTTATTCTGGCAACCGGTAGTACGACTTTTATGCCCCCGATATCAGGCCTTACCGAATATGGATTTAACGTAAGCACCCTAGAAGATGCTGAAAAATTAGATCAACATCTTAAAAATTTAGCCAACAAACCTGCAAATGCAGCGCGTAACACTGTAGTTGTTGCTGGTGGTGGACTGACTGGGTTAGAAACCGTGACCGAAATGCCTGAACGTCTGCGTAGTATTTTAGGCGAAACTGATATTCGTGTGGTTTTAGTTGATTCTTCAACAGAAATTGGTGCAGCAATGGGCGACCAAGCTGCTACGGTTATTCGAGAAGCCCTAAACGAGCTAGGTGTTGAAGGTAAAGCTGGGCTACGAGTTACGGCGTTAGATGCCACTGGCGTAACGCTTTCTAATGGCGAAAAAATTGAAACAGAAACTGTAATCTGGACTGCGGGCATGCGGGCCAACCCACTCGCCTCTCAAATTGCAGGTGAAAAAGATAATTTAGGCCGTTTGATTGGGGATGCTTATTTACATGCACCTGAAGCAAAAAACATTTTTGTGACTGGCGATACGGTAAAAGTTCCTACCGATGATTTAGGGAATTTTAACGTGATGTCGTGTCAGCACGCCATGAGCCTAGGTCGTGTAGCAGGTTACAATGCAGCAGCAGAATTAGTTGATTTGCCACTTCATCCATACAGCCAAACGAAGTATGTCACTTGCGTTGACTTGGGTCCTTGGGGTGCACTTTATACTGAAGGTTGGGATCGACAAGTTCAATTTGTACGTGAGGAAGCGAAAAAAATTAAACAGGAAATTAATACTGTCTGGATTTATCCACCAGTTGCAGACCGTGAAGCTGTTTTTGCAATAGCCAATCCTGATTTTGTGATTGTTCCTTAAATTTAACCTGGCAGGATCAATCCATTTATTTAAAAACCCTAAAAGTAAGCCCATCTCTGGTTCTACTTTTAGGGTTTATATTTGAATTATTAAATTATGACTTTTCAAGCGTTTCTATAATCGCTAAAGCCGTCTTCTTAGCTGAAAACGGGTTTTGGCCAGTAATCAAGTTGCCATCCTGAACCACGTGTGGTGCAAATGGAATAAAGGCCTTATCATAATGTGCACCATATTCTTTAGCTAATTCTTCAGCATTGTATGGCACCTTTTTTGCCACTCCTGCCAAAACCTCTTCACTCCATGCAAAGCCTGTTAATTTTTTGCCTGTTATAAGTCGTTCACCATTTGAAAGTCTGACATTCAGCAAGCCACAATAGCCATGACAAACACTCGAAACAATGCCGCCTTTTTCATAAATATTTTTGGTGATTTCTTGAAGTTCGGGATTATCTAAAAAATCCCACATCACCCCATGACCACCTGTGTAATAGATCACGTCATAATCTTGCCAATTAATATCAGAAGGCTTAAAGGTATTTGCCAGCAGCGTAATAAAAGCCTGATCTTTTTCTCGGTCTTTAACTGACTTATCAGCAACGAGAGGCACAAGCGATTTTGGTTCAATTGGAGTTTTTCCGCCATTTGGACTCACGATATCTTGCACATAACCTTGTTTTTCAAACTCATCATAAGCATGGGTGAGTTCGCCTAACCACAGCCCTGTTGGTTCATCAACATCTTTATAGCGTGAAATATTGGTCACGACATGTAATATGCGTTTAGACATTTCATCACCTCATTTTTCATACTTATAATTCTATCTTTCATCTATCAAAACATAGAAAGCTGTTACTGAAAGTGTGCGCTTGGTAAAGTTATGAACCTTGCTTTTACATTACTATAAGTCTAAAGTTAACTTTAATGTCAATAGAGTATGTGGCTATGAATATTAGCGAGTTATCGAAACTAAGCGGCTTAAGCACCCCTACAATTCGTTATTACGAGCAAATCAAACTCTTACCTAAAGCAAAAAGAAAATCGAATGGCTATCGTGAATATACCGATAACGATTTAAAGCAGCTTTCCCTCATTCAGCAAGCCCAGCAAGTCGGGTTTTCTTTAGCAGAAATTAAAGCTTTTTTGCCATCAAAAGTTGCTACTTGGAACCATGATGCACTCATCCAAACGCTTGAATCCAAAATTCAGGAAATAGAACTTTTAGAAGAAAAGTTAAAAGTAAGTAAGCAAAATTTACGAACCATGGTTGAAGCTATTAATAACAAACCAGATGAAATTACTTGCGAAGAAAATGCAGAACGACTTATGAATCTCTATTTCGACAAAGTAAACACTCAGTAGTTTTTAACTTCAAATAGAAGTTTTTTTATATAAATAATATAGAAAAAACTAGACTATCTTTTGATAGTGAAGACCTATTGCTCCAGAAGCAAAAGTTTTATTTTCAATGAGTTTAAGATTAGTCTTTTCCTGAATACCTTGAAATAGTCGCAAGCCTTCACCAATCAATACAGGCGAAATCGTAATTTTGTATTCATCAATTAAACCAAGTTGCATGAAATAGTGTGCAAATCGAGGGCTCCCCAAAATAATCATATCCTTGCCAGATTGCTGTTTGAGCTTATTAATTTCATCTTCAACATGATCTTTTACAAGTCTGGAATGATTCCACTCAACTTTATCTAAGGTTGTTGAAAAAACGATTTTCTCAGTCTTTTCAATCCATTCAGCATGATTTCGCTCATGTTCCGAAGCTTCTGGATTTGAAAGCATGGTTGGCCAATAATTATGCATCATCTGGTAAGTCGCACGTCCCCAAATCACCGTATCGACAGTGCTCAAAATTTCTCTTGCATGTTTTGCCAAATCGGCATCATAAGCAATCCATCCTATGTCCATTGCCCCATTTGGACCTTCAACAAAACCGTCAAGCGATGCGTGTAAAAACAGAATTAATTTTCTCATTATTCTCATTCCTCTATTAAATAACGATCAACGAACCAGAATCTGGCAGCTCAGTCACTAGCTTATAACCCATCAATTTTGCTGGTGTATATGTACCACCTTTAACGGTATTTTTGAGTAAATAATTCACTACTGTCAGTGAGCCATTTACGGTACTGTGACAATTCAAATACAGCGATTTCACCCGTAATATCTAAATGGTGAGCGCCTGCTTTAATGCTCGCTTCCATCATAGGTTTTGATGATGCTGAAAATGGCCCTGCACAGTGCATGACCAGTTTAAAACCTTGGAGTTGCCCACTTACCGCATCTACGTTATCCACCCCAAAAGCTTTAGTCGAGTCCCAACTCTTGAGCAAGTACAGCAACTTTTGCTTTATAACGACCAGCCAAAGTTGGTTTTAGCGCTTGGCGTACAGCTACACGAGCGATTAACTCGCCCGTGTAGCCATTTGCTCCATAAATTATCCAGTTTGAATCGTTAATTTGTCATAACACAACTCACTTATTAAGAAGCAAATGAATAGTCACGCATGCCTTTTTTGTATTGGCGGGTACGGCATGACATCGCTGATTGTTGCAAAATTAAAGCCCAAGCTGGTGAAACATTTGGTTTTGTTTTTTTACCAGAGCTTAAATTACGTAACTGGAATTTAACCACCGCCATATTGGCAAGCGAAGCAAGTGTTTTGTTCTTCCAAGTAATCGGTTTTAATTCAGGAGTAAGATTCTGGCCTTGTTTCCAAGCATTTGGCAAATTAGGTTCAATTGCTAAAGCTGTGGCAATACCGACCATATCTACACCGCTTTCAATTACTTTCTCTGCCACTTGTTTACGGCGTATGCCACCTGTCACCATAACAGGCATTTTGGCAACTTTACGAATCTCTTGCGCAAATTCTAAAAAATAAGCTTCACGAGCAAGAGTACGGCCATCACGAGCTTGACCTTGCATGGCAGGTGCTTCATAGCTACCGCCTGAAAGTTCAACCAAATCTACAGCGTGTTCATTTAGCATTTTAACTACTTGTTGAGCATCTTCAGCACTAAATCCACCGCGTTGGAAGTCGGCTGAGTTCAGTTTTACTGCAACAGTAAACTGAGGCGAAACTACTTTACGAACTGCTTCCACAATCTCAATTAAAATGCGAGCGCGGTTTTCTAAAGAACCACCCCACTGATCTTGGCGTTTATTGCTGAGAGGAGAAAGAAACTGGCTTAATAAGTAACCATGTGCTGCATGAATTTCTACACCTGTAAATCCTGCTTTTTCACCTAAACGCGCCGTGTTTGCAAAACGCTGAATCACCTCTGCAATCATAGATTCAGTCATTTCAATTGGCGTATTAAAGCGATTTGACATTTTGCCAAGATCAAGTGAAATAGCCGATGGCGCCCAAGTCTGCTGACCAAGGTTCGCTTGCATTTGACGCCCCGGATGGTTAATTTGAAGCCAAACCTGAGTACCTTTTGAACGACCAATTTGTGCCCATTTTTTAAAAGTATCTAGATGCTGCTCATCTTCTAATACTACACCACCCGGTCCAGTCATCGCTCGGCGGTCTACCATCACATTTCCAGTAATAATTAGACCTACGCCACCATTTGCCCAAGCTTGATATAAACGTATTAATTCTTCTGATGGTGCATGGTTTAAATCAGCCATGTTTTCTTCCATTGCCGCTTTAGCAATACGGTTAGAAACATATGAGCCATTTGGGAATACTAATTTTTCGAACACTTTCATTGGAATGACCTCATTCAGTATGGCTTTACTTTAAGGTTAAAGCTAGCTTTAATGTCAATACCTTTTAGTATTTCTATATTTAGACATTTGAATTCATTAATTTTTATATAAAAAAAAGAGGCACTTAATAGGCCTCTTTTTTAAAGTTTAAATCTTTAAATTATTCACGAATAAACGCCAACAAATCAGCATTAATCACTTCATGGTTTACAGTTAACATACCGTGAGAAAAACCTGGGTAGATTTTGAGTTGGCTATTTTGAAGTAACTCTGCAGATTTTACGCCAGACGTTTTATAAGGCACGATCTGGTCACCGTCACCATGTAACACTAAAACAGGAATGGTGATTTTCTTTAAATCTTCGGTAAAGTCAGTTTGTGAGAACGCCACAATACCATCGTAATGCGCTTTTGCACTACCCGTCATACCCTGACGCCACCAGTTAGAGATGATGCCTTCAGAGGGTTTCGCATCTGGTCGGTTAAAACCATAGAACGGGCCAGATGGCAAGTCGCGGAAAAATTGCGCACGGTTTGTAAGGACTTGGTTTTGAAGGTCATCAAAAACTTCTTTTGGTAAACCTTCAGGATTATTTTCAGTTTTAACCATTAGTGGGGGTACTGCACTGACAAGTACAGCTTTTTTAACATTGTCTTGGCCATGACGTGCAATATAGTGAACCACTTCACCGCCACCCGTTGAATGGCCAATGTGAATTGCATTTTTAATATTTAGATGTTTAACCACTTCTGCAACGTCATCTGCATAATGGTCCATATCGTGACCATCCCACACCTGACTCGAACGCCCATGTCCACGGCGGTCATGAGCAACTACACGAAAACCTTCTTTAAGGAAAAAAAGCAATTGCGTGTCCCAATCATCTGAACTTAAAGGCCAACCGTGATGAAAAAATAAAACTTGGGCATCGCGTGGTCCCCAATCTTTATAGAAAATTTCTACGCCATCTTTTGTGGTTACATATCCCATCTTTGTTCTCCTAATGAAAAACTGCTTGTTGATTCGTTATAAAGATTTGAATATTTATACTCAGTTAAAATGAGCTTTGATGTTCTAATAACAATGTTGCACATAAATTAACATGCTCTGATATGAGCAACAGTAATTACTCAGTCAATTAATGTAAAAGTAATTTTTTTCGGTTGATATCTATTCTAGTACTGAATTTTTTACTTTCGTGAAAATAGCTAAGAAAATAATGGCGAATGAAAAGGTTGATTAAACGTCGTTCCAACCTCCATACAATTATATATAATTTAAAACAATGATTGGATTAAAAAAACCTATTACAAAATATTTAAAAATCATTTAAATACAATATATTAAAATCAATAAGGCATACATTACCTTTCAAAAAGTCGTCTTATTAAACTATTGATTAAATTTAGCTTTGTTTCAATTTTGATATTAATAAGAAAACTTGATAGTAAGGGATATTTACTGTGAATCAGACTCAACATTACACCACGGAAGTTGCAATTTTAGGTGCAGGCCCAGTTGGGTTAACAATTGCAAATTATTTAAGTAAACAAGGTGTACAAGTTACTGTTATTGAACAACTAGACCAACTCATTGATTATCCAAGAGCGATTGGTATTGATGATGAATCATTACGCACGATTCAGTCAGTAGGTTTAATCAAACAAGTTTTACCGCACACTACCCCTAATCATGCTATGCGGTTTTTAACACCTAAAGGTCGCTGTTTTGCGGATATTCAGCCTATGACTCGCGAATTTGGCTGGCCACGTCGTAATGCATTTATCCAACCCCAAGTTGACCGTGTTTTACTGGAAGGTTTAGCAGCCTATCCAACCACAGAGGTGCGTTTTTCACGTCAATTAAATAGCTTCACTCAAGACAAAGACCATGTAACGTTAAATTTAACGACTAAAGATCAAAAGCAGGAAATTGTTCAAGCGCAGTATTTAATTGCTTGCGATGGTGGAAATTCATTTGTACGCCGTACACTTAACATTAATTTTGAGGGTGAAACTGCTCCAAACCAATGGATTGTTATTGATCTTGCCAACGATCCACTAGCGACGCCTCATGTATATTTATGCTGTGATCCTGTACGTCCTTATGTATCGGCAGCTTTGCCACATGGTATTCGTCGTTTTGAGTTTATGGTAATGCCTGGAGAAACTCAGGAAGAATTGAGTAAACCCGAAAATATTAATCGTTTATTGAGTAAAGTTTTACCTCATACGGACAATATCGAAGTGATACGTCAACGTGTTTATACACACAATGCACGGATTGCAGACCGTTTTCGTGTAGACCGTATTTTATTAGCTGGAGATGCAGCACATATTATGCCTGTATGGCAAGGTCAAGGTTACAATAGTGGCATGCGTGATGCTTTTAATCTTGCTTGGAAAATGGCATTAGTCATTAAAAAAATTGCAAAACCAGAGATTCTAGACAGTTACCAACTAGAAAGAAAAGACCACGCTCAAGCCATGATTAATTTATCTGTTTTAGCAGGACATGTTCTTGCTCCACCAAAGAAATGGCAAGGTGTTCTTCGTGACGGTATTGCTTATGTATTAAATTACATACAACCGATAAAACGTTATTTGTTAGAAATGCGTTTTAAACCCATGCCGAAATATCATCAAGGCATATTGGCACCTTTTCCAGAAAAGAATACACCTGTCGGCAAGATGTTCATCCAGCCTCATGTCCAGCTTGAAAATAAAGACAAAGTTTTACTCGACGAAGTGATTGGTAATAACTTTGCCATTCTTGCTTGGGGAGTTAATCCTACTTGGGGAATCTCACCAAATAGTATGAAAAAATGGGCTAAATTAGGTATTAAATTTATTCAAGTCATACCTGCGATTCAGTTAGACGCTCCGAATCGACCTTCTGACGAACATGTAATTACTATTGGTGATCTAGACACTGAAATTCGCTCTTGGTTTAGCCAAACAAATCAATCTATGGTGATTTTAAGACCTGACCGTTTTATTGCAGGTCTCGCCATTCCTCAAACTGTAAATAGTATAAGTGAAGAACTGTTCCAAAAAATGCATTTGATCAACTAAGTATAATTAAGCCATTCTTTAGAATGGCTTTTTTAAAATGCAAAATTTAGATGAAACTGTTTTTTAAGTACATCCAAAATTAAATCTATAGCTTTGTTTACATGGTCTTTGCGATAAGAAACGTGTAGACCTATCATTGGTAAAGGTTCTACCGTCTTTTTAACTACAATTTTATCCCCTAACAATGGAATAACATACTGAGGAACGAGACTCCAACCAATTTCCATTCCCACTAAATTAACATTGAGTAAAATGTTGGTTGAATGCTGCACAATATTAACATTCAGTTTAGATTTTTTAAAAAAACCATCAATAATTCGATAAAGCTCAGGTGAAGCTTCTTCATTACACATCACAAAATTATGATGCTCAAAACTTTTTATACTAATGCGTTCTTGCTGTGCTTCTGGCGAGTTTTTAGGAATAATTAAAGTGAGTGGCTCTTGGAAGATTTGAATAGAAACCAGTTCACCTGTATTTGCCCCATAACGCGTAAAAGCAATATCTATTTCCCCCTTTTTAAGCGCCTGTAGTTGAGCATCATCAGTTAAACTTTGAAAATCAATTTTAAGCTCTGGGAAATGCGCTCTAATATTCGGCATGATATAAGAAAAAACTTTCATTTCAGCGACTGGAACAAAGCCAATATTTAATTGTTCTTGTTCAACTTTTGCAGTTTGTCTAGCCAAGCTAATGGCTTTCTCGGTGTGTTCTAAAATAATAAGCGCTTCTTTAAAAAAAACTTCCCCTGCTTTTGTAAGCTCGACTTTTCGTTTGCTGCGTATAAAAAGCTGAACACCAACTTCATCTTCTAAGTCTTTAATCTGTTGACTGAGCGAAGGCTGTACCGTATGCATTCGTAATGCTGCTTTCGTAAAATTTAGCTCTTCAGCGACCGCAACAAAATAGCGTAAGTGACGTAATTCCATGTCATATCCCAATTTTTGTGTTTGTATCTCGATTACATAGCCAACGATATAAAAATAAAGTCATTATCGTTAGCCATGCACATAACTGGTAAGTTTTCTCATAGCCTATATGGGCAATAATAAATCCTACCATAAGCGAACCAATCGCCATCCCTAAATCAAATAAAGTAAAAAAGGTTGAAACCGCATACCCAATTCTGTTTTTCTCGACCGTTTGTATAGCCATGGTTTGAAAAACAGGAAAAAGTGAGCCATACCCCGCACCGATTAAAGCAGCAGCAAACCAATATTCCCACTGGGTTTGCATTTGACTCACCAAGAACAATCCTACCGAAAAAAGAATAAACGAAGGATAAACAACTGAGTTAGCCCCTCTTTTATCGTATGAATAGCCAACCCAAGGACGCGCCATAATCATTGATATTGCAAAAACAATAAAAAATACACTTGTTGCAGGGAGTAAGTTTTTAGTTTCACTATAGATACTTATAAAGCTCATGATGCTTGAATAAGCCATTGCAACGAATAATGCAATCAAACCAATAGGAATTACTTTCCTTTCAATAATATCGTTTAAACTAATTTTCTTCTTTGCTTGTACCCACTGCCTATCTTTTAACGATGTCACCGGTATAAGAAAGCAAAAAAATAAACCCATACATACAATTAAAGTGAGAAGAATAAATAGGTTATAAAAACTAGTGTAACGTAGAGTAGCTAGTGCAATCATTGGCCCAAATACAACCGCTAAATTTGTAGACATGACGAAATACCCCATGCCTTCGCCTTTCCTCTGCTCTGGAATGAATTCATTCACAATAGGTACGGTGACCGTAGTTAAAATACTAAACCAGATTCCATGCACGAATCGGATCATCAGTAATATCCATAGTTGATTTACACATAAATAACCAAGCGCCAAAAATGCAAACAGTAATGCTGAACCTCGCAACACTGTTTTTTCGCCGAAACGTTCAATGATCAAACCAGCAAAAGGACGAATGGCAATCGATGAAATCAAAAATAAAGTTAATGCCAAACCTGCCTGACTAATTGAACCTGATAATTCTTTTAAAATATAAAGGGGTAATATGGTGAGCAAAGCATAGTAATAAATGAATAAAAAAAGGTTGTTTAATACACAAAGGATAAATGAACGATTCCAAAGCTTTTGCTGGGCAGCTGGGTACATTTCTCTTACTCAATTAAGGTTCTTTTTTAGAACAAGAAATAAATTCATCTGACATTTACAATGAGTGATTTGTTTTTAAGCTTGCAGTGAATAAGGTTTGAGGTTTCTTGAATAGTTTCATAAATGAAAAAAGCTCCGAAAATCTGAGCTTTTTTCATTGTTTTATTTGAGCTATTTAGTCTGATGTAATCGACGAATCACCAAAAGCATCAGTAATGCTGAAATGACAATTCCAGGAATAGCAGCGGAAATAACACCTGTAGCACCACTTCCCATGGCAAGTAACTGACCAGCAATTGCGGGACCCAACATTGCACCAATACGTCCAACTGCTGCTGCACTACCTACTCCAGTTGCCCGGATTTCAGTCGGGTACACAATACTTCCAAAAGCATATAAAACGCCTTGACCACCAATGGTAAATGTTCCCATTAAGGCTGCGGCTGCATACATTGCAGTTAAATTTCCAGCTCCATTTAAACTAAATAAACCAGCTAAAATACCTATATACATAAGTATAATCACATAAGCTTTATTCCAACGGTCAATCAAAATACCCAATACAACTGTACCAATGGCAGCTCCCATTTGAAAAAATACTTGAGCTAAGCTGCCCTGTTGACGAGAGAATCCTAACTCCATAAATAGAGACGGTAACCAACTCAACATGATGTAAACAACCATCAAGGTAAAGAAATAGCTTGCCCACAGTAATAAGGTCTGCGAAGCATAATTATTTTGAAAAAGGTTTTTAAAAGAGCTTTGTATATACGTAATCGATTTATCTTGAAATCTCGTTTGTAAAAACTCTCGAGATTCTGGTAAAAATTTGACCATAAGAGGAATCACAAGCAATGGAACAATTCCTCCTACATAGAAAATCGTTTGCCAGTGACCGCTTACATCGTAGGCTGCTAGTAAAGATACTAAGATGGCTCCTATTGGCATACCACAATACATTAGGCCAACGGCACGACCACGATTTTCGTTAGAAACAGCTTCTGAAACAAGAGCAATCAAATTCGGCATTGCAGCCCCTAAACCTGCTCCAGCAAGAAAGCGTACCAATAGCAAAGTATAGAAAGTATTTACCCAGACTGTAAAAAGGGTAAATACAGCAAAAATAGCCACAGCTCCGATCAACACCATCTTACGGCCAATGCGGTCTGCATAACGTCCACCAATTAATGCACCGGGTAATAACCCCAATATTCCTGCACTAAAAAAAATACCTAGTTGAGAGCTATTTAAACCAAAGGATTCTCGAATACCAACAGCCGCAATACCAGCTGCCTGTATATCAATTCCCTCAATCACAGCGATTAGAAAACAAATGGCGATCGTAATAATAGAGTGCTTATTTCCTGCACGGTTCATAGAAAAATCCTTTTCTATCAGTTTGAAAAATCACAGCACATCATTTATTAATCACTTTGATTTCGACATTAGCCTTAAGTTTTATTTATCCGTAAAAACAAAAAAGAAAAAAATTTCATTTTCTTTAATATATTTTATTCTTAGACAAATCACTTATAATTAAGTATGAAAATTAAATTAAATTTCAGTTAGTTAGAGATAAATTAGCAAGCTTTTTAAATTTATATATCTAAAAAACAGATTAATCTCGATGAAACAAAACTGCTTTTTCAATAGTTAAAAGTTATTATACAGTTCAAATTAAGTATTAATGCTTTCAATTTTTATGTGATATCTATAATCAGGCATAAAAAAACCGTCATATAATCATGACGGTTTTTCTTTTCAACGTTAAATAGGTCTTTAGTATAACGACTTTATTTAAATTAATTTTCGCAATTCAATTGAGACATCTAGCATTTTTTCTTTATCAAAGGCGATAGAACTAGAAACCAATTTTTTTAAATGCCTCACATCTTTAGCTTGATTAACAGCAATACCAGCAACAACAATGCCTTGATCTAATCCAAATAAGGTAAATCCCACTTTTTGATTTTCTTGCGGATTCATATTGCCTCGAATATGCCACTCTTTTGCCGACATATCTCCAACAAATTGAAAGTTCAGGTCATATTGGTCGGTCCAAAACCATGATGGATTTACTTTAGGATGCTCTACCTGCATAACATGACGAGCAAAAGTACCCGCTTGGTTATTGGCATTTTCCCAAGTTTCTATACGAATATAATGACCATTAGTACTTAGTTGTGTTGCTACATCACCAGCAGCATAAATATCTGGATGGGAAGTCTGACAATTTTCATTCACTTTAATAGCAAAATCTACGTCTAAACCAGCGTCTACGGCCAATTGGGCATTTGGCACAATTCCAACCCCATAAACAATAGCATCGGCAATGATCTCTTCACCACTTTCCAATAGAATGACAATTTCTTCGCCGCGCAGTTCGGTATCAGCAATTTTCACATTGAGTCGAATATCAACACCTCGACTACGGTGCTGATCAAGTAAAAAGTCACTAATTATGGCTGGCGAACGTCCCATGATCATTGCACTTTGTTCTAGAACAGTTACATGACAACCTTTAAATCGAGCACTAGACGCTAACTCTAGACCAATGACACCACCACCAACCAATACAATCCGATTCTTTGGCTGAAAAACCGGAATTAAAGCTTGTGAATCGTCTAGATTCCGTAGGGTATAAACCTTTTTACCCACCCCATCCAAAACCGGAAGACGGCGAGGTGAACCACCAGTTGCCAATAATAACTTGTCATAATAGACATGTTCACCATTTTCCAAAATCACTTGATATTGTTCAGGTACAATCTTTACAACGGCATTACCTTTAATGAACTCAACACCTAGGTCTTCTAGTTTCTGTTGAGACAGAATCTCAATTTTAGTCTGTTCAGGTCTGAGAATCATATCTTTAGACAAAGGCGGACGCTCATAAGGTAAATGGGGTTCATCACCTATTAAAATAATTCGACCTTCATATTTGTTAGCACGTAATTCTAAAATAGCACTTGCACCAGCTTGCCCGGCACCAATAATGACAATAGTTTGAATATTCATTGCTTACCCTTTATTTCAGCTCGGCAGAGACTATGCCAAAGCCAGCAATCCATTCACTGATTGGTTCATAGCAATGTAAGGTCATTTCATAATCACCCACTGTGTGTAGTGCAGCAAAAGCAGCCATCCAAGTTCGGACTTCTTGTCCCCCGCGCCCACCTTCACGTCGTATTTCGTCTTCAGTCATCGCTTCAAGCGCAATAAAGTCTGCATTTTTGAATTTTTCCAATAACCGCTCATCCCACTCCGGATTAAGCGGTACAGATACACTCTTGTCACCTGCTGCTAAACGTTGTCCAACTGAAATGATTTTGGCCTGACGTGCATTTCTAGCTTCACTTGTAGGGTTTCGTCCAGCAATCAGAAATTCTTCAACTTCTGGTGGTACCGAACCCATCTGAGGTGTTGGAGGATCATGTGAAAGACCGCCTGTACCTAAAATCAATATACGTTCATTGTCCAGATTGATTGACTTAATAAAGGTACCAATTGCACGACCTAATGCAATAGTCCGCTTTGTGGTCGGCATTGGTGCGGCAGCACCATTAATAAATATTGGAATGGTTGGATAGCGATTAAGTTGGCCGTTACATAAAAAATGCAGCGGCTGTGTTACCCCATGATCCGCTTGCATACGATATGAATATGAAACATCTACACCTTCATCAAGGACTTTTCGAATTAAATTTAATGCTGTGTTTTCAGGCACATTAAGCTCACCAGGACCATAATTCCAGTCACCTGCTGCTGTTGCACGGACACCCACACAGAAACTCGGCATTAGATCATAAAAGAAGCCGTTAAAATGATCTGGTCCAAAGGCAATTATTAAAGTTGGGTCGTATGCTTTGACCTCTGAAGCGAGCTTTTCAAACGTCTTACGCACCGTTTGTTCTTGGTGTTGTTCTGCTGGAGACGCAAATTCCATTAGCGGGCTATGAGAAGCGCAAATAAGTTTAACAGTCATGATTTAGCTCCGAAATAAGACAGTTTTAGCTGTCTTATTAGTCCATTAATATCGGATTAAAATTAAGCATCAAAAAAGCCAGCATTCGCTTGGCGTAAGCCACGAATGCCCAAACCACAGTCAGCGTTAATGAAAACACCCGATAATGGCCGGTTATTTTGACGAGATGCGAGTAATACATAAGAGCCCGTCATATCTTCAGGTTCTGGTAAAAATTTCAGTGGCATGCCTTGCCCAATTTTTTGGGGATCGCGTGCATCAAGGAGTCCTAGATTTTCTTGCCCAAGCGAAGCAGCGCCCTTTACATTGACATTCATACCAGAGGGAGAAACCGCATTCACGCGGATTTTAGGTGCTAATTCATAAGCAAGTTCACGCACTAAACCTACACCAGCATGTTTTGAGGCAGTATAAATTGGCCCACCACCAGATGAATAAAAAGCCGAGTTAGATAAGGTAAAAATCATCGAACCTTCGGTTTTAAGTAGCTCGTCTAAAGCAGCTTTGGCACCTAACAAATAGCCTTTAGTATTAATACTCATGATTTCATCAAAGGCTTTATCTAACTGTTCGCCACTCATGTTAACGATGTCGGCATAATGATCCCAAATACCAGCGTTACCAATAAAACAGTCCAGTTTTCCAAAACGTTCTACTGTAGCCTGCACAGCACGAACGTTATCCTGAAAACTCGCCACATCTCCATTAATCGCCACAATTTTGTCACCATAGCGTGCAATCAATTCATCTATTTTTGATTGAGACCGTTGCAACACACCAACATGCGCACCCTCTTGCAAAAAGCGCTCAACCAACGCAAGCCCTAGTCCCGAACCACCACCAGTAATTAGTGCAACTTCATCCTCTAGCCAGCCCATCATTACGCTCCAATAATTTCAACATAAAGTGCGCCGTCTTCAATTACCACTGGAAATGTCTGAATTGGATCAGTTGCTGGTACACATTGTGGTACGCCAGTTTTCAAACAAAAACGTGATGCATGAAGTGGACATTCAACCGTGCCATCATCCTCTAGGTAGCCTTCTGACATAGAAGCATTACCATGACTGCATTTATCATTCATGGCAAAAAATTCACCATTGAAATTAAATACAGCGAGTGCAGCAATATCACCTACATTACAATCTACTTTCAGCGCTTCGCCTTCATCCAACTCATCAATCTGACAAACGAAAATCTTATTCATTAGAAAAACACCGTAATATTGTGAGAAATCAAAGTCGCTTGATCGAGGGTGATATCGCGTTTAGCAATTTTCCAACCTAAACTACTGCTATCATCTTTTCGAATCAGATCAACTCGTTTACCAACATAGGTCAATACGTCTTTTTCTTTTTGCGAGCGATAAAGCAAATAATTACTAAAAACTTGATATTCATTTGCTTGCGCAGTTGCTTCGACCCGAATATTAGTAATCAAGTGACGAGTACGTGATGGTGGTTCTTCGGACCACGACATCCCTGTTTCTAATTTTGCTACGCGACGCTCTAGTACAAATTTGTCGTCGTGATAAATCCATGTTGATGGTGGGGCAATACATTTACGACGATCACGTGTTTGCGCATTTGTCGTCGTTTTGAGCGTATATAAAATGTCTTCGCTTAAAATATCCAACCAATCTCGAAACTTCCAATCATCTAACAATTGTGCTTCTGCATACAGAAACTGACTAATGTCGTGGTGAAGTTCCAATCCAATAGAACGCCATATTGGCTGTGGTTTTAATGAGTCAATGATCTGGTTCATTTCACAAGCTCCTTCTCATCCTTTTTAGCCGCTTTTTTCAAAAGCTCTTGCTCATAAGCCTCATCTGCCCGTTGTACGTCTTCCCATTTTTCATGCATCAACAGGTTTGCCCAATGACGATACATGCCACGTGCAGCAGTTTCAGAGAAAACATGGTTAGTAATACCTGGAATACCATCTTCACGGTATTTTTCATTGCCAAGACCCATTTCCATAATGAGTTTGCTTTTTCGCGCTTTATAACCACGTAACACTTTCTGGATCTCAATCCAGTTTTCACCATCGTCTGCTTCAGCAAAACCAGCTGGGCCAAATGCTCGACAAGCATTCAACTCCATCGCTTCTTTGATGTGCTGCGGTGCTACTTTATCCGTGATACAGAAAGCCCAAACTTCAGTTTTATCTGGTCCACGTGGATGCCAAATACGCATCGTCGTCATACCATTCAGCCAAGACAAAGTTGGGAACATGGTGTTATGTCCTGCCAAACGCAAAGCACGAGTATCACCCAAACGCTCTTTGGTTTCTTCATAGGTTTCGCGGAAGTAATCTGCTACTTGACCATCAACCCAGAAATTGGCATCTGGTTTTTCGGTCAGAAAGAAACCTGAACCATGGCCACGTTGACCATATTGCACACAGCTTTCTGCTGTTTCCCAAACTGGACGTGCCGTTTGTGCTGTACCTAATGCTTTAGAAGCATCATCATTTGGTTTACCACCTAAAACTTGTACTGCAGAGGCATGCGAGTACGGCGCGTGGTATTGATCAGAAGCAAACTGTTCTGCTGCAAATTTCCAGTTACAGTTAATTTCCCATTTATGA
This sequence comes from Acinetobacter geminorum, assembly GCF_013009345.1. Classification (GTDB taxonomy): domain Bacteria; phylum Pseudomonadota; class Gammaproteobacteria; order Pseudomonadales; family Moraxellaceae; genus Acinetobacter; species Acinetobacter geminorum. Next base: position 120,899 of record NZ_JABELE010000009.1, on the reverse strand, counting down.
ATGCCACCAATGACTTCCGAACCACCTTCACGGCGGTCAATCATTGCATCGAGATACCAAGCAATATCACCCATATAGTCGAGTAATTCGGGTGTGTCATCTGCCCAACAACCAAAGACCAAACCTTTATAGCTTGCAACACGAGGAACCTCTTGCAATCCCCATTGTTCTTTACAAGCACCATGTGGGAAGGCAACACCTTCCAATGGAATATCTTTAAGAGAACCGTCAATGCCATAGGACCAGCCATGATATGGGCAGGTAAACGCACGCGTATTACCACAGTCAGCATAGCTAACCCGCATAGAACGGTGACGACATTGATTTAATAATGCTTTAATAGAACCGTCTTTTTGACGCGTAACAATAATTGGGTCCTCACCCATATACGTATTGAAAAAGTCGCCTGATTTTGGAATCTGGCTTTCGTGACAAAGAAATAACCAACAACGTCCAAAAACACGCTCTAACTCTAGTTCGTATAATTGTGGATCTGTATAGATAGTTGGCGAGATACGTCCATTTTGTGCATCGACTAAAGCATCGATTTCACACACTTCAATTTTTCCATTCATGAGAAGCACTCCTGCTGCCGCCAAAAACGCACAACATAAAATTCAATTTGAATGGATAATGATTTTTTAACTGTTTTAAGTGAAATATTTTATTTGTTTCAAATTAGACTTTTTATGAATTATTCATTATAGATTTTAAATATTAAAATTAAGTTCGACTGATACTGATCAGTGGTTTTATAAACGGATTTATGGTTTTCAAGCATTTAGCATATTTTATTAACTATCCAACGTTAATAATAGGATTTTGGGATCACAACTGATATGGAATTACGTCATTTACGCTACTTTGTAATGGTGGCTGAAGAACTCAACTTTAGTAAAGCTGCACTTCGCCTCTACACAGCTCAACCATCATTAAGTCAACAAATTAAAGACCTTGAGGATGAGGTTGGTGTTACATTACTACATCGCACTAAACGTAAAGTCGAACTCACCGAAGAAGGAAGTGTATTTCTTGAGCAAGCGCGTTTAACGTTAGCTCAAGCAGATAAAGCGATTGCAATGGCTCGTCAAGTTTCGAAATTTAAAAAACAACAACTGACGATTGGTTTTGTTCCAGTAGTAGAAATGAAAGTTTTTCCATCTGTTCTTCCAAGTTTACGGGTACAAAATCCAAACCTCAAAATTGAATTACGCAGTATGAATAATACCGAACAAATGGAGGCATTAAAGAATGGAGTCATTGATATTGCATTTATGAGGGATAACTTAAATAACGATGAAATACAAAGCCAGTTCGTATTACGTGAACCGCTAATGCTATTGCTTCCTCGAAATCACCCACTTGCACAATACGAACGTATACCCGTCAGGCTTTTAAACAATATTGACTTTATTATTCCATCTTCAGAACAGTCTTCAATTTTACATCATACAATTCTTAATTTTGCCGAAATACACAATATTAAATTTAATATTGTTCAGACTGCACATAATATTTTATTTAATATTAACTCAATAGGAATGGGGTTAGGCTGTGGCATTTTACCTAGTTATATAGAACCATTAACTTTAAATAATATTGTCACTCGCCCCTTAGATGTTGATCTACCTTTTTTAGATTTATATGTCAGCTATAGAAAAGATGCTGAGTCTTCGGGTGTTAAAGAGTTTATCGATTTATTGAGTAAAGTTTTTTACTTAAATATTAATCGGTCTTAAAATCCTTAAGTTAATACAAAAGTCTAAGATGATTTAAAAAATATTCAACAAAAACAAATTTATAATTTAAGAGAAGGAGAAATCAGTTAGTTCTCCTACTCTTCTTTCTATCTTTTATTTAACATCATGCAATGCTAAATATTGTTTAATGATCTGGTTAAACTCATCAGCTTTTTCAACTTGCGACCAATGCCCACATTGACTAAATATATGAGCATCAGCATTCGGTACAATATTCAAAATATCCCAAGTACGTGATACAGGAATAACTACATCTTGCACACCATGAATAAGTAACACAGGAATCTGAATATTTTTCATTTTATCGAAATCGAGAGGAAACTCGAATCGGTCACGGTCTCGAGCCCCAACCACTTCCATTAATCGATCTGATGCATAGTCATTTTTAGCGGCCTCAAAACGAACTTTAACCAATTCATCAGTAACTAAAGACTTATCCACTACAAACATTTCTAAAGTTTTACGGATACCAGCTTCTGTTAATTCAGGATTAGCATGTGCTTTAAGTGCTGCTGTCTGCTTAGCACCACCCGTTCCCATTGATACAATACCTAGTACACGCTCTGGATAATCTAATACAAACTGGAATGCTAACCATCCCCCTAAAGAATTACCAACCAACCAAGTTTTTTCAATTCCTAAAGCATCTAATACACGGACTGCATGATCTACCCACTCACGAATACCATAAACAGTTCCTTCTGCAACAACAGTTTGGCCATAACCAATTGAATCAATTGCGATACAACGTCCTTGCTCAGCAATTTGTGGTAAGTTCAACCACCAGTTTGCTGCTGCTGAAACACCCGTACCAGAACCATGTAAAAATAAAATTGGAGTACCTTCTCCAAGCTCATGATAATGAGTGAGCTCGCCTGCTGCAGTTTCAATCCATTTGTCTTCCAAACCAAAAAATGGATCTGTTTTATATTCGGGGATTTGTACTGTTCCCATCTTATTCCTCTTACAATTTGTACAGCCCAACCCAAGATTAGGCCGATTTAATACGCCAAATTTCAAATGTTTTACTCACCTATATTACCTGTTCACAGCACCTAAACTGATACTTGTTTACGATGAGGTGATATAAAATAAGTATTAATAAACCAATGTTATTTAAAGCAATATTTAAAAGTATTTAAAATTTATAGGTGTATGTCGTTGCAATACGATTTTCTTGCAAATCACTCTTTTGGCCTGCAATATTGTCAAAATTGACATCTATATACATCCACTGGAATCCCAAGCCTTTTAACTTCCCTTCTGGCACTACATAATTCAGAATAAAGTTAAATTCATCCTCTTTGCCGTTTCCAGTTAATGTATTTGATTCATATGCTGAATCGATACCCCAGCCATGCCAATATTTTGCAGTAGTTTTTAATCCTTGAATGCCCAGTTCACTAAAATCGTAGCTATAGGTTATACCAACCGATTTTTCATCTTTACGAATAAAACTCGCAACTGACCAGTTATCTAAATAAGGCTGTGGTACCCAACCTGCAAGTGTTGGAAAATACGGAGCGCCTGTTGCTGCACTCGGATTACTACCATAGTCGCCAAACATTTGCTGATAAGACAAACCTACGCTGTGCGAGCCATAAGTTAAGGTTGAGCCTATAGACAATGCCTGATTATCAATATCACCATACAAGGCATCTCCCGACTCTGCATTGTCGAAAAAACGTATGTGTGAATCGACTTTTAACTTGTCATAATTATTTTTATAGTTCACACCCAAGTAATTTTGACGATAGATATTCGTCACATCGCCATAAAAGTAACTTGCAGACCAGTTTTTATTTAATTGGTAATCTATGCCTGCAACATACATCCCATCAGTTTTACCATCATTATTTAATGCTTTAGGCCATAGACCAAAATCCATTGGCTGATTTTCATAACGGGCATTGATACTATCCAAATAACCTAACGTTAATTTGGTGTTTTTAATATCTTTTGACTCTAGCCATACCCCATTATAAGTGGTCAATAATTGACGAGATGGGTCAAAATGAATTACTGGTGTTACAGGTAAAATTTCACCAATTCGTAATTCAGTTTGGCTGATTTTCGCTTTAAGAGTTGCTCCTATTTTTCCAAACTGACGCTCTTGTTTTCCTATGCCTGTACCAGAAATTCCACTATACGGCAGAACCCAATCGGCATTACGGTCACGACCATCCAGACGTACAGCATACTGTGCCAACACATCAACACCAAGTTCTAATGCCCCAAACTCTGCATAACCCGATTTTGCATCCAGTGTCGCAGCTTGTGACCAACTACCCCAGTTTTTTGCAGGGGTGTCATCATACTGGCGGTCTAAATAGAAGTTTTTAAATTTCAGCTGAACCTGACTATCTTCAACAAAGCCTGCATATGTGCCAGTAGCCCCTATTGTTGCTATTGCGCAAGCCATTGCGATCCATAACGTTTGACGACGCATTGCGTACTTCCTTTCAATCAATCCATGAAAACAAGCCCTATCATGCTCAACTCTATTTTTATGAAAAATTCGACTAGAGTATTAAGATACTTTTCTTTTTAAACTCAATGCTTTAAAAAAATGTTACTTTTCCAGTAATGAGGATTTTTAACAGATCATTAAAAACAATTAATCATTACCTAAAAACCAGAATAAACATTTGTTATATATCTATTTTTTATTAAAATATCTTTATTTAAATTTGCTATTTTTAATTTTCTAATCGTTTTTTTATTTAAATAGAAACTCATCCAATCAAAAATGATATCCATCCATTTATAGAAAATAACACTTATATTCAAGTTATTTCATCTAGATCAAATCATTAGATATAAAAAAGCACTCTCGTGGAGTGCTCTTTTTCATTTGTAAAAAACTTATGCGCTCATTACTTTCGCTTTTGACATGGTCAAGGCAAGATCTTCAATCATATCCTCCTGTCCCCCAACCGTACCACGGCGACCAAGCTCTAATAAAATTTCACGTGCAGAAACACCATATTTAGCTTCAGCACGTTTTGCAAACAACAAGAAAGAAGAATATACACCTGCATAACCTAATGTTGCTGCATCACGATCGGCACGAATTGGATTTAGCATCATTGGTATCACAAGATCTTCTGCAATATCTTGCACTTTAAACAAGTCTATGCCTGTTTCTATTTGCATACGATTTGCAACCGCAATAAATAATTCAAGCGGCGTATTGCCTGCTCCTGCTCCTAGACCAGCTGCCGCCAAGTCGACTCGAATTGCACCAGCTTCAACCGCAGCAACAGTATTGGCAACGCCCATACCCAAGTTATGGTGACCATGGAAACCTAACTCAATATTGCTATCAAGTTCTTGGCGGAGTAACCCAATCCGATCGCTTACATCTGTAGGCAACATATAACCAGCAGAGTCTGTAACATAAATACAGTTAGCCCCATAAGACACCATCTTTTTTGCTTCTTGTAGCAAATGTTCTGGTGTAGCCATATGAGCTAACATTAAAAAGCCTACCGTATCCATTCCCAATTTACGGGCAGCAGTAATATGCTGTTCAGATACATCTGCTTCTGTACAGTGTGTTGCAACACGAATGGTTGAAACACCAATTTCATGTGCCATTTTTAAATGATCAACTGTTCCAATGCCAGGCAATAACAACGCTGACACTTTGGCATTTTTCATGCGTGGCACAACGGCAGACAAATATTCTTCATCTGTTGCGGCAGCGAAACCATAGTTAACAGAACTTCCCCCCAATCCATCACCATGAGTGACTTCAATTAATGGCACACCCGCTTCGTCTAACGCGGTTGAAATGGCAATCATTTGCTCAACTGTAGTTTGATGGCGTTGAGGATGCATACCATCACGTAACGTCATATCATGCACAATAATCTTAGACATACGGTTTCTCCTTAAACAGCTTCTACTTTTTGGTTAGATAAAACGCGTTCTGCAAACATTTCTGCAGTACGTGCAGCTGCCGCAGTCATAATGTCAAGATTACCTGCATATTTCGGTAAATAATCGCCTAGGCCTTCTACTTCAAGAAATATAGAAACACGATTACCATCAAATACAGGGCCATTAACTAACTGATAGCCCGGAACATATTTTTGGACTTCTTGAATCATCGTATTGACTGATTCCGTAATTGCAACTTGGTCAGGCTCTCCTTCAACTAAACAATGAACCGTGTCGCGCATCATTAATGGTGGTTCAGCCGGGTTAATAATAATGATGGCTTTACCTTGTTTAGCTCCCCCAACCTTTTCAATTGCACCAGCCGTAGTACGAGTAAATTCATCAATGTTCTTACGAGTACCTGGGCCAACCGATTTTGTTGATACAGTCGCAATGATTTCAGCATAGTTAACTGTCTGTACTCTTGAAATCGCTGCGACCATAGGAATAGTTGCTTGCCCACCGCAAGTCACCATATTGACGTTAGGGACTTCACCTGCGTCTAGCAGAGCTTCTAAGTTCACTGGCGGCACACAAAATGGACCAATTGCCGCAGGCGTTAAATCAATCATTAACACGCCAAGCTCATTAAGCTTACGGCTATTCTCTGCATGCACATACGCTGAAGTCGCATCAAAAGCAATTTTGATATCATCTTCAAGTACATGAGGTAATAAACCATCAACTCCATCAGATGTAGTCTTTAAACCCATTTTTGCAGCACGGGCCAAGCCTTCAGAAGTAGGATCAATCCCTATCATCCATACAGGTTCTAGCACTTCACTACGCTGTAATTTATACAATAAATCTGTTCCAATATTTCCCGGACCGATTAAGGCACATTTGATCTTATTCATTTCCCTATCCTTTATTCAGTAGCAAAGCATGCGGTAACTGAGTCGAAGCCTTCAATTTTTACTACGAACTCATCTCCGGCTTGAGCTACAACCATTGGACCCAATGCCCCTGTTAAAACAATATCTCCAGCCTGTAACGGACGCCCACGTCGTACCATTTCATCGGCCAACCAAATAGCTGCATTCAACGGGTTGGCCAAACAAGCTTTACCCACGCCCTCTGAGACAATTTCACTACTACGAGTCATGACCATTTTGCAGTTCACTAAATCAAGTTGATCAAGCTGTACTGGACGCGAACCTAAAACAAAAGCTGCACTAGAAGCGTTGTCAGCAACAGTGTCAATTAATGAGATTTTCCAGTTCTCAATACGGCTATCGACGACTTCAATAGCAGGCAAGGCATAGTCTGTAGCGCTAATAATGTCTGCATATGTATGTCTGATTTGGGTTAAATCATGTTTGAGTACAAGCGCAATTTCAGCTTCAACTTTTGGCTGAATTAATTTACTTATTGGAATTACATCACCATCACCGTATGCCATATCGGCAAATAGCATTCCAAAATCAGGCTGATCCACCCCAAGCTGAGCTTGTACGGCTTTTGAAGTCAACCCAATTTTACGACCTACTAAACGGCGTCCTTCCGATAATGCACGTACAGTATTGATTTCCTGTACTGCATAAGCGATATCCACACTTGCCTGTTCACCACCGAGTTCAGCACGTATTGGAACAATCGCAGTTTGTGATAGTTCAGCCTGCCTTAAAGCCAAAGCAACTGAATCGACAACAGCAGAATTTGACATCAATATTTCCTTAAACTGCAAAATTGAATGTTTACTGCGTACGAAAGGTATAGAACGGAATACGAAGTTCAGGCAAAGTTAGAAACAACAAATCCCTTGTATTTTCCGAGACAGCTACCTACGGGAACGTACATATAAAACACAGCTTAAGAATGGGAAAATCCCTAATTAAATGCCAATACTTATTTTGTTTCATATAATAGTTTTTATTTATAATCAGCCCCAAAATGCTGTTAAAAAATTTAATGCTAAGTAACTATAATAATTTTATTAATCAATATATTTTTTTAGAGGTTAGAAAAATACTAATTTTCAAATTTTATATATTACACTAGATAGTCTTACGTTTAGTTATTGTTGAAGATGCTTAAGTAACTCTTAATTTACACCTACTGCAATTCATTTTAAAACATAAAAAAGCCCATCTTAACTACGTTTGAAAGTTTACAGATATCTTTCAAACGTAGTTAATCAGACCACTATTAATAAGTTTAACTTAAAACACTTTTTTTACAGACACTGTAAAAGTCGAGTCAATCGGATTTGAAATTGGCGCATCTGGTTCACCATTACTATACTTTTTATAATATCCATGCTTATCCCAAGCTTTGGTATAGGCTAACCCTGTAGTCCAACCATCGCCTAAATCTTTAATCAGCTCGACTTTCATATCTTGAAAGTTAGCTTCCGAGAAATTTTTAATTCTTTCATAGCCATAGTGAGCACCAAAAGTCCAAGACTCATTAATAGGCTGAGTAAAAGTTAAATCTAAATAAGTTGTTCCTCGTGAACGTTTACCCTCAGGGCCGCCCATCGTATTTGAGTTATAGCCTGCATAATCTGGGGTATAGGTAATAAAATATTTAAGAGTCAAAGGCCCATAACCAATTTGAGGCACAATTTCGCCATAGTTATAGCTGGTACTCCCCGTTTCAGGTGTACTTTTGGCTCCTGGATAATAGTAATAAAAAACCGTCATTCCAGCTGAAAACTTATCAAAAGTTTTTATATAACCTGTATAAAAATCCCACTCAACTGAAGCATCACGAATATATTTGGAACTTACATTCGAGGCCCAAGTGCCCACAAATAATCCATTCGGATTTGCATAGTCTAAACCGATCTGTAATGCTGGCTTACCCCAAGTTTGTTGAAAACCACGTGATATATATTGACTTGCGAAGGTTACATTAGCACTGTATGGAGAAATTTGTTCTTGTTCATTTAATTGTTTAGCATGTACAACACCAGTAGACATAATAAGAGAAGCTATCCCTAAAATTTTTCTCATCTATTAATTCCTATTAAATATTACCTATAATCTTAAAGTTTTAAAATAACATGATAATTCAATTTAAAACGTATTAAAAAGTTATAAATTCAAATTTCTGGACACTTCTTCTTCGCTATAAATTTCTTCAATACAATCTAAAATTTTAGGAATATACGAACTTTGGTCCATATTGCGCATAGAAAGAGAAATGGGACTATAGGCTTCTAAGTCTAAGATATTTAAATAAGTTAGATTCTTCATTCCAATATCACAGGCGCTTTCTGGAATAATACATATACCCTCTCCAGATGCCACCAAGCCAAGCGCCATGTGAATTTCTCGTACTTCAGTCAGCTTGGCCGGCACAAGACCTAATTTAGTAAATAAAGCTTGAATAGTGGTCGAAAAATTGGGTTTAGGTGTTGTTGGATAAGAAAAAATTGTCTCATTAATAATTTGAGATAAATAAATTCCCGATTCTTGAAATTCACTTAATGGATGCTTTTTATGAATCGCGAGTTTTAATTTTTCTTTTCGAAGTAAAAGTCGTTTAATCGCTGGATCGCTAATGGGTAAACGACCAAAACCTAAATCAATTTTACCTAGTTTTAATGCTTCGACCTGATCACGTGTACCACATTCAATAAGCTCGACATGAATGTCAGGATTTTTTTGTCTAAATAGATAAATGACCTGCGGTAATCGCCCGTAAAGAAGCGAACTCACATAGCCAACTTTAACAACATTCTCGACTAGCTTCAGTTTCTTTGCCATAGAAGCAGCTTGAGCTGTATGGGTCAAAATCTGTACCGCATGTTGGTAAAAAAACAGCCCTGCTTCAGTCACTTTTAATGGACGTGAGCCTTTCACAAATAGATCAATGCCTAACTCCTCCTCTAGTTTTTTGATTTGGCGCGTGAGTGGTGGCTGAGCAATAAAAAGCTTTTCTGCGGCCTTAGTCAGACTTTGTTCTTCAACAACGGTAACAAAATAACGTAGATGTCTTAATTCCATTAATATACCTTTTTAGTATCTTAAAATACCGTTCTATATCTATTTTAGGCTATTACATTCTTCTATGGTATGTAAACAAGTTTGAAATAGTTGAAACTTCATGTATAGAACCATAGAAACCATACTTGTGGATATTCCAACTATCCGTCCTCACCAGTTGTCTGTGACTACCATGCGTACTCAGACTTTGGTGCTCGTTAAAATTACGACCATGGATGGTATTGTCGGTTGGGGTGAAGCGACCACCATTGGTGGACTGAACTATGGTGAAGAAAGTCCTGAAAGTGTCAAAGCCAATATTGATACTTACTTTGCACCATTACTCGCATCAGTTAAAGATTTAAATGTTGCTCAAACACTAAAACTGATTCGTAAGAATATTAATGGTAACCGTTTCGCGAAATGTGCCATTCAGACTGCTTTACTGGATATTCAGGCAAAACGTTTAGGCGTGCCGTTAAGCGAAGTTTTAGGCGGACGTCTGCGTAATAGTTTACCTGTACTTTGGACGCTCGCGTCTGGTGACACAGAAAAAGATATTGCTGAAGCTCGAAAAATGATTGAGTTAAAACGTCATAACACGTTCAAACTCAAAATTGGTTCACGCCCTTTGCAACACGATGTTGATCATGTGATTGCAATTAAAAAAGCACTCGGTGCTGATATTAGTGTACGCGTTGACGTAAATCGTGCATGGTCAGAGCTGGAATGTATTCAAGGTATTCAACAGCTACAAGATGGCGGGATTGATTTAATTGAACAGCCTTGTGCTATTCAAAATACTGAAGCACTTGCTCGTTTAACACGTCGTTTTGATGTCGCAATTATGGCAGATGAAGCTTTAACTGGTCCCGACAGCGCATACCGTATTGCAAAAAGCCATGGTGCTGATGTATTTGCCGTAAAAATTGAACAATCTGGTGGTCTGATCGAAGCGTGTGAAGTTGCCAAGGTTGCAGGTTTGGCTGGAATTGATCTTTATGGCGGTACCATGCTTGAAGGCCCTGTAGGTAGCATTGCTTCTGCTCATGCATTTGCAACTTTTGAAACATTAGCATTCGGTACTGAATTATTTGGTCCGTTATTACTTACCGAAGAAATTTTGAAGGAACCGCTACGTTACGAAAACTTTGAATTGCACTTGCCAACAGCTCCGGGCTTAGGCATTGAAATTGATGAAGATAAAGTCGAGAAGTTACGTCGTTAAGGCAACAGGATAAGGAGTTTCCCATGTTATTTCATGTACGTATGGATGTGCATATTCCACTTGATATGCCAGCCGACAAAGCAAATGAAATTAAGGCCGTTGAAAAGGCTTATTCGCAAGATCTGCAACGCCAAGGTAAATGGCGTCACATCTGGCGAGTTACAGGCCAGTACTCAAACATCAGTATTTTTGATGTCGAGAGTAATGAAGAATTGCACAATATTTTACAGGGTTTACCTCTCTATCCCTACATGAACATCGAAGTGATGGCACTTAATCGCCACCCTTCTTCTGTTCGTGATGATGATTCGTAAACCAAAAGAATTTTTTAAATGTGATCTCTGAAGTCCATTTAAAAACCAAGCAGATTATTCAGAAGGTAACAAGGAACGTGGCGGCAATTATTCGCTAGCAAGACAAAATGCCCGCAGCGCTGCCACCCAAAACCGTATTGCATACTTAAGGAGTTTTAGTATGAACCGTCAACAAATTGATGCGCTTGTAAAACAAATGAATGTCGACACTGCAAAAGGCGAAGTTGATGCACGTGTTCAACAAATTGTAGTGCGCCTTCTCGGGGATTTATTTCAAGCCATTGAAGATTTAGACATCCAACCATCAGAAGTATGGAAAGGTTTGGAATATTTCACAGACGCAGGTCAAGCAAACGAACTTGGTCTTTTGGCAGCTGGCTTAGGTTTAGAGCATTATCTTGATTTACGTGCAGATGAAGCTGATGCCAAAGCTGGTGTTACGGGTGGCACACCACGTACCATCGAAGGCCCACTTTATGTAGCTGGTGCGCCTGAATCTGTTGGTTTTGCGCGTATGGATGATGGTACAGAATCTGGCAAAATCGACACCTTAATTATTGAAGGTACTGTAACTGATACTGATGGCAATATCATTGAAAATGCCAAAGTTGAAGTATGGCATGCCAACAGTTTGGGTAACTATTCATTCTTTGATAAGTCTCAATCTGACTTCAACTTACGTCGTACCATCTTGACTGATGCTGATGGTAAGTATGTTGCATTAACAACTATGCCTGTAGGTTATGGTTGCCCGCCAGAAGGTACAACTCAGGCCCTTCTTAACAAATTAGGCCGTCATGGTAACCGTCCATCTCACGTTCATTACTTCGTTTCTGCACCGGGTTATCGCAAGCTGACTACTCAATTCAACATTGAGGGTGATGAGTACTTATGGGATGACTTTGCTTTCGCAACCCGTGACGGCTTAGTTGCAACAGCAGTTGATGTAACTGACCCAGCTGAAATTCAACGCCGTGGTTTAGATCACGCTTTCAAACACATCACATTTAACATTGAACTTGTTAAAGATGCCGCTGCTGCTCCTTCAACTGAAGTTGAACGTCGTCGCGCTAGTGCTTAATTGAAAGTATATGTGAGTTAAAAGTTCGCTTTTGACTCACAAAATTTATTCCATTTATTACTACCATTAAGAATTTAAGTAAATTTTTAGCGGTAGTAATACATCACGTTACCTCATGCTCTAGGGTTTCTCACATGATTGACAAAAGTAAGTCCTCACTAAGCGAGGTTCTATCGCAGATTAAAGATGGTGCAACCATTCTGATTGGTGGTTTCGGTACCGCAGGACAACCCGCTGAACTCATTGACGGTCTTATTGAACTCGGTGTTAAAGATTTAACCATCGTCAGTAACAATGCCGGTAATGGCGATTATGGTTTGGCGAAACTACTTAAAGCTGGTTCGGTTAAAAAAGTCATCTGCTCTTTCCCACGTCAGTCAGATTCTTATGTGTTTGATGAACTTTATCGTGCTGGAAAAGTCGAGCTTGAAGTAGTGCCGCAAGGTAATCTGGCATGTCGTATTCAGGCAGCTGGTATGGGCCTTGGGGCGGTATTTACCCCAACAGGCTTTGGAACACTTTTGGCCGAAGGTAAAGAGACCCGCCAGATCGATGGGAAAGATTACGTACTTGAATATCCAATCAAGGCTGACTTTGCCTTGATTAAAGCTTACAAAGGCGACCGCTGGGGCAATCTGGTTTACCGTAAATCTGCACGTAACTTTGGCCCGATTATGGCGATGGCTGCTGATGTCACCATTGCTCAGGTTTCTGAAGTGGTAGAGCTAGGTGGATTAGACCCTGAGCACATCATCACCCCGGGTATTTTTGTACAGCATGTTGTACAAGTAGCGCCAGCACAGTAAGCAATAAGGAGAAATAACATGAGCTACCAGAAACACAGCCGTGACCAGATTGCACAACGTGTGGCGCAAGATATTCCAGATGGTGCCTATGTGAACTTGGGTATTGGCCTACCAACCAAGATTGCGAGCTACTTACCTGAGGATAAAGATATTTTTCTTCATTCTGAAAATGGTTTATTGGCTTTTGGCCCACCGCCAGCTGCTGGTGAAGAAGATCCTGAACTGATTAATGCGGGTAAAGAGTTTGTGACCATGCTTGAAGGCGGCAGCTTTTTCCACCATGGCGACTCATTTGCGATGATGCGTGGTGGTCACCTTGATATTGCAGTACTTGGTGCATTTCAGGTTGCCGCGAATGGTGACTTGGCGAACTGGCACACGGGAGCACCGGATGCGATTCCTGCGGTTGGTGGTGCGATGGATTTGGCTGTGGGCGCTAAGAAAGTATTTATCACCACAGACCATGTAACCAAACAAGGTGAGCCGAAGATTGTGGCTGAGCTAACTTATCCAGTGACGGGTAAAAAATGTGTTGACCGTATTTACACTGATCTTTGTGTGATTGATGTGACCAAAGATGGTTTGAAGGTGATTGAGAAAGTGAAAGGTCTTAGCTTTGATGAGTTACAGGCTTTGACTGGTGCAACTTTGATTGATGCGACTCAAGGGTAAGTTTAAACAGCAGTAACTATCGTGACAGGCGACATGGATGTCGCCCGTTGGACAGGGAGGCAAGGAAGCCTCCTCTGTTCAACAAAGGTTTTTGTTACTTTTGACCTTTCAAAAGTAAGGTATCGCTTATGCAATAGACCTATGGATATCACAGTAAATTACAGCCGTGATGTTATCCGTTGATATGAAAATTTATAAATCATCACAACGGAGGCTTACCTGTTTAAGCCAGATACCACCAGCTAATTCGTGTCACTTTTTTAAAAAAGTAACCAAAAACCTTTGTTACTCAGACACAACATCCCTGTTGTGCTGAGCAACGAGGCGACATCCATGTCGCCACCGCGAAATACCTACGGAGAATGGCTAAAAGGCCTGAAGTAAAGGACAAAAGTTAGAATGAAAACCGCTTATATCATCGATGCCATCCGTACTCCATTCGGCCGTTATGCCGGTGGCCTTGCTCCTGTCCGTGCCGATGACCTGGGGGCTGTGCCGATTAAAGCCTTCATGCAGCGTAACCCGAATGTAGATTGGGAACAGGTCGATGATGTGATCTATGGTTGTGCTAACCAAGCCGGTGAAGATAACCGTAATGTCGGTCGTATGTCAGCACTGCTTGCAGGTTTGCCATACCAAGTACCGGCAACCACGATTAACCGTTTGTGTGGTTCTTCACTCGATGCCATTGCCATTGCTGCCCGTGCCATTAAGGCAGGTGAAGCAAATTTGGTGATTGCTGGTGGTGTAGAAAGCATGAGCCGTGCACCCTATGTGATGGGTAAGTCTGACAGTGCTTTTGGCCGTAGCCAGAAGATTGAAGACACCACCATGGGCTGGCGTTTCATTAATCCTAAACTTAAAGAATTGTATGGTGTAGACACCATGCCCCAGACTGCCGAAAACGTGGCTGAACAGTTCAACGTCAATCGTGCAGATCAGGACCAGTTTGCCTTGGTGAGCCAACAACGCACCACAAGCGCGCAAGCCAAAGGCTTTTTTTCTAAAGAAATCGTGGCAGTTGAAATCCCTCAACGTAAGGGTGATGCGGTGGTGATTGATACCGATGAACATCCACGTGCATCGACCACGCTTGAAGCTTTAAGCAAACTTAAACCTGTGGTTAAAGCAGATGGCACAGTAACAGCAGGCAATGCTTCAGGGATTAACGATGGTGCGGCAGCTCTACTGATTGCTTCCGATGATGCCATTCAAGCTTACAACTTAAAACCCCGTGCCAAGATTATTGCTTCAACAGCAGTGGGTGTAGAACCACGCATTATGGGTTTTGCTCCGGCACCAGCCATTAAAAAATTACTAAAACAAGCCAATCTGACTTTAGATCAGATGGATGTAATTGAGCTGAATGAAGCTTTTGCTGCACAAGCTTTGGCAGTGACTCGTGATTTAGGTTTGCCAGATGATAGCAACAAGGTAAATCCAAATGGTGGTGCCATCGCTTTAGGTCATCCACTTGGTGCATCAGGTGCACGACTAGTGACCACTGCCTTAAACCAGCTTGAACAAACAGGTGGTCGTTATGCCTTATGTTCAATGTGTATTGGTGTCGGCCAAGGTATTGCTTTGATTATTGAACGTGTTGAAGCACTTTAAGGAGAAACAAATGCCATCTTTTCAATCTGCCGATGCACAAATCAACTATCAAACCTTTGGTGAACCGTCTTCCCCAGCTCTAGTGTTTTCCAATTCTTTGGGCACCAACTATGGCATGTGGCAAAAACAGTTTAATGAGTTAAAAGATCAATTTTTTGTGATCTGCTATGACACTCGTGGTCACGGTTCGTCATCTACCCCTGACGGCCCATACACTGTAGAGCAATTAGGTGAAGATGTTGTTCGTTTACTGGATCATCTGAATATTAGCAAAGCTGCTTTTTGTGGTATTTCTATGGGTGGTTTAACCGGTCAATGGCTGGCGATTCATTACCCTGATCGTTTTAGTCATGTGGTTGTGGCAAATACTGCCGCTAAAATTGGACAAGAACAGGCATGGCTTGACCGTGCAAAATTAGTACGTGAGCAAGGTTTACAACCGATCGCAGCTACAGCAGCTTCGCGATGGTTTACAGATCCCTTTATCCAAAGTCATGCTTCAATTGTCAACAACCTGTGTAACGACTTAAGTGCTGGCAGCGCAATGGGTTATGCCAATTGTTGTGAGGCTTTGGCTAAAGCGGATGTCCAAGAGCAATTAAAAGACATTAAAATTTCTGTATTGGTGATTGCTGGAACTCAAGACCCTGTAACGACTATCGCAGATGGTGAATTTATGCAGCAACGCATTCCACAATCACAACTTGCAGAAATAGATGCCTCTCATATTTCCAATGTAGAGCAACCAGAAGCTTTTAATAAAATCCTAAAGGATTTTTTATTAGGTTAATTTAATGATTCAAAAAAAATGGCCTATAAAGGCCATTTTTTTATATCTCGTAGAAACTTAATATCGAATCATGACCGATTTTAATTCAGTGTAATCTTCAATAAATGCATCTGAAAACTCTCTGCCAATTCCTGAAGCTTTTACCCCGCCAAATGGAACTGATGGATCTAAGAACGTATGCATATTGACCCACAAGGTCCCTGCTTCAATTTTAGGAATCAAACGCAATGCTTTAGATAAATCATTTGTCCAGATACTTGCGGTTAAACCAAAGCGCGACTGATTCATAAGCTGAATAAGCTCTTCATCAGTTTCAAATGGCATTACCCCGACCACTGGACCAAAAGTTTCCTCTGAAAATAAAGGATCATCTGTATTTTTAAAGGAAATCAAAGTCGGTTGTACAAAATATCCTGCCTGATCTAAAGCCTCACCACCGGCAATAATCTGGTTTTTGGCTTTAGCCATATCTAAATAATGTTTCACTTTATTAAAATGTGGCTGATTAGAGAGTGGACCAAACATACTTCCTTCATCCATAGCCGATCCAATTTTGAAACCAGTGAGTGCTTTCGAGAGTTTCTCGACAAGTTCATCATGTTTTGTATGGTGTACAAAAAAACGCTCTGGGGATGCACAAACTTGACCTTGATGCATAAAAGTTGCTTGCAACAAAGTTGGTAAAATCTCATCAATATTTGCATCAGCCAAGATAGCTATCGCATTTTTACCACCCAGCTCCAGACTTACACGGGTTAAATCACTGCTCATCGCGAGCTTACCAATGGCAATGCCAGTTGGTACTGAACCTGTAAATGAGACTTTCTTCACAAGCGGCGATTCAATTAAATATTGTCCAGTCTCCCCCTTGCCTGTCACTACATTAATTACGCCAGCTGGAATACCTGCCTCGATGGCAAGTTCAGCTAAACGCAATAAAGATAAGCTGGCAAACTCACTTGGTTTAAGCACAATGGTACAACCAGTTGTTAAAGCTGAGCCAATTTTCCAAACGCCAATCATCAGTGAGAAATTCCAAGGCACAATACCTGCAACCACACCCACTGGTTGTCTTAAAGTAAAAGCTGTATATTTTTCACC
The DNA here is from genome assembly GCF_013009345.1 of Acinetobacter geminorum. Lineage (GTDB taxonomy): Bacteria > Pseudomonadota > Gammaproteobacteria > Pseudomonadales > Moraxellaceae > Acinetobacter > Acinetobacter geminorum. Next base: position 103,656 of record NZ_JABELE010000009.1, on the reverse strand, counting down.
TTGCATAGAAGGAATAGAAGGCTGCATGGTTTGACCATTAATTTTGGTTGCCCAACCAGCAAAATATCTTAAGAAAATAACGGATTGTGCGACCTCAAGATGTCTTGAAATATTGATAAGTTTTCCTGTAGACAACGACTCAAGCTGTGCAAGTTCTTCACCATGTTGCTCAATTAAATTTGCCAACTTATTTAGTTTAACGCCACGTTCATACGGCGTAGTTTCAGCCCAAGCATTTTGAAAAGCATGTTCAGCACTTTTAACGGCGCTTACTACATCTTGTTGACTACCTATACTAATTTGAGCAACAACTTGTTCAGTCGATGGATTCACAATATCCACTTTATCTAAAAGCTCAGCAGCAACTAACTTTCCATCAATAAAATGTCCATGTTGACGTGCCATAAATTGCTGCACGCTTTGTAAAATCTGAACTTCACTCATTTTTATTTCTCTCAATTCATTTAAAAGGATCTATTAATAGATGTATTGCAAAATTAACTGCGCATAGACATTGGTTTTGTCATCGTAGTTTTGAGTACCACCACTATGGATATCGTGTTTCGGTTTATAAAGCCCAACTAAAGGAATAACATTGAATTTTTTATTGACCGACCAGACCGAAAAGATATCTAACTCATGTCCATCCACATTGCTTAAAGACTTATTTACTGTTTTAAACTTATACGCCAAAGCACCCAACATAAAATTTTCTTGCAAGTTCATCATGTAAGAAACTTGATGAATATCTGCATTTTTATTGAATGGCCCAGCATAATTTCCGGCAACTTCACCTTGAAACCATGTGCCAAAGCCGACCGTATTCCCGTAAAACATAGGGTCGTATTGGTCTGAAAAATGGCTAAAACGATAGCCTAATGAGGGCGTATATTTTGAAGATAAAAAGTTATAGTTCAGTGCCAAGTAGCCAGCATTTTCTTGGCCATCTTTTTTATCTTGCACTACAAACTCAGTTTTGAGCTGTAGTTCTGGTAAAGGTTGATAATTCAAACGTAAAGCATAATTTTTAAGATCTTCGCGCCCTGAAACCTGTTCAGCATCATCAAGGTCTAATACATTTAAATAGGTGAACCCAACGCCCTTATCTTTAAGCTGATACATCAGATCAGTCACAAAGAGTTCAGGTGAAAATTGTGCTTTATTGTCGGACTTTAAATAAGCCAGTTTTAAGGTTGTGTTCTCTTGCGGTTTGTATTGAAGCAAACTTGTAAAATCAAAGCTTCGACGAGCTGCCAGATAATATGCCCCGCCACGGTCTAATGTACCATCCGCAGGTGCTTTACCGAGGTTTAACGCATCACCTGCAATGAAGAACCCGTCACCAATCATGATATTTTGCCGACCAATACTTAAATCATAGGTCGTCAACTCATCTTTATTGGTGCCATCTTTAAAACCAATGATCCATTCATTTACATCTGTTTTACGTTCTTTGCCACTACTATTTTGGCCGGCATCACCATCACCAAATGTTGCCGAGCTAATACCGCTCAAACTTGCATAGAGCTGATTGTTTTCAAAGGTGTACTGTCCTTTAGCACCATATTTAAGATGACCTTCTTGCCAATTAATTCTTTCATCCTCTAGATTTTCGCCGTTATAGCTTTTACCACTACTAAAAGCTCCAAAAGTTGCTTCAAAAGTTGGCTTAATTTCAAGCTCACCGGCATGCACAGTTGAAAAAAATGAGACAAAGAGAGTCCCTCTCACAACCTGAGAAAATAAATTTTTCATTGAGAAATTCCTTTTTTGCGAACGGCCTAACCGTGCTCAAGTGTGGGTAACCGATTCATTACCCACTCTAGATCATTTACTCGTTTAGTGATGGTCGTGCTGCGTGTTTTGCTCTTCTTCGCCCAAGTTTAAAGTCGGGGTGCTGTCAAAGAAGTTCCAAGGTTTGATAAGTGTATTGACCCACTCTGTAGGCATGATTGGCCATTCTTCAGCACGTGCTACATGGGTTGTACCAGTTGTCATCCACACCACAAGGTCTTTATTTTCAATATTTTCGTTGTTGCCAATGAATTGTCCTAACCCTGTGTCATGAGTCGAACGGTTTGAATATTTACCTTCAGGATAGCGCTCGTCTGGATTGTACTGAGTCACCCAAATTTGCTTATCCATAAAGTTCAAACGTTTAAATAACCATTCATCTTTAGAGAAATTAGCACCTTTCGCAACAGGGTGTGTTCCACCCGCAAACGGAATAAGTTGGTAAGAAACTGGATTACCTAATTTATTTTCCTTGTTAAAATTCGTGAGTAAGCGAATAGTGGATGGATCAAATTTTTCAGCCGCATTTTGCTCATTCGTAATGACTTTACTGTCAATTTGCATTGAGCTTGTACGGACACCACCTTTGTCATTGGCTTTCACCACAGGGTCCATATGTATAAAGCTGTTGTTTTCCCCGTCTACATCCATATCTAAGCGGAAGTTATAGATGTGTTGATGCGTTGTACCCACAATATTATGGTCAATTAAAGTTCCATATTTGGTGTCTTCTTTGGCGGTACTGTCATGCATGGTGCGTGATTTAACACCTTTAACAGCTTCAATACCCGTCGCACCCGCATTAATTCCAATTACACCATTTTGGGCAAATACCCAGTCAAACATGTAATCGTAGTTCCCAACCGTACTAATCCAACGCACAACAAGCTCACGGCGTGCTTCACTTGCATCCTGATCACCAAAAATTTCTTGGTGTTTATATTCAGGGCCAGCATATCGCTCAAAAATTGCGATTGCATTTGGAATCACTTGTGGCTGACCTTTGTAGTCTGCAATCACAGCATCAAGTAAAACTGCATTTTCAGGTGCATCAGTTCCAAGTTGAATGGCTGATGTGAGCGTTCCCATTCCGTACTCACCGGAGTCCAGATAAGACTTAAAGTACCATCCCATGTCAGGGTCACCATATGGAACCACCATTCCACCAAGGTTACCTTCATACATGACTTTACGTTTTACGCCTTTATCTTTATATGTCACGGTTGAAAGCTGTAAGCCAACACGAGAGTCTAGTGCGACATGGAAACACCAATTACCCCAATGTATAGTTTGACCGGTAATGCTAAAGTTTTTGCCCTCAGGTTCAGTAATATTGAGTGGCTTTAGCTTATTTGGTACTGGCTTATTCGACATATAAGGTCGATTTGCCATTGGTACAGGAATGATTGCACCTTCTTCAATCTTAATAATTTTTTCTTTATCTAAATCGACTACAGCAACTAGATTTTCAATAGGATGCGCCCAGTAGTTACCATCCCCTACATCTAGGTAAGCAACGACTTTTAATATATTAAGTTGTTTATCCAGACCATCTTTACCGCCAAAATATCCAACAGTTAGCGGAGTAGCAATCACTTTCTTCACATCGGTAATGCCACGTTTGCGTAAAGCTTCCTGATATTCTTTACTCGTCTCAATTACACGCTGTACGGCTTCAAAATTATCGAGCAACACCATTCCATGAGTGTTTTTAAGTACATTCCATTTGGTGACTTGTTGAGTATTAAGATTAACTTCACCTTCAATCGCTTGGGTACCTTTTAACAAAATGAAAGATGCAATTCGAGCGTCTGTATATTCTTTGTGATTGATGAAGTAGTCCCAAACTTTTGCTTTTTCAGGTTCTTTAAGCTTTAATTCGGCAAAACGCATATTTTTATAGGCATATTTTGAGCGGTTAATCACATCAAATGTCTTTTTAATTTCATCGGAATTTAAACTATTGAGTGGATGAAACGTATTTTCAATTTTAAAGGTTTGATCTAACCCAGACTGGAAAACTTCATTAAAAAAATCTTTTCCAATAACAGGTTTACCATCTTTGACTAATAAAGGGACACTGAGTTTAAAAGGTTTACCATTTATCAAAACCTGATCTGAATTGGGTTTGGCCCGAACCACCATAGAACCTTTGGTGATCATATAAGTATTAGTAAAATCGTCTTTGACAACTTTAGCACCTTGCTCACTCATATTTTGATAAAGTGAGACCATTTCGGCCTTTCCACCATGAGCAAACGCTTGAGTATTGAGTCCCCAAAAGCTTGCAGCGATTGATAAGTTAAGTGCCAGTATTTTTTGTATGTCATTCAATAATCGTTGTTTACGCATTGGTTTCATCCTTTTGATCTATCCCTGAACTATCTGAATCAGACAGTTAAAATGCACTTTCCTGTGAGTGAAATTCATTAGATTAACTTAATAGTTTTATGATTATTAAGCTTATCTAGCCTGCTCTAATGAATTTAATTTCAACACAGTTACATAGGGCTAGCTTGTTCAAGAATGACGTCGAACTTGTCTAAAAATGACATTGAGAGATGAAAGTTTTAAACCGAGATACCCTCTCTAAATTCTTTAGGAGAAATGCCATAAGTCTTTTTAAAGATCTTTGAGAAATGCGCCCCGTCCCAAAAACCCCATTTCAAGGCAATCTGGGTAATCGAACTCTGTTTGTTCTTTTTATCAAGTAAATCTGCTTTGACTTTTTCTAGGCGTTTGAGCTGTATATATTTGTTAATAGATAAATTTTCTTGAAGAAATAGACGATAGAGATGGCGTAGAGATACCCCAATATGTTCTGCAATTAATTTAGGAGTTAAATCTGGTTTTGCTAAGTTCTCAATAATAAAACGCTCGGCTTTTTCCATCAGGTTATTGGAACTATTAATATTTTTATAATTGATTGTAGGTTTAATTAGGGCAATTAACGCATCTTCAAAAGCATTACCGTCTTCGGTTGCGTACCAAAGTTTGATGTTTTCAGCAGACATATTTTTCAAAATATTCTTGAGTAAAAAACCACTCATATTTTGCGTAATCAGTTTTCCAAAATATTCGGTACTAATATTTTCTTTCAGTAATTTTTCACGCGACAGATGGACAGAAATCTGACTTACCAAACCTTGCGGATACATCGAAATGGTTTCGACCGGATCGACCAACACAATATCGCCTTCATTCAGGCTTAGCGTTTCATTTTTATACTCGAGCAGCATTTTTCCCGAATACTGCAAAATCAAAAAACAAAAACGGTTATTCACTCGATCAATTTCATCGGCTTTTCGGACAATTTTATTGGCATTGTTTTTAATAAAAGCAATTTCAGTATCGCCCAATAAAAAGCACTGAACTTCACCAATGAATAAATTACGGGTTCCGTCAAAATCGGTTTCAAAATTGCCGCACACACTTTTAATATGGTGCGTCCATGTGAGTAAAGCATCACTTACATATTGGTTCATCCCTTACCTCTCTATACATGTGCCACCGCTCAAGATTTTGCGTTTGTGGTGGTGCACTGTCTTGGCTTATTTACAATCTTGTTTTATTGATAAACAATTTATGTGCCAAAAATTCCTTATCCTTGGAATTCTTTTGATGATAGTCAGTTAGATGTAAAGAAGCTGATAAATCAATTCAATTTATCAGCTTAATGAGGCTTATGCTACTCCTGCAAAGTCTCGCAGCATGGTAATAAAAATATCCTTTTGTTCCTCAGAATATTTTTTAAACACTTCATTTTGGTGGCTATCGGCAATATCAAATAAATACTGTGCCGTTTGTTTACCTTTCTCGGTCAGTGCGTATAAATTATCGTGATCGACCAGCAATCCTTCAAATTTTAAAATTTCGGCCGATCTCTCAACCTCTTGCATTGGCATAGCAATATCTCGTGGTAAATCTTCTTTACTTGAAGCAGTACCACTTGCCAAAACCAGCAACAGCCGTGATTCACTGGTACGGAATCCAGAAGCCATTTGTTTAGGAATATAGTCAGTCTGATAAGCTTTAAAAGCACGACTCATCAAATAGCAAACATTATTATATAAGTGCCCATAATGTGTTTGGTCTACGCCATTCTCTTCAGTTTGTTTCACTTGAAGGCTTGGATGCGGCATGACACAAGAATATGCGCCTTGATGGTAGACCAACGGGCTTCGACCTTGGTCATGAAAACGGACTACCTTGCCAACAATAATCCAGTGGTCACCACCTTCAATCACTTGATAACGTTCACACTCAAACACCGCAGAACAATTTTCTAAAATTGGTGCGCGTCCAGCACCAAGTTGAAAGTTTGTGTCTGCAAATTTATCAATATTGCGTCTCGAAAACTTATTAGACAGTTCAATTTGCGTGCCCGATAAAATATTGACGGCAAAATGTGTCGCTTCTTCAAATACCGAAAAACTTGAAGACTTTTTATCAATACTCCACAAAATAAGTGGTGGGTCGAGAGACACCGAGTTAAAACTATTTGCGGTTACACCGACTTTCTCACCTTGTGCATTTTGTGCGGTAACAATGGTAACGCCTGTTGCAAAATTTCCTAATGCTCGTCGGAACTGTAATGGATCGACCGTAAACTCATCTATTTGTTGTAATACATTCATCATCTTTCTCCTAAACCTTCTCTTACATCCATATAAATCGCGAGAGCATTAGATATCTAAAACTAATCTCGGTGTTTTAGAGCGTGAACAGCACACCAATATTTGCTCATTGCTGGCCTTTTCTTCATCAGTAAAATAAACATCTCGATGATCGGGTTCGCCTTCAATCACATCACACATGCAGGTTCCACATACGCCTTGCTCGCATGACATTTCGATCTCGATGCCTTCTTTAGCCAAAGCCTGCAAAATGGTTTCACCAGCTTCAACCATAATGATTTTTCCGCTACGTTCAGCCACCACTTCAAATGAATCTCCCGAGGTGTCAGTTTCGACTTGGAAATATTCTTTGTGGATTTGCTGCTCAGGAAAATTGTGAGTCGTAGCAAGGTTAATCACCCAATCCATAAAACCGACTGGACCACAGGTGTAAATATGGCTCTCAAGATCAATATCTTTAATGGCAGATTCAAAAAATGCTCGGTGGCTTGCACCTTCCGATTTAAAATGAAAAGTTGTGTGTTTTGCTAACTCACCATTTTTAATTTCATCAACAAAAGCACAGTTTTCTGGGCTAGCCCCGCAGTAGTGAAGCTCAAATGATTCGCCTTCATGTGCAAGTTGATATGCCATTGTGATTAACGGCGTAATTCCAATTCCACCGCCAATCAATACGCTGTGTTTGGCTTTTAAAAGTGGAAATAAATTTTTTGGCTCACTCACCTGAATTTGCATGCCATCTTTAATTTCATCAAAAGCCGAAACTGAGCCACCACGTGATTCAGGGTCACGTAAAATTCCAAGGCGGAACTTACCTTCATCATTTGGATTTTGGCAAAGTGAATATTGACGCACCATACCATTCGGTAAGTGCACGTCAATATGTGCACCAGCTTCAACTTTTGGCAATGTTGCAGAAGTTGCAGACTCAAATTCCATGACTGCAATATTTCCGCCTTCAACATGGCGATTTTTAACGACAACATCATAAAGTGTAGTCATGATTTAACTCCCTTTTCATGCGTAGCCTATTGGCTTAACGCATGAATAAACCACCGTTAATATCCCATGTTGCACCAGTCACAAAACTCGCATTTGGACTCGCAAGCAACCCACAAGTTTCAGCAATAAAATGCATACTTCCTAAGGCTTTAACCGGAATATTCTGGATGAACTGTTCCATTTTTTCATCTGGCACCACGCTATGAACAATTGGAGATTCCATTGGGCCCGGTGCAACCGCATTGACCGTCACTCCTTTTGCAGCAAATTCTTTAGCAAAAATTTTGGTTAAAGTCACAATCGCACCTTTGGTTGCCGCATAGTGTGCACCTGTTGCAGTACCGCCATTTTGTCCTGCTAACGACGCCATATTTATGATGCGTCCATAACCCTTTTTAGCCATATATTGACCAATAATTTGGCAAGCTTGGAAGGTACCGCGTTGGTTGACTTGGGTCACCCAATCAAAATCGGCTGCGGTAATTTGTAATACTGGCGTTGCTTTGGTGACGGTAGCATTATTAATTAACACATCAAGTTTAGAAAATTTCTCTTCTATCAATTGCACTGCTGCATAAAAATCTGCCTCAACCGAAATATCTAATTTCAAGGGAAACATATTTTGGGCATACTGACTTTGAGCCTTGGCATTTTCGGCTTTTTCAAGCGTACTTGCCGACAAAATCACTTGATGGCCTTGGCTCGCAAAATATTCAGCAATCACATTACCGAGTCCAGAAGCAGCACCTGTCACTAAAACAACCTGTTTCATGTTACCGCTCCTAAAGAATGTAGCTAATACCAGCTAAGGTATCGGTTGAGTTAACCAAGTTAATGATTTTACGGTTAATCTTAAAACCTGTAGCTGCATCACGAGTTAGATGGTAGGTAATATCAGCTGTGTAATGCTTGAGGTTTTCTTTACGGAATTCACGTAAGTTTTGAGCACAGCGTAAAACGATTTCATCATCCTGATCTTGAATCACTCGTACACGAGAAATGCTACGCACAGTATTTGCTTTAGGCGCTGTAGAAATCGCTTCACCATTTTCAAGACGCTGTACACGCAAAGTACGCATATGATTATCGTCATAGGCATAATTTAAGTTGTTTTCGTAGTCCGTTAAGTTTGGGTCAATTGGGATGATATAAACGCCTTTTTCATTCCATAAATTGAGCCATTCACGGTATTCACTGTGATCTAACATATCTGCTTCAGCCCAGATGAAAGCAGTGACTTCATTTAATAATTGCAGATTCATATTCATTGCTCTCTCCTTAAGCCGTCATCATCTTTTTCCACTGCTGATATGCTGCACGCATACCTGTTTCAGCACTGACATCACTTTTTAAGCCATCTTCAGTTTTGACTTCGCCCGGCAAACCTCGGTTGAGCATGATCCATAAATCATTACCAGCATTGGCACCGTGTTGTACGCGTTCCCAAGCTTCAGAGTCATCTGGCGTACCAAAACCAAATGGACCTTGGAAATGTTCATGCAAACGTAAGCGATATTGGTTGGCAATTTGCGGACCACCATCCATCGTAATCACCGAGTGATGAATTTCTGTTTCAGCAACTGAAATTGGCTGTAACACTCGGAAGAACGCCATTGAACATGCAATATTCGGGAATAAATTTAAGTTAAAGCCAGAACCACCAACTGCACGCACAATACGGCGTACTTCTAATTCCTCATGGCCTTCGTCGCGCAAAGCTTGAGCCAAGTCTTCGAAACGCTCTTGAATTGGACGTTCCATGAGCTCTTCTTCTAAATCGACCAGTTCAGGAATCATCACCATGACACTGTGACCGTTTCCTAAGTCTTCAACAAAGCCCGGTTGGTTTTCGAAGTTAAAGAGCTCTTCGGTTTTTTCATCTACAGAACTTAAGAATGACTTGTGTACTAACGGGAAATGATATGCATCTGTAGTATTTTCAAGCTGGATTTTCCAGTTACCCGGGAAACGGAAACGGTGTTCACCCAACACTTTAATTGGATAACCCGCGCCTTGTTTCATAAACAGATCAATCCATTTTTTTGCTGGCCCAAGGAACTCATCAAGCGGTTGAATGTCTTCTTTAAATGAAGCGAAGATCATGCCGTTATATTCTTCTACCCGTAGGCTCACCAGCGGTAATTCTGACTTATCTAAACAATCGCCGTAGCTTTCCGGAGATGGCACACCACGTAAACTACCGTCAAGTGCATAACTCCAACCGTGGTACGGACATACAAAACTATTAGTTTTTCCTTTTTTATGTTCGCATACGGTTGCTGCACGATGACGACAACGATTTAAAAGTACATGGACTTTCTTTTTACGGTCACGCACCACAACAACAGGCTGTTTACCGATATTAATAGTTTTATAGCTTCCGCCTTCCGGAATTTCACTCGCATGTGCAACCCACACCCAAGTGCTATAAAAGATTTTTTCCATCTCTTCATCAAAAATGCGTTCATCTTTATAAAGAGAAGTATGAGCACGGTCACTTTGAACCAAAGCATCGTAATCAGTGCCAATGTTATGCGTTGGGATAATACTGTTCATATCAATAGTCCTTTTAAATATGTCCTGGGTCATTCATGGGAAGGTACCGGCAATTCGGCTTCGCTGTGCCAATGCGATACGGGACGACTGAAAATATTCTGTGTTTGGAAATGTTTAATTTTCCATATTCCATCTGCTTGCTTTTGAAACTTCACGTTGAGCTTTGCTGTATTCAGATGACTACGGCCATCTTTAAATGTTGAAGTTTGCAACATCAGCCAAGAAGCATTTGCATCATTTTGATTTACATAAATTTGTTCTGAATTCACAAAGTGGGCATTCATAACAAAGTGAGATTCTTTTTGGGTATAGCTTTTAAACATGTCGTAAATCGACTGCCAAGAATCATAACGGCCAAAGGATTTGGCATATTTCTCGCCAACGCCTTCCCAAATACAGTCTTGATCAAAAAGATTCATCAGCTCATCAAGGTCTGTATTTGCATTAAGCTCGTCACAGATTTCCATATAACGGTTCAGGCAGTTACGAATGGCGTTGTGCGCTTCTAACTGTTCTAGCCGCTCTATGATTTCTGCAAAATTCACTTTGTCATTCATTACGGTCGCCTTAACGTTGGATAATTAATTCGCGTCCAACACGAGCTTCAACTTTGCAATATTTCCAAAGTTTGTATGGACCTTCACCCACCACCGTAGTTCTAAACAAGTTACAAGCGGCATGAACTGTTTCAATATCTGGAACATCTGCAAGCAAGTATGTCGTCCATGGCCAACCTGCACTTGGGCCAACCATGCTTTGGTCATCATCAAGATTTCCAAAAACATGCACACCCGGTAAGTCATGAATGCCATTCCACATTTCACCAAACGCTGCCCAAACCGCTTTTGCTTCAGCAGGTTCTGCATCAAAAAAGTTTTGGTTAATACCCATGCAGAACAAGACGCGTAATGATTTTTTAGCTTCCATTTCAATATCCTTTTAAAAATTAAACTTATAAATAACCTGGGGTTGGTTTTAACCCGAAACTGATTGAGCCTGCATTTTGTAAAGTCGCATCGCCCATAAATGCATGCTGAGTCACCACGTTGGTGTCATTTACAAAACGGCTAAATGGATTGTTGGTATAAATCGCTGTCATACCCGCGAGCATTTGTATTTTTCGGGTGACTTTGGCGCAAACTCGCGCTGCATGGGTACATGCCAAACGCATGTCACTGATCTGTTCAGCTGTTGCTTCACGACCAGCAATAATTTCATTCCAAACAATATCCATGGTTTGATAAAACCAAGATTTTGCAGCCTGAAACTCTGCATCAGCTTGAGCGAACTCATATTGAGTCACTGGACGGTTGGCAATTTCTGAACCGCCTGTAATAGATGCTTTACCCGGGGCTAATTTTTCAAATTCTTCTAATGCGGCAGCTGCAACACCAATACCCACCACGGTTAATACTTGCGTAGCTAAAGACAGTGACGGATATTTAAAAAATGGCTCACTTAGTTTCGAAGGTTCACCACGTACAAAGGTCCATTTCTTTTCGACTAATACATCTTCGACGACTAAGTCATGGCTTCCTGTACCTTTTAGGCCAACGGTGTCCCAAGTCATTTCGATTTTGGCTTTTTTGGCAGGCATCACTGCCATGCGTGGTAAGCCTTGCATTTCATTGTTTTTAAGCGGTGAAATCCCCACACCAACAATGTCCGCTCCCATACAACCGCTGGAAAATTTCCAACGTCCACGAACCACTACACCTTCATCGGTAATTTCAGCAGGTTGCGGTGGAAAAATACCTCCGGCAAACACCACATCTGGCCCGTTTTGGTACAATTCTTTCAGTGTATCTTCAGGCAAACTTCCTAAATACGCAGGGCTCATACCGAAACTTGCCACCCAACCGACTGAACCATCAGCTTTAGATAAAGTCTCGATCAACTCACAAAATTGCCGTGGAGACCATTCTTCACCGCCAAAACGTTTAGGCACCAAGGCACGATAAACACCAATCTGTTTAAGTTTTTCGATAATGTCTTGGCTCACGTAGGCCTGATTATCAAACTCACCTGCACAGGCACGCTCACGAATTTCTTGACACAAAGCGTCTAAGTCAACTGCTTTGTCTTGAGAAGCAAACTCCATTTTAGACAACTTATTCATCATCTAACTCCTTGTAATTTATTGCATTGCATCAACAAAAAATTTAGCTATAGCGCATAATTGCTCATCTTTTTGATGCTTTGATACGATCTGTAAGCCCACTGGTAAACCGTCACTGGTTTCAAGTGGCACTGAAATGGCTGGATGTCCTGATAAATTAAATGGTCGAACTAAAGCTGTAAGATTCAAAAAAGCGACAGTGTTTTTAGCTTCAGAAACTTTCGGTGGAATTTGTGGAAGTGTCGGTAAAACCAATGCATCATATTTTTCTAATAAAGCATCGAGTTCTTGAGTCAGTTGCGCTCTCACAACTTCGGCTTGTTTTACTTGCTCTAAAGTGGTGTGTGCTGCTTTTAATAAACGACCATTTACATCAGAACCAATTAAACCTGTTTTGGTTAACTCACCAAAAGCTTGCCAATTTTCATAATTAATAATCTGCATTCCTGCATCATAGGCTGCTTCAAAATGTTCAACTTTTTCTGAAGTGGTCTGTAAATTAGCTTTTTGAAGTGCTTGATGGATACAGTTCCAAACAACCTCATCTGCGCTTACATCGAGAACAGCAAGTTTTGGTGCACTAGTACATTCAGTAGGCTTGAAAGTTGGGTCAATAATTTGCATGGCTTTTTCAATCATCTCAATTGAATCTGCAAAAGGACCAACACAATCTAAAGAACTCGACGGCGGATATACGCCTTTGCGACTTACCCGACCAAAAGTCGGTTTTAAACCAAAAACTCCGCAACATGCAGCGGGCATCCGGATAGAACCGCCCGTGTCTGTGCCTAGAGTAAAGTCAGCTTGTTTTGCTGCAATAGCCGCAGCAGAACCACTTGAAGAGCCACCAGGAATAAGTTCAGGATATTTAGGATTAATGGGTGTACCAAAAGCGTGGTTAATGCCGGTAATGCCAAAAGCCAATTCATGCAAATTCGTTTTCGCAATAATTTCACAATCTGCTTGTAAAATGTTTTTAACGACCTCAGCATCATCCTGAGCAAGTTCAACATTTAATAAAGCTCGACTGCCAGCAATGGTTTTTAGACCTTGAATATCAATTGTGTCTTTCACCATGACCTTGAGCTTGCCACTTCCTTTATGCACTTCTTGACTAATAATATTCATTCACTTTTCCATGTATTTTTATCGATTAATTAAAATATCGGAAAATTTAATGGAATTGTCAAGTATTTTTTTATAATTTGTTCTCAAGGAAATATGCAAAATTTTGTTTATAATAGGATTACCCTTTTTTCACTAAGTTATTGCTTAGCTATGCTTGATCATTTAGAACAATTTCTTCCTAATAAAGAACCGTCGAGTATTCAAAATTTCCCTTTTTTTTGGGTTTCCCAAGTGAATGGAAAGTATTCACAACTGATTGAAAAATCAATAAAAAAGCTAGGTATTGATAATACACGCCGTAAAATTATTTTAAGCACTAATGCCCTTGGGGAAGCCAGTATTACCGACATTGCTAATCTTTCTACTTTAAAGTTAACAACGGCAACAAAAGCTGTATATCGCTTGGTAGAAGATGGAATTGTCGAGGTCTACTCTTCTACTTCTGATGAACGCATCTCGATGGTGAAATTAACGGCCAAAGGTATTGAGTTGGTTGAACAGATTAATCAGATTAGTGTGGTTACCTTGGCAGGCATCCTTAACGCTTTTTCAGAAGACGAGCTACATAATTTAAATAACCAGTTAAAAAAATTATTTGACCTGATGCCATCCAGTTAAATATTTCTCATTATGATAAATTAGCTTTCTTAGAGCAGTTAAAAATTTCTTTTTCTTTAGCTGCTCTTTCGTTAAAACAATAAAAATAAATAAAATCAATTTTTATATCACAAGCTTATCTATATATAATTACTTAACATACTTTTTAGGTATTCTAACATACTCAATAAGTAATGGAATTTTACATATAAAAAGAAAATAATAATTCCATGACCTTAAAAATCCCATTAACTCCTAATTGGGTTTAGACGCACTCTTCCGGTCTGTACGAGACCAAATTACTCATTTCTAGCCTATTTATTATTCTTATCTAAAAGGGGGAAATATCGAAAACTTTAGAGGAATAATAAAAGTTAGATATCAATTTCTTTAAGCGTTTTATACATAAGGATTAAGTGTATGAACCAAAGTAATATCGCTGTTGAAAGGACCCAGAAGAAAAGCAATGCATATGCATGGTATGTGGTCATACTTTGTATGTTGGCATATATATTTTCATTTATTGACCGCCAAATTCTGGCACTGATGATTGAACCCATCAAAGCAGACCTCCAACTTTCAGATACTCAATTTAGCTTATTACATGGCCTCGCCTTCTCACTGTTTTACGCGGTGATGGGTTTACCCTTAGCCTACATTGCTGACCGTTTTTCACGACCAAAACTAATTTCAATCGGGATTATTGTTTGGAGTCTGGCAACAGCAACTTGTGGTTTAAGTAAAAACTTTATTCAACTGTTCTTAAGCCGTATGGCGGTAGGTGTCGGTGAAGCGGCTTTATCTCCAGCTGCTTATTCAATGTTTAGTGACATGTTTAGTAAAGACAAACTAGGCCGCGCTGTTGGGATCTATTCAATTGGCGCTTTCTTAGGTGGAGGTATCGCCTTTTTAGTTGGTGGTTATGTGATTAACCTGCTTAAAGGCGTGACACTTATTGAGGTTCCTTTATTGGGTGCACTTAAAGCATGGCAAATTGCCTTTTTAGTGGTGGGTTTACCCGGCATTATTATTGGTTTGCTCTTTATCCTCACCGTTAAAGACCCTGCACGTAAAGGCCAGCAACTCAACCCAAATGGACAAGTTGACCAAGTTAAATTCACACAATGCCTTCAGTTTATTAAAAAACATTCGAAAACATTTGCTTGTCATTATTTAGGTTTTACCTTTTATGCAATGGCACTCTATAGCCTAACTAGCTGGACACCTGCATTTTATATTCGTAAGTTTCAACTCGCGCCGACTGAAACAGGCTATATGCTTGGTACCATTCTGTTAGTCGCAAATACATTAGGCGTATTTTGTGCAGGTTGGCTAAATGACTGGTTTATTAAAAAAGGGCGCCAAGATGCACCAATGTTCACTGGTGTAATTGGTATTGTTGGCCTGATTATTCCAATTGCATTTTTTACCCAAACAGATCAACTCTGGCTTTCAGTTAGCTTACTGATTCCTGCAATGTTCTTTGCATCTTTCCCTCTAGTAATTTCAGCAACTGCTTTGCAAATGTTAGCCCCAAACCAATTTAGAGCACGCCTTTCTGCCCTCTTCCTTTTGGTGAGTAACTTAATTGGGCTCGGCATTGGTACAACATTGGTGGCCATTATCACAGATAAAGTTTTTGGTAGTCCGTTAATGGTGGGTTCTTCTTTATCTATTGTAGGTGGTCTGTCGTGTGTACTGGCTCTAATTCTGCTTTTTAAAGGCTGTAAATTCTTTAGTGAAAGCATGAAGGTTGAAAAATTAAATTAATAGGTTTCACCAATTGCAAAAATGTACTCTCTAACTAAACGCTTAGAGAGTACTGAAATATTAGAAATTATTTAGTGCCGAGGACTGGCTTACACTTGGGAAATGGATTATGAAATTATTTCACCGTTTTAAACTACACACTTTAGCTGTTGCCACTTTATTACTGATGTGCAGCAACTCATGGGCCGCAAATCCAAATCAGCAAACTGAAGATGAATGGAAATTCACTTTAAAAAATGCCTATATCAACCGTGATTTTGATAATGATGCCTTAAAAGATACCGGCAGTTGGTCTCAGGCAGCGTCATTATTTTATAAATCGAAAATGCATGACACCCCGTTAGTCATAGCAGATAAGCCAATCACGATTGGGGCCGATACATCTGTTCAATACGCCGTGCGTTTAAGTTCAGACAAACACGTGGCAGATACTGTTTTGCCTTTTAATAAAGAGACACAATCTCAGGCATCAGACTATTTAAAATACGGCGCGACTTTAAAGCTAGGTTATGACAAAACTCTTTTAAGTGTCGGTGAACTCTGGCTCGATTTACCTGTCACTGCCGTAGATGCGAGCCGACAATTACTTACTTCATATTGGGGAACTAACCTTAAGTCGCAACTTTCAGATCAACTTTATGCAGAAATTGGTCGGGTTGAAAAAGTGTCTCCCCGAAATGAAGAAGACTTTAAAAAGTTTTCTTTCACATCAAATGGAATTACTAAAGAATCTGATGGCCTTAACTACATTGACCTGCGCTATCAATTTACGCCGTCTTTAAAGGGCGAATATTACTTTGGTAATTTGGAAGACCTCTACAACAAACACTATGTGGGGCTGGAACATACGTGGAAACAACCAACTTTTGCTCTAACTTCCAAATTTAAATACTTCAATGCGAAAGATGACGGTAATACTTTTAATATTGATGCCCAGAACATTGGGTTACTTGAAACCGTCAAAGTAAAAAACCATACCTTTGGTTTGGGTTACCAACAAATTATTGGAGAGTCGGCTTACCCACTACCGGATGGTTTCTTACCAGAAACCTATTTCATTAACTGGAATGCCACCGGCTTCTTTAAAGAAGATGAAAAGTCTTACCATGTCATGTATGGCTACGATTTTAAAGACTATGTACCGGGTTTAAATGCGATGGTGAAATATGTTTACGGCAATGACTTTAAAGCAGCAAATGGTGAAAAGAACCATGAAACCGAGTCAAACGTTATTCTAAACTATGCATTTCAGCAGCCATTCTTAAAAGGCGTGGCTCTACAATATATTCGTATTGATTACAATGTAAAACACGGCAATGACTTTGGTGAAGATCGTTTATTTGTTAATTACACCAAAAAGTTCTAAATAAATATTACCCCCTAATTTTAGGGGGTATTTTTTATCCTAATTTATTGACCAACTTTAAAGGCAAAACCTTCATGGCAATACTCATGGGTAACCACGGCCACTGTGGCACATAAGCTTTTACAGGTTGCTTTTCGATCGCTTTGACCAAAGCTTTACATCCTGTTTTGGCATCTACTTCAAAAGGTAAATGTTTAGCACCTTCATTCATTTCTGTGCGAATGTAACCCGGGAAAATTGTAGAAACTTTAATTGGCGTATCCAGTAATTCAGCACGAATACCTTCAGCCAAGTGAGCAACCGCAGCTTTACTTGCCGCATAGGTCGATAAATGTTTTGGTAATCCGCGCATCGCACTCATGGATGACATCACCACCAAATGACCTGCATTTTGCGCTCTAAAAATTTCAATCGCTGCCTCACACTGTGCTAAAGCAGAGATAAAGTTTGTTTCGGCCGTGGCTCTATTAATCTCAAAATTACCTTTACCAATACGGCGACCATTTCCAACTCCCGCATTTACGATAATTCGGTCTAAATAGCCAAATTCTTGTTTAAAGGCACGAAAAACTTCAAAAACCTGATCGTAATTGGTAACGTCCAGACTTTTCGCAATTACCTTAATACCGTACTGATTTTCTAGTTCGGTTTTTAAAGTCTCTAATCGGTCTAAACGGCGTGCACAAATCGCTAAGTTATAACCTTTGGCTGCAAATTCATGCGCCATACCTGCGCCTAAACCAGAACTTGCACCTGTAATTAAAATTGTCTTTGCCATGCTTTTATCCTTATTTTTAAATCCATGTCAGTAAATCTGGACGCTCAGCTTTTATAAAATGATGTTCATTTAAACTTAAAACCTGAGCTTCATTTCCAACCAACCGCAAAGTCGTGAGACTTGTATTAGCAATTGCCCAATTCAACGCAAAAGTTCGATTGGGGCTAAGTTCAAGCAATTTGCCGATTGCAACAGAAATCACACCACCAGATGTAAAAACAATTGCATAGCGAGGTTTGGTTTTTGCTAACTCATCACAAAGTTGCTGCAATGCTGTTTCGACTCTTTCTTTAAAGTGTGGCCAAGACTCATCATATTCATGATGAAAATCTCCATCTGTCCATCGTCCAATTGCGCCTTCAAATATTTTGGCGAGATAAGCGCGAGGATTCTGTTCTTGTGCTACGTCAGCTTTTAACAACTCAGGCTGTTCAAAACGTGGCTCATAACGTGCAAAAACCTGTTGGTGGTTAAACTCATTCCATAAATTATTATGATGAATTACTGTATCTGGGAAGCATTCATTAAGTGCAAGTTGTGCGGTTTGTTCATGACGCTGCATGGTTCCTGCAACCACATAAGGTTGTTCTTTCAATATTTGCTTAAAATATTGTCCTAATAACGTCGCTTGAGCCTCACCATTTTCAGACAGTTCATCATAGTTACTTTTACCAAATGATGCCTGCCCATGTCTTACCAGATAAATTGTGGTCATTTTCTTAAAATACCCTGTATTTTCTGTAGAGATTGCTGAGCAAATTCAGATTCTTGGAGTTTTTGTTGCGCGATAAGTTTTAAAGCTCGAATATGTAGCGCATGAATGACAATCCAGAAATCTTTAAAAGCAGGATTTCGAGTTTGTTTATGGTAATAGCGATAATAGATTTGCTGGGCAATCACTGCTAAACGGAATACACCGAAGACTTCATAAAAAGCCCAGTTCTGAGGCTCCAGACCTGTTTTTTGCAAATAATATTCAACGACTTCTTTACGAGAGAACATTCCCTTTAGATGAGTAGGCTGACGGCGCGTCGATCTAAAAATCATATTATCCGTAGGTTCCACCCAATAGGCCAAAGCGCTACCCAAATCCATTAATGGATCACCCAAAGTCGCCATTTCCCAATCCAACACACCAATCACTTCTGTTGGGTGCTCTGGATCTAAAATCACATTATCAAAACGCCAATCATTGTGAATAATACAAGTCGTAGAGTCTTGAGGGATATTATCGTTTAGCCATTTTCGAACATATTTAAATGAAGGAACGTTAATAGTACGGACTTTTTCATAGCGTTTATCCCAACCTTCAACTTGTCTACGGCAATATCCTGTACCTTTGCCTAGTTCAGCTAAAGGGGTGTTCTCATATGGAACTTGATGCAGCTCAATGAGCTTATCAATAACGTTTACACAAAGTTGATGAACATCTTCTTCATTAAAACCAAGCTCAGGCGGTAATTTTGCACGAGGAATAATACCTTCAATGCGTTCCATGACATAAAAATCACAGCCAATGACCGACTCATCCTGACAAAGTGCCACCATTTTAGGAAGCACCGGATAATACGGTGCAAGGTTTTTCTGCACCATATATTCACGGGCCATATCGTGGGCCGACTTCGCTTTTGTTCCTTTAGGAGGACGTCGTAAAATTAAATCGGTATTTTCATATTTTAAACGATAAGTCCAATTCGACGCACCGCCCGTATATTGAGTAACAACTGCTGGACCAACCAGCTCAACATCTTGGTTCTTTAACCAATTTTCAACTGCCCCAATATCAAGTTCTTCACCTTCACGTACTTCACCGCCTACATCAATTACCGACATATTTATTTCCTTTAAACTTATACTTTCTTATGACGACCATAACCACGTTTGGCTAACTCTAATTTGGCAATCATGCCTTTATGCACTTCATCCGGACCATCAGCTAAACGTAAACTGCGTGCTTGGGCAAAGAAACCCGTTAATGGCGTATCTCTTGAAACACCTGCACCACCATGTAGCTGAATCGCCATATCGACTACTTTTTCTAAAACGCTTGGAGCGACTACTTTAATTGCAGATATTTCTGTTAAAGCAGCCATATTTCCTAAAGTATCCATTTTATAAGCAGCATACAAGGTTAAAAGTCTAGCTTGATCTATGGCTACCCGTGCATCGGCTACGCGTTCGAGGTTTCCACCAAGTTTTAAAATTTCTTTGCCAAACGCCATTCTAGACATGCCTCTATCAATCATCAGTTCTAGTGCTTTTTCAGCAGCCCCGATACAGCGCATGCAATGATGAATACGCCCTGGCCCTAAACGCCCTTGTGCAATTTCAAAACCTTGACCCGCTCCACCAATAAAGTTTTCAATAGGTACTCGAACATTATTAAAGTGAACCTCACCGTGTCCATGTGGCGCATCGTAGTCGCCAAACACAGGTAACATCCGTTGAATCTCCACACCCGCCGTATCAATCGGTACTAAAACCATAGAGTGTTGATGATGGCGGTCTTTGGTTTCATCTGGAGTATGGGCCATAAAAATAATGACTTTAGCATTTGGGTCACCTAAACCAGACGACCACCATTTTTTGCCATTTAAAACAATTTCATTACCGTCGATGAGTGCAGTCGCTTGCATATTGGTTGCATCGCTTGAAGCCACATCTGGTTCAGTCATACAAAAAACAGAGCGAATTTTTCCGTCCAATAAAGGCTGTAACCATTGTTGTTTTTGCTGTTCATTACCATAGCGCCATAACACCTCCATATTTCCGGTATCCGGTGCATTACAGTTAAAAACGGTAGGTGCCAATAAGCTGCGGCCAGTCAATTCAGCAATATGCGCATATTCTTGAACAGTTAACCCAGCACCCAACTTTTCATCGGGTAAAAACATATTCCAAAGACCGGCTTGTTTAGCTTTAGTTTTCAGAGTTTCTAACAGTTCAGGCCACTGCCATTTTTTCCAGTTTCCATCTGGATTTAACTCATGAACCTCTTCCCAAAATTTTGCTTCGCTAGGTTCTATTTCTTCTAAAATAAATTTTTTTGTTCGCTCAGCAAAATCTTGAGCCTTCTTTGAAAGTTCAAACATTCTTTTTTCCTTCACATCATTATCTGGTCTTTACATCAACATAACTTGAAACTTAATATGAATGAAATGATTTTATTAAATAACATCTCATGAATAATATTCATAACCTACATGGCCTAGACCTAAGTTTTTTCCACCGGATTGATATCAATTTATATCCGCTTTTTATCGCGATTTATGAGCAAAAAAGTATTTCAAATGCGGCAAGTAGCCTTAATATTACGCAGTCAGCGGCAAGTCATGCTTTGCAGCGGTTACGTCAGCAACTTGAAGATGATGTATTTATACGAGTAGGCAATAAAATGTCTGCCACTCCTTTTGCCGAGCAGATTTACCCAACTGTTAAGCAAGCACTTTTAACCATTCAAAATATTAGCCAGCAGAAGCATGTGTTCGATCCAACAAGCTTAAAAAACTTAAAAATCGCCGTGCATGATGAAATTGAGCCAATTATTCTTCCAAGACTGGCTCAACATTTTCAAAATCTTAATTTAGATTTGCAGTTTGTGAGTATGAAGCTAGATCGAAAACATATTATGACTGACTTAGCGACACAGCAGCTCGATTTCGTGATTGACCTAGAACAATATTTATCACCCAAAATTACCTTTGATCATTTGGTAACAGACGAGTTCGTCATTTGCAGTCAACTTAAAGAAGTCGATTTATCTACTTACATCAGTGGTCGGCATATTGGTGTTTCCTCACGCCGTACGGGCGCTTTACTTGAAGATATTTATTTAAATCAACACCAAAAAATTTCAAGAAATGTATTTATGCGCTGTCAAAACTACTCAACAGCGTTACAAGTTTTGGGAGCTCAAGCCGACGCAATACTTACTATGCCTCGAATGATTTTGCAGCATTTGTCTTATAGTGCTGCAATTCGCTTACATTCTCTGCCTTTTGAGATAACCAATATTAAAATGGGTATGTTTTGGCACGAAGATTTAAGGGATAATTTAAGGCATCAATTTTTGCGACATGAAATCATTAAACTTTTTCAGTAAAGCAAATTGATCTACTAAGCTTCTATCGTACAAGGATCAGTAATGAGTAAAGATGAACGGATAATCCAGAATCAGGACAACAAAAAAACGATTCGTCATGAAGATTACATTGCTGGCATTGGTAAAGGCATGGCGATTTTAGATAGCTTTAGTAGTAATCAACATCGTTTAAACATTTCTATGGCAGCCGAAAAAACTGGACTCACCCGAGCGGCAGCAAGACGTCATTTATTAACATTAGAATATTTAGGATATCTTGAGTCAGATGGCCACTATTATTATTTAACCCCAAAAGTTCTTAAATTTTCAGGAGCTTATTTAGGTGCGGCTCAGCTTCCGAAAGTATCTCAACCTTTATTAAATCTGTTAACTAACCAAACCTCTCTTATTTATTCAGTGATGGTACTTGATGGTTATGAAGCCATTACCATTGCCCGTAGTGCAGCCCATCAACAAACTGACCGTGTAAATCCATATGGTTTGCACTTGGGTAATCGCTTGCCTGCTCATGCAACCTCAGCTGGAAAAATTTTACTGGCACATTTAAGCCAAGAAGAACAATTAGACTGGCTCCAAAAATATCCACTTCAGCGTCTAACTAAATATACGCATGTCGAAAATGATAAATTTTTAGAGTTATTAAAAGAAATTCGAGAACAAGATTGGTGCTATTCGCGTGAAGAACACGAATTAGGCGTTCATGCGCTCGCCGTACCGATTTATGGGCAAGACTTTAAAGTGGTTGCAGCTCTAAATATTGTTTCTCCGACCATGAAAACAACTGAAGAATATTTAGTTCAACACATTTTGCCGCTATTGCAAGAGACGGCGCGCGATTTAAGACAAGTTCTCTAAATTTTGCTTAGGCTATTTTCATAAGATTAATTTTTTGCTTAGGCTATTTTAATAAGTGAAATGATCGGAATATATGCTTAGGCTATTTCTAAAAATAATTAAATGGGATTTTTAAATAACGGATACCATTCGCTTCAGGTTCCGGAAAATTTCCACCATTCATATTAATTTGAATTGAAGGCAAAATTAATTTTGGCATTGCCAAAGTAGCATCTCTTTCTTGACGCATTTTGATGAATGAGTTCTTGGAAACTCGTCGATTTAAATGAATATTGCTTTGCTTTTGAGTTTTTATATCTGTTTGACAGATATATTCATCACGGCCTTCGGGCTTATAGTCATGGCATAAGAACATGCGCATGTCGTCAGGAAGTGTATAAAGTTTTTGTACCGAATCATAAAGCTCAGCAGCACTTCCTTTAGGAAAGTCGCATCTGGCCGAGCCATAATCGGGCATAAATAAAGTATCACCTACAAAAACAGCATCAGCAATCACATAGCTTAAGCAAGCGGGCGTATGCCCTGGTGTAGGAATGTTATAGGCTTCTATCTCTCCTATTTTGAAATGTTCATAATCATCAAATAAATAATCAAAAGGCTGATTTTCGTTAAATTTCTTAAAATCAAAATTATAGATAGCAGAAAATGTTTCTTGTACTACTGAAATTTTTTGACTAATTGCAATTGTACCGCCCAATTTAGATTTTAAATATTGAGCCGCAGTCATATGGTCGGCATGTACATGGGTTTCTAAAATCCATTGTACTTTGAAGTTTTGAGCCAAGATATAATCAATAATCAGATCAGCATGAGTTGTTTTTGTAGTGGCCGATGCGGCATCGTAGTCAAGCACGCTATCAATAATAGCGCATTGACGAGTCGCTAAATCCGCAACAACATAGCTGAAAGTATTGGTATTTTCATCAAAAAAATCTTTTACTAGAGGTTGTTGCATAGGTTTAATTTCCTTTATTTAAAATTCGATAAATAAACATTCCTAATAACATTGCGACAATAAAATAAAGCGCTTCAAAATGTCCTAATCCAATAAGTGTTAACGCGGGCGCTGGACATATGCCTGCTATTCCCCAGCCTATACCAAAAATAAAAGCGCCTACAATTAACCTTTGGTCAATCTGCGTATTCGTTGGTAATTGAATTTGTTCATTAAAGAGTGTTTTAGGGCTTTTTATAGCCTTTTGAAAAGGGATAAATGCCACAGCAATAGCCCCCAACATTACAAACATTAAGCTGATATCCCATTGCCCAAAGATATCTAGAAAACCTAATACCTTTTCTGGATTAGACATGCCAGAGATCATTAAACCCAATGAAAATAAGCTACCAAATAAAAAAGCAAAAATATTTTTCATAAGATTACCCCAACACATGACGAATGATATAAACCGTTAACATGCCAGCAAACATAAAAACTGCTGTCGCAATCATCGAGCGTTTTGATAGCCTGCTCATACCACAAATACCATGACCGCTTGTACAACCCGACCCTAACCGTGTTCCAAAGCCCACAAGTACGCCTGCTAAAATAAGGGCAAATATATTGGCTTTAATTTCAATTTCAGGCTGATAAAAATAACCATATATGAAAGGTGTAATCACGAGTCCCGCAATAAACCAGAATGCCGAACTCTTAAAGGTGTCTTTAGTAGGATTGATGACTTGAGCAAGCAAACCACTAATTCCGGCTATACGGCCATTTATATATAAATACCCAACTGTTGCAATGCCCAGTAGCAAACCACCTAAGAAAGCATAGACAATATTTGACATATAACTACTCTCATCAATATATGTTTTTATAATATGTATTATACGCTGATTCTTTTAGAAATACTTAAAATAAAACTCTTAAGTATATAATTCGTCTTAACAAGAAAAAGCCCCAAGATTTTGGGGCTTTTATCATTAAATTAGATCTTTAATGCCTAACTGTTCAGGTAACTTTTCCATAACTTTATTCAATCTATTATTTGCTGGAGAGATACAACCTGTGTAATGGCTTAATTTTGTTTCAGTACCATTTGGTTGAATCCAAGTAATGTAATAGCTAGACATATCGGTCGCTGTTTGCTGGCAACCTGCAGTTTTTGATTGAGTTCCTGTTTGAGGACGATAAGTTTTTAAATCCTTTGCAAGTTTTTGATAATCTTTTACGCTACCTTGTATTTCTTTAACACCAATTGCTTTTGTATATTGCTTACCTTCAAAGCGAATTAAACCCGTAGGTGTTACTTCTACAGAATAAATCGGACATGCACCAAAGCATGGGCTAGAAGCATAGCGTATTGTCTCTTGTGTATTCGGTGCTTGCTGAACAGAAGCACAACCCATCAAGGCTAAACCAGATAAAGTTGCAAGAACCAAAAATCTCATTACATCACCTATTATTATCAAGTGGCTTTAATTTATCAAATCATACACTTCTTGTCATTAAAGACTATTTTTTGTGATTTATTCATTATTTAACTTTTAATTTTGCTTAGGCTATTGAGCAGAATTAAAAAATCATTTTGTTTCACCCATAAAAAAAGGCCCATCTTTCGATGAGCCTTAAGCTAATAAGAGCTTAAATTCCTGAAATACAAATTATTACTGGGTAGTAATAATCTGCGTCGATCATTCTAGCTCAACCTAATAAATTATATAAATATAATATAAATATATATTTATGCTCGTTTTTCCTACAAAAAAAACCTAATTTTTAAGATTAAAAACCTAATAATGTTTATTTCTAATTAAAATTCACAACCTTAAGTTAAACAAAACTTAATAAAAGTTAAGTTTTTATTTATAGGTAAAACATTATAAGAAAATGGTCAATCATTAGACTATATCTAGCGTTCAGGATGAAATGACCATAAGGCTATCTTAAGTTTAGCAACAACATCAAGCACTTTTTTACTATTTGGTAAAGCTATCTAGTTAAAAATATAGAAATTACTTTTATCATTTTATACAAAAAATATATTAAATATAAAGACAAAAGAGAAATACTCTCTTTTGCCTAACTTAATTATTGTTCTAAACTATAAGCGATCACATAATCACCATGATCAGGTGATTGACGTGCTCCACCTGCGGTAACAACTACATACTGTTTACCTGTTTTAGGTGAAACATAGCTTATAGGTGTTCCTTGGCTACCTACTGGCATACGTGATTTCCACAGTTCTTTACCTGTAGATGAATCAAATGCACGTAAGTAGTAATCTTGTGTAGCAGCAAAGAAAACCAAACCACCTTGAGTTGCCATCGGCCCGCCAATTGTTGGCATACCGATCGGTGCTTTTAAGCCCATCTTAATTCCCATAGGCCCAGTATCTTCTACTGTACCTAATGGTACCTGCCATGCAACCTGACGAGTTTTCAAATCAATCGCAGTCATGGTACCAAATGGCGGTTTTTGACAAGGAATACTTAGTGCTGACATAAAGCGGTTTTTATTCACTTTATATGGTGTACCTTTCATTGGTACAGCACCCATACCTGTATTTACCTTCTCTCCACCATTCGCCTGAATCTTAATATCTTCAGGAGTTTGCTCCATCAATTGAATCCATAAGCCAAGGCGCATATCGTTCACGAACATATAACGATGAGTCGGGTCAAAAGCGATGCTACCCCAGTTCATGCCGCCCAAAGAGCCTGGGAAGCTTAATGATACATCAGTACCCGGTGCAGTAAATAATCCTTCGTAACGCATTGACTTAAAGTTAATACGGCACATGAGCTGATCAAACGGCGTAGCACCCCACATATCCGACTCAGTTAAAGTCTGATTACCAATTTGAGGCATTTCAACTGAACGTGGTTGAGTTGCGCTGTATTGCTCACCCGGAATATTCGCAGCTTTAACTGGCTGTTCAATTACTTTAGTCAAAGGTTTACCCGTTACTCGGTCAAGAACAAAGAATTGACCTGATTTGGTTCCAATGACAACAGCTGGTTTAGTCGTACCATCTTTTAATGGGAAGTCAACCAAACTCGGTTGCATTGGTAAATCAAAGTCCCATAAATCATTATGAACAGTTTGATATACCCACTTCTCTTTACCGGTTGTTGCATCAAGTGCTAATACAGAAGAATTATATTTATGATCTAATGGATTACGATTCCCCCCCCAAACATCTACTGATGAACTACCCATAGGTAAAAACACCGTATTCATTTGCGGATCATATGACATTGCAGCCCATGAGTTTGCCGAACTACGTTTATAGGTTTCACCCGGTTTAAGAACATAGTTCGGGTTTGGATTACGCGGGTCAAATGCCCAGCGAAGTTTACCCGTAATCACGTCATAACCACGGATAACACCACCCGGCATATCTGCGGCCACGTTGTCGGCAATACGGCTACCCACCACAATGGTTGTTCCAGCAATAGTCGGTGCAGAAGTCACTTCAAAACGTGGAGCTTTTGTTCCAGCACCAAGACCTTCTAGCAAATCAACCGTTCCATTTACACCAAAATCAGCACAGCGCTGACCGTTATCTGCATTCACTGCAATTAAACGACCATCAGGTGTATTAGTATATACACGGCGTGGACATGCTGTATTGGTTGCAACCGCAGTTACTGCATTTGCACCAGCTAAAGTTGGTTGTACAAGCGGTTTAGTTGAATCAAAGTATGCAACACCGCGGCAACGTTCCCAAGCATCGGCTGTAGAGTTCACCTCAGCTTTCCAGAGTTGCTTGCCCGAGTCGGCATCTATCGCAAAAATGTTGTTATGTGGTGTACATAAAAACACTTTATTTCCAACTTGTAGCGGAGTCATTTGGTCTTCAGCCCCATTACCGCTCCCCGTTGTAAAGTCGCCCGTTCTAAAGCGCCAAGCTTCTTTTAATTTATGAACGTTATCTCGGTTAATTTGATCGAGAGCAACAAAGCGGCTACCACCTGCATCATTACCATAATTTTCCCAATTTACCTGTTTTTTTGCAGGATCAACTGGTACTAGAGGTAGTTTTTCACCTGAACTTGCTACTGTTGGATGCGGTTGGAACATTTGATAGAGCGCAATCAACATACCTACAACAACTAGTCCACCTATAGCATAGGATGAAGATGCCAAGCTCGTTTGAAATTGGTAACGTCGAATTGAAGGTAAGGTAAATAACAACGCAGCAAAAAGACCGGCAGGAAACATTAAGCGCGAAAATAGCGGCCAAAATTCCCATCCAGCATCAACAAATGACCAAATTACGGTACCAACAAAAACAGCCGCAAAAATCCAGACACCCAGTGCTTTTTTACGGAAAATACTAATTGCCGAAATGGTTATAAACAGTCCTGAGATAAGGAAATACCAAGAACCACCAAGAGATACTAGCTTTCCGCCACCTACGATATAAAAAACACCAGTAGCCAATAAAACTAGACCTAATATAAAACACCATATTTTGAATAAGATATGAAACTTAGAATCTGATTCAGACATAGATCCTACTCCACATATACTGAACCCGAATAGTTCAAGCATTTGGGCCAGTTAAACTATGTCTAACCAGCCATCAATATTGTTAAAAATTGACTTTCACACTAAGACCAGCCACCCAAGCATCATCAACTTCTTTTACACCAGCAGGTTGATGAATATATTGGATGTTTGGACGTAACATGACGGCCGGAGACCATTGATAGGTATAGTTCAACTCGACATTTAGTTCGTCGTCTTGAATTGGAATATAGTCAGATGCAATCGAATCATAGCTGTAATATCCACGACTTTCATTTGTTGCGATCTGTTTATCTTTAGCACGGTCATTAACTACATAATTGGCTATACCAAAACCAATCGAATCATTTGGACGGCTATCAAATGGCCCCTTATACCAAAGAGCAAGTTGTTGCGTACTTTGAACAAAAGTCGTTGCCTTATCATTTACAACGCCATTAAAACTTACATATAAACCGCGTTTCGGATCTTCGCCTTTATTCGTCAGTTGTTGTTGTACATTAATCCAGAAACTTTGTTTCCCGTCATGCACTTTACCCGCAGTTTTAATATCATTTGCTTCGGCGGTTGAATACAGTGCACCTACTTTATATTCACCCGGCAAGCGATTAAAGGCAGCAAGTTTTGGTTTCCATGCAAGTTCAACTGGTATGGTGGCGCCCTTCACATTGTTCATATCCAGATTAAAACCATCACTATTTGATTCGGTTTTAATGTTGTCTGGATTGACCTCATACACCCCCAATCCCAAAGTCCATTCAGGCGCAAACTGATATTTAACGTTTGTCGCCCAAACACCTACTGGTGAGTTATACCAAATTGAACCGATTGATTTTCCTAGTTGTCCACCGCAAAGCAATAAGTTCTGAAATTCACATTGAGAACTATTAAAGTCTTCTGACATTCCCATACGGCCAAATTTGACCTGTACAGTATTATCGATAAAACCCTTCTTCACCCATGCTTGAGATAAACGCCAGATTTTACCGCGACCATAAATCTCTTGAGCATTACCCAATTGGCTAGAACGTGGGTCTTTAATACGCTCGAGAGTTAATGCATTACCATCACGTTTGGTCACGATTACGCTTGCTGTTGTATCTTTCCATCCAGCAATTTTTTCTAAATCTAGGTTTGCACCTAAAGAAAGTTGTGCAGCATTTTCAAAAGTATTGCTGTCGTTGTAACCACCATCTAAATTTGTGGCACTTTGGCTCATAATAGAAGCTGTAAATTTATAGCCCTGCTGCTCTAATTGCTGGCGTTTTCCATTCCAGTCACCTAGCAACCATTGACGGTCTTGTGACCAAGGCTCATTCGCGAGCGCAAATTGGCTACCTAATACAGCGAGCGTTAAAACACTCAATTTCATTAAATTTGGCATTTCAAGTCCCTTTTATCATTTCTATGCTGCGCCTCATATGAGGCGCTTTCCTTATTGTTATTTAACACTTGTAAAACCAAGCTCAGAAGTTGCGCCAAAACGATCAGTAATATTCGCTGTAATTGAGGCAACTTTTACAGACGGCTTCCAATTCGCTTTTGCGATCCCTTGTGCATCTGTAGCAACAGTTATTGCTCCTAAATATTGCTCAGCTTCTTTTGATGACGCATTTTGATTACCAAAAAATTCAACTTGATAGCGTTGATTTGGCAAGCCATTGACTTCTACAGCAACTGAACCTTTATTTGCAGTTAATTTAGGAGCTTTAATACCCTGATTAGGTTGAGCATTACAGCCTTGTTCATTTGGCTGAGTACATGTTTTTTGTTGTTTAGATGGGTCAACAACCACACCGCCACCACGAGAACCTACAAATCCGGCATGCTCAAGTGCAGGCACAGCAAATACAATTGCACCCAAACGCTGATCTGGTACACATGAACCACCCGCTTCACAGCGTTTAATATCTTTACCATTGTCCCAAATCAGGTTTTTAGTCAATGTAATTTTTGCATTTGCATCTTTTTCAGAACGGATGGCTACACCAATACGATTACCATGTACTTTATTACTATCAAGAATATTGCCATCACCCGTCATGTTGAAACCAATCGAGTTATTGGTCATTTCGTTGTAGGCAATATAGTTACGCTTACCCCAGTTGATCTGTAAGCCATCTGAATAGTTTTCGAATTTATTACCAACTACCGCATTATCATTACCCCACAAAATTTCAATACCTTGTGATGGTTCTGGGTTTGCTTTGGTTGAAACAAAATGGTTATTCGCAATTAAGTTAAACGCAGCACCACGTGTCAGCTCTAGACCATCACCATTGTCTTGGAAAATATTGTCTAAAACTTTGTTGTTATTGGTCGTGGTTGCGGTTGGGTTACCTTGACCATCATCACCAGTGAGCATGACACCAGCACCGCCGTAGTTATTACTAATACGGTTATGTTAGATGAGGTTATTGCTCGAGCGGTTAATCAATACCCCAATACAGAAGCGATGAATGTCTAAACCTTTTAAAGTGACATTGTTGACGTCACGTAGTACCAATCCCGGTAAAGTCATAGTACGTACATTGGTGCCGTACTGCTCAGGGTTTGCACCGGGACAAGCTTTCGCCCCTTCGCCTTTAATATAATTTGAACCATCAATTGCGATGTATTCGCCAGTTTTATCCCACTGTGTACCAATGATTTTGACAGGTGCTTTAATTTCAGGAAGTGCACTATTTAATTTAATCGCATAAGGCGCTTTGCCTACTGCTTGAATCAAAATGTCGCTAGCTTCGCTTGGGTTTGCATTGGCTTGTTCAATTGCCCAGCGTAAAGAGCCTTTATTGCTATCGTCTTGATAACGATCAACAACATAAGTTTGTGCTGCCGCTACTCCTGAAACCATCAAACCTAATGCAAGAGTAGTTAAACGTAATGTATTCATTTCATCATATCCTTATGATTTATGGGTTTGTTGGTTGAACGGTTTGTAAAATCTGTTTGAGCTTGGTCACATCAATTTGACCCGGTGCAGAAGCCTGACCAATCATGCCAAAGCTATAACTTCCGCCCATATTGCCAGTCGCAACACGAGAAATCGTACCTAATTGCCCCATTGACATCGTCAATAAAGGTTTAGTGGTTTGCTGGCTTACCTTTAAAGTTGCGTTCATTAAAGTGAAAACATCTTGTTTAGATTTTGGCATTACGGCAATTTTGAGAATATCTGCACCCATTTGATCTTGTTTTAATAAGCGTTTTTCAATTTCATCTTGGCTTGGTGTTTTTTGGAAGTCATGATTAGACATGACAACGAGCACTTTCTTTTGATGTGCTTTTTGAACAATGTCTAAAACTACTTTTTGATCACGGAACATTTCAACATCTAACCAGTCCATGAACGGACTCTTTAAGTAAGCCTGATAAGTCTTACCATAATCCACATCACTAATTTCAAGCTGGCCACCTTCGTTTTTGGTACGAATTGTGGCGATCATTGGTTTATTGCCTAAAATCTTTTTTAACTCATGACCCAAGGCAATCACTTGTTTTGTATCACTCGCGAAACTGAGTAAATCGATACGAAACTCTGCCAAATCAGCATCTGCTGTATTTGCAATGACCTGAGCTTGTGCCAAAGCTTGTTCTTTGGTTTTTGCGGTAATCGGAACAATCGTTTTAACGGCTGTAGCGGCAGGTTGTGTTTGAGCGGCTAAAGCAACAGGTTCAGCATTCACCTGTGCTGTAAAAAATGGGAGTGCAAGCAAACTTAGGCTTAATAATGCTTTCATGTTCATATGGTTCATCCTTAAAAAGGCTACACGCATCCTTGAATAATCAGGTGTAGCCTTAGGTATTTCTTAAATGTCAAAAAATACAGTTTCGTCATCGCCTTGAATGCGAATATCAAAGCGGTAAACAACTTCACCATTTTCTTCAAAACGTTTCGCAATAAGTGTTTGGCGACGTGGTGCCCACTCAATGCTATTTAGAATCGGGTCGTTGGCATTTGCTTCAGCTTCATCTTCAAAATAAACTCGTGTATGAAGACCTAAGTTAATACCGCGAGCGAAAATGACTAATGCAATATGAGGTGCTTGAGTTGAACCTTTACGGCCTGCTGTCGCGCCCGGCTTAATTGTATTAAAGCTCCAAACACCCGTTTCAAAGTCTGCACCTGTACGGCCCCAACCTTGAAATGCCTGGTCAGCTTTTTGCTCACGCGTATCTGCCTGACTTGGATAAATACCATTCGCATCGGCTTGCCAAATTTCGATCAGCACATCGCGTAGCGGTAAACCTAATCCGTCAAACACTTGGCCTTCAAGACGAATACGCTCACCTTTGGTCTGATCTTGTACTAACTGGTTATTAAAGTTGTTTTCAAATACTTCAATATTTGCTTGTTGTGGCAATAAGCCAATGTGAACGTAAGGTCCACCTGTTTGAGATGGAGTTTCTTTTAGTTCCTGAAAATTCCAGTTATTCATGCTCGTGCTCCCGATTAAGTCAATTCATTTTCGAAGTAAGTCGCTCGACGGCCACGTAAAGTGATGTCAAAACGGTAACAACGGCTATCAGCTTCGATAAAGTTGTTTTTATCTTCTAGTGCAATCAAGGCACGACGTTGATCTTCAGAAGGAATCGTTTTTAAGATTGGGCAAGTGTCAATGAGCGTATCGCCTTCAAAATAAAACTGCGAAATTAGGCGCTGAGCCCAACCATCAGCAATTAAAGAGAAATGAATATGTGCAGGACGCCATTCATTAATACGGTTACGCCATGGGTACGGACCCGGTTTAATGGTACGGAAAATATAAAAACCGTTTTCATCAGTTAAGGTACGACCACAACCACCAAAGTTAGGATCCATTGCACCAATAAACTTGTCGTTTGGATGACGGTAACGGCCAGAAGCGTTGGCCTGCCATACTTCTAGAAGTGCATTTTTTACAGGACGACCAAATTGGTCACGAACATAGCCATGAACAATGACACGCTCACCAATTGGCAAACCATCTTTGGCATAGTTCAAAATCAAATCATTATCTTTCGGGCCAAACAGATTTGAAGAAAAATGCGGTGCAGTAACTTCAGTTAAAGTCTCATTAATTGAGATCAATGCATTTTTTGGCGAACGTAATACACTTGTTTTATAACCTGGCGTATACGCTGGTGGATGATCATCTGTATTACGTTGGGCGTAGGCACCCCAGCTATGTTGTGACATCTTTATCTCCTTAATCCTGTTCTTTCGCTGCAATTGGGTTTACTTCTATCCCCAACTCTTTAAAGACTTCTTCAGCCATATGCATTGCAGCGTTTGCAGCAGGTAAACCTGCATAGAGTGAACTGTGTAAGATCAGCTCTTTTAAATCTTCTTTAGTTACGCCATTGTTAAAGCAAGCACGTAAATGCATGCGTAGTTCGTCTTCACGACCAAGCGCCAATAAAATTGCGATAGTGACTAAACTACGTGTATGACGCGGTAAGCCTGGACGAGACCACACCTCACCCCATGCATAACGGCTAATAAAATTTTGAAAATCTTGGTTAAAGTCATTCAGATTTTGCAAAGACCGACCAACATGCTTTTCACCCAAAACTTCAGTCCGCACCTCAATGCCTTGTTTATAGCGTTGTTCATCATTCATTGTGATAGACCTCTATTAAGTTGCATCGGTATGCGCAACAATTGATTTAACAAATACAGCAACAGCCGCAGCAGTCGCTGGAATTAGTAATAAACTAAGAATGGCGGTAAACGACCAATCATTACCGAGTAACACAGCACCAATCCAAGCACCAAATACTGCACCGAAGCGTCCAATACCAGTCATCCAAGACACGCCAGTTGCACGGCACTGCGTTGGATAGAAACGAGCGCTTAACGCAGGCATTGAAGATTGCGCACCGTTAATTGCGATACCCGCACAAAGCACCAATACTGCAAGTAATGTTGAATTTCCTAAGCTTTGACCAACAGCAATCGCAAATAGACCTGCAGCAAAGTAGAAAATAGCAATCACTCGGTTCGGGTTGAATTTGTCCATCGCCCAACCAATAAACAAGGCACTTACCACACCACCGAACTGGAACAATCCACCGATAAATGCAGCACGCTCCATTGAGGCACCTGTTTCACGCATAAGCGTTGGTAACCAGCTTGTAAGCAAGTAAACAACCACGAGCCCCATGAAATAGATCAACCAAAGTAAAAGTGTTCCTTTTGCATATGGTTTAGAAAACATAATTCCAAAGACATTT
Source organism: Acinetobacter geminorum (assembly GCF_013009345.1). GTDB lineage: Bacteria > Pseudomonadota > Gammaproteobacteria > Pseudomonadales > Moraxellaceae > Acinetobacter > Acinetobacter geminorum. The sequence continues at coordinate 69,254 of NZ_JABELE010000009.1, read as the reverse complement.
TTCTTTTGAGCTGTTTCAGTTTTCTCTTCAGGTACGTGAAATCCAGTCGCATTTTGGATCTGAGCTGGCGCAATATGATTTAAGATTTTGCGTACTTTTTCAGGATTCTTACCTTTCACAATTAAAAAGCGGTAAGACTCAGGTAAAACTAAAATCACTAAAATCATTAAGATCAAAGGTGACCAGCCGCCAAGTAAAAATAGACTGTGCCAACCATAAGTCGGGATCAGCCAACTACTGATAAAACCACCAGTTGCCATACCTAAGTTATAACCACAGAACATACAGGTCACGAGCAGTGAACGAATGCGAGTTGGACAGTATTCAGAAAACAACGTAGTGGCATTTGGCATCGCTGCACCAAGCCCAATACCTGTCAAAAAACGTAAAACAACAAGACTATCTAAGTTGGTTGCATAAGCAGAAGCTAAGGTAAAACCACCAAATACAAACATTGAAATAGCTAGAACAATTTTTCGCCCAAAGCGGTCAGCTGTTGGGCCAGAAACCAAAGCGCCAATAATCATTCCACCAAGTGCAGCACTCATTACTGGACCTAACTGAGAGCGATCAACTCCCCAGTCTTGTGCCAAAGCTGGTGCAATAAAACCCATTGCAGCAGTATCAATACCATCAGTAAAAATAATTAAGAAACAGATGATTGCGATCATCCATTGATACTTACTGAGTGGAGCATCATTAATTAATGCTTGAGCATCGATACTTTTATTTGGTGCAGCGTAATCCTGAGACGCCATATTTGCCTCCTTAAGGCCAATTCCTTTTAAATCACTAAGCTATTAGATTTGCTGAATAAACCTAGTCAATTCCTGAGTAAATCTTTGCGGTTGCTCAATATTAGAAAGATGAGATGCTTCCAATTTAGCAATCTGACTATTGTTGATAGCGCACTGCATAAACTCAGCATCTGCTACTGTAGTTACTGGATCTTCTGTTCCCGCAACCAGCAGTACCGGAATTTGGATTTGTGCAATTTCATCTCTTAAATCGGCATACGCTAAAGCACGACATGCATTTGCATAACCTTGTGCCGGTGTGTTTGCAAGACTTTGAATCGTCGTCTGCGCAACAACATTATGTTGATAGTCGAATTTTTCACTGAACCAGCGGGTATGCGTGGTTTTTACCAACTCAGCTAAACCATTTTGTTCTACCGAGTCAGCACGACTCAACCAAGCCTCCGCCTGACCAATTTTGGCTGCCGAGTTCGCAACAGTAATACTTAAAAAGCGCTCTGGATGATGAATACCCAACCAAAGCCCAGTAATTCCACCCATTGAAATGCCACAAAAATGAGCTTTTTCAACACTCAAGGCATTTAAAATATCAACCACATCTTCAGCTAAGTTTTGCAATGTGGTGCCACTAACTACATCACTTTCACCATGACCACGTGTGTCGTATGTAATGACATTAAAATGACTTTTTAATTCACTTACCTGTGACTGCCACATACCATGGTCTGTGCCTAATGAATTAGAGAACACAAGCACAGGAGCATCTTTTAAACCGTCAATATAAACAGCTAGCTGTTTTCCTTGGCGATTGCTAATAGTCTGTTTCAATTTGACTCTCCTTGTGCTTCCTGCAAAACTGCATCAATCTGTTGCTGAATATTGCCCAAATAGTTTTCCGGTTTGAAAATATCCCGTATTTCTGCTTGGCTAAACTGTCCTTTCACTTCTTCTAGTTGGCTAACAACATCAAACAAATGCTGGTTTTGTGCTACCGCTGTTTTACATGCAGCTTCAACTAAATGATGAGCATTTAAACGTCCAATTTTAGGAGCAAGTGCCATCATTACAGCTTCTGCCATAATCAATCCATTCGTACATTCAAGATTCTGTTGCATATGCTGAGCATTAACTTCAAAACCTTGTAAGACTTCACCAGTACGACTTAATGCTCCAGCACAAAGCTGAAAGATTTCTGGAACTGCTAACCATTCTGCATGCCATGCACCTAAGCTACGCTCATGTTCCTGCACCATACTTTGATAGATGCTAGACATAAGTGCTGGTACACGATTCGCCGCAGCTAATACGGATGCTGCTGCGACTGGATTACGCTTATGAGGCATAGTCGATGAACCACCACGCCCCTTGGCGGTTGGCTCAAACAACTCTGCAATTTCAGTTTGCATCATCAGTGACCAATCCCGTGCCATCTTGCCCGTATTCCCGACAATCATGCCAAGCACACTTGCAATTTCTACAATACGATCGCGCTCACCATGCCATGTGCTTGTCGGTACAGTCAGATTCAGTTGCTTCGCAAATGCATTAACCACAAGTGAACCTTGATCTTGCAAAGAAGCTAATGAACCCACAGCACCACCTAACTGAGCAGTCAGTACACGTGACTTCATAGCTTGAATACGGTCTAAATCACGTTTAAATGCAGAAGCCCAACGAGCAAGTTTATGCCCCAAAGTAATGGGTAAAGCTTGCTGTAACCATGTACGCCCAATCATGACTTGATGGCGATATTGCTTGGCTTGCTGTAATGCAGTCGCATAACATTGTTGAAGTTGAGCTTCCACAATGTTCAACGCATCACGACATTGCAAAATACAAGCTGTGTCTAAAATATCCTGACTCGTTGCACCCCAATGCACATAACGCGAAGCATCTTCATCAACATCTTTAACAATTGCTGTAAGCTGTTTTACAAATGGAATTGCGATATTTCCAGCTAAGCCAGTTGCGACAGCCAAAGCTGAAAAGTCAAACTTTTCTATTGCCTGCTCAGCTACTTGGGCAATTGTATTAGCCGCATTTTGAGGAATCACACCAACTTTTGCCTGTGCTTGAGCTAACGCAACTTCAACCTGAATCATATATTTGATTAAAGATGAGTCACTAAAGATGTCAGTGACGTCTTTTTGATAAAACAAGCTGGCATATAACTGGCTCATGATTAGACTCTCTCAATAATCAAAGCAATGCCTTGGCCCACACCAATACACATTGAACACAAGGCATAACGACCACCTGTTTGCTCAAGTTGGTTCAAGGCTGTCGTCACGAGGCGTGCACCTGATGCACCCAGTGGATGGCCCAATGCAATGGCACCACCGTTTGGATTTACCTTGTTGCTATCATCTGGCAAACCTAAATCACGGGTCACTGCCAAAGCTTGTGCAGCAAACGCTTCATTGAGCTCAATCACATCCATCTGCTCTAAAGTCAGGTTGGCTTGTTTAAGTAATTTTTTAATGGCTGGTGCAGGAGCAAAACCCATAATGCGTGGTTCTACACCTACGGCTGTTGAAGCAATGATCTTGGCACGTGGTTTTAAGTTGTAAGCCTGAACTGCATCATCAGAAGCAATCAGTAGAGCTGCTGCACCATCGTTGATGCCTGAAGCATTCCCCGCAGTGACTGTGCCATCTGCTTTAACCACAGGTTTAAGTTTGCTTAAACCTTCAAGGGTGGTTGATGCACGTGGATGTTCATCGGTATCAATCACAACAGCATCACCCTTACGCTGAGGGATTTCAACTGGCACGATTTCTTTAGAAAAAAAGCCTTTGGCTTGCGCGCTTGCGGTGCGTTGTTGGCTCACCAAGGCAAACTGGTCCTGATCTGCACGATTGACGTTAAACTGTTCAGCCACGTTTTCGGCAGTCTGGGGCATGGTGTCTACACCATACAATTCTTTAAGTTTCGGGTTAATGAAACGCCAGCCCATGGTGGTGTCTTCAATCTTCTGGCTACGGCTAAAAGCACTGTCTGACTTACCCATCACATAGGGTGCACGGCTCATGCTTTCTACACCCCCAGCAATCACCAAATTCGCTTCACCTGCCTTAATGGCACGGGCAGCAATGGCAATGGCATCAAGTGATGAACCACACAAACGGTTAATCGTGGTTGCCGGTACTTGGTATGGTAAACCTGCAAGCAGTGCTGACATACGGCCGACATTACGGTTGTCTTCACCGGCTTGGTTGGCACAGCCATAGATCACATCATCGACCTGTTCCCAATCTACATTCGGGTTACGCTGCATGAGCGCTTTAATCGGCACAGCCCCCAGGTCATCGGCACGGACAGGAGCAAGGCCACCGGCATAACGGCCGAATGGAGTACGGATGGCATCGATGATATAAGCGTTTTTTAATGTCATTTCCCTACTTCCTTACCCTTGAGTCGCATCAATCAAAGTTGCACCTGTTAAAGCCTGTAAATCATCAAAGCTAAGGCCTTCCACTTTCTCAATCACCTTTAAACCTTCTTTGGTCACATCAATCACACAAAGATCGGTGTAAATTCGGTCAACACATTTTTTGCCCGTAACCGGATAAGTTAGCTCAGCCACAATCTTCGGCTCACCTTGTTTGGTCACATGGTCTGTGGTGATAAATACTTTCTTGGCCCCAACCGCCAAATCCATCGCACCACCAACCGCAGGAATCGCATCCGGTGCTCCCGTGTGCCAGTTTGCCAAGTCACCATTCGCAGCAACCTGAAATGCACCGAGTACTGCAATATCAAGGTGACCACCACGCATCATCGCAAATGAATCGCCATGGTGGAAAAAGCTACCACCTTCAAGCATGGTCACAAACTCTTTACCCGCATTAATCAGTTCAGGGTCTTCTTCACCTGCTGCTGGCGGTGGGCCAAAAGCTAACAGGCCATTTTCAGAATGAAGAAAAATATCTTTATCGTTAGGTAGGTAGCTTGCAATCTTGGTCGGTAGGCCAATACCCAAGTTCACATAGGCGCCATCTGGAATATCTTGTGCCACACGTTGTGCAATCTGGTCACGGCTGAGTTTCTGGTAGCTCATGTTATTTCTCCTTATTGCTTACTGTGCTGACGCTACTTGTACAACGTGCTGTACAAAGATACCCGGGGTGATAATGTGCTCAGGGTCTAATCCACCTAGCTCTACCACTTCAGAAACCTGAGCAATGGTGACATCCGCAGCCATCGCCATAATTGGGCCAAAGTTACGTGCAGATTTACGGTAAACCAGATTGCCCCAGCGGTCGCCTTTGTAAGCTTTAATCAAGGCAAAGTCAGCCTTGATTGGATATTCAAGTACGTAATCTTTCCCATCAATCTCACGGGTCTCTTTACCTTCGGCCAAAAGTGTTCCAAAGCCTGTTGGGGTAAATACCGCCCCAAGCCCCATACCGGCTGCCTGAATACGGCAAGCCAGATTACCTTGCGGGACCACTTCAAGCTCAACCTTTCCAGCACGGTACAACTCATCAAACACATAAGAGTCAGACTGACGGGGAAAAGAACAGATGACTTTTTTAACCGAACCAGCTTTAAGTAGCTTAGCCAGACCGTAATCGCCATTACCGGCATTGTTGCTGACAATAGTCAGGCCTTTAACACCGAGTTCAATAAGACCATCAATGAGTTCAGCGGGTTGTCCTGCGGTACCGAAACCACCAATCAGAATGGTTGCACCATCATTAATCTGCGATAGAACCTCGCTTAGTGAGGACTTACTTTTGTCAATCATTAGACAACTCCATTGTGCTCATTGAAGAAGAGATAGGTAAGAGAGTTAGGCACACTGAGGCGAGAAGAATAGATAAATATTTCACTCAATCCCGAGTGTTTCCCTTAGATTTCCCTTTTAAACATTTTTGATAATTTTCGTATTTTGATCTAGTAAGCTACATACAGTTTTGTTCGGTATAAATATATTTTGCTCGATGATCGAACATTATCTAAGTAAATTACTCAACTAATCTTATAGATTTGAGGTGTAAAAAACATTAATTCTTATAAATAGATATGTAGAAATGAAATGTTTACTTAGGCTATTTTTCAAATAAAACTACAAATATTATTATGTATATCTATCTTAAGACTGTGATTGTAAAATTAAACGTGCAAGTTCTAAATCATCAGGATAAGTAATTTTAATATTATCAGAACGCCCCATCACAACCTGCACAGTTTCACCCATATATTCGAGTGCGCTTGCCTCGTCGGTAATAGCAATGTTATTTTCTAAAGCGTATTCAATTGCTTTTTTGAGCTTCCCAATTTTAGAAATTTGAGGCGTTTGAGCCTGCCATAATGAATCCCGACTTACCGTTTTATTAATATGATTATTTGCCTCAACCTGTTTTAGCGTATCACGAACAGGAATCGCTAAAATAGCACTATGATTTGATTTAATTGCTTGTTCAACAAGGGTATTTAAACATTCAATTGTTACACAAGGCCGAGCTGCATCATGCACAAGTACCCAATCATTTTCATTAGCAAAAGTTAAAAGATGATTTAAAGCATTTAATACCGAATGGACTCGTTCAGCCCCACCTATACAAAAATGCGCCTTATCTATATTTTGAAATGCGAGCGTCTGAGCAAAGGTATCTTGGGTACCAATTGCCAGAACATAACCATTTAATGGAAGCTGGCTTATGCGTCGAACAGTATGTTCTAAAACAGTCGTATTCTGAATATATTGATACTGTTTCAATTCAGTTTTAGAAAATCGACTTCCTGAACCTGCAGCTGGAATAACTGCCCATAATTTAGTCTGGGATATCTGGGGATGCAGGTGTCTCATTCGTTTCCAAATCAACTTTAACGTTCGGGTCAATATAAATAGGCTTGTAATGGGTACTAATTGTACTCATTTGAACAAATGTCTCGTGTGGTTTAACCAAACCAAGATCAAGGCGAGCATGTTCTTCTATTGCTTCTGTACCATTTTTCAGGTCAAAAACCTCTGCTGCCAAAATACGGTTTCGTTCTTTAAGCTCTTCATTTACTTCAGCTTGTTGCTGAATTTGTTGCATGAGAGCTTGATGAGGGAGATAGCCACCCTCACCTAACCAAAATTGATATTGCAGTATGGCTACCAAAACAATAACCAGTAGTAATATCAGTTTGCTTGAAGTGGATCGAAATACTTCTAACATATCATTAAGATTTTTAATTAAAAACTTTTGTTAAGAGATTGTATTGTATAGTAATTAAGAAGTAGCATGCGAAATTCCTGCAAAAATTTAAGCAAAATTATTAATGGGCATATTACTTTAATTGACCATTGTGACATGTTTCATTTTGTCAAAAATGAATGGAATTTGAAAGGGAAATAATATTTATAAGTACAACTGCTTATAAATCAATCTACGCACAAAAAAGCCCTCTTTTAAGGGCTTTTATAAATCGGTTACTTATATGAGTATGTCTGTATCAAAAATTATAACGAACACTCAGCGTTGCATTTCTCGGTGTTCCCCAATTCATTGAGTTTTCACCAATACCTTCGTAATACTTCTCATCAAAAATATTATCGATATTAAATTGAAGTTTAATATTTTTATCTACTTGATAGCCAAACATCGCACTTGCTAAAACATAAGCATCTTGCTCAATACGAGAGCTTCCACTACCCGTATAGTATTTACTCTTATAATTTAAGCCAAGTCCTGCACTCCACTGATTAAGTTTGTACTTAACAAATAAATTTGAAGTTGTTCGAGAGTTTGTCGTATTAACCTTCGTACCCTTTGCATCTTTTGCTTCAAAATTAGCAATACCAAAATTAACCGCCCAGTTATCGTTAATTTCCCCATCAGCTTCAAACTCAAAGCCTTTACTTTCAACACCATCTACAGCACGGTAAGCTTGCTCTGTAGTTTGTGTACCATTACGGACAATAAATACTCCAGGTATCGATTCAGCAAAATTAGATTGTTCTATTCGAAATACTGACAATGCTGTATTTAAATGCCCCCCAAACCACTCACTCTTTAAGCCAGCCTCATAACTCTTACCTTTAATCGGGTCAATATATTGATCATTTATATCTTTACGATCTTGAGGTTTGAAAATTTCTGTATAACTCGCATAGACAGAATGATCTTGGGCAAAATCATAAATAGCGCCAATATATGGTGCTAATTCATTGTTAAATTCACGGTTACCTTTGTCATTTTCAGATTTATATTTCCAGTTAGATAAACGCGCACCAGCAATAATTTTCAAAGGGTCCAGAATTTGAAATTTTCCAGCAATATATGCCGCAGTTTGTGTGGTTTCATTCAGCGCATTTTTGCCGTTTAAAACAACAGGCTGAAGCAACTCTTGAGCTATATCATTATAGTTAAGCGGATCACCTAAATATTTTTCAATGTCTTGGTTTTTGTTAGATCCACCAAAAAGATCTTTGGTCTTTTCATTCTTATTCCAAGATCCGCCAATAATGATTTCTTGTTGGCGATTAAAAAGTGTAAGTGGGGCATTAATAAAAACATCAATATTGTTTTCTTCACTGGCAGCTTTTGCGCCATATACAGAAACATAATCAGTTTTATTCTCCGAATTATCATTTGGATTTTCTAATGGACTGGTGTTGGTTGCCTTGTCTACTCTTCCAGCTGTATATAACAACATAGAGTCCGTATCTTCTTTGCGGAAGGTATAAGCAACATTTAAATTAACGTCACTAAATAAATTCTGTTTTAAGTTCGCAAACACTGCCCTTGTATTCACATCCCAGTAAGTCCAAGGTGCACTTACTGTTAAGCTTCTAGAAAAATTGGTACGGGTCCCATCAGTATAAAAAGCTGGTGTACCACCCCAGCGGATACCATCACGATGCAATTCTTGATATGTAGCTCCAAGCGACATACTTGTTTTATCGCTCAGATCATAATCAAGAGCGCCATAAAATACATTCCGTTCTTTCTCATAAAAATCCATAAATGAATTTTCATCAGAATGCTTCACAAACATACGTCCACGCAATGAACCATCAGCATTAAGCGGTGCAGAAATATCTGCCGAACTACTCCAAGAGTTCCATGAGCCTAATGATGTACTGACATTACCACTAAGTTCTCTTGAGTTTGCATGTTTACGAATCATGTTCAGCGCCATCGCTGGATTTCCCGCACCTGTGGTTAGACCATTAGCACCTTTCACCACCTCAACGCGATCATAAATATCTAAATCAAGGTCTCCTGTACCTAAATTAATCGTGCTCGGTATTCCATCTATTAAGTAATAATCTACCTCAAAACCACGTGCATAAACTTTCTGACGCTCATCAGTACGTGAGGTCGAAACACCCGTAATATTGTTCATTAAATCTTGAAAAGAATCGATTTTACGATCATCTAAATATTCACGGGTTAAAACCTTCACCGACTGCGGTGTTTCACGAAGAGATAAATTTAATTTTGTAGAAGTATTTGTGCTTTTTGCTGTATAGCTGCCCGAACCTTCGGTAACAGTGGAATTTTCTTGTTCTGCTTGTACTCTTATCGTTTCTAAGGTGGCTGTTCCATTTTTCTCATCTGCATAACCAACTGAAGGAACAGTTAAAGCCATAGCAAATGCTAAAGGATGAGCTCTAAATGCTTTTCTAAAGGGCGAAGTGTACATAAGAAAATTCCATAATAATTAATGTGCTGTGCGAGATTCCTTACCCTTTTACTACTTTGTTCCTTATTACAAAGCAGCAAAAGTCGGCACAAAAATTAACATAAATGATAGTTATTATCAATAATATATTAATAATTATTCCTATTTGTTTAAATTAAATTATCAATGGTTCTAATCACTTATATATTTTCACTCTCTTCAAACCTTGTTTGGTCATCACATCTTTTAAATTTATTGCTCTTTCAATTAGCCAATAAAATGTTATGCAATAGTTTTATGATTAACTCAAAAAATAACAAACTAAACAGTATTTTCTTTTATATTTTATTATTCTTCCAAAATCTCATCATAGAGAATAAAGGTAAAAGTTGTAGTGCATAAAGTTTTAGCATTTTCTTTAGTAAGCTTAGGTTTGAGCGCTTGTAATAATCATACTGATGATAGTCCATCAAAAATAATTAATGTGGAGGACTCCCAAAAAACAAATAGACCTATTAATACCTATACATATGAATTTAATGACATTATTTATAAATTAAATACTGAACAAGACCAAATAACAGCCCATATAAAATTAAAACGTTTATTAAAAAAGATGCCATCTAACGATAACAACTTAAACATTTTAAAAACTAAACGTAAAATACTTGTACATTTAGGTTGTCTTAATGAAGCTTATCGCGTTACCGAAAAAATACTAACTAAATCAGAAAATTCAAAATTACAAGAGATGCAATGTATTTTCTTAAGTAAAATGAAGAAAGATGCTCATGAAATAAAAGCATGTTATGAAAAAACCGCGAATAGTTATTTAAATGAGATAAATTTAATTCCCAAAGCTGCTTTGCGATATCAATATACTTTATGGGGACATTATGCAGCAATGTTCCATGCTGGTCATATAGAATATAAAGATAAACTCCAAGAAGTTATTGATTATCACAACATTGAAGATCACAAAAAAACATATCAACAAATGTATAAAAATGTTATGGATCCTCAAGTTTTTCAAAAACGTCTAGATGAGATTCCTTATACTCCTGATTGTCATTAAACTGTTTTTTTAAATCTTAATATCAGTTATTTTTATAGCTTGCATCCTTATTAAATCTAATCTACCTAATAAGAATGTTCTTGTTGATATATCTTTTAATATTTCCTTCCCTTTGGGAATAGCATCACCTCTTAATAGATCTATTTTTGAATAGTACAGGACATAATTAGACTAACAATATTAAGTTTATTCACACAGAATTAGTTGCGAATAAAATTTATAAAAAGTCACATATGCTTCACTCTTTTAACCAATAACTACCTAAAAAGTATATTTTTTTATTTTCTAATTTGTTAAGAATTTTATAAGGATTTCTCTCAATATTTTAATAAGGAGAAAGGTGAAAAATGGATTTTATTAATATATTTATAGGTGATACCACCTGGAACTTTGTTTTAGAAGTTTTAGTTCGATGTACCGTGATGTTTATCATCATTATTAGTTTTTTAAGATTATCTGGTAAACGAGGTGTACGTCAGCTCTCCCTTTTTGAACTCGCAATCATTTTATGTTTGGGGTCAGCAGCTGGCGATCCGATGTTTACTGAGGATATACCTATTGCACATGCCTTTGTTGTGTTTATCGTTATTCTTTTTCTTTATCGATTTGCTACATGGAGCATGGTAAAGCATAAAAAAATTGAAGATTTACTTGAAGGAAAAGCGCTTTGTATTGTTAAGGATGGTCTTATAGTCTACAAAGATTTCCAAAAACAATCATATTCTCATGATGAGTTTTTCTCAGAAATGCGGCAACAACATGTTGAGCATCTTGGACAAGTGAGAACAGCTTTATTAGAGTCTGATGGTATTCTTAGTCTGCTTTATTTTGAAGATGAGGACGTAAAATGGGGCCTACCATTATTCCCTGACGCTTACCGCAGAGCCAATGTACTTAAACTTAATACTTTTTATTCATGTATGAAATGTGGTGAAACTAAAATTTTAAATAAAATCGACCAAGAATGTAGCCGATGTCAACATCACCGTTGGGCTGAGTCTTTAAAAACACGCCGATTAGGATAATAGAAAAGGTGCTATTTCCTACTAAAAACAGAAAATAGCACCTTAAAATGTTAAAAAATTAATTTTAACTTTTATTTAAAGATTAGTTTAAACCTTTAAACTCAGCTTTACCACGGTAAGCAGCTTTAGTCATTTCTTCAATACGAAGTAATTGGTTGTACTTAGACACACGGTCAGAACGGCAAAGTGAACCGGTCTTGATTTGACCAGCTGCTGTACCTACTGCTAAGTCAGCAATTGTTGAATCTTCCGTTTCACCAGAACGGTGAGAAATAACAGTCGAATAACCATTTGCTTTAGCAAGATAAATTGCGTCTAAAGTTTCAGTCAAAGTACCGATCTGGTTGTATTTGATTAAGATTGAGTTACCAACTTTTTCATCAATACCACGTTGTAAAATCTTAGGATTAGTTACGAACAAGTCATCACCAACCAATTGGATTTTATCACCAAGGATTGAAGTCAAGTAGCTCCAGCCTTCCCAATCAGACTCATCTAAACCATCTTCGATTGAGATAATTGGATATTGATTTACAAGACCAGCTAAATAATCTGCAAACTGATGGCTTGTAAATGCACGGTTGCCTTCGCCTTCTAAAACGTATTGACCGTTTTTGTAGAATTCTGAAGATGCGCAGTCTAACGCAAGCATCATGTCTGAACCAGCTTTGTAACCAGTCAATTCAATTGCTTGTAAAATGATTTGAATTGCTTCTTCGTTAGAACGTAAGTTAGGAGCAAAACCACCTTCATCACCCACAGCAGTATTCAAACCTTGTTTCTTTAAAACTGATTTTAAAGAATGGAATACTTCAGCACCAGCACGTAAAGCTTCAGCAAATGAAGTGAAACCTACAGGCTCAATCATGAACTCTTGAATATCAACAGTGTTGTCCGCATGCTCACCACCATTTAAGATGTTCATCATCGGTACAGGCATTGTCAAAATTGTTTGACCACGAAGATCTGCGATGTATTGGAAAAGAGGAAGTTTCTTTTCTTCAGCAGCAGCGCGCGCAGCAGCCAATGACACAGCTAAAGTTGCGTTAGCACCTAATTTTTCTTTGTTTTCAGTACCGTCAAGCGCGATCATTGTGTTATCAATGTCTTTTTGCTCAAAAACTGATTTACCCAACAAAGCATCACGAATCAATGTATTAACGTTGTTAACTGCTGTACGAACGCCTTTACCTAAGTAACGCGATTTATCACCGTCACGTAGTTCTAAAGCTTCACGAGAACCAGTTGAAGCACCAGATGGTGCACATGCACGACCAACAACCCCAGATTCTAAAATTACGTCTGCTTCGATGGTTGGGTTACCACGAGAGTCCAAAATTTCACGTGCACGAATGTCAACGATTTGGCTCATGAACAATTCCTCTTTGAATGAATATGAGCTGCGGTTAAAGCAGCGTAAGGGTTATAAAACAACTCAATGGGTGTCTAACTTTTTGAATCCTTTAACTAAAGTATCCAATTCTTTTATTTGTGCCAAAAATGGTTCAAGTTGGGACATACGTAATGCACAAGGTCCATCGCATTTTGCATGTTCTGGGTCTGGGTGTCCTTCCAAGAACAATCCAGCCAAACCAGTTGCCATTCCAGCGCGTGCTAAAGTTGTAATTTGAGCACGACGACCACCTGCTGAGTCAGCACGACCACCAGGGGTTTGTAACGCATGTGTCACGTCAAAGAAAACTGGCACATTCATTTCTTTCATTGTGTCAAAGCCAAGCATATCTACAACAAGATTGTTATAACCAAATGCTGAACCACGTTCACAAAGAATAAGTTTGTCGTTTCCTGCTTCTAAACATTTATGCAGGATATGACGCATTTCATGAGGTGCTAAAAACTGGGCTTTCTTAATATTAATAATAGCCTGTGTTTTTGCCATCGCCTCTACAAGATCAGTTTGACGACTTAAGAAAGCGGGTAATTGAATAATATCGGCTACTTCTGCGACCGGTGCAGCCTGATATGGCTCATGCACATCAGTAATGATAGGAACATTAAAATGTTTTTTAATATCACCTAACCATTCAATACCTTTTTCAAGTCCAGGACCACGGAATGAATGTAGACTAGAACGATTTGCTTTATCGAAACTCGCTTTAAATACATAAGGAATATCTAAGCGTTTGCAAATATCAACATACGTTTCTGCAATTTCAAAAGCTAAATCTTTTGATTCAAGTACGTTCATTCCGCCAAATAATACAAATGGCAAATGATTTGCCATTTGTATATCGCCTAAACGTACAACTTCTTGTGGTTTTAATTGTGACATTTAAACTTTCCCAGTTTATTTAAAATCGCATTATTTACTTTTTTGATGCTGTGTTTTTGCAGCGTCAATAAAACTAGCAAATAATGGATGTCCATCACGTGGTGAACTTGTAAATTCCGGGTGGAATTGTACAGCAATAAACCAAGGATGTTCAGGAATTTCTACAGTTTCAACTAAATGTTGTGCTGAAGAGTAACCTGAAATCTTCATACCAGCTTGTTCAATCGACTCGATGAAACGGTTATTCATTTCATAACGGTGACGATGACGCTCAGTGATTTCAGCTTTACCGTAGACTTCACGTGTTTTTGTGCCTTCAACCAATTCAGATTTTTGAGCACCTAAACGCATAGTTCCACCTAAGTCAGACTCAAGGCTGCGTTGTTGTAATTCACCACGCTCATCTAACCATTCAGTAATTAAACCAATGAGTGGATATTTTGTAGAGCGGTTAAATTCTGTAGAAGAAGCTTCTGGCATACCTGCAACATGGCGAGCGTATTCAATAACAGCCAATTGCATGCCTAAACAAATACCCAAGAATGGGATTTTGTTTTCACGTGCGTATTGAATAGCTTTCATTTTGCCTTCAGTACCACGTTCACCAAAACCACCTGGAACTAAAATTGCATCAGCTGTACTTAAAATAGATACGTCTTGGCTTTCAAGTTCTTCAGCGTTGACATAATCGATTTGTACTTTTACGCGATTTTTAATACCTGCGTGTAATAACGCTTCATTCACAGACTTGTAAGCATCTGGTAATTCAACATATTTACCAACCATAGCTACACGTAAAGTGTATTCAGGATTTAGTAATGCTTCGACTACATTGTCCCAATCTTCCAGGTTTGCTTCTGGAAGATCATTAAATCCAAAACGCTCACAGATCAAGTCATCAACGTTTTGTTCATAGAATGTACGTGGAATTTGATAAATCGTTTTCGCATCTTTACATACCACTACAGCACGCGCTTCTACGTTAGTGAACAATGCAATTTTGCGTTTAGTGTCAACATCCACATCATATTCAGTACGGCAGATAAGAATATCTGGCTGAATACCAATCGAAAGCAACTCTTTTACAGAGTGTTGAGTTGGTTTTGTTTTAAGCTCTGCTGCAGATTTGATATATGGCAACAAAGTTAAATGCATAAGCATGGTTCTTTTATGACCAAGCTCAACCATTAACTGACGAACTGACTCCATAAATGGAAGTGATTCAATATCACCTACCGTACCGCCAATTTCTACGATAGCAACATCGTAGCCTTCACCTGCGCGAAGTACGCGTTCTTTAATGTTGTCAGTAATATGAGGAATAACTTGAACCGTACCACCAAGGTAGTCACCACGACGTTCTTTATTTAGAACGTCCTGATATACACGACCACTGGTAAAGTTATTAAGTTTGGTCATTTTCGCACGACGTAAGAAACGTTCGTAATAACCCAAGTCTAGATCAGTTTCGGCACCATCCTCTGTGACAAAAACTTCACCATGTTGGAAAGGGCTCATTGTCCCTGGATCGACATTAATGTAGGGATCCATTTTAACCATTGTGACTTTTAAGCCACGGGCTTCCAAAAGTGCAGCAACTGAAGCAGCAGAAATACCTTTACCTAGCGATGAAACTACACCACCAGTGACAAAAATAAAATGGGTCATTAAGTTTCTCGTACAATCAAGCCGAAATCGGCCTACAATGTTTGGCAATTTTACTGTACTCTGCCCCTATAAAGCAAAGTCAAACCGCATCAATTCAAAGATCATTAAACAACTGGCTATTCTATCAGCATTTTTAATAAAAATTTAGGTCAATCTCACATGATTTTTTCATTCTCTTTTGCTGTTATAATGCCAGTTCCTCAATTAAATGTTGTTTAGGACAATGGCAAATAAAAAACTTTTAATCTGTGCTGCAATTGCTGCTGGACTATTGTTAACCGCATGTGTCAAAAAAGAAACACCTAAAGAAGAAGAGCAAGAAAAGGTTGAAACTGCTGTTTCAGAACCTGCACCTGCTGAACCTGCAAAATTTGAGTCTCTAGAAAGTGTTCAAACTGAAGAAGCTCAAACTCAGGAACCAACGCAAGTTGAGGTGCATCACGAAGAAACAGCAAATACGACAACTGAAATTCGCCGTGAAACTCGCCCTACCCAAGCTGAGCAAAATTCACAAACAAATGTTTCTGAGCAACCTAAAGCAGAACCAAAGCCAAAACCTGAACCTAAGCCTGAGCCAAAAGCAGAGCCAAAACCATCTAAGCCAGCTGAACCAGCTCAAAGTGAAGATGATGCTGTTGCTGCTGCAATTGCGGCTGCCACTCCAGCGCTTAAAAACTAAGTTCGTATGCGAATATGCCCAAATTGAACCATCAGTTTGGGCTTTTTAAATATTATTTAAGTTATCAACACAATAATAAGTTTTACTTTTCTTGCTATTTATCTTTAAAGTTTGCCCAGTTATCAATTAAGGACAATCTACTTTTTCTGCCAAAAAAAGCATTGACGATAGATATAGGGCGATGTAGTTTTTGATCAAGTTCCTTTTTGGAACTTTAATTAAAAGAAGATTGGAGCCTAGAATGAATACAGTATCAAATCGTGTCCCCGCCTCATTTCCAGTCCGTCATATGGACTATAATTTTGAAAACGTACCTCGCTACTGGTGTAATAACGAGCCTACTTTTACACATTATTTTACGGGTTTATCAACATTATTCCCTGAAGGTGAATCATATTTTGTTCGCTCTGTTCGAGCTTTACGCGCCAAAGCAAAGTCGAATGAAATTTTAGATCGGGAAATCAGTGCTTTTATTGGCCAAGAAGCAATGCACTCTAAAGAACATCATGCTTTTCATGTAAGTGCACAGCAATATGGTTTAGATCCTCAATCTTTAGAAAAAGTAACTGGCATCGTTTTAAAAGCTATTGAAAAAGTTTTTAGTAAGAAATGGAATTTGCTTGTAACAGTAGGTCTAGAACACTACACCGCAGTACTTGTGGTTAGTATGATGCAATCTGTTAATGAATTGATGACGGACTCAACTATTCGCAATTTATGGCTATGGCATAGTATTGAAGAAACTGAACATAAAGCTGTGGCCTTTGATCTCTATCAACATTTATATGGTAGTGGCTTAAGCGCATACCTTCCTCGCATTACAGTCTTTACTTTAAGTCTATTTTTGATTACTGGTTTTTCAACAATTTATCAATTCGTTCTTATGAAACAGGATCATCAACTCTTAAATTTCAAATCATGGCGTAAGTTCTTTAGTTTTGCGAATAAACAATATAGAACATTGATCCCTCAATTTTTTGATTATTATCGATTTGACTTTCATCCCAACCAAACAGATGAAAAAGACCTCGTAGCTAGCACAAAAATCAAAATTGGACTAAAAGATCCCAAATTGCTTTTATCTTGATCTAATGAAATTATAAAGCCCATCTGTTGAATGGGCTTTATTTAACATATTGCAAAGTTACCGTTATTGCTTATGTTCGACCAAAAAATAATTTGATATTAATTTGGCCGCCCACGAGGTACTTTTCCAGCCTTCGTAGAAGCCACAATGACTTCCTTTTTTTGTGGTGATTACCGCAATGTTACTCATTTGCTGAATCGTTTCTTTGTAAGGCTCCAAATTTTTAATAGAACAGACTGGATCATCCTCAGCATTAAGAATCATTAATGGTATTTTTACATTCTCAAATACATAAATTGGATTAATGGCTTGGCAATAACTTTGATAATCCTCAAAGCCAGCCATTTCAAAATATTCTTTCTCAAATTCTTCCAGACTTGTCGTTGCAAGAACCTTTTCTAAAGAAGCAATCTGGTTCCAAGTACTTTGATAAGGATGAATAAAATACTTGAATAACTTTTTGGTCATCATTTTGCTATAAAACGGATGAACATTTTTAAAGCCAATCTCTGTGTTATAGCCTGGACACATTGCAAAAGCAGCTTTAAATGGCGTGTCAGTACCTTGCTCTCCTAAGTAGCGAACCAGTAGTCCTGTTCCAGCAGAGGAACCTACAGCGTATAAATCCGATTTAGGAAACAAATTTTGAATATGCTCAAGTTGCTCTTTAAGATCGCTTGTTGACCCAAAAAGAGAAATCTGTGGTACAGGCATAGGTAAGCCAGCATGCCCACGGCGTAAGCATAAAGCTATTCTCCATCCTGTATAGTGATGTATATCTTTCACAAGTTCACGCATACTTTCAGGGGTCCCTGTAATGGTATGCATAATGACAACTGTTGGAGTATCTGGAGGAAGATCATAGCCATACCACGCGATCGCAGTTACGCCCCCATCTTTCATGGTGAGCTGATCAATACGATCATATTCAAGCTTAATGGTTTTTTTTCTAATAATATCAAAATACAAAAGATGAACGTGATTGTTGCTCAACCACGGTGTGGGCCGATATTTTTGCTTGAGCTGGGGCAATTTCTCAAGAATATCTTTTATTTTCCCATTTGGGTCATAATAGATTTTTGGCTGTTCAGCACCTAATACCGAATCGAACAATTCTGAACCGAAAGCTTTAATTTTATTTAAAGTAGATATGCCCATTTTCAATCACTACCTCTGATTATGAGTTAAATGATTGCCGCACTAAGGCTGCAACCTGTTGTCCCCCAATTGCATAAATTTCTTTACTCGGATGAAAGCCATCACTTGCCATAGGCAGATTCATCGCTTGAAAATGCTCAATATCATATTGAATGAATCTAAATTGGTTTTGTGATTGTAACCATTTATCTAATGTCTGATTCATTTGTTCCGCATATTTTCCAAACAACCAAGCCAATGGATTTGGTAACACTGGAAAATGCTGCATTGGCGGAACACCAGAAACAATAATGAGCTTAGGCTGAAAACGTGCCTGTATGTATTGAAATAATTGTTTTTGTTGTTTTATCCATGAACTTGCTGAGGTTAGTTTCGTGACATCATTAACACCAATCGACGTAACCACCACATCGTAATTTTGCTGCTCTAAATGCTGTACTGCTTGAAAAACCTGCTTAGTTGTATCACCTGTTTTTGCATGCAGTTTCCAGCGTATCGAATATTGATCTTGCAACTCAGAAATAATCGCACCCGATAAAGCATCTTTTTGGGTTTCTACCCCAACACCTGCTGCGGCAGAATCTCCTAAAATAAGTAATGATAGAGGTCTTCCCTTACCAACGATGCCTTGTCTCTCACCACTGGCTTCTAGCAAGCGTGGTGTATTCTTACGAACCTTTGTTCCCTGTACAAACAGTACTGGAAGCAATGCTAGAGTTGAAAGCTTTAACCACATTTTATTGATCTCTATCTTACTTAGGCTATTTACTAAAATTATTGAGGTTGAAACTTAGCAATTCTTATACCCATTTGTTCAGCCAATGCAGCTAAGCCACTCATTGGACGAATCATTACTTCAAAATCAATAATTTTGCCTTGTTCATTAAAACGAATCATATCGATACCTTTTAGTGATTTACCACTGACATTGGCACTGAACTCAAGCACTACACTTTCACCGTCTTCTGTGTAGAACTCACGATGATAGGTAAAGTCTTCGAACACCTGAATCACGTTGGTAAGAATGAAGAAAACGACCTGCTTTCCTTCATAGGGTTTGTAAGCAACTGGTGAGCGAAAAACTACTTCATCTGCCAACAAATCATTTAGATCGGATAAGTTACCAGCCTGAACCATTTCATGCCATTTTTCTAAAGACTGTTTTGTTGTTTCGAGTGTCATTGTTTTTTATATCCTATAATTTAACCAAAGAAGTAATGGGCATTTCTCTTTAAAAAAATGCCCATAAAAATTTATAGTGTCGCTGCTAATTCAGCACCTTGGCGTATTGCACGTTTTGCATCTAGTTCACCTGCCTCTTTAGCGCCACCAATTAAATGAACATTTTTTCCATCTGTTTTTAATTGATCATACATTGCGGTAAATGACTCTTGGCCTGCGCAAATCACCACATTATCAACCTCAAGTACACTTGGTTTCCCATCCACAGTAATATGTAAACCTTGATCGTCTACCTTGTTGTATTGCACACCTGCAAACATTTTGACCTGACGATTTTTTAGTCCTGTGCGATGAATCCAGCCTGTTGTTTTACCTAAACCAGCACCTACAGCAGCAGTTTTACGTTGTAGTAAATAGATTTCTCGTTCAGAGGCCTCAACTTTTGGCTGTTTTAAACCGCCTACATGTTCATATTGAGTATCGATTCCCCATTCTTCATAAAACTTTTCTGGATTTAAGCTGCCACTTTCACCTTCATGAGTAAGATATTCAGCTGTGTCGAAACCAATACCACCCGCTCCAATAATGGCAACACGTTGTCCTACTGGCACACGCTCTTTTAAAACCTGTAAATAGCTCAGTACTTTAGGATGATCAATTCCCTCAAACTGTAATTGACGAGGCGTTACACCTGTTGCAACCACAATTTCATCAAAATTTGCTTGACTTAATTCTTCATAAGTTGCTTGATGATTTAACACAAGTTCAATATTTGGTCGCAATTCAATTTGACGACTAAAGTAACGTAAAGTTTCGTAGAACTCTTCTTTTCCAGGCACCGTTTTTGCAATATTAAACTGACCACCAATTTGATGACTTGCTTCAAAAATTTTAACTTGATGCCCGCGATCAGCTGCATATACCGCAAAACTTAAACCTGCCGGACCCGCGCCAATAACAGCGATATTCTTTTTAACCTGAGCTTCTTTAAAGATCAGTTCAGTTTCATAACATGCACGCGGGTTTACTAAACAAGTTGCAATTTTCATTGAGAAAATATGATCTAAACAAGCTTGGTTGCACCCAATACACGTATTAATTTCATCACTCCGGCCTTGACTTGCCTTCAAGACAAACTCAGCATCAGCTAACATTGGTCGTGCCATAGACACCATATCAGCATGACCAGATGCCAACACATGCTCAGCCATTTCAGGCGTATTAATTCGGTTAGAAGTAATTAAAGGAATAGAGACTTCACCTTTAAGTTTTTCAGTCACCCAAGTAAATGCAGCACGTGGAACTTTGGTCGCAATTGTTGGAATACGTGCCTCATGCCAGCCAATACCTGTATTGATAATTGTTGCACCCGCTTTTTCAATTTCTTTTGCAAGCTGAATCACTTCATCAAAACTTGAACCGCCTTCAACTAAATCAAGCATGGATAGACGATAAATAATGATAAAGTTTTCACCCACTAATTCACGCGTACGCTTTACAATTTCAATTGGAAAGCGTATACGATTTTCGTAACTACCGCCCCATTCATCATCACGATGATTCGTACGAGCTGCAATAAACTCATTAATTAAATAACCTTCGGAGCCCATAATTTCTACACCATCATAGCCCGCATATTGAGCAAGTTTGGCACAGTTGGCAAAGTCATCAATGGTTTGTTGTACTTCCGCAGAGCTTAAAGCTTTAGGCTTAATCGGGTTAATCGGTGCTTGAATTGCTGAAGGTGCAACGTTATTTGCCTGATAAGAATAACGACCCGTATGTAAAATCTGCATAGCAATTTTACCCCCAGCTTCATGAACAGCTTGGGTAATTACTTTATGTTTTTCAGCTTCTTCAATTGTATCTAGTTTGGTTCCGTGGCTAAAGACAACACCATCATCATTTGGAGAAACACCACCAGTTACAATCAGCCCCACATCACCTTTTGCACGCTCAGCATAAAACGCAGCCATGCGCTCATATCCTTGTGGTGCTTCTTCTAAGCCAATGTGCATAGACCCCATAAGCACACGGTTTTTTAAAGTAGTAAAGCCTAAATCAAGTGGCTTTAATAAATGTGGATAAGCTGACATATTTTCTCCTATGGCTAGCAATAAGCATTGCTAATGCAACTTGTTGCATAAATTTATAATCAAATTTTGACTTTTATGCAACATGTTGCATAATCTCATGAGTCACACTTTACTTTTGCTTACAAACTGGATTGCCATGTCACTTCCTCATGTTTTATTGACCAGCTTGCTTGAACGTCCAAGTACAGGGTTTGAACTCGCCCGCCGCTTTGACCGATCAATGGGCTTTTTCTGGAATGCCACTCACCAGCAAATTTATCGTGAACTCAATAACATGCTGAAAAAAGGCTGGGTTTCCACTTTAGAAAATGAAATGGATAATGGTCGTAAAAAAACCTATCAGGTCGAACAACTGGGTCGTATAGAACTGGCTTCATGGATGACGCAACAAAGTGAACCTGCGCAGCTTCGTGATGATTTGATGGTTAGATTGCGTGCAGAAGCACAATTGAGCAATAATCAGATATTACCTGAACTGTTAAGGCATCTTGGTTTACACCACGAGAAGCTCAAACTTTATCAAAGTATTTATGATAAAGATTTTAAAGACAGTGATGATCTAAATGACCGTGTGTTATACATCCATAAAATGATCTTAGAACTTGGAATTACGATGGAAAGTGAATGGATCAAATGGTTGGAACAAGTCATCCCTCAATTAAAACGCTTTGCCCAAGATAACCCATCTGGAGAATAGCCATGCCGTATTACACCATGCCCGATCAGGAAAATTTATTTGTACGCCGTGTTGGTCGTGGTGAGCCTGTTTTGGTTTTATCTGGCCTTGGCATGCAAAGTTGGCAGTGGCTACCGTTTATTTATGCAAACCGCAAAGAATATGAATTTATTATTCCAGACTGGCGTGGTTTCGGTGGTTCAAAGAATTGTGCAATTCCCGAACAAGATGCTATTTCTAGCCATTGGCAAGATGTTGCTCATTTAATAGATCAATTAAAACTTAATAACTTTATCTTGATGGGCTATTCAATGGGCGCAACGACCGCCATGCATGGTATGAAACATGCGCAACTGGCACAACAGTTAAAAGCCTATTTACATATTGATCAGACACCGAAAATATCAGTAGATTCGACTTGGGAATATGGTTTATTCGGCCCTCTTCACACCCAGTTCAAACAATTATTAAATGATATTTATCAATTATTGTTAAAGCATAAAAACGCAAAATATCTTTATGAGCTCTCACTTCCAGATCGACAAGAACTAGTCCGTCTATGGGTAGATTTTATTGAATTGCAAAGTAGCAATCCTTTTAGTCCGCTAGTTTTTAAAACAGCTTTAAAACAGCCTTTTTTACAAAAATATTTATTACCTATTCAACGATTGGATTACTTGTTTTGGTATGTTGAAAATTATCTTTATCACAATGAAGATTATCGAGAAGCAATTCAGCAGTTAGCATGTCCTACCACCTTCTTTATTGGTCGCAATTCTACACTTTATCCAGAAACTGGTCAGACGCTGATTGCACATAGTGTCGAGCATGCAAAAGCCATATATTTTGAACGTTCAGGCCATACACCTTTATTAACCGAGCCTAAAAAGTTTGGACATGAAATCAATACATTCCTATCCGAACTCAAACATGCTTCTTAAAAAATAAAGGGATCTATTTATAGATCCCTTTTTAAAATCTAAAAATAATTAAGCGGAATGAGCTAATTCTTTTGTCTTTAATTGCTTAGAAACATTTAATAAAAGCTGCTCTGTTTTTTCCCATCCTAAACAACCATCAGTTACTGACTGGCCATAAGTCATATCACAAGAAATCTTTTGGTTACCATCAACCAAATGACTTTCAATCATGACACCTCGAACTTGTGTTTTTAAACGTTCAGCAACGATTTGCTGTAAAACTTCTGGCTGACGCAACGGATCTTTCCCACTGTTACCATGACTACAATCAATCACCAGTGCAGGTAGATTTTGTTTGTGTTTTTCTCGTATCGCCTGAATTGAAGCTAAATCGTAATTTGGCCCATGATTTGCACCACGCAAGATCAAGTGCGGTAATGGATTCCCAGCACTTTGAATCACTGAAGGCAAGCCTTGTTGATTCATTCCTAAAAATTGATGTTCATTTTGCGCGGACTGAATCGCATCTAATGCAATCTGAATTGAGCCATCAGTACCATTCTTGAAACCAATACTGTATGGCATATGACTTGAGATTTCACGGTGAATCTGAGATTCGCTTGTGCGAGCACCAATTGCACCCCAAGCCAATAAATCATCAAAATAGCCAGTTGCCATAGGACTTAAAATTTCACTCGCAATTGGCAAACCCTTTTCAATGATTTGTAGGTAGAGTTCACGAGACTTTTCTAAACCAAGTTGTAAATTTGATGAACCATCTAAATTTGGATCATACATGAACCCCTTCCAACCCACTGTCGTACGTGGTTTTTCAATGTATGTACGCATCACGATAAAAATCTGATCTTTAACTTTTTCTTGTAATTTTTGCAGTTTTTCAGCGTACTCAAGTACTGCAACTGGATCATGAATTGAACAAGGCCCTGTAATTACCATTAGACGATGATCGTTGCCGTTAAGAATATTTTGAATAATTTGGCGGTGTTCGGCAATTTGACGTGCGAAAGAGTATGCAAGCGGGTATTTCGCTTTTAACTGGATAGGTAAACTAACTGGTGTTTCTTTTGTATTGGTTTGAGTCAGTAAAGTATTTAGGGCATTCATTGGTTTTTTCCTTGGGACTGCAATCTACTCAGTCCGATCATTTATTTGAGCGTTTTGGATCTATTCGTTGGTAAAGGTAAGCAAAAGTAAAACCAATAAAAGTTGCTAAAGTATGAATAAGTCATGTTGTTCATTTTAAGTTCCTCGATTCTAAAAAGATAAAGCATAAAAAAACCTGATCGGGGTTGCCGATCAGGTATTAACTGTGATGGGCAACTTTCTCATGCCCGAATACGCTCAGGCAACTATCTAAATTGCCAAAAGTAATAGTAAGCGTTAGTGTTCACAGATTGATTTAACATCTTTATCTCAAATATTAAAAAATGTTCCTTAAATCTAAAATACGCATTGTTGATGAGTTTGACAAGTCTTTTTTTTGAAAAAAACTTCTTATTTTTCTCGCTTACGATTTGATTCAATGATGCATTAACGAATCAACCCTTGAGGTTGCAAAATAATTAAACCAGCTCCACAAAGCACAATTAGACCACCTAATATATCCCATCTTGTTAATCCCACCTGGTCAACAAAGCGTAGCCACATAAGCGCAGTAAAAATATAGATACCACCATAGGCCGCATAAATGCGTCCAGAAGCTGCCGGATGTAAAGTCAACAGCCATACAAAGACCGCCAAGCTTAAAATAGTAGGTAGCCATAACCAAGCCGACTTCCCTTCTTTTAAAATCAGATAAGGAAAATAACAACCAAGAATTTCAGCAATTGCCGTGATAATAAATAACCCGAATACGCTCAGTATTCGGGTTATAGTAAAACTCTCAATTAACATAACTTATGCTGGTTCTGCCGTATGATGATCTTCAAATACTTCAAGTTTTAAGCCGACAGCTTTGCCATCTTCTTTTTTCACCGATACAGCCACATTACCACCATGATCTGCAAGTTCACCAAACAGAATCATTTCAGCGAGTGGTTTCTTCAAGTGCTCTTGAATGAGACGTTGCATTGGACGAGCACCCATCAAACGGTCATAACCATTTGTAGCCAACCAATCTCTCGCACTTTGATCAACATCAAGAACAACTTGTTTTTCATCCAATTGCGCTTGTAATTCTGTTAAGAATTTGTCGACTACAGACTCAATCACAGTAGTTGGTAATGCTTTGAATTGAATAACACCATCTAGACGGTTACGGAACTCTGGAGAGAAAGCACGTTTCATCGCTTCTTGGTTATCAGAACTATGATCTTGTTCAGTGAAACCAATACTCGCGCGAGAAATACTTTCCGCGCCAATATTCGTAGTCAAAACAATAATCACATTTCTAAAATCTGACTTGCGTCCATTGTTATCCGTTAAAGCGCCATGATCCATGATTTGTAGCAATAGATTAAACACATCTGGATGTGCTTTCTCAATTTCATCAAGCAACAAGACACAATGCGGATTTTTATGGATCGCATCAGTGAGCAAACCACCTTGGTCATAACCCACATACCCTGGAGGTGCCCCAATTAAACGTGAAACTGCATGACGTTCCATATATTCAGACATATCGAAACGTACAAGCTCTACACCTAATAATTTAGCGAGCTGCTTAGTAACCTCGGTTTTACCTACACCTGTTGGACCAGCAAAAACAAAACTACCCACTGGTTTATCTGGTGACTTCAATCCAGCACGAGATAACTTGATCGCTGAACCTAATGCAGTAATTGCTTCGTCTTGACCAAAAACCACACGTTTTAAATCACGCTCAAGATTTTCAAGCACTGACTTATCGTCTTTAGACACAGTTTTTGGTGGAATACGAGCAATCTTAGAAACGATATCTTCGATATTCTCAACAGTAATCAAGCTATCATCAGTTTCAGCTTTCAAACGGCGTTGAGCACCTGCTTCATCGATGACATCAATTGCCTTATCTGGCAAGAAACGATCATTAATAAATTTAGCAGAAAGCTCTACAGCGGATACCAAAGCCTTATCGTCATATTGCACGTGGTGGAAATCTTCAAACTTAGTTTTCAATCCACGTAAAATATCAATCGTTTCAGCAATACTTGGCTCATTGACATCAATCTTTTGGAAACGACGTGATAACGCATGGTCTTTTTCAAAAACCTGACGATATTCTTGGAAAGTCGTTGAACCAATACAGCGTAAAGTACCATTAGCTAAAGCTGGCTTAATAAGATTTGACGCATCCATTGTGCTGCCCATACTTGAGCCTGCACCAATGATCATATGAATCTCATCAATGAATAAAATCGCATTTGGATTTTTCTTCAATGCATTAAGCAATTGTTTTAAACGTTTTTCAAAGTCACCACGATATTTAGTTCCAGCAACCAATGCACCAATATCTAAACTATAGATCTCAGCCTGACTTAAAGGTTTAGGTGCTTTACCGTTCACAATTAACCATGCCAAACCTTCAGCAATCGAAGTTTTACCCACACCTGGATCACCTACAAGCAATGGATTGTTTTTACGACGGCGGCATAGAATTTGTGCTGTACGCTCAATTTCTTTTTCACGACCAATTAGTGGGTCAGTTTTGCCTTTTTGCGCTTCAACATTTAGGTTCAGTGTATAAAGCTCTAATGGCCCTGCATTGCTTGCGCTAGTTTCACCCTCAATATCCTCAACCTCTTCTTCAACTTGTACTTCGTCTTTACGTGTCCCATGAGACAAGTATTGAGTCAATGTCAAACGATTGATTTGATGACGTTTAAGTAAATACACAGCAAAAGAATCACGCTCTGAATACATTGCGACCAAAACATCTGCACCTTCAACAGTACGATCGCCGCCACTTGATTGCACGTGGAAAATAGCACGTTGCAAAATGCGGTCAAAACTTTCTGTTGGATGAGGAGCTTGCTCGCTATTTTCGCCAAGCTTAGGAGTATGTTGTTCTACATATTCTTCTAATTCTTTACGCAAAGAAACTATATCAGCCCCACATGCTTTTAATGCATTCACGGCTGAATCGTTGTCGAGTAGTGCTAATAATAAGTGTTCGACTGTAAGAAACTCATGTCTCTTTTGACGAGCCATGCTAACAGCCAAACGTAATGATACTTCTAATTGACGACTGAGCATGTAACCCCCTTATGCTTTAGGCTCAATCTGGCAAAGTAATGGATGACCTTGCGATCGAGCGTAATTATTAACAAGGTTTGCCTTAGTTTCCGCGATGTCTCTTGGATAGACTCCGGCAATACCTTTACCTTCATAGTGTACTGTTAGCATTACTTGAGTTGCTTGGTCAAGATTCATTGCAAAGTATTGTTGTAAAATTTCAATTACAAAGTCCATTGGAGTGTAATCGTCATTCATTAATACGACTGCATATAATGGGGGACGCTTGAGTTCAGGAGGAGCTGTTTGTACAACAACTTCACCATCATGATCTTCGTTTTGCGAATCACTTAAGCGTGGGTGGAAGTGCCAATCGACATAGCCAGACTGCTGGAAAGAAGCCTTGATATCTTTTAAGTTTGTTTGACGCTTATTTGTTCGCATAGGATGTTACTATTGTGAATTTGCTTCAGCTTGAGGAATTTCTGCCACGAAAGCAGAAGATGTTTCGACAGGTTTACCACGCTGCCAACTAAAACGTTTAATGACAGGTGTATCAGAGCTACCTGTTAAACGCACTTCAATAAATTGAGGCGTGAAACCTTTAGGCATTGTCCAACGACCTGTTAAACGCTCAAAGTCAGTAAAGTTAAAGTTCTTCGCTTCAAGCGGCACGACTAAAACTTCACTATCTTTGATCAATCTGATTTCAACCGATCCCAAAGCACGACGCTTACTTGGACTAACTTGGACTAAATCTAACTGATATTCATAAGCATTTTCAGGCAAGGGCTTAATTGCCAGATTTTGAATCGTTAAGCTTAAACCACCGCGCTGTCTCAAAATCTCACGATAGATATTACTCATACCCTCTTGCTGAGTCTTATCGGCGTTTGCTTGATTAAGTGCCTCAAACAGATCATTTGCATTGGTCACAGCCACATCACGCTCTTGCACTGCTGCATTAAGGCTTTTGTTAACTGCGTCTAAAGCTGTTTTTTGCTTTTGCACCACTTCAACCAATTGCTCCGCATCTGCATCGTAACCAACAACAGTTAAACCTTGACGGTGTCCAATTGTATAGCCGAGCGCAAAACAACCACTCATTAAAATGGCAGCACCAATAAACAAAGGCTTGTTGGTGTTTAAAAAATTTTTCTTTTGCAACGAACTTTCTACTGAAGTCGTCTGTCCAGAGTTTTGCATCGTCATCTCAGTGTTCAAGATCAGAGTCAAGACACACATTTAAATCGAAATTTAAATGTGTGTGAAGCAAAAAAGAGTTTTTTATGGTAATAAACCAATCCCTTGTAAGCCTTCATCTTCATTAAAGCCAAACATAAGGTTCATATTTTGTACAGCCTGACCAGATGCACCTTTTACAAGGTTATCTTGAGCCGCCAAAATAATCAGTTTATTTGGTTGTGGTTTATACAAAGCAATACGAAGCTCGTTTGCACCGCGTACACTACGTGTTTCAGGTGAACTATTCGCAGGCATCACATCTACGAATTTTTCATTAGCATAGAAGTTTTCATATAAAGCTTGTAAGTCTGCCTGCTTACCCGCTTCCGTTAAGTCTACATAAATTGTACTTAACATACCGCGAATCATCGGTACTAAATGCGGAACAAACAAGAGTCCTTCAAACCCACCTTTTTGTTCTGCAATCTTTTCTAGTGCTTCTACAATTTCCGGATGATGACGATGTCCTGCAACACCATATGCTTTAAAGTTATCTGCATTTTCACTGTAAATCATGCCTAAGCTTGCTTTACGGCCAGCACCAGAAACACCAGATTTCGCATCAATAATAATATTTTTTGTTTCAATCAGTGCTTGTGCTGATTTTAACAGTGGCGCTAAACCTAATTGAACAGTCGTCGGATAGCACCCAGGGTTACCAATCACTTGAGCTTGTTTAATTTTTTCGCGGTTTAACTCAGTTAGACCATATACAGAATCTTTTAATACATCTGGGCAAGCATGCTCCATGCCATACCATTTTTCAAACTGTTCAAGATCTTGTAAGCGAAAGTCTGCTGCTAAATCAATAACTCTAGTTCCAGCTGCGATCAAATCTTTGGCATGCTGCATCGCAACACCATGTGGAGTTGCAAAAAATACAACATCACACTCTTTTAATGCATCAATGTTTAAATCTGAAAATTGAAGATCTGTATGTCCACGTAAATTAGGGAACATATCTGCAACTGGTTTGCCCGCTTCTGTACGTGAAGTAAGAACTCGAACCTGCGCTTTAGGATGTCGTAATAAAATACGTAATAGTTCAACGCCTGTATAACCCGTTCCACCAACAATTCCGACAGAAATCACGTGCATTACCTCAATTTTTGAATCTATACTTGGGCAGTAGTATGACAGGATGTCCAAGCTTACAAAACCATTTCATGCTTGGTAATTTTAATTTTTTTAATTTTAACGACAATCAGATAGCACATACTGAACTGTCATAATCACATAAATATCAGCAAATAAATACCAGATTAATTTTTGGAGAGCTAGGATGCTTCAACAATCAAAAGAAAGAAAATTACGTAACTACCTTGACTTGAGCACATTAATTTTAAGTGTAGCCCTTACTGGTTGCGGAGGTGGAGGTAGTAGTAGTGGCAGCTCACCAAGTACTCCGGCACCCGTGGATCCTACACCTGAAGCAACAACTGATGTTACTTTAAAAACCCCTGTAGAAATGCGTAATATCCAGCTTAAAGTATATGACAACACCAACAATGCTGTTTTAGTGGGTACTTCAATTGCGAGTTTAAACAGCTTTAATGTCAAAATTCCTACTGCAAAATTGAATCGTTTATATCGCGTAGAAATTACAACTCAAAGCTCATCTCAAGTGTTTGACCCAATTACTTCACAATATCAAAATTTGTCAGGTATTTATCATGCATTTATTACACCAAATACGGTAAGTAACAGAACCCAATTCATCAGCCCAAGCAGTGAAGCGGTTTATCAACGAGCTGTCATACGTTCGGGACAACTTCCTCAAGAAACGGTTGACCCAACCCGTATTGAACAATTACATGTTGATTTAGCAGCTCAAGATGTCTACAAATCGTTAATGAACGCATTTAAAGACTCAGCTATTCCCAGTTTAAGCCCAGCTAATACATTAACAATTTTAAATTTACAGCAGTATTCAACCAAACAACCTATCACATATGTGGATAGCTACCTTAGCTTTGGCTATTTAAAATATTGGGCAATGGCTCATGGCGGAACAAACATTTACCAAGAACTCGTTAAAAGTTTAGCAACTGATTTGAAAGATGGATTTTTGGATGGTAAAAAACTTCATGGAGATCAAACATCCTTCACCCCTATTTTTACTGCTGCCCCCGATAATATTGATCCAATCAAAAATACACTGTTAGATATTGCAGCTAATCAAAAAGTAACGCGCGATTACTTTGGAACCAACCTAAAAGCATCTACTTTGCAATTAGCTACAGATAATTCACAACAGTCTTTAGATCAAACAGGTTATAATCTACTGGACAAGAAACAATATTCAGGAATTGTTCCTACCGTAAATTCCACTACCTTCATTCGCATTGACGGTGCTGGAGATTACCGTAGAGCTGTTGGATTTACCACCACAGCGACGTGTAATGGAGCAAACTATCCATGCAAGCAAGGCTTGACCAGCATTAACCTATCAGATCCAAACCTACCAGCTACAGACTATTTAGTGGGTCACTATGAAGACACCTCAACTGGATGTCAGCTTAATTTTCGCGCGAACGGTCAAATCGACTTAAGTAAAGGTTCACAAATTTATCGTGCTGCTTTAAGTGCTGATAGTACCGATAATTTATTGCAAACAGATGCTGCTAGTTCAAGTTATTTACTCAATTCAAGTTCAGCCGAACCAAATAACACGACGCAACAATACAACTTTATCCAATTGTCTATTAAAGCAAATAAGATCATTAGTGCTACAGCAGGTTTAGATAGCCGAAAAGCACCCGATAGCTTACAAACACCTCAACTAGAATGTAGCTTTAGTTAAGCTGAAACATACCACCATGCAGGCAATGGATTTGATTTAAGTTGTCTGCGGTGTTTTTGAAAATATGGATCGTATTTTTCGACTTCTGCCCAAAATGCAGGACTATGGTCAAAATGTTTGGTATGCGCCAATTCATGAATAGCCACATAGCGAGCAATTTGATGCGACATCAGCACCAATCCCGCATGTAGCATAATATTATGCTGGCTACTACAACTTCCCCACCGAGTTTTCGGGCGGCGAATTGTACACTCCCTATAAGCCAAATGAGTGTGCTCACTTAATTCTTTCAAAAACTCTGGTAATTCTTGTTTCGCATAGGAAATAACTGCGTTTTGCAATGCCAAATAAGGCTGTGTATCTTTAATAAATAAAGAGTTGTTTTCCCAGTCGAATTGAAAAACACGATGCTGCTTTTGAACAATCACTTGAAATGGCTGTTCTTTATTAAAGAAATAAATTTCAGAAGGAATATCAATGGACGCCGATTGGACGTTTTGTTGTTTATTCCACGTTTCGGTTAACCATTGTTCAGATTGCGCTAAAAAATGCTGAATTTGCTTCTTACTACAAAATAGCGGAACAGTAAGTCGTATAGACGCAGGCTCAACACGTAAGCGCAATTTTCGTGCTCTTACGTGTCGAACGATTTTAATCTCTGGCATTTCCACAGACATTACTGTGCTGTACGCTCTTCAATACCATTATTTGTCGCAACAATTGCGATCGTTGCTGGATTTAACGCAAAAATACCGTTAGTCACAACACCTGGTATATTATTGATGGTCTTTTCCAAATCAATTGCGTTTAAGATGTTCAAATTAAATACATCTAAAATAACATTACCATTATCTGTAACTACACCTTCACGATAAACCGGATCACCACCTAAACTGACCAATTTACGGGCTACAGCTGAACGCGCCATTGGAATCACTTCTACTGGAAGTGGAAAATCACGTCCAAGTTGATCAACCCATTTTGAATCATCAACAATACACACAAATTTCTTAGCGATTGATGCAACGATTTTCTCACGTGTTAATGCAGCACCACCACCTTTAATCATATGCATATGGCGATCAATCTCATCTGCACCATCAACATAGGCATCTAGGCTACCTACATGGTTCATATCAACCACTTCAATACCAAGTTTTTTAAGACGATCAGCTGTTGCTTGAGAACTTGCCACAGCTGCTTCTAATTGTAATTCAGGTAATAAATCAATTAGAAAGTTTACGGTACTTCCAGTCCCAACACCCAAAATGCCACCTTTGGGTAAGTGTTTTAAAGCAGCTTTCGCAGCTGCTTGTTTCTTTTCATCTTGGGTTCCATATAGGCTCATTACATCACTCAACTATTTTTTGACATTTATGCGCCAATAAACGGCGCAAATGCACAAGGGTTTGCTACAATAATTTCCTATTTTAAACTGTAATAGGGAAGATGAACATGCTGTCTCGTGTGGTACGACAAATTTTACAAGCAACGGTTTATGATGTTGCAATTGAAACACCTCTCGAAGCAGCTCCACGAATTAGTCAAAAATTAAACAATACAATTCGTTTTAAGCGTGAAGATTTACAACCCGTTTTTTCTTTTAAATTACGCGGTGCCTATAACCGTATTAGTCAATTACCAAAAGAACAACTTGAACGCGGAGTAATTTGCGCCTCTGCTGGTAACCATGCTCAAGGCGTAGCTTTGTCAGGTCAAAGACTAGGAATTCCCGCTATTATTGTTATGCCGAGCACAACACCTGACATTAAAGTTCAGGCTGTTAAACGCTTAGGTGGCCAAGTTGTGTTACATGGCGATAGCTTTGATATCGCAAATAAATATGCTCAACAACGTGCTGAAGTTGAAGGTCTTGTATTTATTCCACCTTATGACGATGAACTTGTCATTGCAGGTCAAGGCACAATTGCCAATGAAATATTACGTCAATGGCGCGATGTAGAATACGTATTTGTTGCTGTAGGTGGTGGTGGCCTTATCTCAGGTGTAGCGGCTTACCTTGGTGAAGTTGCACCGCACGTAAAAGTTATTGGTGTTGAATATGAAGAGTCTGCTTGTTTAAAAGCAGCTTTAGAAGCAAATGAACGTGTAATTTTACCACATGTAGGCCTATTTGCAGATGGTACAGCTGTTGCACAAATTGGTGCTTTACCATTTGATATTATTCGTTTGCGCAAATCTGATAATTCAGGACCGATTGTTGATCCTGATATTGTCACTGTGAATACAGATGAAATCTGTGCAGCAATTAAAGACACATTTGATGAAAACCGCAGCATTGTTGAACCTTCTGGAGCAATGGCTTTAGCGGGTATCAAAAAATATATTCAAGAGCATAAAATCAGTAATAAAAATATGGTGTCGATTGTTTGCGGCGCCAATATGAATTTTGACCGCCTACGCTATATTGCCGAACGCACCGAGTTAGGTGAGCAACGTGAAGCGATTTATGCAGTTACCTTATCTGAAGAAAAAGGCGCATTCTTAGGCTTCTGTCGTGCTTTACAAGGTCGCAATATCACTGAGTTTAACTACCGCGCAAACAATACAGACGAAGCGCAAGTATTCGTCGGTATTAGTTTAAAAGGTGGAGATGCAGAGCGTCATGAAATTTTAGAGCAACTTAAACAGCAAAACTATGTAGTTGATGACCTTTCTGACGATGAAGTTGCAAAATTACATATTCGTTATTTAATTGGCGGTCACGCAAATCTAGATGATGAAAGATTGTTCCGTGTTGAATTCCCTGAACGTCCGGGTGCGCTCTTAACATTCTTAACTCGTTTAGGTCCAACCCACAACATTACCCTCTTCCATTACCGTAACCATGGTGCGGCAGAAGGACGTGTGTTAGTGGGCTTACAAGCAACTGATGCGAAACAAAATCCTGATGGATTGATTGAAACACTCGAGCAGATTAATTATCCGTATGCAGAAATTACTGATAACGTCGGCTATAAACGTTTCTTAAAATAATCTTTAGTTTTGATAAAAAGCCGACAAAGTTGTCGGCTTTTTTATACAATTCTTTTATATTTCTATCATCTTTACATTGCCGCTCTTTATCTTAAAGAAAATATCCTTAAAAATAATGATCTAACTCGGGAAAAAGGACCAACATGGCACAGTTCGCAGTCATTGGCTTAGGTA
Organism: Acinetobacter geminorum; assembly: GCF_013009345.1. Lineage (GTDB taxonomy): Bacteria > Pseudomonadota > Gammaproteobacteria > Pseudomonadales > Moraxellaceae > Acinetobacter > Acinetobacter geminorum. The sequence goes on along the minus strand of NZ_JABELE010000009.1, from coordinate 34,623 downwards.
GTTTTGGAGCAACAGTTGCCCAAGAACTCACAAAATTAAATCATGATGTTATTGGCATCGATACGGTGAAAAAGAATGTTGAAAATCTTGCCGATGTTTTAACTCATGCCGTCATTGCTGATGCCACTGACGAACATGTGCTTGACGAACTGAATATACAAAATTGTGACGCAGTTGTAGTCGCAATTGGTGAAGATATTGAAGCCAGTATTTTGTGTGTGCTGAATTTAAAAAATCTGGGAATTGAGAAAATTTGGGTTAAAGCAAAGACCAAAGCTCATCACACCATTTTGTCGCACCTTAATATCAATAAGATTATTCATCCTGAAGAAGATATGGGGGTAAGAGTTGCTCAAGCTCTGAACTACCCTATGGTAAGCCGTTATATGTCTTTAGAAGATGATCATTACATTATCAAAATTGAGATCCCAGACAAACTTAATGGCATCAATTTATATGGCATTATGCAGCAAGCGCCTCAAGTCAAAACATTGCTCGTGAAAAGACAGCAACAGATTTTGTTTGAGACTGAAGAAAATTTCACTTTGCAAACACATGATATTCTTATTTTAGAAGGTCATCTACCTCAGTTAAAGAAACTTTCTAACTGCTTCATATAAGAAAACGAACTCTAGAATATGTCTATATATCCCAAGCCCCATAAAACGTTAAATTTAAGCCCGCCTTCACTTTTAGCGTTAGGTTTTTTAGGCTTCATTATCTTTGGTACTTTATTGCTTAAACTGCCATTTGCCAATACAGGCAATGTCAGTTGGATGGATGCGCTGTTTACAGCCACTTCAGCAGTAACAATTACGGGTTTATCTGTTTTAAATATTCATGAGTCTTTTACCCTGTTTGGGCAAACTATTATTTTATTACTAATCCAATCTGGCGGTTTGGGGTTTATGACTTTTGCGATATTGGCGGCATTAAGCTTGTCTCCTAAAGTCGGTCTTAAACAGCAAATGATGGCTCAAGATAGTCTCGGACAAACGAGTCTATCAAAAGTTACTTTTGTTGCTAAAGGAGTTGTTACCTACACCCTTATTTTTGAACTGATTGGTACAATTATTCTCACGACTGCTTTTACACCAATATACGGGTTTGCACGTGGTTTATATTATGCAGTTTTTTACAGCATTTCCTCATTCAACAATGCTGGTTTTTCATTGTTTTCAAATAGCTTAATGAATTTTCAAAGCAACTATATTATTTGTATAACAATTAGCATTCTTTACACTATAGGTGGTCTTGGTTTTTTAGTGCTCATGGATATTAAACAAAACAAAAAATGGAAAAAACTAACACCAAATAGCAAGCTTATTCTTATCACTATTGCAATTATTAACCTAGTCGCTTTTATTTTAATATGGGCTTTAGAAGCTCAAAATCCGGCAACTTTAGGGATGTTAAACTCAGGAGAACAAGCATTAAATGCTTGGTTTCAAGCAACAGTTCCACGATCTTCAGGCTTTAATACCATTGATACGGGTGCAATGACCAACAGTAGTTCCTTACTGATGATGTTACTGATGTTTATTGGTGGTGGTTCACTGAGTACAGCTGGTGGAATCAAAGTTGGAACCTTTGTCATTTTAGTACTTAGTGTAATTTCATTTTTACGCCGTACAGATGAAATTAGAATATTTAACCACTCTGTATCTCATGAAACGACCTATAAAGCATTAGCGGTAACTGCTATTACGAGCATCCTCATCTTCATGGGCTTCTTTATTCTTTTGCTTTTAGAGCCTAAAGCAGATTTTATGAATTTGCTTTTTGAGGTTGTTTCAGCAGCATGTACAGTAGGTCTTTCTCGTGGAATCACACCAGATTTACATAATGGTAGTTTATTCATTTTAAGCTTACTCATGTTTGCTGGACGGCTTGGCCCTTTAACACTCGCCTATTTAATCGCTACTCCGAAAAAGAGTCGACTCAAACATCCTCAAGCCAATATTCAAATTGGATAATAAAAAAGCCGCTTTAAAAGCGGCTTTTTTATAGGTTTTTAGTACCAATTCAGGAGTGATACACCCAAACCAGCATAAGTTGCTCGATGGTTATAATCAATCAAGCTTTCACCATAACCGTTAAACAATTGGAAATGTCCACGCAGCTTGCCACTAATCGGGAAAGCCCAGTCAAACTGAACAGCGCCATGAGAATCATCACCACCCTTCAACGAATGACGCAGCATTAGAGAGAAATCATTCTGCTTCCACTTATAAAACGCTGTTAAATCACCACGGCCGATGTAATCTTCCATATCCGGGTTATTATCATCTTTACTATCTTCTTCAAGACGAATCCATGGACGAAGCATTAAAGCAAAGTTACCCCGCTCCAATCCAACATTAAAGATGACACGGTTCCAGCTACGAGATAATGGATCTGAACGACCATTTGACTGATGGTTTAAGGTAACTCCAAGCAAACGCCCATCTAAACCAAGCAACTCGTAGTTCGTTCTAAACATTAAACTTGCTTCTGGCTCATAGTTCGTTTCACGAAATGGACGAGATTCTTCAGCATTAAACGTCTGCCAACGTGAAGATTGGGTATAACCCACCCACAAATCGCCATTATTTCCAAAAATATTTTCCCAAGCTTTCGTTTTCAAAGAAATCTGAAACTTACTTTCTGTTGATTTCAGATTCTGAGCATCCGTTACAGTATTATTTGGATTTGGACTACTTGGGAATTCATTCTTATCACTGGTCCAAAATACGGGTAATAAATAGACTGGCTGATAAGCACGAATATTCCAAACACCTAGCTTACTTTTTTCTGATAACTCCCAACGTTGATCCAACAAAGAAGTAGTAGGTTCAAGTGTAGGCGCTTTACCAATCACTTTAATATTACTAACCGTATCTACAACCTTCTCTTTCAATGTTGTTGGCTGAACAGCAGGCTGATCAATTTTTTTAACAGGCTCAGGTACTACCGCGGCTTGCACAACTGGTAGAGCTGCTGGTTTAAATACAGAGTCGTAACAAGCCAGACGATCAGCATTTGAAGCAAGAGCAACACATGCATCAACTGTCGCAGGGGTTACAGGTGCCAACGTGTCAGCATATGTCACAGACGCACATAAACAGCTAAGCACGATTCCCATGCTCAGCTGTAAAGATGTGCGTTCAAATTGTCTGAACGCCATGTTCATCTCCAATTTTTATTTTAATTAACTTGTTGAATGGTAAATCCTAACTGCTGCAATTCATCGCGTTTTGCAAATGGCGCAACTACAGCTTTTACAGGAGTTTGCTCTACTAAATATTGACGAGCAACACGTTTTAAATCATCCAATGTTACATGCAACAATCTTTCACGCAAAGTACGGCGGAAAGCTGGTGTTCTTGCATGCAACAATGCATAACATGCTGTAATCGCTTCACCTGCTGGAGAGCCTGGTTTATCCATACTTGCCACTAAACCAAGAATCGCCTCTTCAAGTTGATAAGGTTGTTGCTCTGTATTTAATAACCATTGCACGCTTGCTTCAAAGTCCTTAAAAGTCTCTGCTAAACGTGGATCGCGGTAGCTAAAGAAACGGAATGAGCAGGCATTTCCATCATAACTAGCACCGCCGCCATAAGCACCACCTTTTTCACGGATAGCACTGTGTAAGAATCCATTACGTAAATAAGCTGCCAATACCATTAATGGAGCTGCATCTGGATGCGACACTTCCACAGCCTGATATGCAGAAGCACAGAATTGAACATTTGCCTGAATTAACCACGCTTCATGGTTATTATCATTGGTTTGTTCTACTTGAGTTAACTCAGTTGTAGCTGGATTAACGTTCAATTTATCCCAAACATTCTGAATTTCTTCAACCAAACGTTCAGATTGATGTTCTTCACATACAAGTAAGAACTGTTTAGGTGCTTGCAACAACTTACTATGAATACGTTTTAATTCTGCAATCAGCTCATCGTAAGCGGCATCATCTTGGGTAATTTTAGTAACAAGCTCACCCAGCCAATTCAATGCACCTAAACCCGTGTTTTGATAGTCACGTTGAGCCAGGGCACTCATGTTACGAGAAGCAATCTGCATCGCATAGCTGTGACCTGAACCAGATAAACGAGATTGCCAACGTGTTTTACGTTGTTGCAGTAACTCGATAATTCGTTCTTTTTCATCAAATCGAAGCTGTTCAAATGCTAATTTTAATAAATGAATTGCATCAAATTTCTGAGTCAACGATTTAGTCGTTAAAGTCAGCCAAGCACTAATTTTATCTTTATCATCAACTTTACTACGTAAAGAAGCGCCCATTCCTAAACCACCACTTACAGCGGTTTGCAAGTTTTGTAGTTCAAGATAGTCATATTCGCCTGCACCTACTTCACCCATCAAAATAGAAAGCAAATTGAAGTAAGGTGACTTCACAATATCTTCAGGAATCTGAATGAGTACTTGTTGATAGTAAATGCCGTTAGTACCCGCATGATACAAGTTCAACGGCGTATCCATACGATTACAAATAATTTCACGTAACTGACCTTGCACAATATGTAAGTCAGCAGGTACATCTTCCAAACCTACTTTTGGCAATAACTCCAGATTATCAGGAGTATCTTGACGTTCCTCTAGGGCCTTGGTTTTAGCAATGATTTCAGCTTTATCAGCGTCTGTTAGCTTTTCACCGATAGCTGCTAAACGAGCTTTTTCCGCTTCCTGCTCTTTTACAGACTTGGTCGGATCTGGAACTAAAGTCATCTGTACGCGATGAGGGTTGTCGAGCAAATGTGTTTGAATCAGATTTGATAGCCACATTGGGTCTTTCAACTCTTCTTTAACCTGCGCAATTGCGCTGTCGACGTCCCAAATTTGAATTGGGTCATTATGGTGAATCGCACCACTTAAACCATTTAAAATTAGACTTAAACCATACGGTGTACCATCACCATTAATTTCACGTTGATGTAACTCGATTTGATGCAAAATTGCATCGACTAAATTACTATCAATTGGTTTAGCAGCAACATCACGCAGAATATTTAAAACACCATCTCTAAAGCTTTGAGCATGTTCAGGATTTGAACCTTGAACGCCACAGTAGAAAGTCATTTCAAAATTACTGTCATCTACGCCCATTAATGGACCTGTAGATTGAGCATAACCACAAGTTTCTAAGTAATGACGTAGTGGCGAAGCTGAATTTTCTAATAAAATCCCTTCAACTAAACGCATTCCTAAACGCAATTTAATGTCGTTTGCTTCTGGTAATAACCAAGATAGAACATGATAAGTTTTATCCTTTAAATCATCACTATCAACACCATAGTTTTCCGTTACTTCAATTGGCGCTGCTAAGCGCTTTTCGGGCTTAGAATATAGAGTTGTTCCCGCAGAAAATTTATGTAGGGCTAGTTTTTCAAATTGGTCTTGCAGCTCGTATGCTGTTTGATTACCAAAGGTCATGAATACAGCATTACTTGGGTGGTAATGTACCTTATAAAAATCGACTAACTGCTCATACGTTAAATCAGGAATATCTTTCGGGTCACCACCTGAGTTGTAATGATAGGTGGTTTCAGGGAATAAATGATGAGCCAACTGATGGTAAAGTTGGTCAGACGGTGCACTCATCGCACCTTTCATTTCATTAAAAACAACACCTTTATATACAGGTTGCCCATTTTCAAGTTCAATACGAATACCTTCTTGAGCAAAATCAAGTGGATTCAAATTAGCAGCAAATGCCGCATCCAGATAAACAGAGAGTAAGTTTTGGAAATCTTTTTTGTTTTGAGTAGCAAATGGATACGCAGTCCAATCTGCTGCTGTAAACGCGTTCATAAAAGTATTTAAAGAACGACGAATCATTAAAAAGAACGGATCACGTACCGGAAACTTTTCAGAGCCACACAAAGCCGTATGTTCTAAAATATGTGCCGTGCCTTTAGAGTCCATAGGCTGTGTTCTAAAAGCAACAAGAAATACATTTTCATCATAATCAGTTGCCAAGTGATAATGCACCGCACCTGTGACTTTATGCTTATATTCAGACACTAAAATATCTAATGCTTCTACATGGTGCTGACGTAGCAACTGAAACGCAGGGTGAACAGTTTGAGAAATGGTTTCAGTGACATCTACAGTCATGTGATCTCCTAACATATCGGATAAGTGAATAAGTCTCATTATAGCCTGAGTCAGCTTGAGATTGGCGAACAAAAACCAAGTAAAATACTATGTTTTTGTTGAGTATTAGTTTTCATTGGCATAGCTTTGATATCAAGCACATAGCGATGAATGTTTTATCCTACCAGAACAAAAGCTTTTAATTCTATGTATATGATAGACATTGAATAAAAAAGCTTATCAATTTTATTTGGCTGACCTACCTCGAATCTAAAAAATATTCATACAACAATATTTTTCCACTAACTTTTGATTTAACTGAATTTTATTCAACAAACTACAGCAAACCCAAGCAATGGTGTAAACTTAGCAACCTGATTTTTTATTTTGTGACAACACATATGGCAACTGTAGATCTTTTTGCAATTGGTAATGCATTAATCGACCAAGAATTTAAAGTGTCTGATGATTTTCTTAGTCAGCAAGGCTTGCAAAAAGGCACAATGCAGTTGTCCGATGGCGACACTCAGTCTGCTCTTTATGCAGAGTTAAAACAGCATCAAGATTACAAAGGTCAAGCAAGTGGTGGTTCTGCTGCAAATACGACTGTGGCCTTTAGTGCATTAGGTGGAAGTGCTTTTTATGGTTGCCGCGTTGGTAACGATGATTTGGGTTCAATTTATCTGCAAGGTTTAAATGAAGCTGGCATTCAAACCACTCCAAAATCAATCAGTGAAGGCGTGACAGGTACCTGTATGGTACTCATTAGCCCTGACTCTGAACGTACGATGCATACTTATCTAGGTATCACTGCTGAACTCTCTCAAGATCAAATCGACTTTGAACCATTAAAAACAGCAAAATGGCTTTATATTGAAGGCTACCTTTCTACAAGTGAAACAGCGCGTAAAGCTGTAAAACAAGCCAGAGAAATTGCAAAAGCAAATGGTGTTAAGATTGCTTTATCCCTTTCAGATCCTGCGATGGTGCAATACGCTCGCGAAGGCTTAGAAGAACTTATGGATGATGGCGTAGATCTACTATTTTGTAATGAACAAGAAGCCTTAATGTATACAAATACAACAACTGTAGAAGACGCTCTTGCGCAATTACGTTTTAAAAATCATACAGTAGTCATTACACAAAGCGCTAAAGGTGCTTTGGTTTCTAATTCTACTCAACATTTCCATGTTGCAGGTCGCCACGTAGAAGCGGTTGATACCAATGGTGCAGGTGATGCATTTGCAGGCGCATTCCTTTATGCCCTAAACCATCATCAAGATTTGAATGCTGCTGCACAGTTGGCTGTCTTGATTTCTAGTGAAGTTGTTTCTCAATTTGGCCCACGTTTAGCGATTAATGATTATGCTAAACTTCTTGAAAATTTTCAGAAGGAATGTGCTTGAAATGGAAAGGATCTGTATGACGGAAGAAGTTCCTGAGCGTGAAGCTAGAGCTTTTGACACTTTACAAGGAACTACTATTTTCATTACGCAACGTGATGGCGCATTCTATGCTTATCAAAACTTATGCCCTCATTTGCAAACAGAGCTTGAATATTTAGAAAATCAATTTCTCGATCAGGACCAAGAATATATTCAATGTTCTACCCATGGTGCTTTATTTACAGTGGAAACAGGCGAATGTATCTCAGGACCATGTTTAGGTGATTTTTTAAATAAAGTTGAGATTAAAGTACATTCAGATGGCGGTATCTATATCGTAGACTGAAGCGATCAACATTAGAGTTTCTGCCATGGCTGATTTCTTTTTCAATTATTATCTTATGCCATTTCACTTAAGTGTAGTGGCTTTGATATTACTCAGCGTGGTAGAAACCATTGGTATGTATATTGGACTTCGTCCAAGTCAATTACTCAAAAAAATTGCGCCTGTTTGGCTTTCTAACTCACCACTACTTAACGTTAAATTTTCTAAAGCCTTAATTTTCGTTTTTTTACTTATAAATTTTAGTTTTGCAGGTTATTTTTTACAGCTTTCTTTCTTTGCAATCCAACATTATTTTATTTCACCATTTTATTTAATCGTCCCAGCCCTTGTCATCGCAATCTTTTTTACTGTATTCATGATTCACTGCCTTGACCAAGTAATTAAACCAAAGCTTACTCATACAAATTATAATCTTTTAGGACGATTAGCGACGGTTTCCAGTGGTAATGCTAGACCTGGGTTTTCTGCCCAAGCGCGAGTGCGTGATGAATTTGGCCAGCTCCATTACGTTCAAGTCGAACCAGAATACGGCGAACTCGAATTATACTCTCAAGTTATCCTTGTCAGAGTGCATAAAAGCCATTATGTAGCCAAGAAAATTTCTGTATCAAACGATCTTTTCGCCCCCGATTAAATTCTTACTACTATTCTATTTACTTACTGCTTTGAGCAGGCTTTATTACGCCTATATTTTATTATTTTCTTTTTAATTAATTATTTATTATTCCAACCATTTTAGTTTGAAATATAATTTATAAATATAATATACAACCATTTTAGTCGGTATTAAATTAAAACAAACCATTTTAATCAACTTAATATTTTTATTTACAAGTGTTTTAGTAGGATTTAATAATTAATTCAAACTATTTTAGTATAGTATTTATTTTAAAATATTAAGTGATTGTTTTTTATAAATTAATTATTTAAATATTCATTTAAAATATATTTAATGTTTATTTTTATTATATTTTGATTAATAATAAAAATAATATCAAATGAGGTTTAATTTATGAGCCTTAATTTTAAAAATCTTAATGGTCGTTTAGTTAAAGAAATCACTATTATTCTAATAATAAAAATAGTGCTCCTCTTAACGATCAAACATATTTGGTTTGATGCTCCCACCATCCCCAAAAATTTTGACAATCAGGTCGCCGAGCATATTGCTGGCGATAACATTTCCCACATTAAGGAGACCCGTTGATGATTTCTGAAAGCGTGGTTGATCTTTCGCGGTTTCAATTTGCGATGACCGCAATGTATCACTTTCTTTTCGTCCCTTTAACTCTAGGTTTGGCATTTATTCTTGCCATCATGGAAACCACTTATGTCATTTCAGGTAAAGAAATTTACAAGGATATGACTAAGTTTTGGGGAAAATTATTTGGTATTAACTTTGCTTTAGGGGTAACAACTGGCTTAACCATGGAGTTCCAATTTGGAACAAACTGGGCTTATTACTCACACTATGTAGGTGATATTTTTGGTGCTCCATTAGCAATTGAAGGCCTTATGGCATTCTTTCTTGAGTCTACATTTATTGGTTTATTCTTCTTCGGATGGGATCGTTTAAGTAAGGTTCAGCATCTAGGCGTAACATGGTTAGTCGCTCTCGGGTCGAATATGTCAGCGCTTTGGATTTTAGTGGCGAATGGTTGGATGCAAAACCCTGTAGGTGCTGCATTTAACTTCGAAACGATGCGTATGGAATTAGTTGATTTCGGCGCGCTTATCTTTAACCCTGTAGCTCAGGTGAAATTCGTCCACACTGTATCTGCGGGTTATGTAACTGGTGCAATTTTTGTACTCGCCATCTCAAGCTATTATTTACTTAAAAAACGTGATCTTCCTTTCGCACGTCGTTCATTTGCAATTGCTGCCATTTTCGGTCTCGCATCTACGCTTTCAGTGATTTTGTTGGGTGACGAATCTGGTTATGAGCTAGGTGATGTTCAAAAAACTAAACTCGCTGCGATCGAAGCCGAATGGGATACTCATCCTGCCCCTGCTCCGTTTACTTTGTTTGGTGTACCAAACCATGAAGAGATGCGGACAGATTACGCAGTTAAAATTCCATATGCATTAGGTTTAATTGCAACTCGTTCAACAACCAAAGAAGTTACTGGTCTTAAAGATCTCATGCAACAGCACGAAGTTCGTATTCGCAATGGTATGCTGGCCTATGCTGAACTTGAAAAATTACGTGCAGGTGATCGTTCACCAGAGTTATTGGCCTCTTTTGAAAAAAATCAAAAAGATTTAGGTTATGGCCTACTTCTTAAGAAATATGCACCAAATGTAGTTGATGCAAGCGAGCAAAATATTAAAGCTGCTGTAAAAGATACTATTCCAAATGTTACAGCGCTATTTTTCTCTTTCCGTGCAATGGTTGCCTCTGGCTTCTTGATGCTATTACTCTTCATTTTAGCGACTTGGGCCGTAGCAAAAAGAAATGCTGAAAACAAACCTTGGCTACTTAAATATGCATTGTTTGCTCTGCCGCTTCCTTGGATTGCTGCACAAACTGGTTGGTATGTAGCTGAAGGTGGTCGTCAACCATGGTCTATTGGTGAAATCTTACCAACACATCTATCTGCTTCTAGTTTAAGTACTGGTGACGTGTGGGGTTCAATTATTGCGCTAGCAGCGTTCTACACCGCTCTTTTAATTATTGAAATGTATTTAATGATCAAATTTGCTCGTTTAGGACCAAGTTCTCTACACACTGGTAAATATCATTTTGAAAAGCAAGAGCCGAAAACAGCTGTTAATGGGGAGGCTTTATCATGATTGAATATGAATTATTGAAAGTCATTTGGTGGGTGTTAGTTGGTGTACTACTCATCGGCTTCGCACTTACCGATGGCTTTGATATGGGGTCTATGGCTCTTATGCCTTTCGTTGGAAAAACCGATAACGAGCGTCGTGCTGCAATCAATACCATTGCCCCACACTGGGATGGTAATCAAGTCTGGTTTATTACGGCGGGTGGTGCATTATTTGCTGCATGGCCAATGGTCTACTCAGTCGCTTTCTCAGGCATGTACTGGGCACTCTTATTAGTTCTATTTGCACTTTTCCTAAGACCAGTAGGTTTCGATTATCGCTCTAAACTTGAAAATACCAAATGGCGTAACTCTTGGGACTGGGGTCTGTGCATCGGTGGTGCTGTTCCAGCGCTTGTGTTTGGTGTGGCATTCGGTAATTTGTTTTTAGGTATTCCTTTTAGTTTAGACAGCACTTTACGCTCTGAATATACAGGCAGCTTTTTTGCTCTTCTTAACCCCTTTGCTCTAGTTTGCGGTGTAGTAAGTTTGTCTATGCTTTGTGCACATGGAGGTGCGTGGCTCATGCTACGTACTGATGAAGCTTTAAAACAGCGCTCTGCTAAAGCTACTCAAATTATGGCAATTATCTTTTTAATTTGTTTCCTTGTAATCGGAGCATGGCTGTATTTCGGGCAAGTGCCAGGTTATAGCTATGCTGTTGCTATAGATCCAAATGCTGCGCTCAACCCTTTAGCTAAAGAGGTGATTACCAATAGCAATCCAGGTTGGATGAACAATTACAGCACCTATCCAATCACTAAAGTTGCCCCTGTTCTTGCCATATTAGGCGCAATCATTGCAATTGTTGCATCTTCAAAAGCAAAAGCAGGCCTAAGTTTTACTGGTACAAGTTTAATGATTGTAGGAGCAATTTTAACTGCTGGTTTTGCCCTATTCCCATTTCTACTTCCGTCTAGTATTAATCCTAACTCTAGCTTGACAATGTGGGATGCTGTATCAAGCCACCTTACTTTAGGCGTTATGACGGTTGCTGCCTGCATTTTTGTTCCTCTTATTTTGATCTATACCAGTTGGTCTTATTACAAAATGTGGGGAGTCATCACTAACAAACATATCGAGTCAAACTCGCATAGCTTGTATTAAGGAGAAAACTATGTGGTATTTCGCATGGATCCTAGGCATTTTGATGGCATGTTTTGCGGGTGTACTCAGCGCGCTTTATATCGAACATCATCAAGATTTAGATGAGGAATAAATGATGGCAAAAGCAATGACAGCATCAAATCATCGAAAAGCTCAAGCATTTGCAATGGCCCTTTCTTTTCTGTTGGCATTGCCTCTTGCTGCAATTTTATTGGTTTACCCTTCACTCATGCTAGATGCTAATGGGCACTACAATCATAGCCAACTTATGCTGGTCATGATTGGTATTTCTGGTGGATTTATTTACGGAGTGGGTTTCGTACCAAACTTCTGGTTATGGAAGTGGTTATTTAGCCCATGGGTGGCTTGGCCTCTCATGCTTTTAGGCTATTACATCTGGTTCCTAACCTAAATCAAAAAGACCTCATCTGAGGTCTTTTTTCATTTCAACCAACTTAATAGGTACTAATATTAAATTAATTTGATTGTTCAGCTAACCATGCCATAAATTTTTGACGCTCAGCTTTAGAAGCTTTTTGCCAAGTTTCAACTAAACGTTGATCATTCGTTTGGGCTACACCTGTTACAGGCATAGATGTTGGAGCTGGTACAGCCACCTGAGCAGAAGTAGGTTTAGCAGAGGCATACACTGCCTCAGGCTGCGATTTAGATGATTTAGTCGTAAAGTCAGTGACTTTACCCAACAAGCCAGTTGCAAACCATGGTTTTGCCTCATTGTTTGCACCAGTTTGTTGTACGATTAATTCATTATTAGCGCTGTACAAAGCCACTGTTGGTTGCTCAGCATATTTCTTAGCCTGTTCAAATTGTTTTGGTGCATCTACCATTGCGAGCTTATAAGTTTGCCCATCTTTGAGAGCCGGAGTTTGAATTGTAACTACTCCAGATTTAACAATGTCATGTTCCCCGCTTAAATGTTCAAAGTATTCTTGGTAGCGCACACTTAAGCTTGTTTCACCAGCATCGACTTTATAATTATTTTTAGATGAACGAAATAACCCAGAGTTGACTTCCTGACCATTCACCGCAAGGATTACAATTTCCTCTGGCGCTGTAATTGTAACTGCTGAAAATACCGAACCGCTGAGTAATAAACCAATTGCAGCAACACCTAATCTTAAAGTCATCTGTCTCTTTCTCTGTGTTTGATAAGCTATTAAATCATGAGCAATATGCAATATGATTGTGACTATTTTATGACAAAGCAGTTATCGACTAATTTCTTGATTTATTATTTTGAAATATGTATTTGAATTTCATAAATTTTCGTTTTATGTATTCCTCCTATTCATTCTAAAAATATAAAAAAAGCACCTAAAATAGGTGCTCTTTTTTAACTTCAATTAAATTAATTGAAAGTTTTGAAACGATCAGCATCATTAATAAATGCTTTTTCACCTGCTGGTGCTTCAACTGAACCAAATACTAATTGAGCACGTAATTTCCAAGTTGCAGGAACATCAAATGCTTCAGCTGCATCTGCATCAACAATTGGGTTATAGTGCTGTAAAGATGCACCTAAACCAAGCTCTGAAAGTGCAGTCCAAGTTGCAAATTGAGCAATTGCACTTGAATGTTCAGACCATACTGGGAAGTTGTCTGCATATAATTCGAATTGCTCTTGTAAGCTTTTTACAACAGCTTGGTCTTCATAAAATAAAACCGTACCAACACCAGCTACAAAGCTATCAATTTTTGCATTTGTACCTGCAAAAGCATCGGCAGGAACAATTTTACGCAAAGCTTCACGAACTAAATTCCAGAATTTAGCATGAGATTCACCGTATAGTGTCACTACACGTGAAGATTGTGAGTTAAAAGCTGAAGGACTATGCTTAACTGCTTCACGGATAGTTTCTTCAATTTTAGTGCGATCTAATGCAACGTTTTTACCAATTGCATAAATTGTACGACGGTTTTTAATTTTATCTAAGAAAGTAGACATTTTGTTATTTCCTACCTATTGATTTGACCAAGGGCCGTTGTTTGGGAATGAATACAGTGTATTAAAGTCATTTTTCATAGTCAGCATTAAAAATATGACAGTTCGTTTTATTTTCGCAACAATAAAAAAAGATATACATATAAAAAAAGCTTCACGATTTAGTGAAGCTTTTTAAGGTTACCAACCAATTTACTTATCGGTTTCAAACAGTGCAGCAACAAAAGATTTAGCCGAGAATGGTCTTAAATCATCAATTTTTTCACCTACACCAATAAAACGAATTGGCACATGGGTACGGCTTGCAATATTAAAGAGTACACCGCCTTTCGCAGTTCCATCCAGTTTGGTAATGGTAATACCCGTTAAACCTACGGCTTGATCAAACTCTTGTACTTGGTTAATCGCGTTTTGACCTGTGCCTGCATCTACTACCAACATAATTTCATGAGGTGCAGTTGCATCAATTTTTTGCATAACACGTTTAACTTTCTTGAGTTCTTCCATCAAGTTACTCTTATTATGTAAACGACCTGCCGTATCCGCAATTAATACGTCAATTCCTTTAGCACGAGCACTTTCAAAGGCATCAAAAATAACAGAAGCACTATCAGCTCCATGACCTTGCGCTACTACGGAGATATCGTTACGTTCGCCCCAGATCTGTAATTGCTCAGTTGCTGCGGCACGGAATGTATCACCAGCGGCCAACATCACTTTTTTACCTTCACCTTGTAAACGTTTGGCCAACTTGCCAATAGTTGTAGTTTTACCCACTCCATTTACCCCAACCATTAAAATCACATACGGTGATTTATTAGGGTCAATATGCAATGGTTTAACACGTGGAGCCAACAAAGCAACCAACTCTTCTTGTAACGCTTTATATAAAGAGTGGGAATAGATCAAATCACCACGAGCTGTACGCTCTGTTAAATTGGTAATGATCGTTTTTGTTGCTTCAACACCAATATCTGCAACCAATAATTGCTCTTCGACTTCTTCAAGTAACTCATCGTCAATTTCCTTTCCGCCAATCAAGATATTGACCATACCATCAGCGAAATTACGACGAGTTTTGGTTAAACCTTCTTTCATCCGGCCAAAAAAACCAGTTTTTGGTTGTTCAGCCGCTGTTTCTGTAGAAGCTAATTCAACTTTGGCTACTTGAATATTTTCTTGTGATTTAACAGGAGATTCAACGATGGGAACATCGATAGCAGGTAAATTAGGTAATGTGACATCGTCATCACCGATCTCAGCATCTATCAAGAATTTATTTTGCATATTCGATTGTTGCTCCATGCGGATTCCTTGAAAAGCAGCGTGTTTAAAAAGATAAAGTTTAGCATAAATTCAAAATTTTGCCTGTCACAATAGTGCTCAAAAAGCTTTGGAAACCAAGATTTAACCTGATTAACCTATTTACTGAGTATCTTCCTGAGCAAGTGCTGGATATTGTCTAATATGAGCACCTTCAAATTGATATGCATGCATTAACTTTAAATACTCTGCTCTATGAATTTCAGATTGAGCTATTAGCAGCTCAGCCATATCCTGAGTTTTAGGATAAGTGGCCTGATGAGAGAGTTGTATAATTCGTTGATATTGTTCCGGACTAATAGGCCGAAGTAATGCTAAATATGACAGCACAAAAATACAACCAATGACAATAACCACAAATAGGTTAAAACATTGATCAACTTTTAACTCAGACTTTAATTTAAGAAAATTTTGTTTGAATATGAGCATGACCTACCTCGAATTAGTGTAGTGTAGGGTTCAATACTCATAAGCACAAGATCAAACATCCAGTAAGGCCAAGAATCATACCTTACTGGATCATAATACTTAGCTTATTAGCGAACGAATAACGGAAAAGTATAAAATTGCTGCAATAATCACCAAGACTAAAAACATCGCAAAAATACTTAACCCTTCTTCAGCATCTGCTGGATGCAGTTCATCTTCGTCGGCGATTTTTCTCAGTTCACCATCATAAACTTGATAAAACCAGTTTTTTTGTGAAGGTTCCAAATGCCGTGCAAAGTCAAATACCCTTTTGCGCTGAGCAAGACAATAATCCCCTAAATGGATCTCTTGATGAAAGATCGCTTCGTCTAATAGCTTACGATGATAATGGGCTAGTTCTATGATTTGTTCCTCTCTTGGTGGAGTATCAAAAACAAAGCCATCAATAGTATTTGTCATATTTTATTCTCCTTGTCTTTTATTCTCATATTGATTTTACTCAAAATTATTTGTGAATAATGTTTAATCATGTATCCTAATAGTGAATTAACTGGTATGCACCAATAGTTGACAAATCCATTAATTTGTAATATTAGTTTAATAATTCTAAGTTAAATTAATTTAAAGGCAGTGGCCTTTAGAAAAAGTAATCATAATTACAATAAGGAGTTTTCTATGATTCAACGTATCTCTCATCATGATTTAGAACATGTGTACGCAACTGCAGTAAACACAATTCACTCTCAAATGAATTTTCAGGATGCGGTTGCACAGTTAGAAGAAGTTGCTCGCGCTGGGCACGGTAAAGCTGCTCTGTTTTTAGCAGAATTGTATTATCAAGGTTTCCGTGTTGAACGTGACTCACTTAAAGCACAATATTGGCAAAAGTTAGCCACAATGCAAGCATAAAGAAACGTCACTTAGGTGGCGTTTTTTTATGTCTGTAAAAATTTGATATAAACCAATTTATCCCTTATCTCTTCTTGCGCTTCACTAAAGCTTTAATCGCTTTGTTTTGCTCAGGTGGCGTTTTTCTATACCTGTAAAAAACCCAAAGTTATCAATTTGTCTAAAGCCTTACTTCGCCACTTCAGTCATGGCTCAGGTGGCGTTTTTTTATGCCTGAATAAAAATTTCTCTAAATATAATTCACTACGGACTTGGTTTGTATTGTATTACACCATAGGCTTTAGCCGCTTTAAGTAAAGGACATGAATTTCACAGTTGGAATATTTGTTTACGATTTGATACCTGTTTAAACTGAAATGTCATCTGATTTTTTTATAATAAGCAAGACAAGTTAGAACCTTTAAATTCACAATGAAAAGTTTAAGTAATCTACAACCGGTTTCAAGAGACTTGATGATTAAGATTTATATTTTAAGAACCATGATGTATTGCGGGGTTCTTTGGGGATTATTTCATCAAGGATGGGCAATTAAATCAGATCAGGAAGACTTTATTTTTCCTTTTTGGCTTAATGGTTTGCAGGCACATCGCTACGCAAAAGAGCATTGGCCACATTACAAACCAAGAAGAATTACACCTAAAGATTTCCATGAGTCTTTACTACCAACTTTAACTCGACTCAACGTCACTCCTGCTTTGTTTAATTCATCTCATAGAAAATTAAAGTTATCTACACAGCAAATGCAACATTTCTTTTTCAAACATCCGCATTGGCAAGGAGCATAAAACTTTTCTTTAGTTTCCTACTGATCAATATAGAATGCTTTTTGAACGCTTGAATGTGAAACTTGTATTTGAATGACTATCAAGTCTTTGCATTTTTATAAAATCAAGCTAATTTAAATCAAAATGATAAAACACAGGACAGAAGAAATGACAATCGTTGCACAAGTAATCACGAACAAATCAGAGCAAGATATTTTTACAATTTCTCCAGAAGCCACTGTCCTTGAAGCAATTAAGATCATGGCTGATAAAGGGATTGGTGCACTCGTGGTAGCTGAAGGAGAAAAAGTTGTCGGAATTTTATCTGAACGTGACTACACGCGAAAAGTAACGCTTATGGAACGTTCATCATATAGCACCACAGTCGCTGAAATTATGACATCCAAAGTACTTACAGTAAGCTTAAATAACACGGTTGAAGAATGTTTACAGCTCATGACAGATCGTCATTTACGTCACTTACCTGTATTAGACAATGAAAAACTAGTTGGATTTATCTCTATTGGTGACTTAGTAAAAGCAGCAATGGAAGATCAGAAAAATCTCATTGAACAGTTAAAACAGTACATTTCTGGTTAATTATTTCGCATAAAAAAATGGGCATTTATATGCCCATTTTTTATTGATATAAAAAACTTAAAGATAATTATTAATTAAAGCGACTAAACGCTCTAGTAAGTCATCAGCCTGTGCTTGAGTCATATTAATTGGTGGCAATAAACGCACTACAGAACCAGCTGTAACATTAATAATAAGCTTGTGTTGATCACGAGCAATTGCAACGAGCTCAGCACAGTCTTTAGGCAATTGAATACCAATCATCATACCAAAGCCACGTACTTGCACATTTTTATGTGCCAATTGCGCACGTAATTGATCAACAATATAACCACCAACAACTGCCGCGTTTTCTACAGCATTCTCTTTTTGGATTGTATCAATTACTGTATAAACCACACGAGAACCTAGCACTGTGCCACCATAAGTAGACCCATGGCTACCAGGTCCTAATAAGCCAACAGCTTTACCTTGGGTCATTACCGCACCTACTGGAAAGCCATTACCAAGTCCTTTCGCAGTCGTCAAAACATCAGGCACAATGTTTGTATACTGATAAGCAAAATACTTACCGGTACGACCGTTACCTGTTTGGATTTCATCTAGCATCATTAGCCAGTTATGTTGATTACATATGGTGCGGACTTCTTCAAGATAGCTAAAGCCTTGAGGTGCTGTATTAATACCGCCCTCACCTTGAATAGGTTCAATCAAAATCGCAACAATATCTGGGTGCTGTAAAGCAGCTTCTTGAATTGCTTCTACATCACCAAATGGCACGCGAATAAAATCCTTGGTTAAAGGAGCAAAACCATCTTGTACTTTCTTATTACCAGTAGCTGAAAGTGTTGCTAAAGTACGACCATGAAATGATTGCTCTGCCACAATTATCTTTGGGGAGCTTACACCTTGTTGAGTACCAAATTTACGAGCAATTTTAATGGCACCTTCATTTGACTCAGCACCACTGTTTGAAAAGAAGATCTCTTCCATCCCCGAAACTTCAGCAAGCTTCTGAGCAGCTGCCGTTTGCCAAGGAATCTCGAATAAGTTACTTGTATGCACAAGTGTTGCAGCTTGTTCAGCAATTGCTTCTGCAATGACTGGATGCGCATGACCTAAAC
The DNA here is from genome assembly GCF_013009345.1 of Acinetobacter geminorum. Classification (GTDB taxonomy): domain Bacteria; phylum Pseudomonadota; class Gammaproteobacteria; order Pseudomonadales; family Moraxellaceae; genus Acinetobacter; species Acinetobacter geminorum. The sequence continues at coordinate 15,760 of NZ_JABELE010000009.1, read as the reverse complement.
CACATACAGCAATACCGGTTAAAGCATCTAAATACTCAGTGCCATCTTCGGTATATAGATATGCTCCTCGGCCTCGTACAAAACTGATCGCTTGGCGACCATAAGTAGCCATTAAATGTGATGGTTGATCAGGTTGTATTGGAGCTAGGGTAATATCATTCATAACGAACTCTGTCTGTATGAGGTTTTAGGAAGGGTTTATATAAGCAAAAACTAGCTCTGATGAAAAGTCTCATCACTCATTTATCTAAAATTTCGTCCGCTTTCCGCTATCACTTCGGTTTATACAATAAAATATTGAATATTCAATGCAACTTTAAGTAATCAGGTGGTTTGCAAAGCGATGTAAACACCCCCTATAATGCTGCTAGATTAGTTGAGGATCTCTTTATGACTGAACAAGCACGTGATACTGAAGCGTTAATCCGCGATCAAATTGCGAAGCATCCCGTTTTACTTTACATGAAAGGCACTCCACAGTTTCCACAATGTGGTTTCTCTGCACGTGCTGTAGAGGCGCTCAGTCAAATTGGTCGTCCATTTGCATATGTAAATATTTTGGAAAACCCTGATATTCGTGCAACCTTACCAAAAATTGCGAACTGGCCAACATTCCCGCAACTTTGGGTAAATGGCGAACTTATTGGCGGTAGCGATATCATGCTCGAAATGTTCCAAAATGGCGAATTAAAACCATTAGTTGAGCAATACAGCGCAGCGCCAGAAGCGTAAATAATAAAAAAGCCAATCAATAGATTGGCTTTTTTATACTCTCAATTTCAACGATCACTTACGCCAACATAGCGAAATAAATTTTCCACACCTAAATCAGATTTTAAAATAATTAGATTTTCATAAGTTGTTGTCGTGAGAGCTTCAAAAATATTCATATTCGGATCTTCGTGCAACTCATCCACATTTTGATTCATACACTCTTCAAATCGATCAGCAATAAATTCAAACCCCAAATCCATAGCAATAAATAAAGTATGTTCACATGGCTGAATATATTGTTCTTGCGCCCAGTCAATTATTGCTTGTTTGCAAAATGGACATTCAATATTCGCAGAAGCATCGTTAAGTTCAATCAATTGATAATGCATTAGATTTGAAAAGAATAGAAAATTCTAGTGTAAAAGAAATTAATTGAAAGTTCTAGAAAAGGCTAGAACCACTCATCAAAAAACACACAATAAAATTACATTGTAATGACAATATAATTTCAAATTCTCAGTTAAAGGAAATATCTTAGTATATGTTTTAATTACAAAAAATTTAGTTTAAGAATTATCGTTGCAAAAATAATAATGTAAAATCATGGTTGTTGCAGAAATAGGATATTTTAATGCTCACTGATCTTGATGATTTTTATTGTTTTGCTCTCGTCGTTGAGCATGGTGGTTTTAGTGCCGCTGAGCGTGTAACGGATATACCAAAATCAAAACTAAGTCGTCGTGTATATAGCCTAGAAGAAAACTTAGGTGTTCGCCTGATTCAACGCAGCTCTCGTCATTTTGCTGTTACAGATATTGGGATGGATATTTATAGACATGCTCAAGTCATGATGAATGCTGCACAAGCTGCTCATGATTTGGTTGATCATCTAAGCATTCAACCTAGAGGTGTTGTAAAGGTTAGTGTTCCTGTTGATATTGCTCAAAATCAACTGCCTAAAATTTTGCCTGCTTTCTTAAAAAAATATCCAGAAATTCGTTTGCAACTTATGGTCAGCAATCGTCGAGTAGATGTCATTAATGAAGGAATTGATATTGCTTTACGTGTTCGCTCAAAACTTGATGACGATCCAAGTTTAGTTCTTAGACAATTTGCACTTATTGAACAGAGTCTATTTGCAAGTCAGGCATATCTAAATGAATTTGGAGATATAAAAAATCCAGAACAACTTAGTGAGCATCGCATTTTAAGTTTGTCGGAAGAGCATCTTGATCAACAATTCCTTTTGCACGGTCCAGACAATCAGCAAAAGAAAATCAAAGTCAGTCCTATCGTAATGGGTACAAATATCCATATGTTGGCGCAATTAGCGAGTCAAAACTGTGGCATCGCTTTATTACCTGAGAGCGCAGCAGAAGATTTTGTAAAATCTGGGCAACTCCTACCAATCTTACCCGAATGGAAAGCACCACATGGTGTATTCCATGCAGTTTATCCATCACGCCGAGGGTTACTACCTGCTGTACGAGTATTTATTGATTATTTGGTAGAACATCTTTCCGAGCATTAAAATGAATGAAAATAAAAAAGTTCGACAATTATCGAACTTTTTTATTATTCAAATTGTAGGGTAGTTTCCTACACCTTCCGGCCAAGGCGTTAATAATTCAAAGCCAGTATCTGTTACTGCAACCATATGTTCCCATTGAGCAGATAGCGAAAGATCCTGAGTAACGACGGTCCATCCATCATTTAACTCTTTTACCTGTGGCCTACCTGCATTAATCATAGGTTCAATAGTAAATACCATACCTTTCTTTAAGACCATGCCTTGTCCGCGTTGCCCATAATGCAAAATATTGGGTTGCTCGTGATAAACCTTACCAATCCCATGTCCACAATATTCGCGGACAATACTATATCCCTCTCGATGAGCAACCGACTGAATAGCATAGCCAATATCGCCTAACGTAGCTCCGGGCTTAACAGTATGAATACCTGCAACCATTGCCTCATATGTTGTTTCGACAAGTTTTTTTGCCTGTGGATTTACATTACCCACAAAATACATACGGCTCGTATCACCAAAATAGCCATCTTTAATAATGGCAACATCAATATTAATAATATCGCCATCTTTTAAAATTTTATTGGGTGATGGTATCCCATGACAAACAACTTCATTTACTGATGTACATATTGTTTTAGTGAAACCATGATAACCCACATTCGCAGGAATAACTTTTAAAGTATTTACAATATAGTCATTACACAGGTTATCTAAATATTCAGTAGATACACCTGGTTTAATATATGCCCCTATCATTTCTAAAACTTTCGCAGCAAGACGTCCAGAAACTCTTAACTTTTCTAGATCTTGTTCAGTTTTTATTGTAACAGTAGAAGCTCTCATTCGGTTTTATCCTCGTAGATACTGCTTTTACAATACCTACAAAAATGTAAGTTAATTTAGAATATTTTAGAACGGATATAGGATAGGCTGGAAGCTTTATATGCCCAAATATTCAACAGTCATAATAGAAATTTATATTTTTATTCTTGCATAATTTCTTTAAAAAGTCAGATATAAAAAATAATTTCCTAATTTCTTTCAATGGTTTTTCAATTAGATACCTTAACCAGTTGATATTTTTAATATCTACTAAAGGTTTTTATGCTCTGAAAAAAATCTTTTTCACATAAAATACCGCTTGATCATGATCTCTTTTGCTCTAAAATTCCTTCTTTTTTATTAATTTTAATTTATGCAACATCTTCGTACTGGAGATATTATTGCCCTAGGTTTTATGACCTTTGCTCTTTTTATTGGGGCTGGCAATATTATCTTTCCTCCCATTGTCGCTCAACAAGCCGGTGATCATGTATGGCTAGCCGCTATAGGCTTTTTGATTACTGCAGTTGGTTTACCCGTAATTACCATCATGGCACTCTCTCGTATGCAGGGTTCCATTGAAATTATTAGCTCTCCTTTAGGTCGTGTAGCAAGTCTGATTTTAACCGTAGTTTGTTATTTATCAGTAGGCCCTTTATTTGCTACTCCACGTACAGCTACTGTTTCTTACGAAATTGGTTTTTCTTCTTATTTTGGGACATCAAGTACTAGCCTTTTAATTTACAGCGCAATTTATTTTTCTTTTGTAACTGTAGTTTCACTTTATCCTAACAAGTTATTGGATACAGTTGGACATGTACTGGCCCCTCTAAAAATTATTGCTTTAGCAATTTTAGGCATTGCAGCAGTTATGATTCCTGCGGGTTATGTTCCTGCTCCAATCAACCATTACGTTGCATCTCCAGTTTCGGAAGGTTTCGTAAATGGTTATCTCACTATGGATACTTTAGGCGCACTAGTATTCGGTATCGTAATTATTCAAGCGATTTATTCGCGTGGTGTTACTGATAAAAAATTAGTAACTAAATATGCAATTATTGCCAGCCTTATTTCCGGTGCAGGTCTTACTTTAGTCTATTTAAGCTTATTCAAATTAGGTGTAGGTAGTCACGAAGTTGCGCCAAATGCAGCAAATGGTGCAGTAATTTTACATGCATATGTTCAACATGCTTTTGGCAATATGGGTTCATTATTCTTAACTGGCCTAATTTTTCTGGCATGTATGGTGACAGCGATTGGCTTAACTTGTGCTTGCGGTGAGTATTTTGCACAGTTAACTAAATTGCCTTACAAACTTTTAGTATTCATTTTAGTTGGTTTCTCTTTCATTATTTCTAATCTTGGATTAACCAAACTTATTGCTGTATCAGTACCTGTTTTAAGCGCAATTTATCCCCCTGCAATTGTTGTGATTATGCTGAGCTTCTTTTGGAAATTTTGGCAAAAACCTTCTTTTATTGTCGGTTCGGTAACAAGTATTGCTTTAATTTTCGGTATTATTGACGGTATTAAAGTTGCTGGTTTTGGAGATTATTTACCTGAATTTCTTCAACACTTACCTTTAAATGAACAAAACTTAGCTTGGTTGATCCCATCTTTAATTGTTCTAGCAATTACCGTAATTATCGACAAAGTTAAATTTAAAAACATTTAATTTAGTGTCTCTTTTGAAATCGAGTTTTACCCAAACATGATTTTATATATTGAATAAAATGCTGAGTTTACCCAACCGGCATTTTATTTCCACACTACTTTCAATGACAAATCAACTATAGATATAATCATTTTTTACTGTAAAATTACACTAAAATAATTTTTAGCTTACTGGGAAAGAAGAGCAACAATGAAAAGTAAATATTACCTCACACAAGCCGATGCAGAGTTTTTAATGGAAGAAGCTCAAAAATATGCAATTGAGCACAACTTTAAAGTCAGTATCGCTATTGTTGATGAAACAAGTTCTCTACTATTTATGAAAAGATTAGACGGCGCTTCACCTTTATCCTCACATTTATGTTTAGAAAAAGCAAAATGTTCTTCAATATCAGGTAGACCTTCAAAATTCTATGAAGAACTACTACAAAGTGGGCGCTTAGGTTTTTTAAGCATGCCTAGCGCGCAAGGAATGTTAGAAGGTGGAAAACCAATTATTTATGAAGGCCAAATTCTAGGGGCTATTGGTGTTTCTGGCGTTCAATCTTTTGAAGATGCAGAAATTGCTCAACATGCGATTGATACTTTTTTGAAAAAACAAAGTAATTAAACCAATTCTTGCAGAAAAGAGAAATTATTATAATTTTCACTTAAATATTTCTCTTTTCAAAAATATTATACATTTTATACAAAAATATTTAATATTTACCTTTTTTATACCTTAACTATTTATAAACATAGAGCTTTTTATAAAATTGCTTAAAATTTTTTCTATTGACTATTGAATTGAACTAAAAATAGAAGTACAACATTAAACTTATTCTTGACTAAAACATTCGGTTTTAGCGCAACCACAAGGAGGGATGGAGATGTTATCATTACATTTCAACAAACAAGTCTTCATTAACACTCTGAACAGCAAAGATTCAGTTGTTTATGGAGTAACACCGCTTGCTCTTATGCTGACTTTACTGTTTCAAGGTATGATTAAAGGAAATCTGAAACCCGAATACTTTATGTATGCGATGGTTGTTTCTTTCATATTTTGTGTGTGGGCCTTTGTCGATCATAAGATGCGAAAACTAGCTAAAAGACGTCTTAGTCAACAAAACTCGAATACTTAAAAAATGGATGAGCGATCATCCATTTTTACATACCTAAAAATAAAAAAAATTGTTCCGATAACTAAAATAGCCGTAGCTACTAGTTCAGTCACAATCAATCCTAACATCATCAAAGACATTAGCCATGAAGGCAAGCTAAAACGACCTAACTTGTGCGGACGTTTAAATTGATTTGTCGTATCCTGTAAATAGCCGTGTATGATATAAACCAAAATTGAAAGGCTAAAAAATAAAATATTTGCGAATACACACAACAGAGCAATATTTTCATTTAAAACAGTATAATAGCTTAATACAGCTAGAATTAGGGTAGCAGCTGCATAGAGCAAACTACTTCGATGAGCGATATCCACATAATAATGCGCACGACTTAATGCTGAACGGCGTATTTGCCAATATTTCCATACCCCAGTTAACATCCCTATCCATAAAAATACGCCACTAAACACAATTGCAAGCTGTACAGCTTTCGATAAATCCATCTTTTTTCCAATTATTCGTTTTATTGAAAATTTAATGAGCTATATAACATAAATATTGACTTTGCAGTCACATTTTAATCAAGTTTCATTTTGGAACTCATGTAAATTTAAAGTCATCAATAAACCAATCTTTACTTAATATTATGGATAACACTTTTGAATCATTTTGGATGACCTGCAAAGACGGTTATCAACTTGCAGCACATTTTTATCCAGCTCAATCCCCAAAGTCAGCAAATCCCGTGTTGATCTGTCCGGCAACAGGTATTACCAAAAACTTTTATCATTCTTTTGCTAACTGGTTAAGTCATCAAGGCTATGATGTATTAAGCTTTGATTTCCGTGGAATTGGAGATTCATTGCATGGGCCGTTAAAGCAAAGTACTGCAAGTATTAATGATTGGGGAGTTTTTGATATCCCTTGTGCAATTGATACCTTACTGGGGAAAACCGAAGCACAGCAAGTTACTCTTCTTGGCCATAGTGCTGGAGGACAGTTATTAGGAATTGTGCCTAATTTTCATAAAGTAGCAAAAGTTATCGCGGTCGCAGGTTCCACTGGCCATGTAAAAGGTCTTAAAGGTAAAACCAAGTTTTTAGCACCAGTAATGTTCAATGTCATATTTCCAATTTCTAGTGCTTTTAAAGGTTATGGTGCTACTCAATTTATTGGAATGGGAGAAAACTTACCTAAAAAAGTCGCCCAACAATGGCGAGAATTTTGCAGCCATCCTGGCTATGTGAAAAATGCTATTGGTAAAACAATCCACCATGATTTTCATACTGAAATTATCTGCCCTATTACTTCTATTTGGGCAAGTGACGATGAAATTGCAACCAAGCGTAACGTTGAAGATTTATTAAAACTTTATCCTAATGCACCCACAAAAATGCTAGAGCTAAATCCCGTGAAACTTGGGCATAAATCAATTGGGCACATGCTAATGTTTAAAAAATCACACCAAAACTTATGGTCACTTTTAGAACAGGAAATCCAATACTAACCTATTCATCTTTTACTTTTGCCTCTATACCCGTAATCCGGTATAGAGGTTTTTTAATATTATTACCCACTTCTTTTATAAAGTTACTTTATTAACCTAATAATTATCATAAGAAATTAAAATATATTAATCACCCATTCCTTTGTATTAAAAACAAGCATTTTTTACGTAAATACGTCGATATAGCTTTAAAGTTCTGCTATCGTTATTTATACGAAGCTGTTGTTTAAAAACGGTTAAACTAACCTATTTTTAATACAAACAGCTTCTTTTTTTCTGTTTAGCTAAACCAAAGAAATTGTTCAAGGATAAGTATGCTAGCACTAGAGCCTCGACATATTCATATGAATCAACATGCTGTTGATAAAAAGCATGCATTACAGTGTCTAGTAGATATATTGGTAAAAGATGGGTTAGTTACACCTAACTACATTACAGGACTCATCAATCGGGAACAGCAAAGTGCCACCTATTTAGGTCAAGGTATTGCTATTCCCCACGGTACCCCCCAATCTCGCGAATTTATTTTAGAAACAGGTATCCGTTTAGCTCACTTTCCAGAAGGAATAATATGGGATGGTGAAAACAGAATTTATTTAGCTGTCGTGATTGCAGCAAAATCTGATGAACATTTACAAGTTCTACAAATATTAACTCGAGCTTTAATGCATGATGTAAGTGAACAGGTAAAAAATGCTAAACAACCTGAACAAATTATTGAAATCTTACAAGCTCAACCATTATCTTTAACTTTACATGAGAATTTAATTCAAACTGAAATTGAATCTCAAGATATTGAAGATTTATTTTGGTCTGCTTCTCAGATTCTAAAAAAACACAATTTCGTAAAGTGCGGTTTTCTAAGTTCACTTGACCCTGATCAAGTTATTCAACTACAAGATCAAATCTGGTCTATTTCAAGCAGTAAGTTTGTTCAACAACCAGCAATCAGTATTGTAAAGCCCCGCCATGCTTTAGACCTAGGCGGACAAAAATTAAATACGCTAGTTTGTATAGCTGCCAATGAACAATTAGATAGCCAGAGATTTAATCGACTGATTGATATTCTGTTTAATCCAGAGCAAATTGCACAATTAGACCAAACACAAGCACCAAATGAAATTGCTAAAATCATTGGTGCAGATGTTATTCCCGATTGGCCCCACCGTTCTGTTGTACTCGCTAATGCACATGGATTACATGCTCGACCAGCAACTCATTTAGTAAACTTAACAAAAAGTTTTCAAGGTGATATCCAAGTCGCAGTAGATGAAGGCAATTTTGTTTCAGCTAAAAGTTTGACACGTCTCTTGGCTTTAGGTTGTAAACGCGGCCAAACTTTACGTTTCATTGCTGAACCAGAAACGGATGCAGTTGAAGCTTTAGATAAAGTTATTCTGGCAGTGCAACAAGGCTTAGGTGAAGAAGTTGAACCTATAAAATCTTCAGACATCAAAGTAGAGCAATCTAGTGAAATCCCAAGCCATTCAAAACCACTTAGCACAAATACAGGAATTGCTGCTTCAAGCGGTTTAGCTTTTGGCCCTGTACATGTAATTAAACCTAAGGTTTACCAATATGAACGCATGGGCTTAAGTGTCAAAGCAGAAAAAGAAAAACTTGATATTGCACTTCACGCAGTTAAAAACAATATTCACCAAGTTATTGCAAAATCTGAAGTGGCTGAAATTAAGCAAATCTTCCAAGCACATTTGGAAATGCTTGATGACCCAGATCTTATTAATGGTGTTTATCAAAAGATTAACCTAAATCTTTCTGCTCCTGCTGCTTGGCATGAGCATATTGAAGCAGCAGCCAAAGAGCAAGCAGCTTTACCAGATCGATTATTAGCTGAGCGTGCTACAGACTTACGTGATATTGGTGATCGCGTTTTGGCTCAACTCTGCGGTGAGGTCATCATTGAAGAACCTAAAGAACCTTATATATTGATCATGTATGACGTGGGACCAAGTGATGTAGCCCGCCTTAATAAAGATCGTGTAGCAGGTATTTTGACCGCCGTAGGTGGTGCAAGCGCTCATAGTGCTATTGTTGCTCGTGCTCTAGGTATCCCTGCAATTGTTGGCGCTGGCGATCAAGTACTAGATATTGAGCAAAAAAGTTCTCTTTTAATTAATGGAGATACTGGAGCTTTTATCTTAAATCCTAATGCTCAACAAATCGAACAAGCGAAACAAGAGCGAGAGCTTCAGAAAAAAATTCGTGAAGAAGCTGAACGTCATAGCCACGAACCCGCGATTACACTGGATCAACACCAAATCGAAATTGCTGCCAATTTAGGAAAAGTTCAAGCGACCCCTCATGCAGTAGAATGTGGTGCCGAAGCAATTGGCCTACTTAGGACTGAACTTGTTTTTATGGCTCATAGTAGTGCTCCGAGTGAAGCTACCCAAGAAGCAGATTATCGCATCGTTTTAGATGCTCTTGCAGGCCGTCCCCTCGTAGTACGTACGCTAGATGTAGGTGGTGACAAACCACTCCCTTACCTTCCAATTGCTGAAGAAGAAAACCCATTTTTAGGATTGAGAGGTATTCGTTTAACGCTAAGACAGCCAGAGCTGTTGCGTCAACAACTTATTGCTCTGCTTAAAGCTGCAGATGACCGCCCTTTAAGAATTATGTTTCCAATGATTGGACGTGTAGAAGAATGGCGTGCTGCAAAAGCTATTCTTGATGAAGTTAAAGCGACATATCCATGCGCCGACTTACAAATTGGGATCATGATTGAAGTTCCTTCTGCTGCTTTACTTGCACCTATCCTCGCACAAGAAGTGGACTTTTTCAGTATCGGAACAAATGACTTAACTCAATATACATTAGCCATTGACCGTGGACACCCTATTCTATCGGCAGAAGCAGATGGGCTACACCCAAGTATTTTGCAATTGATTGATCAAACTGTAAAAGCTGCACATAAGTATGGCAAATGGGTTGGTATATGTGGTGAACTCGCAGCCGATCCAAAAGCTGTGCCCATTCTAATGGGCTTAGGGGTGGATGAGCTTAGTATGTCACCGAATAGTATTCCTTTGGTTAAAGCCCAAATTCGTACACTTAACTATAGCCAAGCTCAAGTGCTTGCAAAGCGTGCACTTGAATGTGATAGCGCTACTGCTGTACGTCAGTTATCCGAACAAGAAATGTAAAGATTAGGAATGGTAATGGCTAAAGTTTTAACAATTACTTTAAATCCTGCAATTGATGTGACTATACAACTCAATGAGTTACAGATAGGTGAAGTAAACCGCCAAGAATCTGTAGAAATACATGCGGCAGGCAAAGGTTTAAATATTGCACAAGTTTTAAAAGATTTGGGGCATGAAGTTGTTGTTTCTGGTTTTCTAGGAGCAATAAATAGACAGATTTTCGATGACCATTTTAAAGAAGCTCAATTTCAATCTGAATTTATTTATATTGAAGGTGAAACTCGCCAAAATATAAAAATTGCTGAACATTCAGGACGTATGACGGATTTAAATGGAAAAGGTTTTTTCGTATCTGAACTAGATAAGAAGCACCTCTTCCAAAAAATTGAAATGATTTTGCCTCTGGTAGATGTGGTTGCTATTGCTGGAAGCCTTCCGCAGGGATTTAGTGTTGATGAGTTAAAACAACTTATTAAACTTATTCAAGCGCAAGGGAAAAAAGTTGCACTAGATACAAGTGGTAAAGCGTTGGTTGCTGCCATTGAATGTCAGCCATGGATGATTAAACCAAATACAGATGAGTTAGTAGAAAGTTATCAGCTTCCTGCTACAACCTATGCTGAACAAAAAATGCTTTTTGAAAACCTAGCCAAAATTGAACATGTCGTTATTTCGATGGGTGAAGACGGTGTAAACTGGTTACATGACACTCACCCACTTCATGCCACAGCACCTAAAGTAATAGTTAAAAGTACAGTTGGTGCGGGTGACTCTCTTTTAGCAGGTATGATTCATGGCTTATTGAGTGGCTTCTCTGCTGAAGAAACATTAAAAACTGCTACAGCAATTGCAAGTCACGCTGTAACACAAGTAGGCTTTCGTATTCCTAATACTGAAAAGCTAAACCAATTAAAAGCCCAAACAACAATCAATTCATTGAGTGAATCTGATGCCAACTGCTAAACGTTTATTATTTGTTATTAATAGTCCGCAACAGCAAGTCAATGCTTTGATTTTAGCTCGTAAGCTTGCACAAGTCGCGTCCCAACAGGGTTATCAAAATAGCATTATTTCACTTGATGAATTCGAAGTGAATGAAAGCTTTGACCAAATTATCGTTGTTGGACAACGCCCGAAAAATCTTAATATTTTTGGTACGCACCCTTTATCTTTTATTAATATTGAAGAGATCAAAAGTGATGCTCAGTCAGCTCTTCAAACTGCTTTAGATCATTTTAAGTCTGCTCAAGACTGGCAAAATGATAATAGCTTATCAGCATCTACAGCTAAAAAATTTGTTGCGATCACTGCATGTCCTACGGGCGTTGCGCATACTTTTATGGCCGCCGAAGCTTTACAGCAAGGTGCAGAAAAACACGGTTATGATATTGAAGTAGAAACTCAAGGTTCCGTTGGCGCAAAAAATATCTTATCACCTCAAGCTATTGCTGATGCAGACATCGTTATTCTTGCGACTGACATTGAAGTTAATACAGACCGTTTTGTAGGTAAACGTGTTTATAGATGTAGTACAGGTTTTGCTCTAAAGCAAACAGATAAAGCTTTCGCCGAGGCAATCAGTAATGCGCAAGTTTTAGAACAAGGTAAGCAACAAACATCTACAGAAAATAAAGATAAAGCCGAAAAAGTTGGCGTATATAAACATCTCTTAACAGGTGTCTCTTATATGTTACCAATGGTGGTGGCAGGAGGTCTTTTAATTGCCCTCTCTTTATGCTTTGGTCTCAATGCAGCTGAGCAAGCAGGCAGCTTACCAGCCATATTAAAACAAATCGGGGCCGCAGCATTTATGCTTATGGTTCCAATGTTATCTGGTTATATTGCCTACTCAATTGCTGACCGTCCTGGTCTCGCACCTGGTTTAATTGGAGGCTTACTCGCTTCTCAGCTACAAGCAGGTTTTCTAGGAGGTATTGTCTCTGGTTTTCTTGCAGGCTATATCGCACTTTTTATTGCAAAAAAACTCAAACTTCCTACAAGTTTAGAAGCACTTAAGCCCATTTTAATTATTCCGTTATTAGGTACATTATTTGTTGGCCTTATCATGTTTTATGTGGTTGGACAGCCCGTAGCGCATATTTTTGAGCTAATGAAAGATTTCTTAAACAACATGGGTACAACAAATGCCGTGTTAATGGGAATTATATTAGCAAGCATGATGTGTATTGATTTGGGTGGTCCAATCAATAAAGCAGCTTACGCTTTTACTGTGGGGTTACTGACTACAAATACTTATATGCCTATGGCAGCCACGATGGCCGGTGGTATGGTCCCTGCTCTTGGTATGGCTATTGCGACTTTCATTGCTAAAAATAAATTTAGTACAGGAGAAAAAGATGCAGGTAAAGCAGCTTTTGTATTAGGTTTATGTTTTATTTCTGAAGGTGCTATTCCCTTTGCAGCTAAAGACCCTATGCGTGTAATCCCAACATGTATTTTAGGTGGAGCTGTGACTGGCGCACTTGTTGCATTATTCCATTGCGAGTTAGTTACTCCTCACGGCGGTGTATTTGTTCTTTTAATTCCAAATGCAATTAATCATGCTTGGCTATACCTTGCTGCAATCGCTGCTGGGAGTGTGGTTACAGGCATAAGCTATGCTATTGTTAAGAAAAAAATAGAAGATAAAACAGCAACTATTTCATAATTAAAAAGGGAGAAAATAAATTCTCCCTTTTTAATAGTCATTCATTTTATAGAACTTATATCATTTGATTTGAACAGCTCTTGCCATAATGTGTGCAGGCACTTCTTCTGCCAACATTACAGTTAAAGATGGTTCTTTTTGCGACTTAGTAGATAAATTTTGCGATTCTAAAACTGCGCTTACATCTTTTGGAGCTAATCTAAACATGGCACCTGTTGCAGGATCTACAATTAAAATGCCAATTAGCCCACCAAAAAGAATATTACCAAAATACCATCCACTTAATGTACCCGTAACTTCTACAGTCTTACTTTGATAACCTGCTTTACTAAAAGTGACCTGATAACTTTCTGGTTTAAAATAGCCTGCTCCCTTTTTCAAACTTACGGTTGCTGGAGTTTGTCCAGTATGGATTTTTATTCCTTTACGATTTTTAATCTCAATGGTCGCAGACTCTGGAACACTAGTGAAAGTAAGTGTTTGAGAAGAACCAGAAACTATAGTTGCGCAACCATTAATTCCCACAGTTAATGCAATCAACGAACTAATTAGTAATTTTTTCATCATTAAGCTCAAAGAGTTATCAATATTTATTGGAACGCGCACTATAATAAATGAAACAAAAAATAACAATTAAAATACATTTCTTTAGATTAACTATTGAACATTTACTAACATAAATATTATTAAAATTATAATTTATAGATAAAAATAGCTCTATTTCAATAGCTCATTATCTCAAATTACTGTTGAAATTTATTAATAAAAATCAAATACTTGAAACATAAGGCTGATTTTATTTTACTAAATAATAGATGTTTCATGTTAAATGTATGGTAAATTTTACCAATATCAAAACAATACAAACCATTGATATACATAAATATTTATTATTTAAATATATTAATTTTTCATAGTTATGACTTTAGAGACAAAAACTTTCTCGTTCAATGCCACGGTCAAATCATAATTTTTTTTCTACGATGCCTTTGCAAGCAACATCGTTCAATTAACGAGCAAGCAAGTTTAGATGTAATCTCATATATCTGTTCAAAGAGTTTTAGGTCAGGCCCTGATAAGCAGTATGAACCTTTAATAATCTTTGATTATAGAGGAAGAATATTTGCAGTCTATGCAAAGTAAAGTGGTATTCATAAAGATAAGGACAGTTAAACCATGTCATTGTTAAGTGAAGCTATATAACTTTTGCTCAACAAGTAAAGTCCTGATATAACTTGCTTGATGAAACTATATTTTTCAACTATTAAAGATAGTTCACCAGAAATGCGATCCACCAAGGTATGGGGAAAAGTCAATGACAAAGAAGTATGCGCGTTTTTTACCTACAACAGAATCTTTCACTCTTGAAGATTTTCCATATTATTGGATTACTCAAGTACATGCTCAGTATGTACAAAATATTGATAATGCTTTAAAAAAATATGGTTTAGATAACTCACGTCGACGCATTATGTTGGCCTTAAGCAGCAAGCCTCATGCGAGTGTTTCTGAACTTTCAGATATGATTATTTCAAAAATGTCGACCACCACAAAAATTGTTTATCGTTTGAAAGATGAAGGATTGGTTAAGACCTACTCTTGCCAGACTGATGGTCGTATTACTCGTGTAGTACTTACAGAAAAAGGCACTGAAATGATCAATAAGATCAATGACCTAACCAGTGTAGTACTTGAACAGTCTTTTGAAGGTATTACTCCTTTGCAGTTAGAAAAAATGATGGAAAGTTTAAAATTACTTTTAAAGAACCTTTCTCGCTAAGATGAAATAAGAATCTATTTATAAGCAATAGTTAAGCTCTCATTACGAGAGCTTAACTATTTTAATGTCTCTACTTTGATATTGAGAGAAATAGCATCCCACATAAAATAATCAATTAACCTTCTATCTGTTGACTTGAGCTCTTAAGTCCAGTAGAAATTCTCTTTCAATAACTGAATAGCAAATTTCGGAAAATGGCTAAAAGAAAATACAAAAGTGACAAATTTCAGGTACGTCGTATTAACCGTAGCTGGTGGGTACTCGAGAAAGAGCTTGAATCAAACTGCTATTTAAAACATGAGCAAGTGGCAACAAAAACCTTAGCAAACAACTACGCCGATGATTATATCGAACAATACTATATGAACTTGTACATTCAACAACAGTTGAAAAAACCAGAAATCGTATAAAAAGCCTTTTTGGCTTTTTTTATTTTATATAGATTTAGTTTATAAAAACTAAAAATTATGAATAAAAAAAACCTACATCTTGGGGAAAATGTAGGCTATAAAATGCACAAAAAGGAAATATATATCCTTTTTGACAAAAGAATTTTACGATAATATAAGCTATTATTTTATATTACTTTTGTAAACTTAATAGTGCTTATTGTATTTATTTAAACTCTGTTTAGGATACCTTTATTTATATATTGTGAATAAAATTTGATAAATCAAATTTATTAATTTTTTAATTTACTACTTTTCATCATTACATTAGACTTCCTTCATAAATCATTTTTCAATCAATTTAATTGTTTATCTTTCACCCAATCTAAATTGTATATGCCAGCA
>NZ_JABELE010000088.1 GCF_013009345.1 Acinetobacter geminorum | reverse complement strand
TGGGCGCTGACGGGATCGAACCGCCGACATTCTGCTTGTAAGGCAGACGCTCTACCAACTGAGCTAAGCGCCCTTAATGAGAAAAGATAACGAACTTATCTTCATACTCTACATTCTCTAGACAAGGGAATCAAGAGAATGGCGCAGCGGACGGGGCTCGAACCCGCGACCCCCGGCGTGACAGGCCGGTATTCTAACCAACTGAACTACCGCTGC
>NZ_JABELE010000008.1 GCF_013009345.1 Acinetobacter geminorum | reverse complement strand
TACGATTCAGTTCGATGATCGATTAAAAGATCATTTATAAAAAATGGAACTTACACAAAATAATTTACAGGCTCCATGGCTTGTATTATTATTGTTCTTTTATTTATTAAACATGCACTTATATAGTTACAAATAGGATCCTATAAATTTACTAATGGATTTCTACTTCAAAAAAACTCTTATACTCCAAAAACTTCCTACCTTTATAAATTCCACTTTAAAAATAACTTAGTCACTATTTATCCATATTTTATTAAAGCCTTCTTTGAAATAAAACAGCTTTATCCGAGAGCCTATGGCATGGCAGTTGAATATCGCAAATGGCTGCTTCGAGAACTCTTTGATCTGGTATTGAGTTTGGAAACCAACGCACTAAAACCCAGTGCCAATATGGTTTTAAACCTGATAGATGGATTGATGCTACAGACTTTAAGCTCAAAAAGTCTGGCTGAAAGAGATATGGTGTTAGAGTTGTTTTGGGGAAGAAACTGCTAAAGCAGCAACATAAAAAAAGAGTAAGCGAAATGCGTACTCTTTTCTTATGCACATCATAAATTCTTTATATCGCAATGTATAAAAATAGACCGCAAATAGCCGCAGCTAAAATGACATACATCACTTTTACTTCAAAGTGAAATAAGGCAATGAATGCTGCAATTGCAATGAATGCTGCCTCATAGTTAAAAGGATGGTTAAAGCCCTGTGGCCATAAAACATGGTAACTAAAGAACAGTGCCAAATTTAAAATCACACCAACTACGGCAGCAGTAATTGCAGTTAATGGCGCAGTAAACTTAAGCTCGTTATGTGTTGATTCGATGACAGGTGCACCTGCCAAAATAAATACAAATGAGAATAGAAAGGTAAACCAAGTAACAATAGTCGCGCCGATTGCACCCGCTAAAAACAAGTGTTCTGAACCTAATAAGGCATGGTTAAAGCCACCAAGAAAACCGACAAAAGCAACCACCATAATTAACGGGCCTGGTGTACTTTCACCAAGTGCTAAACCATCAATCATTTGTGTTGGACTTAACCATCCATAATAGTTCACAGCACCTTGATAGACATAGGGCAGTACTGCATATGCACCCCCAAAGGTAAGTAAAGCTGCTTTCGTAAAGAACCATGCCATTTGGGTATATGAATGATCCCAACCGAAATAAAGGCCGAGCCCAAGCACGGGAATAAACCACAGCAGCGCTGCGATCATCAGAATTTTAGTGAGATGTGACCATCTGAATTTTGCATGTTCGGGCGTTGGAGTGTCGTCATCAATTAAAGCAGCACCATAATCATTTTGGCTTTTGTTGTGCCCAGCATTGTTAGAAAATAACTCAGGATACTTCTTACTTGTAAAATAACCCGTGAGTCCTGCTGCCAAAACAATAAGTGGAAAGGGTAGATTTAAAACAAAGATGGCAAGGAAAGCGATAGCAGCAATTAACCACAAAAATTTATTCTTGAGTGATCGACTGCCAATTCTATACGTTGCATGAAAAACAATAGCGACTACAGCAGGTTTAACTCCATAAAACAGGCCAGCAATAACCGGAATATCACCGAATTTCACGTAGACCCATGATAGTGCGATTAAGATAAACAGCGAGGGAAGAACAAATAAAACACCCGCAACTATACCTCCAGCAGTACGGTGCATAAGCCAGCCAATATAAGTTGCTAACTGCTGTGCTTCCGGTCCAGGCAAGAGCATGCAATAGTTAAGTGCATGTAAAAAACGTTTTTCTGAAATCCAGCGCTTTTGTTCAACCAGTTCTTGATGCATAACAGCGATTTGTCCTGCTGGGCCCCCAAAGCTGATAAATCCTAATTTGAGCCAAAATAGGAATGCACGCCAAAAACTTACAGCTTCAACTGGCGAGTCCAGTGAATTTTCTTTTTCTTGTATCATGAACATTCTCTTTTTAAGTCGGCATATACGCCATCAAAGATATAATTGGTCAATTCGAATAATGTGGCTTCTGCTTGAAAGAATAAGCTGAACCTTGCTTGGAGAATACATCCTGCACGATAGCTTCGAATTTTTCAGAATGGCTCATGGGTAGTAGATAGACGCCATCACGAGCAGTTGAGTATATAACAATAATTGTTTAACTGATGTTAATCATTACTATAGCTTTTTTATATACTTATAAGAAAAAAGCTATCTACGGTGAGATAGCTTTGTATGACTCAAAATGCTCTAAGTTTGAAAATGTTGCGTCAATGAGTCTAAGAAAAGCTGAACCTTTTTTGGAATTTTTGAGCCATAAGGGGTGGTTGCATAAAAATGAAGTTCTAGTGAAAAGATGTCTTGTGAGCAATTAATAATAACGCCATCATCTTCATATTTTTTTGCTAAGAAATCGGGAATAAATAAAATACCTTTGTTTTTCCTACATAGCTCCAAAAGGATTTCTATATTATTGCAGATTAACTGAGGAGCTGAGTTAATAATTTTATTCTGTAGGTCTGATCTTGAATATAAGTATATATTATGTTTTCTTAAATCTTCTATACTTTTAGGTTTTCCATATTTTTTTAAAAATGCAGGAGTCGCATAGAAGTTTCTTTTATAGCGGTTTAGAGTGAAAGTATTTACGTCTGTAATTTCTTCTTCAAATTTTAAAATAATATCAAATTTATGTTCATTGATATCTACTGAATTTTCTGAAAATAGTAGATCAATTTCTATGTGCGGATATTGAATTAAAAAATTAGAAATAATATCTGAAAAGCATGTTTGAATAAAAACATGAGGGGCGCTAATTTTTAATATGCCCTCAGGATATTTTTGATCATATATGAAGTCATTCACAGCTAAGTCTAATTCTTTAACAATGACTTTACAACGCTGATAAAACTTTTCCCCTGAACGAGTCAGGTCCATCTTTCTGGTATTACGTATAAATAACGATGTACTAAATAGACTTTCTAAATAAAAAATTCTTTTAGACACTTGATCTCGAGTAATACCTAAATTTCTAGAGGCATTACTGAAATTTCCACTTTCAACGACGCTAATGAAAGTATGAATACAGTCTAGTTTATCCATTAATTTTTGAAAGGCTAAGTTGGCGAGTCGCTAAACTATATTATGATTTTTTACTTAATCAATCATTGTATCTTTTGGGGATACAGTTTGTATTTAAATAGGTGTCTAGTAGTTTACGTTTATTTTTGATTTTATATATATCATCTTTAGTTTTGATTTATCTGGTGATTAATAAAACTATATAAATGATTGCTTTAAGATTAAAAATATTTTATCTAATGTTCGAAAGATAATTTAAATATTGGTTTTTATATTAAATAGATAATTTTTATTAATACTAGATTGGATGTTTTTTAAATATCGGAAATATGGAATATCAATGAGGTACACAAATGAGTTACTTGATTAATAATAATCCAGTCTGGGTAAAAAAGATTTTATCAATTTATGGCTTACTTCCACTGTTACGAGTTGCCTTAGTTTCAGCTTACTTAGTCGGTGGAATTAATAAATTAATCGGATTTCACATGGCTGTTGAGGAACAGGCAAGTTTTGGTTTGCAACCTGCTTGGCTCTGGGCTGCTACAGCTATTTTTATTGAAATTGTTGGTTCACTGCTTGTTATTTTTAATCGTTTTGTCTGGCTAGGGGCTGGAGCTTTAGGTTGTTTAACAGCAATAGCGATGCTTGTAGCTAACGATTTTTGGAATCATACAGGCCCAGCATTTTTTAGTACGTTTAATAGTTTCTTCGAACATCTTGGCCTCATCGCTGGTCTGGTTATGGTCACCATCCTTTCTAATCAACAATCAAACTAACAATAAGTTCAAGCATCTAATTCTAATAGGAGTCTTTTATGCGTAAATCATTATCAGCCTTGCTTCTAGGCACAATGCTAGTAGGCACAAATGTTGCCATTGTTCCGCAAGTTTTCGCCAAAACAACAACAAGTGTCAAAAGTGAAGCACCTGGTGTAGCTCCTCAATACGATACAACGCATGTATATGTTAACCCTGAAGATTTTGATAAATTTACTGATAGCTTGGTGGCAACATTTGGGGGCACCAAATCTAAACAGGGTGTTTTTCAGGTGACCCCAACACCAAGCCAGACCATTTCCCAGCTTGTATTGACTCCAGTAGGAACACTGTCTGTATTTGGTTTTAAAACTCCAATTCCACATCCTTTTGGCTTGGAACGAACTGGCTATTTAGTTAAAGATATGGACGCGGCCGTACAGTCAGCTAAGGCAAACGGTGCAGATGTGATTGTTGATGCATTTCCTGACCCAATCGGGCGTGATGCGGTCATCCAGTGGCCGGGCGGTGTGAATATGCAGCTGTATTGGCACACGACTAAACCAAGCTATAACAAGTTAGAAACGGTTCCAGAAAATCGTATTTATATTTCAAAACAAAGTGCAGATTCTTTCGTTAAAAAGTTCGTCAATTTCTCGCATGGTAAAGTGGTTTCAGATAATCCAAAGGCAGCTGGTGTAGAGATTGGGCGCCCAAATGAAACGTATAGACGTATTCGCGTTGAATCTGATTTCGGCAAAATGACAGTGTTGGTCACCGATGGCCATCTTCCATATCCATATGGGCATGATATGACGGGTTATGAAGTTAAAAATCTAGCTGAAACTTTAGATAAAGCGACAAAAGCGGGTGCGACAGTCTTGGTGAATGCCTATAAGTCAGATGGCCGTGAAGCAGCGATGGTACAGTTCCCAGGTGGTTATATTGCCGAAATTCATGCGGCCCTAAAATAATTTATGCACTTAATGATTGATATAACAACGCTCATATTGCTTAGGGGCAATGTGAGTGTAAAAGACCAAGTCTCTGCAATGACCGATTATTACCGTGGATAACAATATGGCCCAGCATATTTCTAATGATAGAAAATCTCGAATTAAATGCTCAGAAACTTATCTTAAAATCATTAAAATGAGTGCATTGCTAACGGGTAGCCTATTTCTCTATGAGTTTGCTCATGCGGAACAAGAAGTTTCAAATACAAATGTCTGCCCAGCGCGTCCAAAAATCTCAAACAATCGTTGGCAAGAAAATTGGGATGTTTTAAAAAATCCGTGTGTCCCAAAGAAAATAGGAGACGACTTCAAATATATACCTTTTGGCAATAATAATTATTTGTCATTGGGGGCAAATATTCGTGAGCGTTTTGAAGTCAATAATAATGCGAGATTTGGCAGTGGAAATAATCAAGCCGATCGCTATTTAATTCAAAGATTACAAGTTCATGCCGATGCTCGTATTGGCGATCATTTACAATTATTTACTCAGCTTAGTGATGCACGTGCATTTGATAAAAAGAATATTAGTAGTACCGATCAGAATAGACTCGATGTAGAGCAAGCCTTCATTGCGTGGGTGAGTCCATTCAATAATGGAACTTTTAAGTTTAGAGTAGGCCGTCAAGAGATGGCTTTTGACTTACAGCGCTTTATTTCGAATCGAGAAGGACCGAATGTTAGGCAAGCCTTTGATGGTATTTGGTCGGGTTATGAATATGGCGATTGGAGAGTTTTAGGCTATCTCACCAGACCTGTTCAGATTGAAAAAGATTCAACTTTTAATGACCATTCGAAACGAAATTTAAGTTTTAGCGGTTTTCGTGTCGATAAACAAAATGTGTGGGGCGGTGAGTTATCTGGTTATTACTCGCGTTATGAACGAGATAATGCATCTTTTACAAGTGTTAAGGGTAATGAAATTCGAGACTTATATGATGTTCGTCATATGGGCAAAAAGAATAATATTGATTGGGATATTGAGGGGATGCTTCAACATGGAAGGATTGGAGCACAATCTATTCAGGCATGGGGACTTAGTAGCATTACTGGGTACACCTTTGCTGAGCAAGCTTGGTCGCCGCGTTTAGGTGTCCAGTTTGATATTGCCACAGGCGATAAAAGTGCCAACGATAATGAACTCAATACATTTAACCAGCTCTTTGCCAACGGCTCATACTTTACTTTGGCGGGTTATAGTGGTTACAGCAATATTATTCATATAAAACCATCTCTGACACTTAAACCTTCCGATAAACTCACCCTGTTAAGTGCCCTAGGTTTTCAATGGCGTGAAACTACCAATGATGCGGTTTATTTCCAAGGTAATAACAGCATGGCAAACACAGCAGGACAAGGCTCAAGCTGGACAGGAGCATATATTCAACTAAGAGCAGATCAAAAGATAAATTCTAATTTGTCTGTGGCTGCCGAAGCGGTTCACTTTGAAGTTGGTGATACGATTAAGCGAGCAGGAGGCAAAGACTCAAATTATCTAGGTCTTGAACTTAAGTATGGCTGGTAAATCGAGAAGAGAAAAATATGAGCACAGATTTGAAGCAAACTAAAATTGGACATTATCAAAATCTAGACATTGAGCTCGTGACTTGGGATTGCACCACGGCCAAGGTTGAACTTTCCTGTGCTTGTATCTTTGAACATGAAATAAATAACGGTTCTTTTTCGGGCGGTTTGGCACATTTAGATGACGCTCTAAATGGAAGACTAAATGAAATACGGAAAAATAACTGGTTCAGCGCAAAACTGAATGATGCTCTTTTAATAAATCAAACGCCATCCACCATACAAGCTTCTAAAGTTTTATTGATAGGAATGGGTGCACCAGAAGATTTTACGTTAGAGCGAATCGAGACTGCGATAAAAACTGCTGTAAAAACAGCCCATCAATTGGAACTCAAAAGTGTAGCGTTTGCTCCTAGTATTTTAGATACGGGCCTTAATCCTCCCTCTGGTTTAAATGAACTCATGCTAAGAAGTTTAAAAGAAGAATTAGACCGACATACACAACTTTATTTGCAAAATTTAGTCAAAAAGTCTGAAATTGAAAGGTGGATATTTGATTCAGGTTTTCAAAATTATGAGGTTAAGGCTGAACAATATATAGTGTCTTTTGCCAAAATTTTTCTTCAAGATTAATACACGTTTAAAAAATAAAGTTGTTTTAGCAGAAGATTCAGATTTAATGTCTATCTATGAGGCTTCAAACCAATCATAGATAGACTTAAGACTTTTATTAAGCTGATAAAAACTTTGCGTATTTAGAAATATCGACATTCCCACCACTAATAATGATGCCTATACGTTTGCCTTTTAACTCATGTTTTAAGTTACGGGCAGCAGCAAATCCTAGACATCCTGTTGGTTCGACAACCATTTTCATTCTCTCAGCAAAGAACTTCATAGAAGTCACGAGTTCTTCGTCTGTTACAGTCAAAATGTCATCTACATTCTTTTGAATAATAGGAAAAGTTAGTTTGCCTAAATATTGAGTTTGAGCACCGTCGGCAATCGTTTGGGGCGTATCAATATGAACAATTTCTCCTTTTCTAAAGGACATTTGCCCATCATTTCCTAGGGCAGGTTCAACACCATATATTTTACAGTTAGGAGAGAGTTGACGGGCAGATAAGGCAGAGCCAGCCAATAAGCCACCGCCACCTAAACATACAAAGAGGTAATCCAACTCACCAACTTCTTCAAATAGCTCTTTTGCAGCCGTTCCTTGACCTGCAATCACATGCGGATGGTCATAAGATGGAATTAATGTAAGACCATTTTTTTCGGCAATTTCTTTTCCAATTTGCTCCCGATCTTCTGTATAACGGTCAAATTCAACAATATTACCGCCGTATTCACGTGTCGCTGCCATTTTTGCTGCAGGAGCATCTTGGGGCATGATGATAGTTGCTGGAATGCCAAGAATTTTTGAAGAAAGCGCAATCGCTTGTGCATGATTTCCCGAAGAGAAAGCAACCACACCAGCTTTTTTTTGAGCCTCATTAAATTGTAAAAGTGCATTCATTGCACCACGAAATTTGAAAGCACCAACACGCTGAAAATTTTCACATTTAAAGAATACTTCTGCTTCAAATTCATCATTAACAGTACGTGAAGTTAAAACAGGAGTTTTATTTACTAAGCCTTTTATACGTTCAGCAGCGGCTGCGACATCTTCATAAGTTGGAAGGGTTAAATCTTTCATAATTAAACCTAATTCTATTCAATGTTTTCGGATGCAAGATTTCGTATTGCTTAATGAATACACAAAATATTTATCTTGTTTAGATAAAATATATACACTTAGATAAAATGTCTAATTTTATTTTCTAATTTGATAACAGTGGAATATAAGATTATGATTTAAATTAAGTTTAAAATTAGATAAAAAGTCTAAATTACTATTGGCATACTTTACGTTAGGGTTTGAAATAGTAAGTAAGTCATGAGGAGGAAATACATTGGGCAATCGTGATAAACATTTACTCACCCAACTAGATACTATTGCGAAGGGGCTAAGTGAAACACTATCTCCGTTTTGCGAAGTTGTGGTCCATGATTTAACAAATCCTGAGCATGCGATACTCTCAATACACAATAATTTATCTGGTCGAAAAATTGGAGATCCAGCAACTGAGTTAGGGCTTGCTAGAATCATGTCTCCAGAATTTCCAAACCTTATTTCAAACTATGCAAACCAGTTTGCGGATGGACGTCCTGCAAAAAGTACTTCTATTGGCATTAAAGATGAAGAGGGTCAGTATGTGGCCGCGTTATGCATGAATATTGATTTAACCCTATTTAGAGGAATGCAAAGCGCTTTAGAACATTTTACTAAAATTGAAACTGATAACATTATTGAGAATTTAGAGCCGAATGGTACTGAAGCAATTCGAAGATATATTGATCAATTTGCATCAAAACATGCAACTACACCGCGTATGTTAAAACTTAATGAGAGAAAACAATTAATCCACGAATTAAAGAATAATGGCTTATTAGACATTAAAAAGGCTGTGGAGACGGTTGCACAACATTTGGGTATATCCAGAGCGAGTGCCTATTTGTATGTAAAGGAAACTTAAAAGTTTAATCTTATCTACCAAAAAACAACTTGTTTATTAAGTATGACTGATTTAAATAAGTAAAGAGGAACGCAACAAGCATCTCTACTGCTTGATCTAGGAGGTCATTATTTGAAGTTATTTATTGTTATATTTATTGCAATTTTTTCGAGTATTGGACTGATCTGTTTAATTGCTCTGCTTAGAAATCTAAAAAATTATTCACCATCTAGCGAGCATGATCATTCATCTTCTTCAACACATCATTTTCATGATAATAGTCCGAGTCATCATCATAGCTCTAGTTACTCAAATGACTGTTCATCGTCGTCTTCAGATTCAGGAGGATGTGATGGCGGCGGTGGCGGGGGAGATTAAAAAAGCCCTTTTATGCAAAGGGCTTTTTTATGATTTAAGGTAAATCGAACCAGATAAATTGACTGTCTTCAGTTGCGTGAATTGTCGCTTTATCTTCAAACACTAAAGCGTCGCCTGCTTTAACTTCTTGATCGCCGATACGAACTACGCCTGAAATCACGTGCACATAGTTCACTTTTTTAACCGTATCAACAGTTAACTCGTGTCCTTTTTCCAACACGGCAGATTTTACTTCTGCATTTTGGCGAATATGCATTGGTGCATTTGCATCAGGGCCTGCAATTAAATGCCATTTGTTTGGATCTTTACGCGGATCAAGATTAATTTGCTGGTAATTTGGCGCTGCATCTCTTTCATCAGGAATAATCCAGATTTGTAGTAAATGTACAGGCGTATCAGTGTTGTTGATCTCACTGTGGGCAACACCTGTGCCAGCACTCATGAGTTGCCATTCACCCGCTTTAATCTGTCCTTCATTTCCTATAGTGTCGCGATGTGAAATTGCACCATCTAGCACACAAGTTAAGATTTCCATGTTGTCATGGGAGTGCGTACCAAAACCATTATGCGCATCAATCTGGTCGTCATTAATTACACGTAGCGCGCTTACACCCATATATTTAGGGTCGTACCAACTACCAAATGAAAAGCTGTGATAAGACTCTAACCAACCCGC
The DNA here is from genome assembly GCF_013009345.1 of Acinetobacter geminorum. GTDB lineage: Bacteria > Pseudomonadota > Gammaproteobacteria > Pseudomonadales > Moraxellaceae > Acinetobacter > Acinetobacter geminorum. The sequence goes on along the minus strand of NZ_JABELE010000008.1, from coordinate 188,146 downwards.
TTTTACATGTCCTCGATCTTCACCACGATGTAGATAAGCATTCATGATCTAATCTCCCAAATTTTTATTTATCTCTTGAGAAATATAGTAATGTTCTATTTAGGGCGAAAAAATAGGTTAACTGCAACATGTCGTTGCATAATTGATATGATCGTATAGTTTTTTTATTTATAGATGTATTTTGAATTATAAAAAAAACCTGCCATGAAGGCAGGTTTTATTCAAATGATTGTTGATCTTAATTCGCTAGATCAAGGTCATCATATTCATTCAATGTCTTACCTTGCTGAATATGTTTCTGATAATGTTGAGCACGGAGTATGTCTAGTTCTGAACTTGATACGCCATCTCTCCAATAGCCAGCAATACGCACGTCATTTTTATTAAACTGTTTGTCTTCTAGAAAAAACTGGCGTAAAGCTCTGGCTTCTTTGCGTTCGCAAGCCGCCCAAATCGTAATGTTGTCATAAGTTTTTAGCGCAAATGCTGCTTTTAAAAGAAGACCTTTTTGTGGCGTGTGTTGTTCTTTATGGAACGAATGAATTTTGACATGGTCATGACGGGGTAATTGGCTAGCAATATCTTTTTCAAAACTTTCAATAAAAATATCAGCACTTACGCCATTTTCCCATTCATTCAGTATCGAATATAACGCGGGTACAGCCGTATCGTCGGCAAACATGACCACATGTTTTTTATGTATGAAATTGGGAATGAAATGAGGGCGGGGGCCAATAAGCCCGATTTTTGTACCCACTTGAGCTGAATTAAGCCATTCCATTGCTGGGCTTAAATCTTCATGTTTAACAAAATCAATTTCGATTTGAGCGTTTACAGGATTGAAGGAACGGACCGTATAGACGCGTGAGATGGGTTGTCCCTCTGGCGGATTGCTCACAATTAACCGAATTGCCAAATTGGGAGCTTGCCAAAGCTCTGGCTGTAATGTGTTGATTTTTCCTTGAATTCTTACAATGGACGTATACGGCGTATGGATCGAGACGATAGTCATCTCAAGCTGTTCCATATCTTGTAAATGGTCTTTTTCTTTTAGTAAGTCGCCATATTCTTGTTTCGATTTTTCTGCAATTTTTGTCATACATATAACCCAAGCTTCATGATTAATATAGAGCGTAATAATTGATATAGATGTAGTCTCTCTATTCATTACGATAACCAAGTTGGCTCTAAATGTAAATAATAATCATTATTAATTATGGTTTTTAGATCATAAATATAGACCTCTAAACGATTAGACCTAAGGTTAAAAATTATCTTATTTTTTGATATTTATCATTTTTTATAAATAACTCCTTAAAAAGGGAAAATTGATATTTCTCTTAATATTAATTGTAAATGATTATCATTTGTATTATTGTGCTGGGATATCTATTATTCAAACAAACAGCGATAAAGACGACATTTTTATAACTTTGTTTTGAATATTAGGTTGGGTGGTATTGCATAAAGAATAGGGTGAGGACCAAGATAAATGCTAAAAGATTTGAGTCAAAATTTAGGGCAAACGAATGATAAAAATAACAACGTAGAAAATTTCTTAAAGCGAATTTATGAAAATATTTTTGAACAAAATTCCCATCGAACAGCACTTATTTTTGAAGACCGTAGCATTAGTTATGCTGAGGTAGGGACTCAGGTCGCCAAAGTTATGTATGCGTTAAAAATGCAAGACTTGGCAACAGGGTCCGTTGTTGCAATTTGCCTGAGAAAAAGTCCTGAGCATATTTATACCGCTTTGGCATGTGCGCTTACTGGCATCATTTGGCTACCTGTAGATATAGATTCTCCGCCATCAAGACTGAACTATTTATTGAAGAATAGTCGGGCAGATGTTGTGGTGAGTGACTCATCCATTGCAGGTGTTCAAAACCTAAATATTAATGAAATTTTATCGGCTACAACTGAGTTTGAACCGAGCTTTAATGCCGAAATTAACCGACTTCCAGCTTATTATTTATATACTTCGGGAAGTACAGGAACTCCGAAATGTGTGGTCTTAAATAATCAAGCCACAGAAAACACGCTACAACAGACGATCTCGGAATGGAGAATCACTGCCGACGATGTAATTATGGCGGTAACACCGTTTCATCATGATATGTCGGTATTTGATGTATTTGCTTCAATGGCAGTGGGTGCAACTTTAGTGGTGCCATCCTTTGAGCAAAGTAAAAATGCTGTTATCTGGGCCAATTTTGTAGATCGTTACAATGTTACGCTTTGGAGCAGTGTGCCTGCCATTGTTGATATGCTGTTCAGTGTAGCTCAAAAAGAACAACTACAGTCTTTGCGTTTAATTGCCCAAGGCGGCGACTATATCAAACCTTCACTCATTTCGAAGTTAAGAGAACAATTGCCTAACGCTCGTTTATTTTCATTAGGTGGACCTACCGAAACCACAATTTGGAGTATATGGCATGAAATTGATGAGCAAGATCAGGAAATTATTCCGTATGGAAAAGCTTTAGAAAATAACCGTTATTTTATTTTGGATGAAAATCTGAAGCCTTGCCAAATGGGCGAGGTCGGTACGATGTATATGTCCGGCCTGAATTTATCAAATGGTTATTTACTTGATGGGGAAATTTATTATAAAGATTTCGTTGATATTCAAGTGAGCGAAAATGAAACTCAAACTGCTTTTCGCATGAGTGATCAAGGATATTTTAGGGAAGATGGAAATATTATTTTTGCTGGACGTGAGGAAGGTTATTTAAAAATAAAAGGTGTGAGAATCTCTGCGGCCGAGGTTGAAAATGCTTTAACCAAGCACCCGTATATTCATAACTGTGTGATAGTAAGTTGTGTACATCCAACGACTGAAACTCAAGAGTTAGTCGCCGTTTATACTCTAGAAAATAAATACAAAACTACTCGCTTAAATAGCCCCGAATTAAAGAACTTTTTAAAAGTGCATTTGCCAAGTTCACATATTCCTTCGAAATATCTGGTCGTCGAAACCATACCTTTGACCCGAAATGGAAAAATTGATCGTAAAGCTGTGCAAGAAATCGCTCAGGGGAAAATTTATGTATCTTCTATGTTGTCTACAAACTCCTCTAAAACACAGTTATCAGTCGCTGAGGTAGGAGATTCGGTGTTATCGGTTTTCCGTGAATGCATAGCTGACAGCCAAGCTGAAAGAATGGATATTTTTTATAGAAGTGAAATATTAGCGATAGGCATTCGTCCGAAACAACTCATGAGTATTGCTCATAAACTTTCTCAGAAGCTTAATACACAAATTGATTTTTATACACTCATTAGCTGCAAAACAATTCAGGATGTAGTGAATAAAGTAGAGCAGCAAATAAAATAGAAAATTGAAATGTGCTTAAAAGCGGAGTTGAGATGTTTGCTTTTAAGCACATGATTGGTTTTAGGGCAACTAGATTTGAGCTAAGGTTGCCTTAATTTTTTCACAGATACTTTGCACTGTTACAGTCGGGAAGCGGTGGGCTTGATAAGTAATAATCATGCTTAACTGATGTTGTCCATCAATCACATTTTCCATAATTTCAAAATGCAATCCGAACATCGATTCATCACGTTCTGGCAAGATCTGACGATAGGGAAGGTCTTGTCCCTGAGGGGTTTTGAGCACGCCGTTTAAAGCGTTATTTGAATGGATATGAATAAACACATCAAATAACAGTCCTTCATCGGCGCTCATCCCTAACGCATTTTGAATATGGTTGATTGGAATATCTGCATAGGCCATCGAGGTATTAATCATTCTGCTGATATTGTGAAGCAACGATTGGAATGAATCTGAAGGGCTAAACTGTGTGCGATGCGCAACCATGGTCGTAAAGTAACCCACTGTATCAAAAAACTCAGGATCAGTTCGTCCAGAAGCAGAAGTACCAATCACAATATCTTTTAAATCACCTTGTTGCTGTAAGGCATTGGCGATAGCAGTATAGAGAACCGCGAAAATAGAAGAGCCGTGTTGTCTCGAAAATGCGAGGAGCTTGTCATGCATTTCTGGTGCAAATTTAAGTTCGAGCCATTGGACTGGAGGTTTTTCCTTTTCAGCATTTAATTCATGTTGTGAAACAGGGAGGTATAAACCTTTGGTTGCTCCTGTTAGCAGGTTAGTCCAATAATTTAGATGGTCTTGGTTAATCCCTTGCTTTTGCTGAAGTAAAGAAAAATCAAGAATAGATTGGGCAGGTGCCTTCCAGTTTGGTGCTTGAGCATTTGAGCGAGCAAGATAAGCATGCGCAAGGTCAGCCATAATCGTATTTAAAGACCATTCATCAATCACCATGTGGTGAACTAAGAATGATAGAGTTTGGCGACCTTTAGCATTTCGAATTAAACGAATTCTTAATGGAAGTTCGCGGGTTAAATCAAATTTATATGAAGCTTCACTTGCAAGCGTTGCATCGTGACTTTCGGCACTATTCCAAAACCATTTGAATTGTTTAAGTTCAGACGTAGGAATAACCTGTTGATAGGTTTGACCATTGTCGGTATTAAAAATTGTCCGTAAACCTGCATGGCGCTCAACAATATCTGTAAATGCTTGAAAGAAAATATTCTCATTAATTTCTTCAAGGAATTCTACGGCAAATGGCAAGTTATAAATTGGGCTAAAATCGAATGCAGAATAAGCTTGCCATAGGAAATCTTGAGCTAAAGTAAGCGGGGCTTTATCGACACTTTGTAAGGTGGATTTTTCAGTTTTTGCAGATTTAACGAAAGCATATTGGGCTAAATCAGCAGCAGATGGAGATTTAAAGAAATCATTAAATTGAATCTCAATTCCATGTTTATTAAGTAGATTTCCAATAATTCGTGTTGCTAAGAGTGAATGGCCGCCAAAATCAAAAAAGTCATCATGTTGGCTCATTTCTGGTTCAGCGAGAGTATTTCGGAACTCTTCTAAAATAATTTCTGAAACATAAGCTTGGTTAGGTTCTTCTGACGCTTTTGCGAAACTTGTATCTAGATGATGTGAGATATCAATTTCAGTTAGTACCAATGGCATATTATTGGTTGAATATTGTTGATATCTATTTTGTATGGCCTGAATGAAATCTGACTTTTGATAGCTTTCATCAAGAATCGGGTGTAGCGCTAAAATAAGAAAATAGTCTTGTTCAGTTTCTACGAGACTTGTAAAAAAAGGGGGATGAAATTCGGCATTCCATGATTGCGCTTTTAAGGTAGCTACCTGCTCAAATACTTGTTCTGTATTGCTCTTTTTTAATTCTAGGCAAGCTGAATAGTCATCAAATGGATATTTGTATAAATCGCCTTCGTCACTAAATGTATAACGGACATTTAAGTCAGGTGTAGTTTTAATAATGTCTTGAATTGCTTTAATCAGCAGTTGAATGTCTAAACCTTGATTAACTTTCCACAGATTAAAACGTCGATTAACTTGTTCAGGCTGCTGTAATTGCAACATCCAGATATGTTCTTCGTAATCAGTAACCGAAAGGAGAGAGGGCGATTTGGAAAATTGTTCCAACATAAATGAATCCTGGTTTATCAAATGGCTATTTTCATCAATTTTATTTCGCAAATTTTTTACATTAGATTAAATTTCATATAATTCATAATGTTATAGATTTGCTTGTTTGCAAAAATTGACCTTTTTCTAATGAGTTGATGTCCACATGAACTGTACTGATGTAACAGTAGGGTTACATTTTACCTTTAAACATACTATAATTGATTCTCATTTACATCAAGATTATTATTTGCAAGAAGATGATGCCAATTGAGAATGACGAATTTTTAAAATAGAAAATAAATAATAAGTAATTGATTAATATTTATTTAATTCGAAATTGGTTCGGCAAAAATAATTTAAAGATGAAAAAAACGATCCTTAGAATAGGGCTGTAATTTTGCCTATTCAAAAGGAACTTATTTTGTTGTCTCGATAAAATTGAGGAATTTTCATGAGAATATTCAATCATGAAAGGTTAATAAGCCCATCAAATGTTGAACAAATTTTCCCTCGCTTTGGTTTGATGGGACTAAATTTGCAATTTGCATCGGCTTTATTACGCTCAAGTGGGGCACGCCACTGATGCAATTCGGCTTATTTTTTATTTTTATCCTTTTATGTATTTGTTCGTTATTGCTCGGGGCTGAGCCAATACAGTGGTCTACCTTATTTCCTTTTTCTCATGAGAGTTGGCTCACTCTTACAGCCAGCCGTATTCCTCGTTTAATTACTATTGTGCTTACCGGTATTGGGTTGGCGGTATGTGGCGTCATCTTGCAGCATATTGTGCGTAACAAGTTTGTTGAACCGGAAACATCGGGTGGTTTAGATGCTGCCAAACTGGGAATTTTAGTGTCATTAACTTTAGTTCCGGTAACCAGCACGCTGAGCAAGATGATATTTGCGATCATTTTTTGTTTTATTGCCAGCTTAATTTATATCGCAATTATTCGCCGGATCCGTTTTAGAAATACTGTTTTAGTACCGGTTATTGGTTTGATGTACGGCAGTGTACTGAGCGCCTTAGCTGAGTTTTATGCCTATCGCTTTAATATTTTACAAAGTATGCAAGGGTGGCTTTTAGGAGATTTTTCAAAAATTGTCCAAGGCCACTATGAAGTTATTTACATTATTTTTCCGATTGTTGTCCTGACTTATCTTTTTGCACACCGCTTTACCGTGATTGGTATGGGTGAAGAGATGGCTTCTAGCTTAGGACTTAGTTATGCAGCTATAGCCGCGATTGGTTTAATACTGGTTGCCATTACAGTTTCGACCACAGTAATTACGGTTGGTGCTATTCCTTTTGTCGGGCTCGTAGTTCCCAATTTGGTCGCACTGAAATACGGAGAAAACTTAGCTAAAACCTTGCCCATTGTGGCTTTAGGTGGGGCGTCTCTATTACTGATTTGCGACATTCTTGGTCGCTCAATCATTTATCCATTTGAAGTGCCAATTGGACTTACCGCAGGTGGTGTGGGGGGAATTATTTTCCTCATCCTCATTTTGAGGGAGTTCAGATAATGCGTATTCCAAAGCTATGGATGATTTATCTGATTGTGATCTGCCTAGCAATAAGTTTTTTATTTTTAAACTCAGGGTTAGATTTTGATTACGTCATTCCTAATCGACTTCTGCGTCTTGCCACGATTGTGATAGCCGGTATTTGCGTTGCTTTTTCCTCGATTGTTTTTCAAACACTGGTCGGTAATCGTATTTTGACTCCCTCAATTATGGGCTATGAAGCGATTTATCTCTTATGGCAAGTTTTGTTGTTGTTTTTTTGGGGGACACATGGATTAAGCCAGTTAGGGGTAAATGGTAATTTCTTTATCTCAATCGTTTTAATGCTGCTTTATTCGTGGGTAATCCATAAGTGGTTATTGCCATATGGTAGAAATGATGTCTTTCTCCTGTTGCTTTTAGGGTTAGTCCTTACCATGGTCGTCGGGACGGTTACTCAATTTATTCAACTCAAAATTAATCCTGGTGAATTTTCTGTTTTCCAAGGCCTTAGCTATGCTTCTTTTAATCGCTCTCAACCAGAAACTTTATTGTATGCCAGCTTAGCCGTAGTCATTGTGCTATTCCTCGGTAGAAAAGCACTCCTTGTTCTGGACGTTCTGGTTTTAGGGCGTGAGCAAGCAATTTCATTAGGCATTCATCATCACCGCTATGTCAGTTTCTATTTAGCTCTAATCGCTATTTTGGTTGCGGTATCTACCAGCCTGATTGGCCCGACAGTATTTATGGGCGTATTTATTGCCAACATTACTTATGCACTAGCAAGAAGTTATAAGCATAAATTAACGCTGCCCATGGGTTGTGCCATCACGATTGCCATATTTATTGCTGCTCAAATTTTAGTTGAGCACGTTTTTAATTACAAAACGACCGTCAGCATTTTAGTCAATCTCGTATGTGGCATTTATTTCCTTGCGCTGACGGTTCGTACCCGAGGTGTCGCATGATTCATGTCAAGAATATCAATAAGTCATATGGAAATAAGCCAATACTGACTGACGTAAATGTTGAATTTCCTACAGGTCAGGTGACGTCACTCATTGGTCCAAATGGAGCCGGAAAATCGACTTTGCTCATGATGATGGCTCGTTTAATTGAACCGGATAAAGGCGAGATTTTTCTTAATCATCAAAATATTGCGGAAATTAAAACCGCTGTTTACGCCAAGCATGTCGCGACTTTACGTCAAGCACCTGGCTTTAATTTGCGCTTAACCGTCGAAGAGCTGGTGTCATTTGGACGCTTTCCCTATAGCCGTGGTGTTTTAACCGAGCAAGATCGTCAGGTGGTTGATGAGGCTATTGAGTTTCTTTCTTTAGAGCCGCTGCGCAAATCTTACATAGATGAAATTAGTGGTGGTCAAAGGCAGATGGCCTTTTTGGCGATGACGATCGCCCAGGAAACAGACGTACTTTTATTAGATGAACCCTTAAATAACCTTGATATGAAACATGCCGTTCAAATTATGCGCGCACTCAGGCGCTTATGTGATGAACAAGGGCGCACTGTGATTTTAGTCATTCATGACATCAATTTTGCCACGAATTACTCGGACCATATTGTCGCGCTAAAGAACGGAAAACTTCATTTCAGTGGGTTAACCGAACAAGTGATTACAGAGGCGCAATTAAATGATCTGTACGAGCTTGATTTTGAAATTACATACAGTGAGCGTGGCTGTATGTGTAATTACTTCAACTCATCTGGAGCTTGAATACATATGAACTGGAAGAAAAAGTATGGGGGAGTAGCCCTCATCATAGCGGCAGCTGTCACTCTACAAGCATGTGATCAAAAAGTTGCAGATACCACTCAAGCTTCTCAGAAGCTAGCAGAACCGATTACGGTAAAACATGAGCTTGGAACTACGGTGATAGATCATCTACCGCAACGCGTTGCCGTTCTTGATATGAATGAAGCTGACTTTCTAGATCAACTGAATGTCCCGATTATGGGAATGCCAAAAGATTATGTTCCACACTTTTTGGAAAAATATAAAAAAGATGCACAAATTCAGGATTTGGGTGCAATTGTACAGCCCAATATGGAAAGGATATATGCATTAAAACCAGACTTGATCTTGATGACGCCATTACACGTTAATCAGTATCAGGAACTGTCAAAAATTGCCCCGACCATTCACTACGATATTAACTTCAACAATAGCGAGAGTAATCATATTGGTCTGGTTGAAGACCATATGATGACCTTAGGAAAAATATTTAATAAAGAAGATTTAGCCCGCCAGAAAGTTTCTGAACTCGATGAACAGGTGAAGCAAATACAAGCGGTGACAGCCAATCGCCCAGAAAGAGCGTTAGTTGTTCTTCATAATAATGGGGCATTTAGTAATTTTGGTATTCAGTCACGCTATGGCTTTATTTTTAATGCTTTTGGGGTAAAGCCTGCAAGTGGTGTGGTGGATACAAGTCTACACGGGCAACCAATTTCGAGTGAATTCATCAAGAAAGCGGACCCCGATATTCTCTATATCGTGGACCGAACTGCTGTGATGGAACATCGCTCAAAAATTAATGCTGCCAGTGTTGAAAATCCATTATTACGTCAAACCAAAGCGTGGAAAAACGGTCGTGTCATTTTTGTCGATGCCGATGCATGGTACACCACGGCTGCAAGCCCAACTTCACTCAAAATAGTGATGGAAGATGTGAAAAAAGGCTATCAATAAATTTTTGGGCACATCACTTAATCAAATTTTACAGCATAAATTTTCACTATTTTGCTATGAATTTTAAGCAGATAGTTAATAAAAAATGAATCACAACATTAAAGGTCTTTCAATGAACAACGTTAGCGATAACCGTAATTTTAAAAGTGGGAATGATCAAAGAATTAATCACCGTTCTTTTGTATTAAATGGTATTGCATCTGCACAAATGGCCCTTCGATTAGGCTATACATTAGGCACTGTATTTGTACTATGTGCATCAAATACCTATGCTGCTGTTATTGATAATTCAACAAAAACTCTAGAACAACAACAAACTGCTCAAACAAATGTAGCAGCTTTACCAGCAATTACCGTAAAAGCTGAACAAGACGATACTTATGCGGGAGGGCAGGTTTCGTCGAAAAGCTCAGTTGGCTTTTTAGGTAATAAAACCGTTATGGAAACCCCGTTTAATACCATTGCGTATACAGATACATATATCGCCGATAAACAGGCAAAAGATATAACAAGTGTGATTGCGAAAACAGATCCATCCGTGTTCACCAATGCGGCAAGTGGTGGCTGGAGTGAAAACTATTATATTCGTGGCTTTGAGTCGAGCCCGAGTGATATGTCTATGAATGGATTGTTTGGTATAACCCCTTATTATCGAACTTCACCTGAAATGTTTGAAAAAATAAATGTACTTAAAGGTCCTTCTGCATTACTCAATGGAATGCCACCAACAGGTTCCATTGGTGGGACAGTTGATCTCACTACCAAACGTGCAACGGATGAACCATTAACACGTTTGACTACGACATATATGTCTGACTCTCAGTTTGGTGGGCATTTAGATGTTGGACGACGATTTGGTGCGGACAAGGAATTCGGTGTGCGAGCAAATGCGGTATATCGGGATGGCTCTGGACCAGTAGAAAAACAGGATTTGAAAACTGAGTTATTTTCATTAGGAATGGATTGGCATGGTGATCGTGCACGTGTTTCGACAGATCTTTACACATCCAAAGATCGAGTGGATGGCGTAACACGAGGCATCAACCTCGGAAAAGATATCGCGATTCCGAAACCGCCGAAAGCAGATACCTTACTCAATCCAGATTGGTCTTTTGTGGACATTCAAGATAAGGGCGCCATGATACGCGGTGAATATGATCTGACCAATAACGTGATGGGGTACGCAACCTATGGACAAAGTAAAACAGAATATAAATATAATGGTGCGATGTCAGCAACTGTTTTAGATAACACTGGAACCTTCCAAACAAGTATTGGTCAACTGGCATTTAATGTTGATAAAAAGTCGGCAGATGTAGGGCTGAAAGGAAAATTTAATACAGGAGCAGTAGGACATCAATGGGTAGTCAATGCGACATATTACAAACATAATCAAGATGATTATGGGGTAAGAAATGTGGCAGGAGCTGAATGGACGACTAATCTTTATGATCCAATTTGGGGGAAAGCTGTCCCTTTTAATGCACCCCTAATATCTAATTCTGAATTGCAATTAAATAGTTACGGTTTGGCAGATACCCTATCTTTTATTGAAGATCGCTTACAGTTAACTTTAGGTGTACGTTATCAAGAGGTAGAAAGTAGTAATTTATTTGTGCCGACATCGACTTTGACTAAATATAAAAAGAATGCAACGACACCAGGCGCCGCAATTCTATTTAAAGCGACAGATAAAGTTTCGATTTATGCAAACTATATCGAGGGCTTAACCAAAGGTGATGCAGCCCCCCTTACTGCGGCAAACTATCCAACAATATTTGCACCTTACAAAACAAAGCAAACAGAATTTGGGGTGAAGTTTGATCAAGGTACATTTGCGCATACCTTGTCATTGTTTGAAATCAAAAAACCAAGTGCTTACACTGATTTAGTAACTAATATATATACGTCTGGGGGAGAGCAACGTAATCGAGGGATTGAATGGAGTTTCTTTGGCTCACCAATTGAAAATGTACGTTTGATGGGCGGTGCATCTTATATTGAACCTGAAGTGACTAAAACAGCCATCCAAAGCAATGAAGGAAATATGGCCGTAGGTGTCCCTAAAACACAAGGGAAATTAGGTGTTGAATGGGATAATGAAGTTGCACAAGGCGTTTTAACTTTATCTAGCAATGCAACCGCAGTTTCGAAACAGTATATCGATCAAGAAAATACATTGCATATTCCTGGTCGTACGCTGATAGATGTCGGTGCACGATATAAAACTTCAATCTCAAATCATCCTATTACTTTTAGAGCAGACATCAATAACTTGATGAATAAAGCCTATTGGGGAATGCCTAAACTATCGAATTTAGCTTTAGGCGCACCAAGAACGTATATGCTATCTGTATCATATGACTTTTAATTTGTTGTAATCTTCAACCGAATAAAAAAACCCGCCATCGCGGGTTTTTTTATGATATTCATATTTTATTTTGGTAAACCATAATGCTGGAAAGAAGACTGTTTAGGAATTCGATATGCATTACGCCCCAGTAATTGATTAATAATGACTGAGTTTCGGGTTGCTCCGATCCCCAAGTCTGGAGAACCTACGCCTTGCTGAAAAATCTCGGCATTCTGAATGAAAATTCGACCTTGTCCCTGATCACAACGTAAAGCGGTAAAGTCTTCTTGAACAATACAATCATTTTTATCATCAACAGCTAAAATAGAACCTTTCATATTTTGGAACCATTCAGGCCAATCATGAACATAGCCTGTAGCTGCAACAAGGGCATCAGTTTCTAATTCGCAACGTTGATCGAGTTGGGTATGCAAACAGGTTAAACGCAGAGAACCCGATTCAAGTTCTTCAACCGATTCAACCTCACAGCTTGTGTATAGGCTTAAACCGGATTTTTCACCAGCCACTGAACGCTCATAAAGCACATCATATATATCACCAATGGTTGAGAAGCTAATCCCTTTATAGATCAGGCCCTGACTAGCAGCAATGTCACGACGTTTATCTCTAGGCAGGCTTTGGAAATATTGCATATAGGCAGGGGTAAAACATTCTTGCCCAAGTTTAGAATATTCCATTGGGTGAAAGCCGGCAGAACGTGTGATCCAACGAATAGATGCACCTGCTTTTACTTGTTCTGGGGTAAGTGAATTAAATAAAGCAAGTACGCATTCTGCTGCACTCTGGCCCGAACCAATAACCGTGACCTGTTTACATTGCTTGAGTTGTTCCTGAATTTTTGCAAACTCCGCAGAATGTTTTACCAAAGGATGTTTGCATGTTTCTAGCCATGTAGGAATTCGAGGTTTAGTCCCAATACCAATCGCCAGATTTTGGCTTATATATTTTTGTTTTTCGCCCGAGGCTGATTCACTTTCTATAATAAATTTATCCAGCTTGGCGTCATATTCCACATGGCTTACGTTTTCTCCAAATCGACAATCGGGTAATTGTTTTGAAGCCCAACGGCAATAATGGTCATATTCACGGCGTGGAATTAAAAAACTGTCGTAATAATAAAACTGATGCAAGCGATCATGTTGATGTAAATAATTAATATAGCCTAAGGGATGGCAAGGATTGGCCATAGTAACCAAGTCGGCAAAGAAAGGAACTTGCAATGTCGTACCTTGCAATAGCAACCCTTCATGCCATCGAAATTCTGGTTTGCGTTCTAAAAATACGCTTTTGATTTCGGGATGATGAGACAAAAGAGCAGCTAAACCTAAGTTGAATGGCCCAATACCAATTCCGGTAATATCTATTTTTTTCATGTTTATACTTTATCTGTTTCCAAAATAATGAAAGTTCAAAATACGAATTAATGTGCTGTTAGTAGTTTCTCTACATCAGCAATATTGCGACATTGAATAAGTTGAACAGGTGAGAGCTGAATCGCGTATGTTTCATTAATACGTTTTGAAACGACCTTTAAATGATGTGGACGTAGCCCGAGATGAGTAAAATGAGTTGAGTTGTCCACTTCCTTATTTGGCGTGTGGCCTATCACTTCTAAGTAAATGTCGAGTAGTTGATTTTGCTGTTTAGCATTATTTTCAAGTGGTATAGATGAATGATCGGACTCATTATTTTTAAAATATGGTCGTTTATTTTGAAGCTCACTGAAAAAATTGCTGAGATCAAAACTGAATGTTTCTGAACCAATAATTTGCTTGATTGCCAATTGCAGTGCATCCAAGAAATCTTCAATCATGTGAGATGAAAATGCTTCTTGGGCATAATCAATATCGAAAATCAAAGCGCCGTCATTTCTTGTGCTAAAGCGAATATCAATTGCAACTTGAGGTGTTTGAGTAAGGCCATCTTGTTGCTGAATAGGATGAGATTCAGATAATACAGGCCATGACAAACCATTTGTAATTACAATTGGTAATACTGGAGCAGTGCCAACTTTTTCAAATAATAGTCGAGCGAGATCAACGCCTGAAAATGAAAGATGCTGTAAACCCTCTAAAACTTCAGTTTGCAAACGGTTTGCTTGTTCAGCAAATTGATCTGAAGTTTTCCACTCAACAGCAATAAACGTAGAGCTATTAGAAAATGGTCCGGCATAGAGGGGAAGTGTAGGAACAGCAACACATAGAGATTTGTCCGTGCTCCAATGAGATAGCACTTCCAAAATAATCGCCATGATGATTGAGTTTTTAAACAGTGAATGTTTCGCTCCAATTTTAGACAACTGTTTAAATTGAGCTTTTTCTATAACCAGACTGTTACGTTGGTAACGCGAAGTCGGTAAATGCTGTAAGGGTGTTTTCCACGGAAGCGCAGGAATGTTAGATAATTTAGAAAATTTTCTTTCCCAGTAAGCCATATCTTCCTGATGAACAGATACGCTATTTTCAACTTCATTTTCTTCTATTTGCGTTTGGATATCATGTTGTTGTCCATCGAATAGCTCTAACATAAGTGAAGCTATAGATCGGCCATCTAAAATTAATGCATCAAAGCGGACAAAAATCGTTAGTAGATTATTTTTTAATAAAAAGACGGTGATATTCCAAGGCGACTGATTTAAATCAAATAGCTCATGCGTATAACTATTTTTATAGGACTCGATGTGGTGAGAAGCACGTTCAGGTTCCCATGTAGTTAGGTCTATTTCTTTTAAATTGACACTCACTTGATCGCTTACATATTGTACTAACCTGTTTTTATCAATATAGGTTCGTAAGCTGTCATGCCGCCGTACCATTTTTGCCAATCGTTGTCTTAATAAAACAATATCCATTTTGCCGTGATACTGCCTAAACTCTTGCATGGCAACACCACCTAAAGGAAGGGCTTGAGTTCGACCTAATAGATAAGCTTGCTGTAATGCATTTAATGGTTTTTGAGACGTACGATCTGACGAGGTATTTTGTGCTGAGTTTATAATTTGTGTATTAAGTTGCTCAGGATGTGCGGCAAGATTTTTAAGTAAATGAATGAAAGATTCAAATAAATTCGTGATCCATTCTTTGGGTAGAGCATCTAAACGGATGTCCCAATTAACTAAAATACCGTCATCTACATGAGCAACTTGTGCATCAAGTGCAACTTGTGGCCCTTGTGAAATGACCCAATTCATTGAGCCAAAAACACGGCGGACACGTTCGGAAAGTAAATTATCATTTTCTAAATCAAGTGCCGCTGTAAATACCACGGGAGCAATCTGTGCACTACCATGATAACGGGATAGGTCACGTAGAACGTTAACACCCGAATAATGTGAATGCTCTAATAACTCAAGCATTTGATTTGCTATTTGTTTGCAGAATGCAGCTAAGGTTGTTATTCCTTTCATATCGACATCAAGGATGACTAAATTAGCAAAATCACCAATAGTGCCTTTGACATTTTTTAAAACCGGCTCGCGCCAAAAAGTAGGAATATTTAATCGGAAGCTGTGATCTTTGGTTGTATGACCAAGCGTATAGGCAAATAGACCTAATATCAGATTGGTCACAGTAATGCGTTGTTCTCTAGCAAGTTGTTGTAATGCTTTTCGTTCTTCCGGCGATAACCACGTACTTAAACGATCACTTTTTGCTGTTTTGAATTCTTGATGAATGAAAGGTAGAGACGGAGCAGGGCTAATATGAGGCAGACGTTGTTTCCACCATAAGCGGTCTCGTTGGTTTAATTTTTTTAGGTCAGGATCTGTCCGTATTTTTTGATACCAGTCAAAAAAATTAGGCGGACGGGAGAATGATATTTCTGGGTCTTCATAAAACAAAGAAAGATCTTCCATTAAATTCAAGAAGCTGGACGGATCTATAGCAATCATATCCGTATCTACATGAAAACGAAAAATATTATTTTTAAGAACACTTATAGAAAATCTTGCAGTCTGGCCCTGACTTAGATCAAGTTTTTGATGGGTCCATTGCTCCCGTTTTTGCATGAGCATTTGCTCAATTTGATGATCGCTAAGCTTTGAAAAATCATCGACTTCTAATATCTGTTGAGCCTTCTCAGCCATGATGTTTGCGATGCCATCGGCACTCAAACTTAATCTCAAAATAGGGTGTTCTTTATAAAGTCGTTGAAGTGCTAAATGTAATTTTTGTAGATCAATAAATTGACCGTCAAATTCTGCATAGAGGTGGGCAGCAACCCCACCTAAAGTTGCGTTGCCAGAGCGACCAAACCAGCAGGCCACTTGCATCGAAGTTAATTCACACATTGAACGATAACTCGGTTGACAAATTAATCTTGTTTCAGCATCATACAAACAAATGAAAATGATTACCAGTTGCATTTGTTAATCATTTCCAATTTTGCTGTGAATATATAGCTTGTCCGTCTTAAGAGTTTTCTTTTGTCGGTATTCAAATTAAATATTTATGCCGATATGTAAGAAAATTTACAAAGAATCAATAGCTTGATAACCATTAAATTAAATTGAATATTTAGAATGTCATGAAAAAACAGTTGATTGAGTTTGTTCGCTGGACTCCAGAGAGAGAGCAACACTATCGAAATAAAGGTTATTGGATTGACCAACCTTTGACGCGCATTTTAACGGTAGGGGTTCAATCGTATCCGCATTCGCCGGCAATTATTTGTGGTGAACGTCAGTTGAGTTATATCGAGCTGGACCGGCTATCAACAAATTTAGCTTCTCGACTAGCTGAAAAAGGCTTGGGTAAGGGTGATACTGCTTTAGTACAACTTCCCAATGTTGCGGAGTTTTATATTGTCTTTTTTGCCTTGCTTAAGGCTGGTGTGGTTGTGCTCAATGCGCTATATAGCCATCGCCAATATGAACTAAATGCCTTTATTAAACAGATTCAACCTAAGCTTTTAATTGGTTCGCGTCAGCATGAAGTCTTTAGCAATAATCAATTTATTGACTCACTTCATGAAGTAGATTTAAGTCCTGAAATTATTTTGATGCTCAATCATCAAGCTACCGATTTCGGACTATTAGACTGGATTGAAACACCAGCAAAGACCTTAGTCGATTTTTCATCTACACCTGCTGATGAAGTTGCTTTCTTTCAGTTGTCAGGTGGAAGTACGGGAACACCAAAACTTATTCCACGCACGCATAATGACTATGACTATAGTGTGCGAGCCAGTGCCGAGATTTGCGGTTTAAACTCGAATACTCGGTTATTGTGTGCTCTGCCAGCTCCGCATAACTTTATGTTGAGTTCACCCGGTGCATTAGGCGTTTTACATGCAGGTGGATGTGTTGTGATGGCACCAAATCCTGAACCGCTCAATTGTTTTTCTATTATTCAAAGACATCAAGTCAATATGGCATCTTTAGTGCCGAGTGCTGTCATTATGTGGCTAGAAAAAGCCGCGCAATATAAAGATCAAATTCAGTCTTTAAAGTTGCTTCAAGTAGGTGGAGCAAGTTTCCCTGAATCTTTAGCCCGTCAAGTTCCTGAAGTTCTCAATTGTAAATTACAACAAGTATTTGGAATGGCTGAAGGCTTGGTCAATTACACCAGACTAGATGACTCCGATGAGCAAATATTTACGACACAAGGGCGTCCTATCAGTCCTGATGATGAAATCAAAATTGTAGATGAGCAGTATAGAGAAGTTCCGGCAGGTGAAATAGGAATGCTTGCGACTCGGGGGCCTTATACCTTTTGTGGTTATTACCAAAGCCCTGAACATAATTCACAGGTCTTTGACAAGGACAACTATTACTATTCGGGCGATCTCGTGCAGCGTACTTCGGATGGTAATTTACGTGTAGTAGGAAGAATTAAAGACCAGATTAACCGTGGTGGTGAAAAGATTGCTTCGGAAGAAATCGAAAAACTTATTCTTTTACATCCGGAAGTTATGCACGCAGCTTTGGTCGCAATTATCGATGAACAATTTGGTGAAAAGAGTTGTGCCTTTATTGTTTCTCGGAATCCTGAACTTAAAGCTGTTGTGCTCAGACGCCATCTCATGGAGTTGGGTATTGCACAATACAAACTTCCAGACCAGATCAAATTAATCGAAAGTTTGCCACTGACCGCAGTCGGTAAGGTGGACAAAAAGCAACTTCGCAGCATTTTAAATACATCTACAACATCTTAATAAATATTGAGCAGCATATGGCTATTGCAAAAATTTCCACTTATCTCATGCCCAAACGAGAGAGTTATCCAAAGAACAAAACAGACTGGCAGTTAGATCCTTCTCGAGCAGTTTTGTTAATTCATGATATGCAACGCTACTTTTTAAATTTTTACGATGCTGAAAGTGAATTAATTAAAACGGTTGTTAATCATTTAGTTCAACTAAGAAATTGGGCACATCAGAACAATGTTCCGGTTGTCTATACCGCACAGCCTTATGAACAACCAGCGACAGATCGCGCATTACTGAATGCGATGTGGGGACCAGGTTTGCCAGCCTCAACAATTGATCAGCAAAAAATTATTGATCAGCTTTCTCCTACTGAACATGACATTGTCTTAACGAAATGGCGTTATAGCGCGTTTAAACGTTCGGATTTGCTTGAAAGAATGCAAAACTGGAATCGTGATCAGCTCATTATTGGCGGTGTCTATGCCCATATCGGTTGTATGGTTACGGCAATAGAAGCCTTTATGAGTGACATACAACCCTTTCTTGTTGGAGATGCAGTTGCCGATTTTTCAGAAGAAGAACATCACTTAGCTTTGAAATATGTGTCTTCACGTTGCGGTCAAGTTGTGAATACCGAATCTGTAGTGGGGCAGGTGGCAACAGGCATTACACGACCTTGGCTAGAGCAAAAGGTCCAGCAGCTTATTGATGAAGAAGAATTAGACCCCGAAGAAAATCTGATTCTTTATGGATTGGACTCATTACGAATTATGCAGTTTTCTTCGGAACTTAAAGCACAGGGAATCAATATTAGTTTTGAAGAATTAGGACGCACACCCACCTTATCAAATTGGTGGTCATTGGTTGATGCACGGCAAAGGATTGCAGGGTAAAGGGTTGCCATCATAAGGCATACGACAAATCCTGGTCGCTAAATTTATACATAAAATTTATATCTTTGATAGCGACTCCTTAGACGACTTGTAATCGTCATATTAACGGAGCAAAAAATGATTTTATCGCCTGCTGATCAAGAGAGAATTGAGACATTCTGGAATTACTGTTTAAAACATCAATATTTCAATATTGGATATCCTGAATCTGCAGATTTTGATTATTCCGCTTTATTCCGTTTTTTCAAATTCTCTATTAATAATTGTGGTGATTGGAAAGACTATAGTAATTACGCATTGAATTCTTTTGATTTTGAAAAAGATGTGATGGCGTATTTTGCTGAAATTTTTCAAATTCCCTTTGAAGAAAGCTGGGGATACGTAACCAATGGTGGCACAGAAGGTAATATGTTCGGCTGCTATCTGGCGCGTGAGCTATTTCCAGATTCCACATTATATTACTCAAAAGATACGCATTATTCGGTTGGAAAAATCGCCAAATTATTGCAGATGAAATCTTGCGTGGTTGAATCATTGGATAATGGTGAAATCGACTATGATGATTTAAT
Organism: Acinetobacter geminorum; assembly: GCF_013009345.1. Taxonomy (GTDB): domain Bacteria; phylum Pseudomonadota; class Gammaproteobacteria; order Pseudomonadales; family Moraxellaceae; genus Acinetobacter; species Acinetobacter geminorum. The sequence continues at coordinate 168,462 of NZ_JABELE010000008.1, read as the reverse complement.
CCATAAAATAAAAACCAATAAAGAAAGTCACCCCATTATTTTTGCAAATATTGGCACGACCATGACTGGCGCAATTGATGATATTGAAATGATTCAAGAGCGCTTAACGCAAATCGGAATTATGCGCCGAGATTATTATATTCATGCCGATGCTGCCTTAAGTGGCATGATTTTACCTTTTGTTGATCATCCTCAAGCGTTTTCCTTTGCTCATGGTATCGACTCGATTTGTGTGTCTGGTCATAAAATGATTGGTTCACCAATTCCGTGTGGCATTGTTGTGGCCAAGCGACAAAATGTAGAGCGTATATCGGTAGATGTTGACTATATCTCTACACGTGATCAAACCATTAGTGGTTCACGCAATGGTCATACCGTCTTGCTGATGTGGGTGGCAATACGTAGCCAAACCAATTTACAAAGACGACAGAGAATTCAACATTGTCTAAAAATGGCCCAGTACGCGGTTGATCGTTTTCAGGCAGTGGGAATTCCTGCTTGGCGGAATCCGAATTCAATCACTGTGGTATTTCCATGTCCTTCTGAGCACATCTGGAAAAAGCATTATCTGGCAACTTCCGGAAATATGGCTCATTTAATTACTACGGCACATCACCGAGATACACGTCAGATTGATAGCTTAATTGACGATGTTATTTTTGATTTACAAGGTGCCTCTAAACGTACAGTTGGTTTTTAGTCATATCAACCAAGATGATTTAGACAAATCCATATTAATTTTTACAGTCTAGAAAATGATCTAAAAATATTTTGATAGGGTGGTTAGGAAGTTTTTGATGCAATTAAAGTTTTTAAAAAAATACTTTTTATATGATTTTCTTATTCATGCTTTTTTAAAGCCGAAAATGGCAATTCTTGCTGGTCAATTGAAGCGAGATTTTATTTTAAGTACCGCTTTTTCTATGAATATAAAGAGAGATAAGCATGTCTGATTTAAAGTTATCTCATCTGATGACAGACTCTTCCTTGGCACCTGCACTCAAGCCAGCATTTCCTAAATTATTTGCAGGAACGCTTGCTGCCGTATTTTCAGGTTTAGCTATTTTAACTGCCCTGTGGGGCATGATTCAGTTGATTGGTTATTTATCTTCTTATTGGGTGATCTTTTCAGCGTTTTTTTGGATAGTTGGGGCGGCATTGGCAGCACTGGCCTCATGGTTAGTGCATGACGCAGAGGCTGGATTTTCGGCACGATTACGTCGTCAAATTGCTCATCATTTAATTCGGTTACCGACCACAACCTTATCAAAACAGGGTGACCAAAACTTAAAACGACTCGTTTCAGACGATATCGCGACTTTACATCACATGGTGGCGCATTTACCGTCGGAAATTGCGATTTTTGCTGTAATCCCTTTAGTTTCTATTGTTTTATTAGTTGTGTTGGTTGGCCCGATGGCACTTTGGGTATTATTACCTGGGGCAATTGCTTCACTCTATTATTTAATTATTGTTCCCCATGTATCAAAACGGGATGGCGCTGCGCGTATGCAGGTCATGTTAGATATTATTGGTTCTGCTGATGATTATGCGCGCGGCATTCGTGATAATCGAATATATGGGCAACAATCAGGTGCTTTAACAGCCTATACTCAATCAGCACAAAATTTCACTCAAAATATGGTGTCTTGGGTGAGTAAAGTCGCAACACTCGCTGCTGTTGCCACTGCATTACTACAAGCTGTTGCAACCTTTGCCATAGCCTATCTCGTAGCTTATCAATACGACAGCATGACCTTGGCTGCAACACTTTTCTTTAGTTTGGCCATCGTGACACCTTCGCTACGTTTAGGGCATGGTCTTGATTATGTCGCTGCTGGGCGAGCTGCAGCTACTCGTTTATCTGCATTCTTAAAAGAACCGGTACTCTCATCGGGTAATCTACAACAGATTGAGCAAGATGTAACACTTGAAATAGTTAATGCAAGCTTTGCAATCGAAAATCAAAAAGTATTGGATCGATTAAGTTATGCATTTCCAAAAAATTCAATTACTGCAATTACAGGGCCAAGTGGAGTTGGCAAAACAACCTTACTGCGAGCACTTGCTGGGTTCGCTGTATTGCAAGAAGGTGTCGTTCAATTAGCAAAAACAGATATTTTGCAATTACATGAAAAACTAAGACATGAAAAGGTTTTGTTTATTCCACAAGGTGGAGATGTATTACCGACCACAGTAAGAGAAAACTTGTCCTTATCTGCCGTTAATGCAAATGATGAACAACTTGAGCAGGCATTACTCAAGGCACAACTAAAAGTAGATTTAAATGCAGATGCAACTTTACTTTCAGGCGGTGAAAAACAGCGCATAGGAATAGCGCGTGCTTTTTTATCCTCAGCTCCTATTATTTTATTAGATGAGCCAACGAGCGCACTAGACCAGACCAATGCGACAAAAATAATATTGGAATTAAGCCGCTTAGCTAAAAACCAGAATAAAACCATCGTCATGGTCACTCATGATCTTGCCTTAGCTGCGCATGCCGACAACAGGTTAGTGCTTAAAGGCCCAACTGACTCAGGGAAATCTTTATGAATACTCCTGCTAAATTAAATAAAGATCAGATTTTTTCGATGCTTCCTCGTGCGGCCAAACAAAAATTAATTATTGTTGGTATCGGATGGATCATTGTTGCAGCAATTGAAGCAATTGCATATACCGTATTGGCATTTGCTATTGTCAATCAATGGTCTCCAAGTTGGGTTCTCATCAGTGCAATTGCAGCAATATTAGTGACAGTTGTGGTCACTCGTGCTGGCTTCCTTACTGGTGTGCGTTTAGCAGGGGACCTATTTGCTGAGTTAGGCAAATCTTTAGCTCGTGCCAAGCTCTCTTGGTTTACCAATGAACAGCGTGCTCAGATTAAAACGATTGCTGGACAGGGAATTCCTGGGTTTATGAGTATCCCTGCTCATCAATTGCAAACCTTTTTACATGCGCCTTTTATGCCTTTGTTTCTAACAATAGGAATAGGCCTGCTTGCTGGAGCAGGCGTAGCATTTGTCGCTTTAGGCTTACTTTTACTCTCTTTATTTGCTCAATTCTTAGCACAACGTGCACTCATGCATATTGATAAAAAGCGTAATACTGCCGATTTAGCCGCTTCACAAGCAACGCTGGAATTGGTTGATCATGTTGAGTTATTACGCACGGCAGCTGGTCCTGAACGTGCGGTCCAAAGGCTAGAACATCGTTGGGAAGAGCAAGAAGAGACATTAGTACGGATTAATCGTGCTGCTGCATTTGCAAGTTTTATTGCAACCTTGGCAAGTGTTTTACCCATTGCAGGGATGGCAACATATCTGGTGATCGCTGGAGTCAATCATGCTGCTTTGGTATTGGCATTACTCGTCTTAATTGGACGTGCAGCAGCGCCGTTAGGTGAACTTGCTACCGCAGGGTTGCATATCAATGATTTGTTTGCTGCACTGCGCAATTTTAATCAGATCACCCATCCACCTGAGTTGCCTGAGCCATTACACCCTCAAATTCCTACTGGCCATCATATTTCGGTACAAGACGTTAGCTATGCGCCAGCAATTGAAAATATATCTCTCGACATCGCATGGGGGAGCAGAGTATGGGTTACCGGACCAAGCGGTAGTGGTAAGAGTACTTTACTTGAATTGCTTACACGGTTTGATGATCCACAAAGAGGAAAAATTACTCTGGGTGGCATAGCTCTTGATCAAATGAAATATGAAGTTTTGGTCTCGAATATCGCTTATGTCACGCAAGAACCTATTTTGTTCACAGGAACACTCGCTGAAAATATCCGTTTAGGTAAACCTGATGCAACTGATGATGAAATAGAAAAGGCTGCAAGAGATTCCGCATTAGGAGCAATGATTGACCGTAGTTCAGAAGGAATTAATCAATCGGTTGGTAAACAAGGCAGCGCATTGTCCGGTGGTGAACGTCAGCGAGTCGCAATTGCGCGAGCATTACTCAAAAATGCGCCAATTTTAATACTTGATGAAGCAACCTCTGCCTTGGATGAAGAGACTGAGCAAGAAATCGTTACAACGATACGTACTCTTTCTTCTACGGTTATTTTTGTGACACATCGTGATTCCGCCATTTGGCAACCGACTCAAACTATCAATTTAGCTTCAACTTCTGTTTAAAAAATAACGCAGAAACCTGATTTAGGCATTTTTTATGAAAGAAAAATGCTTAATATTTGGAGAATTCTTAAGTGAATAAACATCAATATAATATGTTCTGTTTACCGCCTGCGGGGAGTAGCGCGAGTATTTATCATCCATGGAAAAAGCAGATCTCTGACAATATTCGTATTATTCCTATTGAATATTCGGGTCATGGTATAAAAATAAATGAACCATTGATTGATGATCCTGATCTATTGGCTATGCAAATTGCCACTGAAATACAAGTTTACTCAGACACACCGTTCATTTTATTTGGACATAGTGTGGGAGGTGGCTTGATTTGGAAAGTACTCAATTATTTGAATGAAAAAACAATGATTGATCAGTTGAGATTAATCGTTATAAGTAGCCGACCTGAGCATCACTATATTCAACATATGCGGTACAAGCATGAGCTAACTGATAAAAAAATTATTGATGAATTGAAGCGATACAATAATTTTCCTGATGAAATTTTAAATAATCAGGATGCACTCACATTCTTTCTCAAAATCATTCGTAATGATTTCTATCTTAGTGATCAATTACTTAGCGAGAAGATTCATAAGACTGAGGTCCCGATTGTTGCATTTTATGGCAAACAAGACCCTGATATTCCTAACAAAAGAATGATGGATGCATGGCAACAACACACAGAAAAGTGGTTAGGTAGTATTGAGTTTGAAGGGGACCATTTCTACTTTCTCAATCCCGAGACCCGAATAAAGATGCTTGAAAACATTGCTGCCATCGTTGAAACATTGACTGTGAATATTGAATAAAGTGCAGACTATGAATAGGGAGAAGCAGGTAAATAGAGGGGCTAATTCATGTCTGGATGAAATAAATATTCAATATGAAAAGCTAACAGCTTTCGGGCTAGATATATATAAAGTCCAGCTCAGTGAAATCAAAGAAATATCTCAGCTTGATCATATCTATCAGGAGCTGAATATATTTCTTCCACCGAATATAAAAAGCTCACGCTTCATTCGTAAATTAGAGTTCTTGACGGGGCGCTTAGCAGCCAAATATGCATTACAAAGCCTCAATTTACAAGATTCTATTGTTCATCAAGGTAAACATGGGGAACCCCTATGGCCCGAAGGAGTGATAGGTGGGATTAGCCATGTTGGATCAAAAAAATCATGTCATGCCATCGCATATGCTAGAAATAACACGGTTAAAGAAAAAATATTTGGAATCGATATAGAGTCTCAAAAACATTATATTTTTTTTCAAAAGAAAGATGAATTTTATAATGTTTTCCTCAATAAAAACGAGCAAGCAGAAATCGAAAAGCTACAAAAAGATCAAGCATATTTATATTTGATAATATTCTCCGCTAAAGAAAGTATCATTAAAGCATTTTGTTTGAAATATAAGCAAATTGTTGATTTTAAAAATATAAGCTTTAAACAGCTAGATGGCGAGTTTCTTTATTTTTACCTTAGGCAAGAAACTTTAATCGAGATAAATCTAGAGATTAAAGTTCAATTTTTTTATACAAATAACGAGATAATTACAATTTCTTGCATTGAAAACTAAATTTATTATTGATAATAATAATCATTTGCATTAATGTGTGTTTCAGTATTTTTATACTCCTATATTTAAAAAGAAGTACTACAGAATTTGCTTGAAAAAAATCAATGTGAGAGGTGATATACAGATGATGCAGACTCAAATATCAGTAGAGCAAAATTTAGATCATATCGGTCAAAAGAAATTTTCATGTTTCTCAACGAAAAATTATTATCTTGAAGTCAACGAATTCGTTAAAACGATAAATACACCCGCAGCAAATACCGCACTATTTAATGACGAGATTGCAAAATGTTTTGAAGAAATTAAAAAGCAAGGCCATCAAAATCCAGTTTTAATTGGTGCTATACCTTTTGATATTACAAAGAAAAGTAGCTTAAATTTTTATGGCGATCATAAAAAAATAACACAAGCATCTTCTACGATTAACTCATTAAAAAATCGTAATAACATTGAGATAATTAATAAATCATTACTCATTCAACGCCAAAAATTTGAAGGTACAGTACAGTTAGCATTAGATGCTTTTGAGAAAAAGAAGGTAGAAAAAGTTGTTCTTTCTCAGGCTGTTGAATATGAGTTTAACCGTCATCAAGAGCCTGAAAATTTATTGGCTGCTTTATTAAAACAAAATCCAAATGCTTATAATTTTGTGATTCCAGTAGAACATAATAATTATATTCTAGGTGCAAGCCCAGAACTGCTTTTATCAAAACAAGGTCGTACTGTAACCAGTAATCCTTTGGCCGGTTCTAGACCAAAATCACAAATTTCTGAAAAAAATTTCGTCAGCCAACAAGAATTAAATCATTCTGAGAAAGACCAACATGAACATCGAATTGTGGTTGAGAATATTATTAGAAATTTAGCTACTCATTGTGTAGAGCTTAAGGTTTCTGAATTTCCAGATATTTTAGAAACATCAACAATGTTGCATTTATCATCAGAATTCCAAGGGGTGCTTAAAAAACAGGCACCGAATGCATTAAACCTTGCATTAGAATTACATCCAACACCAGCGGTTTGTGGCTCACCAACCAATGTTGCTAAGCAGTTTATTTTAGATCATGAAGGTTATGACCGACATTATTATACGGGGTTAGTAGGTTGGATGGATGCCGAGGGTAATGGTGAGTGGGTAGTAACGATTCGCTGTGGTCTACTCAGTGAAAATAAAATGCGCTTATATGCTGGTGCGGGGATTGTGGAAGGATCAGATGCTGAAGCTGAATGGTTAGAAACAGAAGCTAAGATGCAAACCATGCTGAATATTCTAAATACAAAAATTGCTGTGTAATTATTAAACCTTGGCAGATTTTATTTTTATAGTCAAAACAATAACTAAATATTCTACTGAGATATATTAAAAATTTAATAAAAAAGCCTGCATAAAGCAGGCTCTTTTATTTAAGAGGATTATTCTAAGAATTTAACAGTTACGCCAGAACGTACTTTATTACCTAAATCGTTAGCGTCCCAGTTCGTTAAACGGATACAACCGTGAGAAGCTGTTTTAGAAATTAAAGACGGGTTTGGTGTTCCGTGAATACCAAAAGATTTTTTACTTAAACCAATCCAGATATTACCTACAGGCGCATTTGGGCCAGGTGGTAAAGAAAGGGGTTTCAAGTTTTTACCTTGAATAAAGTTTGATGGTGAGTAGCTATACCAAGGATTACGAGCCACACCAACTACCTTGTAAGTACCGGTCGGAGAAGGCGTATCAGTACTGCCAATTGTTGCAGGAAATGACGCAATCATTTGGTTACGGCTGTTGAAGAGGTACAGTTGTTTTGCACCTTTATGCGCAATAATCAAATGAATGTCTTCTGGTAAATCATTGCGTACGTTTGGAACAATGATTTTTTCACCCGCTTTTTTGAATGTTGCTGTTGGATTGATTGTTTTTAAGAAAGCTTCATCGATATGAAACTTTTCGCCCAACATTTCGCTAACACGAGTGTAATACAAACCTTTCATTTTAGCCTGTAAAGCATAATCAGAAGGAATTGATTGTGCATATGGGCCTTTTAAATCAGCATCAGTAATGGTGTATTCAATAAATGAAGGTTTTGTTTGCTTAGCAACTAATGCATCCCAAGTTTCTTTAGTCAGTTCACCAGTAGGTGATAAACCATTCATTTGCTGGAATGAAGAGATTGCTTTTAACGTGTTTTTGCCACTCATACCGTCAATTGCACCTGGCGACGCATGTGCATTATTTAGCATGACGTGAGCACGAGCATAGACTGGAAACTGGCCCTTACCAATATTTTCATACCATTCAGCCGAATTTAAGCTATCTAATGTCCAAGAAACTGTTGGAGCTGAAGTCTTAGCAGTTGTTGAGGTTGTTTTAGCTACGGCTACTGGTGCTGAAGCGGCAATACCTGAATCGGCATTTTGGTCTTCAGTTTTTTGCAAATCTTGTAATGTTGTTGACGCTCGATTTAAGTCACTTTGTTCTTGAGCAGTAATTTGTGTCGAAGCTTGAGCTTTTACAGTTGAAGCTGCATCTACTGCTAAAGGATCAATCGGATCTTCTACAGGAGCTGATACCTTTTTAGGATTCAGGGGTTGCTCAGTTGTTGAAGCAGCAAAAGCAACATTAGCAATAATACAACTTAAACTCATAGCGAGTAATGAGCGAACAAACATGTAATTCAACCTTAAGAATTTTCATATAAGCAATAGGGGCATGATCTAATCTAAAATTGCATAAAATTACCAATAACTCATCTCTATGAGCCCAAGATTGGTAATTTAGTGGTTAAAAGAATATCAATAGACCCGATGTAACATGTTGCAAGTATTGCAGAAAACCTTGCTGCTTGCAGTAGACTTTTGTGTAAATATGCATTTTTTAGTAGATTGACGAGTTTTTTGTGTGAAATTGAAATTATAAAAATCTCTATGTTTTTGATATGATGCTGCCACATAAAGAATATAGAGATTGGTAATGACGACTTTGAAAAATGATCGTTTCCTACGAGCTTTGTTACGCGAACCTGTAGATACCACCCCGGTATGGATGATGCGTCAAGCAGGACGTTATTTGCCTGAATATCGTGAAACACGTTCAAAAGCAGGCGACTTTCTATCTCTATGTAAAAATACAGAATTTGCTTGTGAAGTAACTTTACAGCCTTTACGCCGTTACGATTTAGACGCAGCAATTTTATTTTCAGATATTTTAACAATTCCTGATGCATTAGGCTTAGGGCTTTATTTTGAAACGGGTGAAGGCCCTAAGTTTCAAAAAACTGTTCGTACTGAACAAGATGTCGCGAATTTACCCAAGCTAAATGCAAAGTCAGACCTTGATTATGTGATGAATGCAGTAAGCACAATTCGCTCTGCTTTAGGTGGCCAAGTTCCACTGATTGGTTTTTCTGGTAGTCCTTGGACATTAGCAACGTATATGGTTGAAGGTGGTTCAAGTAAAGAGTTCCGTTTTACCAAGCAGATGATGTACGCGCAACCAGAAGTTTTGCATGCTTTACTTGATCATTTAGCAGATTCAGTTATTGATTATTTAAATGCTCAAATTGATGCAGGTGCTCAGGCTATCCAGATATTTGATAGCTGGGGTGGGGCATTAGCACATCGTGAATATGTCGAATTCTCTTTAAACTACATGAATAAAATCATTGCTGGTTTGCAACGTGAGAAATATGGTCGCCGTATTCCTGTTATTGTTTTCACTAAAGGTGGCGGTCAATGGTTAGAGCCAATGATTACGACTGGTGCAGATGCATTAGGTTTAGATTGGACTACTCCACTTAATACAGCCCGTAATATTGTGTCGGGACGTGTAGCGCTACAAGGTAATCTTGACCCTGCTGTTTTATATGGCTCGGCTGCTTCAATTGAAAAAGCTGTAAAAGCAATGTTAGACGATGCTTATGCAAACGGTGAAAAAACAGGTTACGTTGCTAACTTAGGCCACGGTATTACCCAGTGGGTAGACCCTGCGCAACCAAAAATCTTTGTAGATACAGTACATGAGTATAGTGCTAAATATCTAGGATAGTTTTTTGTGCGTCATCTCACTTTACCAATTCATTTTATCGGCAAGGCTGTTTCGGCAGCCTTGTTTGGTATTCTACTTTTAATTGCTTTTGCTTTAACAGCGCCGATGGGAAGCCATGAATATATGGGTTTTTATCGTTATGATTATTTACTCATCTATGCAGTGCTGATTCAGATCTGTCTTTTATATTTAAAACTTGAATCATGGGCAGAAGCCAAAGTTATTGCTTTATTTCATATCATGGCGATGGTCATGGAAATATTTTTAACGCATCCTGCGATCGCATCATGGCAATATCCTCAGCCTGCGGTATTTAAAATTTTAACTGTGCCTTTATTTGCAGGCTTTATGTATTCGGCTGTAGGTAGTTTTTTTGCGCGATCACTCCGATTATTTAAGGTTTCTTTTGAAAAACTTCCAAGTTTTGGAACGATGCTTTTACTCGCATTTTTCTCATATATAAACTTTATGAGTAAATTTTTTGTACCTGATATTCGCTATATTTTATTTGCGATCAGTATTTTTATTTTTTGGAAGACCAAGCTTTATTTTCAGCTCAACGAGCATAAATTTAAAATCCCGATGTTGCCTGTATTATTTACCCTCGCTTTTCTAATCTGGATTGCTGAAAATATTAGTACTTTTTATAAAATCTGGCTCTATCCAAGTCAGGTAGATGCTTGGCACATGGTAGGTTGGGGTAAACTGGGGTCATGGTATTTATTATTACTTTTAAGTTTGGTTCTCGTGCTTAAAATATTAGGTCATCGAGATAATCAAGGTAACTGGAATCTAAGGTAAATTTTTTCGTTAGCACTTTTCATCATATTATTTATTTTTTAATTGCTAAATCACAGCCTTCTCGCTATCTTTAATATCGTGTAATAAGAATTACACATAACAATACATAAGAAACAATCAATAATGATTTTGGAGATATACATCTATGTTAAAAAAATTAGCTTTAGCTGCTTTGTTAGCAGCTGGTTCAAGTGTTGCTATGGCTGATAACGATGTAGGTTGTGGTGTGGGTACGCAAGTATGGGCTGGCCAAAAAGGAGTGGTGCCTAAAATTCTTGCTGCAACAACAAATGGTATTTTTACTAACCAATTACTAGGGATTACTTTTGGTACTTTAGGCTGCCGTCAAGGCGGAACAGTAACTGCGCAAGTGGTTACATTCACAAATGAAAATGCTGAAGCTTTAGCACGTGATATGGCAGTAGGCCAAGGTGAAAGCCTGAACGTACTTGCTGAGTTAATGCAAATCAAACCTCAAGACAAAGATCGTTTCTTTAAAGTTTCAAAAGCAAACTTTGGTGAAATCTATTCTGCAAATAATCAAAATACGCTTCAAGTTTTAGCATCATTACAAACAGTAATGGCTAAAGATGACGTTTTAAAAGCTTACGTATAAGTTTGAAACTGAAAACCCTGTCGTATGGCAGGGTTTTTCTTATATTTAATGATAAAAATTGATGAGCTTAATGAAGTCAGTTGTTTTAGTTTTTGCCTCTTTGGCAGTGAATATTGCTTATTCAGCAGATATAAATCCATCTATTCAAAAATATTGGTCAATTGCAGAACAACAAAATCTAGATCAAGACATTACATGGCAAAGGCTGATGTATGCCAATAAAAATCAGAAAAGTGAGGTTACTTATTCTGGCTATTTCTTATCAGAAAATGGAAAAAATAACTTAAAAGAAGAACTGAAAGCTGACATTTCAGCATTATTTATGCCTGCTCAAGATAATCAGTCGATTCGTTGTAAGTTTCCGGCACGTAGTCAATGGCTCATGCAAAAAGTCGGCATTCAAGAAAATGAATTGCCTCAAGTAAATTGTTCAGAATTTGAAAATTGGATTGGGCAGATTAAGCCTCATAAAGCGACCTTAATTTATGCGACCGATTTTATGGGCAATCCTAGCTCAATGTTTGGTCATACGTTATTGCGTTTGGACCCAAAAGATCAACAGCAGTTAAACCTTGTCTCTTACGCCGTAAACTATGCAGCAACTGTGGCAGGCAACGACAACTGGTCATATGCATGGAAAGGTTTAACGGGGCAGTATCCAGGCGAATATTCATTGATGCCTTATTATCGTAAGGTAAAAGAGTATGGTGATTTTGAAAGCCGCGATTTGTGGGAATATGAGTTAAATCTATCACCTGAAGAAACTCGGTTTTTAGTAAGCCATATTTGGGAAATGCAACATGTGAGCTTTCCTTATTATTTTGTGAGTGATAACTGTGCCTATCGATTGTTAGGGTTAGTGGATTTAGTAAAACCTGAGTCTAACTTGCAAGAGAAATTCACCTATGCATCTATTCCAATGGAAACCATTAAATCGATGCAGCAGCAGGGACTCACGAAAGCTCCTGTATATCGACCTGCTTTAGAAACCCAATTATTGTCCCAAGCTCATCAGCATGGTCCCTCACTGGCGAAGGTGGCTCATCAAATTGCGATGCTGCCTATACAGCAGTCTTCTCAGATTTTAAAATCATTTACTGAGCAGGATCAGGCTAAAATCCTCGAGATGGCTTACGATGATTTATATCTACAGTTTATTGGTCGTAAAGTTGAAGAAAGCATTGCTCAGCCGCAGTTACGTCAGCTTTTAGCACTCAGAAGTCAGATTGATTTAGATAAGCAACGTCAAGAACCAAAAAGACCAACAAAGGAGCCGACTCAAGGTCATAACGCGCGTAATCTTTCAGTGAAAGCTGGTGAGGTTCAAGGCGATAAGTTTATCGAACTTGGTCATCGGCAAGCCTATCATGACTTAATAGATCCTCAAGGAGGCTACCGTGCAGGGACCCAATTACTATTTTTAAATGGTAATGCACAGTGGCGAGATGACCATTTAAAACTAGAACGTCTTGATCTGTTAGAAGTGAACTCTTATAACCCGATTCAACCATTTAAAACACCGCTGAGTTGGGGTTTTAACTTAAGTTGGCGTCAGGAAGCCATTAATGATGGAAACTTTAGTGAAGACAAACAACACGGCGTAGCAAGCTTTAATGCTCAGGTCGGTTACAGTCTTGCAGACTATGGGCGAAAGCATATTTGCTATGGACAAGTACAAACCTATGTACAAACAGGTTCAAATCTAGATAAAGGGTGGCGCGTAGGAATGGGGCCAACTTTAGGTTGTATGAATCAATGGTTTGAGCGCTTCAACTCTGTGGTGCAAATTGAATTGCCTTATTGGCAAGATCAAAACCAATGGAATTTGAGAGTAAATACTCAGTGGCAATATGTGATTAATCGCAATAATGCTGTTCGATTGAATTGGGACTATGAACAACAAAACCAACAAGACTGGATGAAATCAAGTCTAGGATATGTTTGGTTCTTTTAAAGAATAAATGTATAAAAAAAGAGAAATGAGTTTATTCATTTCTCTTTTTTGTTTTTAGATAAGACGATTATTTCTTTATTGCATTTAATACTGCATACGCTGCCTTAATGCGTTCTTCATTTGGAATACGTTTATTGGTTAACATGACTAAACCAATATTTTCTTTTGGAATAAACACCACATAAGATCCAAAGCCATTTGTTGAGCCAGTTTTGTGGAACATCTTAACTGAAGGTTCTTTGGAAATGGCAGTCACTTTATTAGGCTTCATCACGATTTGCTCTGAATTACTGTCTAATAAAGTTTGTAAAGGCGCTGGATAAGAAAATTCTTCCCAACCCAATGCTTGATACATCGTACCGACTTGATAGAAACCTTGATGTGTTTCATTAATTGCATGTTGAATATCTTTCGGATATTTCTGTGGGTTGAGGTTGGCATTAATAAAAGTCAGCATATCTGGTAGTGTCGATTTAACGCCGTACGCAGGGGCATCTAGCGGGCCAGGGTTAACTCGGATCGGCTGATTTTCTTGATTATAGCCATATGCATAATTTTGCATTTGAGTTTTAGGTACGTTTACATAGCTATTTTTTAAATGGAGAGGTGGAAAAATTGTTTTTTCTAAGACTTGGTCAAAAGGTTTATTCATAGACAAAGCCACAACTTTTCCAAATAAGCCAATACTTGGATTTGAATATTGTCTGTATTCACCGATTGCGTTTTTAGTTTTCCAATCTTTGAAAAAAGTTAAAACTTGTTGGTCTGTTTGAACTTCATCTGGAAATTGCAAAGCAAGGTTGCCACTTGTATACGTCGCAAGTTGAAGAAGATTAACTTGGTCAATCGGTGTGTTTTTTAGTTCTTTCCAATATTTTCCGGGTGTGTCATTAAAAGAGATTTTTCCTTTTGCTTTTGCATATCCACCAGCTGTAGCGGTAAATAATTTACTGACCGAACCTAGTTCAAAAATGGTACTGCTATTTACGGCTTTTTTATCCTGAACAGATTGTAGGCCATAATATATTTCATATTTTTTATTATTTTGAATGACCCCCACGGCCATACCAGGCACATCATATTTATCTAATAAAGGCTTAAAATTTTGATCTATCAGTTTTTTAACTTCTTGTTCTTTGGGGGTGTTTCCCGCATAAATTGAGGTACTAAAAATAAAAAGAGGCGGTAAAAGTAGGCAAGAAATTTTTTTAAATCGCATGATGAACTCATAAATTATTTAAAAAGAAAGATGCGTACTTTTATAACAAAAATCACTTAATTTAATTGTTATGTTTTATAGATTAAGTGCTTTAACTAGATATAAAAAAGCCCAACGTCGTCGGGCTCTTATTTTTGCATTAAAACCAGATTAATAACTTTCTGGTACTGCGCTTAAAAATTCACGGCGTGCTTCTTTATCAGTTTTAAAATCGCCGACAAATGAAACTGTACGAGTTGTAGATTCTTGTTTACCTACACCACGCATCATCATACACATATGTGCTGAATCGATAACTACAGCAACACCACGAGCGCCAGTCACTTCAGCAACGGCTTCTGCGATTTGTTGAGTCAGATTTTCCTGAATTTGCAAACGGCGAGCAAACATCTCAGTAATACGTGCAAATTTAGATAGACCAAGAACTTTGCCTTCCGGTAAATAGGCTACATGAACACGGCCGTAGAATGGGAGGAGATGATGTTCGCAAAGCGAATAGAATTCAATATTCTTCACCAATACCATTTCATGGTTATCTGATGGGAAAACAGCATTATTGGTGACTTCTTCTAAAGTTTTACTATAGCCAGAAGTTAAATATGAAAAAGCTTTAGCCGCACGCACAGGCGTATCTTTAAGGCCGGGACGATCAAGATCTTCACCGACGGCAGTCAGGATATTTGCGTACGATTGCTGCATTGACATAAGACGTATAAGTTTACTCTATTAGACAAGCTCGGCATTGTATCAGAAACATGACCTGATGTTCATAACTCCTCGCACTATATTTATTCTGGTTTTATGCGTGCTTAATAAAAGATGAATAAATTTCATGTTTTTTATCGTTAATAGTCAAGAGTTTGAACGTCAAATGTGTATTTAATGTTGGTAGGTTCTAAATGATCGCCTAGTGGCATCATATTTGCACAGATGCAGTGTTATAGAGCATAAGGATAAAACATGTCAGAACGTCCAATCACCTTCTTTTTCCGTGGTAGCCAGCAGCAAGTTGAAAATGTAACACCCACAATGACAGTTTTACAATTTCTGCGAGAATATACCCAAACTGGTAAGACTAGGCAGACCGGCACAAAAGAGGGCTGTGCTGAGGGCGATTGTGGTGCATGTACAGTCGTGATTGGTGAGTTGGTCAATGACAGTTTGCAATTACGAAGTGTGAATGCGTGTATTCAGTTTTTACCGACTTTAGATGGTAAGGCTTTATTTACAGTAGAAGATCTTCATACATTATTGCCTAAAAAGGATGGGGCACTTCATCCGGTTCAACAGGCGATGGTCGATATGCATGGTTCACAATGCGGGTTTTGTACTCCCGGTTTTATCATGTCGTTATGGACAATGTATGAAAATGAACAACACTGTCCAAGCAAAGATCAAGTCAGTAATTATCTTTCTGGAAATTTGTGCCGCTGTACAGGCTATCGCCCTATTTTTGATGCGGCACAAAAAGCATATGACTATCCACGTATTTTATTAAAACGTCAAAAAGTAATTGAAGTATTAAAAGAGATCAAAGCATTACCTGCATTGCATTTGAATGATCATGGACAGCAATTTTTTGCACCAAAGACTTTGCAGGATTTTGCCGCTTTACGGTCACAGTTGCCGCAGGCACGTATTGTTGCTGGTAGCACAGATGTTGGTTTGTGGGTCACAAAGCAAGGCCGTAATTTAGGAGATATGCTTTATATCGGTCAGGTTGAAGAACTCAAAAAAATTGTAGTCACAGATCATGCTTTAACGATTGGGTCAAATGTAAGCTTGAGTGATGCACTCATCAAAATTTCAGATTTTTATCCTGACTTTCAAGAATTACAGCGCCGTTTTGCTTCCATGCCTATTAAAAATGCAGGAACGCTAGGTGGAAATATTGCCAATGGTTCGCCTATTGGTGACTCAATGCCAGCATTAATTACGCTAGGTACACGATTGATTTTGCGAGCAGGTGAACAGACTCGTGAAATTGCTTTGGAAAACTTTTATATAGATTATCAAAAAACAGCATTACAACTTGGTGAGTTTGTTGAGGCGATTATTGTTCCGCTTCGTGAAGGGCAGACGAGTTTTAAATTTGCCAGCTATAAAATTGCTAAACGTTTTGAGCAAGATATTTCTGCGGTATGTGCGGCCATTTCATGCGAGTTAGATCATTATGATGTCGCTCACAATGTAAGAGTTGCTTTTGGTGGCATGGCAGCTATTCCCAAACGTGCAAAATATGCAGAAGCCATATTGGAAGGCCAGCAAATTACAGCAGAATTGATCGTTCAGGCAAAAGAGGCCTTGTCGAAAGACTATCAGCCTTTAGATGATGGACGCGCTAGCTCGGCATATCGTTTACAAGTCGCAAAAAACTGTTTACAGCGGTTTTATGTAGAAAAAATCCTGTTTCAAACGATCACACGTGTGACTGACTTGATTGCTGTGGTGGAGATCTAACATGAATCAAACGATTGACTTCAGTGTTTCTAAAAAATCGGCTAAAGCAGGCGACTCGATTCCACATGAAAGTGCGCATTTACATGTGACTGGACAGGCAACTTATATTGATGATTTACCCGAGCTTGAAAATACGATGCATCTGGCAGTGGGATTTTCAAGTTGTGCCAAAGGCAAAATCAGTAAGTTTGATTTGGATGCCGTACGTCAGGCTGAGGGTGTTTATGCAGTTTTTTCGGCAAAAGATATCGAGGTTGAAAATAATTGGGGGCCGATTGTTAAAGATGACCCGATTTTTGCCGAAGAGCAGGTTGAGTTTTATGGACAAGCCTTGTTTGTGGTTGTTGCCGAGAGTTATCAGCAAGCTCGTCAGGCAGTCCGTTTAGCAAAAATTGAGTATGTACCTGAAACTCCGATTTTAACCATTCAAGATGCGATTGAAAAAGAATCGTGGGTTTTACCGCCTGTAGAATTTAGCCATGGTGAAGTTGAGCAGGCATTTCAAAACGCAGCACATCTACTATCAGGTTCTATTGAACTGGGCGGGCAAGAGCATTTCTATCTTGAAGGGCAAATTTCCTATGCGATTCCACAAGAAAATCAGAGCTTAAAAGTTTATTGCTCGACACAACATCCAACAGAAATGCAGTTACTGATTTGTCATGCATTAGGCATGAATATGCATCAGGTCAGTGTGGAAAGTCGTCGTATGGGTGGTGGTTTTGGTGGTAAAGAGTCACAGTCGGCACAGTGGGCATGCATTGCATCTTTGGCAGCACAAAAAACGGGCCGTCCGTGTAAATTACGCTTAGATCGAGATGACGACATGAGTGCTACAGGCAAACGTCACGGTTTTGCTTATGAGTGGTCTGTGGCTTTTGATGACAGTGGTGTTTTGCAAGGCTTGAAGGTTCAATTGGCTTCAAATTGCGGTTTTTCGGCTGATCTTTCTGGGCCAGTGAATGAACGTGCGATTTGTCATATTGGCAACGCTTATTATTTAAATGCGGTTGAGCTACGTAACTTACGTTGTAAAACTAATACTGTCTCCAATACGGCATACCGTGGTTTTGGTGGACCGCAAGGCATGTTTGTCATTGAAAATATTATTGATGACATTGCTCGTTATTTAGGTTGTGATCCTGTTGAAATTCGACAGCGTAATTTCTTTGCTGAGCAGCCTGGCGCCGGACGTGATCGCATGCATTATGGGGCAGAAGTTCGTGATAATGTTGCTCCTCGACTGGTGGCCGAATTATTGCAAAGTAGCGATTACGCGAAACGTAAACAGAGCATTCATGCCTTTAATCAGAGCAATAACATCATTAAGCGTGGTATTGCGTTAACCCCATTAATGTTTGGTATTTCGTTTAACGCCGTGCATTACAATCAGGCAGGTGCACTAGTCTATGTGTACATGGATGGCACTGTTGCGATTACGCACGGTGGTACAGAAATGGGACAGGGGTTATATACCAAAGTACGGCAGGTTGCTGCACATGAGTTGGGTTTACCCATCGATAGTGTTCGTTTAATTGCAACAGACACTTCTCGGGTGCCAAATACTTCGGCAACTGCAGCATCGAGTGGAGCAGATCTAAACGGTAAAGCTGTTCAAAATGCTTGTATTAAGATTCGTGAGCGTCTGGCAAAACTTGCAGCAGACATAAGTGATAGTGACGCAGAGCAAGTCCAGTTTGAAGATAGTATGGTTTCAACAGCGAATGGCCATTCATGGACATTTCCTGACTTGGTTCAACGAGCATATATGGCACGTGTGCAATTATGGGACAGTGGTTTTTATAAAACGCCAGAAATTCACTATGATCAGGTCAACCACTTAGGGCGCCCATTTTTCTATTATGCTTATGGGGCAGCGGTCAGTGAGGTCGCAATAGACACTTTAACTGGAGAAATGAAAGTATTACGTGCTGACATTTTGCATGATGTTGGACGGTCAATTAACCCTGCAATTGATATTGGACAAATTGAAGGTGGTTTTGTCCAAGGGATGGGGTGGCTCACGACAGAAGAGTTGTATTGGCAGCCTCAAGGACTGCACGCAGGACGCTTATTTACCCATGCGCCTTCAACGTACAAAATCCCGACCAGTTTTGATATTCCGCATATTTTTAATGTCAAACTGTTTGATAACCAAAATCAGGCAGATACCATCTATCGCTCCAAAGCTGTAGGTGAACCCCCATTTATGTTGGCATTATCTGTTTTCTCTGCAATTCGTCAGGCTGTACAGGCGGCTATTCCAGAAAATGCACCGCTCGTACTCAATGCTCCGGCAACTGCCGAAGAAATTTTACGTGCAATTGCGATTGGGTGGGGACAAGCTTTGGCTAACCGTCCACAAGCTAAAATGTAGAAGATTATGCAACATTTACAATGGTGGACTGATTTTGTAGCGTGGCAAGTCGATGCTCTACCTATGGTATTGGTCACAGTGGTCCGCGCTGATGGTTCAACACCACGGGAAGTTGGTGCAACAATGTTATTGCGGTTTAATTTGCAACAGCAATGGCAGCAGTCAGATACGATTGGTGGTGGGCATTTAGAGTTTCAGGCCATTGATATTGCTAAAACAATGTTAAGCGAACTGCAAACTTGTGTGAGGCGTATTGAACGCTTTAACCTCAGTGCTCGGTTGGGGCAATGTTGTGGCGGGGTGATGTGGCTATTGTTTGAAAAAATATCACCCGCTGTAACCCCGTCAGATTTATCCATGAGTTTGCAAGCATGGCGAGCTGGAAGGCATATATGGCGTACCGTCTCAAATCAGTATGCATCCACTTGGCAGATTATGGATATGGAACAACAACCAAGTTTCGAGTTTCATTCTGCCAACAGTGAGCAATGGCAATTTAGCCAGCAGATTCAACCATATGCCATGCAAGTGCTGATTTGTGGTGCGGGGCATGTGGGTGAAGCAATCGTCCGTTGTTTATTGCCTATTGGTGTTCGGGTGAAATGGATTGATCCACGTGATGATATTTTCCCATCTGATTTACTGCAACAGGTGCAATGTTTAACGACAGATACACTTGAAGCCGAGATCGAGCATTTTGACCGTTCAGGTGCAATTTTAATATTAACTCACGATCATCAATTAGATTTGCAACTGTGTTTTGCAGCCTTGAAACCTACGACAAAACCATTTACTTATGTTGGGATGATTGGCTCAAAAAGTAAAAGGGCTATTTTTGAGAAACGTATGCAAGTACGCGGTTATACTCCGGAAACATTACAACGCTTAGTTTGCCCTATTGGTATAGAAGGGATTTCATCGAAACAACCTGCAACGATTGCCATTGCAGTAGTTGCTCAATTATTGCAGGTGTTTGATGTAAAAAAATGATCCCAAAGGATCATTTTTTTTGTTCGAACTTCGGATTTTTTTCTGCTCGTTTAAGCAGTACGAGAACAGCACCTGTGCCGCCTTGATTTTCTGGAGCACTTACAAAAGCCAAAACATCGCGGTGTTGACGTAACCATCCGTTGACATAGGTTTTTAAGACCGCTTCTGGGCCTTTGCCATGCACAATTTTGATAACATTTTGATTTTCATCTTTTGCCATCTGGATAATTTGTAAAACTGCGTCACGTGCTTGCTCAATGGTACAGCCGTGTAAATCTACAGCTTCAAACCAACGCATCTTGCCTGCTTGTAAGTCTTCAAAAACTTTATGTTGCAGAGTCGCAATGCGATAGCTTAACGTTGCTTGGCTTGCGACCGGATTTAAAGCAGCTTGAGTATCTGATAACTCGGCGTGTTCGGTATCACGGCCACCTTCTGCGGCTGCACGCTTCGCTAGAGTTTGTGCGTCGACTTTTCTGGCACGAGGTGTTTTTACATCGGCAACATTACTATTGTTGATGCGTTTAACACCAGCAACAGCCTGTTGAAATAGATGTGTATCTTCCAATTCTTCAGACTCAGCCTGAGCTTTTTTAGACTCAGGCTGATTTGCGATTTTGCTTGAATGAGGATTGGAGATTTGCTTTTTAAATTGCTTCAATAACTTTTGTTGCTCTTTAGAAAGCGATGAATCTTTATTACTCATATATCTTCATTAAACCGTTTGAGGTTGTCCAAAAAGTGCAGTAAAAGCTTGATCTGGACGGGGTTGTTTCATAAAACTTTCGCCCACCAAGAAACTGTGAATATCATGCTCTTGCATCATACGCACATCATCTGGTGTCGCAATACCGCTTTCAGTAATTAATAAACGTGAGGCCGGAAGTAATTTTTTCAAACGGATAGATGTATTTAAATCCACATCAAACGTTTTTAAATTACGGTTATTCACACCTAATAAACATTGCTCAGAAAGCTTTAAAGCGCGTTCCATTTCTTCTTCGTCATGAACTTCAACCAATACATCAAGTTGATGTTCAAACGCAGTTTTTGACATTTCTTCGAGTTGCTGGTCAGACAAACAAGCAACAATTAATAAAATACAGTCCGCATGCAAAGCACGTGCTTCAACTACATTATATGGATCGATCAGAAAGTCTTTACGTAAAGCAGGTAGGGCACAATGATTACGAGCAATAGCAATATTTTCATCTGCACCCTGAAAGAAATCAACATCGGTCAGTACCGATAGACATGCTGCTCCAGCTTGTTCATATTGCTGGGCAATTTCGGCAGGATTAAAGTCTGCGCGAATGATTCCTTTTGATGGAGAGGCTTTTTTTATTTCAGCAATCACACCAGGGCGTTTATGTTTTAAAGTGTTGGCAAAGCCACGCACTGGAGTCGCAGCTTTTGCTAGTTCTTCAACATCTTGCAAATTACGTTGTTTTAAACGCGCAGCAAGTTCCTCATGTTTACGGTCAACAATTTTACCTAAAATGGTATTTTGAATATTAATCATGAGAAATCCTTAATCTGCCTGAGATTGCTTTAATGTTTTGGTAAATTCAGCCAAAACACTCATTTTTTCTAAAGCTTGTCCGCCATAGATAATATCTTGAGCGAATGTAACAGCTTGAGCATAGGTTTGAGTAATGCCTGAGACATAAATACCTGCCCCCGCATTAAGCGCAATCATATTTGCTGCTTTTTCACCAATGTCAGATTTATTTTTACCCAATGCATCTTTGATCAGCTTTAAGCTTGCTGCAGCATCTGCTACCACTAAACCATTTAAAGTTTGTGATTCAATCCCGACATCTTCTGGATTAAGCGTCCATTCGGTAATTTCACCATCTTTGAGTTCAGCAATAGCGGTAGGAGCAGCAAGGCTAATTTCATCAAGTCCATCTCTTGAATGAACCACCATGACATGTTCAGCACCAAGCTGCTTCATAACCTCGGCAATTGGACGGCAAAGTTCATCTGAAAATACACCAATCACAAAGCGTTTTACGCCGGCCGGATTCGTAAGCGGGCCGAGTAAATTGAAAATGCTACGAACACCAAGCTCACGACGTGGGCCGACAGCATATTTCATTGCTTTGTGGTGGTTTGGAGCGAATAAAAAGCCTACACCCATCTCACGAATGCAGCGCTCAGTTTGTTGCATATCTAAATCAAGGTTAATACCCGCTTGTTCAAGTAAGTCAGATGAACCTGATTTACTTGAAACGCCTCGGTTACCATGCTTTGCAATAGTTGCGCCTGCTGCTGCAATGACAAAGCTTGATGCTGTAGAGACGTTAAATAAGTTTTGCCCATCGCCACCTGTGCCGACAATATCAACTAAATGTTTGATATCGCTAACATCGATCTTGATAGCAAATTCACGCATGACACGTGCAGCAGCAGTAATTTCGTCAATACTTTCACCTTTCATGCGAAGGCCCATCATCAAAGCACCAATTTGTGCTTCGGTTGCCTCACCTTGCATGATGCTACGCATAATGTCTTCCATTTGCGGCTGAGTCAGGTGAATATTTTTTGTTATATGGTTAAGTGCTTGTTGAATATTCATAGGGATCACTTATGCATAAATATCTAAAAAGTTTTTAAAGATTTGATGGCCATGTTGACTCAAGATCGATTCAGGATGGAACTGCACACCTTCAACAGGCAATGTCTTATGTTTAACACCCATGATTTCTTCCATGGAGCCATCTGCTTCATTGGTCCAACACGTTACTTCAAGGCAATCAGGCAGTGTTTGCTGATCAATCACCAATGAATGATAACGAGTTGCTGAGAAAGGGCTAGGAAGATTACTGAAAATACCTTTATTGCTATGGTACATATCAGATAAACGTCCATGCATCACCGTTTTGGCTCTTACAATTTTTCCGCCAAAAGCTTGCCCAATACTTTGATGCCCTAAACACACGCCAAGCAAAGGAATTTTTCCGGCAAAGTGATTAATTGCAGGAATTGAAATACCTGCTTCACTTGGAGAGCAAGGACCCGGACCAATCACGAGATATTTTGGTTGCCATCGTTCAATATCCTCTAATGTGACTTGATCATTGCGAACTACTTTTACTTCCTGATTCAACTCGCCAAAATACTGGACGATGTTGTAGGTAAAAGAGTCGTAATTGTCGATCATTAGAAGCATGATGAACTTAACCTCATGATAATTAATATATATTTAATAAGTGACTAAAATAGTTACCCATATTGATACCCGTTTTCAGAAAGGGCTTTCTAGATATATAAAATAAGAAGCCGCTTTCTAATGGGCTAATATAGCAAAAAAAGAAGTAACCAGTTTAACTATTTCATTCGTTAGAAATTTGCAGAAAAAAAGGCTTTGGGAAGGTGGAGCTTTTTAAAATTATAGATAAGTATTAATAAGACAGAATATGCTTTTCATTAGAAATAAAAATTATTCTGCCTTATTCACACAAGAAGATTAAATTTTACGTGTGTTATAGATAAGCCAATCTAAAACATCGCCAGATAAATGTTCGGCCAGTCTTTCTTGAACAGTTTGATGATAACCATTTAACCAGTCTTTCTCTTCATTTGTTAGCATGTCAACGACGATACAATCTAAATGAATCGGGCAAAGGGTCAGCGTTTCAAACTCTAAGAAATCGCCGTAGGTTTTCTCAAACCCTGAGTGAAGTCTGTTTGCAACCAGATTCTCAATACGAATACCGTATTGTCCCTCATGGTATAAGCCCGGCTCGTTGGAAATAATCATACCTTCACGCAACTTACTATAGGCATGAATAGGCGCGTAATAAGAAAGAACTTGTGGACCTTCATGAACGTTAAGTGCAAAGCCTACACCGTGGCCTGTTCCATGTCGATAATCTAAACCATGTTGCCATAAAGTATTGCGACAAATTGAATCGAGTAAAGGAGCGGCTAAACCTTCTGGATAAATCGTTTTTGCCAAGGCAATGTGACATTTTAAAACCAATGTGTAGTCACGTTTTTGTTGCCCTGTTGGCGTGCCTACAGGAACAACACGAGTAATATCGGTTGTTCCATCTACATATTGCCCACCTGAGTCAATTAGCAATAGACCATCACCTTCGATAAATGAATAGTGCTCTTCAGTTGCACGGTAGTGGGGTAGAGCACCATTAGCATTAAAGCCAGCAATCGTTGAAAAACTCGGCCCTATAAATCCATCTTGCTGAGCACGGAAAGCCGTAATTTTCTCATCAATAGTGAGTTCTGAAATGCTTTCACCATGATGAAGGGCTTTCTCTAACCAGTGGAAAAAGTGGCAAAGCGCAACTCCATCTTTAACCATTGTGTGACGGATATGAGCAATTTCGCTTTCATGCTTACGCGATTTAAAAAGTGTACTCGGATTGATGTCATATACAACCTGAATATCTTTTGCGATGGCTTGTTCATGAAAAATCGAGACTTTGGCTGGATCTAAAAGTACTGAGGCATCAGAAATATTCGATAAAAACTTAGCGGTATCTTCGTAGTTACAAATTTCAATACCATCGGCTGCTAAAGCTTGTTGAATGCTTACATCAACTTTTTCAGCATCAATAAAAAGAATAGCTTGCTCTGCATTAATATATAAATGAGAAAGAAAAACAGGGTTATATTCTACATCTTGCCCACGTGCATTTAGGACCCATGCAATATCATCTAAAGATGAAATAAAATGACCCGCAATATTCTTGTTAGCTAAGCTTTCGCGAATTGCCTGAATTTTTTCTTTACGTGAGAGGGCATTTAACCCTTCAGGCATTAAATGGATTTTTTCTGAGGGAAGTTCTGGACGGTCTAACCAAATCTCTCCAACTAAATCTTGCTGGGTTTCAAGTTTATAATGATTAAGTCGTGAAGTATGTTCGAGCGACTTAAATTGTTGAATGGATAATGTTTGGCCATTTACTGAAATGACCGAACCAGTTGGTAGATTTTTCTCAATCCACGCGAGATGTGTAGAAGTTTCATCACCGGTCAGTTTTTGTAATTCAAAGCCAGTTCCAGCGAGTTGTTGTTCTGCTTGTACCCAATAGCGACCATCTGCCCAGAGGCCAGCAAAGTTTTGAGTCACGACTAGCGTACCAACAGAACCACTAAAACCGCTTAGCCACTGCCTTACTTTCCAATAGTCGGGTAAATATTCTGACATATGGGGATCAGCACTCATCACAACAAACGCATCAATCTGCTGAGTACGCATGAGTTTGCGAAGTTTTTCTAGTTTTTCTGAAACAGTTAAAACGCTCATATAGTTTCCAAGTCAGGTTGAACTTTGCTAGTACTTTTGTTCATTAATCTATTGATAGGTTTCTTTAATAAAAATAACACGATTGCACCAACAATTAATGCCAAAACGCATCGCATAAAGAGAGTCGGTAAATGATCAATACCATCTGACGATACGTGTCCGCCAATGAGACCAGCGATGAGATTACCTAAAGCTGAGCCAGTAAACCACAGTCCCATAATTTGGCCTCGAATCACATCAGGTGCAAGTTTAGTCATGGTTGATAACCCAATCGGGCTTAAACAAAGTTCTCCCATGGTAAGCAAAAACAAAGTACCAATTAACCAAAATGGTGAAACTAAGCCGCCAGCAATTGCGAAACGACTAGCAAAGGACATAACGAGAAAGCCGCCAGCTGCAAGTAACAATGCAATGATAAATTTACTGATATAGCTTGGATCTTTATTTGATTTACCCAATCTTGCCCAAAGCCATGCTGCAATTGGAGCGAATATAATAATAAAAAGGGCATTGATTGATTGGAACCATACAGTTGGGATTTCAAATCCGAAAACCATACGATCTGTATAGTCTTGCGCAAATAAATTAAAAGAAGTTGGTTTCTGTTCAAAAGCAGACCAGAACAATGCTGATGTTGCTAATAAAACAAAACAAATAATAATTTTAAATTTGTCATGTTGCTCTAAATTCAAGAAAAGTAATAAATAAGCAAAGTAAGCAATAATGCCGATACCAATCCCAATTGTTAAATAAGTTGCTACCGCGACCGGATTAATATGAATGACACCAAATAAGGTAAGCGTAATAATGACTGCAACTGCGAATAAAAAGCTAAATACAATTTTAGGCGCATTTTTATTTTCTACGACAGGCTTATTGCAGTTGTCAGTTTGTTGGCGCAACTGATTGAAAGACTGTAGCTGTGGAATCGCTAATGTACGAAAAATAAGTAAAGCAATCAACATTCCAAGGCCGCCAATCCCAAAACCTAGATGCCAGCCATGATCGTGAGCCAATATACCTGTAATAAGTGGGGCAATAAACGACCCCATATTAATCCCCATGTAAAAAATGGAAAAACCAGCATCGCGCCTACTATCTTGAGCTTTATATAATGTTCCGACAATCACTGAAATACAGGTTTTAAATAATCCTGAGCCAATAACAATAAGGACTAAACCGAAATAAAAAAAGAATTGATCAAAGAGTGCGGTTAGAGCAATAGATAAATGGCCTAATGCAATAATGATAGAGCCATACCAGACCGATCGTGCCTGACCTAACCAGTTATCGGCAATCCAGCCACCAAAAACGGTCATTAAATACATAGATCCAGCAAATAACCCAACAATCGCGGCTGCAGTTGGACGGTCAAGACCTAAACCACCGTCATTAACCATTGCAATCATATAAAGAACGAGTAAAGGTCGAATACCATAATAAGAAAATCTTTCCCAAAGCTCTGTAAAAAATAAAGTTTTTAATGGTTTTGGATGGCCGAAAAAAGCTTTATCCGATCGTTCAAAGTCATATTTCATTATTCAAATCCTTGAATGCTTTTAAGTTTTTTATAAACATAACTTTTGGTTTGTTTATTTATAACAAAAATTTATGCATATAGTTTTTAGTTTTTTTTAATAATAAAAGCAAGTTTGGCCTGTATAAAATAAGTGAATGAAAATGAACATGAATAGTAAAATTTAATTTTTGCCGAGTAATGTGGGATCTACTGTATGTGGTCTTATTAACTGGTCAGATAGCGACTAAATAGTGTATTTATTTAGAAAAATTCATAAAAATGAAAAATAATTATTAGATTTTAACTAAAGCAGAAGGCTTTTAACTAACTGATGGTTTAAGTCATAAATTTAAGTTGCTGAAATAAACCAAAGAAACTCATTGAGGAAAATTGATGTCAACGGAGTGATTATTTTCAGATAATCCGATAAGAATCTCAGCATTATATATAAGAAAGTATTATGATCATGGACGATTGTTAGATATTGATGCAGCGGGTTATATCAGTGCAACGATTTTGCACTAAATTAGGGCAATAATGAGCTATTTAAATATGCCATAATTTGAAAATGTGTGAATATGGTGCATTTACTCAAGCAAACAGTATAATGGGTTCAAGACAAGGGGCCTAAATCATGAATACTTATAAGTAATTCAATGTTTTAGGTAAGTCTCATGAAGTTGGTATGAGAATTGCTTAATAAATACCAGCAACTAACACGCACTCAACAAGTGCAACAAAATTTCATTGGAGCAAAATGAGCATGGCGAACAAGGTCCTTCAACTCATACAAGAAAGTGGCGCAAAATGGGTCGATTTTCGCTTTACTGATACTAAGGGTAAAGAGCAGCACGTAACTTACCCAGCTGATTCTATTGATGAAGATACTTTTGAAGACGGTAAAATGTTTGATGGTTCTTCAATCGCTGGTTGGAAAGGCATTGAAGCATCTGACATGATTTTACGTCCAGATGCGGAAACTGGTTTTATCGACCCGTTCTTTGCTGAACCAACTGTAGTTGTGACTTGTGACGTTATTGAACCTTCAACTGGTCAAGGTTATGAACGTGATCCACGTTCGATTGCTCGCCGTGCAGAAGAATACTTAAAATCTACAGGTATTGGTGATACTGCATTCTTTGGTCCAGAGCCAGAATTCTTTGTATTTGATGAAGTGAAATGGGACATCGATATGTCTGGCGCTCGTCATACATTAATCGCTGAAGAAGCTGCTTGGTCTACTGGTAAAGATTACGAGTCTGGTAACTCAGGTCACCGTCCACGTGTTAAAGGTGGTTACTTCCCAGTTCCTCCAGTTGACTCTGCACAAGATATGCGTGCAGAAATGTGTGCAAAAATCGAAGACATCATGGGCCCAGGTCGTGTAGAAGTACATCACCATGAAGTTGCTTCTTGCCAGTTAGAAATTGGTGTGAGCTTCAATACGCTTGTCCGTAAAGCTGACGAAGTTCAACAGTTTAAATATGCTGTTTGGAACGTTGCACACCAATATGCAAAAACAGCTACGTTTATGCCTAAACCAATGGTAGGCGATAACGGTTCTGGTATGCACGTTCATATGTCTATCTCTAAAGATGGCAAGAACTTGTTTGCTGGTGATGAATATGCAGGCCTTTCAGAAATGGCATTGTATTTCATCGGTGGTATCATCAAGCACGCTCGTGCATTGAATGCAATCACAAACCCATCTACAAACTCATATAAGCGTTTGGTTCCTCACTTCGAAGCACCAATTATGCTTGCTTACTCAGCACGTAACCGTTCTGCTTCTATCCGTATTCCATACGTTTCTAGCCCTAAAGGTAAGCGTATCGAAGCTCGTTTCCCAGACCCAATGATGAACCCGTACTTAGGTTTCGCTGCATTGTTAATGGCTGGTATCGACGGTATCCAAAACAAGATCCATCCGGGCGAAGCTGCTGATAAGAACTTGTATGATCTTCCTCCAGAAGAAGAAGCAAAAATCCCAACAGTTGCTCATAGCTTAGATATGGCTCTTGAAGCACTTCAAGCAGATCACGAATTCTTGTTAAAAGGCGGCGTGTTCACTAAAGAAATGCTTGATGCATACATCGAACTTAAAACTGAAGATGTACGTCGTCTTAACACGACTACTCACCCAGTTGAATTCGATATGTATTACAGCCTGTAATATATATTTCATAAAAAAGCCTGCTTATGCAGGCTTTTTTATTGCTTGGAATGTTGATTGAATTCTCTACGTTTTTTATCAAAAATTTGGAGTAAACTAGGTGCGAGTTTTCATGTGAGCAGATTATGCGTAAACGACAACCAGTACTTAAACAGGAAAAGGCTTTAAATCCTGAGTTGAAAACATGGTTGTATGCTTCTGGTTCTCTGACTCAACAATTAACTGAGCTTGGTGGTGGCCAGTTCAGTGTGAAGCCCTTTAAAGAACACTTTCAGCGTTTAACTTTTGCAGATAGTCAATGGATGAACATGCCTCATGCTCATACTTCATGGGTGAGAGAAACCTATTTATATGGCTGTGAAGCAGAGCCGTGGGTGAAAGCAAAAAGTATTTTTCCAATTCAAAGTTTACAAAAAAAAGCGCGTATATTTCAGCACATTGGTTCTAAACCGATTGGCTTTTTTCTATTTCAAAGAACGACTCCGCTTTGTGACCGACGTGTCATTCGTTTGCCAGAAGGCTGGACGCGACAAAGTTGCTATACTTGGCATGGATGTAAATTTATCGTCCAAGAAACATTCTTACCGGCTTTTGAAGCTTTTTTAAATCAGCAGCACGACAAGGAATTACTATGACGACTGCAACAGGCACAACATGGCGTCAGCGTTTAGAGGCTTATTATTATCTATGTCGATTTGATAAGCCAATTGGTACTGAACTGGTGTTTTGGCCAACCATGTGGGCACTTTGGGTTGCATCAAAAGGAATACCTGATTTAGGTATTTTATTTGTCATGATTTTAGGCGTGATTTTTATGCGCGCTGCTGGATGTGCGATTAATGACTTTGCTGATCGTAAAGTAGATGGTTATGTAGAGCGTACTAAAACCCGTCCGCTCGCAACTGGAATTATTCGTGCAAGAGAAGCTGTATATGTATTCTTGGGCCTTGTTTTAGCAAGTGCGTGTCTGTTGTTCTTTTTACCGATCGAAACCTTCTACTGGTCATTTGGGGCATTATTTCTAGCGTTTATTTATCCATTTATGAAACGCTATACCAACTTACCTCAAGTATTTTTAGGCGCAGCATTTTCATGGTCTATTCCTATGGCCTTTACCGCTGTAGGTAAAACTCCAGATTTAACTTGTTGGTTGCTCTATTTTGGTAATTTGGCTTGGACTGTGGCTTATGACACTCAATATGCAATTACAGATCGTGAATATGATTTAAAGATTGGTGTGAAATCTACAGCTATTCTTTTTGGTCGATATGACATCCAGATTATTGCGTTTTTACAAGCATCTAGCCTTGTTTTGATTAGTACTGCACTATATTTAGAAAATATCTTATTCCCATGGGCGATTATTGCTTTAGCTGTAGTCGCATTTGATTTTGTATATCAAACAATTAAAACCAAAGACCGCGACCCTCAAGTATGTTTCTGGGCATTTCGTCACAATCGTTGGGTGGGATTAATCATTTTTCTAGGAATATTTTTAAATTTCATATAGTAAAAATGACCGTGAGGTTGAAAAGTGTTCTATGCAGAGCACTTTTTTTATGTCTTAATATTTGTGCATAAAAATATGCGGAATAAATAACACATAAAAAGGATATTCTATGAAACGGTCAAAAATTGCTTTAGCTATAACATTGTCAATTTCAGCACTATTTCTTACAGCGTGTAATGACGATGATGATGACTATATTGGTGTTAATCCCGATAAAACTTATGTTTCTGAAAAAGCCTATTCTAAGGATACCTTAAGTGGTGCTTCATCTATAAAAGTAATGACTTATAACATGATGAATGTACAAGGGAAAACAGCTGAAGCAACTGCTTTAGTCATGTTCCCGAAAGTTGCTCAACCAAAGGATGGTTATCGCGTAGTGGTATGGGAGCACGGCACTGTAGGAGTAGGGGATAGTTGTGCACCAAGCAATAATACGATTAATCCACGCTTCAAAATTTTAGCTGATACTTTATTAGCTGCTGGATATGTGATTGTAGCCCCAGATTATGAAGGTCTTGGTACAAAAGGAATCCATCCATATCTTAATTTAGCGAGTGAAGCAAAATCAGCATTAGCAGCTGTT
Organism: Acinetobacter geminorum; assembly: GCF_013009345.1. GTDB lineage: Bacteria > Pseudomonadota > Gammaproteobacteria > Pseudomonadales > Moraxellaceae > Acinetobacter > Acinetobacter geminorum. The sequence goes on along the minus strand of NZ_JABELE010000008.1, from coordinate 137,232 downwards.
AGAGCAGTAAAAGATCGTTATGGCTCACAATTAAATGGCGATTGGATGTCTGTAGGTCAGTCACAAGGAGGTCAGGCATCTATAGGTACTGCTGAATATGCAAATACAGATATAACATATAAAGGTGCAGTTGCAGGCGCGCCTGCGTCGAGTTTGGGAACAATTATTCTTGATGTAGCACCAAATGCATTAGCATTAATTGAGCAGCAAGAAATTGCAGGTAATGTAGCTTTAGATAAACGAGTTTCTATTGACTCCTATGCTACTCTGCTAGCTTACGCCGCTTTAACTGGTGTTGGTATTAAAGCCTATGAACCACGTTTTGAATATAGAGATATATTTCAAACAAGAGCGAAGTCTTTAGCTGAGTTTGCAGAAGGAACTACAGGAGAAAATGGTCTTTGTTTAGATAGTGCTGATCCGAGCCTTAGTCTAATTAATAAATTTAAAGAAGATATTATTAAATTTATGACTGATAACCCAGGTAAAAAAGTTATGGATTATCCGGGACTTGATGTTACTAATTTCAGGTCAAATGAGACGGTTCAGAAATTTTTACTCGCAAGTCAACCTGGTACAAAGCGTTTAGATAAACCGATATATATTGCTCAAGGTAAAAATGATACCAATGTGCCTTATCCAATTACTCAAATGATGGTAGCTGGATTGGTAACTTTAGGTTCACCTAACATTAAACTAGATTTAGTAGAAAATGCTACGCATACTCAAGCAATTGTTTGTAAAAATGCTGATATCTATCAATTTATTCAAACTAATATGCCCGCTAAGACAAATGCAGTTGTAGATCCATCCATAATTGATGCTAGTGGAAAACCAGAATGTACTGGAGTCGCACAATAATTTTTTGGATTTAAAATATTCAAATTAAAAGGGTCCTAAAGTGGGCCCTTTTTTTGTTATATTGTTACGCATTCTGAAATCGATACTATTTGAGTTTGAAGAACTTATGAGCCAGCAACCTATTGAAAAAAAATCTGTTCCTTGGTTATTAATGGGATTAGGTTTACTTATTCCTTTTCTAATTATTGGAATACTTTTCTTGGCTGCAAAAAGTGATGCTAAGAATAAAAAACAATATGAACAGCAGCGTTTAGAGATGGCAAAAAGAATAGCAGAGAAAGAAGCTGCAAATTCTGAAACGAAATAGCTTGTTAATGAATATCCTTTTGTAATTGGCGTACAGTAGGAATATTTGTGTAACGCTTTACAAGGTAGCCTGCTTCAGTAAGCATTTGATCACGAATACGGTCTTCTTCTACTTTTTCAAGATGGGTAGGGTCATCTAGCTCAATAATGGCCATGACTTCCATCTTGTCGTTGAGCACAACAAAGTCAGTAACTTTACGATTGAACTGACTACGAATTTTATAGTCATTACTGGTAATTAAAGCGCTAAAAGCCACTTGTGCTAACACATGATAATTTGGAAAACTTTGTTTTAAACGTATAAACATTTGAGTTTCAAAGTTTGTAATGACAGGGCGAGCAAAGAATTTTTGTTTTGGAAATAAATATGGACGTAAACAGACAACAAGAAAAATACAGGTGCTTACGCAACCTAAAACAATAAAAAATAAGTGACTCGATTCGAACATGTGAAGGCATCATACAAATAAAAACCCACTCATGATGAGTGGGTTTTTAAGAATTTTGGCTCTCCCACCTGGGCTCGAACCAGGGACCTGCGGATTAACAGTCCGTCGCTCTACCGACTGAGCTATGGGAGAATCTGGAAAAGGATTTTAGGCAGGAAAGGGGGCTGGGTCAAGCCTTAATAGCAGAATTAAAGAGAATATCTAACCGATTGGTTTAAAAATACTCGAAACGTTGATTTTATTAAGAATAATAAAAAGTATTAGAAAATCAGAAAATAAAAAGCCCGCAATAAATGCGGGCTTTTAGAATCTTGGCTCTCCCACCTGGGCTCGAACCAGGGACCTGCGGATTAACAGTCCGTCGCTCTACCGACTGAGCTATGGGAGATTAGTAGATGGCTCTCCAACCTGGGCTCGAACCAGGGACCTGCGGATTAACAGTCCGTCGCTCTACCGACTGAGCTATTGGAGAATCTGATGCGCATTTTATGGATGAAATCTAAAAGCGTCAATAAGAATATTAAAGAAAATGAATCGTTTGCTTGATTAATATGCTTTTGCTGTATTAAAAATAAAAAAACCACCCAAAACAGGGTGGTTTTTCATACAGAAATAAAATTATTTCTCTACACCAGCTGGTTGACCTGCAAGTTTTGCATTTGCATAGTCCCAGTTGACAAGGCTTTCTAAGAAAGTTGCGATGTATTTAGGACGTAAGTTACGGAAATCGATGTAGTAAGCATGTTCCCATACGTCAATTGTTAATACAGCAATTTGACCATGTGCAAGTGGAGTGTCTGCATTAGAAGTTTTAGTAATAGATAATTTACCATTTACTTCATCAGCAACTAACCAAGCCCAACCTGAACCGAATTGAGTTGTTGCAGCAGCAGTAAATTCTTCTGCAAACTTTTCGTAGCTACCAAAAGCTTCGTCAATTTTAGCAGCGATTGCGCCAGTAGGCTTACCACCACCGTTTGGCTTCATGCTGTTCCAGTAGAAAGTGTGGTTCCAAACTTGAGCAGCATTGTTGAAAATACCAGCTTTAGATGCATCACCAGCAGTTGCTTTAATGATTTCTTCTAAAGTTTTACCTTCAAGGTCAGTCCCTTTGATTAAGTTGTTTAAGTTAACAACATAGGTATTGTGGTGTTTATCGTGATGGTATTCTAAAGTTTCTTTACTAATATGTGGCGCTAAATCATCATAGCCATATGGAAGTGCAGGTAAAGTAATGGTTGTCATGTTCCTATTCCTTGCATTTGCTGGGTTATACAATTAAGTGGCTCTATTGTAAATGATTCTGGTCACAATAGGGCATCGTTTTAAAGAACTATACACAATAAAGATCTAATTAATACGCATAACACAGATTGAAAAAAAGACTTAATTAAATCGGATTATTCAATTCAAAATATTCAGCTTCAATTGAAAACTGTTTTGAGATCGCTTGTGCCAAACGCTGAACTCCATAACGCTCAGTAGCATGGTGACCACAGGCGAAATAGTGAACTCCTAATTCTTTTGCTTCATAAAAAGTTCGTTCACTGACTTCACCCGAAATGTAAGCATCACAATTTTGCAAAGCAGCTTTAGCAATAAAATCTTGAGCTCCACCTGTACAGAAGCCTACTTTTTGAATACTTTGTTTTTCTGCGGGCAAATGAATTACCTTAAAATCAAAACTGTTTTGTAGTTTTGTTTTAAATTCATCCACAGAAACTGCTTGCTCTAAATAACCAATATTACCAATTGGATGTTTCTCTGTTAAATCGAGTGGTTCTAAATTCTGCAAGTTTAGTTTTTCTGCAATGGCTACATTGTTACCCAAAGTTGGGTGGGCATCTAAAGGTAGGTGGTAAGCGACTAATGAAATATTATTTTGAATGAGTTTTTTAATGCGATTGCCTCGCATTCCCGTAATTGGATACGGTTCGCCTTTCCAAAAATAACCATGATGTACGAGTAATAAATCTGCATTTTGAGCAATTGCTGCATCAATTGCATCTTCGGAAGCAGTAACCGCACAAAGGATACGTCTTACTTCAGTTGAACCTTCAATTTGCAGGCCATTTGGTGCGTAATCTTTAAATTCTGCCGCTTTTAAGGTTTGGTCGCACCACTGAATAATTTCATGCAAATTCGCCATGATATTTCCTGAATTGAGTAGTAAATAATTGCTAAAGCTATAGAAACATATTTTGTTGTGTAACTAAAGCTAGACAAATCTTTTTTGACTTTTTTATGTATATCGACATATTTAATTTAAAATGCTTAACTGAAAACTCTTTTTGTTCAATATATTAATTTAATTAAAAACTTCTTTGCGTAGAGGATATGAACGTGCGCCGCACCTTTACATGGTTACCTTGGGTGTTACTTATTATTGTAATTGCCAGTTTTATTGCATGGCAAAAATACCATCAGCCGAAACCAACTGTTGCAGTTGATGGGGTGCAAATGCCTGCTGAGAAAGTTGAACCACTCGTTGATACTTCGCGAGCGGGCGGGGTGGTATCTTATAGCGCTGCGGTAAAAGTTGCAGCGCCGGCAGTTGTTAATATTTTTACGACCCAGAAAGTTAAACAAAATCATCCTTTATTAAGTGATCCGGTATTCCGCGAATTTTTTGGAAATCAGCTTCCTGAACAACAACAGCAAAATGAAAATAGCTTAGGCTCTGGGGTTATTGTACGAACTGATGGTTATATTCTGACGAATAATCATGTGATTGCTCAAGCAGATCAAATTGTAGTGGCATTACATGATGGCCGTCGTGCAGAAGCAACCATTGTTGGAACAGACCCTGATACTGATTTAGCTGTAATTAAAATCGATTTAGATAAATTACCTGTCCTACCATTTAAGCTAAGTGGTAATGAAGTAGGTGATGTGGTCTTAGCAATTGGTAATCCATTTGGTGTAGGGCAAACGGTAACTCAAGGTATTATTTCTGCCACTGAGCGCTCTGATTTAGGTATCAATACCTATGAAGACTTTATTCAAACAGATGCTGCAATTAACCCCGGTAACTCAGGTGGAGCATTAATTGATGTCGCTGGGAATTTAATTGGGGTAAATACGGCTATTTTTTCTCAGTCAGGTGGTTCTTTAGGAATTGGTTTTGCAATCCCAGCTAAAGTTTGCCAACAGGTATTAAACTCGATTTTGAAAGATGGTCGTGTAGTACGTGGATGGTTAGGGATTAGTTTGGTACCGCCTACACAAGCAGATGTATTAGCACCTAAACAGCAAATTGGTGTTGTGGTTGCAGATGTCTTGAAAAATGGTCCAGCTGCATCAGCAGGTATTAAGATTGGCGATAAAATTATTCAGGTGAATAATGAGCAAATCACTTCAGCGTCTCATTTGATTAATTATGTCGCATTACAAGCACCTAACAGCGAAATTAATGTAATTGTTGAGCGAGATGGGAAGCAACAAAACTTTGTGGTGACAGTAGGGGAAAGAAAAAACCAAAATACTCAATCACAATTTATACCGCTGCCTAAACAGTAAAGATAGAAAAAGCCTCGTAATGAGGCTTTTTTCTGGGTATCAATTAAGTATGAGATAGTGCTTGATGCTGATGTTTGAATTCAGTTAAAGCATCAATACGATACTGAATTAGCATTTCACCAATCTCAGCACCTTTAATGTTTTCAGGTAAATCCTGAGCTTTAATAGAACGAACGATTTGCATCGCATCTAACATGTACTGAGCTTGAGGATACGGACGGTCTTCTAAACCTAGTCTTCCTTTAGCATCACATTCACATGCTTGCACAAATGCTTCCACTCTCTCAGGACGACGTAATACATCTAGACGCTGTAATAGACGCCATACAGTTCCTGGCTTTAACGACATAATCTGATGGCATTTTAGATGTTCTTTACATACTGATAATGCCAACTGTCGAGTTTGAGTTGGAACTTTTAAACGTTCACATAATTCGGTAACAGGTTTGACTCCACGTTCTTCATGCATGATGTGGCGAGGAAGTTCGTTAGCTGGAGTTAATGCTTTACCCAAATCATGTACTAAAACAGCAAATCGAACATCGAGCGAATAGTTTGATTTACAAGCTTGCTGCAACGACATTAAGGTATGTATGCCGCAGTCCACTTCCGGGTGATATTCAGGGCGCTGTGGTACACCAAATAATGCATCAATTTCAGGGAAAAGATGTTTCAACGCCCCACAGTCACGCAATGTTTGAAAATAAACATCTGCATGATCTTCTAAAAGTGCACGAGAAGTTTCTTTCCATACACGTTCTGGTGTTAATGCATCAAGCTCACCTGATTCTGCCATAGTTTGCATAAGCTGCATGGTCTCTGGTGCAATTTGAAAACCATATGAAGAATAGCGAGCCGCAAAGCGTGCAACACGTAAAACACGTAAAGGATCTTCAGCAAAAGCTTCTGAAACATGACGCAAAGTTTTATTTTCTAAATCTGTTTGACCGCCATATGGATCGTATAGTTTGCCATCTTGATCCATTGCTATGGCATTGATAGTCAAATCACGGCGAATTAAATCTTCTTCTAAGCTTACTGTGGTATCGGTAAAAAATTGAAAGCCGTGGTAGCCTTTACCAGATTTTCTTTCAGTACGTGCAAGTGCATATTCTTCTTTCGTTTCAGGATGAAGAAACACAGGAAAATCTTTGCCTACAGGTTGAAAACCTTGGGCGAGCATGTGTTCCGGCGTTGCACCGACAACAACATAATCTTTTTCTTGATAGGGATGCCCAAGTAAAAAATCACGGACGGCACCGCCTACTAAATACACTTGCATGAAAAAACCTCTATTCTTCAAGCAATCATGCTACAGAATAGAGGTTTTCTCAAGTCATTAGAGATGCTTTTCGTAAAAAGCAGTTTCTAAATTACTTTTCTTGTTGTTGGATTTCAGCAACAGTTAAAGCAGTCATATTGATAAGACGACGAGTCGTTGCTGTCGGTGTCAAAATATGAACAGGTTTTGCTGCACCAAGTAAAATTGGGCCAATAGTAACGTTGTTACCAGAAGTCGCTTTCAACAAGTTAAATGAAATGTTTGCTGCATCTAGGTTTGGCATAATGAGCAAGTTTGCAGAACCTTTGAAACGTGAGCCAGGGAATGCAAATTGACGAATGTTTTCGTCTAATGCTGCATCACCGTGCATTTCACCTTCAACTTCAAGCTCAGGAGCTTGCTCAGATAAAATACGATAAACTTCACGCATTTTTTGAGCACTTGAGTCAGTCTGGTCACTACCAAAACTTGAATGAGAAAGTAGGGCTACACGTGGAGTAATACCAAAACGACGTACTTCTTCAGCTGCTAAAATAGTCATTTCAGCAAGTTGTTCAGCAGTCGGGTTTGTATTTACGTATGTATCAGCAATAAACAAGTTACGATCTTCAAGCATTAATGCATTTAAGGTGAAGAAGTTCTTCATACCTTCTTTTAGACCGATGACATTGCGTACAAAGTCAAGGTGAATGTTATAGCTACTGTAAGTACCACATAACATACCGTCTGCTTTACCGAATTTAACCAGTAAAGATGCAATTAAAGTTGAACGGCGACGAGCTTCACGTTGAGCATATTCAACAGTAATGCCTTTGCGTTGCATTGTTTGATAGTAGTCTTTCCAAAACTCTTCATACATTGGGTTTTGTTCTTGATCTACAATCTCAATGTTTACGCCATGTTGTAAACGTAAGCCTAATTTTTTGATATTAGCTTCAATAACAGCAGTACGACCTACTAAAATTGGTTTAGCTAAATCTTCATCAACTGCGATTTGCACTGCACGTAATACGCGCTCATCTTCACCTTCAGCATATGCGATGCGTTTAGGATCAGTTTTTGCTTGAGCAAAAATCGGTTTCATCAAGAATGCAGAGTTATAAACAAACTCAGATAATTTTTGACGGTATGCAGAGAAATCTTCGATCGGACGAGTTGCAACACCTGAATCCATTGCAGCTTTAGCAACAGCAGGGGCAATTTCTAAAATTAAACGTTGATCAAGTGGACGTGGAATTAAATAGTCACGGCCAAATGAAGCAGATTTTTCACCGTAAGTAGCTGCATCAGCTTCTACGTGTGCCATACGTGCAATTGCATGTACACATGCAATTTTCATGTCTTCATTAATCGTTGTTGCACCAACGTCAAGTGCACCACGGAAAATGTAAGGGAAACATAATGCGTTGTTTACTTGGTTTGGATAGTCAGAACGACCAGTTGCCATGATTACATCAGGACGTACTTCATGTGCATGTTCAGGCAAAATTTCTGGATCTGGGTTTGCCAAAGCAAAAATAATAGGGTTCTCAGCCATCTGTTTCACCATTTCTTTGGTGAGAATACCAGCAGCAGAAAGACCCAAGAACATATCAGCACCAGCCATTACTTCATGTAACTGAGTTGCTTTGATGTCTTGAACATAACGTTTTTTTGATTCATCCAAGCCTTCACGTGAAGTAGTGAGTAGACCGCGAGAATCGGCAACAATGATATTTTCTTTATTTACGCCTAAAGCACAAAGTAAATCTAAACAAGAAAGGGCAGCAGCACCTGCGCCTGAAGCTACAATTTTGATTTCATCAATTTTCTTATTTACAAGTTGCAATGCATTGAGCAAAGCTGAACCTACAATGATACTTGTACCGTGTTGATCGTCATGGAATACAGGAATTTTCATGCGTTCGCGAAGTTTCTTTTCGATATAGAAACATTCTGGCGCTTTAATATCTTCGAGGTTGATACCACCGAAAGTTGGCTCAAGAGAGGCAACAATATCTACAATTTTATCTGGATCGTTTTCTGCAATTTCGATGTCAAATACGTCAACACCAGCAAACTTTTTGAAGAGAACGCCTTTACCTTCCATTACAGGTTTAGAAGCTAATGGGCCAATATTACCTAAACCAAGAACAGCTGTACCGTTACTGACTACGGCAACCAAGTTTCCGCGAGCTGTATATTTAGCAGCAGCTGATGGATCACGCTCAATCTCTAAACATGGCGCAGCAACTCCTGGTGAGTAGGCTAGAGCCAAATCTCGTTGGTTGACAAGTTGCTTACTTGGGGTGACGCTGATTTTCCCTGGGTTTGGATATTCATGGTAATTTAAAGCGGCCTGTTTTAAAGATTGATCGTCCATCTGAGTCTCTATTTGATACAAAAAAGCAAACTAGTCAAATTGCTCATTTAGGGAGAGGAAATTCAATTTTTTACTATGCTTTAATTTTTATCAATTAAGAGAATAGTAGACGAATTGCCAATAGCCCCGTAGTGAGCTAAATGCTAAAGAATATAACACTACTTCTTTATTTCTCACAGTCAAAAACGCTCATTTTTGGAAAAAGCAGCATAGGTAAAATAGATGATTAGAACAATTAAGAAATATGTGGTTTTGTTTGCAGATAAGGAATAATTTGCTCAGCAGGGATCGGACGACTAAAGAAATAACCTTGTAAAAAATCACATTGCTGTTTTTGTAGATAGGTGACTTGTTCTTCTGTTTCTACACCTTCGGCAACCAGTTTAAGCCCCATACTTTTACCCATCGCGATCATTGCATTTACAATTGCTTCTTGTTTGTGGTCACCAATTTTAGAAATAAAAGCACGATCAATTTTTAATACGTCAATTGGGTATTCTGTTAGATAGGCTAAAGATGAATAACCCGTACCAAAGTCATCTAAGGCAATTGAGATATCTCGTTGTTTTATCGCATGTAATAGCATTTTTACATTGGCAGTATTGTCTAAAAGGGCTGACTCTGTAATTTCAAGTTCCAGGTCTGAACCTTGTATATTATATTTTTGCAAAACTTCATCTAGATCATTGAGTAATAAGCCTCGATGTATCTGTTGAGCGACAATATTTACAGAGATTTGAATATTGAGATAACCTGCATCTTTCCATTCTTGTAGTTGCTTTCCAACTTTATCCAAAACAACTTTACCAATATCTGAAATCAGGCTACTACGCTCAGCAAAAGGTATAAACATATTTGGCATGACTAATCCTTTTTCAGGATGTTGCCAACGAATTAATGCTTCAAAACCGATAATAGATTGATCATGTAGATTAATTTTGGGTTGGTAATAAATGACAAATTCATCATTTTGTATGGCTTTACGTAATTCTTGCTCTAAATCGGCACTTTTATATGAGTTATTTGTTTTATTGCAATAATAGCAAATTGTATTACCACCTAAGCGTTTTGCTTCGGACAATGCTTGTTCCGCATGGTGGTTGAGGTGATCAATTTGTCTACCATGTTCAGGAAAACATGCAACACCAATAGATGCAGTAATAAAATATTCGTGATTATCAATATAAAAAGGTGCATTGAGCGCTTGTAAAATATTTTGACAATATTGCTCAATATTTGGATGAATTGGGGAAATTTCATAAATAATTGCGAAATCATCACTATTTAAATAGGCAACTAAAATTGCATTGATATTGATTAAGCGCAATCTTTGAGCGAACTGCTTAAGTAATTCATCACCACTATCATTATTTAAAAATTCATTGAAAGCTCGGAAGCGGTCAATGTTCACTCGTATTAATGCTAAGTTTTTAATGTTATATGACGGATTTACTAGATATTGATGTAATTGATTGTAATAGTAAAGGCGGTTAGGCAGGTGGGTGAGGCTGTCGTAATTTTTTAAATAAGATAGATGTTGTTCTTGACGTTTTTGCTCAGTCAGGTCGCGTGCAAACCCGATATAATTGGTAATTTGATTGAACTCATCTTTGACTACATTGATATGCAACCATAAATATACGCTTTTACCAGAACTAAATTTTTCGTCAAACTGACCCATATATTCTCCTGTCTCTAGGAGTTGCTGTGTTATTGATGTATGAAACTGCTGTTGTAATTCTTTTTGATTGATTGTTATGCTAAATAATTCTTTATTAACAAGTTCTGATTTAGAAAATCCTGTGAGTTTTTCATAGTAGGGATTTACATCAATATAGTTTAGGCGCTCATCTAAAATAAATATTCCTTCCGCAGCTTGCTCAAGCACAATTGCAGATAGTCTTAGATGTTCTTGATCTTTCTTCTCTTGATGTATATCGCGAGTCATTCCAACCATACGAAGCGCTTTTTGTGTTTTAGGATCTCTAGTGATGACACGGCCTACATCATGAATCCATCGCCAAGAACCATCTCTACGTAAAATTCGAAAGGTGATATTAAAATGATCTGTAATGCCTTCCAAATGTTGTTTTAAACGTTCGTCAAAAAGTTTTTTATCACTTGGATGTATACGATCTAATATCGTATTGAGATGAATAACGGCAGTCTGAGTTTGTTTTTGTTGATCGAAAAATGTAATTTCTAATTTTTGACTTTGAATATCCCAATCCCAAGGTCGAATACCTGCAGTTTCATGCGCAAAAGCTAAATTGTAGTGATGGCTTTCGAGTTGTTCATTCATTTTTGTGAGATCGTAAGTGCGTTCACGTACTTTTTGCTCAAGCAGATGATTATTAAATTGAAGCTGGGCTTCGATATCTTTAGATTTATTTACTTCTTGTTGGAGCTGTATACATAATTCTTCAGCCCATTGCGTATGTTGATCGGAAATTTGAACAAGCTGTTTGTTTTTTAATAATAATTGAGAAATCTTTTGATAATTACGTTGCGTAGCATATGCACAAAGTACAGTGGCCACAAAGGTAAGATTATAGGCAAAGTAAAAGGGTAGCTGAGTAATTGGGTTATGTGTGAATTGAGCTAGTAATAAGGGCAAGGTACTTGGAATAAATAAGAGATAAAAATATCGTGGTTGCTGGGTTAAAAAAGTAAGGCCAATGATATGAGCCGAAGTAATAAATAAAGCAATTAAAATATGAGCATCTGGTAGAGCGACTAACTCAGGGGGAAGATAAAAATGAATAATTGTGACGTTTATTCCAATTAAGATGCCTGAGATCAAACAAATACTTTGTAAAATGTGATTAGCTTTTTTTGTAAAATCAATTGCACGGTAGTGAGTTAAAATATTTGGAATAAATAATAAGCCGATAAGAGATGCTACAGTGAGGCCAATAGACCAGCTAAAAATTGTTATTACAGATGAAAAATAATAAGAAAAAATACCATATGAAATGAGACATAGCAGTATTAAGCTAATCAAATACCAGCGTATATATTGAGTTGAAAGTTTCAGCTGTTCAATTTTTGTTTGATGCTGTAGATATTCTTCCTGAAGCCCAGACATAAGATTTTTCTATCCTATTTTTTTACATATATACAGAAAGAATCTGATTTATCAGTGAAAAAGAATTTGAAATTTTATTCATACAATAAAAGTAAGTTAACTTTAAATAACGATTTAATCAATGTTCACTGAACTCAGGTGGATAAAAATCGATAATTTAAAATAGACAAGGCAACAACAGGTGCGGTTTCTGTACGTAAAACACGGTCACCAATGCACCAGTTCATAAAACCAGCTTGATTGGCTTGGGTAATTTCATTTTCACTTAGCCCACCTTCTGGGCCAATAAGTAAAGCAAGATCAGGTTGTATTCCTGCTAATACATCTTTTTGTTCTTTTTCTGGTGCTAAAACAAATTTAGATTGGGGAAGCTCAGAAGAACTTAACCATTCATGAAGAGAAATTGGTGCTAATACTTCGGGAACTAAGTTCAGGCCACATTGTTCACATGCTGCAATTGCTACAGCTTGCCAGTGATCTAATTTTTTTTGATCTCGATCGTATTTTAAGCGCATTTCACAACGTTCACTTGTTAGCAATTGAATCTGACTTACACCCAATTCAGTGGCTTTCTGAATGGCATAATCCATTCGATCGCCTTTACTCATGACTTGACCTAAAACAGCTTTAAAAGGGGCAGCACGGTTTGCAGGGTTAAAATTCTCAATTGTGACAAACGCATTTTTCTTATTAATTTCGGTTAATGACGCGAGATATTCACCACCTTGTCCATTAAATAGAGTCGCTTGTTCTTGTAATTGTGCACGTAAAACGCGAACCCAATGATGGAATACTGATTCTGTCAGTTGAATTGTTGAGCCAACTGTAAGTTCAGTTTCGATAAAAAAACGGTTCATTGGGTACGCCTTACAAAATTAATTTAAACCAAGATCAACAACAAGTTGACGAGTAGGTTCGATTTGATTCATTGAATAGAAGTGTAAGCTTGGCGCACCACCTGCAATCAGGCGTTCGCATAGCTTAACAACAACTTCATGACCGAAAGCTTTGATACTTTCACTGTCATCACCATAGGCTTGTAATTGCTTACGGATCCAGCGAGGAATTTCAGCACCCGTACCGTCTGCAAAGCGAATTAGGTTGCTTGCGTTGGTAATTGGCATGATTCCTGGAGCCACCGGAATGTTAATTCCAGCTTTTTCCAAGCGCTCTATAAAATAAAAGTATGAGTCTGGATTAAAGAAGAATTGAGTAATTCCTGCATTGGCACCAGCTTGTACTTTTTCAATAAAACGTTGAATATCTGAATCAAGGCTTTCAGCTTGAGGATGCATTTCTGGATAAGCTGCAACTTCAATATGAAAATGATCACCTGAGTGCTCACGAATAAAACGTACTAAATCTTGAGCATAAGGAAGCTCACCAAGCCCAACCTGACCAGATGGTAAGTCACCACGTAAAGCAACAATACGGTCAATGCCTTGAGCTTTATATAAATCCAGTAACTCAGCAATACGAGCTTTATCATCACCAATACAAGAAAGATGAGGCGCAACAGGAGTGCCTTTACCATTGAAATCTTCAATAGCAGCAAGCGTGCGTTCGCGAGTAGAACCACCAGCACCATAAGTAATCGAGAAAAACTCTGGATTTAATAGCTGTAATTCTTGGTGAACAATACGAAGTTTTTCGGCACCAACATCAGTTTTCGGCGGAAAAAACTCAAAAGAAATAGGTGTACGTTTAGTCATGTCAAATCCTTGTAAACAGCGAAACATTTTAGAAAAAAGGGCAGTCGGTTCACCGTCTGCCCTTAAGTTCTTAGTATTTGTAAGCGTCAGATTTGAATGGTCCCTCAACAGCAACACCTAAATAATCGGCTTGCTCTTGAGTTAACTGAGTAAGTACACCACCGAAACCTGCAACCATTGCAGCAGCAACTTCTTCGTCAAGTTTCTTAGGAAGAACTTCTACACGAATTTTTGCAGCTTTCTCATTTGCAGGAAGATCAGCAAATTTCTCTTGGAATAAGTGAATTTGTCCTAGAACTTGGTTAGCAAAAGAACCATCCATTACACGTGATGGGTGACCAGTTGCATTACCTAGGTTTACAAGGCGACCTTCAGAAAGAAGGATAAGGTAGTTGTTTTCGTCTTCTGAACGATAAACTTGGTGAACTTGTGGCTTAACTTCAACCCACTTGTAACCACGTAAATACGCAGTGTCAATTTCTGTATCGAAGTGACCGATGTTACATACAACTGCACCAGCTTTTAAGCTGTCTAGCATTGCGGCATCACACACGTGGTAGTTACCAGTTGTTGTTACAACAAGGTCAGTGTTGCCAAGAAGATCGTGGTTAATATCTTCTTTTTTGCCTGTTTGTACGCCGTTTTTATATGGAGATACAACTTCATAGCCGTCCATACATGCTTGCATTGCACAAATTGGGTCAACTTCTGTTACACGAACGATCATACCTTCTTGACGTAAAGATTGAGCAGAACCTTTACCTACATCACCATAACCAACTACAAGTGCACGGCGACCAGACAAAAGCATGTCAGTTGCACGTTTGATCGCGTCATTTAATGAGTGACGGCAACCATATTTGTTGTCGTTTTTAGATTTAGTAACTGAGTCATTTACGTTAATTGCAGGAACTTTCAAAGAACCGTCTTTCCACATTTCGATAAGACGTTGAACACCTGTTGTAGTTTCTTCAGTAATACCGTGAATACGTTCTAAAAGAGCAGGGTATTTTTCATGAACAAGAGCAGTTAAATCACCGCCATCGTCCAAAATCATGTTGGCATCCCAAGGTTGACCATTTACATTGATCTGTTGTTCAAGGCACCATACATATTCTTCTTCAGTTTCACCTTTCCAAGCAAAAACTGGAATACCGCGAGCAGCAATTGCAGCAGCAGCATGGTCTTGAGTAGAGAAAATGTTACATGATGTCCAGCGTACTTCAGCACCTAATTCAACAAGCGTTTCAATAAGAACAGCTGTTTGAATGGTCATGTGAATACAACCAAGAATTTTTGCGCCAGCAAGTGGTTTAGAAGCTGCATAGCGTTTACGTAAGCCGATCAAAGCTGGCATTTCTGCTTCAGCAAGTTTGATTTCTTTACGGCCGTAGTCAGCAAGAGAGATGTCAGCAACTTTGTAATCTGTAAATGAAGCATTAACCGCGTTCATCAGGATCTCCTAGGAAAAAATAGTATTGATCATTCTGTTCGCGGATGCCGTTGTTGGTTAAAACGAGTGTTTAACCGATCGTCGAGCCTGGCAAA
Source organism: Acinetobacter geminorum (assembly GCF_013009345.1). Taxonomy (GTDB): domain Bacteria; phylum Pseudomonadota; class Gammaproteobacteria; order Pseudomonadales; family Moraxellaceae; genus Acinetobacter; species Acinetobacter geminorum. The sequence goes on along the minus strand of NZ_JABELE010000008.1, from coordinate 122,105 downwards.
TTGATCTTTAGTGCCGATCATTTGTCGCAGCATCCCTCGACTAGCGAAACATTGTACTTGGAAAAGCTTTTAGTGCCAATCCAGTTTTGTTTATTATCTGCGTAATTATCACTTTAGATTCTAATTATGGCATTAAATATTCCCGAGTCGTTGGCACGCCTAGAGTCAAACTGTGGCGTTTTTGCAGTTTGGATGTTACTTCAACATCATGGAGTACAAATTGATGTTGCTGAGTTGATTAATGTTTGCCGACACGATGAAGAAGGCACCTATACGATTGCCTTAGCTGTTGCTTTAAAGAAACTAGGATTTGAAGTGTCATTTCATTCAGATGAGGATCCTAGCATTAGCCCCAGCGAACGTATGAGCTATAAAGAAGCAAAGGTATTAAAAATTCCAACTGGACCAGCGCTGAGCTATCAAGATATTCAAGCTGCAATTCAAAACGGAAAAATGGTGATTGTGTACTACGATACTTTGGATGGCGTTGGTAATCAGTCGCTCATTTATTCTATAGATCAAAATGAAATCTGCTTTTTTGATAGTTTCGAACCAATGTTAGCTGCAGTTTTTGAAAAGCAGCGTAAAGCAGAAGGAATCTGTCGTCAGGCTATTATAATTGGTGATCGTAATTTAAGTATTTATTCGACTAAATTAAATTAGGTCAAAGTGAGCCAGTACAGTGCTGGCTCATATTGAAGTTATTTTTGTTGATATTCTTGAATTACTTCTAAAGCAGCACGAAAAGCTTCTTGAGTAGCAGGTGCGCCGCAATATGGTAGGCTGTGCAATAAAGTTTCTTGAATCTCTTCAACTGTACAACCATTGTTTAGTGCACCACGAACATGGCCTTTGAGTTCAGTTGGCGATTTAAGTGCGGTTAGCATAGCTAAAGTTATTAATGAGCGATATTTACGTGGAAGTACACCTTCACGTTGCCAAGTCGATCCCCATGCATGTTCGTTAATCCAGTCTTGTAAAGGCTGAGTAAAGGGTACGGTGTTTTCTTGGGCACGTTTTACAAAAGCTTCTCCCATCACTTCTGTGCGAACTTTTAATCCATTTTCGTAATCTTGCTTAGACATTAATTTCTCCTAAAAATAAAAGCGTCGAGTGACGCTTTTATGGTTATTTATTAATTAATGCGAATCAAAAATGATTGCAATAGTGAATTAGTGGAGGCACCAGTCACACTATTTGATGAGGGTTTGACAAAGGAAGATCTTTATTTAAATCTTCATCAAATACATCTGTAAGCATGCTGTCGAATCGAATTGCGTTGTATTGCAATAGTTGTTGAGCTTCGCTTTCAGAAATAAAACCTTCTTTTATCGCTTGTTGAATATTCTCTTCGAAAGTCAGTCCTGTAAATTTGCCTTTAGATTCAGCTTTTTTAAACTTATCCCAAAGTGGTTCAAGTGTTCGTAGAATTTGGAATGTATGTTCTAAACGTCCAGTCACATCATCGGCTTTGGTTGAATAAAATACGTGATGCTTAAGCTGCTCTCTAAAAGGATGCTCTTGCATCATAAGTTCAGCGACTTGTTGTTTTAACTCATCATCTGGTTTTGAAATGACACGACCAAAAGGGAAACAGATCCATTTTACAAATGCTGCCGGAAGTTTAGCTGGGAAGTTTTCAAATAATCCCCAAAATGCTTCCTGAATATTCAAGAAAGCTTTTTGTAGCGCTAATTTTGCATGAAGTTGTTCGGCTTCAGTTTTTTGGCCAGCTTCATAAAATTTTAAAATCGCAGTAGAAATAAAGAGGTGCGCGTGAATATCTGCCAAGCGTCCTGATAACATTTCTTTGCGTTTTAGGTCTCCTGCAAGTAAACCAAGTGACATATCTGAAACAAGTGCGAAGTTGGCACTAAAACGATTAATCGTTTTATAGTAACTTGCGGTGAATTGATCTGCTGACTGAGGCGCATCGCTTGAGCCACCTGTCCAACCGTAAGCAAATGATCTTGCACCACGGTTAAAGGTATAGGCTAAATGTTTGAATAATAAATCATCAAATTTTTTGACTGAGTTATTTTTGTCTTCAGATTGAAGGAGTTGCAACTCTTCAAATAGATAAGGGTGACAACGCATTGAGCCTTGGCCAAAAATCATCAATGAACGGGTCAAAATATTTGCGCCTTCTACCGTGATAGCAATCGGAATCGCTTGATATGTAAGGGCAAGGAAATTACGTGGCCCGAGTTGAATTGCTCGTCCTCCAGCAATATCCATTCCGTGATTAACGACTTTACGCATTGTTTCAGTTGCATAATATTTTGCCATGGCGGTCATCACGGCAGGTGTTCCACCTTGGTTTAGGCCACATGTGACTAAATAACGGAATGCTTCAAGCATGTAGGCATCGCTGGCAATTTCACTGGTTGCTTCTTGTACGCCTTCAAATTTACCGACAGAAATATTAAATTGCTGGCGAATTTTCGCAAAAGCACCAACGGTTAAATAGCTCATTTCACCTGCGGCTGTGGCTAATGCTGGAAGGGAAATACCTCGGCCCACACCTAAACATTCCATGAGCATGCGCCAGCCTTTTCCGGCATTTTCTTGACCACCAATAATCCAGTCAATAGGAATAAAAACATCTTTTCCTTCTACTGTTCCATTCATAAATGGAGAGCCGGGATAATGACGTGCTCCTATTTTTACACCCGCATGGCTTGCAGGGATGAGTGCACAGGTAATACCGTATTCGGTTTTATTTTTATCGCCGAGTAGACCTTCAGGGTCATAAAGTTTAAATGCTAGACCAACAACAGTTGCAATTGGTGCAAGCGTAATCCAGCGTTTAGAGAAATTCATGCGAAGTCCAAGGACTTGAGCACCTTCATATTCGCCGTAGCAAACAACACCTGAATCTGGAATGGCGCCTGCATCTGAACCTGCTTCTGGGCTAGTTAAACCAAAACATGGAATTTCCTCACCTTTAGCAAGGCCCGGTAAATATTGCTGCTTTTGTGCATCTGTACCGTAGTGCATGAGTAGCTCACCTGGTCCTAACGAGTTTGGAACCATACAACTCACAGCTGTGGTGAGTGAGCGTGAAGCAATTTTGGTCATAATACGGCTTTGGGCAAATGAGCTAAATTCTTTGCCACCAAAGGACTTTGGAATAATGAGGCCTAAAAAACCTTTATCTTTAATAAATTGCCAAACTTCAGGTGGCAGATCTTTTAAGTGATGATGAATCTCCCATTCATCTAGCATGCTACAAAGGAGCTCAACTTCATTGTCTATAAAACTTTGTTCTTCTGCTGACAAGGTTGGGTAGGGGTACTTTTCAAACTGAGACCAATCAGGTGCCCCCATAAACAACTCTTTTTCCCACCAACTGGTACCTGCCTCTAAAGCCTCTTGTTCAGTCGTACTGATGCTCGGCATTGAGTTTGCTAAAGTTTTATATGCAGGTTGAGTAATTAGGTTAAAGCGTAATGGTGCAAATAAAATAATGATACTAAGGGCAATAAGTGGAATACCTAAAATGAGAGCCCATGGCGTTAATATGAGTGCAGTAAATATAGCTACCACAATCGTAATAACACTGCCAATGACGCGATTTAGGTTAAAAAAGAAAATTGCCCATATTGTAAAAAGCTGAATGACAATGCTTAAAACAAAGAGTAGGAAAACCATACTTGCTCCTTGCTAGATAAGTCCTCAAGTTAGAAGTTACAAAAAGCGAGGAGAGATTTAAGGCTTAACTAGCTAATTTTAATGCTGTTTAAATTTAATTTTTTATGTCGCAATTGATGTATATGCTAGAGCAGGGATATATCGTACTTTTAGGTATAAGATATTTTTAAGTGAAAGTGTAATGGGTTGTTTTATCGATTTGTCAAGAAATGTTATTGATTTTCTTATACAAATAAAAAGCCCTCTGAAGTAGAGGGCTTTTATAGATATTTAATTTTTAAGCTTCGACAACTTGAACAGCGATTTTTTTAGCTGGATCTACTTTGCGACGAACTTCTGGTACGGGTTCACCGTGGTATTGACGATCAGCAAAGTAACTTGAACGCACCATTGGTGCAGACCAAATATTTCTAAAGCCAAGCTTACGGCCATGCTCGGCATAACGTTCGAACTCTTCTGGTGTTACAAAGCGGTCAATTGGCGCGTGTTGTTTAGAAGGTTGTAAGTATTGACCAATAGTCACATAGTCAACATCGTGAGCACGCAAGTCATCAAGCAATGCAATAACTTCTTCTTCAGTTTCACCGATACCCACCATCAAACCACATTTTGTTGGGATATCAGGGCAATATTCTTTAAACATTTTTAATAAGTTTAAAGAATGTTGATAGTCTGAACCTGGGCGCATCGCTTTATATAGACGTGGCACAGTCTCGATGTTGTGGTTAAATACGTCTGGTGGACATTCAGTCATAATGCGTAAAGCAATATCCATACGTCCGCGGAAATCTGGTACTAAAATCTCAAGCAATGTATTTGGGCTTAGTGCACGAGCTTCTTTGATACAGTCCACAAAGTGTTGTGCACCACCGTCAAGTAAGTCATCACGGTCAACCGAAGTAATTACTGCATATTTGAGCTTAAGATTAGCAATTGTCTCTGCCATGTGACGAGGCTCATCTGCATCGAGTGCATTTGGACGGCCATGTGCTACATCACAGAAAGGGCAACGACGTGTACAAATATCACCCATGATCATGAATGTTGCTGTACCACCGCCAAAGCATTCTGGAAGGTTTGGACAAGCAGCTTCTTCACAAACGGTATGGAGTTTTTGAGCACGTAAAGTGGTTTTAATACGCTGAACTTCTTCTGGTGCCGTCATCTTGACACGAATCCAGTCAGGTTTACGCGGCACTTCAACCGTAGGTACAACTTTTACAGGAATTCTTGCGACTTTTTCTGCGCCACGAAGTTTTACACCCTGTTCAGGTTTACGGTGTTCTGACATATTTAACTTTTCCACTCGTTTATAGAGACATTGACATTGTATTATAGCGAACTTCTGCAGTTAATAGCGGAAAATAACTATTCATATAATAAATGTGGTTATTCAGAAATATAGGGTTGAGAAATACATAAATTCACCGCATATTAGCCATAATTTATTATAAAATATGGTCATTCAAGTGAGGAAGGAGCTTTCAATGCCACGTAAAAAAGAGGTCGTTAGTGGGAATTTCGTTAAATACGATGCGGTAGTTCTCGGTTCTGGACCTGCAGGTGAAGGCGCGGCAATGAAGCTTGCAAAAGCGGGTAAGCGTGTTGCAATTGTAGATGTGCGTGATCAACTGGGTGGTAACTGTGCACACGTTGGTACCATTCCAAGTAAAGCATTACGTCAAACAGTTTCTAGTATTATCCGCTATCAGCGCGATCCAATGTTTCAAAAAGTAGGTGAATGGAAACAGTTCACCATGAAACAGGTTTTGCGTAATGCACACAAAGTGATTCAACAACAGGTTGATACGCATACACGCTTTTATGACCGCAACAAAATCGGCGTATTTCATGGCCGTGCATATATTCAAGATAAAAATACAGTTTTAGTTTTTAGCCATGAAGGCATTAAAGAAACAATCATCTGTAAGCAAATCGTAATTGCGACAGGTAGTCGTCCTTATCATCCACAAGGTTTAGACTTTGATCATCCTCGTGTATTTGATTCAGACAAAATTCTTGATCTTGATTATTCAATTCAAAAAATCATTATTTACGGCGCAGGTGTTATTGGCTGTGAATATGCCTCAATCTTTATCGGTTTAGACCATAAAGTTGACTTGATTAATACTCAGCAAAAACTATTAAGTTATCTAGATGATGAAATTGCTGATGCATTGTCTTATCACTTACGTGAACAAGGTGTATTGATTCGTCACAATGAGCAAATGGATCACCTAGAAACGTTTGACGACCATGTTGTACTACACTTACAAAGTGGTAAAAAGATTAAAGCCGATGCGATTCTTTGGTGTAACGGTCGTTCAGGAAACACTGAAGGTTTAGGTCTTGAGAATGTTGGGTTGGTACCAAATAACCGTGGTCAACTTTCAGTAAATGATCAATATCAAACTGAAGTTGAAAATATCTATGCTGCTGGTGACGTGATTGGTTGGCCATCACTTGCTTCTGCTGCTTATGACCAAGGGCGCTGTGCTGGCGCAAACATGAGTGGTGAAGATGCGAAGCCAGTACGTGATATCCCAACAGGTATTTATACTATTCCGGAAATCTCATCAATTGGTAAAAATGAACAAGAATTGACGGAAGAGAAAATTCCGTATGAAGTAGGTCAAGCTTCTTTCCGTCATTTAGCTCGTGCACAAATTACTGGTGATACAGTGGGGGAGTTAAAAATTCTTTTCCACCGTGACACTATGGAAATTTTAGGTATTCACTGTTTTGGTAATAACGCTGCCGAAATTATCCACATTGGGCAAGCAGTTATGCACAGCCCAAATAATACTCTGAAATATTTTGTTGAAACAACATTTAACTATCCAACAATGGCAGAAGCATATCGTGTAGCTGCGCTTAATGGTATGAATCGTTTGTTTTGATTTTAAATAAGTTTTTCATAAAAAAGCCCGCAAACTTGCGGGCTTTTTTATTTTCATTAGACCATAGGTTTTTTATATTTTTATGACAATTTGCTGTATGCGTCTGGTTGTCTATATCTCTAGTGAGCACAAAATGCTTGATTAAAATATACAAACAAATCAGGAGTTTGTTTCCATAAAATGATTGAACAGGCCAGCAGAGTAATCACGAGCAAAGTCATAATTGTTTTCAAAAGTAAGGCATTATGCGTCATGAATAACAGCCTCCTCATTTACAAAGAAATGTACGATTACCCCTAATATACTCAATGCTATTGAACATAGCCAAATCGCATTGTAATTACCTGTTAAATCATGGTTAACACCGCCAAGCCAACCGCCAAAGAAAGAACCGACTTGATGGGTGAAAAACACAATACCACTGAGCATTGAAAGGTATTTAACACCGAACATATTTGCGACAATGCCGTTGGTAAGTGGAACTGTAGAGAGCCATAAAAGTCCCATAATGACGCCAAAAGCATATACCGTATAAGTGCTTAGAGGTAATAGTAAAAATGCGATGATTGCGATGCCTCGGCTACCGTAAAGCGCCATTAATAATTTAGGTTTTGAGAATCGATCTCCTAGCCAACCTGCCCCATAAGTTCCTACAATATTAAATAGTCCTACTAGGGCTAGAAACACAGTACCTGTAGCTGCATCAAAGCCGTGATCTATTAAATAGCCCGGTAGATGAACACCTAAGAAGACCACCTGAAATCCACACACTAAAAAGCCTAAAGCTAACCACCAGAATGGCTTATGTTTTCTAGCAATATTCAGTACTTGTTTAAATGTGAGCTGAGGTTGAGTAATTGCTTTTGGCGTTTGGTTGCTTGGTCCTTTTAGCATCCACGCTAGGGGAATGATAAGCGCAATTAACAACGCACTCACCATTAAAGCTGACGACCATCCTACCGTTTTAAGTAAGAGAAGGGTGGAAGGTAGCATAATAAACTGACCAAAAGAGCCTGCTGCACTGGCAATACCCATTGCCATACTTCTTTTTTCTGGAGGGGCGGCTCGGCCTACTGCACTCAGTAAAACCGTAAAAGAGGTTGCTGATAAAGCTAAACCAATAATAAGACCTAAGCTTAAATTCAAAATGAGTACACTTGAACTAAAAGCCATTAAAAGTAGACCTAGGGTATAAAGTAAGCCACCAACAGCAACTACAACTTTACTGCCATATTTATCTGCAATTGCCCCGGTAAAAGGCTGAACAGCTCCCCAGATCAGGTTCTGCATGGCTATCGCAAGACTAAAAACATGCTGTCCCCAGCCAAATTCATGGCTCATTGGTACAAGGTAGAGACCGAAACCATGACGGACACCTAATGAAAGGGCCAGAATAATTGCACTGCCAATCAGCATATAGATGAGGGACTGAGAAAATTGGTTGCCAGTTTTAGTCATGATTAATGGAAAATTATAATAATGATGATTTATTGTAGAAGATATATCGAAAAATATCGATATAGTTGGAGGGAATATTTAAGAAGAATTAAAAAGTTCTTAAGGATCTTATTTTATGAGAAGAAAATTAAAGAAGCAGACATCATTTTGATCTCTGCTTCTTGTAAAAATTAAGCAGCAGAGTTACGTTCCAGTAATGCTTGTTCAAAAAGGACTTGTTCCTTTTCTTTATGTTCTGTTGTAAAGCGAATCAAAATTACGCTACAGCCAGCGACTATAACCAACCCACCTAAAATAAATAGACAAGTTTGAATATCGAGTACACCTTTTAATAAAAAACCAGCTGCAACTGCACCCACATTTCCGCCTGCACCAATAATTCCTGCAACACCACCTAAAGCATTACGATCAATAAATGGTACGAGAGCATATGTCGCGCCACAAGCCATGTGAGTAAACAGGGCAAAAATCGTCATAGAAATAATTGCAAGAGCAACCACATTCATTTGAGAAAAGAGAATTAAGAATAAGCCTTCACCTAAAATCATGAGTACCAGTACTTTAGTGCGGCCATCTAAACCTTTTTTGAGTGCGACTTTATCGGAAATAATACCGCCAAGTGCACGAGCAAAGAGTGCAAGAAGACCAAATATCCCCGCGGTTAAACCAGCAGTTTTTAAATCCATTTTGAACTGATCAACATAGTACATTGCTGCAACGTTATGGATAAAAATTTCAATCCCGAAACATGCACCGTAAGCCACAAATAAAATCCAGACACGGTAGTTGCGAGCAGCTTGCATTAAAATAGCCATACCACCTTTTTTACCACTGCCAACTTCAATACCTTGTGCGCGGACTTCTTTAAAGTTTCCTTGAGGGCAGTCTTGGGTGAGTTTCCAATAAAGAATACCAACAATGATCATCATTACGCCTGGTACGATTAATGCAACACGCCAACCCATAGCTTGTTCGACACCGAACATTACAATCGCACCGAGCAATAAAGGCATTAAGGCTTGAGTTGCACCGCCACCAGCATTACCCCAACCAGCAGCAGCTGCATTTGCCGTGCCTACAACATTAGGTGCAAACATAACACTTGTATGGTATTGCGTAATAACGAAGCTTGCGCCAATTGCACCAATTAGTAAGCGGAAGAATAAAAAAGACTCATAACTGTTGGCAGCAGCAACACCAAATACAGGAATACTGCCAAGCAAGAGAAGGGCTGTATAGGTAACCCTCGGTCCATATTTATCACAAAGCGGACCTACGACAAGTCGTACTAAAATCGTAATTGCAACGGCGGCAATATTAATATTGGCAATCTGGTCTTTGGTTAAGCCGAATTCCCCTTTAATAACTGGCATGAGTGGAGCACAGGCAAACCATGCGAAGAAGCACACAAAGAATGCGAGCCATGTCATATGGAAAGCACGCATTGCAGGAGTAGAAAAGCTAAATAATTTTATTTCAGTTGCTTTTTTTGTATCTCGATTGACATTTGAAGACATACGGCGTCCCTCTGAACTGAACGAAATTTTAATTTGCAAGGCGATTTATTGCCTATCTGCAAACCGATCAGAGCGGACATCGTTGGCCGTCTTGGTTTATTCATTGAATCATCGTTGACTCATCTTGCTATGAATAAAGCAAAGCTTGTGCCAAAAAAATAATTTTACTAAAAAGGAAAAATTACTTTCTAATTCTATTGAGTTAGTTTATTAAAAATAAAATTAATTAAAAAATAGAAATAAATCAGTAAATACTCATAAGAGAGGAGAGTAGTAAATTTTTTCTATTGGCTTCATGAAAGTGCTCATTTTTTTAGCATTTTGATTTAAAAAGAAGCAAAATCTACAAAAAAGAAAGCTATAAAAACGTGCATAAGTTTTTATAGCTTTGTGTGACACAAAAGTTAGAAGCGGTAACCGATACCAACATATGTAATGAGTGGGTCAATATCAATTTTGGTGTTCGCTTTAATTAGTTCTTTACCTGTATTTTGATCAGTCACATAGATTTTTGCTTCACTATTCATTTTGGAATATGAAACTGAGCCAACAGCAAACCAGTTTGGATTGAAGTCATAAGATGCACCTAAAGTTACAATAGGGGCAAAAGTATCGGTCGCTTCTAGTTTAACGATAGGATTTGCTGATGATGTTTTGCGATCTAATGCTGCACCAGCTTTACCATCATGGATATTCTGGATCATGTGACCCGCTTGAATTAAATCTGCCTCAATACTGGGATTCATTTTTAAATCATTAAAGTATGCATACATCACGCCAGCTCCGATATAAGGACGGAACTTATTTACTCCTGATTTACCAAATTGATAATGTAGTTCAACGGCTGGTAACCATGCACGAGCAGTCGCAGCCTTACCCCCCTGAGAAAGATCAGTAATATGCAGGTCTTGTTTTAAAGGAATATCTCCACCCGCCTCGGAAATTCCATCTCCTATGATTCCTCCTATTAAAGATCCGTCTTTTAGAGGAGTCGCTTTTCCAGAAAGGGGAGCATAAATATTACCTTTTCCATTAATATCTACTTTAGGTGGAATACCACCTTTAATTTCTAAAGATAAATTGTCCGTAAAGTTGTAATTAAACATAAGACCAACAGTATCAACATCAGCAGCTTCTAAGCCAGAACCTTGTTGTTGCCATTGAGAAAGACCATTAACTTCTGCTGTACCTGCAAGTGATGAGGGAAGAGTGTCTGTAAACTTATCAAGAAGGCTAATAGTGCTATACCAGAATTTTCCTGAAGTTTTACTTTGGTCGATTGCATCTAAAACGGCTTTTGTAGATACATCTCCAACTTTAGATGTTGTACCTTCTGCAACGCTAGTATTGATATTAACAGGGTTTCCTGAGCCTTGAGGCATGGCATGGAGCCAACCAGCTGAGACAGAAAAACGTTTGAAGCCATCGCCATCTTTTAAACTAAAATATGGAGATGCAGCGTAAGTGGCTGTTGGCAGAGCAAAAAAGGCAGCTGTCATACAAAATAATGACTTTTTCATCATAAAAGGACTCCATGTCCGGCATTTGTTTACTGATTTTTATTGAGCCCACCATAGCGTGTTTTATTAAAATGATTGTGTATTAAAAATTAATAATTGTAATTTTTTTGAAATATTTGTTTATATTTAGAAAGATTTATTAATGAAAAATACATAATAAATAATAAAAGGCTACATAAAGTAGCCTTTTATTTAAGTTTGTTAAACTATTAGTTGAAGCGAGATAAGTCTTCTTCAGGACGAGCAGTTAAGACTTCAATGCCCGTTTGAGTAACTAAAATAGTATGTTCATATTGAGCTGAAAGTTTATGGTCTTTGGTTACGACAGTCCATTTGTCACCTAACAATTTAGTTTGCCATACACCTGCATTTACCATAGGTTCAATCGTAAAAGTCATACCTGCTTCAAGACGCATACCTGTACCAGCTTGACCATAGTGTAATACTTGAGGTTCATCATGGAAAACGGTTCCAATACCGTGACCACAATATTCTCGTACTACGCTAAAACGTTCTGATTCGACATACTTTTGGATTGCATGGCCGATATCGCCTAAATATGAACCATCTCTAACGGTTGCCATCCCGCGATACATCGCTTCTTGAGCAACTTTACATAGACGGTTGGCTAAAATAGAAGTTTCACCACCAACGACATACATCATGTTGGTATCGCCGTGATAACCATCTTTAATGACAGTGACGTCAATATTAAGGATGTCACCATTTTTTAAAATTTTATTTTCAGAGGGAATACCATGACAGACAACATGGTTAACCGAAGTACAAATAGAGTGTTGAAAAGCAGGGCGCCCAGGAGCTCCACCATAGCCTACACATGCAGGAATAGCATGCTGCACATTTTCAATGTGATTACGACAAATGGTATCAAGTTCAAGTGTACTTACACCTGCCTTAATATGGGGCTTGATCATCTCTAGAACTTCAGCTGCCAGTCGTCCTGCAATGCGCATTTTTTCAATTTCATCTGGAGTTTTGATTAATCGACGTGGAGCTGTATAAGTACTGTTCATGATCTCTAAAAACTTTTGGTAATTTACAAGCGTCTATGGTATAAATAGCCGCCCATTTTATCAAATGCTTTTCGTGAATATCTTTTACGAAGAATTTTGATAGATGGAGTAAAAAATCCGCACATATATCGTCACATTACTCTGGGTGCCTGTAAAAGGGTGGAGAATGCGGATATATGGAGGCCTAACCCAACTTTTAAGGTAAAGAAAATGGCAGATTACAACGTAAGCATGCGCGACCTTCTTCAAGCAGGTGCGCACTTTGGTCACCAAACTCGTTTCTGGAACCCAAAAATGCGTCAATACATTTTTGGCGCGCGCAACAAAATTCACATCATCAACCTTGAGCACACTGTTCCTGCGTTAAATGATGCTTTGAACTTCGCTAACCAATTAGCAAGCAAAAAGAACAAAGTTTTGTTCGTTGGTACAAAACGTGCTGCTTCTAACATCATCCGTGAACAAGCTCAACGCGCTGGTCAACCATATGTAGATCACCGTTGGTTAGGTGGTATGTTGACGAACTGGAAAACACTTCGCCAATCTATCAACCGTTTAAAAGATCTTCAAACTCAATCTCAAGATGGTACTTTTGCTAAGCTTACTAAACGTGAAGCTTTAGAACGTGCTCGTGAGATGGAAAAACTTGAGCGCTCTTTAGGCGGCGTTAAAAACATGGGTGGTTTACCTGACGCATTATTTGTAATCGACGTTGATCACGAAGCGATTGCAATCAAAGAAGCGAAGAACTTAGGTATTCCTGTTATCGGTATCGTTGATACAAACTCTAACCCAGATAACGTTGATTACGTTATTCCTGGTAACGACGATGCGATCCGTGCAGTAACTCTATATGCTTCAGCTATGGCTGACGCAATTCTTGCTGGTAAAGAATACGCTCAATCTCAAGCGAACGCTCAAGCAAAAGGCGATGACGCTGCGAAAGACGCTTCTGAGGCTTAATGCGTTTTGACGCAGGCTTGTCATTTTTGCGACATGTAATGGTGGCAAATTAAGCGTCGAGAGTGCAAACGGCCCAGAGTTTCTTTGGGCCGTTTTTGTTGAAAAGATTTATTTTCTACCGATTTTAGGAGATCAACATGACTGCAATTACTGCAAGCATGGTAAAAGAATTACGTGACCGTACTGGTCTTGCAATGATGGAATGCAAAAAAGCATTAACAGAAGCGAACGGTGACATCGAGCTTGCTATTGATAACCTTCGTAAATCTGGTCAAGCTAAAGCTGCTAAAAAAGCTGGTAACATTGCTGCTGACGGTGCAATCACAATCGTTCAAGAAGGCAACAAAGCAATTTTAGTTGAAGTTAACTGTCAAACTGACTTCGTTGCTAAAGACGAAAACTTCTCTAACTTCTCAAAAGCTGTTGCTACTGCTGCTTTAGCTGCTGGTGAAACTGATGCTGCTAAAATCGCTGAATTAAAATTAGCAGACGGTCAATCAGTTGAAGAAGCTCGTATTGCACTTGTTCAAAAAATCGGTGAAAACATCCAAGTTCGTCGCGCGAAAATCGTTGAAGGCGAAAACTTGGCTATCTACAAACACGGTTTAAAAATCGGTGTTGTAGTTTCTTATACTGGTGATGCTGATACTGGTAAAGGTATTGCAATGCACGTTGCTGCATTCAACCCAGTAGCTGTAAATGCTGAAGCTGTTCCTGCTGACCTTATCGCTAAAGAAAAAGAAATTGCTGAAGCGAAAGCGTTAGAATCTGGTAAACCAGCTAACATCGTTGAGAAAATGGTAACTGGTTCAGTTGATAAATACTTGAACGAAGTTGCTCTTGATCGTCAAATGTATGTAATCGACAACGACAAGAAAGTTGCTGATGTATTAAAAGCAACTGGTACTACTGTTGCTGAATTCGTACGTTTCGAAGTTGGTGAAGGTATTGAGAAGAAAGCAGAACTTAGCTTCGCTGAAGAAGTTGCTGCTGCTCAAGCTGCTGCGAAGTAATTCGTATCACAATAAAAAAAGCCCCATTGGGGCTTTTTTTATCTCAGTTAAAATAAGGGTATACAATGACAAATAAAAAAAATCTCAGTATTGGTGGTGTGATTATTTTATTGATTGCTGCGTATTTTGGTCTGGATTTATCTGGACATAAGCAAAGTCAATCACCATCATCAACTATACCCGCAGCTCAGCGTAATGAAACTACACTTTCAAATAATGGGGTGGACACTGTAAAAGCTGCTTATGAGCAGAGACAAAGTAATGTTCAAGTGCAGGGAAGTGGTCGAGTCAAAGCAATTTTAAGAGATGATAATGATGGGTCAAGACACCAGAAATTCATTCTAGTATTAGAAAATGGCCTTTCAATTTTGGTTGCACATAATATCGATTTGGCACCTAAAATTTCTAATCTAAATAAAGGTGACATCGTTGAGTTTTATGGCGAATATGAATACAACCCAAAAGGTGGTGTACTACATTGGACTCATCACGATCCACAAGGTCGTCATGAAGGTGGATGGCTTAAACATGACGGACAGATCTATCAATAAAGCCCAAGTAAACGTTTAATCAGATTATTTTCATAGAGCAATTTTGTTCTATTCAGTTTGTTAAAACATGCTATGGTTTTTTTATTGAATAGATGAGACGTATTTATGCAGCGGGAGCAAGCCGATTATCTGCATGTGCGAGAGTTGGGCGGTTTAGAGTTACTAAAAGCACATTATCACCAAACACAATTTTCAAAGCATACTCATGAAGGGTACTGTATTGGGGTAATTGAAGAAGGAGCACAGTCTTTTTTTAGGACGGGACAGCTACATGTAGCTCCTAAAGGCGATATTATTTTAGTAAATGCTGACGAGATTCATACTGGCTCATCGGCTGTTGAATCGGGGTGGCGTTATCGAGCGATCTATCCAACACCTGAAATGTTGGCAGAAGTTAGCCAAGATTTTTTTGAAAATCCACATGGTGCACCATGGTTTCCTCAAGCTGTGATTCGCGACCTAGGTTTGGCTCAACAGCTTTGCTTGCTTTTTGATTTATTAGAACAAAAAGATAATTTTCTACTCAAAGAAACGATGTATTTAACGACGTTAGCTTGTCTTATGAAGAGGCATGGTAAATCAAATCATACTTTTTGTGAGTTACCTGAAGCATATTCAAAAATATTAAGAATTAAAGAATTGCTCGTAGAAATGCCTGAAACCAACTTTTCTTTACAAGATTTGGCTGACATGGTCGGCTTGAGCGCCTGGCATTTCTTAAGGCAATTTAAAAAATATGTGGGCTTGCCACCTCATGCTTGGCTTGTACAAGCACGTTTACAAAAAGCAAGACAATTATTAAAGCAGGGGGACCAAATTGCCATGGTGGCACAACAATGTGGTTTTTCTGACCAAAGCCATTTTAACCGTCACTTTAAAAAAGCAATGGGCGTCACACCCACTCAATATGTAGCAAGTTTGAACATATAAATAAATTAGTTTTAAAGCAATTTTATCCAATATAAGTCGGCACTCATCAAGCATGGTATAGAGATGTTTCTTATATTGGATTTTATATATGAATATTCAGCTTAATCAGCCAGTTGGGTTTTCAAAAAATAAGCCATCCTATTTATTTTTACGTGGTGCAATGGATATTTTGCCCTTGTCAATTTCTATTATTCCGTGGGCAATCTTAGCGGGATCTATGGCAATTCATGCAGGATTATCTTTCTATAAAGCACTCGCAATGTCTGGGCTCGTCTTTGCTGGAGCTGCTCAGTTGGTTAGCTTAAGCATGGCTATGGAAGGAGCATCTGTTTTTACAATTTATTTGACTATTTTCTTTTTAACGGCTCAGCATTTTATTTATGCATTAACTTTAAGAAATGACATTGCTATTTTGTCCCTACCTAAACGATTGAGTTTAGGCTTTTTATTAACAGATGAATTGTTTGCGGTGAGTGCTCCATTTGAAAAAAGAAGTTCGGAATATCTGCTCGGAGCTGGACTGTGTTTTTATTTATTTTGGGTTGCTTTTAGTTTGGTGGGAATACTGCTGGCAACTGTGATACCTGATCTTTTAAATTACCATTTGGATTTTTCGATCGTTGCTATTTTTATTGCCATGATTGTGCCGTTATGTAAAGGATTTCCGGTCATAGCTGGTGTGCTAACAACTTGTTTAAGTGGGTTTTTATTTAAATTTTATCAAATTGAGGGGGCGATTTTACTTTCAGGATTGATGGGAATGTTGATTGCAGTTTTAACTGAAAAAATGAGTAAGGAGAAATAGCATGTCTTGGTTTATGATTCTAGGCTTGGCAGCAATCGTCTTTTTTAATCGCTATTATTTTTTAGAACCTCAAGTAAAAATTAAACTGCCGCTTATTCTGAATAAGATGCTTAACTATTCTGCACCTTGTTTGTTAACTGCAATCTGTATTCCAGTTATTTTTTTCGATGGTGACCATTTAAGAGGTGTGATAAATAATTCTTATATTTATGCAGCAATATTTTGTATTGTAATCGCTATTTACCTAAAAAAAGTTCTTTTAAGTGTGATAGCAAGTTTAGGATTTTTTTATTTTATAAATTTTCTAATAAATTACTAACATGTAAAAGCTGAATCGAAAGGATTCAGCTTTTAAATTAATCTTTAAGCAAGAGCTTGTTTTTGTCTGCTTTTCCATTTAGGTAAGATTTTTGAGAGATAAGCATCCATACACCAAACTGGTCCAATTAGTAGGAATTGTAAATCTTTAAAGAAAGACGGTTTTTTGCCTTCGACTTTATGTCCGTAAAATTGTCCAACCCAAGCAATCACAAAAATAGCGATATAAAATCCGACTCCTACAGGTAGGGTGTAAATGAGCCATGCCATAACAACAAGTAAGGCAGCCATTGCAACAGCAAGTACAAGATCTAAACGTGCATAAAATACTAAGGTCAACACAAGTAATAAAGCAGTAAGCAATGTGCTGAAATGCGCAATGATTCCAATAATAGAAAATAAAATGGCGGGAACGCAAAGCCAGTGAATTTGTTTATTGGTTGGATTTTGATGACTTTCGCTATATTCAGCAAACCATTCAGTAATGGATTTCATTAGTAGCACACTCCTTGTTTTAACTTTGATTTATTTTTTGTGAGTATATTTTAGCCTGTTCTTGAGGATCTCGACAAGAAACTAACACTATTCAACTATAGGGAGCATTGCGTTAAAAAAATCTAGGAAAGAGCAGACGAAAAAATAATGTGACTGTGATTGAAAAAAATGGTCAATTCGACCTCAAAAATGATGCAATTTTTCATAATATTTTTTTTGTATTGCTCAATGATGAAATCATCTAAAAAAGGGTGATTTTGAGATTGATGGGAAAATTGTATGAAAAAGCTCTACTCATCTACTCTAAAAACGCCATAAATAGCCTTTATTTTGGAAAAATGGTACTAGGGTAGCGCAAATTTAATAAAGTCGCTCTAAACGCAAATTAGAGTTGAAATTGACTTGTACTAAATAAACATGGTTTTTTGTTTAAAAAATATTCAAATTCGGAGTTAGATAAGGGTTAAAAAAGAGGATTTTTTAACTTTAAGTTAGGCATCATTTTAATAACTTAAAATATAAAAAAAGCCGCAAAAAAATTGCGGCTTTTTACATGAACTCGAGAGGCTATAACTTATGAAGTTGGGCCATCAACACGCTCAATATTTACTTTTGCAGTTCCGGCATTAGTAATACCAAGACGTTTAGCTGCACCGTATGATAGGTCAAGTACACGATTGCCATGGAAAGGACCACGATCATTTACTTTTACAACTACACTTTTACCATTGTCCTTATTCGTTACGCGAATGTAACAGTTCAATGGTAGGCTACGGTGAGCAGCAGTTAGAGCATTCATATCGAATGTTTCACCACTTGCAGTTTTACGACCATGGAATTGGCGACCATACCAAGATGCTACACCAGTTTGGCTAAACTTACGAACAGTGTTTGAAGCTACTGTGTTAAGTTTTTCAATCACTGAAGGCTCATCTTCAGGGATTTCAATTTTTGCTGCGATAGCTTGACGACGGATTTGATCGCCAGAACGTTCAGTGATTGAAAGACTGTTAATGTTAGAAAAACGAGAATTAAAGTTTTGAGTATCTTTACTCAATACACGTGCTGCTAGATTAGGACCATCTACATCACTGTTTAATGATGATGACTGCACCATTTCAGCGTGCAGTGGGGCCATACTTAAACTAGCCGTCAGTGCAAGAACGTATTTCAGCGATAACTGCATTTGTATAAACTCCTGAGAACATGTACTTTTTTCTTTCAGCCATTGACTGAAATTTAAAGTGAACATGCCTTATTATTCACTTTTGCAATTGCTATATTGGGGTGGATAATATTCATCGGTTACGGAGAGTGTCTAGTCTTTAACGAGAAATCTTTACAAAAAGGGCAAAAACTTACAGTTTTAGGTTAAAAAGTAATCAATAATGTAACAAGTTATTAAAAATGTATGTATTGTGATCTATTTAACAAAAATATTTATTGACTTTTACATAAAGTATAAAAAGCTAGCCTATCGGCTAGCTACTTCAGTGCCTAATAACCATACAGCAGTAGCGTACATGCGGCTCTTGTTATAAGTCGTAATCACTTGAAAATTTGGGTAAGTTAAATAGTAAATTGGACCATTATAGTCTTGTAATTGAATAACATTCACCATATCGAGATCATCAATTTTAACTAAAGGATTCAACGGAGAAATACCGAGCGTCTTTAATGCGCCATATGGAAAAGGTTGCGTTAAATCTTTAGCAATAATGCTTTCCGGATTTGACCCAGTGTAACGTGCCATAAACCCAATTGGTTGATCCCGTTGCCAACCCTTTTTTGCTAAATAGTTTGCAATTGACCCGATTGCATCTTCTGCTGAATTTCTTAAGTCGATATGTCCATTACCATCATAATCCACCCCATATTTACTAATATTGCTTGGCATAAATTGTGGATAGCCAATCGCCCCTGCATAGGAACCTACAATACTATTTGTTGGGTAGCCTTCTTTATAAGTCCATGCAATAAGAGCAGCTAGCTCATCACCAAAATATTCAGCACGGCGAGGGTAGCCAAAAGCAAGTGTGGCCAAGGCATCACGTGTAATAAAAGAACCTTTATTTGCGCCATAACCTGTCTCAACACCCAAAATGCCTAAAATGACAGATTGAGGTACGCCATATTGTTGCTCTGCGCGATTTAAAGCATCTGCATATTGATTTTTAAAACGGACACCGCGTTGAATTGTTCCTTCAACCAAAAACATAGAACGATAGTCATACCAAGGCTTACTTTCACCTGGGCGAGTCATAATATTTAGAATGTTTGGTAAATTTTTTGCACCACTCATGGCTGCATCGACTTGGACGCTACTTAAACCATAAGCGCTCATGGCTTTTTGTTTAAAATTCAAATAATCAGGATGTGTGGCAAAATCGTTGGCCTGAGCGAAATGACTTGTACTGATTAGACCAGTACACAAAGCGAGCATTTTTAAAGTTTTATTTAAGTGTTGAGACAACATATCGTTTTAAAATTCCAGATTATCGATGTGTATGAATGGACATGACTAAACCAAAGGTGGCCATTAAAGTAATAATAGCTGTTCCACCATAACTCATAAAAGGTAAAGGAACACCTACTACAGGTAAAATACCACTGACCATTCCCGCATTTACAAATACATAAACAAAAAAAGACAAACCAAAGGCGCCAGCAACTAAACGTCCATAGTTATGGAAGCTTTGTAAACCGATCTGGAATGTTCTAAAAATAATAGCAAAATAAAGAATTACTAAAATTAGTACACCAATAAGCCCAAATTCTTCGGAATACGCAGCAATAATAAAGTCAGTATGTCCTTCGGGTAAAAAGTGTAAGTGAGATTGTGTACCTTCGAGGAAACCTTTGCCTGAAAAACCACCAGAACCAATTGCAGTTTTAGATTGAATAATATTCCAACCCGTACCGAGTGCATCTGCCTCGGGGTCAAGTAAAGTTAAAACCCTTTGACGTTGATAGTCGTGTAAAAGAAATTCCCACGCAATCGGAATTATTATCGCTGCACATGCTACTGCAGCTCCAATCATCCGCCATGATAGTCCACTTAAAAATAAGACAAATATACCGCTTGCTAATACTAAAAGTGATGTCCCTAAATCAGGTTGTTCTGCAATCAGTAAAAAGGGAATACCAATTAACATTAATGATAAAACAACTTGTGAAAAACTAGGGGGAAGAGGTTTTCGTGCTAAAAACCATGCAATCATCATTGGCATACCGATTTTCATGAACTCACTGGGTTGCACACTTCCGAAACCGGGAATATCAATCCAGCGCTGAGCACCCATTCGGACTTCACCGAATACCATAACTGCCACAAGCGAAAATAGGCCAAACAAATAAAAGTAGGGGGAAAATGCTTGATAGACCTTAGGCGGAATTTGGGCTAGACCAAACATCACTAAAAAGCCAATACCAAAACTCATGGCTTGTTTACTGACTAACCCTACATTCTGTGCCGAAGCACTATATAGTACAGTTAAACCTAAGAGTGCATTTAAGAGCAAAAATAGACATAACCAAGGGTCAATGTGGAGTTGTTGCCACTTAGATGGTTGCATAGCGGTGCTAAGACCATCTCGAGGAGCTTGGCGTAAAAACTTATATTGTGGGCTAGGAGACATGCGGTATTAACTAGGTCAATCAGTGCTTGGCGCATGCTAACATAAACCTGATTAATGGCAATGTATATCAATATTTTGCAATAAAAAAACCTAGCTCTTGCTAGGTTTTCGATAGGCTATTTTTTATTAGTTAAAGAATAAACTGTCATGATATTCAGCCATCGCTTTTAGCTCAGTGCGATTTAAGCTAGGGATTAATTTATCGATCGCAATATGAACTGCTTTTGTTACAGCTGCCGCACCAATATCAGCTGCTTTACGCTTGATCATGCCAAGATCTAATGTCTTGTTAAAATCAGACATAAAGTGTCTCACCATAGCATCACCAAACTGTTTATATAGTTCAGCTAACGCTGCTTTATTAATGTCATTGCCTGCCTGAAGTTCTGCAAAATTATGCTTAAGGTTGGTCACTAGGCCAGCATCTAAAGTTACACCTACTTTATATTGACCTTGTGGATCTTTAAATAAGCTTTTTTCAGAGAACTCTACTGATTGTTTAACAACATCGTTCGGTGCTTTGCTTAACAATTGTTTTAAAAGAACAGCAACTGTTGATTTGACATAGCCTGCAAGTTTTTCGGCAGTATCGCGCTTTTCACTTGCTGGGAAGTGCTGAACTAACTGAATTAAGACATTATCAATAATCTCTTCATTAAGTTGTAAAGCAATCTTATCGCGAAGTGGATATAAAGGTTCACTAGAATTTTTATTCGCAATTCCAGTTTGTATATCGTTCAATAAGCCTTCAGAAGGGGTAAAACCAAAAAACGGCATGGTATATCCTCAAATTATTCGTTTTATTGTCGTGCCAATCGAATCGGTTTTGGCATCCATGAAAGATCCGATACTCGGCAAGGGTTAATATCAAGTCCGCCGCGACGAGTATAAGTTGCATAAACCATCAGCTTTTCAGGCTGCAAATTTTGCCAAATATCAGCAAAAATCTGCTCGACACACTGTTCGTGAAAGCCGTTATGCTGACGGTACGAGATAATATAAGCTAAAATACTACGATAACAAGGTTTTTTGCCCTTAAAACGGATAAAAACTGTACCCCAATCCGGTTGTCCCGTGACTGGGCAGTTACTTCTTAAAAGATGAGAATACAGTTCAATTTCGACTTCTTCGTCAGACGCATCTCGTTTCAAAAGAGTCGCATCTGGATGTTGCTCTAAACGCTCTGGATCTAGGTCATCAATACAAATGCCTTGAGGCTTAGAAATCTCTAAATCATCTACTTGAAATAACGTTAACTCAACTTTTGCACCTGCCGCAGCAGATAGGTCTTTTTCAACCGTTTCAATAAACGACTGTTTAGAATCAAACTGAGTGAAGTTAAGGCTATTGAAGTAAAGTTTTAAAGACTTTGATTCAATCAAATTTGGTGAAGAGGCGGGCAGTGTAATTCTGCCAATAGCAACTTGCGGGATGGCATGAGCATTTAACCATGAAATTTCAAAAACATGCCACCAATCTTTACCTTGCGTAATACCTTCAATATGCGAATAAGCCTCACGAGACTGAGCACGAGCAATTGGAAATAAAACATCAGGTTGATAGTTAGTTGGATATTGAGTTTCTTTACCCAATAAAGATTGTTCGACACTCATTCACGCATTCCTGAACCACGAGCAAGTAAATAGTAAGCAATTCCGTAAAGTACAGCACAGCATAATGTCACAATGATTAAAGAGAACGTAACGTTCACGTCACTATGACCTAAAATGCCGAAACGGAAAGCGTTAACCATATACACAATAGGATTAATTAAAGAAAGTTTTTGCCAAAAAGGGCCAAGTGCACTAATGGCATAGAACACACCACCTAAATAGGTTAAAGGTGTAAGGACAAAGGTTGGAATAATAGAAATATCATCAAATGATTTTGCATAAACTGCATTAATAAAACCACCTAATGAGAAAAGAACCGAGGTAATTAAGACTGTATATATAGTCACGAACCAGTTATGTATAAAAAGGTCTGTAAAGAACATACTCATTGTCGTCACAATTGCTCCGACCAATACACCACGGCAAATACCACCAATGACATAGCCCCACAAAATAATATGTAGTGGTACAGGACTCATAATCAGTTCTTCAATGCTCTTTTGGAATTTCACACTAAAGAAACTTGAAGATACGTTAGCATAGCTGTTGGTAATAACAGCCATCATGATGAGGCCAGGCACGATAAACTGCATATAGCTCACGCCACCCATTTGTCCAATGCGAGATCCCACCAAATTACCGAAAATGACAAAGTACAAACTCATCGTAATCGCAGGTGGTAATAGGGTTTGTGGCCAAATACGCAAAAATCGGCGTACTTCTTTACGCACTAGAGTCCAGAGGGCAATTTGCAGTTGGCTAAAATTCATTTTGCCTCTCCTTCAAGATTTTTCTCGACCATTTTGACGAATAGCTCTTCTAGACGGTTCGATTTGTTACGCATACTACGAACACGAATACCTTGTGATTCTAAAAGTTGGAATAAGTCATTTAATGTATGTGCTTTATCCATCGTCACTTCTAAAGTGCTGCTATCAATTAAGTTGAACTTCACACCAATAATATTTAACTGGAGTGGGGCAATAGGTTCTGCCAAATCGAAAATAAAAGATTCTTCACTCAGCTGGTTTAAGAAACTTTTCATGCTGGTGTCTTCTTTAATGACACCGCGGTCAATGATAGCAATTTGACGACATAACATTTCTGCTTCTTCAAGATAATGTGTAGTCAAAATAATAGAAGTACCGCTTTCGTTCATTTCGGTCAGAAAATCCCACATAGAACGGCGTAACTCAATATCTACACCTGCGGTAGGCTCATCTAAAATAAGAAGTTTAGGCTCATGCATCATGGCACGTGCAATCATGAGGCGGCGTTTCATACCACCAGATAACATGCGTGCTTGTATATTACGCTTTTCCCATAGACCTAGTTTTTCTAAATAATGTTCAGCGCGTTTTTCTGCAATCTTTTTATGAATGCCGTAATAGCCAGCTTGGGTGACTAAAATATCGAACGCTTTTTCGAACTGTCCAAAGTTAAATTCTTGAGGCACAACACCAAGTTGTTGTTTTGCCAAGGATGGATGAGTGTCGAGATTATGTCCAAAAATCTCAACTGTTCCTTCGGTTTTTTTCGTGAGGGAACTGATAATACCAATGGTTGTCGATTTGCCGGCCCCATTTGGGCCTAACAACGCATAAAATTCACCTTCAGGCACAGTGAGGTTAATACCTTTTAACGCCTGAAAACCATTACGATATGTTTTGGACAAATCTCTTAAAACCAAAGCATCAGTCATGAAATTCTCACATTATGAAAGAGGGGTATATTTTGAGCGATAATGATTAATAAACCAAGTAAAATAGTCGGAATTTTATAAAATTGAGATAAGTTTATGAAGTTATTATATATAAACTGGTGCGCCCGGCGGGCACTTGACTAAAAATAACAACTTCTTAGGTTTTTTTATCTTTTCTTATTATTTCATACAAAACAATCAAATGCCAAATTAGCCAATAATCTGTACTTCTATTATTTCTTATTTTTTCCTATTATTTCGGTTATCACAATTACGCCAAGATTACGCCACAAAAATTATGGCTTCATTTAGACAACGCAACGATACATGGCGAGCCGAGATAAGTGTAGACGGAATTCGCGAAAGTGCAACCTTTGATACAAAAGCTCAGGCTAGGGCTTGGGCCTCAAAACGTGAGACTCAATTACGCGAACAGTCACATGGAAAACTTCCGGACCATTCATTTTTAGAAGCTATTGAACGCTACTTAAATGAAGTGAGTGTTAAAAAGAAAACTCATGAGAATGAAGTAAAGCGAATGGCTTTCTTTAAACGTGAGTATAAGAAATTATGCCAAAAACAGTTGTCAAAAGTTACCACTGACGATTTAGTCCAGTGGCGTGACTCCCGGCTAAAAGAGGTGCAGGGCGCTACTGTCAGACGTGAAGCAAATATTTTAGCCTCCTTATTTACTGTTGCCCGAAAAGAATGGAAGTGGATTAAAGAGTCCCCAATGGCCGACTTGACTTTACCCCCACCATCAAAGCACCGTGATAGACGAATTGCTCAGGATGAAATTGATAGATTATGTCTTGCAGCAAATTGGGATAACAATGTCCCAGTAAATTCAACTCAGCAAATTATTATTGCCTTTCTCTTTGGGGCTTGGGTTTTCCTGCAAATATTCCTGTCTTGGCGCAAGTTGCAGCCCAAGGAGCTACCATACTCAGTAATATTAGGGCAATTGCTGATGTCGGTTTCGCCACTGGCGGCTACACTGGTCGAGGTGGAAAGTATGAACTGGCTGGCGTTGTCCACAAGGGTGAAGGAGTTTTGACTCAAGAAGAAATCAGAGCTTTAGGTGGCCCACAAGGTTTCGAGAGTTTGCGAAGGTCAATTCGTGGAGGCTACGCGACTGGTGGACAGTCAGATTTTATTGCTTCTCAGCGTGAAATGAACCAGTACAACGCGATTAACTCCAATCCTACTAATGGTAGTGCAACTGTCCTAGAACCAATCGTGAATGTCTATGTCATGGAAGGTCAAACTGCTGACGTGACTAGAAATGATGATGGTTCTTTAGATGTTCGCATTAGGCAGATTGCTGGGGAGGTTGCGGAGAAAGTTTTCCTACAGGGAATTCAAAACCCTAATAGTAGAATCAGCAAGGCATTCAAGCAAAACTACAATGCAACACCTAGACGGCAATAATTGGTAGCCACTTCGGTGGCTATTAAATTTATTCTTTGATAGATTCTAATCTTCTTAATTAAACTTTATGGAAAAGAAGAATGAGTAGAAATGATACTAATTTATTGATAAAAGCAATTTCTGAAAATGCACATAGAGAAGATGATTATCCAGATTTCTATGTGACAGTCGGGGTTGGTGGCAGCGTAATTACTGGTACTGCAATCAGTGAAGAAGAATTTTTCGAACTCGAAGAAAATTCACTTTGGAAGGAATTCTTTTATTCCCATATCAAAGAGCCAAGAGAAGAGATAATTAAAAAGTTAGATGATGGTGAGGAAATTAAATTTCCAGACTCACTTAAAGAACATTTTTTGTATCTTAAAGATGCAAAATATATTCAAAACTCAAAATTGTTCCCAGCTGCGGGCAGACCATTAAGTATTCAGATCCGTGTTTCTGATATTTCAACTTTAAGCCTTGTTGAATTTTGTCAGGGCAAGCCTGCTGATGAGCAAAACCCTTAATTAGAAGTACTACGTATAAGAGAAAACTGTAAACGGAATGTAAGTAAAACCGTTTGAAGTTAACAGTATAAGAGAGAACAAACGAAGAGCTGCCTAAGGGCGGCTTTTTTATTTGGATCTCAGAAATTACCAAAAGCATTTCTAAAAAACAAAACCCCGAGAGTTCACAGCTCTTGGGGTTTTTGTTTCTAACCCACAAACCAGACTTGAGGATCAGAACATAGATGAATTTTAACCTAAATTTACAGGTTGATAAAGTGATGAACAAACTTTCAAACAGCAAAGTATTAAGGGTGTGGACTTACATCATGGCTTTTGTATTTTTAATTGGAATTTTGATTTGGCAAGCAGCACCAATATTGACAGCAACTTCTAAGTTGATTGAGGTATTGAAATGAAAGCATGGCGCTTTATTGCAATCCTTATCACTTTGATAATATGTACATATATCTGGAAAATGTAATGAAACTAAATATTTAAGCCGACCTATAAGTGGTCGGTTTTTTAATGTTTAAAATTCAGGAAAGGCAAATATGAGAAAGCTATTCTTGCCACCCAATGAGCAGGACTATAACCCAACATTGGGAGATGGGGTGTTAACCCAGCAACTCACAGTTGGGATGCCGCGACAAAGACGGAATTTTATAGGTGCAACACATGGCGTTCCGTTAAGTTGGTCGCTCGATATTGATCAAATGGAGTTATTGCTAACCTTTTATTTTGCAAATCAATATGACCCACAGCCTTTCTTGATGGATCTGATTTTAGATTACACGGAAATTAAGGAATATCAGATAGCATTCATAGGGGCTTTGAGATGGAGTAAACAGGGTAATTTGTGGCGGGCTAATATTGAGGCTGTTGCTAAGCCATCACCACGAAACCCAGATGAGGATAACCAGGTCATTGAGGCATGGAGACTTGGACTTATTCAAGCATCGCCATCATTAGAAAAATTAGCTAATAAAGCAGCAGCAGACGCTCTGGAGCCATTCCTATGAGTGATATTACTGAATTTCATTTGGATTCTAGCCCATCAGTTGTTTTGCTTGAATGTATTGAAGTTAAGCATAGCTTGTGGACAAACCCACTTCGATATGTGACAAACCATGCAAATGGCATAACAGTTACCCATGAAGATTCGACCCAAGCTGTTTATGAGTATATGCCCCTAGCCATCCAGAAAGGCAAGACCTCTGATGATCTGGACCAATCTATCAACATAACGATAGGGGAATTGGGGCAGATAGTACCGCAACTAATCAAGATCATTCTTGATGCGAACAGCGAAGAGAAGCCACAAGTAATTTATCGCTCTTATTTGTCGAGTGACTTAACTGCTCCGGTTGATGTTATTCAGGGTTTAGAAGTTGAAACAATGAATCAGGACTATCAGGCCTGTACTTTTGAAGCTGCGGCACAAAGATTAAATAGCGTTGGAACTGGACGTATTTATACAACTGATATGTTCCCAAGTTTAAAAGGGTTCTTCTAATGAAAAGTATTGATAGCTTGCTAGATCGACACTATGACCCGCAAAACTATCATTGTGTTCATTTTTTGCTTGAAGCGGCCCATTTTATTTTTGACAAGGATTACTCCAGTTCTTTTATTGGTTTGACTGGATCGCTGCACGAAACATTAAAAACATCACGCAATACAGTTGTAAAAAACAGGCGAATTGATCACCCAATTGACGGCTCCATCGTCCTGATGACAAATCACAATCAAAGCTCCCATGTGGGGCTTTTTTATTGTGGGCGTGTTTTGCACCTCACTGAGCTTGGTGTCCACTATTTAAACATTCAAGTATTGAAGAAGTTCTACAAACGGATTCGCTATTATGAGCCGATTACGCATATTCACCAATCCAATTGATGGACACGACAAAGTTCTACATGTTCGCACTGATCGGATTCTTGAAGCATTTAAATACATAAAGAAAAAACATCCACATGCACGAATTTACTTGCAGCCAGCATGTGCCCACAATGATGTAACACCTACAAATAAGATAGATGAAGCTTCACTATTAATGTTGTCAAAAAAGCACGACTTTGATGTTGTCTGTGAAGCAGGTGAGCCAGCTACTATTATTGCTGCTGTATCCCTTGTGGTATCTCTAGCCTTTTCAATTTATACAATTTTGACTATGCCAGATGCGAACAAAGGTATAGAAAAAACGTCATCTAACAATAAACTTGGCAACCGTGAAAATACACAACGTATTGGTGGTCGCATTCCTGATCCGTACGGTACAGTTCTAGCTATCCCGGATCTTATTGCTCCACCACTTCGATACTTTCAGAACAATGTGGAAATTGAAGAATGCTTGATGTGTTTGGGTCGTGGTTATTATGAAATATCAGATGTGAAAGAGGGAGAAACTTCAATCAACCAGATTGATGGCGAGTCTGTTTCTGTATATGACCCAAATCAAAGCCTTGATACTACTAACCCAATGTATCGATATGGAGATGTTTTAAATTACGCTCCGCTAGTTGGTAAGCAATCCCGAAGCATTACAGGGCAAACACTTTTAAACCCTAGTTCTGCACGAGTTGTCGAAAATACAATTACCTTTACTTATCCAAATGTTATTAATGTCGCTACAACAGCTTTCGTAAATGGCGAAACTATTTCTATTGAAGGTGCTCAATACGGGGTTAAAGATCAACTGTTATCGGGAACTGTAGATATAGGTCTTGACTATGTATTAACAGTCGCAACAAGTACAGATATTTACCAGCCTCAAAAATACAAGGGCTTAACGATTCAAGCATTACTAATAGATGATCCGGTAGAAGGGACGCTAGATTTAGCTGGCGTTTATGAAGTAAGCAATATTGTTAAAACAGGTAGTGCTGGTTCATGGGTTTATGAGATTTCATTGGTTAATCCACAGACTGTTAACCAGAATTTCTTGAAGATGACAGAAGCGGCCTCTAGCTCTATTTCTGGCACACTCACAGATAACATCGACAGTATGGACCTAGACGGAACATACACAATCAATATTAACTCTGGCACATCAATTACCTTGTCTGCGCCTGATGCCATAAATCCAGATTGGTTGAAACTCCAGAATTGGGGTAGTACAGCGGGCAATATGGTTGGCTTATATGGTTCACAAGAGAATTGGTTAGGCTGGTATGAAACCGACACTGAAGGCGACCAAATATTTGCTAACTTCAATGCGCCACAGGGCCTATATCATATTGGCGAGAAGGGCTATAAAGAGGTTATTGGCGTTCAGCTGGAAATGGAATATCAACTTCTAGATTCAACTGGTATGCCGACAGGTTCGATATATAGTATTTCTGAGAACCTTTTTGGAAATCCTCAGAGTATTGCAAGCCCGGTTGGTTTAACGCTAAAAGCAACACTGCCATCTACAAGCCGTCTTAGATATCGCCTAAGACGTCTTACTGTACATTCTTCAAAGGGTACGGTAGTAGATGAAGTTCAAGCGCATTCAGTTTACATCATGACGGCTTTAACTAAGCTTTCTTACGATGATGTAACTTTAGTTCGCACAGTTACTGTTACGAATGACATTACATCTGGAGTAAAAAAGCGTGAGTTAAATATGCTAGCTACGCGCAAAGTATTTTCATACGAATCTGGTTCTAAATCACCTGAACGCATTGCATCTAAGAAGTTCGCCGACATTGTTTGTGCCGTTACTAGAGATGATTATATAGGTCGTAGGTCTATAGACACTGTTGATATTCAAGACTTGTATGCAACTCAAAGCCAGATTCAGTCCTACTTTGGAACTTCTAATGCTATTGAGTTCAACTACACCTTTGATAGCGACAACATGTCATACGAAGAGACGCTTGCAACAATTGCATCTGCTGTATTTTGTAATGCGCGAAGGACATCTGGAAAAATCTATTTTCAATTTGAGAAGGTGAATCCATCGTCATCGATCTTGTTTAACCACCGCAACAAAATGCCTCAATCTGAGACTGTGACAACTCGGTTTGGCAAGGACAAGCAATATGATGGTGTTGAAGCAACGTGGCGAAATGCTAGTGAAAACTACACAGAAGAGTCCATTAAGCTTCCGAATGACGGTATCACCAATCCGAAGAAAATTGATTTGATAGGTGTTACGAATAAAGTTCAAGCGCATTTCTTGGCACATCGAGCATGGAACAGGATTAAGTATCAAAGAGAGACAATTCAATTCACTGCCTACGGTGAAGCGGATTTAATCACTATTAATGATCGCATTGCAGTAGTGAAAGATTCTATCCCTACTTTAGTTCCGCTGGGTGTAGATGGTGGTTTTACATCTGGAGAAATTGAAGCTTGGACTGGTCAAAACATCCAAATCTCACAGCCTGTTCATTTGGATGCTACAAAGGCATACACAATTCATTTGCAGCTATCAAATGGCTCAGTAGAAACAATGCTGGTTACGCAAGGTGTGGATGAATGGCATTTAGTTTTAGAGCGCTTGCCAATACTGCCACTGATCACAAGTTCAGATGGCAAAGTAACAGCCACAAATTACTCCATCACACTGTCAAATGAATTAGATAGTGAGGCCTATCTCATTTCCGAAAAATCGCCAAGCGCCACTTTTGAAAGTGAGATTACTGCTGTGAACTATGACGAACGTTACTACTCAAATGATAGTGATTACATCAACAACCTAATTCCATAAATCAAGATTAACCACAAGCCCGCATAAAGCGGGCTTTTTTATTGGGTGTAAAAATATGTCAGATTTACAAACCAAAGTAGATAACGCAATTGTCGACATGGGAACTGTAGAACAGTTCACTAGTAGCGATGAATTCACAGATATAATTAGTCGTTTAGGACGTGTCTATCCTAGCCTTGCAAAGGCCATTCGCACACTGATGGAAAATGGTGCATATGAGCCTTTTGCTACCGAAGCACAATTACTTGCTTCAACTCCATTGCTACCAAAGCGGGCGGCAAAAGCGCTTGATACTAAAAAGATTTGGATTTGGGAAGTCCGCGCACCACTAACAACTCCAGCTTGGTACGATACTGGTGAGAGCGAACTTGATATTGCAAAACGCTATGCAGAAAATGCTGCAGTCGCTGCACCAAAAGGCATTAAACAATTTGGTTATTACACCGGGACATCTACAACAACTCTAATTTCGCAAGATGGTCCACAAGCTTACGCAGTGCAAGTAAATGAATCCGGCTTCATCAAAAAATTTAGAACTCAATTGGCTGGCGGCCCTGCAAAAGTAAGGGTTCAAGTATATCGACCAAGTGACAAAGGGGCGACACTAATTGAGACGCGCCTATATGATGTCTCTTATCCTCAAAGTGAAGTTTCTTTAATTGACAACCCGATTCGTGTTGAAAAAAACGATTTAGTCACTTTAGCGTGGGTTAGTGGAATCTTTATTCGCGGGAAAATCGTTAGTTCTGGTGATCCGCTTGGGAGTCTTGTTATTACCCAAACATTAACAATCGGTCAGCAAGTAGCAATTAGCCGTTCTCGCAACTCACTAGAATTTCAAATTGATGTCTTAACAGATAGTCAGCTTGCAACTGTTCAAAATATTGATCCTATGACGCGCTTGGCCGTTGGATATGGGGTGGTAGAATCCATAAGCACTTTTAAGCAAGGTGTCTTGAACACCCCGAACACAACAGGATCATTTAGTTTTGCATATGGCAATATTGATGCTCTTACAAAGTTCGGGAAGTTAAGCCAAATCAAATATACAACCAGAAGTATTAGCAAGGATGTTTTATTTAGGTTATGTATCCTTGCTCCAAATGCCGATGGGACCCATAAAGTTACAACTGTCAAACAGGTTTTGGCGCCTTCCGATGCAAACGGTGTCGTTACAGCAACATCAAAGCACTTTGGTGATATTTTTGTACCAAAAGGCGGCTATGCGTTAATAGCAGGGACTACTGAAATTGATGCACCTTTGGCTCAAGTTGGAATTGCTGGTGGCTTCTCGTATATAGCTTCAACTGATATTCAGCTAAATGCCAATGTTACAGTTTCTAAAAACAGTAACAATCAACCAATTTCAGCTGAGTTTACATATGAATCATCAAGCTTAAATCTTGAAGATCGTGTGGTGGCTCTTGAGAATAACGAACTGCACGCAACGCCTCCAGTCTATTCAACTGTGCTTGATTCACAAATATTCAGTGGCAGTACAATACCTGAGCGTTGGACAGCTCCCAATTGGACTATTGACGATACGGGCTTGCAAAGCCCTGCTACAGGTGGATGGAATGTCAATGCCTTGTCTACCGGCTTCTCGGCTCTAGCTAACAGGGAATATCGGCAAGAGTTCATTGTAGCTGACATTAATAGTGTTTTTGGTTTTTGCACAGCACCCATTGAAACTAATTCAGGCGCGGCGGTGGCACTGGTTGATGGTTCTAATAAAAAGCTACACATTATGTTGTGGGACGGGTCAGCAACAGCAGGCACACCAGTAGCATCGGTAGACATGCAACCACTGGTAGCAAATACACCTTATATTCTTAGTGTTGAAAAACGTGGGTATTTTAGCACCGTTAAACTAATTAATAAGGTTACGGGCCAAACCAATACAGTAGAGTACTCGGGTACTAATCCATACGTACAGTTTCACGGTAGAGCTGGGTTTACATTCATATCTGGCAGCGTGAAGTTTAAAAACTATCGTTTCACGGCATTCTATCCTCGTGAAGTACATTTCGTCATTGAGGGTGATAGTAACTCTGAGCGCGCAGCCACTGTATTACCAAACAAAACATGGGCGTTTATGTTGGCTGATATGCGTAGAATGAATGCTGATGCTATTGTTGGTGGTCGTTCTGGTGACGAAACGCCTAACTTCTTGAAGCGTAAAGAATATGATCTTATGGCATGGCGTCCTAAATATGTTATATGGGCACTTGGTACCAATGACACATCTCAGGCTACATGGCGAACTAACATGCAGCAGAATATTGCTGACACGTTGGCTATTGGTGCAGAGCCTATTCTAGTTACGCAAATTCCAAGAAATGACTCTCAAGCACTTCGCACAGCCATGAATGATGATATACGTAACGGTTATTTTGGTCCTTATCGATATATTGAATTTGCTAAAGCTGTATCACTAAACAATGATGGTGTGACATGGGATCCTATCTATGATAGTGGTGATCATATCCATGTTAACCCAGCAGGTCAGCAAAGACTATTACAACAAGTGTTGATAGATATGCCTGAGTTGATTCGCTAAAAAAAGCACCCAAATGGGTGCTTTTTTTAAATACATGCTTTGAGTTTGTTTTGAATATCAGTTTTATACTTTGCCAAATCAAACTCGGCATTATTTGTGAAAGACGTTGTAACTTTTAGTGTATTAGCTTGGTAGATAAGGTTAAGAATCTTTTTGCTATTTTCTGCAGAAAATACACTTAGATCATCTGCAACTTTGGCATAAAGGTTCAATTCATCTTTATCACTTGTAAACCTGAACTCTTTTTCTAATACAACAGGACTTGTTATTGTTGCTTTTGCTTCTCGTTTATTTAAATCACAAGACAAAATAAGCGACATCCCAGACATATCAGGTTTAGGTACTAATCTGATGGACTGAATATCTTCATTTTTAGTTTGTGAAGCGCAGGCAGATAAAATTAAAGATGAGATTAATATAGAAAATATTTTCAAGTTCATAAAAGTTTAAAGTAGTAAGTTTTGTTCTATTTTAGTGCTAAAGGTGTAAATATCAACCATTAATTATATTTTATTGAAGTCTTAATTATATAGCCTTGCGGCTAATAATCACAAGCTCTAACTTTTTAAAAGTTAGGGCTTTTTTGATTTTACTTAATTTTGGAGAGTCAAAATGTCTGAAACGCAGTCTGCATTCGGGGTTGGTGCAGCAACAATAACGCAAAAAGTAACAGCAACTACTGGGGTAAATCGGGTTGTTTTTGCGTTGGCTTCAATAGCTTTGACATTAGGCTTCTATAAGCTAGAGATAGATTTGCCAAATTGGTTTTCTAAACCTTTTGCAAACTTGGGTGAAGCTACATATGGTGTCTACTTATTACATCCAGTCGTTTACATGTTTGTTAATAAGGTAGTTCATCAACCAGTACTTTGCATTATTGTTACTTCAGTCGCAACAATCATTGCTGCAAATATTTCATACAGAGTTTATGAAAAACCATTTATTAAGATTGGTAAAAAATCTACTACCTTTGAAGTGAAGAAGATAGAACAGGTAAGCTAGTTGATGAAAGTACTTATGGTTGTGACATTCTTTATTCTAACTATTTTAGCGCTTATCGGTGGCATAGTTTCGGGGGATAAGGTTTTTATATTTATTGCTTTCTTACTTTTTCTTGCTACATGGTTATTGAAAAGTTCACTAAAAATTGAGTTTCTAAATAAAGATTAGAAATTTTCTTGAAATGAAGCACCCAATCTGGGTGCTTTTTTATTGCCTAAACGAAAGGGGGAAGGCATGACTGAAAATGAATCATACGGGTTGAGATTTGAAAAGAAAATCGACTCCATTCAGAGTGATATTCGCATGTTGTCAGATCATGTTACTCGACTGACTTTCATTAATGAAGCGCACAAAGAGACTAGCGAACAGAACAAAAAAGATATCGATACATTGGATATCAAAGTCGCCAATTTAGAAAACCGCACAGCAGCGCAAGATGGCGGTCTTTCTGTATTGCGTGTACTGCTTGGCATCTTTGCAGGAATCGTATTTTCGCTGTGCGCTTGGGTTGGATCTTCAATTATTCAATTAAGCCAAGATCAATCTTTAATTAAAGAGAAAGTATCACGGTTGGAGGAAGCAAAAAGATGAACAGTGAAAATACTCGCGCATATCTAGCTTTCGCATTAGTGGGACTGATGTTTGTTTTAGTGATTGCTTTATTTTTTGTGGATATGCCGCGAGAAAACAGCAATCTGATTAATACGGCATTGGGCTTCATTGCTGGGGCTATGACAACTGCATGTGGCTTTTATTTTGGTAGCTCTGAATTAGAGAAAAAGAAAGGTGAATCCAATGACAACTAAACCATTCTTCGACGCTGCCCGTGTCATTGCAGGTGGTAAACTAACGCAAGCACAAGTAGATGATTTAAATAAAGTGGTCGAAAAACTTGCACCAAGTGGGAAAACGACAAGTGATGTTGGAGTGGAACTAATTTCAGGCTTCGAAGATACGCGCTTTAAAGCTTATGATGATGGTGTGGGTATCTGGACTATTGGAACTGGCACTACAGTTTATCCAAATGGTGTGAAGGTTAAGCAAGGTGATACTTGCACACCTGAACAAGCTAAAGCTTACTTTAAACACGACTTGGCCAAATTTGAAAAAACAGTAAATGAATCTGTGATAGTGCCTTTAAGTCAAAACCAGTTTGATGCTTTGGTTTCACTGACTTACAACATTGGCTCAGGTGCTTTTAATAATTCAACCTTATTAAAAAAACTGAATAAAGGTGACTATCTGGGTGCTGCTGATCAGTTCCTAGTGTGGAACAAAGCAGGTGGAAAAGTTATGAAAGGTCTAGTTCGTCGCCGAGAAGCAGAGCGAGCACTCTTTTTAAAGAAGTAACTTATATGTGTCAGCGTACTAAAATTGCATCGATCATCACATTGCTGTGCTTAATCTTCTCAGGTTGCACAGCTCACACTATTAATAGTAATGTGAACGTCTCGATTTGTGTAAGGGCTTTGTGATGTCGCAAGTCATGATCATGGTTTCGGAAGCGGGCAGGATGGAAAATACTTGCAATCTACCCGCTGATTTAGATAAGAACGGGATTGTTCTTAAAATCTATGATTACTCATTAAAAGAGTTGCCAATAAATTTAGATGGCACTGTGACATACAACGGTAAAAGATGGACCTTTGATAAGAAGCAAAATTACCTCTAAACCTGTGGATAAATAGCGCATTACGCCAAATATACGCCAAAATATAGTTAAGTTATTGATTTTGTAAAATAGATTGGTGCGCCCGGCGGGGATCGAACCCACGACCCCAGGCTTCGGAAACCTGTACTCTATCCAACTGAGCTACGAGCGCACATGTGTGGGCCACATCATAGGAAAAAAACACCAATAGGTAAAGCACGAAATAGGTAACAAGTGAGTTTAATGCTTAATTAAACAGCAGCTTGTTGCTTTTTTAGATGCGTTGTTGAATAAGTTGAATTGAATAATTAATAGAATGAAGCGTATATGCTAGTTTATGAGGTGGAATACGCGACTCCTGTAAGTTGGTAATCCATTGCATTTGGCACATTTTAAGCTCTTGAATCGTTTTTATTTGTTCTATTTTCTGAATAAGTGGTTTTGCCATAAGCCCACAATATTGACTCAAGCTTTGCTTCATCAACTGTTGTATCTCTTCAAAAGAGAGCTGTTGAACTGGAATTGATGGCTGGGTAATTTCAGTAGGTGAAAGTTGAAAAGATGATGATTGAGTAACCTGAATTTCACTAACTATATCGTTACTTTTACTATCATCTATATTATTTTTTTGATGAGCTTCTATTGTAGTTACGGATGATGATGGGAAAGATATTTGTTCATTTAATTCTGAATAATTTTCGCCAGAAGGAGCAATGAGTTTTAAGTCGATAAGCTGTTGAATAAGCTCTGGAGATGCAATACGTTTTTTAAATTCGCTATTTAAATTTTGAAAATCCTCGTGATCTATTAATAGTAGTAAACGTCTTTGTTTTGCATTTAAAGTAATGTTGCGTTGTTGAAGCGCGACTCTTCCTAAATTAGTTCGATAAAAACCAGCCATCATTTTTCCCCAAATAAAATATAAATCAGACTGTTCAATTTTCTCAGTTGAACAGTACTGTTTTTAATAAAATATAAATGGGGTTAACGATAAAACTCAAAAATGACAATATAATGAAGAATTGATGAATATCATCTATTTAAGACTTTAAAATGCGCCTTCTAACGCTTTACGTAAATAGACGTCAAGTTCATCTTGACGTAATAACCATTGAATATAGTCTTTAGGAAGTTCAGCAATTGCTGTGCCTTTATGCTTACCAAAATTAATAGTCGTAGGGATACGTGCTTCTTCAGAAACTCGGTAAAGCTCTTCAATGTCTTGAATATTTAAATGATAGACAATATGCATCAAAATATTAGCAGTCAAAATAATATCCGCATCGGCTCGGTGCGCGCCTTTGAGCAATTCTCGAGCTTTACTGCTGCCTTGAGAAATCATATAGATGAGTGCAGAAATATTATGCGCTTCTGCATCAGGCCAAGTTTTGCGCGCTAAAGCTAGAGTACAAATCGGTTTGATATTCGATACATCCACACCACAACGAGCAATCGCGGCAATATCGTAATCAATATTGTGACCAATAATATAAGTTGTAGTCTCTGGCAATTTAAAGTTTTTATAGTGGGGTTGGTTTTCTAAATCTGACTCTAATATATGGTGTACTGCCATAGCCGCGTAAGAGATAGGTGCACCAACCTGATAAAGTTGATCAAACAATTTGCTCTTATCTAAAGTCAGCTTACCTTCGTTAATTTCAATTGGTGCATACGCAATTTCAATAGGCAAACCATTTAGCGTATGTGTTTCTGTATCTAAAATAATGGTTTGCATAACTGGCCCTTTAAACAATCACGAGTAATCAAGAATGTTAACAGTTGGCTATCTACTTTAAAACATTTTCTAAGGACAGAATTAGATTAAAGTAGGCTACTAGATATTTGGTTGGAAAACAGTTTTATTGATATCTAATGCCACTGTCGTAGGCACTAAAATTAATAGTTATGTGACGAGTAACTGGGACCATGGCACGGTGATGAGCAGTAATGTAGATAATATTGTTGGAAATGTTCAGACCTTACTATCAGCTCAATAGAGTCATTGATATTTAAAAACTTTTTAATATTGTTATAAGCTAAAATTAACGATGAAGACATTTAAAATATAAGCTTTAGACGAGCTTTTTATTTGATTTATAAACAATGGCTCATTTTTTATAAAACTTGAGCCATTTTTATTTAAAACTGAGCTAACTTCATTCTGTTTAATTATAAAGTTCATGCTACAATATGCCGCAATCTTAGCACGGCTTAAAAGCCCTAATTTATAGGACCCCCGCTAATGTTTGCCAATATTTCCATTTCTGAATTTGATCCAGAATTAGCTCAAGCAATTGCTTCTGAAGGTGAGCGTCAAGAAGCACATATCGAGTTAATTGCATCTGAAAACTATTGCTCTCCTGCTGTGATGGAAGCGCAAGGATCAAAACTTACGAACAAATATGCAGAAGGTTATCCAGGCAAACGCTATTATGGCGGTTGCGAGTATGTGGATATCATCGAGCAAATGGCGATTGATCGTGCTAAAGAACTTTTTGGTGCAGATTACGCAAACGTTCAACCACACGCTGGTTCACAAGCTAACTCTGCTGTTTATTTAGCGCTTCTTAACCCAGGTGATACTGTTTTAGGTATGAGCTTGGCTCACGGTGGTCACTTGACTCACGGTGCTAAAGTAAGCTTCTCTGGTAAAACTTATAATGCAGTTCAATACGGTCTAAACGCTGAAACTGGCGAGATCGATTACGAAGAAGTTGAACGTTTAGCATTAGAGCACAAGCCACGTATGATCGTTGCTGGTTTCTCTGCTTATAGCCGTGTTGTAGATTGGCAGCGTTTCCGTGACATCGCGGACAAAGTTGGCGCTTACCTTTTTGTTGATATGGCTCACGTTGCAGGTCTTGTTGCTGCTGGTGTATATCCAAACCCAGTTCAAATTGCTGACGTAACTACAACTACGACTCACAAAACGCTTCGTGGTCCACGTTCTGGTTTAATCCTTGCGAAAGCGAATGAAGAAATTGAGAAAAAACTTCAATCAGCTGTATTCCCTGGTAACCAAGGTGGTCCATTAATGCATGCGATTGCTGCTAAAGCAATCTGCTTCAAAGAAGCTATGTCTGATGACTTCAAAGCTTACCAACAACAAGTTGTGAAAAATGCTCAAGCTATGGCTGAAGTATTCATCGCTCGTGGTTATGATGTTGTTTCTGGCGGTACAGACAACCACTTGTTCTTGTTATCTTTAATCAAGCAAGATGTAACTGGTAAAGATGCAGATGCTTGGTTAGGTGCTGCTCACATTACTGTGAACAAAAACTCAGTTCCAAATGACCCACGTTCTCCATTTGTGACTTCTGGTATCCGTATCGGTACTCCAGCGGTAACAACTCGTGGTTTCGGTGAAGCTGAAGTTCGTGAACTTGCTGGTTGGATCGCTGACGTGATTGACAGCAAAGGTGACGAAAAAGTTATTGCTGACGTAAAAGCGAAAGTTGAAACTGTTTGTGCAAAATTCCCTGTATACGCACAATAAGTTGTAAATATAAAAAAAGCGCCGTATGGCGCTTTTTTTATGTCACGTTAGTTAGTTGAAACAGCCTGCCATCCACCCCCTAATGCGCGGATTAAATCTACACTAGCCATCATTCTACTGCCGTTTAGCTGTGCAGAAAGTTGCTCTTGTTGCAAAATAGTCCGATCTGAGTCAATCACATCAAGATAGCTAATCGCACCTTCTCGATAACGTAAATGAGACAATTGATTTGCATGACGAGAAGAAGAGAGTGCTTGGCTTTGAGCCTGAATTTGCTGATCAAGTATTCTTTGATCTGATAAACCATTTTCAACTTCGCGAAATGCATTCAATACAGTTTGGCGATAGTTTGCAACGCTTTCTTCATAAGCAGCTCGTGCTTGAGCAATTCCAGCCTTACGTTGCCCGCCGTCAAATAATGGCAAAGATAAAATTGTACCTGCCACTGGACCAAGCAAGAATGTACGGCTCGACCATTTACCCAACTCACCTAAACTTGATGATTCATAACCGAGAGCACCAGTTAGGTCCAGTTTTGGGAAGAAAGCAGCACGCGCAATTCCAATACGTGCATTATCTGCTGCCATAGCACGCTCGGCAGCCGCAATGTCAGGTCGTCTTTCAAGTAAAGCCGAAGGTAAACCTGCTGGAAGACGAATGCTGTTTGCAGTTAAAGGTTGAACTGCCAAGCTAAACTCAGCTGGTGTTTTGCCTAACAATACTGCAAGTGCATGCTCTGCATTGGCTCTGTTACGAGCAATATTTAATGCGCTCGTTTGTGCTGTAGCAAGTTCGGTCTGTGCG
The DNA here is from genome assembly GCF_013009345.1 of Acinetobacter geminorum. Taxonomy (GTDB): domain Bacteria; phylum Pseudomonadota; class Gammaproteobacteria; order Pseudomonadales; family Moraxellaceae; genus Acinetobacter; species Acinetobacter geminorum. The sequence continues at coordinate 81,866 of NZ_JABELE010000008.1, read as the reverse complement.
CGAGAAACATCTAATTCACTGACTAAACCATTTCTAAAACGTGTTTGAACTAAGTCGCGTGTCTCGCCAAGTAACTTAATGGTGCGATTATAAATTGCTTGTTCGGCATCAAGCTGACGAATGAGAAAGTATCCTTGGGCAACATCTGCCTGTAACGCTAAAAGCGCCGATTGATATAGAGCTTCTTGTTGCTGTACATCAGCTGTTGCTGCATTGACACTACTGGCAATACGGCCAAATAAATCGAGCTCATATGAAACATTGGCTTGAGCACGCCATAAGGTCTGTGCAGACGTATGAGTATTGTCATCTAGACCCAATGAAGCGGGAGAAGGTTTTTGCCGAGTTGGACCAAAGCCAGCACGAATACTTGGCAAGCGTTCAGCTTGTGCTGCTGAACGTAATGCGCGGGAAGCTTGAATATTAGCAGCTGCGGCTTTTAGACTTTGGTTGCCGGCAATCGCTTGTTGTTCTAGCTCATTTAATTGAACATCATTAAAAACACGCCACCATTCACCTCGAACCTGCTGATCGGCAGGTTGGGCAATTTTCCAGTTATTATCCTCAAGTTTAGGGTCAGACTCTTTAAATTTGACGGGAACTATGACCTTTGCAGGTTGATATTCCGGAGCCAAAGAGCAGCCTGCAAGCAGCAGGCTTCCCATGAGTGAGGACAATAATAAGCTTTGTTTTGCTGTAGCCATCAAATGTCCTCCTTAATGATCATGTGGGGTAGATAAAGGTGCTTCATGAACTGCTGCCGAATGCAATTTATGTTTGCTGTTCAGTGTACGAATCAGGACATAAAAGGCAGGGGTCAGGAACAAACCAAACAACGTTACACCGATCATGCCGAAGAACACTGCAATGCCCATGGCATGACGCATTTCAGACCCTGCACCAGTTGAGGTAACAAGCGGTACAACACCCATAATGAATGCAATAGAAGTCATTAAAATTGGGCGTAAACGTAGACGACTTGCTTCAACAGCAGCTTTGAATGCAGTCGCACCTTGCATTTCAAGTTCCCGTGCAAACTCGACAATTAAGATGGCATTTTTGCAGGCCAGTCCGACCAGTACCATCAAACCGATTTGGGTAAAGATGTTGTTATCTCCACCTGTCAGCCAGACACCTGTCAGAGCCGCCAAGATTCCCATTGGTACAATTAAAATTACAGCTAAAGGTAAAGTTAGACTTTCATATTGAGCAGCTAAAACTAAGAACACCAGTAAGACACTAATTGGGAATACCCAGAGTCCTGCATTACCAGCCAAGATTTTTTGGTAAGTTAAATCTGTCCATTCAAACTTGATACCACGTGGTAGAGTTTGAGCAGCAATACGTTCAACCGCCGCTTCTGCTTGGCTAGATGAATAACCTGGTGCAGGGCCGCCGTTAATATCTGCTGAGGTATAGCCGTTATAACGAACGACCATTTCAGGACCATAGGTTTGAGTTACATTTACCAATGAAGATAACGGCACCATTTGTCCGGCACTGTTTCGGGTTTTAAGCTGCAAAATATCTTCAGGGTTCGCACGGAAAGGCGCATCGGCTTGTGCACGAACCTGATAAACACGTCCAAAGCGGTTAAAGTCGTTAACGTACTGAGAGCCTAAATAAATCTGCATGGTGTTGAAAACATCTGTCACGGCAACACCTTGCTGTTTAGCTTTTACACGGTCCAGATCTACATTGAGTTGAGGTACGTTAATTTGATAACTTGAGAACATTGGACCAAGTTCAGGGGCTGATTGTGCTGCTTTCATAAAGTTTTGTGCAGCATCATTCAAGGCTGAATAGCCTAAGGCACTTCGGTCTTCAAGTTGTAGTTTAAAGCCGCCCATGGTCCCTAAGCCCATCACTGGTGGTGGTGGGAAAACTGCAATATAGGCATCTTGAATAGCTGAATATTTCTGGTTAAGAGCACCAGCAATTGCATTTGCAGATAAGTCTTTAGCCTTACGTTCGTCGAATGGCTTTAAAGTCACAAAGACAATACCTGCGCTAGAGCTATTAGTGAAACCATTAATTGAGAGGCCTGGGAAGGCAACAGCACTTTCTACACCAGGCTGTTTAAGTGCAGTGTCACTCATTTTGCGAATCACCGCTTCAGTACGATCTAATGAAGCGCCATTTGGTAGTTGAGCAAAGCTAATCAAGTATTGCTTGTCTTGAGCAGGTACGAAGCCACCTGGAACAATATAAGAAATCCCAACGGTTAAACCTAGGAGTACTGCATAGACACCCATTGCCGAAGCTTTATGAGAGATAACACGACTTACACCTTTACCATAGTTGTCTGAAGCGCGTGTAAATACACGGTTAAACAGCGCAAAGAAACGTCCGAATACACGGTTCATAATGCGTGTTAATGCATCAGGTTTAGCATCATGTCCTTTTAGTAACATGGCTGCCAAAGCAGGAGATAGGGTAAGGGAGTTAAATGCCGAAATGACCGTTGAAATGGCAATCGTCATGGCAAATTGTTTATAAAATTGCCCTGTTAAGCCTGTCATAAAGGCAAGGGGAACGAACACGGCAACCAGCGTTAAAGCAATGGCAATAATCGGTCCGCTCACTTCTCGCATGGCGCGATAAGTTGCATCTCTTGGGCTTAAACCTGCTTCAATATTCCTCTCGACATTTTCGACAACGACAATCGCGTCATCGACCACAATGCCGATGGCAAGTACCATCCCGAATAGTGATAGTGCATTGATTGAGTAACCAAAAGTGAGCATGAGCGCGAATGTACCAATAATTGAAACTGGTACAGCAAGCAATGGAATGATTGAGGCACGCCATGTTTGTAAGAATAAAATAACAACCACAACAACCAGTGCAATTGCTTCAAGTAAGGTATGAACTACTGCTTTAATACTGGCACGTACGAATTGAGTCGGGTCATAAACAATGTCGTATTTAATTGAAGATGGAAAATCTTTTGAAAGCTCCTTCATCGTGCTACGCACTTGATCAGAAACTTGCAAAGCATTCGCACCCGGAGCTTGGAAAATTGGAATCGCGACTGCTTGTTTATTATCGAGTAATGAACGTAAGCCATATTGTGAAGCTGCGAGTTCAACACGAGCAACATCACCCAATCGGGTAACCGCGCCGTCGGGTGCAGTTTTTAAAATGATATCTGCGAATTCTTGCTCAGTCGTTAAGCGGCCTTGAGCATTGACTGAAAGCTGTAAAGGTGAATTACTTGGGGATGCACCGATTGTACCCGCTGCAACCTGAATGTTTTGTTCACGGATTGCATTCACAATTTCGGTCGCGGTGAGGTTGCGCTGTGCTACTTTTTGCGGGTCGAGCCATACACGCATCGCGTAGTCACCAGAACCAAATAATCCGACTTCACCAACCCCTTGTAAACGCGCTAAACGGTCTTTTACGTTGAGTACCGCATAGTTGCGTAAGTAGGTCATGTCATAGCGACTATCTGGTGAGGTCAGATGCACTACCATGGTTAAAGTCGGTGAGCTTTTTAAAGTAGTAACACCTAAGCGCTGTACATCTTCAGGTAAACGAGGCATAGCCTGAGATACACGGTTTTGAACCAGTTGTTGCGCTTTGTCTGGGTCGATACCGAGCTTAAAGTTCACCGTAATGGTTAAATTACCGTCGCTGTTAGCCTGAGATTGCATATACAACATGTCTTCGACGCCGTTGATTGATTCTTCAAGCGGAGAGGCAACGGTTTCAGCAATCACTTTAGGGTTTGCACCCGGATATTGAGCACGTACCACCACAGAGGGCGGAACAACTTCTGGGTATTCAGAAATCGGTAATTGGAATACCGAAAGCAGACCGGCGAGTAAAATCAGTACTGATAAAACACCAGCAAAGATCGGCCGATCAATAAAAAATTTAGAAATATTCATATGTGATTAACCTTTTGCCGGAGTTGATGTTTTATCTGTTGGCTGAGGTTGAGGAGGAGTAGCGTTAGCAGTGATTTGCGCATTTGGCATCGGAACGAGGTGTGGCGTAACAGGGTCACCCGGACGAATTCGCTGTAAACCGTTCACCACAATACGATCACCTGCTTGTAGTCCGCTATTCACGATTTGCAAACCATCTTGTTGTGCACCGAGTTTTACTTCACGGTAGGCCGTCTGATTTTTAGCATCAACTACTACGACAAAGCGTTTATCTTGATCGACCCCAACTGCGGTTGGGCTAATCAGAATTGCTGAACGAGGTTGACCACCGCCTAAACGGATTCGTGCATATAAGCCCGGTAATAAAACCCCATTTGGATTATCAAAAGTCGCGCGAACACGAATCGTACCCGAGGTTGCATCTAGGTTATTGTCAATTGAGTTGATCGTACCTTCGCGAGAGAAACCAGTTTCATTGGCAAGTCCCATATAAACAGGAACTTGTGCTGAGTTGCGCTGATTACTGATATATTTCAGATAAGTTTGTTCATCAACATCGAAAGATGCATAGAGGCGAGAGACAGATACTAAACTTGTTAAGACTTGTGCACCGTTACCCGCAGAGACTACATTGCCGACTGTTACTTCGGCACGGGAAATTCGACCACTAACTGGTGCTGTAATACGGGTGTACTCAAGATTTAAACGGGCAGATTGAACGGCTGCTCTAGCTGCTTGTAGGTTGGCACTGGCTGAGCGAGCATCATTTTGAGCTAAATCTAGTTCTTGACGTGAGACAGCATTACTTTGAATTAAACGTTGAATACGAGAAAGATTAGAACCCGTATAAGTGACTTGTGCTTCAGCTGAAGCGAGTTGTGCTTGGGCACGATTCAGTTCTGCCTCGAAAGGCCGTGGATCAATTGTAAAAAGTAAATCGCCTTTTTTAACGAGGCTTCCATCTTTGAAGTGTACGGCAATCAGTTTGCCGGAAACTTGAGGCCGAATATCGATTTGATCAATGGCTTCTAAGCGACCGGAATATTCTTGCCAGTCTGTAATGGTTTTGCTGATGACATTAGAAATATCAACAGTTGCAGCTTGTTGGGCAGAGGTCGGTGCAGCTTTTGCATCGGCATTTTCATGTAAAAACATAAAACTGCCTCCTGTTGCTAAGAGGGCAACAAAGATGGCAGACAGTGCGAACTGTTTGCGGGAAAATGACATGAGGTGCTCCTAGTTATTTGGATACCTGTTTTCAGACTTTTAGTTTTGGTCCGTATGGGAGAAACAGGGTTTATGGGATGGACGGAGCATAAAAGTTTGTCAATCACGAATAAATATATTAAATTCGATAACACTATTCGTATTTTTATAACAATTGATGTGTTTGATTAAAAAATGCATTGATTGATAGGAGTGTGCGTGTGGATCTATTTCATGCCATGAAAGTATTTAACAAAGTTGTCGAAACAAATAGTTTCAGTTTAGCGGCTGACAGTTTAGGCCTACCGCGTGCTTCAGTGACTATAACCATTCAGGCTTTAGAGAAACATTTACAGGTTCGATTGCTTAATCGAACAACCCGTAAACTTAGTTTGACACCGGATGGTGCGGTTTATTATGAGCGTACTTCACGAATTTTAGCTGATGTCGAAGACGTAGAATCAACTTTCCATGATTCGGAACGTGGGCCACGAGGACGACTGCGTATTGATGTTAAAGCTTCAATTGGGCGGCTGATTCTGATTCCGATGCTTTGTGATTTTCATTCCAAGTATCCTGATATTGATTTGGTGATTGGAATGAGTGATCGTCCGGTCGATTTGGTTCAAGATGCGGTGGACTGTGTCATTCGTATTGGTCAACTTAAAGATTCAAGTTTAGTTGCGCGCCGTATCGGAACAATTCAGTGTGTGACGGTTGCTGCACCACGTTATTTGATGGAGCATGGGGAACCCAAAACCATTGAGGATCTACAAAAACATCAGGTCGTGCATTACTTTAACAGCCGTACAGGACGCAATATCGACTGGGATTTCATGGTGAACGGTGAGATTCATAGCGTTGGTGTGAAAGGGCGTGTTTCTGTCAACGATGGTGATTCATATATTGATTTGGCAGTGCAAGGTTTTGGCTTAATTCAATGTCCATATTACATGGTAGCAAAACATTTAGAATCTGGTGCACTTAGGGAAGTATTGACTGAATGGTTACCTGCACCTATGCCAATATCAGTCGTTTATCTACAAAATCGTCATTTATCGCCTAAAGTTCGAGTCTTCGTAGATTGGGTCGCTGAATTATTTGCAGGTTGTCCATTGTTGAGTGGTTGTTCAATGTCATTGGATCAAAAATGTGAATTTGCCAGTGCCAAAGAACTTAACCATGAATATACCATTCGGACATTGGTCGAAAATGAAAATATGGCGGAAGCTTACACACTTAAAAACTAGCTTAAAATTTGAGTGATTTTTCAACATTTAAACAGTTAATAGAGTCCATTGTTTAGACACCTTCATAAATCCTTAATTTACTGGTATAGAAATTGCAATTATTTCGGCAGAAGAGTAATTTAGAAATTGCTCAAGTTTTTATCACCTTATTAGGATTTTAAGGAGAAGCTTCAAGATGGCAAGCTTTATGAAAAAAATGTTCGTTTCAACAACCTTAGTTTTGGCTGCTGTTGCAACGAATGTTCAAGCAAAGGATTGGAAGGTGATTCGTTTTGGTACTGAGTCGTCTTATGCGCCGTTTGAATATAAAACACCAGATGGCAAGTTAACTGGTTTTGATGTTGATTTGGGTAATGCAATTTGTGCAAAACTCAAAGCCAAATGTGTTTGGGTTGAAAACTCTTTTGATGGGATGATTCCAGCACTTAAAGCGAAAAAATTTGATGGCATTCTTTCATCAATGACCGTCACTGATGAGCGTGCAAAACAAATTGCATTTAGTAGCAAAATCTACAATACACCAACCCGTATGGTTGCAAAAAAAGGCTCGCCTTTATTGCCTACCGCTGCCTCTTTGAAAGGTAAACGTGTCGGTGTACAACAGGGCACAATTCAAGAAACTTATGCTAAAACCTATTGGGCGCCAAAAGGTGTAACGGTTGTACCTTATCCAGTCCAAGATTTGATTTATCAAGACATGATGTCAGGTCGTTTAGATGCAACTTTACAAGATGCAATTATGGTTGACGGTGCTTTCTTAAAACAAGCAAAAGGCAAAAACTTCAGTTTTGCTGGTGGCAATGTGGTTGATGCAAAAACACTAGGTGTAGGTGCAGCTATTGGTTTACGCAAAGAAGATGCAGATTTAAAAGCTAATATTAATAAAGCGCTTGCTGCAATCATTGCAGATGGGACATACAAAAAGCTCGAGAAAAAATATTTCTCCTTTAGCATTTACTAATGATGTGAAAAATGTCGGCTTAGTGCCGACATTTTTAGATCTATTCTCATCTCATCAATATTAGATATTGTTTTTAAGGAGAAGATGAGTCATGTTTTTTTCTGGCTTTGGGCCACTCCTGCTCAGCGGGACATGGATGACCATACAGCTTGCGTTGTTGTCACTTTTACTTTCTGTGATTATTGGCTTAATTGGTGCGAGCTCAAAACTCTCAAATATTAAAATTTTACGTTATATAGCAACAGTTTACACTACACTCATTCGAAGTGTGCCTGATTTGGTCATTATGCTGCTGTTATTTTATAGCTTGCAGTTGGGGCTTAACCAAATTACTGAAGCACTGCAAATGGACCAAATTGATATCAACCCATTTGTGGCGGGTGTGATTACTTTAGCGTTCATTTATGGTGCATATTTTACCGAGACCTTTCGTGGTGCATTTCAATCGGTTCCAAAAGGCCAAATTGAGGCAGCAATGGCTTATGGTATGTCGCCTTGGCAGGTTTTTCACCGAGTGTTATTCCCTCAAATGATGCGTTTTGCGCTGCCTGGTATTGGTAATAACTGGCAAGTTTTAATTAAGGCGACAGCACTAGTTTCTATTATTGGCCTGACTGACATTGTAAAAATTACGCAAGATGCGGGTAGAAGTACCATGCAACTGTTCTTTTTCAGCATCGTAGCTGCTGCGATCTATTTGGCAATTACAACAGTGTCGAATCTGATTTTAATGTGGCTTGAACGTCGTTATTCTGCTGGTGTAAGGAAGGGACAATTATGATTGAAATCCTTCAACAATATTGGCAGGCCTACCTTTGGACCGATGGTTTACAAATGACCGGTGTCGCGATGACTGCTTGGTTATTGGTGCTTTCTATTGGTATTGGTTTTGTGCTTGCTGTGCCCTTGTCACTTGCACTAGTATCGGAAAACTTTTGGTTGCGTGGCCCAGTTTGGTTATATACCTATGTTTTTCGTGGCACACCACTTTATATTCAATTGCTGATTATTTACTCAGGTATTTACAGCTTTGATTACATCCATGAACACCAGACTCTTGATGCTTTTTTTCGAGAGGGCATAAATTGCACGATTTTGGCATTTGCGCTCAATACTGGTGCATATACCACTGAAATCTTCGCTGGGGCGATTCGTTCTATTCCACATGGCGAGATTGAGGCTGCACAAGCTTTCGGTATGTCAAAATGGAAACGATACACTCGCATTATCATTCCGTCGATGTTACGCCGTGCTTTACCATTTTACGGCAATGAAGTCATTTTAATGTTGCATGCGACAACCATTGCATTTACAGCAACAGTTCCTGATATTTTAAAAATTGCGCGTGATGTGAATGCGGCAACCTATGACACTTTCAATGCTTTTGGAATTGCCGCGGTGTTGTATGCAATGCTGGCATTTATTTTGATTTGGATATTTCGTAAGTTGGAAAAACGTTGGTTGGCATTTTTAAAGCCATCGAATCATTAGGAGACATAAATGGAACAAGTTGCAAAACTAGTGATTCGCGATTTACACAAGACATTCGGCGATCATGAAGTGCTTAAAGGAATATCACTTGATGCAAATGCCGGTGATGTAATTAGTATCATTGGTTCATCGGGTTCAGGTAAAAGTACCTTGCTGCGTTGTATTAACTTTTTGGAACAACCGAGCAATGGCACCATTAAGCTTAATGGTGAAAAACTGCGTACAGTCTTTGATAAAAAAGGCAATTTAAAAGTAGTCGAACCAAAGCAACTACAAAAAATGCGTACCCAGCTCATGATGGTATTTCAGCATTTTAATTTGTGGTCACACATGACAGTGCTAGAAAATGTCATTGAAGGGCCGATTCACGTACTTGGGGTAAAACGTGCTGAAGCAGAAGAGCGTGCACGCAAATATCTGCGTAAAGTTGGGTTACCTGAAAGTGTTGAAACTAAATATCCGGCATTTTTATCTGGTGGTCAGCAGCAACGTGTAGCAATTGCCCGTGCTTTGGCTATGGAACCGGAAGTTATGTTGTTTGATGAACCAACCAGCGCGCTTGATCCAGAGTTGGTGGGTGAAGTACTAAAGGTTATGCAGGGCTTGGCTGAAGAAGGGCGGACCATGATTGTGGTGACACATGAAATGGGCTTCGCGCGTCATGTCTCTAATCAAGTGATTTTTTTGCATCAAGGAAAAATTGAGGAACAGGGCCATCCGGATGAAGTACTCAATAATCCGAAAAGTGAGCGTTTAAAACAATTTTTGACGGGCAGTTTGAAATAAGCTGTTCATACCGAGTATGGTGGAATTTTTAAAAAAAGGATTCGCATCGTACTCGGTTGCTTTTTAATTATATTTATAGATGAGTATTTTTAGAAAACACATTAATAATCACAATACCTGCAATCATTAAAGTAAGACCAATGCATGCAGCTAAGTCTAAATGCTGTTTGTAAAATATCCAGCCTATTGCAGAAATTAAAATAATACCTGCGCCCGACCAAATAGCGTATGCGATCCCGATCGGAATTGTTTTTAGCGTCAGGGATAATAAATAAAAAGCAATCGCATAGCCCACTACCGTAACGATGGACGGAATGGGAACAGTAAAACCTTGAGATGCTTTTAAAGCGGAAGTTGCAACGACTTCACAAGCAATCGCAATTGCTAAATAAAGATAAGACATGGGGAGCTACGCCAGAAAGAGTTTTAATCAATCTATATGAAATGTTGAAATGGTTAGATCAGCTTTAACGATTATTCAATTTTTTTGGTACCAAGACACCGTTAAACCAAACTGATCATTTGATTTTATCATTAGCAAAGTGGTCTCAGCTATTTATTCGTTTATTTATTCATTGAGCAGCTTAGTCATTGAAGAGGATCAGTAACTTTAGCCTGATCCTCTATAGACTTTTTAAAGATAGATTAGCCGAGTAAATTTAACCCTTTAAATTTCTCTAGCAGTTGCTCTTTATTTTCAATATGCGCAGGGTCTGGTGTTATACAATCGATAGGGCAAACCGCTTTACAGGTTGGAGTATCATAAAAGCCTACACACTCGGTACAACGCAGTGGATCAATCTCATAAACTTTGTTCCCTTCAAAAATGGCGTTGTTGGGGCATTCTGGTAAGCACATATCACAATTGATACAGTCATTCGTAATCAAAAGCGCCATTTTCAACTCGCTGAATAAGCTAATGTAGAGGCAGTAATGTTTTCCTTGGCATGAGGCAAATTGCGTATGAGTAGGGCATAACTAACATCAACATCTTGTGAGAGTGGAATCTCAATAAAATGCCCCGAACCTTTAGCATCTGTAATTGGGTTACCTTTTAAATCGCGCATTTCGTTTAAGGTAAAGGTGATATTGCCTTGAAGCGTCATCAGCTCAAGTGAGTCGCCCACTACAAAACGGTTTTTAACTTCGATGCGGATATAATCGCCGTGACGTTCTAAAACCTCTCCACAAAATTGTTGGTAGTCGAAATGCGATGAACCATCGGCATAGTTTTGATATTCACTGTGTACATGACGTCTTAAAAAGCCTTCGGTATAACCACGATTTGCCAAACCTTCGAGCTGAGACATTAAGCTTGGGTCAAATGGTTTGCCTGCTAAAGCATCATCAATAGCTTTTCGATAAATTTGGGCAGTACGGGCACAGTAAAAATATGATTTAGTACGACCTTCAATTTTGAGTGAGGCGATGCCCATTTTGGTTAAACGATCTACATGCTGTACCGCACGTAAATCTTTAGAGTTCATAAAATAGGTGCCGTGTTCATCTTCTTCAGCCGCAAACATTTCTTCATCATTGCGTTGTACCAGCAGCGTTTGAGCCGAGGTTGTTTCTGATTGTGCTGATGAGCAGTAAGACTTTTCTGACGCGTTGAGCTGAGTAACTGGAATCACATCTCCATTTGCATCTTCTTGGGCTTCATGCAACTTATAGTCCCAACGGCAAGCATTGGTACAAGCACCTTGGTTGGCATCACGTTTATTCATATAACCAGAAAGTAGGCAGCGGCCTGAGTAGGCCATGCATAGTGCACCATGTACAAAAACTTCGAGTTCAATATCTGGTACGTGTTGCTGGATTTCTTCTATTTCTTCTAAAGATAACTCACGCGATAAAATCACGCGGCTTAGACCGTAGTCTTTCCAAAATTTAACAGTGGCCCAGTTAATGGCGTTGGCTTGAACCGATAGATGAATTTGCACATCAGGAAAATGCTCACGCACCATCATAATTAAGCCCGGATCAGACATAATAAGAGCGTCTGGTTGCATCGCTACAATAGGTTCAAGATCACGAATAAAGTTTTTTAATTTACTGTTATGTGGTTGAATAATCACTACAACATAAAACTTTTTACCCAAAGCATGCGCTTCATCAATTCCGATTTTTAAGTTGTCATGATCAAAAGCATTATTACGAACACGTAAGCTATAACGTGGTTGGCCGGCATATACAGCATCTGCACCATAGGCAAAAGCATAGCGCATGTTTTTAAGTGAACCTGCGGGAGAGAGAAGCTCAGTTTTCATAAAATAAAAGGCATAAAAAATATATGGTTTTATTTTATTAACTCCACATTTGGGATTCAACCTACTGAATTAGTAGGGATTTGACCCCTATCCTTTTGTACGGGCAGCATATTTTTTGCTAGCTCTCCTAAGCGCATCAAAGCATTTAACATTTTGGGATTTAACTCAAAACACGCTGCTATTCTTAAACAATGACTAAAACGTTTATCAGCCGAACATAAAACTCCCGGCATACATAAGATTTTTTCATCCATTGCCTGGTGAAACAGTTCTAGGGTATCAATTGATTCGGGTAGTTCTAACCATAGGATAAATCCTGCTTGTGGACGACTGACTCGAGTACCGTTTGGAAAATAACGGCAAATATAAGATTTGATGGTGTCAATTTGCTGTTGATAGCGTTTTTTGAGTTGACGTAAATGCAGGTCATAACCACCATTCTCTAAGAAAAGTCCTAAAGTTTCTGTGAGTAAAGCTGGCTCTGCAACAGTGGTTGTAAATTTAAGCTGCTGCACAATATTACGAAAGCGCCCAGCTTCTAACCAACCAATCCGATAGTCGGGTGCTACAGTCTTTGTATAGCTACCACATACCAAAACCCATCCGTTTTGGTCAAACGCTTTGATGTTGGGTAAGAGGGGCTCGGTGAGTTGCAATTCGGCATACATCGCATCTTCAATGACAGGAACTCGAAACTGATTAGCTAACTCTGCCAAGCGACGACGGTTACTTTCAGGCATGCTAAAACCGAGAGGATTGTGTCCTGTTGGAATGGTTAAAATGGCTTGTACACTTTGAGATTTTAATAGTTCTTCAAGAGTATCTATGCACATACCTGTATGTGGTGAGGTCGGCACTTCTACAATTTTTCGACCTAAATTATGAAGGAGTGGGTACAGGTTGTGAAATGTAGGAATCTCAAGCGCTACACTGTCGCCCGCTTGAGTTGTTGCCATGATCGCGAGACTTAAAGCCTCCATCGTGCCATGAGTGAGCACAATATCATCTGCTGAAAGAAACATACCGAGTTGTAAGCTTCGCCTAGCAATTTGAGTGCGTAAACGTATAGAACCGGGCGGTAAAGTATAGTTTTTAAAAATGTCTGGTTGTGTCCGTAAAACTTGAGCAGTTAAGCGTTTTAAACGTTCAATTGGATAGAAATTTTCCCCAGAAGGGCAAGCTAGGGCCAAATTGACATAGTCGGGGTCCATTTGCTTTTTAACAATTTGTGCGAGAAAACAGCTAATTCCTGAAAGAGATACTTTTTCTTCACTGACATACCGCTCTTCGAGTTCTAGTAAGTTGGACGGCGCATGACAAACATAGTAGCCAGACTGTGGGCGAACTGAAATTAAACCTTGATCTTCAAGCTGGCGATAAGCTTCTTTTACGGTGTTAATACTGACCTGATAATGCTGGGCACAATCTCGAATTGATGGCAGCCGAGAACCAATAGGCTGCCTGCCATTCTGAATTTGAAGAGTGAGGTCATCACTTACTTCTTTATATTTGTACATATCAATTCATTAAAAAGACAAAGCGATGGATACACTTTATAGTGATCTCTTATTTATCTCAAATATTGTGATTACTTTTGATCAGTTCATTTAACGCAAATCTAAACTTAAAAACTGTGTCTATTATTTTTTATATTAATTGATACTGTGACCATTAAAAATAAATCAGTAAGATCAAAAAATGGTAAGGACTTAAAAGCCATATTTTTTAATTTTAAAATCAGTAGGAGAGGTCTATGTCTGTTGTTGCATTTAAACAAGTTGATGTTTTTACTTCACACGCATTTAAAGGTAATCCTGTCGCAGTTATTATGGATGCCAGTACCTTAACATCTGAGCAGATGCAGGAAATTGCGAACTGGACCAATCTTTCTGAAACCACATTTGTGCTCCCCGCGACCGATTCACAAGCTGACTATCAGGTTCGAATTTTTACTCCACAAAGTGAATTGCCATTTGCAGGACATCCTACAATTGGTACTGCCTATGCTTTGCTTGAGGCTGGTCTAATTAAAGCGAAAGAAGGTAAGCTGGTACAGCAGTGCGGTGCTGGTTTGGTGACTCTGACTGTGAGTGAATCAAGTCATATTTCATTTGAACTACCTAAGCCTAAAATTACTCCACTAGATGCAATGCACACTGAGAAATTAGCAGAAATTTTAAAATGTGCAGTTAATACTCAATGGAACGCTGCATTGGTGGATGTAGGGGCGCGCTGGATTGTATTGCAAGCTGTTAATGCTGACGCTGTTTTAGATAGCCAACCAGACTTTGTTGCTTTAAAAGAACATGACTTAGAAATGAAAGTTACGGGTGCGACAATTTTTGGTTTTCATGAAAATAATGATGAACAAAAACACATAGAAGTTCGTTCATTTGCTCCTTCATGTGGAATAAATGAAGATCCGGTTTGTGGTAGTGGTAATGGTAGCGTAGCTTCATTTATTCGTTACTATGGGATTCTTCCTGCACAAAATGATGTCGTACTTTCTTCACAAGGTTGTGCGGTAGGTCGAGACGGACAGCTTCAACTTGAATTGTATCAAGATAAAATTTTAGTGGGTGGAACCGCTGTCACCTGTATCGATGGCACAATTAAGTTGTAAAAACAGACATAAAAAAACCGAGGACTTTGCCTCGGTTTTTTATATCTAGAAAAATTATTTTTCTACAAACGCACGTTCAATGACGTAGTCGCCCATTTCACCCATACGAGGTGATTCAACTAAACCGTGTTGGTCAAGTAATGCAGCAACGTCTTTTAAGAATGCAGGGCTACCGCAAAGCATTGCACGGTCAGTTTCACGGTTGAAGCGTGGTAAACCGATTTTTTCGAATAAAGCGCCAGTTTCAATTGCAGTTGTTACACGGCCTTGAGTGTGAAAAGGTTCACGAGTAACAGTAGGGTAGTAAACAAGCTTATCTTTAATACCTAACTCTTCAAAGAATTCATGGTTTGGTAATTCGTTCAAGATAAGGTCTTGATAAGCTAATTCAGAAATATAGCGTGTACCGTGAACAACGATGACTTTTTCAAAGCGTTCGTAAGTTTCTGGATCACGAATAATTGATAAGAATGGAGCAAGACCAGTACCAGAAGATAAAAGGTATAAGTTTTTACCTGGTAAAAGGTCATCATGAACCAAAGTACCTGTTGGTTTTTTAGAAACTAAGATTTCGTCACCAACTTGTACTTTTTGCAAAATCGAAGTTAAAGGACCATCTTGTACTTTAATTGAGAAGAATTCTAACTCTTCTTCGTAGTTTGCACTTGCAATCGAATACGCACGCATTAACGGTTTGCCATTCACTTCAAGTCCGATCATTACGAACTGACCATTTTTAAAACGTAAGCTAGTGTCGCGTGTAGTTTTAAAACTGAAAAGAGTGTCATTCCAGTGGTGAACATGAGTAATGCGTTCAACGTTAAAAGCAGCCATTAAAGGTCTCGATCACGATTAAAAGAAAACAGATTGCTATTCTAATCTAATTTCATTCCCGATAAACTGAATATATTTAATTGTGTTTATAAGAAAAAGTGATGATCAATTCTGTCACCTTACCCATCATTGGCCATATGTGCTCTCCCTATCGTGAAAAATTTGGTATTCCACGCCAGCCTAATCTGGTCAATATCGAGTCTTATATTGATATGGTAGAACCATATAATGACTTATTAGCCTTTGAGGGAATTGAGCAATTTAGTCATCTCTGGTTAGTTTGGCAGTTTCATAATAATAAAAATCAAGGCAGCGCAGATAAGTTCCGTCCACAGGTTCGTCCGCCACGTTTAGGTGGTAATGAAAAAATTGGGGTATTTGCTACACGAAGTATGTATAGACCTTCTCCAATCGGGCTTTCAGTCGTAAAACTTAATAAAGTGGAAAAAGTGGGGAAGTCTGTCCGTGTCTATGTCACAGGAAGTGATTTGTTAAATGGCACCCCAATTTTAGATATCAAACCCTATATTCAATATTCTGATGCAATTGCGGAGGCTCAAAGTGGTTATGCACATGCAGAACCTGAACGAAAGGCAGTCATTTGGACTGAAGCTGCATTAACAGCGCAAAAATATTTTCTGCAAAATAAAGAAATAGATTCGCAGTATATTGATGAGCTTGAGCAAGTGTTAGCTTTAGATCCTCGGCCTGCTTATCAAGAAGACCCTGAACGAATCTATAAAATGAAATTTTCAAACTTTGATATTCATTTTAAGGTCGATCAATTTGTAGTTACCGTCATCGATGTAGTGAAGACTTCTTCGCTTGCACAATAGAAATTTTTAAAACCAATGGATATTGAGCCAAAGTAAAGTAATCAATATCCCCATGTGAATGAGTTGGGCGGGAACGAAAGCAAGGGCATAGTGTAGCCCGCCCGAAATTGCAGAATTCACACTTTTAGCAAGTGCATGAACTGCAAAGCCTCCTAAAAAGGCAATTAATAAGGATGTCCTATGTGCGCTATCAGGTTCACCTTGCACAATGACCGCTGCTATAGCTGCATGTATTTCAAATAATGAAGCAAGTAACGTTCCCGCGATTAATCCCGCATCGCCTAAAGATATACTTAAACCATAAACACCTGCCTGAATAAGGGTAAGTGTACCTGCAATAATAATGGCCTCTTTTAAGCTGAACA
Source organism: Acinetobacter geminorum (assembly GCF_013009345.1). Lineage (GTDB taxonomy): Bacteria > Pseudomonadota > Gammaproteobacteria > Pseudomonadales > Moraxellaceae > Acinetobacter > Acinetobacter geminorum. Next base: position 65,348 of record NZ_JABELE010000008.1, on the reverse strand, counting down.
TTCTTGAGTCAAGCTCGGGCGAAGCCGTACTAGGCTCGGCTTTACGTAATAAAATAAAGGCCCATACTGCTAAAACTATTAATGCAATAAGTGTAGGAAATATAATTAGCTTGAACCAAGCAAAGCTAATACCGATCACAATAATTAAGGTTTGAATCAGTGTTGAAACGCAAGACATCAATGCAGCACCTGCATTGGTCTTTGCATTTGCTCGACCAGAACGAACTTCTAAACCTAAACTGGCAATGGTCGCCGTACTTGAAACAAAACCAGAGGCTAAGGAAGAAAGTAATAAAGCATTTTTAGAGGAGAGTAATCGCTTTGCAATATGAGCGAGTGCTTGCACAAATAAAATTAAAGTCAGTAATTTTAAAATCACATGTGGATTTAGAACTGGTCCCCAAAAAGGCTTATTGGGAACTAAAGGCAAAGCAATTAAAAGTAAGGCAAGCAGAAAAATACCATCACGCAATTCCGATTCGGTAATCCACTGACTGGCAATGCCATGCATAGACTGCTTGGCTATTAAGATAGTTGTCATGATCACAGCTAGGCCAGCAGCGAGCGAAATATTCCAAATACAAAGTGCCCCAATGAAATAAGTCATAATAAAGGCGAGTTCGGTAGTTACGCCCGGGTCATTTGGCTGATTTTTTAGGGAAACGATGCTAATTGCACCGATGATTAAAGCTCCAACAATCCCAATTGAAGTGCCGAATAAAAAACAGATCGCGCCTAATAAAGCACTAATTGCAAAAGATCTAAAACCAGCGAAAGTTTTATATTCGTGTTTGAGCTTACTGCGCTCTCGTTCTAAGCCGATTAATAAGCCACAGCCAAGGGCAGCTGCAATGACTGTAATGAATTCTTCAAAGGATGTTGTTTGTAATGACATTGTCATTGGAAGTTCCATATTACTTCCTCTTATGCTTATCGTTATATGTAGATTTGAATCATTTTAAAATCATGTATTCATGTTCAGTTTATGCTTTTTATGAGACTGATCATAGTATCTTTTTTAGACAATGCAACATACAAAATATTTTTATAAACATGACCTATGACGCAAAAAAATATCAAGTTGAGAATTGGTTTAATTATTTGAAGTTGAAGGATATTTAAATAGTGGATTTAACGATTTTGGGGTGAGTTAAATCTAAAACATCTCTGCTATATTATAAAAATATATTGGGGATAACGCATGAATGCACATGTAGAAATAGATACTTATTGGTGTCTAGAACAACTATTACAAGAAGGCCGTATCACAGAACGAGATAAATTACTGGTACAGTCAAGCCACCGCCAAAAAGACCAGTTAAAGTGGCATCCATTACAGTGGATCGCACATTTTAATTTAAAAGATCAGCAGCATACACATGCCCATTTGAGTTTAAACCGCTTGTGTTTATGGTTTGCAGATCGGGTTCAGCTACCACTATTTGTAATAGATCCTTTAAAGGCAGATGTAAGCGCTTTAACGCAGGTCATGTCACAAGAGTTTGCGATTCGCAATCATATTTTAGCTGTTGAAATTCATGCTGACCGAATCGTGATAGGAACAGATCAGCCCTTTCAAACAGATTGGCTCAATAATCTCGAACGAAGTCTAGCGCCTAAAAAAATTGAACGGGTACTGCTTAATCCCGAACAGTTACAGCGTTATTTGCGAGAATATTATCAGGTAAGTCGCGCGGTAAACTCGGCTCAAAAAGATGCGGCTCATGACCGCGACGCTAAAAATGTTGAAGCACTTTTGCAGCTTGGCGATAGTCAAAACCCAGATGCGAATGATCAGCATATAGTGAAGTTGGTCGACTGGATTTTACAGTTCGCATTTGAACAGAGTGCCAGTGATATTCATATGGAACCGCGCAAAGATAATGGTAAAGTTAGGTTCCGTATTGATGGCGTTTTACACACCATTTATAACATGCCTTCAAATACACTGACCGCCGTGATTTCTCGAATTAAAATTTTAGGGCGTTTGAATGTAGCGGAAAAGCGTAAACCACAAGATGGTCGCTTAAAAACACGTACACCAAAAGGGCAAGAAACCGAACTACGCCTATCTACTTTGCCAACAGCATTTGGTGAAAAACTGGTTATGCGAATTTTTGATCCTGATGTGCTGGTGCGTTCTTTTCAGCAATTGGGTTTTGAAGAGCGTTTATTACAACAGTGGCAACAATTAACAAAAAATAGCCACGGTATTATTTTAGTCACGGGACCCACAGGCTCTGGTAAAACGACCACGCTATATTCATCTTTAAAGCAGCTTGCAACCGAGCAGGTCAATGTATGTACCATTGAAGATCCGATTGAAATGCTAGAGCCTAGTTTTAACCAAATGCAGGTCAATAATGCAATTGAATTAGGCTTTGCAGACGGTGTGCGTGCGCTTATGCGTCAAGACCCTGACATTATTATGATTGGGGAAATTCGTGATCAAGATACAGCGAATATGGCCATTCAGGCAGCATTAACAGGTCATTTGGTTTTATCAACTTTACATACCAATGATGCACCGTCTAGTTTGACTCGTTTGCATGATCTAGGTGTACAGCCATTTCTGACAGCTGCAACAATTTTAGGTGTTCTCGCGCAGCGCTTAGTCCGCCAGCTTTGTCCACACTGTAAGCAAAAAACTCACATTAATGAGGATGAGTGGGAACACCTAACCTTTGACTACATTATGGAAATGCCTGAAACGGTTTATCAAGCGGTAGGCTGCGAAGAATGTCGTCATACAGGCTATAAAGGGCGAGTCGGTATTTACGAATTTATGCCGGTCAGTCTTGAGCTTAAACACCTTATTAGTAGTCATGTGACATTAAATGATTTAAGAACTCAAACTAAAAAAGAAGGTATAGAACCTTTAAGAATTGCAGGAGCCCGTAAAGTGATTGAAGGACTTACGACATTAGAAGAGGTCTTGAGGGTTGTGCCATTAAATTAAGTTTTTCTTAAGATTCACCTCATTTATGCTTGATTTAATCGCTTTATCCCAAGAGGGAACCATAAACAGAGGGTAATAATATGAATATGCTTAAAGTAATGTTGATGACTGCTGGTATGACTGCTGCTAGCGTAGTTGTGGCGAATACACCAGTGAATCAAGCTGCAATTGCTCCGGCAACTGTCACCACAGTAAAACAGGCATTAATCTCAAAAGATAATACACCGATCAAATTACATGGTCAGGTTGTAAAATCTTTAGGTGATGAAAAATATCAATTTCGTGACAAGACAGGTAGCATTACAATTGATGTAGATGATGAACTTTGGCAAGGTCGCCCTATTTCAGCCAATACAAATGTGACTTTAATTGGTGAAGTAGATATTGACTATAAACCTTTAAAACGCGTAGAGATTGACGTAGATCAAGTTCAGTTCTAATGAATGAATCTCTAGATTTACTACTTTTAGCCGCATTTAAATCATGCGGCTTTGCTTTTTTTATAAAGGCTTGGCAAGATCAAATCAGGATATAACAGGAAAAATAGATGAGAATTTTGCTTGCAGAAGATGATCGCTCTCAAGCTGAAAGCATTCAATCATGGTTAGAGTTAGACGGTTATCAGGTAGATTGGGTCGAAAGAGGTGATTATGCACTTACGGCAATCGAACAGCATGATTATGACTGTATTTTACTTGATCGGGGACTACCTCAACTGGCTGGTGAAAAGGTTTTAACGACGATTCGCCATAAACAAAAAAATGTTCCTGTTATTTTTATTACAGCTCGTGACAGTATTCATGATCGGGTAGAGGGGCTAGATTTAGGCGCAAATGATTATTTGGTTAAGCCTTTTAGTTTAGAAGAGTTATCCGCCCGAATTCGCGCTCAATTACGTAAGCACACGTTGAGTCAACAATCAATTCTAACATGGGGCGACCTACAACTTGATACGCAAGCGAAAGTCGTATTAAGCGCTGGCAAGTCTATCGATTTAACGGCAAAAGAATTCCAAATATTGCGTAAGCTTATGGTGCATCCCGAGCATATTATTACCCGTGATCAATTAGAAGAAGCCCTTTATGCATGGGGCGAGGAAATTGAAAGTAACGCGATCGAAGTGTTTATTTATCAACTTCGAAAAAAAATCGGAAGCAGCAGCATTAAAACCATACGGGGACTAGGCTACCGTATGGGAGATTTAAAATGAAATCGAATCGCTCATCTTTGCAGTCGCAACTGATTAAAACCACGATGTGGAGTAGTATCGTGGTGGGATTGTTGGCTTTAAGCTTACTCACCATATTTTCGATCTATCACAACATGTCAGTGCAAGACGAAATCATGGATGAAATTTCAGATACTTTACTGGTTTCCGATCTTTCTGAACACTCCATGAAACAGTTTGATGAGCTAAGTGATGAATTTGATATTCAGTATGAGTTATTAAACACAGGCCAAGTACTTACTCATTCTCATACCTATCAGCATGAACTTTTTGAACAAGGTAACTTATCAGAAGGTTTTTCGTATTTTTGGTTTGATGGACAATTATGGCGTAGTCTAGCTGCACAACAAGAAGACTCTCAACTACAAGTTGAAGTTTTTCAACCAATGAGTACGCGTGTTGAAGAGGTACTTAAAGCACTTGCTGGATATAGCGGTCTTATGTTGTTGTTCTGGCTATTACAATGGGTGATTATAAGTTGGCGTACCGAACATGAATTGGCCGCGTTAAATCTACTCTCTAGACGGATTGCTCAAAAAACTGCATCAAATTTAGAACCGATTCAGGAACCAGATGTCATTACAGAAATTCAACCTGTTATAGATGCTTTAAATCAATTGCTTGCAAGACTGCAAAGAGCTCTCGTTGCTGAACAGCGTTTTACTGCGGATGCTTCGCATGAGCTACGTTCTCCGTTATCTGCCATACAAATGCGCCTTCAGGTTTTGCAGCGTAAATACCAACATCTTCCAGAACTTCATCAAGATTTTGAACGCATACAAGAAGACGTCTCTAGAAGTACAAAAATACTTGAAAATTTGTTACTTCTTGCTCGTTTGGAACCCAATGAGGCTGAGCAGCCCGAACTGCCTAAGACAGTTATCGATTTAAATTATTTGTTGGCAAGAGTGATTGAAACTGTAGATTTAGATGCGAAAACTAAACAGATGTTGATAGAGACAAATACTTTATCGACAGAAACTAAAACATATGCGAATGAAGAATTGCTGTTTATTGCTTTTAGAAATTTATTTGATAACGCCATTCGTTATAGCCCGAATTTAGGTTCTATTCATGTTGAGATTAGTCAGTATGAACAGCAAATTAAGGTGTCTATTGAAGACACGGGAAATGGGGTAGATGATGAAGTGCTATTACGGTTAGGGCAGCGCTTTTTTCGGGTGCTTGGTACTCAGCAGCAAGGTTCTGGGTTAGGAATTTCAATTACTCGAAAAATTATTGAATTGCATAATGGCAAGTTACATTTTATGCATGCTGAACAAGGTGGTCTGAGGGCAGAGATTATTCTTCCTTCATAAAAAATAGCATGGTTACCCATGCTATCCATTTTTTGTTTTCCCACGAATATTATTGAAACGCGAGTATGTTTTTTATTTAGTTAAAATTAGGCGATTGTTGCGAGTGAGGCGTAAACGATATTCCTCGCCAGCATGCATAATGCGAATTTCACGACCTAATGCAAAGAGGTTATTAGAATGTAACATTGGTAAGGCGTGAGCTGTGTCATTGTTACGGGTAAATAAGCTAAAAGGTGCGTTCATTTGTTGTGCTCCGTGGTATGTTCTTGAACGATTTAAATGATAATCATTATCGAATAGATCTGTCAATGAGATTTTTAAGATTTTATAAAATGATAAAATTTGCTTACACTTGAGAAAAGTTTTAGAGAGTAAAAAGATGCCCAAACCAATAGTCGATGTCGCTATAGCAATCTTGATCCATCGTGGAAAAATATTAGTTGGATGGCGCGAAGAGCAGCAACATCAAGGTGGAAAGCATGAGTTCCCTGGAGGAAAGGTTGAGCAGGGTGAAACACCAGAAGAAGCCTGTCGCCGTGAAATCTATGAAGAAGTGGGTATTGGTTTAAAAGATTGGCACCAGTTTGATTATATTCACCATGAATATGATGACATTATTGTCAATTTACATTTGTTCCATAGTTATGTGCCTGATGAACTATTAAATCTTATTCATCAGCCATGGGCATGGTATACACGTGAACAATTGCTTCACCTAAACTTTCCAAAAGCCAATAAAGACATCATAAAGAGGCTATACTGGCCTCATCTCATCAAAATTAGCAATACGCTTTCAACGGTAGAAAGTAGTGATGCTTTATTGTACTGGCGTATCGAAGAATTTGAGCCGCAGTATATAGAGCAATTAACTGCTTTAGATGAAGAACAACGATCAAGTTTAATTGTAAATGTAGATATTTGGCAGCAATTAAGCCCTGAATTACGAAAACAGATTAAGACCGTTCATTTAAAACAATCTCAACTCATGAATTTGCATAAAGGCGATTTAACAGTGGGCGTACGTTATATTGCTGCTTGTCATGATGCGGTTTCTTTAAAGCAAGCTCAGCAGATTGGTTGCGATGCTGTTTTTATTAGTCCTGTAAAACCAACAACGACTCATCCAGAAGCTGTGGCATTAGGTTGGGAACGTTTTAGGGATCTCGCCCAAAATAGCCAGATTCCGGTTTTTGCATTGGGGGGAGTGCATCCTGATAATTTAGCTACTGCACAACAGCATGGTGCATATGGCTTAGCAGGTATTCGTAATTTCTAATAAGAAAATAGAAAAGCATTAAAAGCTAGAGGGCTTTTAATGCTTGTTGCGCTTCTTGAACAGTTTTTTGATTATTGCGTTGTTGTCCAGCTTTTAAGATGGTCAACCAAAGTTGCTTTTTCATGGCCTGACTTTGGGCAAAACTTAAACCACGTCGTGCTAGAGACTCGGCATTAGAATATTGCTGTTTATGATTTGCCGTAAGGGCAAGAAATAGATATGTTTCTGCGGCTTGAGGAGCTAAACGCTGTGCTTGAAGCGCATAGCGTTCAGCTTCTGACCATTGCTGGTTTTTATAAGCCTGCTGTGTTTTTTGCATTAAAACTTTAAATGCAGGTAACTGGCTACCATCATCACTAAAATGTTGAGGCTTTTTCTGTTGAGGAACAATCACCTGTAAATTTTTACGTTGAATTTCTGGGTGATCATAAGGCGTAATTTTTACACCTGATGAAGTTTCCGTCTTTTTGACTGGAGGAGTAGGTGTTTTCTCTTGGGAGTCAGAATGATCGGGCAGAGTTGTACAGCCGACCATAAGAACAGCACCAATATAAAAAACACCTTTCTTCAACATATCCTAATTTCCTGTTAACGCTTAGTTGTTATAACTACCACTTGAAATTACACGTGAGTTGTTTGACAGATCTTGTTCCATCTGGTTTTCACTTTCACGAATATAACTGTCGGTATTATCATCCTGAGAATCAGGAATTGTGTTATCACTTTGTGGTGTATATGTTGGATCAACTTGATAATAAGGTGCTCCACATAGCGTAGCACGGTGCGGAACTGTATGGGTTAGCATCGGAATATACATTGCACCATCACATGCCTGAGCAGATAAATCACCCGTTGCACGGTCAATCCACTGCCACTGTACTGTGTCTGGTTGACGTAGATTTACAGGCGTTTGACGTAATTGTTTCATCACATTAATCCATACTGGCAATGCACCAGATGAACCTGTTAATCCAGTCACTTTGTTGTCATCTAAACCTAACCAAACTACAGCAACGTGGTTACCTGAGTAGCCCGCAAACCATGAGTCACGTGTATCGTTAGTCGTACCTGATTTACCTGCCAATTTTAAAGCAGGAGACAAGCTATTATAAGCTGCGCGACCAGTACCCGAAGACATGACCTGTTGTAGACCATAATTCATGATATAGCCAACAGACGGATCAATCGTTTGTTGAACATTCAGACCATAACGGTCAAGTAGGCGACCATTGGCATCTACGACAGATCGAATTGCACGAGTCGGATATTTAAAACCACCTGTAGCAAAGTTCTCATAAATTCCAAGAACCTCCATTGGTGACATATTGACTGCCCCAAGGAAAATAGAAGGGTAGGCAGGAATGGTCGACTCAACACCAAACTTTCTTAAGTTGTTGGTAAATGTAGATAAACCAAACTCTTGACCCAAGCGTACAGCAGAGAGGTTATATGAGTTTGCCAAAGCTTCACTCAGGCTGACTACACCATGTCCGCCACCACTGTAGTTTTTAGGTGTCCAGCTTTTGCCCCCATCTACAGGGACACTAATCGGTGCATCTTCAATTTGGGTTGCCCAGTTATAACGCCCAGATTCAATAGCACTTAAATAAATCACAGGTTTTAATAAAGAACCGACTTGGCGTTTTGCATCTACAGCACGGTTAAAACCAGTAAAGTCTTGTGTAGAACCAACAGCAGCAACAAGCTCGCCGTTTTCTGGATGTGCAATCAGTACAGCACCTTGTAAATTTTTCAAACGTGATGGGTTGCTGTTTGCTAAGCGCTCTACAGAAGCTTTAAACGCATTTTGAACTTGAGTTTGAGTAATAGGATCTAACGTCGTAAAAATACGTAAGCCTTGATTAGTTAAATCACTTTCTTGATATTCTGTACGTAATTGACGACGCACAATATCTAAAAAGTCAGGGAATTTTGCAGGACCTAAACTTGGTTTGCTTAGCACATTTAAAGGACGTGCAATTTCATCTTCATATTCTGCTTGAGTTAAATAACCCATTACACGCATGTTATTTAACACGGTATCGCGGCGTTTTTTTGCACCTTCAGGATTTTTCCATGGGTTATACAAAGAAGGGCCTTGCACTAAACCAACTAAATAAGCTTGCTGTGCGACACTTAGCTCACGTAACGGTAAACCAAAATAAAATTGAGAAGCCAAACCATAGCCATTAATTGAGTAGCTACCATTTTGGCCTAGATTCACTTCATTTAAGTAGGCTTCTAAAATTTCATCTTTGCTGTAATGCAGCTCAATGAGTAAAGCCATTAATGCTTCATTAACTTTACGTTTGAGTGTACGTTCAGGTGTGAGGTAGAAGTTTTTAACTAATTGCTGAGTCAGGGTTGAACCACCTTGACGTTTACCACCTGTGATATTACTCACTAATGCACGGGCAGTACCACGAATTGAAATACCGTGATGATGATAGAAATTACGGTCTTCTGTTGAAATTAAAGCTTCAATAAGTGGTTTAGGGACATTATTCAGTTTAATGAGAACACGGTCTTCATTATGTTGAGGGTAGATCCCGCCAATCAGAAGTGGCTCTAGTCGTGCAACACCAGTTGAAGAAGGTTTTGTACTTCGAACTTCAGCAACCTGATCATTTGCAAAACTTAACTCTAGTACTTGTTCGGGTTCAACACTGTCACCGTAATCAAAACCACGTGTATGGATATACATGTTGCTACCCTGAGTAACATAGGTTCCAGACTTGTCATAATTACTTGAAGTTTTGTAACCCAAAAGTTTTAATTCTTGAGTGAAATTTGCTTGGGTAATAGGCGCGTTATTATAAATTTCCAAAGGTCGTGCAAACACTTTGGCGGGAATATCCCACCGTTGTCCTTCAAATTTTTCACGGATAATATTATCTAAACGAATCAGATAGATACTAAGAGCAATAAAAGCACCAATGACCAAAATGGAAAAAATTAGTGCAAAGAAACCGATACCACGTTCAAACTTCATAAAAATGAGATAAAACCCTAACAATGCCTGTAATGATGCGATAGCTTGTCATCAATTTGCAATGATAAAACTGTGAATAATTGGAAAACTTAGATTGAATTTTACAGCATCTTGTTGTTATGTTTTTTTAAATTAATCAGGTTAATGTTATTATAGCCAAGTATCGCAGCGGAGCTTACTCATTCGTGCAAATTTCACATAAGTCCTTCAGAAACGTCGGGTTAATCGGTCGACCAGATAAATCATCAGTAGTAGAAACACTATGTTTAATTCATGATCATTTGTTGAACCTAGGCTTAAACCCCATTTTTGATCAGGAAACTGCTGAATTAGTGCCTTATGATCATGCACAAATAGTAAGTCGTCATTTATTGGGTGAAGTTGCTGATTTAGTCATAGTTGTTGGAGGTGACGGTTCTTTACTCCATGCTGCTAGAGCTTTAGTTCGCTACAATACGCCTGTTATTGGTATCAACCGCGGGCGGTTAGGTTTTTTAACTGATATCAAACCTTCAGAAGCCATTTTCAAACTTGACCAAGTACTTCAAGGGCATTTCCAGCTTGACCGCCGTTTCTTACTTGAAATGGAAGTAAGAACAAATGGTGAAGTCATTTATGACGCCATTGCTTTAAACGATGTGGTTTTGCACTCGGGTAAATCAGTACATATGATTGACTTCGAACTTAATATTGATGGTCAATATGTTTACCGCCAACATAGTGATGGTTTAATTGTTTCGACTCCAACCGGATCAACGGCTTATGCATTGTCAGGTGGTGGTCCAATTTTACATCCAAGTATGGATGCTATTGCATTAGTTCCAATGCATCCCCATACATTGTCATCACGTCCCATCGTAGTCGGTGGTCAAAGCGAAATTAAAATTGTTATTCGCGAAAATCGGGTGTTACCAATGGTGAGTGCAGATGGGCAACATAGTGTCTCACTCAATGTTGGAGACAGTTTACACATCCGTAAACACCCATTTAAACTAAGTTTATTACATCCACCAGGTTATGATTTCTATATGGCCTGCCGTACCAAACTTGGTTGGAACCAAGATTTTGAATCTTTTCAAAGAGATGAATCATGAATATTGAACAAATGCTATCTGTTTTAAACCCTGAAATTGTGGAGCGGTTAAAAACAGCAGTAGAAATTGGTAAATGGCCAAACGGCGTTGTTTTAACTAAAGAGCAACGTGAGACTTGTATGCAAGCTGTAATCGCTTGGGAGTTAAAGAACTTACCAGAAGATCAGCGTAGCGGTTATATTGACCGTGGTACAAAAGAAGAAGGTGAAGAGTGTGATGATGATCATCACAAGCATGAACCAGAATTTAAACCAATTCGTTTTGTTTAAAACTTAATAAGACAGAAAAATTATTTTTGGTTATTCCATACAGCCTTATATAGCATGTTTTTCATAAGTTATAGAATATAGGCTTTTATTACTTTTGAAGGATCAAAAGTAACCAAAAATCCTCTGTATCACTGATGATACTTCCTGTATCGCAGTGATACGGTCGACATCCATGTCGACCTTCACGATAGCATTTGTTAACTACGAATTAAGATTGCTTAAATTTCGTGTTTCCCATAACACTTTTGCTTTTTGCATCGCTTCTTCAAAGCTAGCAACAACTCCCATCGTATATAGCGCGATTCCGATGGTTTCTGTTACGGCCATTTCTCCATATTCATGGTGCTGCTGACCAAGCCATACTGCTTTAAATGTTGCTAAATCTAATTCTTCTTCAATTGGGCTTCGCTCAGGTGTGAGCTTTGGCAACTCATGTTCATAAAGCTCACCATTTTTAATACCACAAATCAGCGTTTTAGCATCTGGATTTCGTTCAAATTCACCACCTTCACCTTTAATAACGGCACTATTTTGATAGCCTAAGCGTAATGCGCTATGTTGGTGAGAAGTTCTATAAGCAGGGTGGAATATTGCTTGTAAGGTGGCTTTAGCGTTAAAAGGATTAATTAAACGAGCCAAAGTATGAATAGGCGAACGCAATCCCATGACATTTCTTAGAGATATCAAGTCGCTTAAAACTGGTGAAATCACATCTAGTGGTAAGTAAGCGAAATTTTGCTCTACTAATTGTGTACGGACTTCTTGTTCAGAATGACAAATTTGATAACCCAGATATTCTAATACTTGCTCTGTATAAACACGGTTAAGTGTGTGACCTGACGCACCATGCATAACAATTTTATGGCCATGCTGGGCAAGTGTAAGGGCGGCTAACAAAAACCATGGATAGTGTTTGCGCTTACCCGCATAAGATGACCAATCTAAATCAACATCTAAAGGTTCAAAATGAAGCTGATCTTTGGTCGCTTGCACAAACCCTGCAAGTTCATCAATCGATTCTTCTTTAACCCGAAGTAGCATTAAAAATGCACCTAGCTGCACATCTAGCACTTCACCTTTTAAAATCATGGTAAAAGCTTGATAGGCTTCTTCATAGCTTAAAGAGCGAGATCCGGTTTTCCCCTTACCTAAAATACGGACATATTGAGCAAAGGGATGTTCAGCATCTTTATAGATATTACGTTTAGTATTCATCGTAGTTCAAAACAATAAAAATGATGGGATGTAGGCAGCTCAAAATGAAATGTCCACAAGTATTTAATCAATATGACATAAAAAGCTGCTGAAAAAATATCAAAAGTGTTTCTTATACTAAAGTCTTAAGGCTGCCTGAGTGTTTTTTATGCGTATTAGCTAAAAAATTAACCGAATCGTTATTTAATTCGAGTAAACTTTCCCGTGCTTTTTTGAGCACTCATATCATAATTTTATGTGATTCTCCTATATCTTCAGCTTTTTATTGAAAAAGTAAGAGGTTATTTCTGGCTACTCAAAGTGGTTAGAAACTTCAGGTATTCTCCTGTTTTAGAAAACAGTTATTTTGTTTTCATTGAGGTAGTAGGAAGGTTTTTTGTTCACAAAAAACCATTTCCCTTTTGCGGTGTTAATGTGAAAGGTTAGGGCTGTGTATTCGTAAAGAATAGACGTTTCATTTTGGTATTTCCAACGGACTTGGAAATATAGATTGAAGTAAAGTTATGGCTAAAAAACCGATTTATAAATCACTTTATTTTCAGGTGATTATTGCGATTATTGCGGGTATCTTGGTAGGGCATTTTTCTCCAAGCTCAACGCAAATTGTCAATGGTGTCGAACAGCATATTCCGGGGTTAGGTGAAAAACTCAAGCCATTAGGTGATGCCTTTATTCGTTTGATCAAGATGATCATTGCTCCAGTTATTTTCTGTACCGTGGTAAGCGGTATTGCTGGCATGGAAAGCATGAAGTCAGTCGGAAAAACTGGCGGCGTTGCGTTGTTATACTTTGAAATCGTTTCAACAATTGCACTTCTAATTGGCCTTGTTGTAATTAACATTGCTAAACCGGGTGTAGGGATGAATGTTGACCCTACCACTCTAGATACTTCGGGCATTCAAAAATACGTCAGTTCTGGTGAGTCACAATCTACCATTGATTTCTTAATGCATATTATCCCTGATACGGTGGTTGGTGCATTTGCAAATGGTGAAATCTTACAAGTCCTTCTTTTTGCAATCCTCTTTGGTTTTGCTTTACATAAGTTAGGTGATGCAGGACGTCCAGTTTTAAAATTTATTGATCAAGTTGCACATGTGTTCTTTAACATTGTGAATATGGTCATGAAATTGGCTCCGATTGGTGCATTCGGTGCAATGGCATTCACTATCGGTAAATATGGCGTTGGTTCACTCGTACAATTAGGGCAGCTCATTATCTGCTTCTATATTACGTGCTTACTCTTTATCTTCTTGATCTTGGGTACAATCAGCCGTATTAGTGGATTCAGTATTCTTAAGATGATTCGCCTGATTCGTGAAGAGTTATTAATTGTACTTGGTACATCTTCTTCTGAATCTGTTTTGCCTCGCATGTTACGTAAACTTGAAATTGCAGGTTGTGAAAAATCTGTAGTTGGTTTGGTTATTCCAACAGGTTATTCATTTAACCTCGATGGTACGTCAATTTATTTGACTATGGCTGCAATCTTTATTGCTCAGGCAACAAATACACAGCTTGATATTCAACATCAGATTACTTTGTTGTTGGTACTCTTAATTTCATCTAAGGGTGCTGCGGGTGTAACAGGCTCTGGCTTTATTGTTATGGCTGCAACTTTATCTGCTGTAGGACATATTCCAGTGGCAGGTCTGGCATTGATTTTAGGTATTGACCGTTTCATGTCAGAAGCCCGCGCATTAACTAACCTTGTTGGTAACTCATTAGCAACGATTGTTGTTGCAAAATGGGTCGGTGCTTTAGATAAAGATAAGCTAAATGATGCCTTAAATAATCCAGATGAAGTCGACAGAAAAATGATGGAGCAAAAAACTCCTCAAGTCGCTGAAGGTTTAGATTAATTCAAATAAACCTATATAAAAGAGGAAGCTTGGGCTTCCTTTTTTATTGGCTGACTGAAAAGTACAGTTTTAATGAGCAGCTATGTCATGACAGTAGCTTAAAAAATGATTAGCATGCACAACAATCAGATTAGATAAAACAATAAAGCCGAAGGAAAATATTATGTTGGCATACGATGCAGATTTAGAATTATTCCGTGATAATTTTAAACGTTTTATGAATGAGCATATTGCACCGCAATACGATCAATGGGAACGCGAAGGAATTATGCCTCGCTCTGTCTGGAATCAACTGGGCGAAAATGGCTTTTTGTGTGTGGATGTTCCAGAAGAATACGGTGGTTACGGCGTACCAACCTATTATTCATTAATGTTGGTTGAAGAATCGGCACGTGCTGGATTCTGTGCATTATCAACAGCGATTTCTTGCCACTCTGAAATTGCTGCACCGTATATTTTGCACATCGGGACAGAAGAGCAAAAACAATATTGGTTGCCGAAAATGGTGACAGGTGAAGTGGTTGGTGCAATTGGTATGACTGAACCTGGAGCAGGCTCGGATTTACAATCAATGCGTACTAGCGCCATTTTGCAAGATGACCATTATTTATTAAATGGCTCAAAAACATTTATTTCAAATGGACAACATGCTGACCTTGTGGTGCTTGCAGTAAAAACTGATCCTCAAGCGCGTGCGAAAGGGGTGTCGTTATTATTGGCAGATACTCATCTGGAAGGCTTTAAGAAAGGTACCAACCTCGACAAAATCGGTCTGCATTCTCAAGACACATCTGAGCTATTTTTTGACAATGTTAAAGTTCCTAAAAACCAGTTACTCGGTCAAGCTGGACAAGGCTTTGCTTATTTAATGCAAGAGTTACCACGTGAACGTACAGCTATTGCATCTACCGCAATTGGCGCTATTCGTGGTGCAATTGATTTGGCAACGGCTTATGTAAAAGAACGTCATGCATTTGGCCAACCTATTTCACAGTTCCAAAATACGCGTTTTGTTTTAGCACAAGCAAAAATTGATGAGCTTGCTACGGCTGCTTTCTATGAGAGAAACGTTGCTCTATATCAAGAAGGCAAGCTAGATGTGGAAACTGCGGCAGCGCTTAAAAGTTTTAGCACTGACATGCAAATGAAAGTCGCAGATAACTTGCTGCAACTCTTTGGTGGTTATGGTTATATGACTGAATATCCAATTTCACGTTTCTTTGTAGATGCACGTATTCAACGTATTTACGGTGGTACAAATGAAATTATGAAAGAAATCGTAGCGCGTGGATTAATTGGCAAAGCCTAATTAAATAGATTTAAAAAAAGCCTACCTTTGAGTAGGCTTTTTTATATTACCTATTTGTTAGTTTGATGAATGACAGGATAGTCTTGTTGTTTCGGTAATTGCTGTAATGCATGATTCATCTTTCTTAAAAACTCATCAGCTTCATCTTGATGAAATGAATCTTCGGTGTATTTACTACGTTCTTGAAAGACGACACCACAACCCGTTATTTTCATATTTTCAGGATTAAATGACCAGTCATTTGGATTCTTTAAGTTAATGTTTAAATCACTTTCACAGCTTTTCCATAAACGTAAAAACTCATTTGATAATTCTGCTTTAAATCCTCGTGCTGGATAGACTGAAAATCCTTTCATTTCAGGATTAGAAAACTGTATAAACTTGTCTACTGGCATACCGCCCCAAATGATTGCTGTATCTGGTGGTAAATAGATACCTGATAAATTTTTCTCTTTTAAAGCATGTATTTGCTCAAATTTTGTCTGAAATGTTGCGACTTATAGGTCAGCTTGGTTTGAGGTGGGATTGGAATGCCACGAACTTGATTACCGACAGTCGTCATATAGTACGGAGAATTATCCCTACCATTGCATCCTGCGATTAAGGGACAACCGCCACAAGCCGTTAAACTAAAACTTGTAATACCCAGTAAGCCTAAAACAATAATTTTATTCATTCTATTTTACTGTTGTTATGACATATTGGGTCAGTATAACCAATCTATACATTAAGAGGACTATCTTTAAGAACAACGAAATAATCATCTTTAAATGTAATTATGTTTTTACTTGGCTGGCTGCTGCAAAGGCCCATCAAATAAAGATTTACAGCTTTCTAAATTTTGACATGAAGCAAACATAAGTGCTTTAGGCAAGCTCGCATACAAATTTGTAATGTGTTGTTCAGCAGGGTTATAAAAATGCCAATAACTAAATTGGTTTGAACGTTTATTTTCTAAAGCTTTAAAGAAATCTGCTTCATTAAATTTATTGTTAAGTTGAGTGTGAGGGCCACCTTGCTCATGTGTACCGACTGTGGTCATGAGGAAAGGGGAATGATTTGGTTTCTGACTTTGCCAATGATTTAACTTCTGAAATAACATGCCTTGGTCAAACCAGAGAGAAGGGCTTGCAGCAAAGTAACGCTGAAATGCATTTGGCTTTTGAAAAAAATGATAAAGCACAAACAAACCTCCAAAAGAATGTCCATAAAGACTTTGCTGTTGGCTATTAATCGGAAATTGTTTTGCAATTGTAGGCTTGAGTTCGCTATTTAAAAAAGCAATAAACTGATCAGCGCCCCCATATTTATATTTACCTTGTGCTTGAAATTCAGCAGAAGGTTTTGGAGTGTAATCATAAGCACGCTTTTGCACATCAAAGGTTTTTTGCTGAGGGTAACCAACTGCTACGATCATGAGTGGATCTAGTCCTAATTTAGTAGAACCAGCGCCAATCGACTGAGCAATATTGGTAGCACTTGGAAACGTAGCATTTCCATCTAATAT
The DNA here is from genome assembly GCF_013009345.1 of Acinetobacter geminorum. Taxonomy (GTDB): domain Bacteria; phylum Pseudomonadota; class Gammaproteobacteria; order Pseudomonadales; family Moraxellaceae; genus Acinetobacter; species Acinetobacter geminorum. The sequence continues at coordinate 48,318 of NZ_JABELE010000008.1, read as the reverse complement.
ATAAAGTACTGGATAACCATGTTGGGGTGGGGCGACAGGCGGTTTATAAATTTGAACAAGATAATCATGGGCTGTATTTTTAGATTTGATTTGAAATTGTGCCTGATTATTTTGAAAATCGATTTTTTGTTGATTTTGTATGGGCATTTCGGCGAAGGCAGAGCAGCTTATTAAAGTACTCGATAAAAAACTAGTAGATAAAAGGAAAAATGATTTTTGCATAATGGACGATAATAAAATTTATTATGCAAATGATAAATGAAAATCATTATCAAATAAAGTGATCAAGAAATGTGAGCAAAAAGGTTAATGAAAAAAGCTCTTACAGCTATATTGCCTAACAAATCAAAGCAGACTATTGTTATACTCTCGTTTAAAAGATGATTTTACTGAGGCTGCATTCTAATGATCAACGATGATCAAAACAAAACGACTTCTCTTAGTTTAGAACAAATTCGCGAAGATATTGATAGTGTAGATCAACAGATTCAAGAATTATTAAATCGACGTGCAAGCCTTGCTGAAGCTGTTGCAAAAGCTAAATTTGCTTCCGAAGAGAATCCTCTGTTTTATCGTCCTGAACGTGAAGCACAAGTTTTACGCAAAGTCATGGAGCGCAACCAAGGTCCTTTGTCTGATGTAACCATGGCGCGTTTGTTCCGTGAAATTATGTCTGCTTGCCTTGCTTTGGAAGCTCCGCAAAGTATTGCATTTTTAGGACCGGAAGGGACTTTTACTCAATCTGCTGTTCTTAAACACTTTGGTAAAGATGCAGTAGTTCGTCCATTACCAACTATTGATGAAGTGTTCCGTGAAGTAGAAGCAGGTAGTGCACATTATGGTGTAGTCCCAGTTGAAAACTCATCTGAAGGTATTGTGAACCATACTTTAGATTGTTTTAAAACATCGAATTTAAATGTGATTGGTGAAGTTGAATTGCGTATTCATCATCAATTCCTAGTGTCTGAAAATACACGTAAAGACAGTATTAAACAGATTTATGCCCACCAGCAAACTTTGGCTCAATGTCGTCAGTGGTTAGATGCGCATTATCCGGGTGTTGAACGTGTTGCCTTAAACTCAAATGCAGAAGCTGCACGCCGTATTCGCAACGAATGGCACTCAGCAGCAATTGCATCTGATATTGCAGCAGGTATGTATAACCTTGAAATCTTGCATAGCAATATTGAAGATAATCCGGAAAATACCACTCGTTTCTTAGTCATTGGCCGTGAAAAAATTCCACAAAGTGGCAATGACAAAACTTCATTATTAATTTCAGCACATGACCGTGCTGGTGCTTTATTAGAAATTTTAGCGCCGTTTGCAAAACATAATATTAGCTTAACAAGTATTGAAACTCGTCCAGCATTACCTGAAAAGTGGGCATATGTATTCTTTATCGATTTGGAAGGCCATATCGATCAAGAGAATGTTGCTGCGGCAATCAATGATATTCGTCCAATGGTAAAAGAGCTTCGTATTTTAGGTTCTTATCCTGCTGCCGTTCTCTAATTAATCATGTTGGAATAATGACATGCATCAAGATGGGCATGTCATTATGCTTAAAAACAAATTGCTCAAAGGATTAAATAACGTTGAGCAAAAGCAAAGTTGAAGTTATGTCACAACCCCTATTTAAAAAAGTTGCATTTATTGGTTTAGGACTCATCGGGTCGAGTTTGGCACGGGTTATTGTTGCCGAAAAGTTAGCGACAACTATTGTGGCTTCTACACGCTCACAGAAAACTTTAGAAGATGCAAAATCACTTGGCTTAATACAAGAAGGATTTTCTGATCCTGTAGAGGCTGTGAAAGGGGCAGATTTAGTTGTTTTAGCCTTGCCAGTACGTGCGACACAAAAAGTGCTTGAGCAAATTAAGCCTTATTTGTCAGAAAGCACGGTTTTAACAGATGTGGGAAGTACAAAAGGTAATGTTGTTGATGCAGCAAAAGCTGTATTTGGTGAAGATTTACCAGCAGGTTTTGTACCAGGACATCCTATTGCTGGTAGTGAGCATACGGGCGTTCATGCAGGTAAGGTTGATTTATTTGCAAATCACAAAGTTATTTTAACGCCATTACCAACAAGCGCAAAATGGGCAGTTGAGAAACTGATTCAACTTTGGTCAGCTGCTAAGGCTGAAGTTATTTGTATGGATGTTGCCAAGCACGATGAAGTTTTAGCACATACAAGTCACTTACCGCACTTGATGGCATTTAATTTGGTTGAGCAACTTGCAAACCGAGAAGATAACCTTGATATTTTCCGTTATGCAGCAGGTGGTTTCCGTGACTTTTCACGGATTGCAGCTAGTGATCCACAAATGTGGCATGACATTTTCTTTGCCAATAAAACAGCGATATTAAATGCTGTAGATGGCTTTGAAAAGCAACTTACCGTACTTAGAAAACTGATTGAAAACGAAGATTCTCATGCATTAATGGGTTTACTCGGCCATGCTCAGGCAGCACGTCAACATTTCAATCATATGTTAGCCAAAAAACCTTTAATGGAGAAAAATAAGGTGACACAGCAATTCAGTATCTTACCGGGAAATAAGGCATTTAAAGGTAAATTTACCGTACCGGGTGACAAATCTGTGTCACATCGCTCCATTATGTTTGGTGCTATTGCAGAAGGCACGACTCATGTCACTGGTTTCCTTGAAGGTGAAGATGCTTTGGCGACTTTGCAAGCTTTCCGTGATATGGGTGTAAGCATTCAAGGCCCGAAGAATGGTGAAGTGACCATTCATGGTGTAGGCATGCATGGTTTAAAAGCACCAGCGAGTGCCTTGTATATGGGTAACTCTGGAACCAGCATGCGTTTGCTTTCAGGTATGTTATCTGCACAAAAATTTGATTCAGTAATGACAGGTGATGCATCACTTTCTAAACGTCCAATGGAGCGTATTGCTAAGCCATTGCGTTTAATGGGCGCACAAATCCAGACAACAGGTGAGAAAGGTACACCACCTGTCAGCATTACGGGTAGCCAGCAATTAAAAGGTATTCAATACGACTTGCCAATGGCATCTGCTCAGGTGAAGTCGGGTATTTTACTTGCGGGCCTATGGGCTGAAGGTGAAACTTCGGTAACTGAGCCAGAACCAACTCGTGACCACACAGAGCGCATGCTTCGTGCTTTTGGTTATGATGTTAAAACCGAAGGAAATAAGATTTCTCTTGTTGGTGGCGGAAAATTAGTAGGTACTAATATTCAAGTTCCATCTGATATTTCATCTGCTGCTTTCTTTATGGTGGGTGCTGCAATTACAGAAGGTTCCGATGTTGTTCTTGAAGCTGTAGGTATTAATCCAACACGTACAGGCGTAATTGAAATTTTAAAACAGATGGGTGCTGACCTGACCGTTGAAAATGAACGTATTGCCGGTGGTGAACCTATTGCTGATATTCATATTAAAGGTTCACGCACGCTTAAAGGCATCCATATGCCTGAAGACCAAGTACCTTTAGCAATTGATGAATTCCCAGCTTTGTTTATTGCAGCAGCGTGTGCCGAAGGGCAAACAGTATTAACTGGTGCGGCGGAACTTCGTGTGAAAGAGTCTGACCGTATTCAGGTCATGGCAGATGGTTTAAAAATCATGGGCATTGACTGCACACCAACTGATGATGGCATTATTATCGAAGGTAAAGGCAAATCTGGCGATTGGTCACCAATCTTTGCTGGCGGTGAAATCGAATCACACCATGACCACCGTATTGCGATGAGTTTTAGCATGGCAGGTCTTCGTAATTCTGGTCCGATTACAATTCATGGTACTGAAACTGTGGCGACAAGCTTCCCAACTTTCACTGAGTTGGCGAATCGTGCAGGTTTAACAATCGAAGTTAGCCAATAACTTTTGACCTAACACATTTTATAATTGCTAACACAATAGCAACGGCAGCAGCGGGCTAAAGGCTTGGCTGCTGTTTGTTTATTGCTTATGCTAAGTGCAGATAATGATAAAAGTGTTAGGACAAAGGATGAAAAAATTACAATTTATTGCCAGTTGCCCGCAACATGGGGTGCTTGATCATCCACCAAATGAATGCCATATCACTCAAGAATATGTAGCGGCTTTACTGTTTAAACAATTGGGGCATTATGGCTTCGATGCACAGCATATTGTGCATGAACATGAAAAAGTAGAAGTGAGTATTGATAATCATCTTTTGCCATTATCGATTACTTGCCAGAAAACAGACCATGATGGGCATTTGATGTGTGAAATCTCTGCCAATCCAGATGAAGAACAAGATTGGTTTGAGAAAATCGAAACACAAAGTATTATTCGTCAGCTTGCACAGGCAGTTGAAAATAGCTTGAAAGCCGATCATAGCTTTTCAGCATTTGAGTGGAAAAGCTAAAATATATTGTTTTAAGAGCTTTTTATGAAGTGCGGCTTTTTAGAAAGTCGTACGATCTCTTTAGATTAAGATAAAAATACAAAATCTTTCCCGAAATCCCTACCTATCTTTAATGCATTGTGTATATTGAAATTATTAAGATATTTACATAATTAGAGTGTGGTTTTCATGACACAAGTTAATATTGCAGCGTTATCTCCTCAAGTGGTTTGGCAGCATTTTCAAACACTTTGCACTATTCCTCGTCCATCGAAGCATGAACAGCAGCTTCGAGAGTTTTTACAGAACTGGGCTAAAAGTCGGAATCTAGAAACTTATGTAGATGAAGTAGGAAATTTGATTATCCGTAAAGATGCGACTGCGGGTAAAGAACATGTGTCTGGAGTTATTCTTCAGGGCCATTTAGATATGGTTACACAAGCCAATACTGGTACGGTACATGACTTCTTTAAAGACCCGATTCGTCCAGTTCTTGAGGATGGTTGGCTAATTGCCAAAGACACTACTTTAGGTGCTGATAATGGCATTGGGGTGGCCTTAGCTTTAGCAGTTTTAGACTCAAATGATATTGCTCATGGCCCAATTGAAGTTCTTCTAACAGTTGATGAAGAAGCAGGGATGAGTGGTGCACGGCTTTTAGAGTCTGGGATCCTAAAAGGGAAATGGTTATTTAATATTGATACAGAAGAGTGGGGGCAGTTATATCTTGGCTGTGCTGGAAGTATTGATGTTGAAGTAGAACAACCACTTACTTATGAACCAATCCCTGAAAATCTGAACATTGTGAATATTCAGGTTGCGGGTCTTAAAGGTGGTCACTCTGGTGTAGATATTCATTTAGGACGTGGTAATGCCAACGTTATTCTGGCCCGCTTTTTAAATGAGTATTTAGCAAAGCTTGGTGGACACCTTGTTGAATTTACAGGTGGTACGGCCCGTAATGCTTTACCGAGAGAAGCTGTAGCGACTATTGCAATTTCATCTAACCAATTGCCTGAATTAGAAAAATTAATCGATGAATATCAAACAGCATGGAAAAAACAGCTACAAGGTGTTGATGACAATCTGCAATTAACTATTCAGCCTAATAGTGCTGAAGTGACCGAAGTGATTGCTCAACCACAGCAAAACGAGTGGTTGCAAGCTTTAGCAACAAGTCCTTATGGCGTTGCAAGTATGAGTCAAGCTTTACCAGATGTAGTTGAGACTTCAAATAATATTGGGGTCGTAAAACTAAATCGAGAAGGTGGAAAAGCTGTTTTAATGGTTCGCTCAATGGTGAATCAAGAAGCTCAAGATTTTGCAGAAAAAATTCAGGCACATTTTAGTCAATTTAATATTGCTTCTCCACTCACACCCTTAGTTTCGGGTTGGACACCAAATCCAGATTCGGCTGCTCTAAAGTGCTTACAGCAGGCCTATCAAAAGGCATTTAACATTGAGCCAAATCTTAAAGTGATTCATGCAGGCTTAGAGTGTGGGATTATTGCTGAACATTACCCACATTTACAGATGGTTTCATTTGGACCAGATATCCAAGGTGCGCATGCACCGGGTGAACGAGTAAAAGTTGATACTGTAGATAAATGCTGGAAGTTACTAGTAACTGCTTTGGCATCTGTAGAGTAATTTTTTTAAGAAATAAGAAGCTCAGTTATGAGCTTCTTAAACTTTGACCTTTACATGAAAATGATTTTTACCTAACTCGATAAATTCGATTTCACAATCAATAAATTTTTCAATCATAGCTGCTTGAGTGCGAGTGTGTTCGCTAATACATTGTGCGGTGAACTCACCACCTTGACCTAAGGCCAAAGGCAATAACAACTGATCTGCTAAATACTCATCCACAGCAGCATTAGATTTCATATATTGCTTCACTTGTTCAGCCAAATGATTGGCAATTTGTTCTGCACTTTTTCGCATTTCGCCTAAAGAGGTAAATAGCTGGGTATGATGCTTATGTTCAAGTTTGATATACACCGTATTGCCTTGGCTGATTCCATTCAGTTGAAATTGCTTTTGTGTATCCAATTTCAGTCTTTTATTTAAAGTCGCTAATTCTCGTTGTGCAATTTGCGCTTCTTCTGAAAGGTTCAGGATGGCTGCAAAAGCCTCGGTACATTGCAAAGCACCACGATCTAATAAATTCAGTTTGTTGCGATGTTGCCATGGCTGAACAATAACCTGAATTTCACCTGCACCAATTGGAAAGAAGCCTGCTTTATTTAATTTAAAATCGACGTGAATTCCAATTTTTGTTAGAGCAGGTAAAAAGCACTGTTCAATAAAATCTGCCGTTGGTGCAAGCGGGTTATGTGTGCCACCTGAAATGATAAGCTCAGAGGCTTGATTTTGTAATAACAAAACAGGTAGAAGAGTTTGTAAAACCAGTGTTGTACTACCTGCGGAACCGATTTGAAATTGATATTTTCCACTTTGAACATGTTGAGGTACGAAATATAACCGTTGGCTGTGTAATTCAGCACCTTCCACATAAGCTTGGCTAATTTGTTGAGATGCTTGAACACAGACCAAATGCTGACGCATTAAGCCTGGTTTTTTTCGTCCCGCACGTATATTAATTAATTCAAATGCCTGACCTGTAATCATTGAAAGGGCAAGGGCAGTTCTTAAAATCTGCCCACCGCCTTCACCTTTTGAACCATCAATTTGAATGGTTCTTGGCATATTTGCCAAAGCTTTATTCACTTCTATTTTCCTTATTTTCTAATTTAATGAACATACTGTCAGTACATGGTAATGCGAAGTAACGCGTGACTTTGCTTTCGACAAAGGTTTGCTAGGTGCGTAGTGCTGAGCCTGATAAGTGAATATCGATGCACGGCTCACATGCTGCCATAGCCGCCTGAATTATTTTCAATCCCTCAGATCGGAGTAACGCAGGATCTTGTACTCGCCCAGTATGCCCAAACTTTGATTGTGAACTAAATTCACAAAATTTGTTGTTTACTCAACTAAATCGATCTGCCAGTTGGCAGCTTGAATTTTGATATTTAAATCACGCAATTTCGCACTGATATCATCCGCCTGCTTTTGTAAGCTAGAAACAGGAATGACTTTCTTCCACTTAATTTCACGTGAGCTATAACGATCAGGTTCTCGATGCGTATTGGTAATCGCATCTATTAAAATCTTATGCTGTTCAGCATAACTATCACGCAAGCTTAATAGAGACAATAATACTTTGCCATCTTCCAGTTTTGCTTGCGCATTGGTCAAATGAATACGACAAATCAATTGATTGCTTTCTTGGGTTAAAGCAAACACCTGTTTGATGAGTTCATTAGGGTCTTCACTAGGCTCATCGCCATCTTGTATCAATACATTGGCATTGATACGTTGTTTTAACGAAGCGAGCTTTTTTTGTTGATCGCTTCGCAGTAAAAGTGCTTCTGCGAGTTTCATTTTTATTTACCTATTATTCAATATGTAGAATGACTAAGTTCGAAATATCTTCCAATTGCATACTAAATTTTGCACATTCAGTAATGTCTTCTAAAGTTTCATCTTCATGCCAAGTTGTCATGAAGCAATGATCGGCTGGTGGTTGATAGTTATGAAAAAATAGATACTCTTCATCTAGAACATCATCCCAAACAGAACACTCATATTCTGTAACCATTGCTTGAATACAGTGTTTTGAATAGACAATCTGCTCACAGATCCAATTACGCCATTTAGGCAGAATTTCATCAGTCTTCACAACCAAGATGATGTAATACGGTTGTTCAGGTAGAATCAGATGCTTTTCTTCATTGCCCTGATTCTATAGCTTCGAATATCTAAACAATATTTTTCCATGATCACCCTTTAACACACACCACTTGTCTTAATGTATAAACCACCTCAACCAAATCACTTTGAGCTTTCATTACATCCTCAATTGGTTTATATGCTGATGGAATTTCATCAATAACTGCGGCATCTTTACGGCATTCCACACCTTCAGTTTGGGCAATTTGATCTTCAACAGTAAAGCGTCGTTTTGCTTCAGTACGGCTCATAACACGGCCTGCACCATGCGAACATGAGCAGAAAGCCTCCTGATTTCCAAGCCCGCGGACAATAAACGATTTCGCACCCATTGAACCTGGAATAATTCCGTATTCACCTAGACGCACACGGACTGCACCTTTACGGGTGACCATCACTTCTTCACCGTAGTGTTCTTCCTTTTCCACATAGTTATGGTGACAGTTCACTGCTTCCAAACGTGCTTGAAAAGGCTTTGGTACAATAGTAGCCAAGGCTTTAATCGCAGATTGCATCATGATTTCTCGGTTCTTCATCGCAAAGCGTTGAGCCCAACCTACCGCAAACCAGTAATCATCAAAGTGTTCAGTTCCTTCTACTAGGTATGCTAAATCTTTATTTGGCAAATTAATGAAATGTTTCTGCATGTCTTTACGTGCAAGTTCAATAAAATGATTACCGATAGCATTTCCTACACCACGAGAACCTGAGTGCAACATAATCCAGACATAATCATGCTCATCTAAACAGATTTCTACAAAGTGGTTTCCAGTACCTAAAGTTCCCAAATGTTTGCGGTTGTTGGTGTTTTTTAAACGTGGGTGTTTTGCGCAAATATATTCAAAATCTGCAACCAGATCAGCCCAAGCTTGATCTACCATTTCTGGTGGAGTTTCCCATGAACCACGATCACGTCCGCGCTTAGTCATTCCATGGGGAATTAATCGTTCAAGTTCACTACGTAGAGCATGTAAGTTATCTGGTAAATCTGAAGCAGTTAAGCTTGTACGGGTTGCCATCATTCCACAACCAATATCTACACCCACGGCAGCAGGAATAATTGCCCCTTTAGTTGGAATTACGCTACCAATAGTTGCTCCTAAACCAAAGTGTACATCTGGCATAACAGCCATCCATTTATAAATAAAAGGCATTTGAGCTGTTTGTAATAATTGTTGTTTTGAGTTGTCATCAACAAGCACGCCTTTAGTCCACATTTTGACTGGCATACTTTTTTCATTTTGCAGAACTTCATAAGAACGTTGTTGCTGCTTTTGTTCAAACTGAGCTTGTTGGTTAATTTCTTCAATGACAGACATTTTCTTTTCCTTTCAAAGCCTGCCTGCCAAGCGTTTGCAGGCAGGTGTTATTCACAATATCCGAATGATGTTGTGTGCTTTGTACTATTGCACTGAGTGTGCCAACTTTTAAAAATACACTTAATTTAAAATATAAGTTATTGAAAGTAAGATATAAAAATAATTATTCTTTCTGTGTAACTAATTTCTGTTGGAAATTTTAATATTTAAAAGATATCTAAAAATATATTTAAATATCTTTTTGGATATATTTATTTAATGGGTCTTCTCATTTTTATCGACTTTTAAAAGCTGTCCAGCTTCACTTAAAGTAAATTCATCAAAATCATTTGCTAAATAAAAATGACCTTTATAAAACTGACGAACTTCTTCAGTAATAGCTTGCTGCCCAGCTTTATCCTGATGTCGGGGGCTAAAATGCGTCAGAATTAAATTGCTTAAAGATTGCTGTTCTGCAAATTCAGCCACCATTTTTGCTGAGCTATGCATTGGACCTTTGCCGACTTTATCTAAAACCGTTTGCAAATAAGTCGATTCGTGAATAAGGAGTTGAGCATCTTTGCAAGCATCAACTAATAGTTCTGGTTGGTCATTATCACCACCTATAATTGCATGAACTTGGTGATTTTGAATTTTGTTAAAGTCTTGAGCTTTTAAAGTTTGTCCCTCAAATTCAATATTGTAGCCTCGTTTCAAATGGCCCCACATATCTCCTTGAGGTACGCCAAGCTGAGTTAGAGCTTTGGTATCTAACTTCTTCTGAATCGATTTGATGTAAATGCTAAAAGCAAAACTTGGAACACGATGGCTTAGTGGATGTGCTTGAACAATGAATTCGTCAGTGATCTGTTGTGGCTGCGTTGCTTCATTCACATCAATAAATTGAAGGGAATAGGGTAAATGTAAATCTGTAAGTTGGGCAGTGATTTCAAACCATTGCTGAATTTCTTTCGGTGCAATCACGATTAAGGGTTTGCTACGGGCATTCATGCCTGCACTTGCCAATAAACCAACTAGACCATAACAATGGTCGCCGTGAACATGTGTAATACAAATGGCAACTAGGTTTTGTAGTGAAAGTTTGGCTTGTTGAATGCGATGCTGTGTCCCTTCGCCAGCATCAATTAAAACCCAGTCCTTATTTTTGCTGTTACGAACTGCTAATCCTGAAACATTACGTGTCAGGGTCGGTACACCTGAAGACGTGCCTAAAAAAGTAAAATGAAGCATATTCTTGGAATTGTTTGGTCAAATGCGTATTGTATATTATAGACACTTATAAAATTTTATAGAAATTATGGCGGATGCAAAGAAAACAGTCGTTATTGGCTTTGTCGGTTCTACACTTGATCAGGGGAGAAAGCCAGATCGATGGCAACGTTGGCGTCCTACAATTAGCCTGTTAATGCATGAAGATTTACTTGTAGATGAATTGGTGTTGTTACATGATCGCCAACATCATAATTTAGTTAAATCTATAGCAGTAGATGCTAAAGAAATCTCACCACAAACTGAAGTTTCTGGACATAAGGTCAGTATTAAAGATCCTTGGGATTTTGCTGAAGTTTATGGTGCACTTTATGATTTTGTAAAAACCTATCCGTTTAATGTCGAAAAAAATAACTATTTATTGCATATCACTACGGGAACACATGTTGCCCAAATTTGTTGGTATTTATTGGTAGATGCACATTATTTGCCAGCTCAACTTATTCAAAGTTCACCTAATCAACAAAAGACCTCAGAAGGTGAATATAGAATTATTGATCTGGACTTATCTCGATACGATGTTTTAAAACAGCGCTTCGATGATGAGCAAAAGCAAAATTGGCAACAACTTAAAGCCAATATTTCTACTCATAATAAAGCGTTTAATCAGCTTATTGAGGAAGTTGAATTAGTTGCAACCCGCTCTAGTGCGCCTATTTTAATTATGGGGGCAACAGGGGTTGGTAAGTCTCATTTGGCAAAACAAATTTTTCAGTTAAAGAAAGATAAATTTCAATTAAGTGGTCGTTTTATCGATGTTAACTGTGCAACCTTACGTGGTGATAGTGCCATGTCGACCTTATTTGGTCATATAAAAGGTGCATTTACAGGAGCAGCTGCATCTCGTGCTGGTTTATTAAAAAGTGCTGACCAAGGCATTTTATTTTTAGATGAAATTGGTGAATTGGGACTTGATGAACAAGCTATGCTGCTAAAAGCGCTAGAAGACAAAAGCTTTTTTCCTGTTGGAAGTGATAAGGAAATTCAGGCCGATTTTCAGCTGATAGCGGGTACTAATCGTGATTTGCGCAATGAAGTTCAAGCGGGTCGTTTTCATGAAGATTTATGGGCTCGTTTGAATACGTGGACGTTCTTCTTACCAAATTTAAAAGATCGTGTAGAAGATATTGCACCCAATATTGATTTTGAGTTACAGCGTTTTGCGGCAATTCATCAAAGACAATTACGTTTTCAACGTGATGCCTTAGAAACATATTTAAAGTTTGCTAAATCAGCAGATGCATCATGGCAAGGAAATTTTAGAGATCTAGCCGCGAGCGTGACTCGTTTAGCAACTTTATCGCAAGGTGAGTTAATTCGCCGTGAAACTGTAGGAAAAGAAATTCAACGGTTAAAGCAACTTTGGCTTATTCAGGGTGAATCTTACAAAGATAAAGATGCTGATATTCTGTTGAGCTATTTAAGTACTGAGCAGCTAGAACAAATAGATGAATTTGACCAGATTCAATTACGAGGTGTGCTCAAAGTTTGTAAAAATTCAAAATCAATGGCAGAGGCGGGAAGACAACTCTTTTCGGTATCTCGTCAACAACGTAATACAACGAACGATAGTGACCGAGTGAAAAAATATTTGGCACGTTTTGGGTTAAGTTGGAATAATTTTCAATAAGGACATGGCTTAAAAATGATGGGCATACTCTCAAGTTATGCCCATCAAGTTACCGTTTATTTCATGATAATAAAACGTGTAATGATTTGGCGAAGCTGTTTTAAATAACCTGTAAAGAAGTGGTTAGCACCCGGTAAAATCGTGATTGGATGCTTTTGTGGTTTTGCCCATTCAATCGCATCTGAAAGCAAAGTAATGTCATCTTGCTCACCATGGATGAGGAGAATATCACCTTGAATTTCAGGAGTTTTATAGTGGCGTAAACCTACTACAGTAGCTGTTGGTAAACCACATAAAATTAACTGTACAGGTCGTAATTCAGGTTCGAGCTGTGCAAAGCATTTTGCTAAAACATGTGAGCCAAAGCTAAAACCGCCTGCATAAAATGGTAGGCCTTCATGAAGCTTACGAACGTGCTCAATTACAGCTAAGATATCTTCAGTTTCACCATGGCCTTCATCATGAACACCTTCACTGCCCCCTAAACCACGGAAACTAGGACGATAAACAATACAACCATATTCATTAAAAATTTGGGTTAAAAGGGCAGGGACTTTATGTTGAGGGGTTCCACCTTGCAATGGGTGCGGATGGCAAACAACCGCAAAGCCTTTGATTTCACCTTCAGGGCGGTCAACGAAAAGTTCAATTTTACCTACTGGACCCTGGATGAAAGTTTGCTCAGACATATAAGAACCGCTAAATAACAAAACGTGATGCTATTTTACCGATAGTCGTCATTGAAAACACGAGTTAGCATTAAAAAATATCTACTGTTATAGTTGGTATTAAGAATAATTTTTTCAGGTTGTCTATGCTTGCTTTAATTTCTCCTGCAAAAACTTTAGATTATGAAACAGCGTTACCTACAGATGAGTTTACTCAGCCTCGCTTGTTAGAAAACTCAGCACAATTAATTGATGTTTGTCGCAAACTTTCTGCTTCGGAAATTGCGAGTTTAATGAGTGTGAGTGAGAAAATTGCCACATTAAATGCAGATCGATTTAGAGACTGGAATCCAGAATTTAATTTCTCGAATGCTCGTCAGGCGATTTATGCATTTAAAGGTGATGTCTATACTGGTTTAGATGCTTATCAATTAAAAGACAAAGATATTGATTTTGCACAGCAGCATTTACGTATGCTTTCTGGTCTTTATGGCTTACTGCGTCCTTTAGATTTAATGATGCCTTATCGTTTAGAAATGGGTACCAAATTAAAAAATACTCGTGGTCATAATTTGTATGAATTCTGGGGTGATATTATCACTAACCAAATTAATGAAGACTTGGCAGCAATTAAATCTGAATTACTGGTAAATCTAGCTTCAGATGAATATTACAAGTCTGTCAATGAAAAGAAAATTAAGGCTGAAATTGTAAAGCCTGTTTTCCTTGACCAGAAAAATGGCAAATATAAAGTCATTAGTTTCTATGCGAAAAAAGCACGCGGTTTAATGGCCCGTTTTATTATTGAAAACCAATTAAATAAAGCTGAAGACATCAAAGCTTTTAATACCGAGGGTTACTACTTTGATGCTGATAACTCATCAGCAAAAGAGTTGGTGTTTAAGCGTGATGAACAATAATCTTAAGCGTGGTTAATAGATGATGATGCAGCTTTATTTATCAAAACTAAAGCATGTTTGGTTTGAGCTGCATCAGCATTATGATTTTTCTGAACCGCAGAAAATCTATAATGAACTTATTGCGGCTTATAGTGAAAAGCAGCGAGCCTACCACACCGTACAACATTTATATGAATGTTTGAGTTTAATGGAGGCGGTTCAATACGAATTGAATGATCCGTATGCTGTTGCATTGGCTCTCTGGTTTCATGATGTTATCTATGATCCTCAAGCACCAGATAATGAGCTTAAAAGTGCCGAGTTATTTGAACAATTGATGGCGCAAGATTTATCGTTCGATACCCTAGAGAAAATAAAGCGTTGGATACTTGCGACTCAAAAGCATGCATTAACCGATGAAATAGATTTGCAATTTTTGTTGGATATTGATTTAGCTATTTTGGCAGCAACACCTGAACGTTTTATCCAGTATGAACAGCAAATTCAGCAGGAGTATTCTTGGGTTGATCCAGAAGTATATTCAATTAAGAGAAAACAAGTTTTAATACATTTTTATCAGTCTGAGCCACTTTATCAAACTGGATATTTCCAAAAGAATTTTGAGTTAAACGCCAAGGATAATTTAAGACGAATATTGGAATAGCCTAAGCATATTAGAATAAAGCGATATATTTTTAAAACGTAAAATGGTTATATGACAGGAGAGGAATCACTGGAAAAGCAGTGATTCCTTGGAAATAAATTATTTAAAGAAATAACCTGTTTCTGGCGAGCTTGCATTTGCCATACGTTTGCGTGGCATACGACCTGCTAAAAATGCTTCACGTCCTGCTTCAACAGCTTTTTTCATTGCAGAAGCCATTAAAATAGGGTTTTGCGCAGCTGCAATTGCTGTATTCATCAATACACCATCACAACCGAGTTCCATTGCAATAGCAGCATCACTTGCTGTGCCAACGCCTGCATCGACTAAAACTGGAACTTTCGCATTCTCTTTAATAATTGAAATGGTGTGTGGGTTTAGAATACCTAAACCTGAACCAATTAGACTGCCTAAAGGCATAATCGCAACACAGCCCATACTTTCAAGTTCTTGCGCAATGATCGGGTCATCAGAGGTATAGACCATAATCTCAAAACCATCATCAATCAAAGTACGAGCCGCTTTTAAGGTCTCGGTTACATTTGGATATAAGGTTTTTTCATCACCTAGAACTTCAAGTTTTACTAGGTTATGACCATCGAGTAACTCACGCGCTAACATGCAGGTACGTACTGCGCTGTCAGCATCAAAACAACCTGCAGTATTTGGCAAAATTGTATATTTTTCTGGTGGAATGACAGAAAGTAAATTCGGTTGATCTGGATTTTGTCCAATATTCACACGGCGGATTGCGACAGTTACGATTTCTGCACCACTAGCTTGAATGGCTAAATCCGTTTCATTTAAGTCTTTATATTTCCCTGTTCCTACCAATAAACGAGATTGAAAAGAACGTGAACCAATAATGAGAGGGGTGTCTTGCATGGATAACTCCGACTTAGCCGCCGCCAACAGCGTGAATAATTTCGATACGGTCATGTTGAGCAATAGAAATTTGCTCTAATTTGCTTTTAGAAACGATTTGCTGATTGTGCTCAACAGCAAAACGTTTTCCTTCAAGTGCCAACTCCTGAATGAGTTGCAACAGGTTTTGGCTAGGCGTGTCCGTTAATTCGCCATTTAAATAAATTTGCATGATCACATTCCGATTATTTTGCGTATTTGAAAGCATTCCAAGCCAAGACTAGCCATCCCGCAATCATTAAGGCTCCACCGATTGGCGTAATTGCGCCTAATATTCGTGGTAAACCTAGCGCCATGATGTAAAGCGAACCACAAAAAAATAGAATACCAATTTGGATAAGCAAGAAAGATAACTTGATTGGGAAATGAGGAAGAACCTTACTTAAAATACCAAGAGCTAATAGGCCAAGCGCATGATAAAAAAAGTAGTCGGTTGCAGTCTGCCACCAAGCAAGTTGCTCAGGACCCGCGTGAGCTTTAAGACCATGTGCTCCAAAAGCACCCAACATGACTGCAAAAGCAAGATTAAGGGCTGAAATGGCGATCCACATAACAAAAAATGCAACTGAATAATGAAAGGCAACGTTACCATAGAATAGGTTGGCTAAACATAGCCAGATAAAACAAAAGGGCGAATCGCCCTTTTATTTTTTACATTTATTTTTAGCTAGCTGACATGGCAGTTTTAATTTTTTCCATCGCATTTTTTTCAAGCTGACGAATACGTTCTGCCGAAACATTATATTCAGCGGCAAGCTCATGTAGGGTAGATTTATCATCATCTAACCAACGGCGCTGCAAAATATTACGCGAACGGTCATCTAACTGGTCCATGGCATCATGCAAGGCTGAAGTACTTTGCTCTTCCCAGTCTTCGTTCTCGACTAAACGGGCAGGGTCGTAGCGGTTATCTTCAAGATACAACGCAGGCGCTGTGTGTGGAGTATCGTCGTCGTCATCGCCTTGTGCTTCAAAAGCAGCATCATAAGCAGTTAAACGACCTTCCATTTCCAGAACTTGTTCTGGAGTTACATTTAAGTCATTAGCAATTGATTGAGCTTCTTCGAGCGTTAATTTTTTACTCGATTTTTTTAAACTACGTAAATTGAAAAATAATTTACGCTGAGCTTTTGTCGTTGCAATTTTAACGATACGCCAGTTGCGTATAACGTATTCATGAATTTCTGCCTTAATCCAATGGACGGCAAAAGATACTAAACGCACGCCCATATTTGGGTCGAAACGTTTTACGGCTTTCATTAAGCCTAAATTACCTTCTTGAATAAGGTCGCCTTGTGGTAGGCCATAACCTGCATAGCTGCGCGCAATGTGAACGACAAAGCGTAAATGCGACATTACCAGCATTTTTGCGGCATCAAGATCTTGGTCATAATAATAACGTTCAGCAAGTTCTTTTTCTTGCTCTGCCGTTAAAATAGGAATCTGATTGACAGTACTGATATATGCACCAAGGTTTACACCGGGCGCAGACAATGACAGGGGCATCAATTGATTGCTGCTGTCACTCATGAGTTCTCCTTATAGGATCGAATGGGATAACCAATAAATTCATCTTAATTTGAATCAGCTTCATAATTAAGGAAAATTGGGTAGAGAAATGTAAAATTTTATGCAATTTCTAATCTTTTAGTTTAGCAAAGAATTATTGAGTTTCAATTAAATAGTGAAATTCTCTGTCTGATATGTGAGTTGTTTGACACATAAAATGATGTAAACCACAGTAACGAGTTACATCAATTTCACTATGAGGATCTGACGATTTTAATAAAAATTGTTGTTTGCCCGACGCTTTTTTAAGTTCACGTTTTAGCATTAACAATGGCATTGGGCAGGGTTGTCCAAGGGCATTAATTTCAATGGGTGCTGTATTAGAAGAAGTATTGCTCATTCATCATCAAAACAACTAAAAAAAATATTCTAACAAATTTTTAGTAATTGCAGCATATTTTATGGAAGAAGATCTGGCTAATTTCTATAAAAAATATTGTAATAAGCTGTTTAAAAAAAGAACTAAAAATAGGGGAAATAATTGAAAAAAATTCTATTAATTGTCATAAACCCATGTTAAGCTCGAACCGTTTTAGGATTTACCACACAATCAAATTGATTTAATAACCCTATAACAAATGGATGTAACCGGAAATTGTTGATAGTTTTACAGAATGATTACAAGCTTTAAGATTATAAATATTTTAAAACCTTGTTTGCTCTGCTGTTTGCAACACCGGAAGGTCCTTTTTTCAACATCTGAGGATTGACTTATGACAGCTCGTGAACAAGGCGTAGTAAAGTGGTTTAATGACACTAAAGGCTTTGGTTTTATTCAACGTAACGGCGGTGACGACGTATTCGTTCATTTCCGTGCAATCGTAGGTGACGGTCACCGTTCTCTACGTGATGGTCAACGCGTAGAATTTAGCGTTGTACAAGGTCAAAAAGGTTTTCAAGCTGAAAACGTTCAGCCTTTAGACTAAGACTAATTCATCTTTTGATGAATCATGGACGCTCCAATTTTTGAATTGGGGCGTTTTTGTTTATAATGATCTTCTCATTCGAGAGATTGTTTGTTAGAGCACGTATTTATGACATCTGGTTTTGAAACCTTGAATTTACATCCGCAACTTAAAAAGGCGATTGATGCTTTAGGGTTTACTCAAATGACCCCAATTCAGCAAAAGGTTTTAAAATATACATTAGCCGGGCATGATGCAATTGGGCGAGCACAAACAGGAACTGGTAAGACAGCAGCCTTTCTGATTAGTGTAATTAATGATTTACTCAATAATCCAGTTCAAGAGCAGCGTTTCCGTGGTGAGCCACGTGCCTTAATTTTGGCCCCTACTCGTGAATTGGCATTGCAGATTGAAAGTGATGCAAAGCTACTCACAAAATTTTCAGATTTGCACCTTGTAACATTATTAGGGGGTGTGGATTTTGATAAGCAAAAGAAACAGCTAGATGCTAATTTTGTCGATATCATGGTGGCTACACCTGGGCGTCTAATTGATTTTGTAGAACAGAAAGAAGTTTGGCTAGATCAAATTGAATTTTTAGTTATTGATGAAGCCGACCGTTTATTGGACATGGGATTTATTCCTTCGGTAAAACGTATTGTCCGTTATTCTCCTCGTAAGGAACAGCGTCAAACGCTCATGTTCTCAGCGACATTTAGTTATGATGTTCTTAATTTGGCAAGACAATGGTTGTTTGAACCAATCACTGTTGAAATTGAGCCTGAGCAAAAAACGAATAATGATGTTGAGCAACGTGTTTATGTTGTGGCTAAACAAGATAAATATCGTTTATTACAAGATATCTTGCGTGAAGAACCGATCGATAAAGTGATGATTTTTGCTAATCGACGTGATCAGGTGCGTCGTCTTTATGATCATTTAAAGAAAGATGGATACAGAGTAGGTATGCTTTCAGGTGAAATTGCTCAAGATAAACGTTTAAAAATGTTAGAGCAATTTAAGCAAGGTAAACATAATATTATGATTGCGACAGATGTTGCTGGTCGTGGTATTCATGTGGATGGTGTGTCGCATGTCATCAACTTTACATTGCCTGAACAGTCTGATGATTATGTGCACCGTATTGGTCGTACAGGTCGTGCTGGCTCACAAGGGGTAAGTATTAGTTTCTTATCTGAAGATGATGCCTTCTATTTACCCGAAATTGAAAAAGCAATTGGTAAAAAATTACCACTGACCAGATTAGATGGTTATTGCTAATAAAAAATCCCAATCATTTGATTGGGATTTTTTTTGATTAGTTAATTTTACAATAAAAGGTAAGCGTGGTTTGGTAGTCATCATCTTTTGCTAGAGATGCATTTTTACCAGTTAATGTACCAATAACACCTGCTGCTGCTTCAACCATTTGACCTGTTTTTTCGCTTACAACATCTTTTAATACACCGTTATATGTTGTTTTTTCATCTACAACGACTGGCGTAGTGTTTTTTGAGCAAGTTTTTTGAGCTGCAGTAATCGCATTATTCTTCGCGATTAAATTGGTTTTACCAATACCTGTAACTTCAAACTGATTATTTTCTTTTTGAACTGCTAAAGTATTTTTAGGAGTAGTTGCGCAAGCACTAAGTAATAAAACAACACCGCTCATTGCGCTCGCTAAAATTATTTTTTTCATAATGCACCTAAAGTTAATCGCTAAAAGATATTGATATTTGAACACAAGTTTTCTATTTGATTTTGAAGACGTTGTATGAGTTTTGATGTTTTGTATTAAAAAATGTCAAAGTGAGAGTTCGCTAATTTTATAAACTAGATTCAATGGTGGATTAACGGTAGATTATGCTAATCTATTTTGAATTTTTGAGTTAGATCAATATTAATGACGGATTCAGCAATACAAATAATTCACCAAAATATTCATCAGCGTCAGTCTATTGGCCAATTAGTTGAACCAGCTCCAAGTACAGAGCAATTAGAGTTAGCTTTCCAAGCAGCTTTGACTGCTCCAGATCATCATCGACTTAAGCCAACGCGTTTTGTGGTTATTTCACGCGAACAACGTGGTGCTTTTGGTGAAGTTCTAGCAAAAGCTTTGGCAGATTTAGGTGAAACTGATCCCGCTCAACTCGAACGTGTTAAACAACATCCTTTTCGTGCTCCGCTACTCATTTTAGCGCTTACACAACTCCAAGATCATCCGAAAGTACCGCATTTTGAACAAATCTTAAGTACGGGTGCCGCAGTACAAAATCTTTTATTATCTCTACAAGCTCAAGGTTTTTCGACCATGTGGCGTAGTGGTGCAGTTGTCGAATCAAATTGGTTAAAACAGCATTTAGGTCTGCAACCCCGTGATTTAATTTCAGGTATTATTTACGTCGGCACAGCAGCTAAAGTGATTGCACCGCGTGCAGATATTGAAAGTAAAGAATTCGTAAAAGTTTGGCAGGCTTAAACGTCTGTAGAAGTAAGAAATAGGATAATAAAAGATGGCTGAATTTAAGTTTACAGATTTGGTAGAACCAGTTGCGGTTGATAAAAAAACCGCTTTACGTATTACTGTTCTGGGGGGAGGTAGCTTCGGGACGGCTATGGCAAATTTAGCTGCACGTAATGGTTGCGATACCATGATCTGGATTCGTGATGCCGAAACAGCTGAGGAAATTAATAAAACCCACATTAATAAACGTTATTTGCCAGATTTTATTTTAGAGTCATCATTACGCGCTGTGTCTGATCTTGAGCAAGCCGTGTGTGATCGAGATATTATTTTGGTCGCAATTCCGAGTCACTCATTCCGTGATGTCTTAAAACAAATTGCTCCTTATATTACTGCACAGGCGGTTGTGTCTTTAACCAAAGGTGTTGAAGCTAAAACTTTCAGCTTCATGAGCGATATCATTCGTGAAGAATTACCTGAAGTTCCTTATGGTGTGCTATCAGGTCCAAACCTTGCAAAAGAAATTATGGCAGGTATGCCATCTGGCACTGTTATTGCCAGTGACTCTGAATTAGTACGTTATGCTGTGCAACATGCTCTGCATAGTGCTCTATTCCGTGTTTTTGGTAGTGATGATGTGCACGGTGTGGAGTTAGGTGGTGCGCTTAAAAATATTTATGCGGTTGCAATGGGAATTGGTGCCGCTTACAAGATTGGTGAAAACACCAAGAGTATGATTTTAACGCGTGCTTTGGCCGAGATGAGCCGTTTTGCAGTAAAACAAGGTGCAAATCCGCTTACATTCTTGGGGTTGTCAGGTGTTGGTGATTTATTCGCTACTTGTAATAGTCCTTTAAGCCGTAATTATCAGATTGGTTATGCTTTAGGTTCAGGTAAAACACTTGATCAGGCAAGTAAAGAGTTGGGGCAGACAGCAGAAGGCATCAATACAATCGTTCAGGTGCGTGGTAAAGCAGAAGAATTAGATGTTTATATGCCTATCACTAACGCTTTATATGAAGTTATTTTTGAAGGGGCACCTCCTTTAAATATTGCATTATCTCTTATGAAAAACGGACACCGTAGTGATGTTGAATTTGTTTTACCTCATCACGAAGTCTGAAGAAGAAATGTCATAAATTGTGGTTATAATGCAGGAATTATTAACAAGGAAAATTTATGCAACTGACATTGGTTCGCCATGGGGAAGCCGCTCCACCTGTAAATGGTAACGACACTAAACGTCCTCTTACTGCTCGTGGACATGCTCAAGCAGAACAGACAGCAACATTTTTAAAAGATATTGTTAAGCCTGATATTTTTGTAGTTAGTCCTTTGTTACGTGCTCAAGAGACATTGGCACATATTCAAGCTTATTTTAAAGATGTGCCTGTGTTGTTATGCGATAAAATTAAGCCAGATGATAATGCTAAAGAAGCAATTGAGTGGTTGTCACAGATTCCTTATGAGTCAATTGTAGTAGTTTGTCATATGAATGTAGTAGGGCATATTGCTGAGCTACTGACTCATGAAAACTTTAATCCATTTGCATTGGCTGAAGCTCGAATTTATGATCAGGCTGTGATTGCAACTGGCTTATCAACACAAAAAAATAGTTTTATACCCACAATATAATTAAAAAGGTTATTTAGCCCATTATGCTGTATTTATGGATGCCTGAAACCAATGGAATATGGCATTGGTCTAACGGAGAAAACTGGTTGCAGGCTGAAAGCCTCGACCAATTAATACAAGACCTACAATTACATCAAGGAAAAGAGGCTGTCGTCTTTTTTCCTAGTCGTCATGCTCAGGTATTCCAGCAACAAATAGCAAAGTCTCATTACAAACAACTGGGGGCAGATGGTGTTAAATATTTGCTTGAAGAGTTTGTGACTTTACCGATTGATCACATGAAAGTGGTTCATCATTTTCATGCTGATCAATTAACAATATTGGGCGTTGCAAAAACCACTGTGGAAACATGGCAACATGCAATGAATTTGTTGCCAATCAAGCTTGTTGCTTTGTTGCCAGACTTTTTGATTTTGCCAGAACCACAAGAACACCAAGTTATCCTTTGTAATATTGATCAAAAATTACTGGCGCGTGAAAGTAAATGGGTGGGTAATTCACTAGATGATTTGGGATTATTTTTGGAATTCCAGCCAGTTGAAACAAACTATCAATATAGTGGATTAACGACAGAACAATTAGAAAGCTTAGAAGCAGCTTCTAGTGTTGAGCAACGTTCAGAGTTTTTTTATCAATTTCAGGGTTTAGATAAACCTAAACAGCATCCTTTTAATATTTTACCGAAAGCCAAAGGACAAGAGCAAACTGTCTCAGGTTACTGGAAAGCATGTGCTGTTATTCTTTTAGCAATCATTGTGGTTCAGTTTAGCTATGATTTATTGCGTTGGGTCAAATTAAGAAATGTAGCGAATCAAACAGCTGAACAGGCGATAGAGCAATATAAATATTGGTTTGGTCCTTCTAGTCGTGTAAACGAACAAAATATAAAAAGCCAATTTGAAAGTCATTTACGCATGAGTAAGCAAGGTGATACACAAGCACTTTCTTTATTGAGCCGTGTTGGACCTATTTTGATGCAAAGACAAATTTTAGCTCAACAATTAAATTATGATGCCTCTACACTAACCATGGCTTTAAAAGCAAAATCTGCAGATGATTTGCAAGCTTTAACTCAGCAACTCAATCAGCAAGGATTTAAGGCAGAGTTAGGTAATGTTCAAGCCGATGGTGGTGGGGCAATTGGGGTGGTGAAAATACAATAATGAAAATGTTAGCTCAATTGCAGAACCGCTTTGATCAGTGGATCCAACAAGTTAATCAATATTTAGACCGTTTGACTGTCCGTGAACGTATTATGGTGGTCTTTACTACAATTTTTGTTGTAGTAGCTATTATTGGAGCTTCACTTTGGAAAATGCATTCCTTAGCAGAACAACAGCAACAGCGTTTAAATGATTTAAAAGATTTGATGGTGTGGATGCAAAGTAATGCGGTCACTATGAAACCTGCGAGTGAGCTTGAGCTGGGGCAGGCAGAAAAAATACAACGTGTAGCTCAACAGCAAGGTTTAACGGTTACTTCTCAACAAAATGGTGAGCAGTTACAAATTATTGTTACTCATCAGAATTACGCAATTTTAGCTAACTTTTTAACCCAACTGGCACAAATGGGCTTAAGTATTGAAAAAATGGAAATGGTTTCAAGTGAAGGTCAGATTAAATTAACAGCGACGGTTCAATAACATATTAAAATATGCTGGTCTTAAGCATGGTGTTTTGTGCTCCCTGTGCCTATAATATGCCTACCTAAAATCAGTAGATTGTGATTGGTATGTTATATTCACTTGCTCGCCCGATGTTGTTTAGTTTAGCACCAGAGCGTGCCCATGAATTAACATTATCTATGCTTGATAAAGCACATAAGTTCGGCCTACTCCGTCAGAGCGTAGAGGCGAAACCAACGACTTGTATGGGAATTGAATTTCCAAATCCAGTAGGTTTGGCAGCCGGTCTTGATAAAAATGGTGCACACATTGATGCTTTAGCTGGGTTGGGGTTCGGTTTTATTGAAATTGGAACCATTACACCTCGTCCTCAATCGGGTAATCCGCAGCCGCGCTTATTCCGTATTCCAGAAGCTCAAGCCATTATTAACCGTATGGGGTTCAATAATGATGGTGTTGATAAGCTGATCGAAAATGTCAAAGCTTCAAAGTTTAAAGGAATTTTAGGCATTAATATTGGTAAGAATGCTGATACGCCTGTAGAAAAAGCTGTTGATGACTACTTGATTTGCCTTGAGAAAGTGTATAACTACGCTTCATATATTACCGTTAATATTTCATCTCCAAATACTAAGAACTTAAGAAGTTTACAAAGTGGCGATGCATTAACTGAATTGTTGCAAACCTTAAAAGAAAGACAACTTGAGCTAGCTGAACAAAATAACCACTATGTTCCTTTGGTTTTAAAAGTTGCACCTGATTTAACAGCTGAAGATGTTGAGTTTATTGCAGCTCAATTAGTGCAGTTCAAAATTGATGGCTTGATCGTTACTAATACTACCTTATCAAGAGAAGGTGTAGAAAATCTACCTAATGGTAATGAGTCGGGTGGTTTATCTGGTGCACCTGTTTTTGAAAAAAGTACAGAATGCTTACGTTTGTTTGCTCAAACATTGAAAGGACAAATCCCATTAATTGGTGTGGGTGGAATTTTGTCGGGTGAACAAGCAGCAGTCAAACAGCAAGCTGGAGCAACATTAGTGCAAATCTATAGCGGGCTTATTTATACCGGTCCTGTTCTAGTGAAACAATGTGTTGCAGCCATGACTTAAGTGAATATGAACACAATTGATATCATTATTCTGATACTTTTGCTCATTGGGGGGCTAAACGGTTTGCGACAAGGATTTATTAAAGCCTTTGCGAACTTGGTAGGATGGGTCATTGCATTAATTATGGGTGCAAAATATGCTGTCCTTCTTGCTCCGTCTATGTCGGGTTTAAGTCATGATCCAGTTGTTCAAAAAATTGCAGCTTTTGCATTTATAGCACTTTTGATCATTGTTTTAACATGGATCGTCTCTGCATTTTTAAATGGCCTCTTGAAAAGTCTGAAATTGGGGCCATTAAATCGTTTAGCAGGTGGTGCTTTTGGTTCTTTAAAAGGCTTGTTGGTTGTACTAATTACAATGCAGGGTGTAGGGCCTTGGGTTGAAAGTTCACCGCACTGGAAACAGTCCAAATTTATACAGTTTTTATTGCCTTATGCGCCTTTAGCTACCGAGTTATCTAAAGATGCTGCAAGTGAGGCATTTCATCAAATAACATCTGGAGGTAGTGCATCAGGCACTCCTTCAAAACCAATGGACGAATCGGAAGATTTAGAAAACCGATCCGACCATTCGACAAAGAATCCTTTTTATTAATTCCTAGCTTGTCTGCGAGGTTGCTATGTGTGGAGTTGTTGGTATAGCCGGTAAATCGCCAGTGAACCAAATGTTGTTTGATGCTTTAACGATGTTGCAACATCGTGGGCAAGATGCAGCTGGAATAGTAACCTGCCATGAAGGCCGTCTTTTCCTTCGTAAGGATAACGGTATGGTGCGTGATGTCTTTCATACTCGTCATATGAGAGCATTACTTGGTAATTATGGTATTGGCCATGTACGTTACCCAACTGCTGGTTCTGCGAGCAGTGCTGAAGCACAACCATTTTATGTAAACTCACCTTACGGTATTACACTTGCACATAATGGTAATTTGACCAATGCAGAAGAAATTCATGATGACCTGTTTAAAACAGATTTACGTCATATGAATACTGATTCTGACTCAGAAGTTCTTTTAAACGTGTTCGCGCATGAATTACAGAAGAAAGGCACTTTAAATCCTACAGCTGACGATATTTTTCACACGGTTTCTCGTGTGCATGAGCGTTGTCAGGGTGCGTATGGTGTCGTAGCGATGATCACTGGTCATGGCTTGGTAGGTTTCCGTGATCCAAATGGTATACGTCCACTCATTTATGGGTCACGTGTGACTGAACAGGGTGAGATGGAATACATCATTGCTTCTGAATCGGTTGCTATTACTGCTCTTGGTTTTAAAATTGAGCGTGATATTGAACCAGGTGAGGCAATTTTCATCGATGCAAATGGTCAGTTGTTCTCTAAACAATGTGCTGCTAATCCTAAATATCGCCCATGTATTTTTGAGTACGTTTATTTTGCTCGTCCTGATGCCATTATTGACGGAATTTCGGTTTATAAAGCGCGTTTAAAAATGGGTGAAAAGCTTGCTCATAAAATTTTACGTGACTGGGGTGAGGACCACGATATTGATGTGGTTATCCCAATTCCTGATACGAGCCGTACTTCAGCTTTAGAACTTGCAAATATTCTAGGTGTGAAGTTCCGTGAAGGTTTTATGAAAAACCGTTATATCGGTCGTACCTTTATTATGCCGGGTCAACAGCAACGTAAAAAATCTGTACGTCAGAAATTAAACCCAGTTGAGTTAGAATTCAAAGGTAAGAACGTTCTATTGGTGGATGACTCTATTGTACGTGGTACAACGTGTAATGAGATTATTCAGATGGCACGTGATTCTGGTGCAAAAAAAGTATACTTTGCGTCAGCAGCACCAAAAGTGATGTATCCAAACGTTTATGGTATTGATATGCCTGCTAAAGCTGAGCTTATTGCTTCAGAACGTAGTGTGGAAGAGATCCAAGAAATTATTGGTGCTGATCGTTTGATTTTCCAAGAATTGGAAGACTTGAAAAATGCTGTACGTACCAGCAAAGTGCCTGACTTAACTGAGTTCGATTGCTCAGTATTTGATGGAATCTATGTAACAGGTGATATTGATGGTAACTATCTAAATAACTTAGAGCAGAAGCGTAATGACTCTGCGAAAAAGAAAAAAGATGGTTATATTGATGTCAATGTCGATGCTGCTTCTGTAGATTTAACAGGCATCAAAGAAGAATAGAAATCGCCGAAAAAAGCGGGTATTTCCCGCTTTTTTCTTTTATGATGAAACCTAACAATGTAATTGGGAATATTTACATTGAAAGAAGTAAGCCACTATCTAATCGAAAATAAAAATATGGCATGGTCCATCACTATGTGTTTGGTTGCTGTGTTGCTTACTATTTTTATCTTAAATTTAATTTTAGGTTTACTCGTACATTTTTTTGATTATAGCCAACCAATTTGGTGGCATACTTTAAGTCCTTACTTCATTGCGCTATTACTTTTTATTATGGTTTGGTCGGTAGTTACCGAACTTTATATTCTGCGTAAAGGTGGGCACTCTTTAGCAAAACAACTTAAAGCACGTCGTTTGGTGAAAGAGGAAAGTACTCCCGAAGAACTTGCGGCATTAAAAATTACAGAACACTTAGCGCAAACTTTTTCACTTAAAGTTCCAACCGTATATGTACTACCTGATGAAGTTGGTGTAAATGCACTTACGGCAGGTTTTCATCCCAAAGATATCGTAATTATTCTGACATGGGGTGCTTTACAGAATCTGGATAAGCTTGAGTTATATGGTTTATTGGGCCATGAGTTTAATCAAATTTTATCGGGTGAGGCTGTTGAGAATACAAAATTAAAGATTTTATATAGTGGTTTAACAACTTTTAGTCAGTGGGGTAGTAAATTAGCCAAACAAGGTTTTAAGCGCTATAGCCCGGGCTATAAACATAAATTTGAAACAGTTTTTGTTGCGGTGGGTGGAGTCATCTGGTTGGCTGGAAGCCTCGGTGTACTGATTACTCGTTTTATCAAATATTTGACTTTGAGTGGGCGTACCTTTCGTAATGACCAAAAAACAGTACGACTATTAAAAAATAATGCAAATACCCAAACCTTGTTGCGTATTTATGTTCACCACTCTGGTTCGCAAATTCATAGTGCTTATTCCGAATCAATCGCACATATGTGTTTTGCTAACTCACTGAGCCCCCAAAGCTGGATGAATATTCACCCGAGTATTCGTGAACGTATTTATGAGTTAAATCCCACTTTGCTACAAGATTTACAATTAGAAAATTTAAAGAAACTTCGTAACCGTCCGTTGTTTAGCTTATTTCATTTCTTGGAAGAATCTGAGAAAGAAATTTATATTCCGTGGTCATCTCCGCAGCCTCTACCTTTATTAAGGCTTTCACCAATTAGTTTTGCATTAAATGATGCTATTAAGCCTCTGAGTAGTGATGTACGTCGAAATAAAAAGCGTCCAGAATTAATTCAACGAGCACTACAAACTGCGACTGGTTCGCGTGAAGTGATGGTCGCTATTTTGATGATTCGCCAATATCGGGAATTCATTCCAAAAGATGCACCTGTGAGTCATGCCATTATTGATGCATTATTGAATTTGGATGGGCGTATCCATATTCAGATATTTCATGATGCTTGTAAAAATATTGGGCATATACCTGCAAGTATTGCGCGGCAATTTCTTACTAAGCTAGCACTTATTATCCAAGAAGATGGTGAAATTGGGTTGTTAGATGCACTTTTACTGGAGCGGGTTAAACATGAGTTGAACTTGATGCCGTTACATCTACCGACTGCATTTGAAGAAGTGAAACCTCAAATTGTCCGTTTGATTGATGCTCTGCTTCATGTTCAACAAATTAATAGCCCGAATCAGTTAGAAGTACGTGAGCGCATTTTACGTTCGTTACTCAATCCAGATGAAATGTATATCTATGATGAAATTTCAGATGAGCCATTAGATCTGGCTGAAATTTTAAATGATATTGCTGGTTTATTATTACGTGACCGTCTAAGTATTCTAGCTATTGCAGAAATGTGCTTGTGGAGTGACCGTATTATCACGCAAGATGAACTGGATGTGCTTGAATTGCTTTATTGGCGTTTTGGCTTTGAGACAGAAGAAATTGTGGATCAAATGCAAAAGAGAAATAGTGTGATGATTATTTAAAAGACATATACGATTATAAAAACATCTGAATGAAATAAAACACTGAAAAAAAAACTGAAGCCCGTTAGAATGTAGGTAGAGTAGAGGTATTGATTTACAGATGATTGGGCAGCAAAGAAATATATTGGCAACTTTGGGAATTGATGTATGGATTCCTAAGATACAGGTGTGCCAAAGAAATAATGCTCAAAGCCTCTGGCGAGATCAAGCTGCTCCAGAAGGTGAGCCAATTATATTGCCTTCTAAGAGCAATCCAGTTGTTGAGCAGCCGACAAAACCACAAGTCAACGAAATTCCAAAAGCTGAACCTGAAATTGCGGTACCACTTCCAGTAGAAGTTCCGCCTGTTGTAGTACCTCGTGCTGAAGTACAAGCTCCAGTGGTTACGATTGCTTCATTTGAGTTGCAGGCTTTTGCGCTTGAAAAGTGTGTTATTTTTTTAGATGTTACTAATTTAAGTGAAGAAGAAAAGCAGCTTTGGAATAACATTCAAAAAGCAAAAATAGGGCAATATGCTGAACTAAAATGGCCGTTCCCTTTAGCTAACTATCAAGACCAACGTGGTGCAGGTTCATATATTCAAGGATTTTTAGATGCTGTCGCAGCAGGCAAGAAAATCTTGTGCCTTGGTGAATGTTCTTATATTCAACATGCCAATATTATTCATTTGGCGAGTTTAAAAGAGATGTTGGAGAAACCACTCCTTAAAAAAAGGTTATGGCAATTAATGCAAGATAACAACGAGTAGTAGGGATTTACATGAAAAAAGTTGTAGTTTTTAGCCAAATTGATGAAGAAATTTTGTCTCGATTACAACAGGATTATCATGTTGTGGTTCTTAATCCAAAACTGGGTGATATTAATGAGCAAATACGCCAACAAGTTGTAGATGCTGATGGAATGATTGGTGCTGGTCGACTTCTTAATGAAAGTAATCTTGCGCCTGCTCAAAAACTCAAAATTATTTCATCTGTAACAGTTGGCTATGACAATTATGATGTGGCTTATCTAAACCAAAGAAAAATCTGGTTATCAAATACCCCTCATGTTTTAACTGAAACAACGGCTGATCTTGCTTTTACATTATTACTAAGTGCCGCTCGAAAAGTTCCTTTTCTTGATCATTGGACTAAACAAGGTGAATGGAAAAGAACTGTTGGGCCTCAACAGTTTGGTTTAGATGTTTTTGGAAAGACGCTAGGAATTATTGGACTTGGTAATATTGGTGCTGCAATTGCACGACGTGGTTTTTATGGATTTAACATGAATATTGTTTACCATAACCGCCGTGAAAAACCTGAATTGGCAGAGCCTTTAAAAGCACAATATCTTGGTTTAGATGAGTTATTGCAACAGTCTGATTTTGTAGTAACCGCAGTTGATTTAAATAATGAATCGAAAGCCTTGATGGGTAAAGCTCAATTTGAGCTTATGCAAAAGCACGCTATTTTTATAAATATTGCGCGTGGTTCAGTGGTTGACGAGCATGCATTGATTGAGGCCTTACAAAGCGGTGAAATCTTCGGGGCTGGTTTAGATGTATATGAAAAAGAACCTTTACAAGATTCAGAGCTTTTTAAACTGCCAAATGTTGTTACTTTGCCTCACGTAGGATCTGCGACTGCAGAGACCCGTAAAAAAATGGCAAATCTTGCTTATAAAAATCTGGTTGAAGCTTTAGAGGATAAAACTCCTAGATATTTGGTAAACCCAAACTTTGCATAAATGATTAATAACACTTCATTGCAAAACTAAGCGATCTCGAGTGATATATTAAAAGTCTATTGATTGAACATAATTTTTTATGTTTTATATCAGTAGACTTTTTTGATGGTTTAATTTTACTAGAGAAAAACTTTTGAGATTTTTGCCAATTATTTTAAGTACGGCTTTTATAACAAATGCTTCGTACGCACAGCCTTTCGACCCTCAGCCTTCTGCAAATCAAGTAGAAATTCCAAATATTGGAAGTGGGATTGGTTTGCTTGATCAACAAAAAGAAAAATTTATTGGCGAAAAAGTTTTTCGTGAAGTTCATAAACAAATGCCTGTTATTCAGGATGTCTGGTTAGAAGATCAATTTTTTCAGGTATTTTCGAGTATTTTAAGTGAAACTCAGCTTGGTCAGCCGATTGGTTTAGTCGTGATTAAAGACCCGCAAATTAATGCTTTTGCTGTTCCGGGTGGCTTATTTGCGCTCAATACAGGGCTTATTGCCTCAGCACGAAATATTGATGAAATTGCTGGTGTTATGGCGCATGAAATTGCGCATGTATCGCAAAGACATTTTAGTCGCTCTGAAGAAGCCTTTAAAGGTCAAACATTGCTAAGTCTAGCAGGACTTTTAGCGGGGGTGGCTATAGCTGCGCAGGGTGGTGGTGATGCGGGTGCAGCAGTGATGCTTGGAACTCAAGCTGCACTCATGGATAAGCAATTAACATATAGTCGAAATCAAGAGCGTGAAGCAGACCGTATTGGTATGCAATATATGTATGCGGCGGGTTATAACCCTCAAAGTATGGCTGATTACTTTGAAACAATGCATAGAGCTACAAGTCGAGTAAGTTTTTTACCGGATTTCTGGTTGACTCATCCCTTGACGACTGAGCGTATGAGTGAAGCTAGGCTCCGTGCAAACCAGCTGCCTAGAGTTAAAAATCGTATATATGATGCAGATTTTGAAATTTTAAAATGGTACACCATGGTGGTTGCCAATCAGGCCACTGAAAACCAACTACAAAGTTTGGCCTCGCAAAAAAATATTGCTGGTCTGATTGCCTTGGCAGCATTTTACACAAGACAAGGTGATTATGTACAAGCGCAGTCTACTCTAGATCAAGCGAAATCTAGTGGAAAGCCTCTTGTAACATTATTGCAGACAGATATTTATCTTGGCCAAAATAAGTTAGATCAAGCTTATACTACAATTGCTTCTATGCAGATGACGATGCCTGAAAATAAAGCTTTTAGTTATAAGTTGGCTGAGGTGTTGCTGCGCCAAGGTAAGTTTGCGCAAGTTCAAACCTTGGTTCAAAGATTTATTAATAAGAATCCAAGAGATATACAAGGTTGGCAATTTTTACAGCAAGCTGCGAATTTGGATAAGAATGGACCTTTAAGAGCGGTTAATGTTTTACGCTATCGGGCTGAAGCAGAATATTGGTCGGGTAGTGAGGAAAATGCAATTAAATCAATGTTGCATGCCCAGCGATTGGCAAAAGATAATCAAGCAATGTCGGCAAGAATAGACAGTCGTTTGAAACAAATGCAAGATGAGCGAAGAATGAAAATTTAAGAGTTATAACTTACTTAATTTGCGGATGTGCAAGTATAGACAAAATAAAGAAGCTTGATTGGAAGAAATATAAAATTTAAGAAAGGGTAATTAAGCTAACTTAGCTTTAATTTTTGCTGAAACTTGAGCAGGATCGGCACGCCCGGCTATGATCGGACGTAGAGAATTCATCACCTTACCCATATCTTTCATGCTAGTTGCTTCTTGAGCAGCAATCGTTTGCTCAATGATAGAATCAAGCTCTTCCTCAGTCATAGCTTCTGGTAGAAACTGAGAGATAATCTCAGCTTCGGCTTGTTCTTTACTAGCTAAATCATTACGACCAGCACCTTCAAAGGCTTTGATCGATTCTTTACGTTGTTTAATTTGCTTTTCAATGACCGCAAGAACCTGAGCGTCGTCAAGCTCTTTGCGCTCATCGACTTCGATTTGCTTAATTGCTGCTTGTAGACTACGCAAAACCGTCACTGTTGCCATATCTTTGGCACGCATAGAAGTTTTTAATGCATCAGTAATTTGGTTTTTTAAAGTAGTCATAATTCAGCAGTCAATCACAAATTAATTAGTAAAGGCGAGTAGTACGTACAGATTCGCGAGCCAATTTCTTTTGGTAGCGTTTAACTGCTGCAGCTTTTTTGCGCTTACGTTCTTGAGTTGGTTTTTCGTAGAATTCGCGTTTACGAACGTCAGCTAAAACACCAGCTTTTTCGCATGAACGTTTGAAACGACGGATAGCTACGTCAACTGGTTCGCCTTCTTTCAACTTAACTTGTGGCATGTAAAATCCTCTAGATTATGGATAAGATCAGGCACACCATTGCGCCGGATCACAAGTGAAGGTCAGTATTTTACTCATTTACAACTCATATCACAAGTCTATAATAGCGATTGCAATATTTTGACTCATATAAAAGGCAGTTTTGATGATTGTTTTAGGCTTGGAAACTTCTTGTGATGAAACAGGGTTGGCACTTTATGATAGCGAACTCGGCTTACGGGGACAGGTTCTTTATAGCCAGATTAAACTTCATGCCGAATATGGTGGAGTAGTACCTGAACTTGCTTCTCGTGACCATGTTCGTAAATTAATTCCTTTAATGAATCAATTGCTTGAACAAAGTGGTGTAACAAAACAAGAGATTGATGCGGTTGCTTATACGCGTGGTCCTGGCTTAATGGGAGCATTAATGACAGGTGCACTGTTTGGCAGAACTTTAGCTTTTTCTTTAAATAAACCTGCAATTGGTGTTCACCATATGGAAGGTCATATGTTGGCCCCATTACTTTCAAGTCAACCACCTGAATTTCCGTTTGTAGCATTGTTAGTTTCAGGTGGACATACACAATTGATGGCAGCCCACGCTATTGGTCAATATGAACTATTGGGTGAGTCTATTGATGATGCTGCGGGCGAAGCTTTTGATAAAGTTGCAAAAATGATGAGCTTGCCATATCCGGGTGGGCCCAATATCGCAAAACTTGCATTATCTGGTGATCCATTAGCTTTCGAGTTTCCAAGACCTATGCTTCATCAAGGTCTAGATTTTTCTTTTAGTGGTTTAAAAACAGCTGTGTCTGTTCAATTGAAAAAATTGAATGGTGAAAACCGTGACGCTGACATCGCTGCTTCATTCCAAGAGGCAATTGTAGATACCTTGGTAAAAAAATCAGTAAAAGCTTTAAAGCAAACCGGACTTAAACGTTTAGTGATTGCAGGTGGAGTTAGCGCAAATTTAAGACTACGCGAGCAATTAGAAACTTCTTTGGCGAAAATTAAAGCGCAAGTTTATTATGCCGAACCTGCTTTATGTACTGATAATGGGGCAATGATTGCATTTGCTGGTTATCAACGTTTAAAAGCAGGTCAGCATGATGGTTTAGCGGTAACGACCACGCCGCGCTGGCCGATGACCGAACTTACTATTCCTGAGTAAGATTATTCATCTTCAAAGGCTTGTTGATTTTCGATATCAATATATTCGATGTAACCACGGCCTTGAACTTCATTGCCAAAACAATGACCTGTAAATATATAGCTACTCGCATAACCTCGCCCATGACCATAACGGAATGGGCAGTCAATTTCTGCCTGAATGTTTAAGATAATTTGCTTTGCATCATTTAGAGCGATCCAAGAAAAATATTTTGGAAGTCGCATCTTTTCTCCAGTCGGTGAGATATAGTCATCGACTTGATGAGAAATAACGTCAAAGCTAACATCTGTATAAATTTCAGCTGGCTGATCAAGATATCTAATATGCAGGCTATAAGCTACCGTCTGTCCTGCAATATCTGCTTTAGTAAGAAGAAGTTGAGTATTGTCGTTTAAATTAATAATTTGATAAGTAAAAAAATCAAGCGGCAGTTTATAAGCGTCAGGAAGAAGTTTGTTTATGAAACTATGTGGACCAACTGCTCGTGCATATTCGTAAGTGCAAAGTCCTTCACTTTCAATGCGTTCTGCTTGATAGTTTAAAAAACCTTTAAACTTTGCCAATAAACTAAAATGATCATAGATTGGTGTTTTTATAAACCACGAAACATGTGAAGTAATATCGATATCAAAGTCGAAATCAAATCCATCATAATGTCCATTAATGTGAATTTGAGGGAACTTCCCTTGAATTGAAATCTCTTTACCTAATTCTATTAAGCTTCCATCTTTATTAATTTGTGTCTCTTTTGGAATGATATAAGCTTTAAGCAAAGCTTGCTCAACCGCGGCAGTACTTGAAAAGAACGTGGCTGTTTTTCTGGGGTCTTCATTAATTATGTTGTCATGATCAAAGGCTAGCGCACCGGGCGTGCCTAATAAAATCATAATGTTTAGATAGCGATGCGGCTCTGGTAAAAGCGGGAAAAAGATACCGTAATGTGTCCAGCTATAATATTTTTCGTCAACTCGTGGACGGATGCTATGAGCTTGAGTAAAAGGAAGAGTTGAATATTTTTTTGCTTGGTCTAAAACGCCTTGTGCAAGTAATAAACTTTTACCAAGCGCTTTACTGGCTGTAGAAATTTTTGGCAATTGTTTTTTCATATATAAACCTAAAGAAGGGCTATCTTTGTTTTAGGTTATGAAAAACAACTGCCAAATCTAAGCGGCTTTCAGGCCAAAGCCAAGGCTTTGCGGGACATTCGTCATTTAATTGTTAGACAACTGTTTTAACCCATTTAAACCAATCCAATGCTTTGAGAACTGGTAAGCAGCACGGCCAGAGCGCTGACCACGCATCTGACACCAACGTAAACTTTCAGCACGAACTTCATCATTGAAAGGCATGTTTGCTTTATCAAGATAATGCTCAACGATTTCTAAATATAGGTTTTGATCCATTGGATAAAAAGATAGCCATAGACCAAAACGATCCGACAAAGAGATCTTTTCTTCTATCGCTTCTTGTGGATGTAGCTCAGTATATTGGGGAACATCGACCTTAGTTACAGGTGTATTTTCATGCATGAATTCTGGTAACAGGTGGCGACGGTTACTGGTTGCATAAATAATAAAATTACTTGAACCTGACTGTAATGAACCATCTAATACACTTTTTAGACTACGGTAATTTTCATCTTCGGCATTAAAAGCCAAGTCATCACAATAGACGATATATTTTTCAGGTCGATTTTGAATGAGTTTTTGAATTTTAGGTAAGTCTGATAAATCATCACGTTCAATTTCAATTAAACGTAATCCCTGAGGGGCATACTCAGTGAGTAAAGCACGAACAATAGATGATTTTCCTGTACCACGTGAGCCGGTTAACAGCACATCATTTGCTGGCAGGCCATTTAAAAATTGCAAAGTATTTTGAATAATTTTTTCTTTTTGACGCTCAATGCCTTTTAAGTCATCAAGATAAATATTTTTTGGCGTATAGATGGCATTAAGTTGCTGATTTTCCCATCTAAAAGCAGGTGCAGTAAAATCTGTTTCTTGTCTAGGCTCAGGCAAGACTTGCTGTAACTGATTTAATACAAGTGATAATGTTTGAACTAAATTGTCCGGTAAATCAATGGTAGCCATGGTAAGTCAATCATGTTAAACAGTGTTTGACAGGATACTAACACCGAAATTAACAGGCTTACAAAAAACTTATTGCCTATACACTTTATCGGTTTTGCAATTGATTGAAATGTTCAGACCGAGCATAGTGTTGTGATGTCTATTCAGTAAAATCATCTGTGAAGATGAGGACGAAATATGTTTGAAAAAATACGAAGTGATATGAATCCACATCAGGCTTACCGTATCAAAAAATTACAACGTCAATTAGACATGGCTGAATCTTATGAAGAATGGAAGTCTTTTGCATTAAAACTAGATGAAGAAACAGGTGTGCAAGAGTGGAAATTTGATAATAGTTCACCTTACTTCGATGCCGAACTCATTTCTTATCGATACACTTTGCTCAAAAGATATCGTCAGCAACATCGCACATTAGACCTCATCTATTTACTTAAAGAAGGTCTAACCTACGATATTGCAAATATTGGTCATCCAATGCTTTTTGCCGCCACACATGTCGGTACAAAAAAGTTAATTGAAGACTATATTGAAGAAGTTAGCCAAAGCTTGGCTTACATTGCTTCAAGTGAATGCATTACGTTTCAAAGAAAAGAAAAAATAGAGTTTTTTGAAAACTGTGAAAAGGCGTATGGACAACCTGCACTTATGTTTTCGGGCGGGGCGACTTTAGGACTTTTTCATACGGGAGTATGTAAGGCTTTAATTGAACAAGACTTAATGCCTAAAGTGCTCTCTGGCTCAAGTGCAGGAGCAATTATGACAGGTATGCTTGGAACCTCTGCCAGTGAAGATATCCAAAACTTATTAAATGGTGAGCAATTTTTTAGTGATGCTTTTCATTTTAGGAAATTCCGTGAACTCATTAAAGGCAATGGTGGAATTGCCGATGTTCAGTATTTGAAAAAATTCCTCATTGAGAATTTGGGTGATCTGACTTTTGAAGAAGCTTTCAAGAAATCTGGTTTAAACATTAATGTGGCAGTGGCGCCATATGATGCAACAGAAAACCCAAGAATTATGAACGCCATTATGACACCGAATGTTTTGGTGTGGAGTGCGGTATTGGCTTCATGTGCCGTGCCAATTTTATTCCCACCGGTGCGTTTAACCAGTAAACGTTATGACGGTGAACATACACCTTATATGGCAAATACAAAATGGGTGGATGGAAGTGTACGAAGCGATTTTCCACAAGAAAGAATGGCACGACTTTATAACTTGAATTACACCATTGCGAGTCAAGTTAACCCACATATTGTTCCATTCATGCAAAATGATGCGGACCGTTTTCGTAAGGACGTTTTAAGCTGGCCTGAAAGGATTCTAAGACGCCAAGGTAAAGTGTTATCAATGGGCGTTATGGATTTTACGCGTCAACGACTTGGTTCTATTTCTCCAGTTAGAAGATTGTTAGATCATGGCTATGGAGTAATGGGACAGCGTTATTACGGTGATGTGAACATCATTGCTAAATATAGCCTAAGTCATTATACCTATACTTTGCAAAACCCACGTCCACATCTGTTTAAGCGTTTGCAAAGAGAAGGGGAACGTGCAACTTGGCCAAAAATTTCTTCAATTGAGACCCACGCTCGTATTGGTAAGACGATTCAGCATTGTTTAGAAGTTTTGCGCTTTGAAGAAAAGAAACAACAGCCTGAGTCTTACTATGCTGAAGCATGATTTTGCTTCGCATATAGAAAACTTAACATGTGTAACAAAGCCAACAAGTGCAGCGTTAGGGCGGTGTTTATGGACATGTACCATAGACACCAAAAATTACTGGTTAAAATATCATTTGCCTGAAACCCATGCTCAAAGTGAGCAAGATTTTATGCATGAGCAATTATTTTACAAAGAAATTAACCTTAAAAAACCTGTATGGCTTTTACCTTATAAGTTGATTGAGGGCAGTTTAATTCCTCAGCTAGATCATTCTTTGGGTAAGGTTTTAATTTTACCTGATAGTGACCTGTGGTTTGGTTCATTCACTCATGAAAGTGATTTAACTGATGTATATCGTAAGATTTGGTTGTCAATAAATAAGCTTGCAGAGCTTCACGAACTTGGCTGGATTCATGGAGACGTTAAGGCAGAACATTTTAGAAAGTTTCAGCAAGAACTTTATTTAATTGATTTTGAGAAAACGAGACCTATCTTAAGTTGCGATACAGTCATGGATGCAACACCTCGTTATATGGCTCCTGAGTTATTTCAAGGAGGGCGTAAGGGAATACAAAGCGATTTATATGCATTTGGCATCGTTCTATATGAATGGTTAACACAAAATCGCTTAGAAGCAGGTAGTTATCGTGATTGGGCAATCTTGCACTGTCAAAATTTAACCATTCAATTACCCACGCAGTTTTTGATTTTTTATCCCTTACTTGCAGGTTTATTACAAAAACAACAGCAAAATCGGTTTTCAAATGCTGATGAAGCAATAAATTGCTTAAAACAGATTCAAATTGATAAAAATCATTGATCTAGTATCTGTATACAATTTACACGGTTAGTTTTTTTTAGAAAAAAAACACTTGTCACTGTCAGATCTTATCGCTAATATACACAGCCATCGGGGGCGTGGCGAAATTGGTAGACGCACTGGATTTAGGTTCCAGCGCCGCAAGGTGTAAGAGTTCGAGTCTCTTCGCCCCCACCACTTTAAGTTAATAACTTAAAGTTTGATGTGGATGTTAAGTCATCTAGATCTTGGAAGAGGATTGGTGTAATGGTAGCATGACGGTCTCCAAAACCGTTCGTCAAGGTTCGAGTCCTTGATCCTCTGCCACATTTATTTTAAATAAATGTCCCAGATGGGGGCGTGGCGAAATTGGTAGACGCACTGGATTTAGGTTCCAGCGCCGCAAGGTGTAAGAGTTCGAGTCTCTTCGCCCCCACCATTGAAAAAAGCAAGACGATGATCTTGCTTTTTTTATGATTAAATCTTGAGTGTTTAATCATGAATATAGAGGATTGATGTAATGGTAGCATGACGGTCTCCAAAACCGTTCGTCAAGGTTCGAGTCCTTGATCCTCTGCCATAAAATAAGGCTCCTAATCAGGAGTTTTTTATTATCTATATTTTTAAAATAACTTTTCATTCGCACTCAAGCAATTTTCTAAATGATATTTTTATATCTGTTGCTTCTCAATTCAATGTTTTTATCACATCATAGATTGTTTTTTAATTAAGCAATGTACTGAATTTCTTAATCTTTTTTAAGCTATTGTTTTATATTTATTTAACTTAAGTTTTGGAAATTATTTATATAAAAGCCTTGAATACAATTTTATTTCATGTATGATGCTGTTAACTAGAAAAAAGACTTGTTAGTAAATCTTCTTTTAAGTATCGTAGTTTTAGTCATAATCCTTCGTTTTTTAAGATATTAAGCTCAATTTGTTATTCTTTTTTCAAAGTTATGATAGGGTCATTATTTAATGATTCTAAAATATTAGAAATCAGTAGGATATATCATGTCTAATACAGTAAGTGGTACAGTAAAGTGGTTTAACGAAACTAAAGGTTTCGGTTTCATTCAACAAGACAACGGTCCAGATGTGTTTGCTCACTTCAAAGAAATCACAGGTTCTGGTTTCAAAACTTTGCATGAAGGTCAACGCGTAACATTTACCGTTACTCAAGGGCAAAAAGGCCCAAATGCTGTAAATATTATTCCACAATAATATAACAGCAAGTAAAAAAGCACTTTTTAGTGCTTTTTTTATTTTAGCTTTTAAAGAAGTTTATTGTTATTTTAGAGCATTAAAAGCCCTCAATAGGAGGGCTTTTTATTTTCTTGTGAATATAAATCATTAGTTATTAAGCTCTTATAGTTAATAATCGAACGTATTTTTAAAATAAACTTTAGAATATGTGTGAAATATAAATTATTAGTAATAGAGATATGGTAGATTAAAAATCTTTAAATAAAGAAATTTTATATTTCACGGAATTGCTAATGAACGTTCGTCTGTGTTATGCCAGTCAACGAAATGAAAAAAATGAAGATTTGTTGCAAGATTTACGTGATATTTTGACAGAAGCACGAGATTTCAATGATTTGAATCAGATCTGTGGGGTGCTCTATTATGCCGATAATGCTTTCTTTCAATGCTTGGAAGGTGAGCGGGAGGTGGTTGAACGATTATTTGAAAAAATTGCAAATGATGAAAGACACCACAATGTTAAATGGTTGTGTACATATTCCATTGAACAAAACTCGTTTCAACGATGGTCAATGAAATATGTACAACGTAATACAAATATCGAATCTTTCTTTCTAAAAATGGGAGAAAGTACTTTTAATCCTATTCGTCTTGATGAACAAAATTTAAAAGCTTTCATTAATGAATTAGTCATTGCCGAACAAACTAAAATTAACACAGTTAAGAAAGTGGGTATGGTGAATCGTGGGGT
Organism: Acinetobacter geminorum; assembly: GCF_013009345.1. GTDB lineage: Bacteria > Pseudomonadota > Gammaproteobacteria > Pseudomonadales > Moraxellaceae > Acinetobacter > Acinetobacter geminorum. The sequence goes on along the minus strand of NZ_JABELE010000008.1, from coordinate 7,602 downwards.
GAAACCGTTTTAGCTATTTGGCTATCACGCCAATATGGATGGTCTTGAGTTTAGGTAATATTTTAGTCATGACTAAATATACAATAACTGAACTTGCGAGCATCCATATCACTTCTAAGCTTTGACTAATGACAAACATAGCCCAATAAAAAAAGCTAAATAGGGCGAGACAGAGTCCACTACCTTTAAAATACCAAGTAATAAATATTCCAAACAGTGCAGAAGAGAGAAGAAGATTAATCGTCTCGTTCATTCCTATGTAATTAAAGAAAATAATCAGTAAGCATAAAGCTAACATTGATAGTAAATATACAAATATATTTTTTGCAATAAACATTTTCTATACCCTATCTGATCATTAAAAAAGTATTTTTCCTCTGTTTCCAGAGGAAAAATAGTACATATTAATTTTTGAGATTCTTTTTCTATTATTAAGAGTTTTTATATTAATAAAGATGACTTTATCATTTTCTCTAGATCTCTTTATTAATATTCAGCTTTCTATTTAATAGTAAAGAGTGCTTATATGTATTGAAATTAATTATAAGAAAAACAATCATTTGAGTTGTGGGTTTTGGCTTACATAATTGCGAGAAATTGCTTACATTTGTATAAATAATGATCAAATTTTACAAAATTAAATTTATAAAAAAAATGTTTAACAATAACTTAAGTAACTATATTGTTTAAATAAGCTTTACATAAATAACAAAAAGTAACATCAACTTTAAGAGGTACTTTTCTTAAAATTTATAAATATTAATAAGAGAAAATTGATCTATTTAAAAAATTTTAACATTTGATAAAATATTGTTTTATTAAGTTGTATTTCTAATAAATAAAATTTATGTGTTGAAGGATTTTAATGTGATTAATAGTGAGGAGATTATATTTATATTTTTGAGTTATCTAGTAATGAGCTGCTTTTGAATTATGAGAAAAAACTACTGTAATATAAATGAAACTAGAATATCAGACTTATAAAATTTGAATTATGGCCAGCATAGAACTGGCTACACTGGCTTTACTGCTTTTGAATTAATTATTCTGAACGAGTAGCTAACCAAGTACTCACTTCGGGCCAGACCGTAGTGGGGGCTTGACTACCAGAAACTACGCCCATATGACCACCCGGTACCACCTTAAATGTTTTGTCTTGGCTACTAATTAAATCCATGAGCGGTTTGACAGCATCAGCTGTGACAATAATATCTGTGTTGCCACCAACAGCTAACACAGAGCATTTAATGTCTTTTAGATAGGCGGTAAGTTCACCAAATTTAACTACACCTTTAGACAGTTCATTATCAATCCAGAAACGGAGAATAATGTCGCGCATGACACCGCCCGGATAGGCCAACATATTATCGATAAATGAGCTTGAGGTTGCATGATCGACAATAAACTCTCGGTTATCTAGATTTTTAAAAAGTTCCCAATATGTTTTCAAATTTCCAATCGGATCCGTTAATTTAAAGCCAAGCGTGTTTTGCCAGCCATGAATATGAAATGCTTCACTTGGTACATGATGGCGAATACGAAACGGCGTATGTTTGCGAACCCATTTGGCAGGTTTGGTAAGACTACCGTATAGTTTCCCCATATAACCTGCTTTGTGTGTGTCGATAGGGGAAGCGAGAATAATTAGATTTTTAATATCTTTATCTTTAAACAATGCGGTATAGCAGAGCGAAAGTGCGCCGCCTAAACTCCAACCATGCAAAGAAAGCTGTTGCTGACCACTGTGTAGGCGAACTTGCTTTAACATCTCTGGCATGAAAACTTTAATATAAGTACCGAAGTTGTATTTTGCTTGGTGTCGGGTTGGTACGCCCCAGTCAATTAAGTAAACATCAAACCCTTGGGCTAAAAAGAAACGTACAAAACTACGAGTAGGGAACAAATCGTAAATGAGCATGTTCACTGCTAGCGGTGGAACAATAACTAAAGGTACGCGGTGTTTAGGAGTAGAGGTATCAGTCTCATTTTTATAATGGCGTAAGGTAATGATTTCATGCTTATGAATCATATCAAATGGTGTTTTTCCTGACAAAGCTATTTGAGGCCCTCTGAAAAAGAGATCTGATGCATTGATCAGCATGTGAGGTATTTTTTGACCAGCACGTGTCTGAAGAGATTTTGTAATAGATTGTAGCTGTGGAACGTTCTGACGAACTTTAAGCAATAAACTCATTGAATATAAAACCTATAAAGATGTTGCCCAGAACAGTAAAGAGCTGGTCTTTGAAAGATATTAAAGAGAATGAGGGGGAAGTTCAGTGACCCAAAAGACAGGATTTTCTGTTTAAGATATCAAGGTGGGGTTATTTTTAATTAAGAGTGTATTTACATAAATATATGATATTAAAATAAAAATTCATGTCTAGTCAAAATTATACATTAAATACTCGAATTTAAATTATTCTTAATAATGGTTAAAAAATATTGGTAGAGTATTTTTGTAAAGTTTGTTTATATTTTTTTTACATATTAAAAATAAAAATATAATTATTTTACAATCCAATAGGAATGTAATCAGAAAGTAGTATATATGGAATTTACTTTTAATGCTTTTTATACGCTAATTTCGGCGGTTATTGTTTTGCTTTTAGGCCGATTTCTAGTTAATCGTATTAGTTTTTTACAGCGTTATAACATTCCTGAGCCCGTAGCAGGTGGTTTGGTTGCTGCTCTAGTTTCCTTGCTTATTCACTCTGTATGGGGGTATAGCATTGTTTTTGCTAGTGAATTACAAACCAGTTTTATGCTTGTGTTCTTTGCTTCAATTGGTTTAAGTGCCAATTTTATGAAGCTTAGACAAGGCGGGACTGCTTTAATCATCTTTTTAATTTGTGTTGCCTCCTTTATTGTTGTGCAAGATGCAGTAGGTATGAGTCTTGCGACTTTACTTGGTCTTGACCCACTTATTGGTTTGATTGCTGGTTCAATTACCTTAACAGGTGGTCATGGTACAGCCGGCGCATGGGGTGAAATTTTAGAAACTCAGCATGGTATTCAGGGTGCTTTAGCATTAGGTATGGCAAGTGCGACCTTTGGCTTGATTATTGGTGGTGTGATTGGTGGGCCTTTAGCGAAATTACTCATTAATCGTTACAGTCTTGCTCAACCAAAAACCAATGCTGAAATTCATTATAGAGATACGCATGTTGAGCAACATGCAGATGACCTTGCACCGTTTGAAAATCCTCATCAAGTTCGTTTAATTACTGCCGATAATGCAATTACTACGCTTGGTATGTTTGCAGCGTGTTTAGCGTTTGCTGAATTTATGACTGGCTTTAGTAAGGGAACGTGGTTTGAGTTACCAACTTTCGTTTGGGCACTCGGTGGCGGTGTAATCTTAAGAAACATTTTAGAAAGCGTGTTGAAAATTGATATTTTCGACCGTGCGATTGATGTATTTGGTAACGCGTCTTTGTCGCTTTATTTAGCAATGGCATTGCTTTCATTAAAGCTTTGGCAACTTGCCGACTTAGCTGGTCCGCTTGTAGTGATTTTGGGTGCCCAAACACTGACTATGGCTTTATATGCAGCATTTGTGACTTTCAAAGTAATGGGCAAAAACTACGATGCGGCAGTATTGGCAGCAGGTCATTGTGGTTTCGGTATGGGGGCAACCCCAACAGCCGTGGCAAATATGCAAGCCATTACTAACATGTATGGTCCATCACATAAGGCTTTCTTAATCGTTCCGCTTTGTGGTGCATTCTTTGTTGACTTAATTAATGCGACAGTCATTCAGCTCATGTTGAAATTTATTGCCTAATATAAAAAAAGCCCGTTAGGGCTTTTTTTATGGGTGTTTGTCCATGAATATTTGATTCTTATTTATAGGCTCAATTTTTATTTTCGGATCATTTAAACCATTTTATTTTTAGGAGGCTTTTTCTCAAAACTAATAATCGCCCTTAAACCTCGTTTCACATAGAATAAATTGCAGATAAATAAAATGAGAAATGTATGAGCTCAGAAGCACATTCAATTAGCTTGGTTGCCCCCGTGGTTTTATTGGCGGCTGCTGTGATTGCAGTTCCTATTTTTAAACGTATTGGTTTAGGTTCAGTATTAGGTTATTTAATTGCGGGTCTAATTATTGGCCCATTTGGTTTTGCTTTTTTTCAAGATTCCACCGCAATTTTGCATATTGCCGAGTTGGGAATCGTGATGTACCTCTTTGTGATTGGTTTGGAAATGCAGCCGTCACATTTGTGGAGTCTTAGACGCGAGATTTTTGGCCTTGGTACATTGCAGATCATCATTTGTGCGTTGGCTTTAACTGGTGTCGGGCTTTTATTTGGTTTTACGTGGCAAGTTGCTTTTATTGGTGCCGCAGGGTTTGTATTAACCTCGACTGCAATTGTGATGCAGCTCTTGGGTGATCGGGGTGATCTGACTCAACCCCGAGGACAAAAAATTGTAGCCATCTTACTTTTTGAAGATTTACTCATTGTGCCATTGCTGGCTATGGTTGCTTTTATGGCACCGAATCATGTGGTCGAAAGCACATCGGTACGTCTAGAAAATATAGGGATTGGTTTGCTCGCAATTGCAGGGCTTATTGCGGCAGGGTATTGGTTACTAAACCCATTATTTAGACTGTTGGCCGCTGCCAAGGCCCGAGAGGTCATGACGGCTGCGGCTTTACTGGTTGTGTTGGGTGCGGCGTTACTCATGCAAGTCAGTGGTTTGACTATGGCAATGGGTGCTTTTTTGGCGGGCGTGCTTTTATCTGAATCGACCTTTAGACATCAAATTGAAGCGGATATTGAACCATTCCGAGGAATATTACTGGGCCTGTTTTTCCTTGGGGTCGGTATGTCATTGGACTTATCGGTAGTTGCTCAAAACTGGCAACTGATTGTGAGTGGCGTAATTGCCCTGATGCTTGCCAAAGCGCTCATGATTTATATAGTCGCTCGAATAACGAAAAGCCCTCATACAGAAGCATTAGACCGCGCTTTACTTATGGCTCAAGGTGGAGAGTTTGCCTTTGTACTTTTCTCGGCTGCGCTAAGTGCACAAGTTATTGATAGTATCGTTAAATCTAACTTAACCGCCATTGTCGTGCTTTCAATGGTGTTGACTCCAATTGTCGGTATTATTTTCAAACGTTTTACTCAAGCAAAAACGAAGCTTTCATTAGAAAATATCAATATTGCCGACGGGCTAAGTGGTAGCGTTTTAATGATCGGTTTTGGGCGCTTTGGACAGGTTACTAGTCAATTGTTGTTAGCAAGAGGTGTCGATGTCACCATTATTGATAATAATACCGACATGATTCGAAACGCCGAAAAGTTTGGTTTTAAAATTTATTATGGCGATGGTTGCCGTCTAGATATTCTGCATGCGTCTGGCGCCGCAACAGCACAAGCGATTGTGGTGTGTGTAGATAGCAAGGAAACGACCAATAGAATTGTAGAACTCGTGACCCATGAATTTCCTTTGGCAAAATTATTAGTCCGTTCATATGACCGTGAGCATTCACTGCATTTAGTTAAACAAAAAGTGGACTTTATGATTCGTGAAACATTTGAATCTGCAATTAAGTTTGGCGGTGTGATTTTGCAAGAACTTGGTGTGGATGAAGATGAGGTAGAAAGAATTACCGAGGAAATTCGAGATCTCGATAATGAGCGTTTTGAAACTGAAATCGCTGCAGATGACGTCAATGCGGGAGTAGGTATGCAATATACACATACTCATCATCCAAGACCTACAGCCCCGTTGATTCGACCAAAACAAGAAGGGCGGATTTTAAATAAAGAAGATACTTCAGAGAATGAGGGTGTGGATTAGTCATAAAACTCAGTAAGAGTTTTGTAGAAAAGCTTTTACTGAGCATTTTTATTGGTGGAAGTACCTAAGTTGCTAAATTCCATCCGTTTGCCAATCAAATCATTTGACCTTATTAAAGTTAGATTTTTAGTTATATTTATAAACCCGATTACAAACGCTCTAAAGCCGTACCTTTAACTGGGTTTCTGCACCAATAATAGGGTTGTAAAAATCTAAGGAAAAGCTTCCAAGGCGTCATCCATGCGATGCGTCGATTGGTTTTCTTGTTTTGAATAATTTGTTTTGCTAAATATGAACAAACAACTTCTGGTGGATCAATCACAAAGAAAAATAAGCGCTTCATCTTTTTCCAGTGTTGTACGTTGCCATTGGTCCAAGACGAAACTAACAGATCGGTTGCGACCATACCGGGGCTGAGCGTACCAGTTAAAATAGAAGTCGATTTGGTCTCTTTATAAAGTGCTTTGCTAAAATAACTTACTGCTTGTTTAGTGGTCGCATAGGGGGTCATTCCCGGACTCCATTCGCCGTTGCTTCCCCAACCTTCCATGTTAAAGATTTGACCATACCCTTGTCTGAGCATGCCTTTTAGAGCCACTTGCGAACCAAGCATTGTGCCCAGAATATTAGTTGAAACGGCTGCATTTAATTCATCTGGCTGAAGGTCAATAAACTCTTTCGTTGGGTGGCAGCTGCCTGCGTTATTAATCCACACTTTTACTTGTCCAAAATGCTGAATTGCTCCATCCCATAAGGCTTGTAAATCTGCAATTTGTGTCACATCACAGCATGAACCAATAAATTTTTCTTTACTAAAATGATTTTCTAGGTGAGTGAGAGCATGCTTAAGACGCTCCGCGTCTCGTCCAGCGATGACAACTGAACATCCCAGATCTAAAAAAGCGTGGGCGAGTGCCAAACCTATACCTTTTGTGCTTCCAGTGATGACTACACAGCCAACTTCACGACTAGATAAACTCATTGAAATCTCTAAATTTTTTTAAAACTTAACGCTATTGAGCAGCTTTATGAAAATGAGTTGTTTGCTCTTTTAATAAAAGCAAATAGATAATTGATAAACTTATCATCGAAATATTCATTACGATAGGGTTATAAGGCGAGATAAGTGTAGAAGGTTTTAAAAAACCAATTAAGAATAGTAAACCGAATAAACCTAAAATACTTAAATAGTGAATATATTTATGAGTAGAAAAAAGAAATAATAAACCAAAAATAATTTCAGCTATACCGCTCGCGCGCCCTGCAAGTTTTGCATGCTCAAAAGAAAGTCCGATGGTTTGCCATACAAATATTTCATCAGAGTTAATAAAGATTAGTTTAGGAACCAGTCCTTGATAAAACCACAAGAAAGCGAGCATAAAGCTTATAAATTTTAATGATTTAGCATTATCCATTAAGATTCTCTAAAAGATTGAAATTTCAATTTTGATCATTGCGACTATTATGTTTTGATTTAATTTATTCTTCAATAGCTAATAAGATTAGCTTGTTTTTTTATCATTTCTTATATTTGTTTTTTAACATTAATGTAGGGATATGATAGGAAAATTTTATATTAAAACATAGGAGAAATACTCCTATGTTTTTAATTTTATGGTTCACTAACTAATCTTGATATATTTTTTAAAAGTATATTTCTTAAAAATTGTTTATAGCATTCATCTGTATTTTTGTTTGAATGTTGAACGGCTTTGTTGCATAAAGCCTTTGAAGGTAAAGTTTTCCTAAGTTGCTAAAATTTAGGTTACAACTTGGGTATGAGGT
>NZ_JABELE010000087.1 GCF_013009345.1 Acinetobacter geminorum | reverse complement strand
TCTGTACCTGCCACGACTGTTGCAGTGGTGCCATCAGGGAAGCTCACCGTCACGGTTGAACCAGCTTCTGCTGTACCGCTCACCGGATCAGTCGCATTGATTGGATCAAGCACTGGTGCATTTGGTGCGGTGGTATCAATCGTCACCACTGCTGTATCGGTACCCGCATTGCCTGCTGCATCTGTTGCCGTCACGGTAATGGTGTGTGGACCATCAGT
>NZ_JABELE010000086.1 GCF_013009345.1 Acinetobacter geminorum | reverse complement strand
AGGTCATTGCGGATCGGCAAGCACATGCAGTGATTCCACCAAGAAAAAATGCGAAGCCATGGAAAGATAAAAAGATGAGCTCGCTAGAACGCAATGAGTTGCTTCGAACAGTTAAACGTTTAGGAAGAACTATTTGGAAGAAATGGTCAGGCTATCATCGGCGAAGTTTGGTTGAAACCAAGATGCATTGCATCAAATTATTGGGGGATAAACTCAGTGCGAGA
>NZ_JABELE010000085.1 GCF_013009345.1 Acinetobacter geminorum | reverse complement strand
CGGGATCACCGACTGGAACGCCGAACGGGTACGGCGCAGGTCCTCATGGTGGTAGGCGTCGATCACCGGCTGGTCGTTCATCGCCGAGTGGATGGTGGTGATCGACACGTATTCCAGGCCGATCGCCTCGTTCAGCAGCTTGAGCAGCGGCACCCCGCAATTGGTCGTGCAGGAGGCGTTGGAGACCAACGTTTCGCGGCCGCTGAGGTCCTGCTGGTTGACCCCATAG
>NZ_JABELE010000084.1 GCF_013009345.1 Acinetobacter geminorum | reverse complement strand
AAAGGTTGGCACGATATAAACCGCTTTGATGGTTTTGGTTGCCACCAGCGCTTCAAGTTCATCTACTTTCATGCCGTCGCCGTCGGTGCCGACGGATTCAAAATTCGCCTGTGCCAGGCCAAAGACCTGCAACGCGGCGAGGTAGGTCGGACGCTCAACGACGACCGTATCGCCCGGGTTAATTAACGCACGCGCCAGCACGTCAAGCGACTGTTGAGAGCCGGATGTAA
>NZ_JABELE010000083.1 GCF_013009345.1 Acinetobacter geminorum | reverse complement strand
CTCTTTGTTGATCCCCTCGATATCGACGACACATCCTGTTTCATCGGCCGGGAAAGTGACCATTACACGCGTGACCCGCAACCGTGGCTCCCAGCGCGCCAGCGCTGAGGCCGTGGCCGCGATAATCCGCAGTCGGGTGATATCGTCGCGAGGGTTGTCCACCAGCGAAAACAGGTCACTGCCATAATCACGAACCAGCACACGGCTGCCGAGCGGCGTGGAGAGGATATC
>NZ_JABELE010000082.1 GCF_013009345.1 Acinetobacter geminorum | reverse complement strand
ACAAGCCAGCCAGAGTCTGCACGAGGCAAATCAATCCGATGAGCACGTTCATAATTTGCAGATGTTTTATCTGAAATTTTGGTTTTTAGTACTTCAGTCCAGACACCACCATCAATCTGTAAATCAATTGCGTATTCGATTGTTACGCCTGATACGTCACCATTTGTAGCGTTCTGAGTACGTAAAGGTCCCCATTTTAAGCGCAGACGAACTGCGTCAAGATCAAGATTACT
>NZ_JABELE010000081.1 GCF_013009345.1 Acinetobacter geminorum | reverse complement strand
GATGGATATTTTCCCAAGTGATGATTGCCCACTCATTTTATCGAATGAAAATGAGCTTGAGTGGAGAAAAGCTAAATTTGGAATGCTTCCCCCTTATGCCAAAGAAATTGCATTCAAATATGCAACGTATAATGCCAGAACAGAAACAGTACAACAAAAGCGCTCTTTTAAACATTCTTGGTTAAATGATCAATTTGCGCTTATTCCTGTTGAAGCCATTTATGAACCTAAATA
>NZ_JABELE010000080.1 GCF_013009345.1 Acinetobacter geminorum | reverse complement strand
CACCTCCTCCTCCGGAGGCATGGCAAGCTGTGATGGCCGCTACCAATGCAAACACGCAGTTGATCATGCAAATTATTCAAGAGCGCAACCAAGCGAACCAAGGCAACCAAGGAAACAATCAGAATCACTTTGCTACACTCAACCAGTTCCTTGCAAACCAGCCAAAGACCTTCAGCAATTGTGTTGAGGCAACTGATGCTGACGATTGGCTTGTGGACTTATGCAAGCATTTCGAGTG
>NZ_JABELE010000079.1 GCF_013009345.1 Acinetobacter geminorum | reverse complement strand
CTTCCACGACCCCAGCTGTTCGCGTTGCAGGACCTTCAGGTAATGGGCCAGGCGGTTGACGATCATCATGTACGGCAACTGGGTGCCGAGCTTGTAGTTCAGCTCCGCGGCCTTGCCTTCGGCGCTGATGCCGAAGAACTTCGGCTTCTGCACCGAGCTGGCGGAGAAGAACGCGGCGTTGTCGCTGCCCTTGCGCATGGTCAGGGAAATGAAGCCTTCCTCGGCCAGTTCGTACTCGC
>NZ_JABELE010000007.1:186037-198810 GCF_013009345.1 Acinetobacter geminorum | reverse complement strand
ATGTGAAGTACCTTTTGTAATTATCCTCTGAAGGATAAATGAAAATTAAGTACTTACACAAAATTTAGAACAGTCCCCTGAACATTCAGGGCTTTTATAACAATGATCTATTCACATACTTCTACAAAGTTTCGAGCAGTTTTATCTTTACTGTCGCGTAACTTAATAATTTTTTGTCTTTCACCGTATAGGCTGTGAACATCATTTAAGGTTTCATCCTTAAGTTGGCTTTTGTATGGATCTTCAACTTTATTTACGTAGTTTTCCATGAATACCGTCATCCAACATATTGTGTTGAGGTCACCATAGTCATAACCGTTTTTATCTAAGCCTTGAATCCAGTCTGGATATTCATCATTTAAAAGGCTCCGTGCTGTTTCTAACTTAACATAGGAATTATTAAACAACGAGTTTTTTAAAGCAGGCTCATTGTTCACATTCTTATTTGCTTCAATGATCAATCTATAATTGTCAGTAGCATAATTTTTCAGATCTACTTTCACATAGTTATCAATGTCTTCTTTATCTGTCGAAGCCTTACAAGAAGTTAGGAATAAGCTGGAAAGTATCAATATTGATATTAATGTAATTTTCATAGTGAGAAGCGGTTATTAGGTGGAGTGTAGTGGTATTTCTGAATATATAATGAAACAGTGGCTTGATCGTAAGTACGACCAAAGACGTTTTTATACATATATTCGTTAATACCATATGGTCCATTGTTGGTATACGTAGCTAATGCATTAGCTGCAAGAACAGGCTTACTCGCATTAGATAATGCCAAATCTATTATTTCACCAAAGTTTTGTTTTGCAATTGCCATACGAGCTTTAAAAGTATCTTTTGCAAGCTCTGTAATCATCTCGGCGCCTTTATTCCTAGAGTGTTTTTGAGCATAAAGGGTGAACTTCAAATACATCATCGTATGGAATGAATAGCGTTCTAACACTTCATCTGAAAATTGACGTAAATCAAATTCAAGACCAAAACGGATTGCTAGATCATGCTCAAATGGATAATGCTGTTTTACCCAATCCCATTGTGCCTGATTCATCATGAAAGTGTAGGGTACTGTTGTATGGTAGTTTAGGATTTTAACAATGCTATTACATAAGAGAGGGTCCAGTAACTCATCTGCATGACAGACTTTTACCTCGTTATCCAAAGATGGAATGAGTGTCGGAGAAAATACTTTATCTTGTGCCATTTTCAATCCTTAAAGCGGTGGTAGCGGTTTAGAAGCATCAATCGTCTGAAACTCCACCTCATCAGGTGTGGCAGCATTGATAACATGCGTTTTACCTTCTTTATCGGTCCAACCGGTTTCCACCTTTCCATCCTTCTTATAAATAATTGAATAAGGAATTTCACTAAAGATCTTTTGTGTCTTCTCATCCTTTAACTGGAACTGAATTCCATATTCTTTTGACTTATCTTCTACAAAGCTATCTTGAGCAGCTGTATTAGTAGTAGTGGCACTTTGAGACGAACCACCGCCATTATCCTGCACAACTAAATTTTGTTGAGGCAATAATTTGCAACCGCATGAAAGTGAATCATTCACACGCGCAGCTGATTTACCAAAAATTTGCATGTATGGATCACCTGAGACAATTGTCGCAACAACTTTATGAGTTGGGCAGGTTGCTTTATCACCGACACAGGCAACGGGAATACCGTCAACTAGAAACATACTGTTCCCAGAAATTACTTGACCACCACCTGAAGTTGGGCAGCCTATAGTTATATATGGTGTCGCCAAAACTCTTCCTTCTTATTTTCATGAAGTGCCGGAATGATAGCAAAGAGGGGTAGACAGTGCTGTATAGTTTTATTTATCAGGATGTACAGCATATACGTTCAATACGAATGTGAATATCTCGATCTGTGTAAAGCAATTTAAAAAGCCCTGAGTATTCAGGGCTTTTTATTTAAGTTTTACTTTAATGATTCTGGTACATAATTTGGTGAATCAGTACCATAAAATGACTCAATATCTACATCATACAAAGACTTATATCTATCTTTTGATGCGACATCTTTAGTCTCATCAATAAATTTCTGTATTTTAGCTTTATATTCAGTGTGACCAGCTTTATACATTTCAGTTAAATATACAAATTCGGCGTCTCTGTAATGAGGATCATTTTTGTTAGATGATTTACTTAATTCGGTTTGTATGAGTTGCGCTGAAGCTTCGTGACACTGTTGAATTTTTACTTTGGCCTCATTTAGTTTTTTAAGCAATGTACATCTAAACATTATCCGTTGAGGCAAGGGTTTATCTTTGATCTGTTGCTCATTTAGCTCATAAGCTTTTTTGTACATTCCTGACAACATATAAATATTCATTAATGCCATTTCTCTTTGTTTCTTAGCAGTAACTTTCTTTATTTCAGGAATTAAAGGCTCTAAAGTTTGCTTTATCTTTTCATTTTCACCTGAGGTCACAACTTCATTTGTGATAGAGTCATATCTATCTAAAATCGCTTTATCACTTGCTGATAGTTCAGTTTTTACGTTTTTAGAACTGTTTTTTGAAGTATCCATCTGTTCATTTTAAGCTTTACCACAAGCAGCAACTCCAAACACAGAAATGAGAACAATAGTGCTGATAAATTTTCTATTCATGATTTACGTCTTGCTGCTGAATTTAAGGTAAAAGAAAATTTAGTATGAGGTGGGTTTGGTCGAACAGTACCGCCATAGGGTTGATATAAGGTATCTACAGAGCAGCCCATTTATCTCTTAATTTTTTATATTCAAAGTATTTTCTAAAAATGAATCACTTTTAGTTTTCCACACATTAGCAGGCACAGGATGCTTAGCATCTTGAATCAGTGCTAAGGTATTCGGAATACCTTTACTATCAAGTAATTGATGTAGCTGAGTACTTTGCTTCGGGTCAACAATTGGGTCTTTAGTACCAACTAATATAAGAGTAGATGGATAGTGAGACGAAATTGGTAGCGATGATCTAGATGCCGACGCATTTTCTATATTTTTTGATGCAGCAATAGATTCATTTATTTCTTCCATTACATTTGACGGTAGCGTTCTAGTGTTAGAACTCCACTGAGTATACATACCTTTAAAATCATAAAACCCAGATACCAGAACCAAAGCATTTATCTTTCCAGAGTTAGCTACAACATTTGCTATAGACGCACCACAACTAATACCAATCACCGCAACTTTATTTGGGTCAACATGAGGTTGTGAACGAGCAAAATTAATGGCTTTTACAAGATTATATTGTGAGGCTTTACCACAAAAATCTGATTTCCCAGAGGACTCACCATATCCACTCATAGATACAGCAACACTGAAAATGTTCTTTTTACTATATTCATTTAACAAGCCAGAGCGTACAAAGGCTTTTGCACCTTGTTTATCTTTTTGAATGCCATGTAAAAAGATAATTGCTGGATACTTTTTATTAGCTAAGAGGTCTGGCTCTTTCCAATAAATTTCAGTTGTTTGATTGTTTGTTGTTAAAAGTTGATGCTGTGCTTGCTTGGTATAAATATAAGGAAGAATAGATACACGAAAAAGGACATAGAAACCGATAACTAAAACCAAAGGGAAGATGTAAAACAAAGCCTTATTCTTCTTAACGAGCATATAGAACTCTATTGTAGTAACTTATAATTAAGCGTGATTCTCTAACTATTGAAATTGGAAATCAATATATTATTAGCTTAATTGTTTGTGTCTAAATTGAATGCACCCGATTGGAGACGGTCTCAGGCTTTGCATTAAGTTCAAACGGGAACTATGACGGCACGGCGATTTATTATAAAAAGCTTGTTTAAAATTAGAAATAACTATCCAAATGCATATACAACTACCGTGAAATATAGAATGTGGCCCATAAGCTCGGGTGAAGTTGATGAGATGGTTTTGGAGGTATTTTTTAGTGGGATGGGTTGAGGTACAAAGTAGATATTTCTTTTTACGTAAAAAAATTAAAAAAGCCCTGAACATTCAGGGCTTTTATAACAATGATCTATTCACATACTTCTACAAAGTTTCGAGCAGTTTTATCTTTACTGTCGCGTAACTTAATAATTTTTTGTCTTTCACCGTATAGGCTATGAACATCATTTACGGTTTCATCCTTAAGTTGGCTTTTGTATTGACCTTCAACTTTATTTACGTAGTTTTCCATAAATACGGTCATCCAACATATTGTATTGAGGTCACCATAGTCATAACCGTTTTTATCTAAGCCTTGAATCCAGTCTGGATATTCTTCATTTAAAAGGCTCCGTGCTGTTTCTAACTTAACATAGGAATTATTAAACAAAGAGTTTTTTAAAGCAGGCTCATTGTTCACATTCTTATTCGCTTCAATGATCAATCTATAGTAGCTAATGCATTATTCCTTAAATTTTCAGGCTCATTAGATTTCTTGTCGGAGGGAATGCTAGAGTTTGTTATAGATATTATTTATGAAACGGGTATTGCTTTAATTGGCGCAGCGGTTACAGCTTATATGTTAGGTGTCCTATTAAATAAACAACAAGAAAATGCCACAAAATGGCGAGAAGAAATTCGTAGAAGGATAAAAGAGGAGGAAGAAAAATTTCAAAAGTAAAATTATTCTTAATTCTCCATTGGAATTTTTATGGTGAAAATACTTCTTGAGCCTTGATTGCTATATTGAATAGTACCTTTCAGTGCCACAATAATTGCATGTACAACAGCAAGTCCTAAACCTGTGCCACCAAATTCTTTATTTCTTGATTCTTCTAATCTAAAAAAGGGTTTAAATAAATCATCTTGAAACTCGGTTGCAATGCCGGGACCTTCGTCCTCAATTTTTAATATCCAGTTTTGTGATACCAATTCCGATGAAATTTTAAGTTTGCCCGCATTTGAATAACGAATAGCATTATCAATTAAAGCAATCAAAACTTGCTTAATACGACGGCGGTCACTCAAAACAGGAGTCGTAGTAAGATTAAGTTCTGGTACGAGGTTAGCTTGTTCCAAGCGATCTTCAAATGCTTTAAGAACCTTTTCAACTACGGGCTTAGAGTCAAATAACTCATAATTTAATCTGAGTTGCTGGTTCTCTACTAAACTTAATGTTCGTAAGTCCTCAACCAAATGAGATAAGCCTTCAACCTGACTTAGAAGGCTTTTAAATAGAGCTTCATCAGGTTTAAAAACGCCATCAATTATGCCTTGCAGGCGGCCTTGTAAAATTGTGATTGGAGTTCTTAACTCATGAGCGATGGCAGCATTCCATACTTGTGCATTTTGAACAGAAACCTCTAGCTTTTGAGCCATATCATTAAAATTATATAAAAGCTCCGACATTTCAGCCGAGTGAATTCGGTTATCGTAAGCTCTAGCAGAGAGGTCGCCTTGACTAATTTTTTTTGCTGCTTCGGCTAAGAAGTTAATTGGCACAATAAAACGCTTTGCGAGGTGCATGCCGATCACTAATGAAATCATACAGCCACTGAAAATAACAGTAGCCAACCAAATCCAATCTACAAAATGAAAAGTGGTCCAATCTTCTTGAAGTGAGCTTAAAGAAATCCAGCCTTTTTCAATCGCATAGTTATAAATGACATAACCCAGTACTACAGAAAATAGCGTAACGCTTAAATTTACAATAGTTAAGGCAATAAAAAGTTGCTTACTAATTCCTAACTTACTTTTCATAAAATATTCCCTAGCTATTTTTAATATTATTTAGGCATCATCTTTTATAGCTAGGGGATTATCTAGCCTATATCCCACGCCACGCACATTAACTAACATTTGAAATATGCCTTGTTCTTCTAGTTTTTTTCTCAGCTTACTCACATGGCTATCTACGGTTCGTTCTAATGCATCACTATCATTCATACAATGATTCATGAGCTCACCACGTGTAAATACCTTGTGGGGCTGGTCAATCATGAAGGAAATAATTTTATATTCAGTCAGCGTCAGATTAAGCAATATTTTTTTATTTTCGGAGTGAAGATAAACACTATGAGTGTCTGTATCAATTTCAATGTTTTTGTAGATTTTATTTTTAGTGGATGTTTTGTTTGCAAATTGAGTTCTTCTTAGCACTGCCTGAACTCTAGCAACGACTTCATTTGGGTTAAAAGGCTTAACCACAAAGTCATCTGCACCTATGCGTAATGCCATAACCTTATCAATATCTTGATCTAGCGCCGTCAGCATAATCACGGGAGTTTGAGCTTTCTGACGTATTTTATTTAACACGTCCCAGCCGTTGAGCTCGGGTAATTTAATATCAAGTAAGATTAAATCGATAGGTTGGCTAGCGTGCAATTCAATTGCTTGCTTTCCATTCATGGCACGAATAACCGTCATTCCTTCACGTTTTAAATAATTTTCAATAATGTCGCCAATGTCGTAGTCATCTTCCACAACGAGGATAACTTTATGTTGGTAATCAAAAGAAAAAGAATGATCAAACATAGAAAATCTGGCTATACAAAGTGCTTCAACTCATCATACGCTAAATTATCGGTATTTCTCCACACTTACTCCACACTTTAGTGATTATCCCTACACACTCATCAAAAATAATGTCAGCATCAAAAACTCACTAGGTTTGGACAGTATGCAAAAGCATCTTTTACTTCCTTTATTTTTATCTATTGGGCTGGTATTACAGGGGTGTGGTTCAAAAGAAGCGGCTCAAGCTGAACCACCACCAGCTAAAGTCAGTGTATTAAGTATTCAACCGCAATCGGTTAATTTCAGTGAAAATCTTCCTGCACGGGTACAGGCGTTCCGTACGGCTGAAATACGTCCGCAAGTCGGAGGGATTATTGAAAGAGTTCTATTTAAGCAAGGTAGTGAAGTTAGAGCAGGGCAAGCTCTATATAAAATTAACTCAGAAACTTTTGAGGCAGATGTAAATAGCAATAGAGCCTCACTCAATAAAGCTGAAGCTGAGGTGACACGATTAAAAGTGCAATTAGAGCGTTATGAGCAGCTTTTACCAAGTAATGCGATTAGCAAGCAGGAAGTAAGTAATGCTCAAGCTCAATATCGTCAGGCCCAAGCTGATGTTGCTCAAATGAAAGCATTGCTTGCTAGACAAAATTTGAATTTGCAATATGCAACTGTTCGGGCACCAATCTCAGGGCGTATTGGGCAGTCTTTTGTCACTGAAGGTGCATTGGTTGGTCAAGGCGATACCAATACCATGGCCACAATCCAACAGATTGATAAAGTCTATGTCGATGTAAAGCAATCAGTTAGTGAGTATGAGCGCTTACAAGCTGCGCTACAAAGCGGAGAATTATCAGCAAATAGTGACAAAACCGTTCGTATTACCAATAGTCACGGGCAACCTTATAACGTCACAGCAAAAATGTTGTTTGAAGATATTAATGTTGACCCGGAAACAGGTGATGTCACGTTCCGTATTGAAGTAAACAATACCGAGAGAAAACTACTCCCGGGTATGTATGTACGAGTTAATATTGATCGAGCTTCTATCCCACAAGCTTTATTAGTTCCAGCTCAAGCCATTCAACGCAATATTAATGGTGAGCCTCAGGTATATGTCATCAACGCTAAAGGGTCAGCTGATGTTCGTCCTATTGAAATCGGACAGCAGTATGAACAGTACTATATTGCCAATAAAGGCTTGAAGGTGGGTGACAAAGTCGTTGTTGAGGGTATTGATCGTATTAAGCCAAATCAAAAATTGGCATTGGCAGCATGGAAAGCTTCAGCAGTGGTCAGTCATGCTTCAAGTATAGAAAAGAAAGCTTCTATAACTGAGGGGGCGCAACCATGATGTCACAATTTTTTATTCGTCGCCCCGTTTTTGCTTGGGTTATCGCGATCTTTATTATTATATTTGGATTGCTGAGTATTCCTAAACTGCCAATTGCACGTTTTCCAAGTGTGGCCCCGCCACAGGTGAATATTAGTGCGACTTATCCTGGTGCTACAGCTAAAACCATTAACGATAGCGTTGTAACCTTAATTGAGCGCGAATTATCGGGTGTAAAAAATCTACTCTACTATAGTGCGACAACAGATACCTCCGGTACAGCAGAGATTACGGCTACGTTTAAACCAGGCACAGATGTGGAAATGGCTCAGGTTGACGTTCAAAATAAAATCAAGGCTGTAGAAGCTCGCTTACCGCAAGTTGTACGTCAGCAAGGTTTACAGGTTGAGGCTTCATCGTCCGGATTTTTAATGCTGGTCGGGATTAACTCTCCAAATAATCAATATTCCGAAGTTGATTTGAGTGATTATTTGGTTCGAAATGTTATAGAAGAGCTAAAACGTGTCGAAGGTGTAGGGAAGGTTCAATCTTTCGGTGCCGAGAAAGCTATGCGTATTTGGGTCGACCCGAATAAGCTTGTTTCTTACGGTTTATCGATTAGTGATGTGAATAATGCCATTCGTGAAAATAATGTCGAAATTGCACCCGGCAGACTTGGTGATTTACCAGCTGAAAAAGGCCAGCTCATTACTATTCCGTTGTCGGCTCAAGGGCAATTGTCTAGTCTTGAGCAATTTAAAAATATCAGCTTAAAAAGTAAAACTAACGGTAGCGTAATTAAATTATCTGATGTTGCCAATGTAGAAATAGGTTCACAAGCATATAACTTTGCCATTTTGGAAAATGGTAAGCCTGCTACCGCGGCTGCAATTCAATTAAGCCCGGGAGCTAACGCCGTGAAAACTGCCGAAGGTGTTCGAGCAAAAATTGAAGAATTGAAGCTAAATTTACCGGAAGGCATGGAGTTTAGTATTCCTTACGACACCGCGCCGTTTGTCAAAATTTCAATTGAAAAGGTAATTCATACATTACTTGAAGCCATGGTTCTGGTTTTCATTGTGATGTATCTATTTTTACACAATGTCCGCTATACGCTTATTCCAGCAATTGTGGCGCCTATTGCCTTACTCGGTACTTTTACCGTGATGTTGCTTGCCGGCTTTTCAATTAACGTACTCACCATGTTCGGTATGGTGCTTGCCATCGGGATTATTGTCGACGATGCGATTGTCGTTGTTGAAAACGTAGAAAGGATTATGGCGACTGAAGGATTAAGTCCTAAAGATGCAACCTCTAAAGCAATGAAAGAGATTACCAGCCCGATTATTGGTATTACGCTGGTCTTGGCTGCAGTATTTTTACCTATGGCATTTGCGAGTGGTTCTGTAGGGGTAATCTATAAACAGTTTACCTTGACCATGTCGGTATCTATTTTATTTTCAGCGTTATTGGCACTTATTTTAACACCGGCACTTTGTGCCACGATTTTAAAGCCAATCGATGGGCATCATCAGAAGAAGGGCTTCTTTGCATGGTTTGACCGTAGTTTCGATAAAGTCACTAAAAAGTATGAATTGATGCTGCTTAAAATCATCAAACATACAGTTCCAATGATGGTGATCTTTTTAGTAATTACCGGTATTACCTTTGCCGGAATGAAATATTGGCCAACAGCATTTATGCCAGAGGAAGATCAAGGTTGGTTCATGACTTCGTTCCAGCTACCTTCAGATGCAACCGCAGAGCGTACTCGGAATGTAGTCAATCAATTTGAAAATAATTTGAAAGATAATCCCGATGTAAAAAGTAATACCACCATTTTGGGATGGGGTTTTAGTGGCGCAGGACAAAACGTAGCTGTGGCTTTTACGACACTTAAAGACTTCAAAGAGCGGACTAGCTCTGCATCTAAGATGACAAGCGCCGTTAATACCTCAATGGCAAACAGTACGGAAGGTGAAACTATGGCCGTATTACCACCTTCTATTGATGAGTTGGGTACTTTTTCAGGCTTCAGTTTACGTTTACAAGACCGTGCTAACTTAGGTATGCCTGCTTTACTGGCTGCTCAAGATGAACTTATGGCAATGGCAGCCAAAAATAAGAAGTTCTATATGGTTTGGAATGAAGGGCTACCACAAGGTGACAATATTTCTTTAAAAATTGACCGCGAAAAGCTTAGTGCGCTCGGTGTTAAGTTTTCTGATGTTTCAGACATCATTTCTACATCGATGGGTTCAATGTATATCAATGACTTCCCTAATCAAGGGCGTATGCAACAAGTGATTGTACAAGTTGAGGCTAAATCACGTATGCAACTCAAAGATATCTTGAACTTAAAAGTGATGGGTTCGAGTGGTCAATTAGTTTCGTTATCAGAAGTAGTAACACCTCAATGGAATAAAGCACCACAACAATATAATCGTTACAACGGACGACCATCTTTGAGTATTGCTGGTATTCCTAACTTCGATACGTCATCAGGTGAAGCAATGCGTGAAATGGAACAACTGATTGCTAAATTACCGAAAGGTATTGGCTACGAGTGGACTGGTATTTCCTTACAGGAAAAACAGTCTGAATCACAAATGGCCTTTTTACTTGGTTTATCAATGCTCGTTGTTTTCCTCGTATTGGCTGCACTCTATGAAAGCTGGGCAATTCCACTTTCTGTGATGTTGGTTGTGCCACTCGGTATTTTTGGAGCAATCATTGCCATTATGTCTAGAGGTTTAATGAATGATGTGTTCTTCAAAATCGGGCTAATTACCATTATTGGTCTATCGGCAAAGAATGCAATTTTGATTGTTGAATTTGCGAAAATGCTAAAAGAGGAAGGCATGAGTTTGATTGAAGCCACTGTTGCCGCAGCCAAACTTCGCTTACGGCCAATTCTAATGACTTCTCTTGCATTTACGTGTGGTGTAATTCCTTTGGTTATTGCAACAGGTGCAAGTTCAGAAACTCAACATGCTTTAGGTACAGGGGTTTTTGGTGGCATGATTTCAGCAACCATACTGGCTATTTTCTTTGTTCCCGTGTTTTTTATCTTCATTTTGGGTGCAGTAGAAAAGCTATTTTCCTCTAAGAAAAAAATCTCATCCTAAGTTCAATGCATCAGGGGAATACTTAATTTCCTCTGATGCTTCATATGCACAAAATTTACTTTATTTGGAGAATACTATGTCTAAATCGGCAATCGTATCTCGTGGACTCATTCTTTCTACACTCTCAGTCACTTTAGTTGCATGTGTCAATATGCAAGCGCCACAGCCTGCAATCACATCTCATATTCCTCAAAATTTTAGTCAAAATCATTCTGGAAAAACGATTGCAGAAAAAAGTTATAAAGAGTTTATTTCTGATCCGAAATTATTACAGGTGATTGAAATCAGTTTAAATAATAATCGTGATTTGCGTACTGCTACGCTCAATATTGAACGTGTACAGCAAGAATACCAAATCACTAAAAATAACCAGTTACCTACTATCGGTGTAATGGGGAGTGCAGTACGGCAAGTGAATCCATCTATTAATCCTAATAACCCAGCTTCAACATTTCAGGTGGGTTTAGGAATGACTGCATATGAATTAGACTTTTGGGGCCGTGTAAAAAATTTAAAAGATGTGGCATTAAATAATTATCTGGCAACACAAAGTGCGAGCGAAGCAGTTCAAATTAGTTTAATCAGCAATATCACACAAGTTTGGTTAAATTATGCCTTTGCTCAAGCTAATTTAAACCTTGCAGAGCAGACTTTAAAAGCTCAACTTGATTCTTATCATCTTAATAAAAAGCGCTTTGATGTCGGTATTGATAGTGAAGTTCCATTAAAACAAGCGCAAATTTCGGTAGAGACTGCTCGAAATGATGTTGCAACTTATAAAACTCAAATCCAACAGGCAAAAAATTTACTGGATTTGTTAGCAGGTTATTCTATTCCGCAGAATTTACTTCCGGATCATTCTATTCAAAATATTACCATTGAGAAAAACTTTGCAGCAGGTTTGCCAAGTGATTTATTAAATCATCGACCAGATCTTAAAGTTGCCGAATATGAGTTGCGTGCAGCTGGGGCCAGTATTGGGGCTGCGAAAGCACGTATGTTTCCGACCATAAGCCTTACTGGTTCTACAGGCTATGCATCGACTGAACTTAAAGATTTATTTAAAACTGGTAATTTTGCATGGTCAATTGGACCTAGTATCGATCTACCAATTTTTGATTTGGGAACAAGAAAAACGAATATTAAAATTGCAGAAACTGACCAGAAAATTGCTTTAGCTAAATATGAAAAAGCCATTCAATCAGCTTTCCGTGAAGTTAATGATGCGCTTGCTACACATGCACATATTGGTGAACGATTAGGTGCTCAACGTCGTTTAGTTTCAGCCACATCTGCAACATATAAACTATCGATGGCACATTACAGAGCGGGCGTTGATAGTTATTTTACGGTTTTAGATGCCCAACGTTCTGCTTATGCAGCACAGCAGGGTTTACTTGCACTTGAGCAAATGAAACTAAATAACCTGATTGAACTCTATAAAGCTTTAGGGGGAGGAATATCTAAAGGCTAATATAATTTCATTTCGATCTTAAAAAATAAGCTGCTGGAGGTTTCCCAATCAGCTTATTTTTTGCTTTAGATGATGAAATTATGCGGGAAGCGATAGGTGATATTTTCCTCATGTACCCAGACATTGAAGTCATAGCCACGCAGACTTGCGTAAGCTCGACTGATACGCAAGTCGAGTAGCGGTCTGATTTCTGCATAACTTATATTATGTTACTTAGGATACTCAGCAACGTGAATTATGATCGTAGAAATTCACGTTGCTGAGCTGTAGCTACAAACAGTGTTGTGTAGGCTACAGTCTTTAGATATCCTATTTAACATAATATACATTATACGAACTATCAGTCCACTAAACATTTGTCTAAATGATCATCAAATTGTTCTTTTAAAACTAAGTTGCTACA
>NZ_JABELE010000007.1:178712-185940 GCF_013009345.1 Acinetobacter geminorum | reverse complement strand
GATGTTAAAAAGCCCCGTGAGACTGTGTAATCTTCTCACTGGGGCTTAGTAACATAATCTGGACATCACATTATACGAACTATCAGTCCACTAAACATTTGTCTAAATGATCATCAAATTGTTCTTTTAAAACTAAGTTGCTACAGGTAGAGCAAAAGGTGTATTTGGTTTCTATTTTCTTCAATATCTGATTATCGTTAGCACAACCTGACCATAAAATAGAAGTGTAAATATCAGTTAATTCACCCAATGAAAAATCAATAAGACCAGCCGTCTGGTTGTAAATATCATAAGGTTTTAGTGTCATATTTTGCCAATCCTTAAAAAATCACAAGTGTTGATTTTGTTCACTTTTTTGATGCCCGGCTTAAGCTGCAGTAGAGCGAGCACTTGTAACATTATGCCAATAATCGAAGTGTCTAGACTACGCCTTGAGACACTCAAAATTCATAAAAAAACCAATGTTTACGCGATGTGTCTCAATTCCCCTGAAGACACTTCTTTGCTAATTCTACGTCACATCTTATAGACGGTTTTTAGTAATCAGAGAAAAAGATTTCAAATTAACCCCTCAGCCTTTGCAGCTTGATACTTAGCAACAAACTCATCATCGAATTGTTTAGGGTTCTGTATAGGTTGCTGTGGTTGCGGTTGCTCTGGTCGTTGCTCAACAAAGTAATTAAACGGCCTGTCATTATTCTTAATTAAACGTTCACAGTCCGATTTAGACACATTAAGCTTAGTTCCCTGTTGGGTGTAGCCCTGATATTTATTACCTACTTTAGTACAACCGCTAAATACTGGTCGCGCAGTAACTTGATAGCTAGCTGCTTTCTGTATTTCCGCAGTTTCATAAGGTTGATTAGGGTTATATGAAACATTAATTTGGCCATCACCAGCCGTAGTAAATGAACCTTTATTTTTATCAAGATTATTAAACCATTCTACACATTCGGGCTTTTCTACATTGACAGCTTTTCGGCAATCTAACTGTGTTTGTGTTGTCTCTCCAGGCTTAGCTGAAGTGGTATTTCCATTTGCTGAAGCCATAATTTTTTTATCATCTACTTTTGTTTTTTCCGTCATTCCGGATACGTTAGTAGCGTCTTTAACAATCTTACCCATTCCACTGATTTTGAATAAGAAAACAGACAAACCAATCATGACAAGAATTGAAACAATGGCCACAATAAACTTGCGCTGCAACTTGAAAACCATTGATGTATGAGCCGATGCGGATTTATAAGCATCTTGATATTTCTTTTTATAATGAAATAACTGTTCATCATGAACATTATCTTTATTCTTTGATGCTGCCCACGGATCGCCAAGCCAACGATCAAAAGTATAGACATTTGCGAATGGCGGTAAGTTAGCTGGACGTTTAACTAGGAACATTTTAAACACAAGAGCACGTATAGATTTCTCCAATCTTCGTGGATCCTGAGTCATTAAGTAAATATCAATGTTTCTATGACCATGAGTCGATAACTCTTTAATCATAGGGTTTTGAGACATGTATTTGCTTTGATCTAAATACTCATCTCTAAAATGCACCTCGTCATAAAAAATAATTGAGCCATCAGGTACATCACGCCAGTCGGCTGGTGCTAATTGAATGAAATCATTTCGCTTGGCATGTTCTTCAATATCTGAATAAACAGGACGTATCGCAGGAACAATAGTTCCATCCTGCAAAGCCATTAATTCTTTTTCTGTTAGCTCTTTGCCGTCATCAACTTTTTTCTGAATTTTCTTATTAGCTTCATCAATATCAAAAGCCAATTTAACAGCATATTGAGATTTCCCCGAACGTGGTTGACCCACAATTAAATAGATCATGATGATTTTCCTAAAGATACGTTTTTAGCTTTTAATGTGATTTTTATAACTACTGCGCTAATGATGATTGATAAACCATAAGGAACACCTGCTAAACCAAGTATCCCTGCAACATCCCCTAAAGCTGAATATGAGTTCTGGAGATATGTGATATACGAATTAAAAAGTGATATAGAAACAGATGAAGAAACAAGTCCAACCCCTAAACTGGATAAGACTGTACGCCCACCTTTACTAAGAGTGATATCTGATACTTTCTGTAAAAGAGAGATTAAAGACATAATTAATCTCCAGTTTCAGCGCGACGGCCAGTATTAGTAATGATGAATGCGCCAGCTAGGAAAGACATCAAAATAACGGCTGGTCTAAACTGCTGTGCGACAGTACATAAAGCAGAGTAAGAAATAATAATATCTAGGCTTTGACCACCCATAGATAACGGGATATGACGATCTTCAGGGCAAAATGCAGATGAGTCGAAATATTGATGTACTGATATATCTAGATTAGGTTCTTGAATCTTATATTCATCCAAATCTGGTTTAGTTACATCGTCCTTGCCGAATGAATTTAACCAAGTGTCGTAACCTTTCAAATAACCAGAAAGTGTATTCCACCAACCTGCAGCAGTTGACGGAAAGTTAATTGCTGCTTGAGCAGCTTGACAGACCAATGGCGCCCAGCCACAGAACTCAGGAAAATTTAAAGTTAAATCAGAAGGTTTTGGTGTAACAGGTTCGCCCGTTGTTGGGTCTACTGTAGTGGGTGGTGCAATCGCACCAGTAGCAGCTCCACTCGTAGGAATAGACTGCGAATTATTAAGCTGTTGAGTTATATCAGTAGCAGGAACGATTTGTTTCTGTTCATCCTCTAATGCAGTGTCAGCAACAGATGAAACATAAGCTTTAGCATCTGATTTTTCTGCAACTGCATCACTAATCAACTGAGTCGCAATTGCATCATAACCAAGATATTTTTCGTCTTGAGTCGTTTGCGTGTAGTTAGTGATTGTTCCAGTTGCCGTATATTGCGTCATTCGTGTATCAGAATCGGTCGGAAAGAAATCTACCGAATACATACAATTAAATGAATATGAAGTTCCAGTATTGAGTCTTAGACCAGTAACATTGTCATAGCGATATTTATATGATGTATTTGCTTTTTGTAAGAACGCGACATAGTTAATACATGCATTAGTTGCAGAAGAACCGTAAACACCTTGCACATGAATACCTGAACCCAAATAGTCAGTATTACCTTCATAATATTTGACGCGATTATTTGCGGGATCCATAACATAACCAACCCCACCAATTAAAGCTTTAATTGCCAAATCAACAGCTAATATAGCTCCAGTTCTAACAATCATTTTAGAAACTTGTGATGCTGCTGGAGTAACAGAGGCAACACCTTTCGCAGTATAGTTTTTACCATTTATAACGACATTCTTTGCACCGTCATAAATTGTTGTTGCACCGTTAACTATACGTTTAGTGACAGACCAACCTTCAGCAGAAACGGTCGTAGCAAATACAAGAGATGGTGTAAAAGTGAGAAAAAAAGAAATGATGCAAACTAGAAGAGCTTTATAGCTATTAGTGTAAGTACGAAAATACATAAGTAAGCCCCAAACGTTTCTAAAGTCATATAAAACCTCTAGATAAAAAAATGGTGATGAGTAATGAATAAGAGATCATTCACTACTCGATCACCAGAATGGTTTTACATTGCTGTACGTACCCACTTAAAGACTTTACCAGTTACCACAAGTGATAACACAGCAAGACCAATAGCAGATACACCAGCAACGAAGCCTGAAATGATCGTAACGATGGTTGAAGGATCAAAACCCTCTGCAAAAGCCGGTACTGTTGCCCCAACTGCGGCAGCTACAACTAAACCGCGTTTTAAAGTAGAAGGTTTGTTAGTTTGTTGAACTTGAGTTTCCATAGTTTTCACCTATTGTTTTTTGACGAATTGAATCAATATTTTGATTCCATGTGTAAAAGCCAGAACCGTGAAAATTGCACCGCCAATTGCCAAGCCCTGACCCATTGTTAAAGGCGGTAAAATGCTAGGATTCTCCGCCCATTGTTGGCATACGTTGTTTACTAATTCGGTGCAGACGTATGACGACATTTCTTATATTCCCCAATAAATTGCTGGCTTGCGTTCCCGCCCCCAAAAGCCAGCAAATCTGTTATTTACACTTGTAAAAGTGGATGCAGTAACTAGAGTGTTTTGTAAACTCCTTCCCGCACTTCTTGCATTTATAAACGTACTGTGTCATAGTAAAAATACACGTAAGTTATTGATTTTTAACATATTATACATTATACGTCATGACGTATAAGTAAGCCTTTGATACTATTAAGCTTTTAGCTCTGGAGCTTTCTTTTCTTCAACCTGCAATGGTCGTCCATCACCAGTTGTCTTATAAAAAATATTTCGTTCAACTGGTGTCATTTCAATTGGTAAATAAATTTCACGACCTTTGTACGACAAATAAAAATCTTTCATGTGGTGATGATCTTCAATAACTTTGACGTTCTGTGAACATGGAACAATCTGATCCAAACCTTTGTCATAACGCTGTGATTGGAAAATCAGACGCATGGTTAAAGAACCAGTTTTCTGGTCAACTCCAGTGTCAACATTGAGAAGCTTTGCTTTAAAGATAATTTGAGACATGATTTTTCACCTATGCGATTTTAAGTAAGCGTTGATTAAACGTAGAAACTGGTTCTTTAAAGTTGTCAGGTACTTGATTTTCGAAATTAATTTCGACAAGTTTAAGAAATGGAATAATGTTGGATTTAGACTCAACATGTAGATTCTGCAAAAATGCTTTTGAGTAACCCGCTGCAACTAAATCAGCAACATTTGCATAAAAACGCGTATCTGAATAACGCTTCTTCAAAACCTCAAAGCCATGTACTTCAAGATTTGTATAGAAAGTAAATAAATTACGGGCTTTAGTAAGCGAAACACGACCTAAAGCGGTTCGCTTAGCATATACAGAACATAAATGATTAAAGACAGTATCGTGGTCAGTAGCTTTCATTGCAGTACCCTCAAGGGCTTTGAAAATTTCAGAATTAGCCTTGATCCAAAGATCACGTAAAAAATTAGGATTAGCGCGTTGATAACGAATAAGTTGAAATAAATTAGTCGGGATACCGAGTTCTTTCATAACGTAGGCTTTAATGCCTGTTTCAAACCGCAAAAGCCCTTTAGTAAAGGCAATTAAATCTGGATCAGACATGACTTTAACGACACGTTGAGCAGATTTATCATTAGCTTTTGCAAGCTTAATTTGTTCATCAAGTTGAGCCTGAAACTCACATGATTTACCGTAAACTTTACGAGCGAAACGCTTACCGCGCTCCGAACCAAAGTAAACAGTATTCTTATAAACAACCTGTTTCTCTGATTTACGGATATGTCTTGAAGACATGTTTCTCATAAAATCAATTACTTGAGCTACTTGATTATCATCACGTAAACGTGCTGAATAAGTAGCATCAAGCTGCTTAATTTCAGTTTCCCCAATGGCTAACATGCCGTAAAGCGTCGGATGTGATTCAGCAAGATATCCCAGCATTTCAAGTGCTCCCTGCTCTATCCAATCAGAACCATAAACATTATGACCTTGCAAAATCTTCGCAGGACTAGCTTTTAGTTCTACATATGGGTAGGTCTTCCCCTCGTGGAAAAACTTAAAAGCCATCTTCGTATAAGAAGTAGGCAATCTTGAATATGGATGACTTAAAACCTGACACTTAGTATTCCCGTCTTCATCTTTAAAGACATCGTAAGAACCAAATTTCAAACCAATATCAAGCAAATCAAAACCGAAAACGCAATACCGACCTTCACTATCAACATCGACTAGTGAAGCATCAACAGGTATGTGCATAACGATTTTATCTAACATTTGTTATTTGTCACAAATCACATTTAATGCGATTTATACAATATCACATGTGACAAATCAACATATTTTATTATTATTTGTCACTTATTACATTTAGCGGTGTTACAAATGGCTATATCACAGAGATTGAGAGAAGAAGAATCAGAAATGGTCGAAAAGAAGACCCTAGATATCATGATTGAAAAGAAGATGAAGATTAAAGAAAGTGATGTAATTCACGCTTTAATCAGAAAACATATAAAAGAACTCACAGCAGCAGATGTGCTTGAATATAGAAGAAAATACTTGGGGAAAGATGATTAAAATTCCCAAATTCGGGAGTTAAGTCCACACTAGAGAAGGTGGACTTTTTTTGCATCCGGATGCCCCTGCTCTAACTCTCCCAGCATCGTGTCAACGCCGATCGGCTGCGAGCCCTCGCCGACGGTCGCGCCCCGACGCTGCATCTAGTTCGCATAATGCAGATTGATGTTAAAAAGCCCCGTGAGACTGTGTAATCTTCTCACTGGGGCTTAGTAACATAATCTGGACATCACATTATACGAAGTGTTTTATTATTAACACTTTGATTCGTATAGCTTTATTACGCTGCTTCCACACCATCAAAATCCAAAGCTACTAACACAGCCTTTGGTTGTTTGCCTGTGAAATCCCAATCAAAGATCAACTTAGCTTTGTTTGGTAATTCCTGATGAAGATAATCATTGAAGAACTGAGCGCCTTTAATCTTGTAGTCAGTCGATTTAAAACCGATTGCGCCTTGTTCTTTCTCACGATCTGAATATTCTTGCAGCACAGTTACAACCGTGTTTGAAAACTCGATTGTTTTGCCTTTTTCGTCTTGAAAGTCTCCAGCAGCTTTACGAATGCCTGTAACTGTCATGATTGGATGTTGTGAATTGTTCATTTGCTCACCTATGCGATTTTGTAGTTAAACTGCGAAACTGGCTCTTCGTACCAATCTGGCAATTGTTGATTGAAATCTATGTCTACGAACTTAATAAACGGAATAATATTGTTGGCATTGCCTGTATGTAAGTTCTGCAAGATACCTTTATTAAGACCTTGTACAGCACATAACTGGGCTATTAGATTGTGAAATTGAGACTTGCCATAAGTCGTTTTAACTTCATCAAATCCCTTTTCGCGGATAAGACAATACATGGCAAATAAATTACGTACTTTAGTTGGGGAAGCTTTACCAGATTTGGTTAAAACAACATCAGATCGTTGGATAGCTTCAAGAACACTAGTATCGTCTGTTAATTTCATAGTTTGACCTCGTAAGGCATCAAAAATGCTATGAGTAGCTTTAGTCCAGAGTGTTTGAAGTAAATTTGGGTTGGAACGTTGAAACTTAATTAAATCAAAGAGATTGGTAGGAATTCCATTACGTTCAAGCCAACGTTTTTTTAAACGTGATTCAAAACGTAAAAGACCGACAGTCCA
>NZ_JABELE010000007.1:0-178614 GCF_013009345.1 Acinetobacter geminorum | reverse complement strand
AGATTGATGTTAAAAAGCCCCGTGAGACTAACAATGTTCTCACTGGGGCTTAGTAACATAATCTGTGCATCACATTATGCGAACTTTCAGAGCGAAGTTTCTTTAATGGATTTCAAAACATAGTAGAGGGCTGCAAAAAAGATAAAAATCAAAAAAAGTACTAAAGCAATATCATCATTTGTCATATATCCCACCCGCCAAAGTGTCTAGACTACGCCTTGAGACACGCAAAAATTGTACAAGATTTAAGTGTTTACTCGATGTGTCTCAATTCCCCTGAAGACACTTTTCTATACAGCTACGTTACATCAAATAGACGGTTTTTGTAATCAAAGAGAAGAAATTTAAATTAAGCCTTGCTGTTTTGCTGCCTCGTACTTAGCGATAATTTCAGCCTCTTTATATCGAGACGGGTAATCAGCTTGTTGTGGTTGCTGTGGCAATTGTTGTGCCTGCTGTGGTTGCGAAAAACCTTGTGATTGCTGCTTAAAGTAGTTGTACGGACGGTCATTATCTTCAATCAGTTTCGCACAGTCTGACTGGCTCACATCATGCAAAATTGTGCCCTGTTCAGTGTAAGCAACATATCTACCTTTTTTCTTCATACAGCCCGCAAATACAGGCTTAGACGTCACTTGATACTCAATCTTTGAAGTATCAACATCATAAGGCCTATTCGGATTGTACTTGACTGCAATTGTCTCCATACGAACATCATTTACTTGCTGTAGTTGATTATTTCTGACTTCTGGATTCTTCAAATCAGCACATTGTTCTGGTGTTAAAGTACCGCACTCAGCTTCATATTTTAATTTGTCAGCCATAGATTTCGACTTGTCATCAGCAACTTGAGGTCCCGACTGTAATTGACTAAATGCATCTTTTTCCTGTCCTGTCATTTGCTTAATTGCACTGCCAAAACTTTGAAAAATAGGTATTTTCATAAAGCCGACAATGGCAATCGTTAATATGGCAAAAAACAAAAATATGTATGCAAATACTTTTGGCGAAATCCTGAATTTCATTGATGTATGAGAAGATGCACTAACATACATGCGTTGAAATTTCTTTTTATAAACTAACAGAAAATAATCAACATACTTCTTCGGATCGCGTTGTGAATCTGCTGCATCACGTGGGCGACTAAGATATTTATCGAATACATAAATACCGCAAGCCTGTGGGTTTTGAGGTGGTCTTTTAACAAAATACAGCTTATCGATTAACTGTCTAAGCGAATAGTTTAAATCTTCTGCATCTTGAGAAATAAGCCATACATCTTTATCGGTATGACGCACCTCAGACATACCTAAAATAATTGGATCTTGAGATGGTACTCGGCCTTCCCATTTGTAAGGAGGACGTCTACGAATCTCATCAATGTAATGAATAGAACCCATCGGAGTTTTACGCCAGTCAATATCTGGAAATGGCAAAACACCTGCAATTTTTAAACCGTTAATATTTGAATAAATTTGCCTTACTGGAAGCAATGCAGTTAATGCAATTCCTTCCTCTTTGGTAATCTGCTCAATATATTTATTATAAAAAAAGTAATATTCGAAATATTCCTCAAACTGCTCCGCATCCTCCAACACATCGAAATCTTCATGATTAGAGGTTTTTTGAAGTGTTTTATCACCTAGCTCATAGGTATACGTAAAATCACGTTTTAGTAGATCACGATCTTCTAGTAACTTTCTATTTTCTTCAAAAATAGGAGCATTCTTTTTAAGATTTTCTAAATTTTTTTGCTGCTCTTCATACATACGAACAACAGCAAAATATGATTTCCCCTGACCAGGCTTTGCAATGATAGCGTATAACATTATTGTAGTTTCCTAATCGATAATTTGCCCGCGTTCATTGTTATGCGTATTGAAATTGCAGACAAAATATAGCTGATAGCAACATCAACCCCCGCAAGGTCAATTAAATAAAATAGACCTGAAAGCTGCTGAAATTGATTGTTTACATAGTTAAGTAAAATTGAAAAAACTGACTGTGAAATTGCAAATGAAACAAGTCCCAAACCTGCACCAGCCAATAATTTTTTAAATGCAGTAGTTAAGAATTTCTCGCCTACATACATCAATAAAAATATTAATCCTCTAATCATTACTACCCCCTCGATAATGTCCAGTGACAATGAAGAAGGCAGTTAACATGCCTACAAAAATAATCCACGGTCGAGCATAAGAGGCCCCTAAACAAAAGGTTTCATAACTGAGATTGGTAGGAATTCCATTACGTTCAAGCCAACGTTTTTTTAAACGTGATTCAAAACGTAAAAGACCGACAGTCCAGTTAATCAGATCCGAATTGGACATGACATCAACAACTCGTTGAGCTGCTTTATCGTTCTTCTTTGCAAGTTGCTTATACTCCTCAAATTGAGCGATAAATTCGTCATGCTTCATATAACACTTGTGATTCACAAGTCTTGAAGTCTGACCTCCCCAATATACTGAACTGTCGAAACGCTTGTTACTTAAACGAGTCTGGCCATTGCTGACATTGCTCAAGAAATCCAAAACTTTTTTAGCTGTGTTCTGGTCTTTCAATCGTACTGAGTAAGTCACATCAATATGTGAAACCCATGCACGAGGCCAATCTAGCATCCTTGCAAGAAGCGGATAAGCTTCATGTAAGAAGCCGATCATTTCCATAGCACCCTGCTCTATGTTGTCGCTGCCAAAGACATTATGCCCTTGCAGCAATTTCGCAGGAGAAGCCTTGATCTGTACAAAAGGTTCATACGAAGAATCAAAAAAAACTTTCATTGCCATACCAGTGTAATGAGTCGGAACCGACTCAAACGGATGGAATAACGCAGCAGCAGAAATTGAACCATCGTCATTCTTATGAACAGAACGAGAAGCAAGCGGTATTTCTATACTGTGAAGATCGATATCTACAAAAAAATAACGCCCTTCCGCATCTACTGAGTAGAAGCTGGATTCAAAAGGCGCATTTATGCAAATATGATCTAGCATGGTCTAATTACGCATGTATACAAATAACATTAAGCGGAATTTAATACAATTACACATGAATAGCAAGCACATATAACAGATATACAAGTAATATTGTATGCAAGTTAATAACCCGAAAATGTGACGAAAATGGCAGTAACAGTTCGTTTAAATGACAAAGAGCAAGAATCTCTACGAAAGAAGTGTGTAGAGCTCAATAAAATTCTGATCAATAAAAATCTACAGCCGATCAAGGATAGTGAGCTTGTACACATCATCCTTGATCAAGCTATAGAAAATGTTGAGATATCAGCACATGGAAAAGTAGTTGTAAGAAACGCAAAAGATCTATAAAAATTCCGAAATTTCGGACTAGAGTCCACCATTAGAAGACGTGGACTCCCCGCCTCGGCTTCAAATTCGCATAATGCAGATTGATGTTAAAAAGCCCCGTGAGACTAACAATGTTCTCACTGGGGCTTAGTAACATAATCTGTGCATCACATTATACGAACAGTCATATAATTCAATATTGACCCATAGCTTGGTAGCTATCCTTCATTTGTTTGTAGTACTTATTTCTCTTTCTAGCTATTGTGGTACGTTTTAGCTATGTGGAATGAATCTTTATTCTAATTAAATTCAGCACTAGCATCTTCTGAAGTTGCTATTGATGCATAATAAATAGTATTCATAAATCTAATTAAATAGAAATTATGATTAGGTTCGGCTAATAATCGCTTGTTTGATTTTTATTGAACTTTTCTCCTACCTAAATCCAAAGGAATCTACGAATTATATTTCGTTAGTTCATTTTCCTAAAATATTTAAAGTGTATGCTAAATTCTAATTCATTAGATCTTATATACTCAGGATCTACAATATAAAGCAAATTTAATTACACATTGCTTCGATAATGTATATTTGGTCACATTTTTATTAAAATCCATATTTTATTTCTCGGTAATAATTTTGAAACATAAATTATAAATCAAATAAGTAAATTATATGTTTAATCATATATCATTTAGTTGATTTATTAATCTATTTTTTAAAAATTAATTAAATATCAATAATTTATATTAATTATTTAATTTTTAACTAATTACATGGATTAATATGGTTTAAGAATTTTAACTATTACATTATTTAAAATGGTTAATGTGATTTATATCACGTGAAAATTAATAATTTTTATTATTTTAAGCTTAATGATTGTTTTTAAATTAAAAATAATGTATCAACTATATATAAGCTATTTTATAAATAGGTATATAAAATGAAAAATAATATATTTAAACTTCTTGTTTTGATGGTGCTTTCCGCTTCCCCACTATTTTGTTATGCAAATAACACAATAATGATAAGAGGAAATATTGTTGAAGATACGTGTTCAAGAGAACATAGTGAGATAGAATGTGTTGATGTAAATAATTTAAATATTAAACTTGATAATGAATATTTAAATAAAGATAGTCTTTTTAAATTAGCTCAACACACTGAGAAAATGGACACTAGTATTGAAAGTATAGGTTCTAATCACAAGGTTGTACTTATCAATTATCACTAACTTATAACTAGAATATTTGAGCTTATTTCATTAGTAAGCTTGGATAAAAGAGTGATTTGTCGAATTCATCGCACATTTTTATGAATTGATGATTTGTTAGCTCTTTTTCATCAAAAATGACTATTTGTCTATTTTTTTGTATACATATACACAGTTTATTCTATATAATTGTATTCTAAGAGTTTAAGCTTATTTTTCACATAAATTGTTTAATTCTTTTCAATTTTCATAGTGTTCTTATGTAACTTACTTTTTTACATAGCATCTTTCTTTCAGAAAACAAAAAAACTTTTATAAACAGCTGCATAAGTTGTAAATACTAGCTCTACATTCCAAATAAATTGTGTGTTAAAATTAAAAATATGAAAAAATAATGTGATGTAGTTTGCATTTTGTTTAAGAAGTGTTAATATTGCGGCATTACTTTTCAAGATGTCAAACACTGGAAAAGTAAGGAATTAAACTTTTATCCAGACCTTTGAGAAAACACTATGAAAAAACTTGCTTTGATCGCTGCTCTTTCGGTTGTAGGGATTGCGAATGCTCAAGCTGCTGATGGTACAATTACAATTAATGGTTTAGTTACAGACAAAACTTGTGACATCGTTAATAACGGTGGTAAAGACTTGACAGTTACTCTTCCAACTGTTTCTAAACAAACTTTAGCTGTTGCTGGGGATGTTGCTGGTCGTACTCCTTTCCAAATTAAATTAGCTAACTGTTCTGAAGGTAAAGTAGCTACTTACTTCGAACCAGGTGCTAACGTTGACTTTAATACTGGTCGTTTACTTAACACAGACGCTACTGGTGCTAAAAACGTTAACGTTCAACTTTTAGGTAGCAACAACAACTTCATCCCAGTACTTGCTGCTGGTGCAAACGGTGCTCAAGCTAACTCTCAATGGGTTGACGTAGCTGAAGGTGCAAGTGCTGACCTTAACTACTATGCTGAATACTATGCAACTGGTGCTTCTACTGCTGGTAAAGTAACTACTTCTGTTCAATACACAATTATCTATCAATAATTAATTGATAGCGGGGTTTCTATGTCCGCATGGAAACCCTGTTTTGTGTAGCACTTTCCTGAATCTTTCTTGGTTGAGAACTCGAAAAATGAAATTGAACAGTTATAATTTTTTGTTAGGTTTGGCGTTTGCTTCATCTGTTGCTGCTCCTGCCGCTCAAGCAGAAATTGTAATTCATGGCACCCGTGTAATTTATCCGTCGGATGCTAGAGAAGTTACGCTACAAGTTAGCAATAACGGTTCAAAACCAGCACTTGTCCAAGCTTGGATTGATGAAGGTGATCCAAAAAGTACTCCGGATCAATCAAAAGTTCCTTTTATGATTGCTCCTCCAATTTCTCGTGTTGAAGCGACAAAAAGTCAGACGCTTCGTATTACTGCCCTTCCAAATGCTTCTCAATTTAACCAGAAGCAAGAAACTGTTTTGTGGTTAAACGTTTTGGATATTCCACCAAGACCTACCTCAAAAAATGCAGATACGACACCTGATAACTTCTTACAACTTGCAATTCGTTCCCGGATCAAATTCTTCTATCGTCCGGCTTCAATTAAAGAAGATGCGAATTTAGCAGCAGATAAGCTTCAATGGGTTAAATCTGGTCAGAATTTAACGGTAAAAAATCCAACTCCTTTCCACATTACGATGACTTCTGTTTACCAAAAGGCAGGTGATAAAAAAGTTGATTTATTACCTCAAGGTTTAATGATTAAACCTTTTTCTGAAGAGTCTGTTCAGCTTAAGAATGGCAATCTTCAAGATATGAGTTTTATGAATGTCAATGACTATGGTGGTCGAGTCGAACACCAAATAAAACTTCAGTAATCAGATTTATCTTTTTAATAAATTTAAGCACCTATTATGTGAGTAGGCGGACTTAGTTATGCCAAAAAAAAGGCAAGAATCTTATAAATTATTAAAACGCCATATTTGTTACTACTTGGCTTCTGGTGTTGTCACAATGACAATGCCCGTATTCGTGCATGCTGAAGAAACAACCGCGAGTGCACCAGTGGAAGCTGAATTTGATTCTGCTTTTTTAATTGGTGATGCTCAAAAAGTTGATATTTCACGTTTTAAATATGGTAATCCTGTTTTACCAGGTGAATATAATGTTGACGTTTATGTAAATGGCCAATGGTTTGGCAAACGTCGTATGTTCTTTAAAGCATTAGATCCAAATAAAAATGCTGTAACCTGTTTCACAGGAACAAACCTGCTTGAGTACGGCGTTAAACAAGATGTTTTGTCTAAACACACTACCCTTCAAAAAGAAAATAATAGTTGTTATAAAATTGAAGAGTGGGTTGAAAATGCATTTTATGAGTTTGATACCTCTCGTTTACGTGTAGATATTTCTATTCCGCAAGTTGCTTTGCAAAAAAATGCGCAAGGCTATGTCGACCCAAGTGTATGGGATCGTGGTATTAATGCTGGATTTTTATCTTATAACGGTAGTGCTTATAAGACTTTTAATCAATCTGGCGATATACGCGAAACATCAAATGCGTTTATGGGAGTGACTGCTGGGTTGAATTTAGGTGGTTGGCAATTACGTCATAATGGTCAGTGGCAATGGCAGGATACCCCTGCTGAAAATCAATCTAAGTCAAGCTACGAAGAAACGAGTACATATTTACAAAGAGCATTTCCGAAATACCGAGGTGTCTTAACACTAGGTGATAATTTTACAAACGGCGAAATATTTGATTCATATGGTTATCGCGGTATTGATTTCTCAAGTGATGATCGTATGTTACCAAATAGTATGGTGGGTTATGCTCCACGTATTCGTGGTAATGCTAAAACCAATGCAAAAGTTGAAGTTCGTCAACAAGGCCAACTTATCTATCAAACAACAGTAGCACCAGGTAACTTTGAAATTAATGACCTTTACCCTACTGGTTTTGGTGGAGAAATTGAAGTTTCTGTTATCGAAGCGAATGGGGAAATACAGAAATTTGCTGTGCCTTATGCATCTGTTGTGCAGATGCTTCGTCCTGGCATGAATCGTTATGCTTTAACTATTGGTCAGTTCCGTGATTCAGATATTGATATTGATCCTTGGGTTGTTCAAGGTAAATATCAACAAGGGATTAATAATTACCTAACAGGTTATACAGGCATACAAGCAACTGAAAATTATGCCGCTATACTGTTGGGTGCCGCTTTTGCTACACCAATTGGTGCCGTGGCGTTAGATGTAACCCACTCTGAAGCTGAATTTGAAAAACAGTCTTCACAGTCAGGACAAAGTTTCCGTTTAAGTTATAGCAAGTTAATTACTCCAACCAACACAAACTTAACACTAGCAGCTTATCGTTACTCAACAGAAAACTTCTATAAATTACGTGATGCTCTACAGATTCGTGATTTTGAAGAAAAAGGTATTAATACCTACTCTGCTGGTCGTCAACGTAGTGAATTCCAAATTACCTTAAACCAAGGTTTACCTGAAGGTTGGGGTAACTTCTATGTAGTAGGTTCTTGGGTTGATTATTGGAACCGTAGTGAAAGTACTAAACAATATCAGGTTGGTTACAGTAATAACTTCCATGGTTTAACTTATGGTTTATCTGCAATTAACCGTAAAGTTGAATATGGCTCAACCAATCAAACACACGATACTGAATATTTAATGACATTATCGTTCCCGATTGATTTCAAAAAGAATTCAGTTAACGTTAACGTTACTGCTTCTGAAGACAGTCGTACTGTTGGTGCAAGTGGTATGGTTGGAGATCGCTTTAGTTACGGCGCTTCAATGTCACATCAGGACTATTCAAATCCATCATTTAACGTAAATGGACGTTATCGTACCAACTATACAACTGTTGGTGGTTCTTATAGTGTGGCTGATTCTTACCAACAAGCAATGGTTAGCTTAACTGGTAGTGTGGTTGCACACTCAGAAGGTATTTTATTTGGACCTGAGCAAGGCCAAACGATGGTACTTGTGCATGCGCCAGAAGCTGCAGGAGCAAAAGTTAATAATGCTGTTGGTTTGAGCGTGAATAAAGCGGGTTATGCGGTAGTTCCTTATGTTACTCCGTACCGTCTTAATGACATTACCCTTGACCCACAAGAAATGTCGAGCCAAGTAGAGCTTGAAGAAACAAGTCAACGTATCGCACCTTTTGCTGGCGCAATTGCTAAAGTAGATTTTGCGACTAAAACTGGTTATGCAGTTTACATTAATAGTAAAACTGTAGATGGCAATAGTTTACCGTTTGCAGCTCAAGTCTTTAACCAAAAAGATGAAGCTGTCGGTATTGTTGCACAAGGTAGTATGATTTACTTACGTACTCCACTTGCTCAAGATCGTCTCTATGTGAAATGGGGCGATGAAAGCAATGAACGTTGTTCTGTTGAGTACAACATCAGTAATCAGTTGCAAAATAAGCAACAAAGCATGGTAATGACTGAGGCTGTCTGCAAATGAAAAGAATATTATTAACGGGTGCTCTATTTACCGCTGGTCTTGGGATTTATGGCGAGGCTAAGGCTGCCTGTCGTATATATGATTATGAAAAAAATGACGTCCTTATGGCTGTGGGGCGTGTTGTTGTGCGTCCAAGCGACCCAGTCGGTGCTATTTTAAGAAAAGCGACTTTTCCTATTAGTCGTACTAGTACAGAAGCTTGGTACTGTGACTATAGTGATGCAGTAGTTGCAGAATTAACCCAAGCTTATCCTTTAAGCCCTTTAGGCAATAGCATTTATACTACTAATATTCCCGGTATTGGTATTCGCCTATATCGTGAAGCCGAGAATAATACTAATTTTTCTGGCTATTATCCTTATGTACGTGGAGGAATATCTGGTAGACGTTATTTAGCATCAGGTTACTTTGTGGTAGAAATTATTAAAATTGCCCCACAAACAGGTTCTGGAACCTTAGTACCAGGCAGGTATAGTAGTTATTATATTCGGGGCTTTCCTAATCAACCCTTCTTAACAAGTACTGTCAATGCCAATGCCATTACAATTGCATCATCTTCATGTGAAATTCAAGGTAATATTAATAAAGTTGTACAATTACCAACAGTTACAAAGGCTGGCTTCAAAGGTGTTGGTTCTACTCAAGGTGAACAAACCTTTGATATGAACATTCTCTGTAATGGCGGTATCAACCCAACAGGTTACGAAGAGAAAAATCTCATTAGTTTAACTTACGACTTTACCCAAGATGGAACAAACAATCAGGTATTGGCAAATACGGCTGCCGCATCTGAAAAAGCAAACGGCGTAGGTGTACAGTTACTCTGGAATTATCAAAATAAAAATCAGGTCATCAAAAAAGGTGACAAATTAGCCTTAGGTACATTGTCTTCTAACCAGACAATTCAATATAACGTACCGATGACTGCTCGCTACTATCAAACAGCAACAAATGTGACTGCTGGTAAAGTGCGTGCAATGGCTACTGTAACTATTGAATATGATTAATCATATTCAATAGTTTATAAACTTCATAATTTCAAATATTTAAATATTAATAATAAATTTTGCTTTATCGCTACTTTCTAAAAATTTAATACTTAACTCGATAGGAACATTTATGAAAAAAATAGGCTTAATTGCTGTTAGTGCAGTGACATTATGTTGGGCAATGTATGAAGTATCTTCTGATAATACCAATACAGCACTGGGTAATGAATCTAGCCAAAAAGTAGCATCTAAAAGCATTTCATCCACTACAAAGAATGAAAAATTAGCACCACAGATGCTATTAGCTCAAACGAATTCCCTTAATTCCTCTGCCCCAGTCTGCAAATATAATTTTGACGCGACTCAAGAAGATTATGATCTTTGGAATAATGAACACTCTGACTATTGGTCTATGAAAATATTCCCATTGGTAACGGGCCAAAAATTTAGTCTTAAAGTAGAGCCTATGCCAGAAAATGAGTATGGTACTGTAGAGTATGTAGCTAGAAGTAAAGCTAGCCTTAATTCGACTAATGACATTGGTGATTTAATAATACCTCACACAGGGATTATTGCATTTGAAATGGAGCTTAAGATTCCAACCTCAGCTCTTGGGAACTCATCACTTGGTAATTCTGCTTATTACTCCTCTGCCATTGGTTTTAATGGCGTAACAAATAATGGCTATACAGTTAGGTCCAACTATTGGTTTAATATGGGCACTTATGATCCAGATTTTGGTGAGAATCCTGCTAGATTATACTATTCTGTAGCTTATCGACTTAGTGATAATAGCGGGCCTGACAATCCATATTATAAGGGTCAAAACATGACAAATAGTTCAAATGGATACCAGAGATTAGGCATATATATTAATCAAAACACTAAGCAGGTTGGCTTTATCGTAAACGGTGTTGATCAGGGATATAAATCTACTTTACCCGCTCCACTTGAGAATATAAGCTTTTCTGTCTCAAGTGCTATATCAATAGATGCTGAACAATTATTTGGACAAGAGTTGTCTAATGAACTCATTACTGACCGTAATGCGCTACAGTTTAGCTACCCTCAGGGCACAACAGACATGTGCGGTAATGCCATTTAAGATAAAACTGTAAATCGTAAAAAAGGGCTGAATCACAGCCCTTTTTATTTTATTTAGAAATGAATGACAGTACGAATTGATTTACCTTCATGCATTAAATCAAAAGCGGTATTAATGTCTTGTAAAGGCATAGTGTGCGTTACAAAAGGCTCAAGTTGAATCTCACCTTTCATGGCATCTTCAACCATTTTAGGAAGTTGTGAACGGCCTTTTACACCACCAAATGCTGTTCCTAGCCATTTACGGCCAGTAACCAACTGGAATGGGCGTGTCGAGATTTCTTGACCGGCACCAGCTACACCAATAATAACAGATTGCCCCCAACCACGATGTGCGCACTCTAGAGCCGAGCGCATAACATTGACGTTACCAATACATTCAAATGAATGATCAACGCCCCAGCCTGTCATTTCTACAATCACTTGCTGAATTGGTTGGTCATAATCTTTTGGATTTAAGAAATCTGTAGCGCCAAACTGTTTAGCTAGTTCAAATTTATCTGGGTTTGTATCTACGACAATAATACGCCCTGCTTTCGCTTGACGTGCACCTTGTACAACAGCCAAACCAATACCGCCTAGGCCAAATACAGCAACAGAATCACCTTCTTGTACTTTAGCTGTGTTATGTACGGCACCAATACCTGTAGTTACGCCACAACCTAGTAAGCAAACTTGTTCGTGATTCGCTTCAGGATTGATTTTAGCTAAAGATACTTCAGCAACTACCGTATATTCACTAAAGGTTGAACACCCCATGTAGTGATAAATCGGTTCGCCATTATATGAAAAACGTGTGGTGCCATCTGGCATTACACCTTTACCTTGAGTAGCACGTACCGCAACACATAAGTTAGTTTTACCTGATTTACAGAATAAGCATTCTTTACATTCGGCTGTATAAAGCGGAATTACGTGATCACCCGGTTGAACGCTTGTTACGCCCTCACCCACTTCAACCACAACACCTGCGCCTTCATGACCTAAGATGGCAGGAAAAACACCTTCTGGGTCATCGCCAGATAATGTAAAAGCATCTGTATGACATACGCCTGTATGGGTAATTTTTATTAAAACTTCACCAGCTTGAGGTGGTGCAACATCAACTTCAACAATTTCTAAAGGTTTTCCTGGGGCAAAGGCGACAGCTGCACGAGATTTCATCTTTGGGTTTCCTTTAAATCATTCGGTATTTATAGTCGAGCAAAATAGATTATGTAACGCTAATACAAGAGTTTAATTTTGCTTAAATTAAAATTGGCTTTCATGACAATCCATCACAGCATAGCCAGTCAGGTACGTCTAAGCAAGCCTATGTTTCAAAAAGAAGAAAACCTCTTACTTGAAGAGGTTTTCTATCAAATCACTTATCTTATAAATGGTTTGTGTTTACTTATAGGTAAATATCTGGTGGATATGGTGTGTTATCACTAATTGGCGAATAAAGCGTATTTTCAACAAAGAAGCCATTTGGGGCTTGAGTGGTATCGATCGTAATCGAATCAAACATAACTTGTGGATAGGCCCAGATAAATTGCTTCATCAACCCAAGAGAAACATTATTTTTCATGTCACCAAAAATTCGTTGCCAGATCGGTGTTCGATATGGCTTGGTTTTATCAAAACCATAAATATAGGCAATAGAGGCATCGGGAACAAAACCAGATAAATAAATGACTTTATTGGCAGGATAGCCTAGCCCTTGTATAGGAATTTGGGAAACTGCCTGATGTGCCAAGTCTAAGCGAGCTTCTAGCAACCAGTCATAAGCTTCTGTCATCATGTAATCAAAATTAGGATATAAGTAGTGCTGGGTTGGATAGTTAATATAAGTAGCTAATGTCTGAATTGGAGATTGAATGGAAGGAAAGAAAATA
This sequence comes from Acinetobacter geminorum, assembly GCF_013009345.1. Taxonomy (GTDB): domain Bacteria; phylum Pseudomonadota; class Gammaproteobacteria; order Pseudomonadales; family Moraxellaceae; genus Acinetobacter; species Acinetobacter geminorum. Next base: position 165,634 of record NZ_JABELE010000007.1, on the reverse strand, counting down.
AGAGGACTAACTTTAGCACTAGAATATTTTGCTTTGATCACGGTACGAATATTTTGACAGGTTTGTCCTAACTTATTTCTAAGCCATGTTTTAAACTCATCATATGGCGTTCCTGTTTTATTCATTGCTTCATAAATTGTACCCAAATCTGGTGCATATAAACCTGTATCTGCATTAAAAGCCAATTTTGTTGGGTAGTCATACACACAAGGTAGATTGGTGTCAGTGTTATACCACCACCAAGGTTCACCAATTTGCATGTTTACATCACATCCCCCTACGACCATTGCATCTGCAAACTCAATAAAGACTTTATGTAGATATGCCAAAGCATTTTGATGACTTAAACTAAAAAAATAGCTCGGTGGTTGATAGCCTGTTTTACCTAAATTACTGTTCCAGTCACGCTGTGCCCAATATTCATTAGCTCCCAAGGAATACATTTCAAAGCTGACCCCAAAGATAGGTTGCATACTGGCATTATGCAAAGCTTGGGCATATTTTTCATGCCATTTACGAGTACATGAATTAACAACCGTCTCGCCTGTCACCAATGTATCTGGTATTTGCCATTTATTAATATCGCTTTTCCACGTCATTTCAGGATAGTGCGACATTCCACAATAGTGATTGACCAAATCTTTATATCCCAAAGTCACCATATTGTTGACTAAGCGCTGAGGATTTAAATCATAGTGGTCATCATAGCTTGTACAGATGCCATAATTATGCTGTGGTACTACAACTTGGCTTAGATTTAACTTGGCATTTGCCCCTGTTACAACTGAATTGGTAATACGAATATAGCCATCTTCTGCTTGACTGAGAGGCAATGATGAGTGTGCGTTATAGCTGCTTGTAAAAGCTGAAAATGAAATTCGCTGAATATTGGTAACTGGAAAGCTATCTGTAGCAGAGAAGCCTGCTTTTACTGTATCCCAGTTAATATGAATATGTGCCGTTCGTGATGAAGGATTATTTGCGTAATTAAATAGAACAATATATGCAATTTTATCTACGCCATTGTCGTTATAGTAAACCGTTAAAGTTGGGGTTAGTGCCCCATTATTTAAAACAGGCATAGAGGGAGACAGTTCAATATCAAAGTCCCATACCATACCTGTATAGCTATACTTGGTTTCATACGCTAAAAATTTATGATCTTTAGAATCATAAGAATCCCAAGTAATTCCTGCCAAATCCGTTGTCATGCGTGATCTAAAAGATGCTTCAAATCCATTTCCATAATTGGTAATAGCAAAAGACATTGTTTGTGGACCGTCTATTCTCCAATAAATAGGACTAAACCGATCAATAAGTGTATTTTGAGTGATTGGATGAAGTGATGTGTTAGTATTATTTTGCACATTTTGTCGATTAGTTATCATGACGTCATTCTCTTAATGTATTAAGAGGTTTTATATTAAATAATAATTTTTATTTTATTGTTCAGATAAGTAACAATGACATTTAAATTATTTACAGTTTATTTTTTATAAAGGCCAAAATAAATTTACACAGGATACTTAATATTATTCTAAAATATTTTTGTACTAAGGAGATAATAAATGGAAAATTTCATGCAGCCTATAAATTTTAAGGGTTTGTTTTTATTTACTCCTCTTGCATTTGTATTATCAGGTTGTAGTGAAACTTTATATTCCCAAACAACGCCACTGGTAAAGAATTCTTCAGAAAGTATCTCTTATACGCAGATCGACCCAGCATTAGGAGAAAAATTACAGCCTAATGAAGAAGCAATAGCCCATAACATATCTCAAGTTATTGAAAAGTCAATTCGTGAACAATATACGGCTGGAAATGCTTTGCGTGACGCTCACCCTAAAGCACATGGGTGCGTTCGTGCTGAATTTCATGTTTTAAAAAATATGCCAGCTCAGTTTGCTAAAGGAATGTTTATTCCAGATCAAAATTATCAAGCATGGATTCGCTTTTCAAATGCTTCTAATGACGCCTCTAGTGCCGACATAGACAAAGATGCACGCGGAATAGCAATAAAAATTTTAGGTGTATCAGGACAGAAAATTTTAGAAAGTGAAAAACAAGCAACCACGCAAGATTTTATTATGATTAATCATCCGGTCTTTTTTGCGAATGATGCTAAACGATATCTTTCTTTTATGAATGATGTGAATAGCCATAATATGATCAGAAAATTTCATATTCCATTTGCATTAGGTATTAAAGGAACTGTGAATGCACTCGGAGCACGTAATTCACAAATCGCAAACCCACTCTATGCGCGTTACTGGTCTATGGTTCCCTATCAGTTAGGGCTAGGTAATGACCGAAAAGCGGTTAAATATTCAGTTCGTGCTTGTTCAATGCAGCCAAATAATCTACCTAAAAATCCTAGTCATGATTTCTTAAGAGAAGCTTTAAAGAATACTTTGCAAAATACCGATGCCTGTATGGAGTTTCTTATTCAGCCACGTATTTCAAGTCAAATGTTGGTAGAAGATGCAATGACAGAATGGGATGAAAATAAAGCTCCTTTTTATCAAGTGGCGACTATTCACATACCAAAGCAAGACTTTGATACACCAGAACAAAACAACTTCTGCGAAAATTTATCTTTTACACCGTGGCATGCTTTACCTGAGCATAAGCCATTAGGCGCAGTAAATAGAATGCGTAAAGTCATTTATGAAAATATAAGCAGAGTTCGGCATGATATGAATTCAGCCACTAGACAAGAACCTTAGATGCTTTATCTATTACGATTTGGTGATTGAAAATAAGTTTAAATATGATTGTTCTCAAATACTTTTGCCTGAGCATAAGCTTTCTTTAATGAATACCTTTGCTTGTATCTATAGTGATGCGATCAATAAAGTCTGCCAGCCATAAGATAAAATCATCTTCGCTTTTATGCTTCGGAATCAAGCTCATATCTAATCTAATAGGTAGTTTATTTTTTATACTAACAATAGAACCTTCGAAGTTGACAAAGTTATATAAAAACTTTAGCTCAGTACCTGCAATAGCTTTTTTGATTTCCATAAGGAGGTTATTTAAGTTTTAAAAAAAACCGCCCCAGTAGGCGGATGCTGAATTTACAGCGAGATATAGAAGTGTAGTGGATGATCACTTCTATATTTTTTATATACTTACTTTTCTTCTTTTATAATTTTAGTAAAAGCATCTGACTTGAAATAATTAATGATCATCTCTCCATCATCCCCTGTAGAAGATGATACTTTGAGGGGTTCTTCATAAGTAAACTTAAAATCTGGAGGAATAAATTTTGAGATTGGGGGAAGTTTCACCTCACCTCCTGTTGTGATTCTTTCAATAAAACCCGCAAGCCAAAGAATATATTCATCTTTATTTTTATATTTTGGCATCAGGCTCATGTCTAACTTTATGGCACATTCCTCTAATGGTTTGGTTAAGCATTCTTCAAAATCTATAAAATTATATTTAAGTTCAAACTTGGTTCCTTTAATTTCGTTACGGATTGCACCAACTAAATGATTTAAGTTCTCTGCTGAGCTTTCTGAAAATAAATTTTTGTCCTCAATTTTTTTATACACATTCTCAGCGATGATTAAATATTGTGGCATCTCTATTTTCTCCCTTTTATCGTTAAACTACTCACTCAGCCTATTAAGGAAGTATGATAGATATCATGTTTGCTAATGTAATTGTTGTAGTGCCAATTGTAATTAATGTGTTTTTGTGAAAGCTGCAAGCATAACCACCCGAAAAAAATCAAAATAATGCAAACTAAGTCTCATTTTGTAGATGAAAACTACATTAACCAAAAAATATTTTTAGTTCATCCAAAGTTGGAAGTTGATTATAAGATTCATTAGCCGCAATTGTATTGGCCCAATTTGACTTTGAAACAATGCAAAAGTTAAGTTTTTTTAATACGGTAAGCTCTTGATCTAAAAGACCTAAAGGGATCCACATAAACTGAGTGTTACCTACTAAGTTAGGCACTGGTGATCCACATTGGCTGCAAAATGAAGATGTGAAGCCTGTTTCTTTTTTATAAGTGCGGACAAGTTCTAAACCTGACAACCACTCAAATTTATCTTTGCTTACTAATGTTGCTGCATTTGCCCCGGTTCCGGTTTGTTTACGGCAAAGACTACAGTGGCAGTGATAGACTGTGTTTATTTTATTAGTAATTGAAAATTTAACTTCATTGCATAGACAAGAACCCACGTGACTCATCTCAAGCATCCTTAGAAAAATAATATTAAATATAGCATTAGGTTTAAAATGGTTAAATTTAACTTTATATTTTTAAATGGATATGTTTTCTTAGAACCTCCTATAAATATTATGGAATTGCTAGCGTTGAGGCTCGGCTGATAGTATTTGTAGAGTTTAATATAAATTTTGACATATAAATTGAATATAAAAATGCTGTGATGTGTTTATCTTGGATGCGACTTCAAAGCTTACATGATTAATCAACTATATCAGCATTACAGTAGTATGGCATTAGATGCTTGGGGCTTTAAAAATACACCATCGTATAAAGGTACATACGACCCTGATGAGAATGATACAGTGACGAATAGCTTTAATTGGTTAAATGATGAGCAAGCTACAAAAAAAACAGAACAAGGACTGACTGCTTTTGTGGCATTAGATGATGCCTTTATCAGTATAGCTTCTCGTATGTATCTCATTAGAAATGCAAAAGAAAAAATCGATTTACAATATTATATTTGGACAAATGATTTTGTTGGAAACTTAATGCTGCACGAGTTACTAACGGCGGCAGATCGTGGTGTAAAAGTTCGGTTACTCATTGACGATCAGAATGGAGTAAAACTTGATGGTGTTCTAAGAAGCCTTCTACACCATCCTAACTTTGAAATTCGATTATTCAATCCCTACAAGTTTAGATATTTAAGAATTTTAGACTATATTTTCCGGTTCAAGAAAGTGAACCATCGCATGCATAATAAATTAATTATTGCAGATGGTGTGATTGCCGTAACGGGTGGTCGAAATATTAGTAGTGAATATTTTGACGCAAGTAGTAAGTTTCAGTTTACAGATTTAGATATTTTATTTTATGGACATACTGTACAACATGCACAGTCCGTCTTTAATGATTTTTGGCAAAGTGATTTAAGCCAAAATGCTACTGAGCTAGTGGGTACATGTGCCATACATCACTTACAATCATTACGGCAGCACTACCATGATTTAATTCATGAAAGTGAAAATCATACTCAAACCGAAGATAAGCTTTACGATGCTCAAAGCTATTTAAAAGAACTTTTAGAGCACTATCCAATCCAGTGGTCAAAAGCGCACTTTGTTGCAGATTCGCCTAAAAAAATATTAGGGCTAGCCTCCAAAGAAGAGATGCTCTATGGCCAAGTCATGAAGATTATGGGGGAACCAAAGCAGCATATCGAATTGGCTTCAGCTTATTTTGTTCCTACACAACAAGGCACTTACTACTTAAAACAACTCAAGGTACAAGGTGTTAAAGTCAGAGTTTTAACCAATTCTTTTGCTGCAAATGACGTGGCAATTGTGCATGCTTTTTATAGTCAATATCGAGTTGAAATGCTTAAAAGCGGAGTGGAACTATTTGAGTTTAAGCCATTTTTAGAACGCAGACGCAGAACATGGTATGAAGTGGTGACTGGAAGTGTAATCCCTGCAAAAGGTAAAAATAAATCGAGCTTGCATGCCAAATTTTTTGATGTAGACGGAAAAGTGTTTATTGGTTCGTTTAACTTCGATCCACGTTCAACTTACTTAAATACTGAGGTCGGTCTTGTTATTGAGTCGAGTCAATTACAAGCTCAAATTTCAGTCATGCTTGATCAACATTTACCTCAAGTCGCCTATCAACTTAAGTTAAATAGTGAAGGCCAAATTGTTTGGTTAGACTATCAATCTAATGGAAAAGTGGTTGAATACGAAAAAGACCCAGATACGAGTCTTTTCCAACGTACCATGATTAAGGCAGTTTCATATTTGCCGGTTGAATGGATGATGTGAGAGTAATTTGGTTTTATTTATAGAATACCAATCTCTTTAAAGAATTTTTGATAAGCCTCTGCTTTCTTTTCTAGCGCTAATGGATAGGCTCTAGAAGAAGATGGTAGACGGTATAAATCAATATTTCGTTCAGCAAAGTAAGTAGACGTAGAAGTTCCTATAAGAGGTTTTTCGGTGTGTTCTGGTAAAACTGAAATTAAAGTGTCAGTCGCTTTATCGCCAGTGGTCATAATGGTCTGACAAAGTGGTATCTGCTGTAGCAAAGTAGCAAGATCTGTCGGTGTTACTATTTCAAGAAATTTATCTGCGGCATTCCCCTTCAATCGCTTAATTTGATAAGCCGTGTCAAAGATTGCAATACCAGTTTCAATTAAGAAGCTTCGAATACGTTCTTCATTAAAATTTTTTTGGTTTTCGCTTAAAAAATAGTTTTTATCTTGGAAAAAGATCAAACCAAAAATACGCCACATGTCATTTTGGAAATTTGGATAGAAAAAATCCATCTTCCATTTATTACGCGGTGGTGGAAAACTACCCAACATTAATAAACGGGCATTTGGGGGTAAAAATGGTTCAAGTGGATGAGTTTCTATCTCAATTAACATAAAAAATCAGTACATAGTTAAAAACTTCATAAATAAATTAACCTATTCGAAGACTAATCACGAGTTAAGAAATGCAATTTCTCTCAATTAAATCATGTATGTCAGAAAATTAGCTTTCAGTTAATGCATTGAAGCGAAATATATCTATATTTCGCCTCCATCACTTAGATATATAAAAGCTTACTTGCTGGCTACGAACCATTAGGAATTAAGGACTTTAAAGACTTTGCCTGTTCTTGGATGAGCAAAGCTATTATCCTGATCTAAATTAATGACCTTATCTGAAATCACAATTTTAGAAAGTGGTAACCAATTCTGCTCTACTGCAGCATCAACAAAGTTTTTTTCATAAATTTGTTCAACAACGATTTCCATACCACACATACTTTTAGCATTCACTTCTTTTAAAATATGGCGTTTTGACATATTAGTCTCCTTTTTTATTATTCGTATCGATAATAATAAAGGCTCGACTGATACATTATGTAAATTTTAACAATCAAAGTGTTTTTTTTGTTTTAATCATACTTTTGTAATAATTAAATGAATAGTTGAGTGATTATTTAATTTAAATATTATCTCTAAGCTAATTTAATTCAAAATAATTATGGCTTTTATTCTTAATAAAAGTAAAAGGGTTCATGGCCTGAACCCTAATTTTATTTAGATCTAAACGTGTACTGCATTATCAAGTGAACCATCATCTTTGTCTTTAGCAGAGTCTTTACTAATCACTGAATCAGTATCGTTATCTCTGTTAAAACTCTTAATGTTCTTTTGCTTTTTCTTGTACATACACATCCCAATCGCAATACCTGTTCCTAAGACTATAATTGACTTTAACATTTTGCACCTCTTCGATTAACGGAGTAACTTTTGAGAAATTAACTTAAATTATTAGCACAAAATTTGTTATTTAAGGGCTTTCATTTGCTCCGGTTTTGTAATGTGTTTAATTTTTATGTTAATTGAATAATCTTATAATCCGTAAAAATAACTTTTGATACAAAGCAAAAAGCCTATTCTGTTTTATGAATAGGCTTTTTACTGTATTTCAGGATTAAGCAGTATTATGAATTGCTTTAAGCAATCTTATTATCTTTAAATACACTACAAATGTATTTAATGCTGAACTTTTAGTCAAGATAGGATTGAGTGATTTTACTAATAATTGGTGATTCTTGTGATGATCATCACATTATATTGTTAGGATAAGAAAAAACCCATTTCTACTTCTCATGAAGAAATGGGTGATGTGAAAACCACAAAAGACCTGAAATACCAAATGTTCTTACATTCAGTAAGGTTGAGTGTAGTGAATATACCGAATGGTTGACAATTAAACTATTTGTATTTTTTTTAGTCATTTCGGCCAATAAAAAAACAGTTATGATTCTGTAGATTAACTCTGTTTAGTCATTCATTATTGACCAAAAATTCTATAAAGTACCCTCACCCAATTATTAAGACATATATTTTCAATCAGTGTTTTAGAATAACCACGCTGTTGCATACGATCAATTAAGCGATATAGGCCAGACACATCTTGAAGTTCTGTACCAATGAGTGCACCGTCAAAATCCGAACCAAAGCCCACATGTTCTTCGCCTAAATGATCCATTAAATATTCTAAATGTTCCAAAATTACATCTATGGATGTATCTGCATTTCGTTGTCCATCCGATCGTAAAAAAGCGACATCGAAATTTACCCCGACCATCCCTTTACTTTCTCGAATTGCTTTGAGTTGTGGGTCAGTTAAATTACGGGCTTGAGGACATAAAGCATGTACATTAGAGTGGGTTGCTACAATTGGCTGCTGCAATATTTTTACAGTATCCCAAAAAGCTTGTTCATTCATATGTGAAACATCAATCACCATTTTTTTATCAGCACAGCGCTTTACAAAATCTTTGCCATCACTCGTGAGACCTGCTCCTGTGTCGGGTGAGTGAGGAAACGTAGCATTTAAACCATGTCCAAAACGACTAGGTCTATTCCAGAGGGGGCCAATACTACGTAAGCCTCTTTCATAAAATACATCGAGTAAATCAGGATTGAGTTGTAAAGCTTCTGCACCTTCCATATGCAATACAATTGCTAGCTTTTGCTCTGCTAAACAATCCTGAATATTTTGAACCGAGGTACAGATTTTAATATTTTTAGAATACTGAGTAAGTTGGTGAGCTAAATCGAGTTGTTCTAAACAAATTTGTTCAATTTGCTGTTGGGTAAAATCAGAAGCATTCGGATCAAATAATTTATTGGGATGATGCTGCTTAACATAGTTGTATGGGGGTAAAAAAATCGCAAACATCCCCCCCATAAAATCAGCTTCTTGACAGCGTTTTAAGTCCAGATGGCCTGATAGGCGTTCATGAACAAAAGCATGTACAGGATCTGGATGATCACTTAGCCATAAGCGTGTTAATGCATCATTATGTCCATCAAAAACTGGAATATGGCTAGGCTTCATGAGTATTCCTACTTGCTATATATCTGTAATCGTGTGGACTGGAATATTTTGTGTGGCGCTTAAAGATTTAGAGTTTCTACTATTACGGAATACTAAATTTTGCAAAGGTGCAGCCAACTGACTTTCTGTACGTGCCTGTTCAATCATTTGATGATACGGCGATTTCCCACATACAGGGTCGGCATTAGCCGCATCTCCAGTCAACATATAGGCTTGGCAACGACACCCGCCAAAGTCGCGGTCTTTATCTGGACAGCTACGGCACCCTTCTGGCATCCATGCATCGCCACGGAAATGATTAAATCCAGTTGATTTGTACCAAATATCTGACAATTTATGTTCGCGGACGTTTGGAAACGAAATGGGCAGTTGTCGTGCTGCATGGCAAGGTAGTGCCATACCATCTGGAGCAACCGTAAAGAAGATTTTACCCCAGCCATTCATACAGGCTTTTGGTCGCTCTTCATAATAATCAGGCACTACAAAAATGAGTTTGCAAGGATGATTTTGCGCTTTTAATTTTTCTCGATATTCATTGGTAATCCGTTCTGCACGTGTCAGTTGCTCTTGTGTGGGTAATAAACCTTGGCGGTTTAAAAAAGCCCAACCATAAAACTGACAAATTGCTAGCTCGACTGTGTCTGCATTGAGCTCAAGGCAAAGTTCAATAATTTTTTCAATCTGGTCAATGTTATGTCGATGAATAACAAAGTTAAGCACCATCGGATAATCGTATTTCTTAACCAGTCGGCACATTTCATACTTTTGTTCAAAAGCATGCTTTGAACCTGCCAATGCATCGTTTACCACAGGATCGCTAGCTTGAAAGCTCACTTGAATGTGGTCTAGGCCCGCTTGCTTTAGATCAGCAATGCGTTGTTCGGTAAGGCCCATACCGGAGGTAATTAAGTTGGTATAAAACCCTTGCTGATGAGCATGTGCAACGAGTTGTTCTAAATCCTGACGTACCAGTGGTTCACCACCAGAAAAGCCGAGTTGAACAGCACCCATTTGACGTGCCTGATCAAAAACGTCAAACCACTCTTGCGTGGTCAGTTCATTTTTATGCTGCGCGTAGTCTAATGGGTTTGAGCAATATGGGCATTGTAGCGGACAACGATAAGTGAGTTCCGCTAATAACCATAAAGGTAGGCCAACACCTTCTGTCATACTAAATCAATCCAGTGTTGCTGTTTTGCGACCAGCATGTAATCCACTACATCTTGATCAATCTCAGCAATATCACCAAATTTTTGCTTTAACTGGGCAATAATTGCAGAAACATTTTGCTGCCCATCAATATATTGTCCGATTGCCCCTGCACTTTCATTTAACTTGATCATGCCTTCAGGATATAAAATCACAAAACCATTTTGAGCTGGCTCGAACTGAAAACGGTAACCTTGTCGCCAGGTTGGTACAAGATTTAAATCAAACTGCTCTTTATTCATTTAAATAGTCCTTTGTGCCAAACTCGTTTGCTTGTCACGCTGTGATACGGTGCTTCATTGTGAACATGTGCAAGTGTTAAAGCATCTAAAATGCTCCATAAAATATCCAGCTTAAACTGTAATATTTCCAGCATTCGTTCTTGTTGCTCAAAAGTTGTAAATGAATCAAGCGTAATTGTTAAACCATGTTCAACATCACGGCGTGCCTGACTCAAACGAGAACGAAAGTACTCATAGCCTTTATCATCAATCCATGGATAGTGCTGTGGCCATGAATCAAGTCGTGACTGATGAATTTGTGGGGCAAAAAGTTCAGTTAAAGAGCTGCTTGCTGCTTCACGCCATGAAGCACGACGTGCAAAATTTACATAGGCATCTACCGCAAAGCGTACACCAGGTAAAACTAACTCTTCAGAAATAACCTGTTCACGACTCAAGCCCACAGCTTCGGCTAACCGTAACCATGCTTCTCGACCACCTCCATCAGGATATTCACCATCTTGATCGATCATGCGTTGAATCCATTCTTGACGGACTCGTTGGTCGGGGCAATTTGCCATAATCGCCGCATCTTTAAGCGGAATATTAATTTGATAGTAATAGCGGTTTGCAACCCAAGCCTGAATTTGTTGCTGGGTGGCTTTACCTTCATACATCATCACATGAAATGGATGATAGATATGATAATACTGGCCTTTATCGATAATGGCTTGTTTGAATTGTTCAGTCGTTAAAGCTTCAGGTGTTTGAGTCATGTTTCACCTTAGAGTTCAATCTGCATGCCGTCATAGGCAACTTCTACACCATTTGCTTTAAGCTCAGCAAACTGGCTAGAGTTTTCATTTAAAATTGGATTGGTATTGTTAATATGGATGAGCACTTTTTTAGGTGTACTCAGCTGATTTAAATAAGAGAGTGAACCACCTTCGCCACTAATATATAAATGACCCATTTCACGACCAGTTTTAGTTCCAACCCCTGTTTGTTGCATTTCATCATCTGTCCAGAGTGTTCCATCAATCATGACGCAGTCTGAACTCTGCATAATCTGCATGATTTGATCATCAATTTTTCCAAGACCTGGTGCGTAAAATAACTGTTTTTGTGTTTTATGGTCTTTGATAACTAAGGCAATGTTGTCGCCGTCATGTGGGTCATGTCGATGTGGTGAATATGGCGGCGCAGCACTTTTAATAATTAAAGGCACAAACTCTAAATTTTCGAAACCATCAATTTTAAAAGCTTGTTTAGGATTAATTTGGTTGTATTGAAGACCACCATTCCAGTGTTTGAGCATATTAAAAACTGGAAAACCGCTCGTTAAATCTTGATGGACCATTTCTGTACACCATACATTCATTGGGCAACCTTCACGTAAGGTTAAAAGCCCAGTCGTATGGTCTAACTGACTGTCCATTAAAATAACGCTTGTTATTCCTGTATCACGCAATTTACGCGCTGGTTGAGCTGCTTTAAATTCGAAGAGTTGCTGACGGATATCAGGTGATGCGTTTAATAAAACCCAGTCTGTTCCATTTTCAGAAACAGCAATTGATGATTGAGTACGGGGTTTGGCTTGGATTGTGCCTGTGCGCACACCATGACAATTCGGGCAATTACAATTCCACTGCGGGAATCCGCCTCCAGCAGCTGAACCTAAAACATAAATATACATAAAATTAATATCTTATTAGAAAGAGATAAGCCCTAGAACAAGACTAGGGCTTATGACATATTTGATGAAACTGATTAACGTGCTTCAAAGTACATAGTAACTTCAAAACCAATGCGTAAATCAGTAAAAGCTGGTTTAGTCCATTGCATAAATTATCTCCGGTTCATATTAATCTTATGAAATGAATCACTTGATTAAGATTTATAAGGCAATTAAAAATTTATTCTAAATAAAAAAATTGGGTTTGTAGACCACCCCTAGCTAAGATATTGTTCGATAATTGTGTTTTTTGTCCAAATTTTAATATTTCGAACATATTTCCTTATTGGGTGTTTCATCAAATATTCATACTAAAAGCGTATTTTTTATCCGTCTTAATTGATCAAATGATAAAAAAATGAAAAATTTAACAATACTTTTTAAAGTAACAACACTTTCTCTGGCTGTAGCGTTATTGGCGGGATGTAATGACGATGATGATAATGACACAGCACCACCTGCCCAAAGAAGCAATCAAACCGTAAATATTTTAGCTTTTAATGACTTTCATGGAAATCTTGAGCCCCCTAAGCGTTATGTCGAGGCACCAAATCCAAATGATGCTGCTCAATCTGTTCGTATTCCTGTCGGTGGAGTGAGTTACTTTGCAGATGCGATTAAAAAACTTAAAGCAGAAAATCCAAATAATGCTGTAGTTTCGGCGGGTGATTTAATTAGTGCCTCTCCTCTCACCTCTTCTTTATTTTTAGATGAACCGACCATTGAAGTCATGAATGATATTCAAATTGATTTTAATGCTGTGGGTAACCATGAATTTGACCGTGGTACAGATGAATTACGCCGTTTAAAAAACGGTGGATGTCAGCAATATACCAGCACTGTCCCTTGTCAAATTAATAAAAAGTTTAGTGGTGCAAAATTTGATTTCCTTGCTGCTAACGTAGCAATGAAAAATGACGCTAGTAAAACAATCTTTCCTGCATATAAAGTCAAAACTTATGGTGGAATTCCAGTCGCATTTATTGGTTTAACCCTTAAAGCGACGCCAAGTATTGTTTCTGCGGCGGGTATTAAAGACGTTGAGTTTCGTGATGAAGCTGATACGGTAAATGCCTTGATTCCTGAGTTACAAAAACAAGGCATTGAAGCAATTGTTGTTGTGGTACATGAAGGTGCAGCGCCAAGTACGAAGCTCAATCAAAAAACATGTGATGGTTTAAGTGGTCCGATTTTAGGAATTTTGGATAAGCTTAATCCAGCAGTTGATATTGTTGTTTCAGGTCACACACATCAATCTTATATTTGTGACTATGCAACAAAAAATCCGGCTAAACCATTCTTACTTACTTCAGCTGGACAATATGGCACGCTCATTACTGACATCAAGATTGAATTAGATGGTAAAACTGGTGATGTCATTAAAAAAGATGCGAAACAGGTTCCTGTACAAAGTGAAGCATATACATCTGGTACAACCACGGTAAGCCTTACCGATCTCTATCAAAAATTTAGTAAAACCCCAAGCATTGAAGCAATCTTAGATAAATACCGCCAAGCTGTGACCACCATTTCAAGTCGTGTGGTTGGTACATCTACTGCCGTTGTGAGCCGTACTCAAGTCGAAAGTGGTGAAAGTCCGCTAGGTATTATGATTGCCGATGCTCAACAAGCGGCTGCCTTAAAAGCAAGTAATCAAGGCTCAGACTTTACGTTAATGAATCCAGGTGGTGTGCGTGCTGATCTACTTATTAATAGTAGTAACCAGATTACCTTTGGCGATGTTTTTGCAGTTCAACCATTTGGTAACTCTATTGTGACGTTGAGCTTAACTGGCAAACAGATTAGAGATGTGCTTGAACAGCAATGGTCTGGTGCAAATGCAAATTCACCTAGAATTTTACAGCCATCTAAAGAGTTGAGTTACCAATATGCAGCAAATACATCTTTTTCACCACGAGCAAGTAATATTATGGTTGCTGGTTCGCCGTTAGTTGACACTAAAGTGTATCGCGTGACGGTAAATAGCTTCTTGGCAGATGGTGGTGACAACTTTACGGTATTAAAAGAAGGCCAAAACCGTGTCGGTGGTGGTCAAGATATTGATGCGCTTGAAACTTATGTTGCTAACAATTCACCTTTAACTATTCCAGCTACGACTCGAATTAAAGTTATCAAATAACTGATTTTATAAAAATAAAGGACAGTATGATGCTGTCCTTTATTTTTTATGGCAGTTTAAAAGATTTTTATTCGGTATATAGATTGAGCTCAACACTACTGATATCGACTCCGGTATTTGCAAAAATAATATCAGTAACTTCATGAAGTAATTCTTTAACTTTGTCATGTTCAAAGTTCAAGGCTTCAGAGGTTTTGAGCGAAATGAGGTTACAACTCATCTTGTCTTTTCTAAGCTTATAAATACTTTTGCTTTTACCTAAAAACACCCTTTTGATGAGTTTACGGTTTTCAAATTCCGACAAGATTCGATAAATCGTTCCTAGCGTTATTTTATGTTCATTTTTAATTTGCGTATAAATACTCACAGCACTTAAGCCTTGTGGATTTTGATTTAAAATTTCAAAAACCTGTATTCTCGATTTTTTTATGGGTAGTCCATTTAATAATGATTTTGAAGTTGCTGTCATGATTAATTAACCTTAATGTTGAAAAAATATAGAAATTTTTTAAAATTATTTTGTCTATACTTACTTGAAAATTATGGAAATGATTTGATGTATAAATCAGAGCTTATTACCCTATAAATAAGCTTTGAGCTGATTATAAGTTTCTGAATAATTTAATATTATTCCTACCTCACTATCTACATGTACGCGCTTGGTGAATAAAAGCATTCTTGAGCTGAACCATATGGCGACCCTCTTCATTAAGTCATTTTCCGACCTTATTCTATATAATGATTAACATATGATAAATATTATCATTTGTGTTTAGCGGTGTATCATATACATATAAGTTTTAATATTCAATATTAAGTAATTATCAAATACATAATGATAACCATTATATATTAATGATTAAATGATGATGAGTTGCCTTCATTCTCTATTATAAGTATTCATTTCCACCCATATAAAAAGCAGATAGATGATCTGCTTTTTATATTTTAAGTAGAATAAGTTAAATCACTATTATGCTAAGGATAGTGCATCTTGTTCTTGCATCCATGCATGAATCACTTGTTGTGTTGTCATGACTTGAGCGCATCGTGTACTAGCATATTTTAATGCCATATCGTGCTCTTCGCGGCTAAAGTCAGCTAGTGCATCACCACATAAGAATGGTTGGATGTTTAGCATAAAAGCTTCAGCAGCACTCATAAGACAACCAATATGTGCATATACCCCGCAGATAATCAGTTGATCGCGACCAGACTCCCGCATGAGCTGTTCGAGCGGAGAAAATTTAAAAACACTATATCTCCACTTGGTAAGAACCGTATCATTTTTTTGAGGTGAAATTTTTGGCAAAATCTGAGTAAAGCTCGGCTCGTTCTTTAAACCAGGTCCCCAAAAATCAGTTAATAACTGCCGATGTTCAGGTGATTGATTGCCCGGTTGTGCTGTATAAACAACGGGAATATTAGATTGATGAGCGGCGTCAATTAATGCTTTGGTGTTTTTAATGAGTTCTGGAATAGGTTCTTGAGTTAAGTCATAGAAATCTAAAAAATATTGCTGCATATCATGAACCAATAAAACAGCTCGATTGGTATGCAATGGCCAATTTGTTTTGTTGGGAGTAAATTCATGGGCTTGGGGCATACTGTAACTTGCAATCTTTGGAATACTCATTAGTATTTTCCTTTTCTATCTTTCAAAATATTTTTAATTTCAGATGGTTGTTGTGCTGAAGTAATCTTTAGACCCCAAGTGTCGCTCCCCCATCTACCACTATTTCTTGCATCGTAATTTGGGCCGCTCGGTCCGAAAGTAAAAAGCTCACGGTATTGGCAATATCATCTGGTTGCGCGAGTTTTCTTAAAGGAATACCTGTTCGGTATTGACTCAAATCACCATCAATTACTGCAGGTGGAGGTGCATTATCAGTCCAGAGTTGTTGCTGCATTTGAGTGAGAGTAGATCCAGGTGAAACGATATTCAGCCTGACTTGATAAGGTGCGATTTCAAGTGCCAAATTGCGACAAAAATGACTCAGTGCAGCCTTAGTGGTGGCGTACATACCAAGTTGCATACGTGGCATACGCGCACTATTTGAACTAATAGTGACAATGCTACCCCGCCTTTTTGCACAAAAATGTTTAGCAACTTGTTGGCTGATCGCAATAGGCGCCATGACATTGACCGCAAAAAGTGTTTCCCAATCTTCCGTTTTGGCTTCAAGCATGGAGCGCATAATTAATACTCCTGCTGCATTTACTAACCCCGTAATTTCGTATCTTTCTAAAAGCTCTGAAATTAAAGTTTGCGTTTCTTGCTGATGGGTAATGTCTTGTGAGATGCCCTGCCATTGTGAAGATTGATCTGGCGTTATTGTTTTGCAGATATCCCATTGTTTAGGATTTTCTTGTCGGTCAATACCAATAACATGATAGCCCTGATCTAGTAGTTGCTTGGCAATAGCCGCTCCTATCCCTCTTGCAGCACCTGTGACCACGATGGTAGAGCGCATGTGGATACTCCAATTTATATTATAAAGAAATCTATAAATATAATTGCAAATAATTATCATTCTTATCAAGAGCAAATTAAGATAAAAGATTAATTTATGATCGTATAAAAATGAGTTACAGCTTAGGATTATGAATTAAGGTATTGTTTTATATTGATTTTATTAAATTTAAAGGTCAAGAGTATTTTATTATTAATAATCATTTCCAATAAGGCAGGTTTTGATTTATTCGGCTAAAATCAAATTTATGTTTTATCAAACCTAGTAACTTTTTAGGGTTCAATCTCCCGCAGGCCCAGAATGAGTTCTCTATAATTCCGACTCTTGTAAGTTTGGAAATGCATATAAAAAATGAAAAATTATAAAATCCACATAGTTTCGGTCAGTTGTTTAATCTCTTGAATATCATGACTCACATAAATCATCGGAATTTTTATTTCCTCTTTTACCTTCTGAAAAAAAGGAATAATTTCAGCTTTATGATTCGCATCTAGTGCCGATAATGGCTCATCAAGCAATAAAAGCTTAGGTGAATATAACAACGCCCGACCCAGTGCCACGCGCTGTTTTTCACCACCTGACAGTTTGATAGGCATACGTTGTAATAAATGCCCTAACTTTAATAACTCAATAATGTAATCTGCTTCAAAGTGACGTTCTTGTTGGGAAAGATGCTTAAGGCCAAATAATAAATTTTGCTTTACCGTTTTATGGGGAAAAAGCTGAGCATCTTGAAAAACCAATCCAACATGCCTCTTTTGCGTGTTTAAATTAATTTTTTGATCTGAATCAAACCATGTTTGGTTTTGTATTTTAATGAGTCCACTACGCGGATTGTTCAGCCCTGCAATGGCATGTAAAATCGATGTTTTACCTGAACCTGATGCACCAAATAATCCAATAACAGAAGCATCTGACTGAAAACTAGGTTCAATATGAAATTGGCCCATTTGTAGCTGAAAACGGCAATCAATCAACATAACCTTACCGTCCTAAACGCTTCTTTTGATAACGATGAAACCACTGTGCAAACCATAGCGCTAAAAAAGCCACACTTAACGATAAAACAATAAGCCGTTGAATAGCAGCCTCAGTATCGGGTTGTTGCATTAGGCTATACATGGCCAAAGGTAAAGTACGTGTTTCATTTGAAATATTACCCACAAAGGTAATGGTGGCACCAAACTCACCTAAACTGCGGCAAAAACATAAAATAGCACCAATTAAAATACCACTGCTAGCAAGAGGTAAAGTGACATGAAAAAATGCCCCTAAAGATGAAGCACCTAATGTCTTTGCTGCCATTTCTAAACGCTGATCGACCAGTTCAATCGCTAGTCGAATAGATTGCACCAATAACGGGAAACCCATTACTGCTGAAGCAAGAACGGCGCCTTTCCAGTTAAATGCAAAATCAATTCCAAGCGGTGCCAAATATTGCCCAATGATACCGCGGCTGCCAAAAACTTGTAAAAGCAAATAACCAGGTACAACAGGAGGTAGCACCAAAGGTAAAAACACCAACGTTTCAATGAATGACTTACCCCAGAACTCTTTACGTGCCAGAAACCATCCCACACAAATCGCAGGAATAATACTAACTACAAGACAACTCGCTGCCACCTTACAAGAAAGTTGTAGCACGCTGAGCTCTTCTGGGGTTAAAGAAAACATCATGGCTTGACTGGAGCCAACACGCTAAAGCCATACTTTTTAAAGACAGCTTTGGCTTGATTGCTTTGTAAAAATTGATAGAACTTTGCTGAGTTTGAGTTCTTTTTAATCAATCCTACAGGATAAATAATTGGCAAATGGGTATTTTCTGGAAATACACCAGCTACTTTCACGTCTTTGCTAATCACTGCATCGGTTGCATAGACAATCCCAACCTGACATTCACCTCGCGCAACAAAGTTTAATGCCGTTCGAACATCTTCTGTTTCAACTAACTTTGGCTCAATACGACTCCACCAACCTAAATTGATAAAAGCTTGTTTAGCATATTTACCTACAGGCACACTTTTGGTATCCCCTGTACAAATCTTGCCTTTAAACACTTTCTTTGGATCGATCGTTTTATCTAGTTTTACTTTTAGTGACTGACCTTTAGGAGTAATTAGCACCAAACGATTGCCTAATAAATTTATACGGTCATTTGCTGCAACTAATTTTTTGTTTTGCAGGTAATCCATCCACTGGGTATCAGCAGAGATAAATACATCGGCTGGTGCTCCAGCTTCAATTTGTTTCGCTAATGTCGATGAGCCAGCATATGAGGTTTTAACTTCTACTTTATTTTGTTTTTCGTAAATTTTTTCTAAATCGTTAATTGCATTGGTTAAGCTCGCTGCTGCATAAACGGTAACCGATTCAGCCTTGGCTGGAACATTAAAGACCAATCCTATGCTGAGTACCGAACAGGCTAAAGCCAACTTTTTTATCTTCGTATCACTTACCATTATGTTTACCTTTTTGTCGTTTTTTGCAGCGATATATACCCAAGAATATAGCGCTACACGAAGATTATGAAAAGCATAATTCGTTAAATATAGATGACTGTAATGCAGCAGTGCTTTTCAGCATGTACTTTGGATTAAGAAAAAGCTATACCAAATTAAAAGATTTCATCCCTAAGCAATCTTTTATCTTAACCTTTTAAATAGCTACTCATAATTTGATAATCATGTTCTAAGGCTTGTCGAGCGTTGATTTCCATTTGACGGTAATGTTGTAAGACTTTTTGTCCCAATGCTGTAACAGCTGCCCCACCACCATGTGTTCCCCCCGTTTGTGTTTCCACTAAAGCTGTTTCAAAGCATTGATTCATGGTGTCGACTAACTGCCATGCACGGCGATAGCTCATATTCATAGATTTTGCAGCTTGTGAGATTGAACCAGTTCTCTCAATTGCTTCAAGTAAGTCTGCTTTACCTGGACCAAATGCGATGTTTTGCTCTAAAAGAATTCTAATTTGTAATTTTAAGTTTTGTTCTTTCATAGGCTTAATTCACAAGATTTGATTTTATTCTGGTTAAGATTATATGGAAGTTTAACAAGATAGGACATATACATTTTTAAAATGCGATTACATCTTAAAAATAGTCTTATTAAAAAATCAAAACTGCACAAAGTGGATAAAGATCTGGAAAAAACGGATAGAGCTAAAGGTCTAATCGCGGTTCAATCAGTTAAAAGCTGAATGAATAAAGGATTGAGCAAATGACCTCATCTAATTTAAAACAATGGAATGATTTTGTAGATGGATGTATCGACTTCCGTCCTAAAGATGGCGTGTTTCGTATCGCACGCAATATGTTTACCGAGCCTGAGCTGTTTGATTTGGAAATGGAATTCATTTTTGAAAAGGTCTGGATTTATGCATGTCACGAAAGTGAAATTCCAAACAATCATGATTTCCTCACGGTTCAAATTGGTCGTCAGCCGATTATTGTGAGCCGTGATGGTAAAGGCGAATTACACGCCATGGTCAATGCTTGTGAGCACCGCGGCGCGACATTAACACGCGTTGCTAAAGGCAATCAGTCTACGTTTACTTGTCCATTCCATGCGTGGTGCTACAAGTCAGATGGCCGCTTGGTCAAAGTAAAAGCACCGAGTGAATATTGCGAAGATTTTGATAAATCAAGCCGTGGCTTAAAGCAAGGCCGTATTGCTAGCTATCGTGGATTTGTATTTGTAAGCCTTGATACTCAAGCAACAGATTCGCTAGAAGACTTTTTGGGCGATGCAAAACTGTTTCTTGATTTAATGGTTAACCAGTCACCAACGGGTGAGCTCGAAGTATTACAAGGCAAGTCATCTTACACCTTTGCAGGTAACTGGAAACTACAAAATGAAAATGGCTTAGATGGGTACCATGTAAGTACTGTTCACTATAACTATGTCTCTACAGTTCAACACCGCCAACAAGTGAATGCATCAAAAGGTGCAGAACTCGACACACTCGATTACAGTAAGTTAGGTGCGGGTGATTCGGAGACTGATGATGGCTGGTTCAGCTTCAAAAATGGTCATAGTGTGCTGTTTAGTGATATGCCGAATCCAACAGTTCGTCCGGGTTACAGCACCGTTATGCCTTATTTAGTCGAAAAATATGGCGACAAATATGCTGAATGGGCAATGCATCGTTTAAGAAACTTAAACTTGTACCCTAGCCTATTCTTTATGGACCAAATTAGTTCACAGCTTCGTATTGTTCGCCCTGTGGCATGGAATAAAACTGAAGTCATTAGTCAATGTATTGGTGTTAAAGGTGAATCTGCAGAAGCACGCCGTAACCGTATTCGCCAGTTCGAAGATTTCTTTAACGTGTCAGGCCTTGGTACACCAGATGATCTAGTCGAATTCCGTGAACAGCAAAAAGGCTTTCAGGCACGACTTGAACCCTGGAGCGATATTTCTCGTGGTTGTCAGTCTTGGGAATATGGAGCGACCAAAAACTCACAAGACTTAGGCATTCAACCTGTCATTACTGGCCGTGAGTTTACCCATGAAGGGCTCTATGTAAATCAACATGGACACTGGCAACGTCTAATGCTCGATGGCTTAAACAAGAAAGCGCTGAAAATGCAGGATATTACTTTCGAAAACAATGTCGTAATGGATGAGGTGTAACCATGTCACAAGAACTATATTTTGCTGTATCTCAGTTTTTGTACAAAAAAGCAGAACTTTGTGATGCTTATGACTGGGATGCCTATTTAGAACTTTACGATGAAGATAGTGAATATCATATTCCACAATGGATTGATGACCATAACTATGTTCAAGATCCGAATCAGGGTTTGTCTTATATTTATTACGCAGACCGCACTGGACTCGAAGACCGTGTATTCCGTATTCGTACAGGAAAAGCAGCTTCGGCAACGCCATTACCACGCACTTTACACAGCATGAATAACATTCGAGTTAAAACACTTGATGATGGTCTAATTGAAGCAAAAGTTGCATGGCAAACACTGTATAACTGTCAAGGTTTACAAGGCTGTTTTTACGGACACGCTACTTATCTTTTACGCCAAACAGCAGATGGTTTCCGCATTCGTCGTCAGCACAGCATTTTGCTTAATGACAAGATTGATTCCGTTTTAGACTTCTATCACGTTTAAGGGGAATGAAAATGGGACATTCAGTTGCACTTAACTTTGCCGATGGCAAAACCTTTTTCATTTCGGTAAATAACGACGAATTGTTGCTCGATGCAGCAGTTCGCCAAGGAATTAACTTACCGCTAGACTGCCGTGAAGGTGTTTGTGGTACCTGTCAGGGACAGTGTGAAACTGGTATTTATGAACAAGAATATGTTGATGAAGATGCATTAAGCGAACGTGATTTGGCCGAGCGAAAAATGTTAGCTTGCCAGACACGAGTAAAATCAGATGCGGCTTTTTATTTCGATCATGATTCAGCTATTTGCAATGCTGGCGATACCTTAAAAATTGAAACCAAAGTTACCGCTGTTGAGCTGGTTTCTGAAACGACAGCAATTTTGCATCTTGATGCAAGCAGTCATGCTGAGCAACTTCAGTTTTTACCGGGTCAATATGCTCGTTTGCAAATACCGAATACTGAAGATTGGCGTTCTTATTCTTTTGCCAATAGACCGAACGCAACCAATCAATTGCAATTCTTAATTCGTCTATTGCCAGACGGTGTTATGAGCAATTACTTGCGTGATCGCTGTCAGGTTGGACAAAGCCTATTCATCGAAGCGCCACTTGGTAGTTTCTATTTACGCGAAGTACAGCGACCATTGGTTTTTGTTGCTGGTGGAACAGGACTATCAGCTTTCTTGGGAATGCTTGATAACTTGGTTGATCAACCAAACTCACCTGCAGTTCAGTTGTATTACGGCGTAAATAGTGAAACCGATTTGTGTGAACAACAGCGTTTACATGCCTACGCAGAACAGCTTCCAAACTTTAGCTATCACCCGATTGTGACTAAAGCAACCGAGGCTTGGCAAGGTAAAGCGGGTTATATTCATGAGCACTTAAATAAAGATCAACTGGCTGAACAGGCTTTTGATATGTATTTATGTGGCCCACCGCCAATGATTGAAGCCGTAAAAAATTGGTTAGATGAACAAGCTCTGCAAAACTATCGGATCTACAGCGAGAAGTTTTTACAGAGCAATACATCACGTTGAAAATATAAATAGCTTAAGTGCAAATAATTTAAAAACCACTAAAACCTGAAATGATTCAATATACTCTGCAAGGGGTATATTGAATTTTTGCATTTAAATTAAAAGTCTTTTATATTCAATCACATAAAATAATAAATTCCGACAAAATAAATTGACCAGCTCACTCGGATTTGCTATAAATTTTGATAGATCTTAAGGAATAAGATCATGATGAGATTAACTTATAGCACCTTTTATATCCCTCTATTCTCTTTCTCGAATGTATTAAATTGATGGACTAGATCCGAACTAAAAATTTGAGAAAATCACATTAATTAGCGGTTAAATTGGTCTGTATTTTGCTTATATCTCATTGTAATTTGCGAGTAACTTAATTTTTTAAGTGCCGTATTTACTTGCTGCATAGTGAAGTTTTAAGGCTTCTGAAACACAAGTAAATACAGGAGTGAGCCAAAAGGGATAAATATGAACCAAGCCAACTCCCACGAACTCAGTGGACGTCATTTTCAAAATGAGTCTATCTTTACCAATCATAATTTGGTGTTTGATCATCACGATTTAAGCGAAACCTGCCGAAATGTTGGGCAAATTTTTAAACCGCATGATCTTAAAATCTCTCAACAGAAGCGAGATTTCAGTGCAACCATGCACCATGTTAAAACAGGTGCCCTGTCTATTAGTCGCTTGGAATATGGTGCGGATGTCATTATTGAACCAGATCACCTTGATAACTTTTACTTAATTCAAATTCCAACTCAAGGCTATGCAGAAATCGAGTTTGGTTCACAAAGGTTTATTTCTTATTCTCAAGTTGCATCTCTTATTTCTCCTCAGCAATCGTTACGTATGCGCTGGCACGCGAACTCACCGCAGCTCATTTTAAAAGTTTCAAAAGATGATTTTACTTACCATTGCCGTCAACACATTGCTGATTCAGAAAACAACTTACTCATTTTTGACCCCAAATTAGACTTTTCTACACAAAGTGGAGCCTATTTTTTACAGCTCGTTAGAACATTGATGGATGCTTTAGCATGTGATCAGCACCCGCTTCATCATCCTTTAGCCTTTAAACAATTTGAGTCAAATTTGTTTAATGCACTTATTTATGGCCAACCCAATAATGCGTTACATAAGCTTGAACAATATAAAGAAAAAACAGTCTCTCCTTATTTCGTGAAGCGTACAGAAGCCTACATTAAAGAACACTTACATGAGCCGCTTAATGTCGAAATTTTAGCTGAACATGCAGGCGTGAGCGTAAGAACCTTATTTACTGGTTTTAAAAATTATTTGGGGACAACCCCAATGTCTTATCTTAAAGAATTACGTTTTGAACAGGCTCATTTAGAGCTGATCCACAATGAAAATATCTCTGTCACTGACGTTGCATTTAAATGGGGATTTACTCACTTAGGCCGTTTTTCTCAAGAATATAAACGCCGTTATGGTGAGTTACCTTCTTCTACTCGCCGCTCTGGTCACAGTGAAGGTTTAGGCTTAATTACTTCAATGTTTTCTTAAAACAAATAGATAAAAGCCTTTTATATTTGTTGATATAAAAGGCTTTTTTTATGACTTAGAAATGATGGACATAACGAACTTGTAGTCGTGTTCCTTCTGGGCGGTTTTCAGCATCTTGCTCAAAATAAGCATTTGCGACTAGATGATCATTTTTAGAAAAACTATACATCGCACCCGGACCAATCGCCCAGACTTGCTCACGTCGACCTTTGACTTTTTCACTATCGACTTCTGTATCGGTCACTTGTTTTAGCCAATAACCATTTAGTCCCAAGCGGAACTGTTCGGTAATGGCATAGTCGGTTGCAAAGTTTACATGAATTGCTTGCCCAGCTTGCATATCATTTGCTCCGGCAAACGCATAGCTTGGGTCATTATTTTTAAAGTTATAGAGATAATGGATACGCGTTGAAGCTGTCCATTTTGGATTAAACCAATATGTTGCAGCCCAATAAGGATCAAATGAGACAGCGTTATTACTTGGGTTAATATCTTTTTGCTGGTCGTATTCCCCAGTAGGTAAATTCACCTGAAACTCAAAACGATGTACAAACTTCGGCCCTTGTGCCCCCATGACTGGATCAAACTGAATAAAAGGTCCAATCATAATGTCCCCAAAGCCACTTTGGGCCTTAATTGCAAGATTATTCAAGCCATCATCCATATCCATTTTGCTGACAAAAGGAATTAAAAAATTTATACCTAGGCTGGCTTTATCTTTTACTCGGACATTCGATAAATAACTAATCTGCTCAACCAGTACTTGATAATTTAAATCAGTTTTAGGTAAACTGAGTTTTTGTCCATTGGCATCGACCAGTTTACTGCTATCGTAATTTTGAAAATAGGTTTGAGCATACCAGCCGGGCCCTGCGGGTAAACCGCCATCGAGAAAGCTGGTCATACCTAAGTTTACGGTCGGTAAATCATAGGCATGTGTAACCAATGGCAAACCCAACAATGTCCCTGCTAAAAATCCATGTTTAATTAAAGTGCTTTTCATCTTCTTATTTCCTATAAAAAATCACGACCGGATTGATCGTGATTGTGGTGAATTAATGGGCTAATTCTGGATGCTCAGCAACAATCCGATACTTTCCTGCGTGGAATACCAAAGGCTCACCTTGGCATTGTTGGTACTGTTCAATTTGGCCAATAAAAATCAGGTGATCGCCGCCTTCATACTGATTTACATTGCGGCAAACCAAGGTTGCGAGTGCATCGGTCAAAATTGGAACGCCAGCATTGCATTGTTGATGGGCAATGCCTGCAAATTTGTCTTCGGCACCTCGAGCAAAATGCCCCGAAAGCTGATGATGCTCTTGTGCCAACATGTGAATGGCAAAATATTCAGCTTCTACAAAATCAGACAAACTTGGCGCTGTTTTTGAAAGACTCCACAAAATTAATGGTGGATCTAAAGACAGCGATGAAAATGAATTGGCTGTCATACCTATTTTCCGGCCATCTTTTCCACGAGTTGTAATCACGGTAACGCCAGTTGCAAACTGACCAAGCAAGTTACGAATTTCTCTTGGGTTTTCAGTATTAATCGCTTGCAAAGCTAAAGTTTCAATTTTGACCATTTTTAAATCTCCCTTTGATATTTTGACCTTAAGCGACTTTTGCTGCGGTTTTTGACGCTAAGAATGTCTGAGCCTGGTCTGCATCAAACCACCAAGGAGCAAAAGCGCGTGGGTCATCAAAGTTATTGGCCATAATTGAAGCAATGCTCTGGTTTTGGCTTGCAGCTGCTAATAGATCAACAACATGAGGCTCTGGTGGTAACAACAAGCTATTGGTCCAAGCCACGACTTTTTCTGCATAAGCCCAATAGCGTTCAAAAGTTTGAACCATCCATTGTTCGCTAAAGCTTTGATTATCATTGGCTAAAATGGCATCGAAATAGATCTTGCTACACTTAGCCGCATTGTTTGAGCCTTGACCGGTAATCGGGTCATTGACCACTAAGGCATCTGCCATGCCAAAAATCTTCTTGCCAGACGGTAAGGTTAAAACGGGTTTGCGTACGGTCGGCGGGAAACGCCCTGCTAAATATCCACCGGCATCGGTTAACTCAACATTTGTGCAGCGTTCATATTCCCAAGGCACAAATTTCTTGAGTAAGTTCAGACTGCATTGCAGGTGCTGTTCAGGTGTTTTGACATCTTGCCAGCAGTCCATTGGCCCATTTGGAATTCCTTCAAACACCATGATGTCGCAGGGTCCATTGATAGTCAGTGCCGGAAAAGAAAAGTACTCACCGACTTCAGGAATAATATTAAAAGTCACACGTGAATAAGGTGAAATTGGCTTCATATTTTTGACATAGGTCAAAGCCAAAGCGCGTTGAGGCTTATCAAAAACACTTCTTACATCATCACGCTCAAATTGCTTAACAACCTCACCTTTACCAGCCGCGAGTAATACAAGCTCGTAGTCGTTTGCAAGTTGTTCTAACTCTTCTATACCCACATCCTGAATCACCAATTGACCACCACGGCGTTCAAACTCTTCCATCCAATATGGCATTTTGACGCGTTGATCGACCGATTGAGCGTAGCGCTCAAGACGAGCACTCCATTCAAATGCTTTACCACCATTTTCAGGGTTAACTAAAGCCAGCCCAATGCCTTCCACCGCTGGACATTTTTCTTCCCAAAAATTTAAACCTAAGTCACGTTCAGTTTGTAAAGCGGTATGAAACATACATTGGCTTGACATAACTTTACCTTGACGGATTTCATCGGCAGTTCGGTTAGTGATCATTGTCACGTCGTAACCTGTATCTAATAAGCCCAAACCAAGCTGTAAACCAGACTGTCCTGCTCCAACAATTGCAATACGGCGCATAATCTTCTCCATAATTTTCTAAATGTGTTAAAACGCTGTGCTATTCGGCTAAACGTGGAATAGCGGGCTGTGATCCTTCAGGGCCCATTACTGAATATCCGCCATCGACCGCATAATCTGCTCCGGTGACAAAACTCGCAGCAGGTGACAATAAAAACAGAACCACATTGGCGACTTCTTCGGGATGACCTAATCGGCCTAGTAAGTGATAATCGGCTGCCACGCTATCGGCTTTTTCACGGTTATTGCTACTGACTTCTGCAATCACACGAGACCATGTCCAACCCGGTGAAACAGAATTGACGCGAATACCGTCGGCAGCAAAATCCATTGCCATGCTTTGTGTGAGTTGACGTATTGCGGCTTTGGAAACTGGATATAACCAGCGCCCTGTTTGCGCCACTTTGGCCGAGATTGAAGTAAAGTTAACGATTGAACCTTGTTGCTTTTTTAGGTCATGGTATAAAGCACGGCTCATCTCAACGTTAGAGACCAAATTAAGATCGAGTGCTTGTAACCAGTCCTGACGTGAAGATTTAAAACCGTCATCTAAATATGTACATGCCAAATTCACCAAGTAACTCACTTCACCTAAATGTTGGTGAATATCCGCCACAGCTTGTTGAATGGCTGCATCGCTGGTTAAATCTGTTTGAATAAACATCACATCATGGTTAAAGCTTTCTGCAATTGCCTTGCCTTTGGCATCAATATCTAAGATAGCGACATGAGCACCTGCACTCACCAAGGCTTGTACAACGGCTTTGCCAATGAGTGTTGCACCGCCACTCACTACAGCGACTTTTCCTTTTAAATTTATATTCATTGCAAATACTCCTTAATTGACTGGCTTGCCTTCGCTACTTGACCAAGATGGCATCAACGTATTGGAAGGAAGATCTTCATCAAGAAGTTTTCGTGCTGTCTCGACACCTGCAACTGGTAAGCCTGTTGGGTCTAATAAACCAATTTGAACAAGTACAGACGCTTGGTCCCAGTAAATATGCTCATGGCACAACTTTGACCCTCTAAACTGGATCACACCTAACATTGGAATCTCGACGTATTTACCGGTTGGTTTTACACCCGGTAATAACCAGTCAATTTCAGCGTCGTGGGTAAAGCTCATAATGAACTCGTCTACTACTTGCGTTGAGCCAACCGTACGAGAGATCGAGGTGATCTTCATATCTTTCGGGTTTTGGTGAACAAAATGATATTGATAAAAACGAGCAAGCTGGCTTTGGCCTACACCACCAGTTAAGGTTGGAATATGGTTGACATAAGGTTCTGCGACCATTGTTGCCATGGTTGCTGGGACATCACGCGTATCGAACTCATGACGAATATGCTCTTCCCATAGCGCCACTAGGTCATATTTCGGCCCAATCGTTTCATGTAGTGCTGTTACTGTACGCTCGTGAGCAAAGCGTGCTGAAGGTTTGTGGTAATGGTTGCTTTTTGGTCGTGCAAAGGCATGATCAACACCTTCGTAAACATAAGCTTGTACATTTGAATATCGGTTAGCTGCATCGACAATCGTTTGTCTCGCATCTGGCGGTGTAAATTGGTCCAGTTCTGCAATATGTAAAACCAAACGCCCTTTTACGTTAGCTAACTCATCTAAGGCTTTTTCAATACCTACACCGTAATAACCTACGGCACATGCTACTTCAGAAAGTCGACAGCCTGCCAAGTAAGCTAGCTTTCCACCTAAACAATAGCCCACCACGCCGAGACCTGTAGAGGTATCACATTCTGGTCGTGTCTTTAAAAAAGCTAAGCTGTCTTGAATATCTTCAACACCGAGGTTTTCGTCATATTGCTGATAAAGTTCAAAAGCTTTTTGAAAATCTTCTGGTGTGTAACCCAGTTCAATATTAGGTGCTACACGCCAAAATAAATCAGGTACTAAAACGGTATAGCCTTCTTCTGCAAGAAAATCTGCCTTTTCCCGCATTGCTGCATTCACCCCAAAGATTTCCTGACAAAGCACCACTCCAGGTCCTTTTCCTGTTTCTGGCGTCGCTAGATATGCACTGAACTGCTTTCCAGATGCAGTTTTAATTTGAATGGTTTGACCAGCCATATTGTCAACTCCTGACATTGTTATGGCTTTATCTTCTATCTGAAATTTTTTTTAGACTGTCCAAAAGCTGCAATCATTATCCAATCTCTGCGCAATTATCAAAATCAATCAAACTGGATAAAAATTAGAAACAAAGAAACATCTATATTTCAAAACTTAAATTAAAAAATTAAATTACTGCTTTTTATCTAATTTGGAAAATATGGATGAAGATTAGGACTTATTGGATAGTGAAGACTGGCTAAAAATAGTTCAATCAAAGATACAGGTTTTGTAACGAATACATTGAATTACTCAGGGAATTAAATAATTTTAAGAAGGAATACATATGAAAACGATAGATGCAAACACGATTATCAATCGCGAAAAACTGTCTCCATTACAGTGGATGGTTTTTATCCTAGGCTTTTTTGTCTTCTTCTGTGATGGTCTAGATACAGGAATTATTGGTTTTGTTGCTCCAGCATTGCTCGACGATTGGGGAATTACCAAGCCTCAGCTTGCTCCAGTTTTAAGTGCTGCTTTAGTTGGTATGTCGATTGGTGCAATTATTTCTGGGCCTCTATCCGATAAGTTTGGCCGTAAAGGCGTTATTGTTGTTACAAGCCTTTTATTTTCCATATTTACGATTTTGTGTGGCTTTGCTAATTCAACTCAAGACTTAATGATTTATCGCTTTATTACAGGTATTGGTTTAGGCGCAGCCATGCCCAACATCAGTACGATTGTTTCTGAGTATATGCCTGTAAAACGTAAAGCATTCCTTACAGGCCTTGCTGGCTGTGGATTTATGCTGGGTATTTCTTGTGGCGGTGTCCTGTCAGCTTATCTGTTAGAAAGCTATGGCTGGGCAAAAGTGATTATTGTTGGCGGAAGCATTCCTCTAATTTTAGTGGTTGCTTTGTTGTTTAAATTACCTGAATCAACTCAATACTTAATCACACGTCATCAACAAGACAAAGCACAGCGTATATTAGAGAATATTCAAGGTCATTCTTTTCAAGAGCCGGTAAAACTTGTTATAACTCAAGCTGAAACTGCATCAGATGAAAATCCGGTTAAAGTGGTTTTAGGAAAATATCTGTGGGGTTCAAGCATGCTTTGGCTTTGCTGCTTTACCAGTCTTTTGGTGTTCTATCTTTTAACAAGCTGGATGCCAACGATTTTAAAAACAGCAGGTTTTAGTACTCAACAGTTTAGTTTAATTGCTGCGATTTTCCCTTTTGGTGGTGTGATTGGCGCAACCATTATGGGGTGGTATATGGATAAACTGAATCCAACCACAGTCATTAAATATTCATATCTGATTGCCTTCGGCCTATTCATTGTTGCAGGTCTAGTAAGCTCAAATATTTTATTATTAGGTCTTACTATTTTCTTAATTGGTGCATTACTCGCAGGCGCTCAATCTTCATTACTGCCACTTGCAGCTATGTTCTATCCAGCAGTGTGTCGTGCAGTTGGTGTTTCATGGATGCATGGTATTGGTCGTATCGGTGCAATTTTAGGCGCTTTCTTTGGCTCGCTCATTTTCACTTTTAACTTAAGCTTAAGCGGTATTTTCTTTATTCTCGCACTACCAACCTTCATCTCATTTATTGCACTTAGCCTGAAAGTGATTTATGAG
The DNA here is from genome assembly GCF_013009345.1 of Acinetobacter geminorum. Classification (GTDB taxonomy): domain Bacteria; phylum Pseudomonadota; class Gammaproteobacteria; order Pseudomonadales; family Moraxellaceae; genus Acinetobacter; species Acinetobacter geminorum. The sequence continues at coordinate 134,506 of NZ_JABELE010000007.1, read as the reverse complement.
AAATCTAAAAACAAACAAGTGTTAAAGCTAGAAAAAAGTCTATAAATATCAATCGATAAATAAAAAACTGATTTAGGCAACTAAATCAGTTTTTTTAATGGGAAAATTAAATATCAGAAAATTTTGCCTTTGGTCTCACTTGGATTTTCACCAAACTCTTCACGATATTCTTGAGAAAAACGACTTAAATGGTTAAAGCCCCAGTCATAGGCAAGCTTTGAAATAGAAACCTTTCTATCTACACCTGTTGTGCTCAGGATTTTGTAAATTTGTTGGAGGCGATATTTTTTTAAATACGACATTGGGCTGGTGCCATAGTATTGTTGAAATTCATCATACAATTTTGATTTTGAAACCCCAGCCAGACGCTGCAAGTCTTCTGCACAGATTTCTTCATGTGCATGTTCAATAATAAAATTACGAACCTTACGGATATAAGCAGGCTCATCCTGATGTGAAAGTGACTTTAAAGCTTCAGAATAGTTGTTTTCTTGAGACAACAATAACGCTTTAATTACAAAATTTTCATAGTCTTCAGATAACATCTGCAAACCATAAAAATTACTATATTGCGATTTTAGCTGTAAAAAATTCTGAATATTTTTCCACCACGCACCAATAAGTTGCTCAGAGTCTAAGTGCATTTCAGGATTAAAAATAATGGGAGCTTCTATAGGTTTATTCAGTAGATCTGCAAGAACAATCTGCATACTTCGCTCAGGAATAACCACCTGAAATTTTCTGCAATCTTTATCGATAATCAAATCTTGCTGATCGTTATTAGAAACAATAAGGCCCCTGTTTTCATCAGATTGATAATGAGCGCCACGAATATTAAGAGCTTGTCGACCTTGTATAGGTAAACTAATGCTATACGCTTTTAAATTTGAGATGTTGATGGCAACGTTTGCACCATAACTGATTGTACCGATCGCCATTTTTTTATTAGGCAAACGCATTCCGTCATAGTGAAAATCGAGAGTGTCTTTGTAAATTGTGTCTAGACGGTGTTCACCACAAATTGTGGACATCAAATTCTGCGCAAATTCAGCTTTGCGTGAATAATGATTGAGTTCCATCTGTTGGCTGAGTGATATCATATCCTTTTCACCTAGCTAAATAACTTATTGCTTAAAAAGCAACTTGTATGCCAATTAATATCCTTTAATTGACGAGTTTTCCTGAAAAATATCGAATCAAGAAAGAGAGTAAAGATTACTTTCTCATACTCTATTAAATTTTAAAAATAGAAATAAGTTAAATACCTTTAAAGTATAATTTCATACCTTAACGAATTTATTTTATTAGATTTTTTATAAGCAAATAGAGTAGAGATAAATCATTATTTTGAACAGGAGACTATCGTAAATTTTTAACGAATAAAAAAACCGCCTATTTTAAATAAGCGGCTTTTATAAAATACTTAAATTATTGGGCGGTGTAACCACCATCCATAACAACAGCTTGGCCTGTTACCCCACCTGCTTTGCTACTCGCAAGGAAAATCGCATAGTCAGCAATTTCTTCAACAGATAGCAAACGCTTTTGAGGAACCATTGCCAAAATTACATCTTCAAGTGCGCTGTCTAAACTCACATTACGGGTTTTAGCCAAATCTGCAATTTGACCACGGACCAATGGTGTATCTACATACCCCGGACATAAAGCATTTACCGTAATACCATCACGTGCACATTCCAAAGCTGCAACTTTTGTTAGGCCAATTACGCCGTGTTTAGCACTGTTATAACCTGCCTTTCCAGCGAAACCAATCAAGCCATTAATTGAAGCCATATTAATAATACGGCCATATTTTTGAGCTTTCATAATTGGAAGAACATGTTTAATTCCAATAAATGCCCCCGTTAACATGACTTGAACTAACTTTTGAAAAACAGCAGTTGGAAACTCTTCAATAGGCGCAACATGCTGGAAACCAGCATTATTAATTAAGATATCAACTGTACCAAAGGTCTTTTGAGTGAGCTCAATGGCTTGTTCATAAGCATCTTCATCGGTCACATCACATGGTGCAGATAATGCATCAAAACCTTGCTCTTTAAGTGAGTTCGCCGTTTCTTGACACTTTTCAGCATTCATATCAGAAATAACAACTTTGGCACCTTCTTGAGCAAATTTCTTAGCAATCTCTAGACCGATACCACTTGCAGAACCTGTAATAAAAGCGACCTTACCGTCTAAAAGTTTTGTCATTTATTTACTCCTTAATACTTATAACGTGCTGACTTAAACAATACCCGTTACGGTAAAGACCGTAATCACCACAAATACCGCTACCGTTTTAATTACCGTAACTGCAAAAATATCTTTATACGACTGTTTATGGGTTAAACCCGTAACAGCGAGTAAAGTGATAACAGCACCATTATGCGGTAAGGTATCCATACCACCCGATGCCATTGCAACCACACGGTGCATGACTTCTGGTGGAATACCCGCGGCTAAAATCGCGGCGTTATATTGTTCAGCCATGGCACTTAAAGCGATACTCATACCACCAGAAGCGGAACCGGTAATACCTGCTAAAACGGTTGTGGTCACAGCCCCATTCACTAAAGGATTTGTAAAGGTACTGCTCATTGCATGGCTAATCAGGGCAAAGCCTGGTAATGACGCAATAATTGCACCGAAACCATACTCAGAAGCTGTATTCATCACCGCTAAAAGTGAACCACCAATACTGGCATTAATGCCTTCTTTGAAGTTCGTCACTACACGCTGATAATCAAATAAAATTGCAGAAATAATCCCGACAATAAGCGCAAGGCCCACCGCCCAGATTGCACCAGTTTTTGCAACATCTACGGTGTAATCAGCAAGACCAACTGCGGCAAAATCAAAGCCATTTGGATACCACTCTTTGATTGCTTTAGACAAATATTTGTTCATTACAGCAACAAGAATGAGGGGTACAAATGCTAAAAACTGACGAGCCGTACTTCCATTATTTTGCAAGTTCATATCGGCTTCAATCTCTTGAGACGGCGTATTATCTATACCAAAACCAGAGTATCCCTCACCAGCTTTTACAGCTGCACGGCGACGCCATTCCAAGTAAGCCAAACCCATGCATAGAACAAAAATTGCACCGATAATTCCTAGAAAGGGTGCGGCATAAATATTGGTGCCAAAGAATGTAGTTGGAATTACGTTCTGTATTTGTGGCGTACCCGGCAAAGCATCCATGGTAAATGTAAATGCACCGAGCGCGATGGTTCCCGGAATTAAGCGTTTGGGAATGTTTGCTTGTCTAAAAAGCTGGTTAGCAAAAGGATAAATGGCAAATACAGCAACAAATAAACTTACACCGCTATATGTTAAAATTGCACCTAACAATACAACGGTTAAAATTGCTTTTTTTGCTCCAATCCATCTCACAATGGTTCGTGCAATAGACTCAGCAATTCCTGACATTTCAACAACTTTACCGAAAATTGCCCCGAGCAAAAACACAAGAAAGTAATCTTTAATAAAGTTCACCATTTTGGGCATAAATACACCCGAATAAAACGGTAAGACATTGGCTGGGTTAATGAGTAAAACAGCAAGTAAGGCACAAATGGGTGCCATGAGAATGACAGAAAAGCCCTTGTAAGCTGTATACATTAACAGCCCAAGTGAAAGTAGAATTACAAATAATTCCCACATATATTCTTTCTCCCTAAAGAATAGATATTAGGTTCAATAAAATTACCAAAAGATATTTAGGTTATCCCAAACCTATAATGATAAAAATCACAACATCTATGATTGGTAATAGGTAAATGAGCTTAAAAATAAAATATCACTAAAATATTTAAAAACAATGTAATTTATTTAAATTTTAAAATAACAATAAAATACAATGACTTATATTATTTAAATGGTAGAATACCAGCATTTTAAAAGCCATTACTTTTTAATAAAACTTATTAATTATTGAGTAAATTAAATTAATATCTCTACATTATTTAATAAAGACAATTAAATAATATATTTTTTAAAATAATTTGATAAATATAATTCATCTTATTCTTTTGAAATATTACGCAGATAATTTTCTATCTTTATTTGAATAAATCAATTTGAAGCTTAATCATCAAAAGATTAGAACAGGAATATAGAGTCGTGTTTTTTAATAGTCTCATCTTTACTCAAAAACGGCGTTTGGTTTATTAAAAGTAAAGAAAAAAGCTTATATGAAAATACAACTCTTAGCTTGTTTAATGACTATTAATGTTATCTTGCATGGAAAAGCCTATGATAGCTAATAACAAAGAGGCCTCTATAACTCTTTGACACACTTTAATGAAGCTGCCTTTAAGTCATCATCGGCTTCGTAGATCATATTTGAAGTGGAGGCACTTAAAATTGTTCTCGCTTCGAGTATATCTTTGTTAAGTAACCTAACTTCTAGAACCATACCATTTTGAATGTAAATCATATTATTTGCATACTTAACTTTGTTTAATACAATATGACCGCTAGTATCTTCACAAAGTATTCCATTACCGTCTGAGTCAAGTCTTATTGTTGATATGTTAGGGTCGATCGAAAACGTCCATATACCTGATACCGAAGGTATTGATGGTTGTACTTCACTAAATTTATTATTAATGATTTGAGTTGTTGGGGTTACACATCCACTTAATGAAAAAATTAAGCTTAATGAAATTATCTTTTTCATGAAATTACTCCTTTTAATTATGACTAAAACTTAACAGTTCAGAAAATAAAAAACTATCAGTTCATATAGCACCCTACTCCATACACACTAGAACTGATTGAACCAATATGAGATGTTTGATATGCATCAATACCTACAATAGAGACCACAAAAGATTGCACGACCTCCATAGTGATTTTCTTTACCTTATCTTCATCTTCTACTTATTTTGCCACACCAAGACTAGAACTAATCGGCTTATCCTTTTCCAGCCCACATATATCTCTGAAAAATTTAATATTTAATTGATATCCATATTCCGGAAACAAAACTAAAAATTAGATAAATAAATGCAGCAATAATTACGGAAAAAAGGACTATGATGACTCCGTTAGTGATATGGTCTCCATTGGTATCATTCTCAGTGTTTTCCTTGGGATTAATTATCATTGGGGTATTTAAAGATTTTTTTGCCTCATAGAATCCCCAGCCTATACCCAGCAAAACAATTAGTACCGCAAAACCAACTCCAATATCATAAATAACTTCCTCAGCAGCATATTTATCATTTGAAGCTGAAACACACTTTTCAAAGTATTTTTTTTCAATTTCAGACAGTGTGGAGATTGATTTTTGATCTTTAAACATATCTTTAAAATGGATATTGCATGTCTCAATAAATTCTTCTTTATCGTCAGTTCCATCTCCCTCGTAATTACTTGGACGTGAAATATATATTGAACTATGTGTAGTTGTAGCCATCTAATTACAGTAATTTATATACAAAATGATAGTTTAATTGATAGTAAAAAATATTCAATTTAGGCCTTACTCAAATGAATCAAAAACCAATGGCAATGACATGTTCAAACCTTTCATATGATTTTTATAAAGCCTTATCTCAAAATAGTAAAAATTAATATATTCTTTTGATACTTACTAACTAAATTATAAAAGTGCCGTTCACTCATTAAGGCTTAAAAGTTGCTCGTCAAGCAATCTGGTTAGGTCATTTATTTTTTCATTTAGTTGGAATGGCTCTATATTTTGCTAATAACACAGATGAGTTCTGTTGGGAAAATTTACTGAAGTAGCTCATCTTATTGCTCTTTATTTCTTTTTCTTAATTTTTTTCAAAAAACATCATATTAGACAAATTTTCGTATAAATTACCCTTCTAGATGAGTTGGGCAATCCAAAGGAAAGAAATGACGCTTAAACAATTAAAAGCTTTTTTAGCTCTTGCGCGTACCCTCAACTATGCCAATGCTTCCTTAGAGTTACATCTAAGCCAGTCTGCTTTAAGCCTCACTATCAAAAGCCTAGAAGAAGAATTAGGCGGAAAATTATTTAATCGTAATACACGCCGAGTTGAGCTTACACAGGAAGGCAAATCTCTCATTCCCTATGCTAAAAAGTTACTTGCCAATTGGGATGAAATGGAGAATGACGTTAAACAACGCTTTAAACTCAATCGAGGAACATTAAGTATTGCTTCAATGCCCTTTGTGACTCATGCAATTTTGCCTGAGGTGATTCATCAATTCTTAGAACTTCATCCCAATCTTAACTTTTCAATTCACGATATTCCCAACGAGAACATTATAGAAAAAGTACAAGATGGTATTTTCGAGCTTGGTATCTGCTTTGAACCTGATCTCACCGAAGGCTTAGAATTTAGACCTTTGTTTGAAGAAGATTTCTTAGCTCTATTACCTAAGACTCACCCACTTGCTCAATCACCTTCTATTACATGGTCGGAGCTTTGTTCAAACCCATTCGTGACCTTGCAAAAACCTTCAATTGTTCGATATTTAGTTGAACAAAATTGTTTGCGAAATAATATAACGCTCGATTTAAAAGTTGAATGTCATCAAATTTCATCACTCTCAAGTTTCGTTGCTTATGGAATTGGGGTAAGTGCGATTCCAAGGCATTTTGCTAAACACATTGATAAAGAACATAACGTCCTCATTGAATTAAAGGATGAAGCTATTCATAAAACTGTGGGAATTGTTTATAAAAAGAATTTTGAAATTTCAAATATTTCGACTCAATTTATTGAGGCTTTGGTGCAATATAAATTTTAAAAAATTAAAGACTGCATTTTAGGATGTGCTAAGCATACGCTTAAACCAAGTTTATTAATTATTATAACTTTCAATACATTAATGCAAATTCATGAAGATTTTAGCATTCTATACATCTAATTTTTTGTTGTTAATTTGATAGCATTCATTGAATATACTCATTAATCCTTTAAAAAAATTAACTTCTATAACGCAAAATGTGATGCTAAAACTAAGATTACTAAGGGATATAGGATAACAATAGAATGAATAAAGTTTATGCCAATGCAGAGGCAGCAATAAAAGACGTTATTGCAGATAATCAAACACTTGCCGTAGGCGGTTTTGGTCTATGTGGAATCCCAGAAAACCTGATTGTTGCAGTTAAACAAAGTGGTGTGACTGGTCTCACATGTATTTCAAATAACGCTGGTGTAGATGATTTTGGTTTAGGTATATTGCTTCAAACCAAACAGATCAAAAAAATGATCTCTTCTTATGTTGGTGAAAACAAAGAGTTCGAGCGCCAATATTTAAATGGTGAATTAGAAGTTGAACTAACCCCACAAGGCACCTTAGCAGAAAAGTTACGTGCTGGAGGTGCTGGAATTCCAGCATTCTACACACAAACTGGCGTAGGTACACTCATTGCTGATGGTAAGGAAGAACGTACCTTTAATGGCAAAAACTACATTTTAGAAGAATCTTTAACAGCAGATGTAGCTCTTGTTAAGGCCTATAAGGCAGACAAGGCCGGTAACTTAGTATTCCGTAAAACTGCTCAGAATTTTAACCCTGAATGTGCGATGGCTGGCAAAATTACAATCGCCGAAGTTGAACAGGTTGTTGAAATTGGTGAATTAGATCCAGATGAGATCCATTTAGCGGGTATCTATGTAAACCGCATTGTACTTAATGCGTCACCTGAAAAACGTATTGAGCATAAAACTTTAAGCACGGAGGCAGTATAAAATGGCTTGGTCACGTAATGAAATGGCACAACGTGCTGCAAAAGAACTTGAAGACGGTTTTTATGTCAATTTAGGTATTGGCTTACCTACCCTCGTTGCTAATTATATTCCTGAAAATATTAATGTTTGGCTTCAATCTGAGAATGGCCTATTAGGTATTGGTGAATTTCCGACAGAAGAAACTGTCGATGCCGATTTAATTAACGCCGGTAAACAAACTGTTACAGCTCGCCCTGGTGCTGCTTTTTTCTCAAGTTCAGAATCTTTTGCCATGATTCGCGGTGGCCATGTCAACATTGCAATTTTAGGCGCAATGGAAGTTTCCGAAAATGGTGACTTAGCGAACTGGATGATTCCGGGTAAGAAAGTCAAAGGTATGGGCGGTGCAATGGACTTGGTTGTTGGTGTCCAAAAAGTTGTAGTGCTTATGGAACACTGTGCAAAAGATGGTACGCCAAAGATCGTGAAAAACTGTAGCCTACCTTTAACAGGTAAAGGTGTGGTTCACCGCGTCATTACTGACTTAGGCGTAATGGACATTACACCTCAAGGTGTAGAGCTCATTGAACTTGCTAAAGATGTCACGCTTGAACAGATTCAAGCTGCTACAGGTGTCGAGTTTTATAAAACCTTAGTTGCGTAAATTCTAATTTTTAGTTAGCCAGATAAGACTTAAGTTACAAAGTTAGCTTAAGTCTTAGCCCTTTTAAGCACCGGATGTGCTGTTTATAAATAAGAACGAGAAGGATTTTTTCAGCTATGGAAAAACAACAAGGAATTTTTGAAAGATTTGCCCTTCGGATTAGTGACTGGTCTGAAAAATGGTTTCCTGATTCATATATTTTTGCATTACTTGGCGTCATTATCGTGTCAGTTGCCTCTTTAGGTATTGGTGCACCTATTCACGATGTCGCGACTTCCTTCGGTAACGGTTTCTGGAATCTTATTCCCTTTACCCTGCAAATGACGATGCTCATTATTGTGGGTTATGTCGTTTCTGTATCTAAGCCCGTAAAATTCCTAATCCAAAAAATGGCACGTATTCCAAATTCTGGACGTGGTGCTATTGTTTTAGTTGCAACTGTCAGCTTGTTAATTTCATTAGTCAATTGGGCAGTAAGTACGATTCTTACTGCACTTTTAGTGATTGCATTAGCAAAACGTAAAGAGCTGAACATGGATTACCGTGCAGCAGCGGCGGCGGCAATTATTGGTATGGGAGCAACTTGGGCACTTGGAATTAGCTCTTCGGCAGCACAGCTTCAAGCGAATAAAACCAGTTTACCTGAGTCAATTTATAACCTAACAGGGGTTATTCCATTTACCGAAACGATTTTCCTTTGGCAATCAATTGCGATGACCATTATTTTGGTCATTGTATCTATCGCAATCGCTTACTGGTCAGCTCCAAAAGGCAATAATGTTAAAACAATTGATAGTTTTGATGTTCAATTTGAAGAAGACAAACCACATGAGGAAAAATCGACGCGTCCGGGTGATTGGTTAGAAAACTCGCCTATCTTAACGATTATTGTGGTCGTATTAGGCTTAATCTGGATGTTTTTTGAATTTTCAAAAAGCAATCCAATCATTGCTATTTCAAGTTTAAACACATACAACTTTGTGTTTTTAATGCTTGGGTTAGCCTTGCATGGAACACCAAGAAACTTCTTAAATGCTGTTTCAAAGGCAGTTCCAGCTGTATCAGGAATCTTAATTCAGTTTCCACTTTATGGAAGCATCGCTTTTATTATGACGCAAGCTTTAAACAGTCAAGATTTATCGCTGTCGCATTATATAGCTGAGTTTTTCGTTTCAATCGCTTCAAAAGAAACCTTTGCAATCGTGATGGGGATTTACTCTGCGATTCTTGGGTTCTTTGTACCGTCTGGTGGTGGAAAATGGATTATTGAAGCCCCATATGTTATGCAAGCAGCCAATGATTTGAAAGTTCATTTAGGCTGGTCTGTACAAATTTATAATGCAGCCGAAGCTTTACCGAACTTAATTAATCCATTCTTTATGCTTCCAATGTTAGGCATTCTAAAACTAAAAGCAAAAGATGTGATTGGTTTTACAGTCACTCAACTCGTTGTGCATTTTCCGTTAGTTTTATTTTTATTATGGTTCTTTGGAAGAACGCTTAGCTATACCCCACCTACTTTTTAATTTACCGGCGCCTTTAGTTTCGGCTAAAGGCAAATTTAGCAAATACATTAATAAGAGATATTAAGATGAGTTCAATTGTTATAGTTTCAGGTAGCCGTACTGCAATGGGCGGTTTTCAAGGCAGCCTATCGGCTTTAACTGCACCAGAACTTGGCGCTGCTGTTATCCGTGAATCGATCCAACGTGCAGGTGTTAAACCTGAACAAGTAGATGAAGTTATTTTTGGTTGCGTATTAAGTGCGGGTATTGGCCAAGGTCCTGCTCGTCAGGCGATGCGTAAAGCTGGTGTACCTGATCATGTCGGCGCTGTCACCATTAATAAACTTTGTGGCTCTGCCATGAAAGCGGTGTTAATGGCATCAGATACTCTAAAAGCAGGCAGTGCCAATATTATTGTGGCTGGTGGTATGGAATCTATGACCAATGCGCCTTATATTTTACCCAAAGCTCGTGGTGGTTACCGTATGGGTCACGGTGAGATTAAGGACCATATGTTTTTAGATGGCCTTGAAGATGCAGAAACAGGCCGTTTAATGGGTTCTTTTGCTCAAGACATGGCAAATACCAAAGGCTTTACCCGTGAGCAAATGGATAACTTTGCGATTTCTTCACTTAAAAAAGCGCAAACTGCCATTACCGAAGGTTACTTCAAAGAAGAAATTGTTCCTGTTGAAGTCAAAACACGTAAGGGTGTCGAAGTTATCGATCAAGATGAGCAACCATTAAAAGCAAATCTTGAGAAAATTCCGACTTTACGTCCTGCTTTTAGCAAGGACGGTACAATTACAGCTGCAAACTCAAGCTCAATTTCTGATGGTGCTGCTGCGTTAGTACTCACCACTGAAGAATATGCTCAAAGTCATGGTTTAAATACTTTGGCAAAAATTGTTGCAACTTCTACTCACTCACAACATCCAAGCGAATTTACCATTGCTCCGATTAGTGCAATTCAGAAAGTACTTGAGCGCGCTGGCTGGTCTGTTGATGAAGTAGATGCTTGGGAAATTAATGAAGCTTTTGCAATGGTAGCAATGGCACCGATTCATGAACTCGGCATTGATGAAGCAAAAGTAAATGTACATGGCGGTGCTTGTGCTTTAGGCCATCCAATTGGCGCAACTGGCTCAAGAATTATTCTTTCTCTTATCTATGCTTTAAAACGCCTTGGTAAAAAGAAAGGTGTTGCTGCATTATGTATCGGTGGTGGTGAAGCTACAGCTGTCGCAATTGAAGTCTAAAAATCAAACCACGCAGAAGGTGTAAGAATTTTTCTTACCCCTTCTTTTTTTAAACTTTAAAAAGTTCATAACAGGTTTGACGGAACCATTTATGGCTACTTTTATGATGGCAAGACATATGCCAATGTTGTTTAACATCATAAGTTGGGAAGTCTAGAGGTGCTGGTAAAATCTGTAAATTTTCTCTCACCAATAAGACTTGGCTTAAATAATAAGGCACGGTTGCGATCGCATCTGTTTCTTGAACGACTAATCCCACTCCAAGATAGCTCGGTAATCGAATTAAAATATTTCGATCCAATCCTTTGTTCTGTAATTCATTTTTAATATGGTAGTGCCCGATTCCCGCATCAATATCGATATGATACTCGCGCATATAATCATCTAAAGTAAAATTATTTGGGTCTAAACGAGGATGGCTCTTAGAGCTAATCACAACATAATGTTGTTTAAAAAACTTTTGTTGATAAAAGCCTTCTTCTAACTGCGGTAAAAAGCCAATTGCAAGATCAATCTCACCATTTGCCATTTGATAGCTAGTTTCTGGCGTAATCGGCCTAATATTCAAGCGAATTAAAGGGGCTTTCTCTTTTAAATAGTTTGTTAATTGCGGTAATAAAACCAGATGAGATACATCTGTCATCGCAATTGTAAAAAGCTGATCTGAAGTTAGCGGATCAAAGTTCACACTAAAGTTATTAATGCTTTCTACTTTATCAATAACTTCACTAATGAGTGGAAAAATCTCCTTTGCTAATTCAGTTGGAATCATTTCATTCCCAACACGAATAAAAAGTGGATCATTAAAATGCTGACGGATTTTGTTCAGTCCATTACTAACGCTCGGTTGTGTAAGGCCAATCGCATCAGCAGCCATTGAAACACTTTTAAACCGATAAATATGATAAAAAATATTTAGTAATCTACTATCTAGATCAAACAAAATTGTCTCCGTCTGGATCAAATAATCCATTCAAAAGGAATAAAATCAGGTACAGCATATATAAAAATGCCTACTAAATTTCTGAATTATTGATATATGGTCTAAATTAACAAAGAATCTAGACCATGAGCAATGCTTTATAAAGCCTTTCATCACAAAGACAAAGGTACGAGTTATTTAATTGATTACTTTGTATGTAAATATCTTGAAGACATCACATATCATTATAAATTTTAATCATGCTGAGTTTGGAAGCCCTTCCAGATTTGCTGAACTGATTTGTTATCACTCAAATTATTTTTAAAAATATAAATATCCTGTGGCAGACAATATTCGTTATGGTCCAACATAACCAATTTTTCGGTAGCGAGATCTTCCTCTACATTAATTTTTGGAATCCATGCCACACCTAAACCTTGTAATACAAGCTCTTTCAAGTTGGTGGCGTTGTCAGTTTCATATAAGGTTTTATAGATCAGTTTACCTTCAATCAATTGATCGACCAATTTGCGTAAATAAGCATGTTTACTATAAGCAAGTAATGAAAAGTTACTCTGAATTGTATGCTTAGGCGTATGGTCAGCCTCGGTAGCTGACACAGGAACAATTTCTGTTTCGGCGATCTTGATACCACTTAAAATATCATCACCAACTCGATTAATATTAGATCGATCTGCATAACAAATCATAAAATCGCAGGCTCCTTCTTTTAAAAGAGATAAGCCTTCTCCACTATTCGTTGCGACAATTTCGATTTTTAAATCACGCATAAATGTTGGGAATTTTTTTAAAAAAGTGGTCAAAAAACCCGATGCTAATGAATGAACAACACAGAAACGAATCGTAGATTCGGTTTCATTTTTGATATTTTTAATCAGCTTGGCTGTTTCTTCTACCTGCTTCTCAATATTTTTAGACATCACCAGCATAATTCGCCCAATGTCAGTAAATTCAATATTATTTTTATTATTTCGAATAATAACTTCAGCTCCAATCATCTCTTCTATTTGCTGAATTCTACGCGTAAACGCAGATTGACTAATAAATCGTTTTTCGGCTGCTTTTGAAATAGAACGCTCACGTTCTAGTGTTAAAAGGTCTTCTACCCAACGTACTTCTAAGTTCATTTTATGCATTCCCTTTTTATATTTATGTCCTTAATTTGTCTGGTTGGGAAGCTGAATAAATAGCTGAATCGATGAATAAAAATTATAAAACATGGGAGTACCTGCAAAAATGCGATGGAGGATTGGCAAAGCCAAACAATAAAAATAAGTATTGAATAATTCTGACATAGAAACGAGCGTAAGAGAATAAAAGACTTTGATTTAACTCAATAACTCAAACAAATATAAAATTATTGTTCTAAAAATTATTTTAAATCAAATAGTAAGGTTAATATAACTTAAGTAAATAACCAATTTCCCCTTAATAAAAAACAGAAATAATCACAAGATTTACTCAAGTTTTATTTTTAATAAAAAAAGTCCGCACCTTGGGGAAGAATACGGACTGTAAAACAGAAAAATTAATATCTTGTCTATTTTAGGACTTAAGCTCTCTGACCTAATAAATTCATTTAAATCAGAAGATATGCTTGCAGTATAGCTCAACCCAAAAAACCTGACTATTCTACTAAAGTATTTAACCTAAGACTGAATACATATGAATTTCTAATATTCACCAATGAGGTAATATAGCTTTCTTGAAATTTCAACCATCATATTAGAAGTATATTGAGTAATTTCAAAAACTTGCTTTTTCTGTGGATTGAACACCATATTGTCTTTTTCATCACTAAAAAAGATATAAGTAGTGTATTTATCCATGTGGTGAATATGCTCTTTTAAGTTTAATTTTTCCCCAGAATTGGGATCATAGGCGATAAACTTCATTCTCATGAATTTTGTCTCTATACATACAGTCTTTTACCTAAACTTAAAAAAGTCTAAGTAAAACAATATTTTGTTGAAAGATATAAAAGATTAACCTAAGAGCTGTAGCTACTTATAAGATATGGGTACAATACTATTGGCCTTATTTACAGAAGTTTCAGCAGAAGCGATAGATTGCTCTGCTTCTTTAAGCAGACGAGAAGTTTTAGACTCACTTTTCTCTTCACCATGGAAAAGTACATAGTATGTAAAACTTCCCAAGATAATTAATGCGGCTGTGACTTTTAACATAAACTTAAAACTAAAATTTTTTCATATTATAGTGGTTTTTATGTGAAATGCATCACATTTTTATGTAAATTTGTTAGATAAGCTCCACTTTAAAAGCTAATAATAAAGATAATTAAGTTGATATTTCACTTAAATTAATCAGTCTTAAATTTTGTAATAGGTTTCTTCTCAAAAATTAGATGACATTTCACTGTATCAAGCAATTTTTTTAATTAACCCTATCTTAATATTAAGATATTAATTTAAATAATAAAATTTAAGTTAAATTAGGAGATGTAAGTTAAATCTCCTCGTTAGTTCTCTATAACATTAAAAATTTGATATGCAAAAAATGCATAATTAACTTGATAAATGCATTAGAAGTGAAGCATTTCGAAATCTAATATGAATTATCTTCTTTACTAATTCGAAGTTTAATGATGAACGCTGAAATTACCACCCGTATTGAGAAGGATCTTATTGGTTATAGAGAGATCAATAATAACGACTACTACGGAGTTCAAACATTACGTGCTCTAGAAAACTTTAATTTAACTCAAAGCAAGGTCGGAAATTTCCCTCACCTTATTAAAGCTTTAGCAATGGTAAAGCTTGCTTGCGCTGAAGCGAACTATAATCTCAAAAGCTTAGATCAGACTAAATTTGAAGCAATTGAATACAGCTGTAATCAGCTAATTCGCGGTAATTTTCATGACCAGTTCCCGATTGATATGATGCAAGGCGGTGCTGGTACTTCAACCAATATGAATGCAAATGAAGTATTGGCGAATGTTGCTTTAGAATATATGGGACATTCTAAAGGTCAATATCAATATCTACATCCAAATAACGACATTAACATGTCACAGTCAACAAATGACGTGTACCCTACTGCGATTCGCTTAGGTTTGTTATTAAGCTTAGATGAACTAAATCTTCCTTTTAACAATTTAATCTTAAGTTTCCGCAATAAATCTCAAGAATTTGCTCACATCCTAAAAATGGGCCGTACGCAGTTACAAGATGCGGTTCCTATGACATTAGGTCAAGAGTTTGGTGCTTTTGCAGTAACTCTACAAAAAGATCTTGAACAAATTAATACGCTTATTCCAAATGTTCTAGCTTATATGAACCTTGGTGGTACCGCGATTGGTACGGGAATAACCACTGAATATAGTTACCGTGAACTCGCTATTCAAGCACTTGCAAAAATTTCTAGTAAGAAAATTAAGTCTGCTCCTGATCTAATCGAAGCAACTTCAGATATGGGTGACTTTGTTCTTTTATCTGGTTTATTAAAACGTACTGCAACTAAACTTTCAAAAATTGCCAATGACTTACGTTTACTTTCAAGTGGTCCACGTACTGGCATTAATGAAATTAACTTAGAAGCACGTCAACCGGGTAGCTCGATCATGCCGGGTAAAGTAAACCCAGTTATTCCTGAAGCGATGAACCTTGCTTGTTTCCAAATCATTGCAAATGACTTAGCTGTAACTTTAGCTGCTGAAGCTGGCCAATTACAGTTAAATGCAATGGAACCACTTATTGCATTCAAACTGTTTGAATCTATGGATTTGCTTGGTAAGGCAATGGCAATGTTCCAAAGTAAGTGTATTGATACAATTACGGCGAACCCTGAGCATTGTAAAGCTTTGGTTGAAAACTCGATTGGTATCGTGACTGCACTTAACCCATATCTAGGTTATGAAACTACAACTCGTATTGCTAAAACTGCAAACGAAACTGGACAAAGCGTATTGGCTTTAGTTCAAAATGAAGGTTTATTATCGGCACAAGTGCTTGATGATATCTTGTCGATTAATAATATGGTTAAACCAAAAATGTCGGCTTAATTCCTGAAATAAAAAAGGAGCTTTGAAAAGCTCCTTTTTTATTTGCTCTATAACTTTTAAAAACTAAAAGTTGTAGAGAGCTGAGCTGTACGTGGATTACCTAAGAATAGATAGTCATCACCCATAAATGCGCCTACATCACGCCAATATTTCTTATTAAATAAGTTGTCAATATTGAATCTAAAAGTTGTGTCATGCCCAGCAAAATTTGTTTTATAGGCAGCACCAACATTAAAAACGCTGTAACCGCCTACTTTTACAGTTCCCTCTTTGTTTGCATATTTACTGCTACTGTATTGCATGCCACTGAGCAATCTTAATCCTTCAACTGAAGGTACTTTATAAGATAACTGTGCAGTTGCGCGTATTTTCGGTACATTTTGAGTTTGATGATCTTTGTAGCTATCACTATCAATATCAACTAGACGAGATTTGGTATAGGTAATGCCAGAGCTTACGTCAACTGTATCGGTTAATGCACCAGTTAAACCTAATTCAATACCTTGATTGTGCTGTTCACCTTGTTCAATAAAATCGAAAGTTCCATCAGCATTTACTTTGCTATATTGATTGTCTTGTTTTAAATCAAAAATAGCTGCTGTTAATAAGAAGTTTCGTATTTGTTGCTTAACACCAATTTCATATTGTTCAGAATTTCTAGGTGATAATATCTGGGGACCAGTGCCATACATGACATTGTTTGTATACCAAGGTGCTTCACCACCATCCGATAATTCTTTGGCATATGAAGCATAAAGATTAGTCTTAGCAGTTGGGCTATACATAAGCGCTAATTGTGGTAAGAACTTATTTAAATCTGTGTCTCGGCTTTGATGGCCATCTGGCTTATAGGCTTGTTCGTCAAGATGAATAAGTTTTCCACCCAATAAAGTTGACCATTGATCGTTAAACTGAACTCGGTCAGATATGGTAAAAGCAGTCTGATCGCTTTCTAGAGCTTTAAAGCGATTGCCTAATTTTTCTGGTGGCATTTTAAAATCTGATGAATCAGTATAAATATTGCCAATTTCATTCTCAATAAGTTGATTACTCGGATCATAACGCTTCAGGTTTTTACGTGTATTTTGCAATTCAAAAGCTACCTGATGCTGAATATTGCCAGTATTGAATTGACCCTCTAACCCAGCAGAAAACTGATTAGTTATACGTGTGTCATCTGGGCTACGATAGTCATAAAGATCATAGTTTCCATCTTTGTCAAATACTGCAAGTGGATTACCCGATGAATAATAACTTCCATAAGGAAACACAATATAATCATCAATCACAACACGGCTTTGAGACGCACTTAAGCTACCATTCCATTGCTCGTTAAATGCATATTGATATTTCAAACTCGCATTTACACTGTTATTTACAACAGGTTTACTCCAAGACTGGTAACCCAATAAACGGTCTTGATCTACATTTGTTGGTACTTCTTGTCCATCAAGCAGTTGATAACCTGGTACTGAACGTTGACTTTGATGCTGAGCTTCAATATCAAACAATAATTTAGAACGCTTATTAATTTTCCAGTCTAAAGCAACTGAACCAAACTCTCGTTTACCATTTGCGTGATCAACATTTGGATGGATGCTTTCATGGGCTAAATTGATTCGATAACCAAAACTATCATTAACAAAGCCGCCAACATCTGTTGCCAGTGTATAGCCGCCTTCTGAATTTGCATCTACAGTAATGTTTTTAACATCGGCTGGTCTTTTGGTGACATAGTTAACAACACCGCCTGGTGTCGACATTCCACTTTGAATTGCAGAAATGCCTTTTAAGATTTCAACTTGTTCTTTATTTTCTAGAGCCACATTTTGCTCGCCACGTATGGTATGGCCGTTAATGAGATAACTCGAACCTAAGTCAAGCGCAAAACCACGTGCTACAAAGTTTGGATAGTAGCCAATAGGAGCGTAGCCATCGCCTAACGATGAATCATTTTTAATAACATCAGTTAACGTTTTTGCGTGTTGGTCTGCTATGCGCGCAGTTGTAATGGTGGTAATAGATGCAGGAACTTTCTTTATATCACCAGTTTGAAAACCAGATAAACTCACTTTTTTAGATGTATATAACTCATCACTATATTGTGTAGCATTCACAGTAATGGTTGGGAGCTGCGAAACCTCCACTTCATTTGCATAGACGACAGATGTTATGAGTGCAATAGATGAAGCCAATGCTGTTTTAGAGCATGTCATGAAGTGAAGATTTAACGAATGTCTTTCCATTGAATAACTACCTGCCATACCGTGCATAATTCTAAAGCGCTAGAAATGAGTGCGGAGTCTATTTTTAGCCACGCAAGAATACAGCTACATATATTGAGAAACAACACATTCTGTACTTTTTCGATTAAATGAATGTGATACAACTTTTATGAACTTATCATTATATAAATTTCATTTATTTTATTAGGAATTGACACTATAACTTTTTAAGTATTACCAAATATTCAAAATAAACTTAAGCTCAAAATGGAACTTAAAAGGAGAAATAAAATAAAAAAATACCGT
This sequence comes from Acinetobacter geminorum, assembly GCF_013009345.1. Classification (GTDB taxonomy): domain Bacteria; phylum Pseudomonadota; class Gammaproteobacteria; order Pseudomonadales; family Moraxellaceae; genus Acinetobacter; species Acinetobacter geminorum. The sequence goes on along the minus strand of NZ_JABELE010000007.1, from coordinate 115,898 downwards.
TGTTAAATTAGCTGATTGGTTTTCAATACAATTAATTATGAAGTTAAACGAAAGGAAGTGTTCGATCATTGGGGAAAATCTCTTTAAATCGAACAAAAGGACGTAATCTCTCTAGAATCGAATTTTAAAATTAGAAAAAATGAATGGTTAGGAATTTAAGGAAGTGCTCAGGCTCGAGTGATATTTAAAGTTTCATTCATTTTCTATCCAGCATATCTATAAATTCCTCATTTTTGTCTGCAAAATGATGGAAGAAATATGACATACACTCAGGAAGAAAAACGTAGCAGAATACGTGGAATTGTAGGCGCAGCCTCTGGTAATTTAGTTGAATGGTTCGACTTTTACATCTATGCAGTATTTGCTGCCTACTTTACTCAAGCGCTAACAGCACCTGATATGGATAGTACGACCAAGTCTATTTATGTTTGGGGTGTGTTTGCTGCAAGCTTTTTTATGCGTCCTATTGGTAGTTGGGTATTTGGACGAATTGCAGACCGACATGGTCGAAAAAAGTCGATGGTCATCTCAATTTGTCTGATGGCTTTGAGTTCTTTTCTATTTGCAGCCCTACCTACTTATGACCAAGTTGGCTTATTTGCCCCTTTCCTTTTACTTGTAGTGCGCTTACTTCAAGGCTTATCGGTTGGTGGTGAATATGGCGCTGTAGCAACCTATATGAGTGAATTAGGCTTAAAAGGTCAACGTGGTTTTTATGCATCTTTTCAATACGTCACACTCTCTGGTGGTCAATTACTCGCAAGCTTACTTGGTGTAATTTTATTAACGTTCTTAAGTGAACAACAATTACATGATGGTGGATGGCGTATTCCGTTTGTTATTGGTGGTATTGCAGCAATTTTTTCTTTGCTTGCACGTAGTCGCTTAGAAGAAACGCTTTCTCATCAAGACAGCGAACGAAAAGAATCTGGCAGCTTAAGAGAACTCTTTAAGAAACATTGGAAAACCTTTTTATTAGTGGTTGGATACACTTCTGCTGGTTCATTAACGTTTTATGTAGAGACCGTTTATTCAAAAACCTATCTAACCAATTTAGGGATGGATGGAAAAACTGTTGGTTATATCATGACCTTTGCCCTATTTGTCTATATGTGTGCTCAACCTGTATTTGGTGCTATTTCCGACCGTATTGGGCGACGCTCTTCAATGCTGGCCTTTAGCTTATTGTCTGCGATTTTTATCTACCCAGTCATGGTGATCGGGATGCGTGCCTATATTGATTCGCCGATCATTATTGCCTTGCTACTTATTTTTATGATGATGTTACTCAGTTTCTATACATCTATCAGTGGTTTGGTAAAAGCTGAAATGTTCCCACCTCATGTACGAGCTTTAGGCGTAGGTTTTTCGTATGCAGTAGGTAATGCTCTGTTTGGTGGTTCTGCACCTTCAGTTGCCTTACAGTTTAAAGCTGCCGGAATTGAAAACACCTTCTTTATATATGTAATTATCATGCTGATTATATGTTTCTTATGTAGCCTTGCGCTTCCGAAAAAACCTGATTATTTAGAACATGATCATTAAAAAGTAAAAGAAAGGTATTCTTCTAGAGATTTTTTAGAAGAATATCTTTTTAAAAAAATAAGAAAGTCATTTTTGTTCTGTATGCTATAGCTGCCTAGCACATCTCACTGATTCAATTAACTAAAAGTTACTAGTTTTTGATGTTCTTGATCCGTATGAATCAATTTTTTTGATGGCTTTCACCTACTCAAATGATTGATGGATTGGCTTGAGGTTAAATTGGCTATCTTTCTTTTAGTTATTTGCTGATTTAATTGACTCCTTAAAATCAAAATCTCTTTAAGGCCGGACAGTCATATTACTGTTCGGCTATTTATATATTAACCTGCTAACTGTGCGATTTGCGCAGCTGCATTATCTAAGGCAGCTTGACGTGCTTCTGGGCCGAAAGCGATCCCTTCCGCACGCACAAAAGTAATATCAGTAACACCAATAAAATTGAAAAACGCTTTGATATAAGTTTCTTGATAGTCTAAAACTTCGGCTGGTGAACCTTCTGAATACACACCACCACGCGAAGAAGCAATAATGACACGTTTACCTTCTACTAAACCTTGAGGGCCGTTTTCCGTATAACAGAATGTTTTCCCGGCAACAGATAGGCGGTCAAGCCACGCTTTTAACTGTGATGGAAAACTAAAGTTATACATAGGTGCGCCAATTACAACGATATCTGACGATAAGAACTCATCCAAATATTGGGTGTTTTGTGCAACACGTTGCTGCGCTGTTTCATTATTAGGTTCAATTCCTTGCCATGCCAAAAACTCAGCATCAGACAAATGAGGAATTGGTTCTAAAGCAAAATCGTGATGAATAATTTCTGCATTTGGATAAGCTGTGCTGAGCTTTCCAACAACAGATGAGGTGAGTTGGCGGCTAACAGACTGCTCACCTAATATACTTGTGTCAATTTGAAGTAGTTTCATCGTTTATACCCATAGTATAAAATTGTTACTTGAACTAATTATGTTACTACTATTATTCTTATGCACAAGAAGGCACATTTAGGGAACCAAGTAATATGACTGTAACCATACCTCATGATATCCAGAGTTCAGATTGTCAAAGAGTCAGTCAAGTCTTGGCTAGGGTTGGTGAAAAATGGAGCATCCTCATCGTAATGACACTTGCATCACGCCCACATCGTTTTTCTGAAATAAAGAGAAATATCAATGGAATATCACAACGTATGCTTACCTTATGCTTGCGTGGTTTAGAAAGAGATGGATTAGTTAAACGTACAGTTTATCCTGTAGTTCCACCTCATGTTGAATATGAATTAACTCCACTAGGCCATTCACTTACAGAACCTGTAATTGCTTTAGGCCAATGGGCGCAGCAGCATATTGCTGATATTGATGCAGCAAGAGCTGCCTTTGATGCAGCTCAGGAGAAACCAATTACATTAGACACTTAACGTAACTGCGAAGGACTCATGCCATAAAACTGTTTAAAGCGATGACTTAAATGGCTTGCTGAGCTAAACCCACATACTAGCGCAATATCTTGCAAAGAAAGCTGAGATGACTGAATTAGCCCCTTTGCCTTAGTTAAGCGTCTTTGCATGACATATTGGTGAGGCGCCATATTCGTGGACTGTTTAAACATATGGGCAAAATGATATTCGCTTAAATTCACAACATTTGCTAAGTCAGACAAAGTCAATGCTTGGTCTAGATGCCCTTCAATCCAGTCTTGAATATATTTGAGTCTATGAGGCGCCAGCCCACCTTTAATGACGGGTTGCTGCCACTTCACGTTGCTATATCTTCGAATTAAATGATTCAACAATAAACTTGCTGTTGTACTCATTTGCAAATGATTTGAAGAATCTTTCCAATCACAATCTAGCAAGAAGAATTGATATAACGCTCGAATCCGTTCATCGTCATTAAACACAACTTCGTTTAGTTCAATTTGATTGGGTTCTTTGTCCCATATTTTTTCGGCAACATCACGCAAGTGTTGGTCGGTATAATACAAGTGAACGAATTTAAGTCCACCTCGGATATCCCAAGTCGACTCCTGATGTTCAGGCAATAAGCAAAAACGACCCGGCCCGCCACCATTTTTCCAGCCTGCAGGTGTTTTTTGATAGCTTTCATAGCCATCTTGAATATAAAGACTTAGAGTGTGATGATCGCTACAGACACTTACACGATCTTGCTGATTAGACCAAAATGCAAGTTGCATATTTTCATCAAGCACCACAGTTTCGTGAAGCTTGGCTTTAGATTGCTGTAGATGTTCTAAAGTTTGATAGACCATGCAAAATTAAAACGAATATCATTGAGCTTAAGTTAACCATATTCAGCAAAATTCAGCTAGTTCAGTCATATAAAAAACGCAAGATCTTGCATGTACAACACAAGAATATATACGTGAAAAATGAAGCATTCCTAGATACTTAAGCTTGGTAATCGAGGATGAAGTTATGAATATTTTACTCTATGTTGCGGTGGTGTTGATTTGGGGAACAACATGGATTGGAATTGCCGTTCAAAGCCATTATGCAACACCCGTTGTCGCAATTTTATGGCGTTTTGCTATTTCAGCCTTATTACTTTGGGTTGTTTTACTATTTTCAGGAAAATTACAGCGAATTGCTTTAAAAGATCATTTGTTTTGTATACTACAAGGTCTTTGTGTTTTCGGCTTAAACTTTATTTGTTTTTATACCGCAGTTAAATATGTAAACAGCGGTTTAGAGTCCGTTATTTTTTCGATGGCCGTTTTCTTTAATGCTATTAATGCGCTTATCTTTTTTAAGCAAAAACCATCACCAAATTTTGCCCCAGCTGCAATTTTAGGACTCATAGGTATTGTTTTACTGTTCTGGCATGACCTGGTTAATAGTCAGTTTAATGCACAGTTACTAATGGGTATCGGTCTATGTGCAATAGGCACTTACGGTTTTTCTTTAGGTAATATGATTAGTGTTAGACATCAAAAACGTGGCCTAAATATCTTTTCAACAAACTGTTATGCAATGACCTATGGTGCATTGGTGATGTTAAGTCTAGCGTTATTTACTGGCCAAGATTTAATGCCGCCAATGAATTTCCCATTTTTAAGCTCGGTACTTTACTTGGCTATATTTGGTACTATTATTGGGTTCTCTGCTTATTTTTCTCTGGTTGGACGAATTGGCGCAGCCAAAGCAGCATATAGCACGTTGCTCTTCCCTTTAGTTGCTTTAACAGTTTCTACTTTCTTTGAAGGATATGTATGGACTTTAAATGCTGTCTTTGGAATTTTATTAATTTTACTCGGCAACTACTTAATGTTTAGTAAGTTTGAAATTGGAAAGAAGCTATTTAATAGTCAAAAAAGTTTTGAGAAGCAGGCATAAGCCTGCTTTTTTATAAATCATGATTAATTTTTAGCAGCCCATTTTTATCATCAACTCAAAATCTTATAAAGCCGCGGCTGCTGTGGCTAAAGGTGCAGATGCCCCTCCACTTACTACAAATTCACCCATTTCTTGCGTTAACACCCGAATGCATTTATTAGAACCTTGCAGATGAGCAAAAGGGTGATTTATCGGAACTAAACGTAACTCAACACCTGTTTGAATTTGCTGATTTTTCAGATGAATAAAACCAACCAGACGAGGAATTAAATCTTCTTTTTTCCAATCACGGATATGATCGGCAGTCACATGACTGATTCCTTGTCTTGGAATATCTTGAATTTTTATATCAGCTCCCAAAACAGTATTGGCTAGTATCGTAATTTTTGCAGCAGTATCCCATCCATCTACATCGAAAGAACTGTCAGGTTCCGCAATACCTTTTGCTTGAGCTTTTTCAAGAGATTCTGCAAACGCACATTCATGTTGCAACATATCATTTAAAATAAAATTTGTGGTGCCCGTAAAAACACCTTCAACTTCTAAAATTTGGCAGCCAGCTAGGTTATATTCAAACAAATCAACAGTTGGTAAGGCCGCAGCCGTCGCACCGCTAAAAAATAGTTTTTTATTCTGCTTATTTGCCAAGTTAATTAATTTTTTGCCTTCTACGACTAAAGCACCTTTAGATACCGCAATCGCATTCATGCTATGTGTTAAAGCATAATCTAAATAAAATAGACCCTTTCCACCTGTCACATAGTCACTTGGCCCTGTCTCAATAATGACATCTGCTTGAACCTGTTCTAAAAACTTTTGCTCAGTTACTCCTTCTTGATACTGTGTTTTATCTAGCCACTTTGCAGCTTGTAAACCTTCTTGGTCAATTAAGCCTGATGATGAGTTGCAGATACCCACTAAACGGGCATCAATTTGATATTTTTGTTTATAGTATGCTGATCGATTTAAAAGAAGCTCTGCAATTTGTTGCCCAATCCGTCCAAAACCACAAATTGCCACATTAATTCGCTTCATTTCATTTTCTCAAAAATTTAAATGGTTTAAATCAATTTTCCAAAGATGGTTTTAACATCTCATCTTGGGAAAATTGCTAATTATAGAGATGGTAAAAATACTATATCTCTTAGATATTTGTTAGATTAACAATCTTAATTACCATATAAATTGCGACAGCAAAAACCATTAAAGCAAAGACTTTTTGTACAATTGCAGACGGAATAAAACGAATAGCTCGGCGTCCTAATAACATACCGAATGCACATGCGAGTGCGAACGCACTAGTGATTGCTACTGGATAGTGAAAACCCTCTGCAATATGCATAACAATACTTATGCCACTAATGAGAAAAATAATCATAAGTGAGGTTGCAACAATGCTATGCATATCCAAATTTGTGACTTTTCTAAGCGCTGGCACAATTACAAAGCCGCCACCAACACCGAGCATGCCAGTTAAAAGCCCCGCAATAATCCCGATGCTGGCAAGAACGCTTCCCGTTTTAAAATTCCAGATAAAGCGTCCCGTACTTGGATTGACCTGACACGGCGGGTTATGAAAGTCTGATACTCGATTACTAATGAGTCGATAACCCACTGTAAACATGACCAAGCTAAACATTAACATGAGCCAGACAGGTGAAATCATGTTAGCTATTAAAATGCCGATATGTGCCATAGGAGCACCAATTAAAGCAATCCAAATAGCAGCACGATAACGAACTATCTTTTTAAATAAGCCTTCAATGGTTCCAATGAGTGTAGATAGCGCAACTGCCAATAACCCAATCGGTGCAGCTTGAGCCACGCTCCAGCCTTGACTGGTCATGAGCGCAGGTACAGCAAGAATACCGCCACCCGCACCGGTAAGACCAAGTAAAAAGCCAATCACAATGCCTTCAACGACAAGTAATAACATATTAAAAGCCTAAAATTGCCTATACATCGTTTGCAGTAGACTGCTGGTTAATGAGTGAGTAGATCTCATCTTCTTACGAAGCTTTAGTCTCTTCTCAGGGTAAAGATTATTAATCTTTACTTATCCTCGCTCAGGTTTGACCATCCACTCACGTCCCTTGAGCATGCCTTGCCAGTAAATCGGCGGTAAAATCTGTTCTTTAAGCAACCATGCCAAACGAGATGGTTTTTGCCCATCAATCACCCATTTTGGAAAACTTGGAAGTAATTTTCCACCATAACCAAACTCAGCCAGAACGATTTTTCCACGCTCTACGGTGAGTGGACATGAACCATAACCGTTGTATTCACAAAAGTTTTGCTCACCTTTGAGCTGGGCTATAACATTCACAGCAACGATCGGAGCTTGTGCACGTGCGGCAGCAGCAGTTTTGGCATTAGGCGCATTCATCACATCACCTAAAGCAAAAATATTGGCATGCTGGGTGTGTTGTAAGGTTTGAGGATTCACACTCACCCAGCCTGCTTCATCAGTGAGCGTACTGGCACGAATAAAATCCGGCGCTTGTTGCGGTGGAACAACATGCAATATATCGAAATCAGTCTCGACCAATGCTGCATTTTCATCATTCATGACCTTAAACCATGCTTTTTTTGCAGGCCCATCTACTTTGACAAGTTGATGGTTAAAATGAAGTTCAGAGTCATATTTTTCGACATATTGCATTAGTGCAGGTACATATTCCTTCACACCAAATAGAACAGCACCAGTGTTATAAAAATGGATAGAGATATCTTTGAGTTTGCCTTGCTTTAACCAGTAGTCAGCAGAAAGATACATTGCTTTTTGAGGAGCACCGGCACATTTAATCGGCATAGGTGGTTGAGTAAAGATTGCCGTTCCACCATTTAGCTGTTGCACCAGTTCCCATGTATACGGCGCTAAATCATAACGATAGTTAGACGTCACTCCATTTTTACCTAAGGTTTCGACTAAACCTTCAATACCATGCCAATTCAGTTTTAAACCCGGACATACCACCAACGCTTTATATTGTATGGGTTGGCATCCTTCCAAAATAACCTGATTATGCTCAGGGTCGAATCCGGCAACAGCTGCTTTCATCCATTTCACTTTTGAAGGAATCACACTTGCCATTGACCGTGCGGTTACTTGTGGTTTGAAAATACCGCCACCGACCATGGTCCAGCCCGGTTGATAATAATGTGTGTCTGCCGGATCAATAATGACAATATCTAAATGAGGTTCACGACATAAAAGACTAGACGCTACAGAAATTCCTGCTGCTCCAGCGCCCACAATCACAACGCTATAACAAGGAATAGTGGCTGGTTCATGGTCACGTTTTAAAATACGTGGCACTAAGCCTTTTAAGTTGAACCCAAGCTTATTACCCGATTCAACTAACAGTGTTGCATCTTTTGGGTCAATTTCAGCCAAAGCCCATAAACTGATTGCACGCATACCAGTACGGCAATACGCTAAAACAGGTTTCTGAGCATTCTGATAAAGATGTTTAAACTCAGCAACTTGTTGATCGGTAATTTTGCCACTGGTAACAGGTTGATAGATTACGTTTAGGCCATATTGTTGAGCTGCTTCTTCAATTTCAATTACATTGGGTTGATCTGCACCTTCTCCATCTGGACGGTTACATATCAGTGTTTTTATTCCTTGGCCTGCAATTTTTACGACATCATCGGCAGTAATCTGGCCCGCAACATAAAATTCTTGATTAACTCGTTTAAGTTCCATATTGCCACCTTATAATTGTGAAATTGAGCCGCAAGCCTGATTGGCAGGAAGTGCTTTATCGATTTGTTTTGGGTATGGCAGATTTAAATTATTCATTAATTCAATAAAATCGTCTCTTGAACGATTCTGACCTAAACGTGAGTTATTTAAACGTTCATTGCCAATCGTTGAAGATAAACGACCTTTGTAGTCGTGTCCCGGGTACACAATAGTATCGTCAGGCAAGCTAAATAGTTGTTTATGAATACTATCATAAAGTGTGCCGGCATTACCTTGCTGGAAGTCAGTTCGACCACAACCATCAATTAACAATGCATCACCAGTAAAAACCATATTTCCCACCAAATAACTCGTACAAGCATTGGTATGGCCTGGTGTATAATGGGCTTCAATACTGAAATTTCCCAGTTTAAGCATGCAACCATCAGTGATTAAAATATCTCCACAACTTACGTCTGAGTTTCTATGTAAAACCGATTTACAATGGAAACGTTCACGAAGTAAATTTGCAGCGGTAATATGGTCTGCATGAACATGAGTATCTAAGGTATAGATGAGCGTAAATTGATGCTGCTCTAATTCTTTTGCATAAATTTCTATATCTGATGCAACTGGGTCAATTAAAACGGCCTCTCGTGTTTCTTCACATGCAAGCATATATGTATAAGTCGAACTTTCTTGCTCAAAAAACTGTTTAAAGAACATGGTTTATATCCCCAATAATTTATTTCTTTCCTATATTTTGCAAATAAGATGCCAATTATTTAAAATTAAATAATAAATATAAAAATCAAAAATTTAAAAGAATAATTAAAATTAAAGTTAGAAAACAAACTCAGCTTGATGTTCCTTTGAAACTCAAGTATGTTTCAATGAAACTATTATGAAACACAGACAATGGCAAACTTAAATTTTGAGTCAGAACAGGATTTCTTTATTTTATTCGAGCAATTAAAAGCTTTATTCCCACATGCGAGTCTGTTTTTAGCAGACACAACGACTCAAGCAATTCACTATAAATTTAATACAGATGACATTTCTGTTGAGAGCATGGCAGCGCTTATTCAAGATCATCATAACCAGTATCTTGAAATTAATACTCCTAAAATGAGAAAGCGATTTATCTATCAGGAAAATGATATTTACATTGCCGAGCATCGCATTATCGGGAAACTACATATTTTACAACCCGTTAGCATAGATAATGATATTGCTGATCAAGTAGAGCTAACAGAACAATTGCAAGACTTGGCTAAAGTTTTTAATAGCTGTTCACCAGAAATGGCTCGTATGTTTTCAATTATTCAGAGAGTAGCAATTACTGAGTTTCCAGTGCTCGTACGCGGCGAATCTGGTAGCGGTAAAGAACTTGTGGCAAAAGCAATTCATGATTATAGCCAACGTAAAAACAAGATTTTTGTAGCGATTAACTGTGCAGCTTTAAATTCTAATATTTTAGAAAGCGAACTCTTTGGACATGTGAAAGGTGCTTTTACAGGAGCAATTCGTGACCATAAAGGCGTGTTTGAACGTGCCGTTGGTGGAACGCTGTTTCTGGATGAAATTGCCGAGATTCCTTTAGAACTTCAAGCTAAATTATTACGGGTGTTAGAAACAGGTGAGTTTACTCCTGTAGGTGGTGAAAAACCTATTCAAGCCAATGTCCGCATTATTACAGCAACACATAAAGCTTTACGCGAAGAAGCTAAGGCTGGACGTTTCCGCCATGATCTACTCTATCGCTTGCGTGTGATTCCAATTTTTATACCACCACTCAGAGAACGAAAGGTCGATATTCCTCTTATTGTCGATCAGATTTTAAAGGAAAGTACAACTCAACTCGACACGATGCCTCGCCATGTTAATCAAAAAGCCATGCAAGTTTTATTAAACTATGACTGGCCAGGAAATGTTCGTGAGCTTAAAAACACCCTGCTTTATGCGTTAACCATGGCAAATGGTAAGGATGAAATTGAAGTCGAAGACTTACCGAATGAGCTCTTAAATGCAGAGGATTATGTTAAATTACCCGAGACAAATACAGAACTTAGTCCAGAAAATGTGCAAGCCGCTTTAGAAAAATATAACCATAACCTGAATATGGTCGCGAATATTTTTGGTATTAGCCGTACAACGCTTTGGCGATTCAGACAAAAGCATAAGCTTTAGCTAGGTATTTAGCTCGTCTAAGGCGTATCATATTGCACTTGGTTAGGTTCATTAGTTCAAAGGCTTTATATGATTGTTCGCGATAAAAGCAATGTATTTAAATTATTATTTGCTTGGAAAGGAACAATTTTGCCGAAGGTTTTACCTGCACTGACTTTTGTTGTACTTATTTCAGGATGTGTGGTTTGGCTCTCTTATTATCATTGGATTCAAATTCCTACCGTACCTGCGATCGGATTTACCATCTTTGGCGTGATTCTTTCCATTTGTACAGGCTTTAGAAATAACGCATGTTATGACCGATGGTGGGAAGGCCGCAAGCTCTGGGGCGCTTTAATTGCAAATGCCAGACATATTGTTAGAGACAGCCATGTTCTATCTAATGAGCAACGTGAACATTTGATTCATCAGGTCTTAATTTTTAGTAATTTATTGCGTGATCGTTTACGTCAACAAACAGTCGAACCCACAAAATTTCTTGAACATGCCTATTTAAATAATTCTTCACTTAATTATTTAAATGAGCATATTAATGCACCACAGTTTGTACTCGAAAATATTCAAAAAGATTTAGTCAAAGCTTTAAAAGATGGCGAAATTAGCGACATTATCTACAGCACATTGACGCGCCATATTGTTGAGCTAGGCAATATTCAAGCAGGTTGTGACCGTATTGCTGGGACACCTTTACCCTACTCATATTCAGTACTTTTACATCGTGCCGTTTATTGTTTCTGTTTCATATTACCGTTTAGCCTTGAAGCAGCTTTAGGCATTTGGACACCGCTTATTGTGGGTTTAATTGCTTATATGTTTTTAGGTTTAGATGCTTTAAGTGCTCAAATTGAAGAACCTTTCGGTTTGCAAGAAAATGATTTACCGCTTGATTCAATTGTTCGTTTGATTGAACGAGAGTCGTTAAGTTCTTTAGGGCAGCCATTACCCCCTATTATTGAAGCTCAAAACAACAATTTACTTTAATAAAAAAGAGCGAATTATCGCTCTTTTTTATAGGTTTAAGTGTCTGTTTATGGATGTACAATAATCTTAACGGCTGACTCATTGTTATGAATTAAGGTTTCAAAACCTTGTAAAATCAAATCATCAAGTTGAATACGCTGGGTAATAAAAGGTTCAAGATTTATTTTACCTTCTTCAACCAGCTTAATGGTTTCCTGATGGTCATTGACGTAGGCAATTGTACCTCGTACATCCAGCTCTTTCATCACCACACTATGCACATTAATTGATGCTGGATGGCTCCAGATCGAAACAATCACTATCACGCCTGTTGGTTTCACGGCCGCAACCAAAGTATCTAGAACTTTGTTAACACTACTACATTCAAATGCAACATCGACGCCATCACCATTGGTGATTTTCATAACCTCAGAAACCACATCAACTTCTGATGGATCTAAAATATAATCTGCGACTCCCGACTCTTTGGCTTTTTCTTTACGTTTTGCACTCAGCTCAGTAATGATGACTTTAAGTCCTTTCGCTTTTAAAATTGCCGAAAGCAATAAACCAATTGGCCCTGCACCACCAACCAGTGCAATATCACCAGCCTTTGCACCACTACGTACGAAAGCATGATGCCCAACCGATAACGGTTCAATTAAGGCTGCCTGATCGAGTGGGATTTTATTGGAAATTGGATGTACCCAACGGCGTTTAACTGCAATTTTTTCCGACAAACCACCGCCACGACCGCCTAAACCAATAAAGTTCATATTTTTGGAAAGATGATAATTATCGCCCGGTCCAGTTGGTACATCATCGGCCACAATATAAGGCTCTACGACCACATGCTGACCAATTTCAATATCATCAACACCTTCACCTACGGCATAGACCACACCTGAAAATTCATGTCCCATGGTAATCGGCGCAGATTCACCTGAAATAGGATGCGGATGTCCACACGGTGGAATAAAAATTGGCCCTTCCATAAACTCATGCAAATCTGTACCACAAATTCCACACCAAGCCACCTTAATACCTACAGTGCCGGGAGTGACTTCTGGTTCAGGGATATCTTCAATACGAATATCGCCTCTGTCATAAAAACGCGCTGCTTTCATTATTATCTCCCTCAAATCAGGATGTTGTTTTAGCGATAGACAATTCCGCCGTCCGTTAAAATGGATTGACCCGTAATATAGTCCGAATCTTCACTTGCCAGAAAAGCAACTAATGCGGCTACATCATCTGGCGTTTGGGCTCTACCTAAGGCAATGCCTTCCACATACTTTTTATAAGTTTCACCAATTGCGGCACCAGTAATTTCAGCAAAACGTTTATCAATTTCAACCCACATGTCCGTTCCGACAATTCCAGGACAATATCCATTTACCGTAATACCGTGACTGGCATATTCTTTTGCCGCAGCTTGGGTGAGTGCTCGTACTGCAAATTTGGTTGCCGAGTAAATACCAAGTAAAGCAAACCCATCGTGGCCTGCAATTGAGCAAGCATTAATGATTTTACCTTTATGTTGACGTTGCTTAAATTTTTCGGCGGCAGCCTGTATTCCCCACAGTACACCACCAATATTGATATCAACAATTTTTTGGAATTCATCTGGTGTTGAATTTGCAATAGCCTGAACCTGAGCAATTCCAGCATTATTAATCATGACATCAAACCCACCAAGTGTCTGCTCAGCATGATTTATAGCAGCATATACTTGCTCGCGGTCACTTACATCAGCAATAAATGTACTCGCATTTACACCTAAAGCTTGAATTTCCTGCTGCACATCGTTCAGTCGATCTTGTTTCATATCAAATAATGCAATATGTGCCCCTTCTTGCGCCAAGCGCAGGGCAATCCCACGGCCAATGCCTTGAGCTGCCCCAGTCACTAAAGCGACTTTATTTTTTAATCCCTTAACCATGTTCAACTCCTGTAAATGTAGAATTTCTACATATGAATCGCTCGTTGCATTGAAGCCAAAATGGATTCATGCATGGCTTCTGATAATGTTGGATGTGGGAAAATCACTTGAGCTAAACTTTCATCAGTTGCTTCTAGGTATTTGGCAATAGCAAAGCCTTGGATATGTTCGGTCACTTCATGACCCACCATATGTGCACCAAGTAATTCACCCGTTTCTGCATGTATCACCGTTTTAACGAAACCTGATGCATCTCCAATTGCTAAAGCTTTACCATTTGCAGTTAAAGAAAACTTACCGATTCGTATAGGTAGATTCTTAGCTTTTGCTGCATTTTCCGTTAAACCAATACTAGCCACTTGTGGATGCGTAAAAATACAACCGGGTATCTGGCTACGATCGAGTGAATGGACGTTTTTCACACCAGCAATTTTCTCGACACATATCATGGCTTCATGGCTTGCTTTATGGGCAAGACACGGTGCACCAGCCACATCACCAATCGCATAAAGCCCTGCTACGTTGGTTTTACAATAGTCATCAATTGCCACAAAACCTTGTGGATTGAGTTCTACACCTAAACGTTCTAATCCTAGCCCCGTGGTATTCGGCTGCACACCAATTGCCGAAAGCACGCGGTCAAAAACAAGCATTTGAATGTCATTCGCCGTTTCAACCACACAGTGAACTTGACCATTTTCAATTTGAATACTTTGAACGACAGCATCGGTTAAGACTTTCATTCCTTTTTGTTCAAACTGTTTTCTGACAAATTGAGCAACTTCCGCATCTTCAGTTGGTAAAATCTGCTTGGCTAAATCAATAAGCGTGACCTGACAACCCAAGTCTTGATAAAAGCTAGCAAACTCACTACCAATTGCACCTGAACCTACAACCAGTAAACTTTTCGGTAACTGCTCTGGCACAAGCGCTTCTTTATAGCTCCAGACATATGTTCCATCGACAGGAAGCTGAGGAACATGTCGAGCTTTAGCTCCAGTTGCCAAAATAATATGAGGTGCGCTCAAAGCCTGACTTTTACCTTGAGCATCGGTCACTTCAATTTTTTCTTTAGCCGTAAGCTGAGCACGACCATTAAAAACAGTGACCTGATTCTTTTTCAGCAAGTAATCAATACCTTGTACAAGCTGAGCTGACACTTGTCGGCTATGTTGCACAAGCTTTTGAATATCAAAATCGAGTTGAGATACTTGAAAACCAAACTGTCCGGCATGTTTAAACTGGGTTGCGAGCTCTGCCCCTGCAAGCAAAGCTTTAGTTGGAATACAGCCCCAATTTAGACAAATTCCGCCTAAATGTTGCTCTTCTACAATTGCGGTTTTTAACCCGAGCTGGGCTGCACGAATTGCAGCCACATACCCACCCGGTCCCGCGCCAATCACAATTAAATCAAATTGAGCTTCTGACATGCGGGTTCTCCTACACCAAAATTAAAGCAGGGTTTTCAACAAACTGCTTAAAGCTGGCCAAGAATTTCGCCCCAACCGCACCGTCAATGACGCGGTGATCGCATGACAACGTTGCTGTGACAATCTCACGAACCACGACATTACCATTTTCAACAACAGCACGTGATTCAGAAGCACCTAATGCCATAATTGCACCTTGCGGTGGATTAATAATGGCGTCGAACTGCTTAATGCCTAACATTCCTAAATTTGAAATGCTAAAGCTGCCGCCCTGAAACTCGTCAGGTTGTAACTTGCCAGTCTTGGCACGGGTTGCCAAATCACGCATGTCATCGGAAATTTGTGCTAAAGACTTCTGATTGGCGGCTTTCACAATTGGTGTAATTAAACCGTTTGGAATCGCCACAGCCACTGAAATATCTGCTTGTGAAAATTGCAGAATCGATTGTGTAGCTTCATCAAACTGAACATTCACTTCAGGTACTTTAATCAGTGCCGCAGCAGCTGCTTTAATGAGCATGTCATTAATAGAAAGTTTCACTTGTGGAACAGTCTCATTAATCTGCTTACGTAGTTTTTGCAAAGCCTCTACGTTGAGATCGACTACTAAGCGGAAATGCGGTGCGTTACGTTTTGCAGCCTGTAACCGTGAGGCAATCGCTTTACGCATCCCATTCATCGCCACAGTCGTAATTCTCGATTGTGGTTGAGCTGCACATTGCACAGGTTGTTCATTTACCGATGTTGGGTTATTACGATAGTAAACTGCCTCAACATCTTCTTTACAGACACGGCCACGAGTACCTGAAACACGGCAGTCATTTAGGTTAATGCCCCACTGCTTTGCTAAACGACGTGCTACAGGCGTTGCTAGAACTTGGCTATCATCGGCTGTAGATTTAACTACTTTAGTCTGGGTTTGCTGCTTAACATCAGGCCACTGACCACCAGCAGCTTGTACAGCCTTCTGGATGTCTTGAACACTAATACGTCCTTCACGACCAGAACCTGTGACTTTTGCCAAGTTTACATTGTGCTTTTCTGCAAGCTTTAACGCATGTGGTGTTGCAAACAAATCATCAGATGTTTGATAGCCTTGTAATGACTCCGGTACAACGTAGTCACCTTTCGCTACCTTTGCAGGGGCTGAAACACTAGCTACTACAGTCTGTGGTTGTTCTGCTTTTTCAGCAACAGGTGCAGATGTTTCTGCTTTACTTTGCTCCAAAGGTGCTTCAGGGGCTTTAGCTGCTGAACCGCCTAGTGATGCGATAAACTTTTCAATTTCTGCATCAGAAACTTCACTATCAGCACATACGGCAATAAGACCCCCAACAGGTAAAGTATCACCATCTTTCGCTAAAATTTTACGGAGCGTTCCAGCAAAAGGCGCTTCTAATACATTGACGATTTTTGTGGTTTCAATTTCACAAATTTCATCGCCTTTATTAAAGCCATCACCCTCTTTAATCAACCATTGGGCAATCGTGCCTTCTTCCATGGATAATCCCCATTTCGGGATCTCCAGCGTTTTAATTTCGCTCATCCTAAGCCTCCAATGTTTTTCGCACAGCTTGCTCAATACGCTCTACACTTGGAATCCATTCTTTTTCTAAAACTGGTGAGAATGGAACAGGCGTATGTGGTGGCGTTACGAGTTCAACAGGTGCTTTTAAATAATGGAAACCTTTCTGTGCAACCAATGCAGCAACATCATGACCGAAACCACAGCGTGCTGCTGATTCATCCACAATGACCACGCGTCCAGTTGATGCCACAGACTCTAAAATTCCTTCTTCATCAAGAGGAGAAATTGTTCGAGGGTCTACAACTTCAACCGAAATACTATCTTTTGCTAGTTTATCTGCTACTTCATTAGCGCGGTGTACCATCAAACCTAAAGCAATAATGGTTACGTCTGTACCTTCACGGGTGTAATTTGCTACCCCAAAAGGAATGGTATAGGCTTCATCAGGAACGTCACCTTTAATGTCATAAAGCATTTTATGCTCACAGAACACTACAGGATCGTCATCTCGAATAGCCTGAATTAATAGTCCTTTCACATCATATGGGCTAGATGGAACTACAACTTTTAAGCCCGGAACCGCAGCAAATACGTTATACGGTGACTGAGAATGCTGAGCTGCCGCAGAAAAACCTGCGCCGATCATGCCACGTACAACCATTGGCGCTTTTGCTTTTCCACCAAACATATAACGGAATTTAGCGGCTTGGTTATAGAGCATGTCATGACACACGCCGTAGAAATCCATAAACATTAGATCTGCAACAGGACGTAAACCTGTTGCAGCAGCACCGGCGGCCATACCGATAATTGCAGACTCAGTAATTGGGGTATCAATAACACGTTCCGAACCAAACTCTGTCCATAAACCTTTGGTTACGCCCAATACACCACCGAAACCTTCTAACTGATTTTCTTCAGTGTTTTTACCGCCGTGCCCACCACGAACATCTTCACCAACAACAAATACGGTTGGATCACGGCGCATTTCTGATTCAATGGCTTCTTTAATTGCATTACGAAAACTTTTATTTGGCATCTTTACTATTCCTTTAGTAAGAGACATAGACGTCAGTAAGGAGTTGTTCTGGTTTTGGGTATGCCGCAGCACGGGCTTTAGCAACGGCGTCATCAACATTTGCCTTTGAAGCTGCATCAATCTCGTCTAGTTTGGCTTCATCAATTTTGCCTTTGACTTTTTCACGGAAAACTTTCAAAGGATCTTTGTTTTCTTTAATGAACTCGACTTCTTCTTTAGAACGAATCAAGCCAGGGTCACCTTCGAAGTGGCCATAAAAACGGTTTGTGATGGTTTCAATCACGCTTGGACCTTCACCTCGACGCGCGCGTTCAATGGCAGTTTGAGCGGCTTCATAGACGGCAAAGAAGTCTGTACCGTCAACTTTAACTGCCGGTAAACCAAAACCTGCTGCACGACCAGCAATGTCTTTGCTTCCTACTGCGTAATCATGACCAGTACCTTCACCGAAACCGTTATTTTCGAAAACGAAAATTACTGGAAGTTTAAGCACAACAGCCATATTCATCGCTTCAAAAGTAAGGCCTTGGTTTGAACCACCATCGCCTGTAAAAGACAGTCCGACGCCACCAGTCTTTAAGGTTTTTGCTGTCAAAGCTGCACCAATTGCTAAAGGAGGTCCACCACCCACAATCCCGTTGGCACCGAGCATACCTTTATCTAAATCGGCAATATGCATAGAACCGCCTTTTCCACGGCATAGCCCGTCATCTTTACCGAAAATTTCCAGCATCATAGCGTGAATGTCACAGCCTTTTGCAATACAGTGTCCATGTCCACGGTGTGTTGAAGTGATATAGTCTTTGTCGGTTAAATTTTCGCAAATCCCGACTGCTACAGCTTCTTCACCACTGTATAAGTGAATAAAGCCAGGAATATCACCATTGGTATTTTCTTCGTGAAGTCGATCCTCAAATTCACGAATATCGCGCATGCGTTTATATGCTGCGAGTAATTGCTCTTCCGTTAATTGCATATCCTTTTCCTTTATTATCTTGATTATTAAAAATCAACCAAGTTTCAGCGAGAGTTATATATTTCGCTATAAATAATAAAGCTCAATTTAATTTAATATACTATTAGACTAAAAAGTTTTAAGTGGTTTTTATGGCTATTATTTTTTATTTTTCAAAAACTTGCACAGCAAAAATAAAATTAAAAAATTTTAATACATTTCATTAGCTTGCGAAACAAACCTTTAACCAACCTTTATTAATTTATAATATTAGCTGTGTACTACGCTCATTAATAGACTCCATGTCCCTTATTTAAATTATAAGGATTTTTATTATATAGAGTCTAGTTAAAAGTTATTTAATATAAAATGGAATTTTATATATGGACTTAAAAAGGCAAATAGAAACTGGTATTAAATTAAGAGGAGCGGATAAAGTTGCTCGCATTCCGATTAAAATTTTACCTACAGAAGAGTTACCGACTAAACCTGACTGGATTAGAGCCAAAATAACCGATTTTGAAGAAATTAATCGCATAAAAAATTTGCTACGCCAACAGAAGTTACACAGTGTTTGCGAAGAAGCGGCGTGTCCAAATCTACCTGAATGTTTTGGCGGTGGTACGGCAACATTCATGATTATGGGCGATATCTGTACTCGTCGCTGCCCATTTTGTGATGTCGCTCATGGTCGCCCAAAACCGCTAGATGAAGATGAACCTAAACATCTGGCAGAAACAGTCGCTAACCTAAACTTAAAATATGTTGTGATTACATCTGTAGACCGCGACGATCTACATGATGGCGGCGCTGCACATTTTGTAAAGTGTATAGAAGAAATTAGGAAACGTTGTCCAGAAACATTGATTGAGATTTTAGTACCAGATTTTCGCGGTCGTTTAGAGACAGCGCTTTCGACTCTGAGCTTATCTCCTCCAGATGTGTTTAATCATAATATTGAGACGGTTCCTCGTTTATATAAAGCGATGCGCCCCGGTTCAGATTATCAACATTCACTAGAGTTACTTAAACGCTTTAAAGCATATTGTCCCGATATCAAAACTAAGTCTGGTCTGATGGTTGGATTAGGAGAAATAGAGGCTGAAGTGCTTGCCCTACTCAACGATTTAAAAGACTATCAAGTCGATCTTGTCACGATTGGTCAATATCTTCAGCCTTCAAAATCACATGCGCTGATTCATCGGTTTGTAAATTTACAAGAATTTGAACGATATACCCGACACGGTAAGCGATTAGGTTTTAATAATATTTGGAGTGCACCTATGGTTCGTTCTAGCTATTTTGCTGATCGACAATATTTCGGAGAAGAAGTGCCAAAGCCTTTCAGCCGACAAGATGTCTTATCTTAATGATTAGGCAATTAACAAAACTTATCCAATAGGATAATGGTCAAGACTTATAAAATTATTTAAGGTAAGGAGATAACTAGGAAATAGTCACAATAAGAAAGTTATAGATGTTGAGCGGCTACGGATACGCCATTTCAATGATAAAGGAATTTCGATATGGATATGTCAGAACAATTATCATCGCCTTTAATAGACACTACTCTGTCCTTATTTCGTCCAGAGTCCTCATCTCATTCTACACAATTAGGAAAAAAGCCGTCACTTGACCTTGATGCAGCACCTTTATTTGATCTGGGTGAGGAATGGGAACATTCATTATTTGGTCGTTCGATTCATGAATGCCATCGCAACTTAATGCATATTGCTGAAGATGCCGATATGGCCATTGGGGTAACCGACCCACATGGCACTCTACTTTGGACATGGAGTAGTCACCCTATGCGCTCATCGGCTGAGCAAGTACACTTTGTTGAGGGTGGTCAGTGGTCTACTCAGGCAGTAGGTCAAAATGCCATTGGTCTAGCATTAAATACACATTCTGCAAGCTGTGTTTACTCACACGAAAACCAGATGAATAGTGTCAGAGATTGGGTCTGTTATGCAGCACCGATTACCGATGCGAATACAGGTCAGTTTTATGGAATTATGAATTTATCGACCAAATATCAAAAACATAATTCACTTGGAGTTTTAGCAGTAGAGCGTTGTGCTGACATTGTTAAACAAGCAATTCAGCTTCATCAGAAAAATATCTTATATATTAAAGCCTTCGGCACTCCTAAAGTTCAATATAACCAACACAGCCTTACATTGACTCAACGCCAAATTGAAATTCTGTGCATTCTAACCCTTTGTCCCGAAGGGATTAATCTTGAAGAACTTCACTATGCTTTATATGGTGATCGGCCTGTAAGTACCACCACTTTAAAAGCAGAACTTTCTCAACTCAGAAACTTAATACCTGATGTTATCGAGTCACGACCATATAGACTTAACTGCGAAATTCAATGTGATTTTTTAATGGCTGAACAAGCATTAAACCTAGGTTTTACATCAACTACGCTTACACTTTATAGAGGAAGTTTCTTAGCCAAATCAGAAAGTCCTTTTTTATGCGCATGGAGAGATTGTTTTGACGCTCGTTTGAGCCATGTGATTTATCAAATTGAAGATATTGATCAATTATTGCGAGTAGTCAGTCGTGTACCAGACCGTGTAGATGCTGTGGAACGTTTACTTGAATTATTACCCGAAGAAATACCTTATCGAACTAAACTCTTAAAGTTGCTCGAATAAAATAAAAGGGAGAATATCCATACGATATCCTCCCTTTTTTTAAGATAAGATCAAGCAGAGGCTTTAAGCTGTACCTTATAGCAATCGTCTAAAGCTAACTCATAATACCGCAGTCCTTCTTCAGCAGCATGAAATGCTTTTTGCTGCCAGTCAGGACGATCATTGCATAAGCGCTTAATCAGTTCCATGGCTTCATAAGGATGAAGATCATCATAATGTGCATGTGCACGTAACCAAGCTAAAGAACGCTTATCAATAGTTACTTCAGGATGATCAGTATAAGTATGAATCCCTTTATACACCTGAATAGACCAATCTCCAGTTGCCCATTCAATCGCCAAATTTGTTGCAGCTAGACATTCTGCCAAATTCCCTCGATGACTCATATTCCATAGAAAATGGTTTACCGCGTTCATAGCAGCTGGTGGACGTACATGGTCAAGTTCTTCAACTGTTAAGCCAAAACCTCCAGCCCAATCGCGATACCATTTTAAGTGTCGCTCTTCTACCTTAATATTTTGGATTAACCAATCTCGTGCTTCTGTTACTCCTGGTTCAGAAAACCCAGTCGCTTTCCCTAGTGCTCCAGCCATATATGACGGGAAGTGGGCAACCAATGGATAGAAATTAAGTAAAGCATAACGAAAACTATCTAGGCTCAATCCCCCATTGGCCATTTCCGTAAAAAATGGATGTTTGCTCACCCGTTCTTTCGCTGGTAACAGGTCGTCCCAGAACCGTTGTGACCATTCATTATGCGGTGTAATTTCTAAATTCATTCCATATTGATTTAGAGCAGTCATTGCTAATTTTCCTATTTATATGACAGCAATCATCTGTGTTTCACGCTATAAGTCTATCCGAAAATGATAAAGATACAATCGTTAATCGACCATTTGTAACTTTTTTCGATGGATTGAAGAGCTTTAGATAATTATTACGCTAATCATTGAAATGTCGTGATTTTTATCACATTTAACACTGATAAAAATAATTACTTTTTTAAAAAAACTGTATTATTATTTTGAATAAACCACACATTATATAATCAATATTTTTAGATGGAACTTTACTTAAAATAAGTCTCATTTTATGACAACTTCCAATATAGAGAGCATTAATTATGAAGTTGCAAGGTTCCAATATATTG
Organism: Acinetobacter geminorum; assembly: GCF_013009345.1. GTDB lineage: Bacteria > Pseudomonadota > Gammaproteobacteria > Pseudomonadales > Moraxellaceae > Acinetobacter > Acinetobacter geminorum. The sequence continues at coordinate 93,447 of NZ_JABELE010000007.1, read as the reverse complement.
GGACAAGAACAAATAGATTTATTAACCACACGAGGATTAAATTTCGTGTGGTTTCCAAAACAGCTTGAAACGATTTATCGTTTTCAATACCAAAACGGTGCTGCCTATGAGTTTCGCTATAGGGCACCTATTATTTTAATATTATATATATTTTTAAGCTTTGGTATATACCAAGTTTTACCAACTGAGCAAGTTTTACCCTGGTTTAGTTATTATTCTTGGGTAGGTGTGATTGTTCTTATTGCTTGGATTTTATCATTTATTAAAAAATTAAATCAGTATTTTGATTATTATGTAGGCATTGGTTCAGCTTTAGCAGTAGCAATTACTTTTATTTTAATTAACGTTATTGAAAATGGACAAGATAATGTCCTTTTTCATGCTGCGATGATGTATGCAATCGTCATTATTTATGGTGCAGTAGGTATGCGTTTCTATACCGCCATATTTGCTGGATGGATGGGCGGATTGGTTGGAATTTTAGTAAGTAACTACTTGAATGGCGTGATTGACTGGACCTTTTTAAACCGTACTTATACCTTCAGTAGTTTTTTAGGGATGACGCTTGCCTACGCAACTGATCGTCAACATCGAGAAAATTATCTACAAAACTGTATGATTGAGCTGAATCGTATTGAGCTTATGCAACAAGCACAGCAGTTATCCTTACTTTCACAGCAAGATGCGCTCACGGGTTTAGCGAACCGACGCTATCTAGATGAAACTCTTGATAATGAATGGCGCCGTGCATTACGACATGAAACACCACTCACCATTATGATGGTCGATATCGATTATTTTAAAGCATACAATGATACGCTAGGACATCTCAAAGGTGATGAATGTTTAAAAGAAATCGCAATTGCTATTTCTTCTATTGCTGCTCGTAGTGGCGATTTAGTTGCTCGTTATGGTGGTGAAGAGTTTTTATTACTATTCCCTATGACGAATGCTCAGCAAGCTTTGATACAAGTCGAGCGCTTAATGAGTGCGATTAAAAAGATTGCGATTAAGCATCCATGTAGTGATGTTTCACCACATGTCACTATTAGCGTAGGTGTGGCGACCACAACTCCCCGTCTAAATGATTCAATTTCCGCTTTTGTTGCACGAGCTGATCATGCTTTATATAAAGCAAAAACTAATGGACGTAATCAATATAAAATTGCTGTAAACGAAGAACAAATAGTAGATTTAACTTAAAGTTAAATTACTTTGTAATACTACTTACATCGTTTGTCTTCTTTTTTTTTATAGCTCCTTTCAAATTAATATGACAAGCAATCTATAATTAGCTTTTCCATCCATGGTAAAAGCTAAAATATAATTTAGAGCCAATAATTGAGTTCCTTTTTAATTTATCTTCAAGTTAAAGCCTAAAATAAATTTTATAAAAGCAATGAACCAAATTATAAATTTATCTAAATTCACAAAACACTTTACCTTTAAACACAGAAATTTCTTTAAATAAATTAACAAATATATTTGCTAATATAAAAGCATTACAATTTATTAGAGTTATCTTTTTAACTTTCTCCACAATTTATTTATAAAATAAAATAATAGATTTTGACCTCCCTTTTTTTGTCTAACTGAGGTTGCTTCAGTTTTAAATGGGAGTATGGAAACAACATTTTCATGTATCGTTTCATAGTTTGGATAAGCCTCTTTTTTAATAATCTCTATTGTTCTTTGTATCTCATCTACAGATAAGTTTAAGAACCTCTTAATTTCTTGTGCTGTTTTTGATTCAATAGATAATAAATTACAAACTCTAGTTACGTTAACAATCTGCTCGGCATGAATTTTTTTAAAATTTGGATAACAAACGAGTTTATATAAAATTTTTGTTTCAGAAGAATTTCTATAAACTATATTTTTATGATTAACTATGCGCTCTTGGTAAGTCTTCTGAAAATATTCATTATTTTCAATTTCTAATAAAATTTTTAAAAGCTCCTGATATCTTAATGGTCTCTTTAACCCATATTGATAACCTTTTAAAAGGTTAGGGTTATTACTCAATACAATTTTAATTTTTTTTGGAATAAGAACATTGGTATAGCCACTGTCTAAATCAATAATATGTATATCTGGATCATTATCACTATATATCCAGTTTCCAGATAGCTCAGATGACAAGGATAGGTCATAAATAACTCTTATCATTGCCTGTAAATTTTTAGGCAATAGCTTATCTTTTGACATACAGGCAATTCTATATGTACATTGATTCATTGATATTTCCCCAATTTCAATGATGACTTAAAAAAGTATTTGCTAAAGTAATAAAATTTAAAATGTAAAAAAGTCATATAAAACTAATTTTACTAAAATCAGTTTTAAGAAATAATATAGATATCTGATGTACTAAGTAAATTAATAAAGCTTTAATTTTAAAAGCCAAAAGATAAATATATTCAAAAATAAATCGCCGGTATTATATTTATATAGAGATTATAAGACAAGAAAATAATTTAAAATTTAATAGATCATAATCTAATAAAAAATTAAAGCCCCATATTTAACTTAAATTTGGGGCTTTATTTACTATAGTCATAAATTATGACTAGGGTTCAATCGGAGCAAATGGAGGAACAACATCTGCATTTTGAGCACGATGACGTAAAAAATGATCCATTAAGACAATTGCTAACATTGCTTCAGCAATTGGAGTTGCTCGAACACCTACACACGGATCATGACGGCCTTTAGTTAACACATCAGTATCTTCACGATTTAAATTAATCGTTTTACCTGGTGTTGTAATGCTTGCAGTAGGTTTTAATGCAATGGCGACTCGAATCGTCTGACCACTTGAAATACCACCTAAAATACCACCCGCATGATTTGCTAAGAAACCATGACTAGTTAGCTCATCACGTGTTTCATGACCAAACTGCCCAGCAACTGCGAAACCATCACCAATTTCAACACCTTTAACTGCATTAATGCTCATCATCGCATGTGCAATATCAGCATCTAGGCGGTCAAAAACGGGTTCCCCCCAACCTACAGGGACTTTTTCAGCTAAAATTTCTAGCTTTGCGCCGCAGCTTGTTCCTTGTTCACGCAAAGAAGTCACCAAAGCTTCAAAACGCGAAACAGCGTCTACATCACCACAGAAAAATGGATTATTTGCAACTTCATTCCAATCCAGTTTTTCGGCAACTTCATTACCAATTTCTGTCACATGACCGCGAATCAATACACCAAATTTTTCTGCTAAATATTTTTTCGCAATAGCACCCGCTGCAACACGCATAGCAGTTTCACGTGCACTCGAACGACCGCCACCACGGTAATCACGGAAACCATACTTTTGTGTATAGGTGTAGTCCGCATGACCCGGTCTAAAAGTCTGAGCAATATTGCCGTAATCTTTCGATTTTTGGTCAGTATTACGAATGAGTAAACCAATTGGCGTACCAGTAGTTTTGCCCTCAAACACACCAGAAATAATTTCAACCTGATCAGGTTCTTTGCGCTGAGTCGCAAATTTTGATGTACCCGGCTTACGGCGGTCCAGATCTTTTTGTAGATCTTCTTCGGTTAACTCAAGACCAGGTGGCACACCATCAACAATTGCCATTAAGCCAACGCCATGAGACTCGCCACATGTCGTTACACGAAAGAGTTGTCCAATACTGTTCCCTGCCATATGTACAACTCCTTATGCTTGTTGCTGTTCAAATAGTTTTCTATAACGACGACATTGTTCTGCGGTTAAAGCAAAAATGCCAGAACCACCTTTTTGGAAAGTAAGCCAGTTGAAATCAATAGTATTGAAGTTCTGACGCATAGCCCATTCAGAGTTACCCACTTCAATGACAATTAAACCATCTTCAGTTAAATAATCTGCCGCTTGAGCAAGCATTTTACGCACGAGATCTAAACCGTCTTGGCCTGCTGCCAATGCAAGTTCAGGTTCATGTAAAAACTCTTCTGGTAAGTCAGCCATATCTTCAGCATCAACATACGGAGGATTACTTACAATTAAATCGTACTGGTTTTCAGCTGGAATCTTGGCAAATAAATCAGATTCAAGTAACGCAACTTGATATTGCTTATTGTGGTGTTCAACATTAATCGATGCTACTTCTAAAGCTTCTTTAGAGATGTCCGTTGCATCCACTTCCGCATCTGGATATGCATAAGCCAAAGCAACAGCAATACAACCAGAACCTGTACACATATCTAAAATACGCTGTGGAGTTTTAGGTTTTGCATTTTCTGGCAGGTTGTTAAGTGCTTCACGCATTTGACCATTTTCATCCAAGCAATATGGTGCAAAACGTTGTTCAATTAATTCTGCAATTGGTGAACGCGGAATAAGTACACGCTCATCCACATAAAATGGCTTATTAAAGAAGTAAGCTAAATTTAATAAATAAGAAGTCGGTATACGGTCATTAATACGACGTTCTAACAAACTTAAGAATTCTGCTTTTTCACTTGGCAAAAGCTTAGCATCTAAAATCTCTGAGTCTGCTGACCATTCAAGAGATAAGGTTTGTAAAACTAATGCAGAACTTTCTGCAAAATAATCTTCAGTACCTTGTCCTAAATGTGCATCATGTTGACGTAATGCTGATACCCCAAAGCGAATAAAATCTCGAATTGTAGATAAATTTTCAGCAGCTTCCTGTAAATGTTCAGGGCTAATCGTCGGTCGCTCCACTTAGGCGTCTCCAAAGGCAAATTTTGCAAAGTGACTATTCTACTGAGTGAGACAAAGCAACGCAACGCTTTGCCTTGTGAAGCAGTGTTTTACACACCTATCTCTAACAATCACAGCTTAAAATCAGAATACTTTGTTTTAATTAAGAAATAATGAACTTTTAACAAGGGATAGATTTCGTCTACGAAATAAAAAAAGCGGTCTTTAAATATTGACCGCTTTTTGTGTTTAGTTGGTTTAAAGCTTAAGTTTTTCTGCCACATAATCCGAATCTTTGTCTCCACGACCAGAAAGATTAACCACAATCATGGTTTCTTTCGACAGCTTTGGTGCTTCTCGTATTGCCCATGCGACAGCGTGTGAGCTTTCAAGCGCAGGAACAATTCCTTCTACACGAGATAAGGTCATAAAAGCATCCAAACATTCCTGGTCAGTTGCAGTGCTATATTCCACACGACCTAAATCTTTTAAGAAACTATGCTGTGGCCCAACACCCGGATAGTCCAATCCTGAAGCAATAGAATGCACTGGCAATGGTTCACCAGCTTCATTTTCAAGCACGTAACACGCCATACCATGAATTTGGCTTGGCTTACCTAAAGTTAAGGTTGCCGAATGCATGTGAGTTTCTAAACCATGTCCTGCTGGTTCAACCCCAACCAACTTCACATCTGAATCATTTAAAAATGCTGTAAACGCACCGATTGCATTTGAACCGCCACCAACACATGCGACAACATAATCCGGATTTTTCCCAAAACGATGATGGGTCTGCTCTTTAATTTCATTGCCAATAATCGATTGAAAATCTCGAACCATTTTTGGAAATGGATGTGGTCCAACCACAGAACCTATCGCATAAATAAAGTTTTTAGGATCTTTTAAATATTCTTCAAAAGCGCTATCAACTGCATCTTTTAAGGTTGCTGTACCACGTGTTACTGAAACTAAATGAGCGCCCAAAATTTTCATTTTAACGACATTTGGATGCTCTTTTTCAATATCTACTTGACCCATGTGAATTTCACATGGAATACCAACTAAAGCACAAGCCGTTGCTAGAGCGACACCATGCTGTCCTGCACCAGTCTCAGCAATTACTTTCTTTTTACCCATATATTTAGCAAGTAGAGCCTCACCTAAACAGTGATTGATCTTATGAGCACCTGTATGATTTAAGTCTTCACGTTTTAAATAAATTTGCGCACCGCCTAACTGATCAGAAAGACGTTTTGCATGAAATAAGGGACTTGGACGACCTACATAATTTGAAAAGAGGTCCGATAATTCATTTTGAAATTCAGGTGTATGGCGAATTTCTTCATAAGCAACATTAATTTCATCCATTGCTTCTTTTAAATGCGGAGGAATAAATTGGCCTCCATATTCACCAAAAAATCCCTGTTCATTTGGCAAAGCAATACCATTAATTTGATGTTGCATATCATCCCTCTTTTTAAATTATTAAAGTTATCAAGTTTATCGAGAAAGGTATCGCGTCATATCCTCAATGCCTTTTAGAGTCATCGGGTACATATGATTTTCAAAAAGCTCTTTAATCCAACCAATGGTTTGAGTGTAATGCCAATACCCTTCTGTTTCAGGGTTTAACCATGCTGTTTTATCAAAATGTTGACGTAAGCGACGTAACCAAACTTCACCAGCCTCATCATTCATATATTCCACAGAACCACCTACCGATTTTAATTCATAAGGTGCCATACTGGCATCACCTACGACAATTACGCGATAGTCTCGTCCATAAGTATGAAATAGATCCCATGTGTTCATGCGTGTAGCTGTTCTTCGATGGTTATCTTTCCAAACATAGTCATAAAGACAGTTATGAAAATAAAAGTATTCGAGTGTCTTAAACTCACTTTTAGCAGCACTAAAGAGTTTTTCGCATTGAGCAATATGAGCATCCATCGAACCGCCCACATCGAACAACATCAGCACTTTTATTCGGTTTCTACGTTCAGGTACCATCTGAACATCCAAAATACCTTGTTTGGCTGTTTCACGAATAGTTCCGTCAACATCTAACTCTTCAGCTGCACCTTGGCGAGCAAATTTGCGTAAACGTCGTAAAGCAATTTGCATCTGGCGAGTACCAAGAACTTGATCATCATCTAAATTTTGATATTTCCGCTGTTCCCAGACTTTAACTGCCGAACGTTTACGGCCCGGTCCACCAATTCGCACACCTTCTGGATGGTCACCAAAAGCACCAAAAGGTGAAGTTCCACCTGTGCCAACCATACGGTTACCACCTTGGTGTTTCTTATGCTGCTCACGTAAACGCTCTTCCAGCATTTTCATTAGTTCTTCTAAAGAACCCGCTTTTTGAAGTTCAGCTCTTTGCTCTGGAGTTAAATGTTTTTCGAGAAGTTCTAAATCGAACCAGTCTTTTGGTAATTTATGAACTTGTTTAAGCAACTCATCGATATCAAAAGTTTCAATGCCATCAAAGTAATCTTTCATAGCACGGTCAAACTTATCAAAAAAGCGCTCATCTTTAACTAAAATAGTTTTAGCAAGTTGATAAAACTCATCTTGGTCAGCAAAAACCAAGCCTTCACTCACCGCACTGTTTAAGTCAATGAGTTCACGCGTGGTAACTGGAACACCATATTTACGTAAGGTGTAAAATAACCGCACAAACATGGGTTATTCCCTCCTTTAACGTCGCGACATGAAAGCCAAGCGTTCGAGAAGTTGTACATCTTGCTCGTTTTTGATGAGAGCCCCATATAAAGGTGGAATAGCTTTAGATGTATCTCGATTACGTAATACATCTTCAGGCATATCATCTGCCATGAGTAAGCTTAACCAATCAATTAACTCAGAGGTTGATGGTGGTTTCTTCAAATTAGGAATTTCACGTAGTTTAAAGAAAACTTGTAAAGCTTCGTTCACCAATGTTGCGGAGATATTTGGGAAATGAACCGCAATGATTTCTCGCATTGTGGCTTCATCTGGAAACTCAATATAGTGGAAGAAGCAACGACGCAAGAAAGCATCTGGTAATTCTTTTTCATTATTTGAAGTAATAATTACAATTGGGCGTTGCGTTGCCGTAATTGTTTCATTCGTTTCATAAACATAAAAAGACATTTTATCGAGTTCATGCAATAAGTCATTTGGAAACTCAATATCGGCCTTATCAATTTCATCAATTAATAATACGCAACGCTCTTCACTGGTGAAAGCTTCCCACAGTTTACCGGGTTTAATGTAGTTCTTAATATCGTAGACTCGGTCATCACCTAACTGGCTGTCTCTTAAACGAGAAACTGCATCATATTCATACAACCCTTGCTGCGCTTTAGTTGTAGACTTGATATGCCAAGTAATCAGTTTTAAACCCAAACTTTGTGCTACTTGTTCAGCAAGTAAAGTTTTACCCGTGCCCGGCTCACCCTTAATCAGTAAAGGCTTTTGCAAAGCACGAGCTGCTTTTACAGCAAGCTTAAGACTATCAGTCGCAATATATTGATCTGTACCGGTAAAATGTTGGGTATCAGCAGACATGTAAAGACCTTATTTTTCTATTTCAATGGTTAGATGGAACGCATGTTTTTGTTTGTTGAATATTTTGACCAACAATATCCAATCACCAAACCTAGACCAACTACAAACAGAATTAAAGATAAATTTGACCAAATTAACGGACTGTCTTTAGTTAAAACACCAAAAAGAAGTCCAAAAATAGCAGGTGCTACAGATGCATTCGGTCCTTCAGATACTGTTGGTGTAACTAAAATAGCAAATACAATCAGCCAGCTAATTGCACCCAAAGTAGTAGGAAGACGGCGCATTAATCGCCACCAACACCACAAAGCAATAATAGCGCCTATTCCATAAGCTGTTAAAGCAATAACGCCTTCAGGAATAACATCCAAAAAAGAAAATAATTGATTCATTATTCCAGTTTGATCTTCATGCACCACGTAAGCCCTCTGGTTCAACTGCATTCGGGTTAATTAACCCTTCTGGCGGCATCTGAATAAAGAAACCTTTTGTTTGTAATGAGTCTAAAACATGTAAAACATTAACACGCGCCAATTTACGTGTTGGAGCTAACTCTAAATGCATGACAAACGTTGCACGACCAAACGCTTGTAAAACAGCTTCAGGAACATTTTCAAACGGATCAGCTTGCTCCGCATTGTCAGGATAGTTTGGACGAGCAATATACATGTACATTTCATCTTTTTTGCTCGATCTATAAATATCACAGTGCATTTCAAATCAACTCTTGAACTAAGGACAGCATACATGAAAAAAAACGACTCACACACGCAGGTTTGTTTACGCATCAGTCGTTTTTTTTATTCTTGAGAAATATTAACCTACAACATTGATTAAGGTCGATAATAACTTTGTTCCTGTTAAAAACAAGGTTCCATATAAAATTAATAAATATTTGATTTTAAATAATTAAACATAATTTTCAACTTTAATAAAATAAAACAATTTTTAGGAAAAAAGAAAAAATGTTCGTTACTGAGTACTTTTTGTGATCTATCTTTAATAATTTCACGATTTAATTCTATGAAATTTATCATATTACAATCAGGTATTACCTTTTCAAATTCACATTTGAGTAAAATTTCTAAGCACTTAATACACATTGGGAGACATTACTGAACTGGTTTAAATTCTCAACATGTTTAAATATTAAGTATCTTGTTCATAGATATGGAGGATGAAATTATGCCTCGTGGTGATAAAACTGCTTATACAACCAAGCAAAACGTCAGGCCAAACATATTGTTGAGAGTGAAGTAGATAGAGGCCATTCTCAAGAAGAAGCCGAACGAATTGCATGGTCTACCGTCAATAAACAAGATGGTGGCGGTAAGAAAAAGTCCCATTAATATATTAGAATAAATACTTCTTTAGCCCAAACTAAAGAAGTATTTTTTATTTAAGGACGTGTTAATTTTTTTCTAGAAAACGCGAGAGCTTTTAATATAATCATGGCTTACTTGATTTAAGGCATTCAAAATAGCGCTATCATCTTGACTTAATAATGCCTCATTAAGACTTTCCATATAAGCGATGAGTTGAGTTTTAGAGGTATGAGAAAATTCGGTCGTTACGGCTTCATCTTCATATAAGATTACATAACTACGTGCGAAACCATAAATTAGGTAAACTGCTACTTTTTCTTTTGTATCTTGAGATTCTTTAAGAGACTGTTCACAAGCATTTTTTAAAGCTTTAAATGCGTCTGTACCAGTAGATTGATTTTTGAAAGAGAAAAGTATTGTTTGGAAGTTCATATCCATATTCCACTCAAAAAGTAAAGCTACAGAACAAGATAGAACCTGTCAAATAATATCCTGATTAATATAAATTTAATTGTAAATAAATTTATATTTAACTTCTTTTAGCTCACGATAAATCATGCAATAAAAGAACCACTCTTTTTAAGAGTGGTTTAGTTAAAACACTCATTCACTAGAAGCTTATTTCAATTGTGATCGTGGTACCGGAGTGCTCAATATCAGTTGACACATTAAAACCTCTGCTTCTAAGCTCCTCTTCAACCAGAGTAAGATGATCAGGACTTATAGCATCAACAGGAAACCAGAAAGTTGCTTTTCGTTTCCCCTCCTTAGATTCAGACTCAGTACCAGTTAAAATTTTTTCCAATATGACGTCTTGATTTATTTTAAAGTTTTTAGCATTTTGACGAGCTTGTTCAGCATTAAAGTTGTTTAGCATATTTATCTCTCTAATTATTAATCTATATAATTTTATAGCATAAAAAGACGTTATAAGTTTTAGAGTTGTGTACTTGTGTCTAAACAACTTACTGATTCATATAGATAACATCTGTAGATTTTTATATTCATTTTTAAATTTAAAAAATTAAGACATTTCAACTAAGCTATATCACTAAAAAATAAAAAAGCCTACCTTATTGGGTAGGCTTTTCATTTCTGCACCGAAACAAACTTATAGTTATATATTATATAAGTTGAAATTGTTTTTCTTAAATCCAAGAATATACAGACCTGTATGTTTAATCAATTGAATTTTTCTCACGATATAAGTTAATTTAATTCATTATTGAATTTTCAAATTATATTTACTTTATTACATTATTTTATGAATTTTATCAGACTAAATAATTATTTAGATAATCTACAAAAAATCTTATTTTTATATACTTAAATATTGAAATTAACTCCTTTTTTAAATAAAAACTTAACACAACGATTATTCTTTATTTAAAAGACTCATCGCATGATGAGCCTCTAAATTTCTAATTATCTATTCATTTTAAATAGATAAACTTTGTTTTTCTTCTTGAAACAACTGGATTAATGGTTGAGTTAATAACTCATAACGCCATCCTAACAGATAGTCAGGTAAATCCTGTTCATCCCCTCGAGATAGAACATGTTGATGAATGGCGTTTAACCATTTTTTTCTCAGCAACACTTCTTTAGGAATAGAAGTCTCATTTATTGCATGAGCAAGCACCATATCCATTTTATTTAAAGTTTCTTTAGACGTAACCTTAAATGGTTTTGCAATCTTTGATGGCCACTTACTTTCGACTGGTAAATCTTTAAGAAGTTCTAAAATCGTTTTGCCGTACTCGCGAACTACATTTGGACGAATATCTTTCACTTGCGAAAGTTGAAAGCTATTACGCGGGTTCTTTTCAACCATATCAATCATGGTTGAATTTCTAAGAATAAAACTGCGTGGCTGATTCGTTGCTTTTACAATATATTCACGCCACTCGCTTAAATTTTGCAACTGCATTAACTGACGACGTGAATGACGATAATTTCCCACATCGGTATATAGTAATTCGGTCGGTGTTTCACTAATGATTTCTTTAGTTAGACTACTACAGTCCTCAAGAACATAGTTATAAAGCCCTTTCTGCTTAAGCTGTTCTTGAATATGACTAGCTAACTTCATTAGATACAAAACATCGTTAGCAGCATAACAAAGTTGCTGAGGCGATAAAGGTCTAGCCAACCAATCAGATCTGGTTTGATCTTTTTCAATATCAATATCAATATCAAGACAAAGTTTTAAAGCACCTTGGTAACTCACTTGCAGGCCATGACCTAAAAAAGACAGACCTACTTGAGTATCAAATACATTAAGGAGATCTTCTTGATCAGCGTAATGATAGATTAAATCAATATCTTCTCCACATGCATGAAAAATATTTTGCTGCGCGTGGAAAATCTTTTTCCAAAACTGACTTAGATCTAATGAAACACCATCCAACAGATAGACATCACCATTTACATTGACTTGGCATACTCCAAGTTTAGGCCAGAGTGTGTCAACCTTAATAAATTCTGTATCAAGTCCATATATTGAACATTGATCCATTTTTTGAAGAACATCAACCAATTCGGTTTGCTGTTGGATAAACTGAAACATGCTTTCTCAAGTATTGCAAAGAGTGCTTTAAACTCTGGTATATATAACATAGAAGCAGAAAAATGCCACTTAAACCTTTATGAATACTCTATTTTTGAACAATTTTTCGAAAATAGATAATTTTTTGATCTTTTATTTGTACTTTTTAAATTTATCTCCAAATGTTCTTTATTTAAAATTTATAAGATCTTTTTCATGCTTATATTCATATTTTATTTAAACTATCTTTAATAATAAAAGACAAAATAATATTTATGTTTAATAACTGAATTTAATTAATAAATTTAATCAAATTGATACTGCATTCATTAATGAAATAAGCATCGAAATGCTTATTTCATTCTCATGCGATTATGTACTGCCTGACTTAAAGTATGGCTATCTACGTATTCGAGTTCACCACCCTGAGGTACACCTTGAGCAATACGCGTCATTTGTATTGGTAAATGTTTAGTCGCCTCTACCAAATAATGAGCTGTCGCTTGTCCTTCTACAGTCGCATTAGTTGCCAAAATGACTTCTTCAATAGTACCTTGGCTTAGACGCTGAATTAGGTAAGGAATACCAATTTCTTCTGGACCAATACCATCTAATGGAGAAAGGTGACCACCTAAAACATGATATTTCCCACGAAAGCTACCGCTTTGCTCAATCGCCATCACATCAGCTGGTGATTCAACTACACACAATAACTGATCATCTCGGTCAGTTGAGGCGCAAATATCACAAACTTCATTTTCAGTCAAAGAATGGCAGACACTACATTCATGTATATAACTTGAAGCCTCATGTAAAGCATGAGCTAATGCAAATGCCCCTTCTCGATTTTTCATCAAAAGATGTAAAGCCATACGTTGAGCCGACTTCGGACCAACGCTTGGTAATATACGTAAAGCTTGAACGAGTTGTTCAAATCTATCGCTAAACACTGAATTTCCTTAGAACATGCCCGCTAAGCCAGGTGGTAAACCCATACCAGAATTTGCTTTTTGCATTTTTTCTTCAGAAATCACTTCTGCTTGACGTACAGCATCATTTACTGCAGCAGCAATTAAGTCTTCAATCATGTCTGGTTCATCTTGAAGTAATTCTGGATTAATTTCGATACGTTTTACGATATAACGGCCAGTCATTGTGACTTTAACCAAACCACCGCCCGCTTCAGCATGTACTTCAGTTTGAGCAAGCTCTTCTTTAGCCTTTTTTATATTTGATTCCATATCTTTTTGCATGCGCTGCGCTTGCTGCATAAGCATATTGATATTCATAAACCTAACTCCGTATCTCTATCAAATATTTCAAGTATTATTGATAGTCACATAACACTGCAAAACTTAAACTCTTTCTACTCCCCATATAGATCATCAAGATCATTGAGGCTAGTACGTTTAAATCAAAATTAATCCGTAATTCTGACACAATAAATCAATGTTTTCTATTGGTATCTATGAAACTATTTTCTATGGTCAATCTACTAAAAGCGTTTATATAGAAAACTTTTGATGAGTAGAAAAAGTAAAATTTAGAAAAGTTACTGGGCAGCCTGTAGACTTTTATTGTTTGGTTTATATTCACTTAAAGGAACATTCTTGAAAGAAGTATTGGCTTTTTCTATTGAAAGATCAGCGTTTTGAACTGATTTGTTTGCATCATTAATTAATAATACAGTTTCACTCATCTGTGTTGGTTCATCTTTTTGAGCAAATACTCTATATCCAACTAGACCAATTGCCCCTATCGCAACTAAAATAATTATTGGTTTAAGCATGACTAAAGACTCTCTTTGTTATTTTTATTAAATTTAGAGCTTTTATACGTTGAAATTTTAGACTGTTTTATAACAAAACGTAGACTTTTTATTGCTATTGTTGCTTATAAGTAACAAAAAAAGCCACATTAAAATGAATGTGACTTTTCCATAACAAACATAACTTAATTAGATTAAATCTAACCCACGTGAGATATCACCAATAATGTCATTAATATCTTCTAGACCCACAGAAACACGAATTAGACCTTCTTGAATACCAGCAGCTTCTTTTGCTTCAACAGAAAGTTTGCCATGAGTTGTGGTTGCTGGGTGGGTAATCGTCGATTTCACATCACCTAGATTACCGGTAATCGAGATAAACTTAGTATTATCAATAACCTTCCAAGCACCTTCACGCTCGCCTTTAACAACGAAGGATACAATACCGCCAAAGCCATTTTGCTGTTTAGCAGCAAGTTCATGACCTTCATGAGCTGGTAAACCAGCGTAGTAAACCCTCTCTACCTTTTCATGACTAGATAACCATTCTGCAAGAATTTGAGCACTCTCACAGTGTGCTTTCATACGTAAACGTAAAGTTTCTAGACCTTTTAAGAAAACCCATGCATTAAATGGGCTCATTGATGGTCCAAGCGTACGAACAACACCGAAAACTTCTTCTAACAACTGATGATTACCAACAACAGCACCGCCTAATGCACGGCCTTGGCCATCTAAGTATTTAGTCGCAGAGTAAATCACAAGATCCGCACCAAACTTTAGTGGTTGCTGCAAAACAGGTGTACAGAAACTGTTATCAACCGCAAGTAATGCGCCATTCGCATGGGCGATATCTGCTAGAGCTTGTATATCTGCAATCTCAGCTAGAGGGTTAGACGGTGACTCAACAAAGAAAAGTTTGGTTTCAGGACGTACGGCATTTTTCCATTCGTCTAAATCACATAAATCAACAAATGTAATATCTACGCCAAACTTGGCTATATATTTTTCAAATAAGGCAACAACTGAACCAAAAACTGCTCTTGAGCAAATAACATGATCACCCGCTTTTAGATATGCCATAGCAACTGACAAAATCGCGCCCATTCCCGAGCTTGTCGCAACAGCTCTTTCAGCTCCATCTAAAGCAGCTAAGCGTTTTTCGAACATCGATACAGTCGGATTGGTAAAACGAGAATAGATATTTCCTTGAACCTGACCAGAAAATTTTGCAGCCGCTTCAGCAGCGTTTTCATATACAAATGATGAAGTCAAAAAAATCGGTTCGCCATGCTCACCTTCAAAACTACGAGTATGTCCGGTACGAATGGCTAAAGTATCAAGTTGGTATTCTAAATCATCAGACTGGTTCATTAAATGTTCGCCTTTACTGGTCATGTACTAAAAAAACTATCATCATTTTGAGTGTCTAGGGTATTTAAGGTCAAGGTAAACCTTAAAATTATCGCTTAGACTTTATTCAACTTTAGTAAATAGTTGGTAAAAGAAAGATGAAACGCTTAAAGTCCATTGTCTCTGAACAAAGTCAAATCAAGCACCTCTCTACCCGACTATTTCGCCCAAAAACATTGGTTTTGTCACAAAGCACTCCTTATGAAGTGATTGGTGAATTCAATCAAACTCGTATTCGTTATTACGCAGCTACTCAAAAACAATTTAAAGAACCGTTAGTATTTGTTGCACCACTCGCTATTAATATGGCGATATATGATTTATATCCCTATCGCTCTCTTATTAAATACTTCCAAAATGTAGGTTTTGACGTATATCTTGTGGATTGGGGCCGCTTAAATTTTAAAGATAGACATCTTAATTTTTTATCATTTATTGAAGGGTTTATTCCTCAAGCAATACAACTTGTCCGAACACATTCTGGAAGTGAACAAATCTCGCTTCATGGCTGGAGTATGGCTGGCATATTTGTCACTTTATATACCGCTTTAAATCAACCCAATTATGTTAAAAACCTTATCGTACTTGGTAGTCCAATAGACAGTTATGCTTCTGGTTATATTGGAAAACTCTACCGAGCTATAAACAACGCGATTGGTCGCAATAAAAAAATTCAAGACCGTATTTACTCTGGACTACCAAAACGTTTGATTCATAGTCCTGGAATTTTAAACTCTTTAGGTTTCAAAATTCTTGATCCTAAAGGCTGGTTTGATGGACATATTCAACTACTAAAGAATCTTGATGACCTACAATTTGTGCAAGAGCATGCCACTTTAAGTAACTTTTTAAATAATATGATTGATTACCCGGGCGGAATTAATCAGGACATGTTGTTCAATGTTTGGTTGCAAAATCCATTGAAGCGCGGCTTTATCCAGTTAAAAAATAAAAAAATAGAATTAAAAAATATTGACTGTTCTCTCTTAGTGGGCGCTGGTCGTAGTGATCAACTGGTTACCGCTGATGCAGCTCAACCATTAAGCCAATTAACCAGTAGCCAAGATGTTACGTTTACTCTCATCCCTGGCGGTCATTTGGGCCTCATGTCGAGTCAGGCAAGTGCATTGGAGTTCTGGCCACAACTAGCAAAATGGCTCACTGAACGATCAACACAAATTTAAAAATACGCTCATGATTCAATCTATTGCTTTTATTCGCTTGGATGGAATAAACCATCGCATAACGGTGCATTTACCAATAATATTATTGTTTTAATAGAAAATTATTATTTTCACTATGAAGGCACTTTATTAACTTTTTTATAATCGGATGATTTAAAGTAATTTACAATCATCTGTGCACTTTTTTCAGAAGAGTCCTTTGCCTGCTCTAGTTTTGTTACATAAGGATTAGTCACTATACAGCTCGGTAGTAAACTATTTGTAAGCGGTGGAAGCTTTTCTCTTCCACCTAGAGTAATTTTTTCGATAAAACTCGCTAACCACATAATGTACTCACTTTTATTCTTATAAATTGGCATTAAGCTGATATCGAGTTTAACTGAACATTCCTTTGCAGGTTTATTTAAACATTCTTCAAAATCAATAAAGTTATATTTTAGTTTGTATGAAGTGTCTTTTATCTCTTGCCGGATAATACTGACTAAGCTATTCAAGTGTCCAATTACATCCTCGGAGAAAAGCTTTTCTTCTTCGAACTTTTTATAAACTTTTTCAGCAATTAGTAAAAATTGTGACATCACCTATTCCTTCAATATTTAGTCTGAACGAACGACTAGATCCTTTAAAGAAGTATGATGAATATACTATTACTATGTGTAAGGGTATGAGGGTAGAAAGTAACTACCAGATCAATTGTGAAAGTGCCATGTCAAGTCGATCACAAAAAATAAAATATAGTGTAAAATTTATATCATTCTAAACCGCTTATTTTTCATGATTAGAAATAACTTTAAATAAAAAAAGCCCATTTCATTTGGAGAAATGGGCTATAAAAACAAAAACTATCAAACGCAGCAATTAAGGGCACTATAATAGAAGTTAAAATATGCAAAATCAATACATCTTTCATTTAAAACATAATAATTATCACATTTCATACTTTTGATAATGTTATTAATAACTGGTTTTTTCATTGTCCAGATTACATGCTAAAAGGCTTCTATAGTAGTAAACAAAAACCCTGAGCCCTTCCATCAAATTTTAGATCATTACAACAAAACACAAGTATTTTATATCGGCCAAAACTGTGAGTCATAAGGGGCTAGATAAGAATCAGATTATTGAAAAATATATAAATAACCACTTAAGCTTATGTTTTATTTGATATTTTTTAAATTATTGATATTTAATAACTTTATTCAATCTCTGAACAAATTCTAAACCAAAATGACACTTGAGTAATTAATAGTCATTGAAATATTGGTAAGAAACCTTATATTGAGTACAGGTTCATACCTTTAACTGAGGAAAAGCTCATGAATAAATTTATGGTTGCAGTCTTTACTGGCATGGTGAGCATTGCTAGTTTAGGCGTACAAGCTGCAACACCTGAGCAAGAATGTCAAAAATTGCAAGATGATTACAATTTGATTTATGCGTCAAAAGGCTTTTGTTTTAAAGATCCTGATGCTAAAGAAAAATATGGTAATGAAAACTGTCATACGACAAAACCAAAGTTTTCTGACAAAGAACAACAACGTCTTGACGCGATTAAAGAACGTCAAAAAGAATTGAAATGTAAATAATTTTAAAGGAATAATACATGGCATACGATGATCAAAATATCTTCGCAAAAATTTTACGTGGAGAACTTCCAGCGATAAAAGTCTATGAAGATGATCAAGTTCTAGCTTTTATGGATATTATGCCTCAAGCCGATGGTCATACATTAGTTATTCCAAAAACACCTGCTGTAACACTGCTAGACTTACCTGCTGAAGCAGCAGCCTATACTATACAAATTGTTCAAAAGATTGCTAAGGCAATGGAAAAAGCGCTCAATTTGGAAGGTATTGTATTGATGCAACTTTCTGGAGCAGCAGCAGGACAAACTGTTCCACATGTTCATTTTCACCTAATTCCAACAAATGTGCATCATCTTGGACGCCATGCTGTTGAATTAGGAGATCAAGAAAAAATTAAAGAATTAGCTGAAAAAATTAAAGCAGCTCTTTGATTTTTAAATGGTTAAAGCGGAGTTTAGGCTCCGCTTTTTTTCATCTTCAAACTATAAAAATGCAAAGAAACTAATTTATTACTAAATTTTAAACGTCATAAAACTGTCATTTATTCTTCACTTCCCTGTCACAAAGTTTACCGATACTGCTTAGCAAGTTGGTGAGCTTCTGTAATTTTTTGTACACAAGTCAACTACAAAATAAATAGTTAGCTAGGCATACGCCATTTTTAAAATAGTTTTGGAGAAATCTCAATGAAGAAATTGCTACTCGCTGCCGCAGTTGCAACTTTGAGCGTAAACGCGGTGCAAGCAGCGCCAACTTTGTATGGCAAACTAAATGTTTCTATTAACCAAGTTGATAATAAAAATTTCGATGGTAAAAGTGACGTTACCGAAGTTAACTCAAACTCTTCTCGTATTGGGGTAAAAGGCGAAGAGAAATTAACTGACAAGTTATCTGCTGTTTATTTAGCTGAATGGGCAATTTCTACTGATGGTTCAGGTTCTGATACTGACCTTAGTGCTCGTAACCGTTTTATCGGTTTAAAAACTGAAGGTGTTGGTACCTTAAAAGTAGGTAAGTATGATTCTTACTTCAAAACTGCTGCTGGTGGTAACCAAGACATCTTTAATGACGATACACGTTTAGATATTACTAATATCATGTATGGTGAAAACCGTTTAGATAACGTAATCGGTTTTGAATTAGACCCTAAATTATTAGCTGGTTTAAAGTTCAACATCATGGCTCAAACTGGTGAAAGCACCTCTGATAGCAAACAAGGGGAAACTGGTAAAGACAGCAAAAATGATAGCTTTGACTCTGTATCAACTTCAATTGGCTACGAGAACAAAGACCTTGGTTTAGCAATTGCTGCAGCTGGTGACTTTGGTATTAAAGGTAAATATGCAGCTTACGGTCTAAAAGATGTCTATACAGATGCTTACCGTGTAACTGGTTCTTATGATATTGCTAAATCTGGTTTTGTAGTAGGTGCTTTATGGCAACATGCTGAACCTACTGATGACTTGACTGCTTATAAAACGTCAAAAACTACGCGTGTAGATGGTGTTGATAAAACTACAGATACTTATACAAACTACAAAGGTTTAGAAGAAGAAGCATATGCAGTAACAGCTGCTTATAAAATTCCAAACACTAAACTTAAAGTAAAAGCAGAATACGCTTCTGCTGAAACACAAGTAAGTGGCAAACAAGATCGTAAAATCGACTTGTACGGTTTAGGTCTTGATTACCAAATCAACAAACAAGCTCGCTTCTACGGTATTGTTGCTCAACAAAAACGCGACTGGATTAAAGAAGACGACAAACAAACTGTTGTAGGTACTGGTATCGAATATAACTTCTAATAAGTTAAGTTTGATTCAAATCTAAAATAAAAGGGCTAACGCCCTTTTATTTTATTATTCAGTTTTAAAAAGCCAATATTTTTATATCGGCTTTTTTTACCTTGTAGCTTACTTTAAGAAACCACTTACCAGATTCATAACGTTTTGAATATCTTGGTTGGCTTCTTGATGGTCAGTACTATCACCTTGAGGTGTTAACGAGTCAATGACTTGAGGTAAAACGGAAGCAATTGCACTATAAACCTGTTCTTTTGGCGCTTGAGCTTGAGCAGCAACTTGCTCGATGTCGGCGGGATTAAATAAACTCTGCAATTGTTGAGTTGGAACTTCGCTATTAGTCTGATTTGGGTCAACCCAACTTTGAACTTGGCTACCTAAACCAGCACCTTTTAGCTTTTCCAAAGCAGACTGCAAACCGCCTTGTTGCTGTACCCAGCCCAAAATTAAAGGCACAACTGCAATCAATAAACTTTGTACGCCGCCACCTGCTTGAGGTATACTGTTATTATTACCTGTCACTTGCCCTAATACAGAACCTAATACTCCTCCAAGGCCACCTTGAGCGCCAGAAGAAGTATTGCTCCCCATTTGTCCTAGTACTGAACCTAAAATTCCACCTAAACCGCCTTGACCTGATGCTTGCTGATTTCCACCTAAAGCCTGTTTAGCCAAAACTTCTACAATGTTGCTTAAATTTGTCATGAGTAACTCTTATGTATGGTTTATACATGAGCATACGCGGATTCTTGTTAAGACAGCAAAAGCCAAATTGTTAAATTTTGAAAGAGATTTAAAGCCCTTTTACCAGCGGAATTTATTCCAATTTTCCGGGTTTGCCCAGAACTTTGAATTAAACCAATCTGGTACATGTTTATAGGTCAAGATGTTAAATTGCCATAAAGCGAAATCACTATCATGTGATGTCTTATCAATCAATTGCGTAAAACCCAAAGAACGCAAAAGCTGCTCATCACTACGCTTGCTTACTACAACAATTCTTTTTGCTAATAAATCTCTTAGCTTTACTAATAATTGTGATTTTTGCACATCGCTGATGTTCTGCATTTCATCAGTATCAAACAGTACAAAACCTAAATCATAACGCTGAGTAAAAGGCAGACTTAAAAGCTCAGTTACGGTAAAATAGTGCCATTGAATTGCGTTATTCTGGTCAATTTTCTGGCCAATACAAAGTGCAGTATGAATGGGCTGTTCATTTGATAAATCGTCTAGCATAGAAGTGATGACATTTTGTTCAGCCATAACTGCAACCCTTAATTGAAAGATGTGAGTTTAAACTTTATGGAACTACAAGGCATTTGCCATAAAATGCATGCAGGCCTAAAAGATGCTAGTGTAACTGATCAACAGACAACCAAGGCAAATGTTGAATACAAATTTGTATTAGACCGTTCAGAAATTGATCTTCCTTTTAATTTAGGACAAGAACTAGAAATCGAATGGACAGGTAATATTTATTGCACCTCTTGTGGCGCTAAAACACCGAAGTCTTATTCTCAAGGTCACTGCTTCAAATGTTTTAAAACTAAAGCGGAATGTGACCTTTGTATTATGAAGCCAGAAACATGTCACTATCATTTGGGCACATGTCGTGAAGATGATTTTGCCCATAGCGTTTGTTTCCAACCTCATATTGTATATTTGGCAAATTCAAGTGCTTTAAAAGTGGGTATTACTCGTGTTAGCCATATGCCAGGTCGTTGGTTAGATCAAGGTGCAACTCAAGCCTTACCTATTTTAAAAGTTGGATCACGCCGTTTATCTGGTCAGCTTGAAACCATGTTTGGTTCTTTAATTGCTGATAAAACAGATTGGCGTAAACTCCTCAAGGGTGAAGCTGAACCTTTAAATATGGTTGAACAACGTGATCAGTTAATCAAAGAGTTCGCCCCTAAAATTCAATCTATTCGTGAAGAATTTAGTCAAAACCTTGAATTTAACGAAACGGTTGAGCTATTAGAAAGTGAATTGCCACGTGAGTTTGTTTATCCAGTTGAACAATATCCTGAAAAAATTAAGTCTCTAAACCTCGATAAAACACCGAAAATTCGCGGTGTTTTACAAGGTATTAAAGGTCAATATCTAATTTTTGATATTGGTGTTATCAACATTCGTAAATATACGGGTTACGAGCTGATTGTACGTGCTTAAGTAGATCTAAAAAGCCCCTAAAAATGGGGTTTTTTTTACTTTCCAAGTACTTTTAGGATTGCTTGAACTGGATCTTCTGTATTTCCAGAAATAAGCTGTTTATGCATGGTTAAATGTTGCATCACTTGAATTTGAGCGGTTTCTACATTCATCAATTTTTCTATTTCAGCTGCTAAATTTTCAGGTGTTGCATCAGCTTGAATCAGCTCCTGAATCACTTTTTTACCCGCAATAATATTAGGCAAAGAATAATAAGGAATTTTCACCAAGAATTTAGCAATTAAATAAGTTAACCAGTGCAATTTATAGAAAGTGACCATTGGTCGATGCATCAGCATTGCTTCTAATGTTGCAGTCCCAGAAGCTAAAGCGATAATATCACTTGCGTTCATGACCATACGACCGATTTTTGATTCACTATCCGTATTTTCTAAAATATGAATTTTTGCTTTTAACTGAGGCGCTAATTGTTCAACACCCTGCTCAATCTGTTGTTTACGAGCATCATTAATTGCCGGAATTAAAAATTGAATGTCAGGATATTTGGTATGCAAAATATTAGCAGCACCCAACAGCATAGGAAGAAGTCTCTCTACTTCACCCTTTCGACTCCCTGGCAACAAGGCAATATGTTTCTGATTTTCATTAATACCCAATTGTTGCTTAGCAATTTGAATTGGGTTCTCAAGTGGCAATTGTTTAGCTAATGGGTGGCCTACAAATGCTGCTGGAACTTCATATTGTTCATAAAAAACTTTTTCAAAAGGAAATAAGCAAAGTACTAAATCTATACTTTGCTTGATGCCATGTACTCGCCCTTGACGCCATGCCCAAACCGATGGGCTCACATATTGAACTGTTTTTATTGGAAGATTCTTTTCTTTAATACTTTTAGAAAGTCTGAGGTTAAAGTCTGGTGCATCAATTCCAATAAAAATATCAACTGGTTTTTGAGTCCATTGACTGATTAAACCATCCCTCACGGCGAATAATTTTTTTAAGTCTTTTAAGACCTCAACAATGCCCATCACAGACAGAGTTTCCATTGGGTAATAACCGTTAAAACCTTCAGCAATCATTTGAGGACCACCGATTCCTTCAAATTCGGCATCGATTCCCTGTTCTCGAAAACTACGCATAAGCTTCACACCAAGCGTATCTCCAGAAACTTCCCCAACTACAATGCCTATTTTAAGTTTTCGGTTTGCCAAGGTGATTTACCCAAGAATTTGAAATAATGCATTCTAGCATAGAGATTTATCAATCTTGAACTTGATCTATATGTACTTACCAAGAGCAGCCACAGCACAGGCTATCTAAAATTACACTCATTCACCATCTTTTAATCTAAATTAACAATGCAATTTGAATTGTAGCTTACATTTACAAACAATAAAATAAATGAGAATTATTTACATTATCTTTAATCTTATGAATATCCCACCTCGACCATTTAAGCTTACCGTAATCGCCTGCGCGATTTGTTATGCAAACCTCTCTTATGCTCAAGACTCAGAGGTACAAGCTTTACAGACGATTCAAGTTAAAGCATCAAATGCTGAACAGGCTTCTGAACAAACCAAAGCATATAATGTTAAAAATTCGAGTAGCGCAACCAAGCTTAATATTGAGGCTAAAGAAACTCCTCAAACCATTAATGTCGTTACTCGTCAGCAAATAGAAGATTTTGGTCTTACTAGTACTCGCGATGTTTTAAAAAACACCCCAGGTGTAACCGTCTCTAGTCAAGAAACCGAGCGAACTACTTATATGGCTCGTGGCTTTGAGATTTCAAATATTTTAACTGACGGCGTAGGCTTTCCCCTCTCAGGTTATAACTATAACAATACGAATCCTGATACTTACTTTTATGATCGTGTAGAAGTTGTTAAAGGTGCTGATTCTTTAACTAACGCCTTCGGCGACCCAAGTGCAACCATCAATAATATTCGAAAACGTCCAACTCAAGAATTCCAGGCAAGTGGCGGCCTAAGTTATGGCTCTTGGGATACGCAGCGTTATGAAGCTGATGTCTCTGGCGCAATTATACCGAGTGGAAAAGTACGTGGCCGTATTATGGGCTATGAGCAAACGGGTGATTCTTACATTGACCGATATTCTTCAGAAAAAAATGGTTTCGCAGGTATTGTTGAAGCTGACTTAACAGATACTACTTTACTCACCGCAGGCTATAACCAAGAACAAAATAAACCGAATGCGAATAACTGGGGTGCTCTGCCCTTACTCGATGCAAATGGCAAACAAATTTCATATGACCGCTCATATAATCCAAACCCTGACTGGGCGCACTGGGATAATGAGACACAAAATGCTTTTGTTGAATTAAAACAAAAAATTAATGACCTATGGACGGCTAAACTGACTTATAACTATCTTGATACCAAGCATAATAGTCGTCTTCTTTATTATTATGGATATCCCAAAGCTGATGGTTCTGATGTTGCTTTAACAGCTTGGGGAGGACAAGAACATCAAGAAAAACATGCTGTCGATTTTAATCTTGAAGGGAGCTATAAGCTTTTTAACCAAGAACATGAGGCAACTTTAGGCTACAGCTACGTACGTAACCATCAGCAAGATAAACAATCTTCAGGTTTTATTAACGATGCTGATATTTTGAATGATTACTCTCAAGGATATTTACGCCAGCTCACGACAAATTGGGCAAGCTGGACACCGCAATCTATAACTTGGTCAGATTTTACAGAAGCTGCAAACTATAAACAGAATATTAACTCCATCTATGCTGCGACGCGCTTACATCTTAATGAAGATTTAAAACTTTTACTTGGTGCAAACTATGTACAGGCTGAAAGTAAAGGTGAAAGTTATGGTTCTCCAATGTCATATAGTGAAAGTAAAGTCTCACCATATGTTGGACTAACCTATAACTTTACACCTGAATATACAGGTTATATGAGTTATACCTCAATTTTCCGTCCTCAAACTGGTATTGATAAAAATACCAATCAAGCTTTAAAACCTATTGATGGTAAAAGCTATGAAATGGGCGTAAAAAGCTCATGGCTAGATGACCGTTTAACAGGAACACTTTCAGTATTTAAAACTGAACAAAATAATTACCCACTACGCAGTTCAGATGGAAATCCACTTAATCGAAAAGTACCAACTAGTGATTTAGAGTCACAAGGTGTAGAAGTTGGTCTATCAGGTCAAATCACAGATAATGTGAATCTTTCTTTCGGTTATGCTCAATTTAGTATTAAAGATACCAAAAATGGTGGCGAGGCAAGAACTTATAATCCAAACCAGACGCTTAATTTGCTAACCACCTACACTCTGCCAGCTTTACCTAAGCTGAAAGTTGGTGCAGGTTTACAATGGCAAGATGGGATAAAGTTATATGATTCAAATGTAAACAGTACGATCAAACAAGATGCATATGCTTTAGTCAATTTAATGGCGAGCTATGAAGTCAATGATCATATTACGCTTCAAGCAAATGGTAATAATATTTTTGACAAGAAATATTTAAATAGTTTCCCCGATGGGCAAGCTTTTTATGGAGCTCCAGCCAACTATACAGTTGCTGTAAAATTTAAATATTAATACTGTAGCCAATCTCAATTTAGGGATTGGCTTTACTTATTATTCTTTGTTTATGTGCCAATAAAGATGTCCAAAACTGTAAATCTCCCAGTGTCATATCGTATAAAAGTTTTCTATCGTTTCTTGCTAGTTTTCGGTATGGGCTTTGCCTGTATGACGTATTTAAGTCTTGGACTCACTGGAATTTTCCTTTTGAATCTGGACAAAGCTGAGGCTATCTATCTTTCAGCATTTATAGCGATTTTATTTTACGTAGTCTTTGTGATTGTTGGGTTCTGCATTCAATCATTATTGCGACTGACCATTCTATCAATCGCGCTATTAGCCCTTTTCTTTATTGTGACACGGACGGTAGGTTATGCATAAAGGTATACGTCAATCTATGGCATGGCTACACTCATGGACTGGCTTAATTTTTGGATGGCTTGTGTTTGCCATTTTCTTAATGGGAAGTTTGTCCTACTACCGCCATGAAATTAATTTATGGATGCAACCGGCGCTTGCGCAATATGAAGTAAAGCAAGATATTGCTATTAAAACAGCCTATCAATATTTACAAGAAAACGCTCCAGACGCTAAATCTTGGTATTTAACTGTTGCAACGCCAGAAAGTCCGGTCAACACCATGTATTGGGAAAAAGCTGACGGCAGTTATGGCAATGCCACACTTGATGCTAACACGGGAAAAGAGCTTCAACTTTCGGCGACCCTAGGCGGCGATTTTTTTTACCGCTTCCATTACCAACTTTTTGGAATTCCAATCATAGTTGGGCGATTAGTCGTATGTCTTGCCGCATTTATTATGCTGATTGCTTTGGTTTCAGGCATTATTACTCATAAAAAAATATTCACTGACTTTTTTACTTTACGTACATTTAAGTCTCAGCGTTCATGGTTAGACTTTCATAATATTTCTTCAGTCGTTGCTCTGCCCTTCTTTTTAACTATTACATTTACAGGCTTAGCTATTTTCTCTTATTTATATCTGCCTTGGGGAATGCAAAAGCTTTACCCTGAAAACCCTTATCAATATTTTACCGAAATCCGCACAAAGACTGTGCTTGAGAATCAATCGATTCAACCTGCTCAAAACTTAGCTATTGAGAAGATGCTGAGCCAAGTTCAACAAAGTTGGGGTAACCAACCTTTATCAACAATGAGTGTAAAAAATCCAAATACGAACCAAGCTCAAATTACCTTTATTCAAAAAGAAGATCACTCTATTACCCGGAATCAGGCTCAAATTACATTGAATGCTTCAACAGGCAAAGTCTTAGCAGACACACGTAATAATAGTGCTATTGCAATGCTGAATGCAGGAGTTTACGGTCTACACATGGCAACATTTGCCCAGCCTTTACTTCGCTTAGGTTTGTTCTTTTCTGGCATTTTAGGCTGCGTCATGATTGCCTCTGGTTTACTACTCTGGAGCCTTAAACGCCAAATTCAAAATAAGAACAGTAAGTTTCACTTTGGACACTATTTAGTTGACCGTTTAAATATTGCAACGTTTGTTGGCTTACCTTGTGCAACTGTCGCCTACTTAAGCGCTAATCGATTATTTACAATCACTTCAAGCACAATCAATTATGAAATTTATAGTTTTTTCTTCGTTTGGCTAATCAGCTTAATCATTGCATTAATCACTAAAAAACAGCATTTGTGGCGAACTCAACTTAGCGTTTTTATTATGCTATGTATTGCACTTCCAATCTTAAATCTAAGTTATTTACTTAAACATGAGTATGTTCAAAGCCTCAGAGATTATTGGACGTTTGCACGTGTAGATGTATTTTTGTGGGTCTTTGCAACTTTAGCCATTTTTATATTCTGCAAAATTCAACCTATCCAGCATAAAGCTGTCGCAAAAATTCAAAAAAAGCTGAATAAACTAAATACTGAGGTGAGCTCATGATTCTTATAGCGTTCATCTTAATTTTATTAGGTATGTACTTGTTATTTATGGCGAGCGAAAAATATCGATCGCCGAAATCGACAGGTCATTTCAAATCGTTAGCACAAAAGTATTACCGACATTTCAAAATAGCCGCATTTATATTATTTGGTTTGTGTGCATTTATTCTTATTCAACAATATAAATTTTCAATTGGTTTTGTCAGTTGGTGGATCTTTGCAACGCCATTAACTTTTCTTCTTATACTTTTAATTAACCCACTAAAGTCATCAAAATAATCATTTTCTTAAAAAAATGATGAAAAATAGTACAAGCTAAGCAAAATTTTCGTTGCTTAGCTTTTTTTTGCATAAGTAAATCATTATTCATGACAACTGTTTATCTCTAAAAGGAATAAGATATCTGCGTTTCGTGATAAGTGGCGATAAAGATGTCTGGTGCTTTTGAATTTATCTTAGCGGGTATGTTAGTTGGTTTCTGTGTAGGGATTACAGGAGTTGGTGGTGGATCATTAATGACACCAATTTTAATTGGTCTTTTTAGAATTGAACCTCATATCGCGATTGGTACCGATTTACTTTATGCTGCAATCTCAAAATTTTGTGGATCAATGGTTCACGCAAGAAAGCTCAATATTGTCTGGCCAATTGTTTTATGGTTGGCTGTAGGTAGTATTCCTGCATCTTTTGGCACCGCATGGGTACTTGAGCATTATTTAAGCCAGTCAACACACTATAAAGCTGTATTAACTATGGTACTAGGCTTTATGTTGACCTTAACTGGTGTTTCCATCATTTTCCGTACTCGTATTGAGAAATTCTTTAATAAATTCAGGAATAAAGAAGTCGCTCAAACTGAAAATGAACAGTTGGCAATCCATAAAAAACGTAGCTTTATCGTGATTATGGGCATCATTTTAGGTGTATTCGTAACCCTTTCATCAGTTGGTGCGGGTGCATTTGGGATCATGGCACTTGTGATTATGTTCCCGAACTTGCCAATGATCCGAATTATTGGGTCGGATGTTGTACATGCAGTATTACTTACCTTAGTAGCTGGCCTTGGGCACATGAGTGCTGGTAACGTCGACTTTACCCTTCTGATGTGGTTATTGGTGGGTTCGATTCCAGCAATTATTATTGGAACATTAATTAGCTCTCGTATGCCTGAACGTTTAATCCGAAAAATTCTAGGGATTACCCTATTTGCCCTCGGTGTTAACTTTATGGTTCATCCAGTCAAAGCAAAACCGAAAGCACCTGTGGTACAACAACAAGCAGTAGTTGCCGAAAAAACAGGCAACTCGACTGAAAGATAGTAAAATCAATAGGATTTTTCCAATCTGAAATACTATGAGATGTAGTATTTTCATAATTATTTCATGGTATATTCAGTACACAAAACAACCTTTAGTATGATCGAACCAGTGACAGCAATGACTACACATTCAAATTCCGTTTCAAAGCCAGATATCGACGACGTTAATATTAAAAGCATTCAAACTCTTGTAACACCAGCTGAGCTTAAGTCAGAACTTCCTTTATCTGACGTTGCTTCGCAAACTGTTCTAAAAGGCCGCGAAACTATCCGTAATATTTTAGATGGTTCAGATAAACGTTTGTTTGTCGTTATTGGTCCTTGCTCTATTCACGACCCCAAAGCTGCTCACGAATATGCTGATCGCTTAAAAGTACTTAGTGAAAAAGTTAAAGATTCATTGTATTTAGTTATGCGCGTTTATTTTGAAAAACCACGTACAACTATTGGTTGGAAAGGCCTAATCAATGACCCTGATATGAATGACTCATTTAATATCGAAAAAGGTTTACGTATTGGCCGTAAACTCTTGCTTGAGTTAAATGAAAAAGGTTTGCCATGTGCAACTGAAGCACTCGACCCGAACTCTCCACAGTACTACCAAGACTTAATTTCATGGTCTGCGATTGGTGCACGTACAACAGAGAGCCAAACTCACCGTGAAATGTCTTCTGGTTTATCATCACCAGTTGGTTTTAAAAATGGTACAGATGGTGGTTTAACTGTTGCAACCAATGCGATGCAATCTGTTAAATATGGCCATAGTTTCTTAGGTCTAAATGAAGACGGCCAAGTTTCAATTATTAATACAAATGGTAACCCTTATGCACACGTTGTATTACGTGGTGGTAACGGTAAACCGAACTATGACGCAGGCTCGGTTGCAGAAGCAGAAAATGCTTTAGCAAAAGCTAAAGTGAGCAACAAAATCATGATTGATGCGAGCCATGCTAATTCAAATAAAGACCCGTACTTACAACCACTTGTTCTTAAAAATATTACTGAACAAATTTTAGATGGTAATAAGTCAATCGTAGGTATTATGGTTGAAAGTCACCTGAAAGGCGGCCGCCAAGATATTCCGGATAATCTTTGTGATTTAGAATATGGTAAATCAGTAACTGATGGTTGTATCGATTGGGAAACTACTGAAAAGACATTGCTTGAAATGCATGAAGCTTTAAAAGATGTTTTACCAAACCGTTAATTCATCTTTTTAAGATTGAAAATTAAGCCCTCATTTTTTGAGGGTTTTTTTATTTTTTTGGGTGAAATTCAATATCAAACTAAATAAAAATAACTTACGACAAAACTAAAAAGCAGTACAGTTTCACTAAGCTCAATCGCTGCCCCGACTGTATCACCTGTAATACCGCCAATTCTTTTAATAAACAGATATCTTAAATAAACCAGACTGATTAAAAAGCCAATAATGGCGATGAGCCCTTGCCATTCCCAATATAAAGCCAATAACAAAACTACCGCAGCTATTATCCATGAAGCAGTTTTGGGTAAATGGTCTGTCAAAGAACGGCCTAAGCCTTTTTCACGGACATATAGTGTAGTTAAAAACAAAATAGATGGCACAATACGTCCAAGGATAGGAACAAAGACTAAAAATAAAGATTGATGCTGTTCAATCAATACATAAACCAGTGCAAATTTGAGCAAACAAATAATAACTAAGCTGAGGACTCCAATTGGGCCACAACTTGGATCCTTCATGATTTGTAAAGTACGTAGTTTGTCTCCAAAACCACCTACCCACGCATCTGCAGTATCTGCTAGCCCATCTAAATGTAATCCGCCTGTCAGCCAAATCCATAAAGTCATTATGATGGCAGCAAGCAAAAGAACGGGTAATTTAGCTAAAAGACATGAGATAAGAAAAAGAATGCCGCCAATAATCAGCCCGACCAAAGGATAAAACAAAATAGCTCGACCATTTTGTTGCGCCGTTGGTATTGTCTTTAACTCAATAGGCAGAACAGTTAAAAATTGCAATGCTATCCAAAAAGGTGTCATATCCAAGTCTCTAACTGATCTATATCTAAAAACAAATTGAATTATGAAGAAATAAAAATGGGAATAGCAATCCCTATTCCCATTAAAGACTTCAAAAACTGAAAATCTATTGCATTTGATAGCACTGTTTCAATTTCATGTAGTCATAGTAAAAACTGGTTGGTGTGTAACGTGCATAATCACATGCAGATTTAAATAAAGTTTCCTTTTCGTTATAAAGCATTTTTACCAAAGTAGAGCCTTGACTATTTTGGTAAATATCCCACTGTACATTTGCCGCCATAGGTGAAACTACTTCACCACGCCATGCACTTGTCGAGTAATTATAAGTCTGGCGTAGTGGTAACGGCTGCATCATATTATGCAAATCTAAGCTAGTTGCCAGAGGAATAATAATTTCAGCATGGGCAAACCGTAAAACTGCTTTGTAAGGCTGAGCTTTATTCACCACAGCGTCAACTTGTTGGAACAGATCCTGTTTGAGTCCTTGGGCAATTTCACTTGTGACTTGATTTGACTCTGTAAAACTTGGACCTTTTTCGTAAAAATCGTTTGCATCATTAAATTCAGCGTAGAATTTCGCAGCATCTAATGGCATATATTTATCAAAATCGACACCTTTTAACTCATCTTTCATACCACCAGAAATTGAATAGAGTTCATAAATATAAGCTGCTGCATCAACTGCGCTGGCAATTGTGTTTTTACCCTTACCTTTTTCTGTAATTTGCTCACCTTTAGGTGAGGTTACCGTGAAAGATCCGGTATTGCTAAAGCTATAACCTGTTGTACCCAGTTTTTTAATAAAGTCTGCTTTAAAAATCGGACTGAGCACTGTTTGAGCTGTTTTTTCAGCCTCAGTATTTTTTGATAACTCATCTAACTTTTGTGCTAAATCTTTATTATTTTCTTCAAAATCTTGATAGGCCTGACTAGCATCATAAATTTTTTGTTGGCTAGCACTCAGGGGTTGAGCTAAGTCTTCGTCTGCATTCAAACTATGAAAATAGAGTTTGAAACGATCTACGCCGCCATCTTCAACACTCGCCACGCTCTCACTTGATAAATTGGTATAAGACAATGGAAAAATTTTATCTTTCAGTTGCGGTTGTTGTTTTATAAGTTCAGCAGTGAAAAATTTAGCACTATCTACCGCACGATCCACCCCAGAACTTTGTACCAATATAGAGGCCTGCGTATTTAAAAGAGTTGGTAAGCGCTGTAATAAGCGATCTGCAATGCCACGGTGTTCTAAGATACCAGTCATGGTTTCGTTTCCATAACCGTACTGGCGGATCCCTTCCACGCCATAACCTAATAAGATATTTGCCTTCATCATGGCTTCTAAATCAGCACCTAATTGCTCACCTAAAGGTGTTAAGGCATTTTCTGATTTTGCCTGTTTCCATAAATTATAAAGTGCCAAATCATATTTCAGACTTGAGAGGCCTCTTGAACCGTGACGCGCCACTAGCTCTGTAAAAACTGGCTGGAATCCATTCGGTACTTGTTCATAGTTTTTTATTTCTTGTTGAGGTTGGTAAGGTGTTTTTGTTTGATAATATTTTGATTGGTTTGTAGATGGTGCAGTTTGAGCTTCTTGATCATCATTGTTATTACAAGCCGCGAGCAATAATGATGCTGCAAGCACAGTTGTTTTAAATAAAATATTCATAAGCCAGATGTGTGATTAATAAGAAATGCCAATAGCTTAGATACTAGCAATGACAGTTCTATTACACAGGCTAAAATAACATTTTAAAAATAATAACTTACAAGTGTATAAAAATATAAAACTACTATCTTAACTTAAAAGTTAATTGACCATCTGTTTCAGAAAATTCGAGTGAATATAATTTTCCAAGCTCTGCTGGCATTTTAAGTAAGTCATCTAGAGGCTGTTGTCTGGCTAAACAAGTCAATAGCTTAATTACACCACCATGAGTAACAACTAAAGCATGCTGTAAGTTTTGCTTTTGCATATGTTCTAGCAAATCCTGAAAGCCTTTAAGAACCCTTATTTGAAACTGGTTTAATGTTTCTGCGCGAGGTGGACAATATTGACTCGGTTTTTGCCAAAAGTTTGCAAGTAATTCGGGTGAAGTTCCATAAATTTGCTGAGTTGAGACGCCTTCCCAATCACCAAAATACATTTCCTTTAAGTCATGATTCAGAATTAAAGGCAGCTGAGTTGTCTTCGCAAGTTGCTCAGCAAAACAAGCACAACGCTTTAATGATGAACTTATAATCACATCCCATGTCTGATTAGCCACTTGCTCAAAGGTTGACTGCATTTGCTGCCAACCTTTTGCTGTTAACTCATCATCTAAATGACCACGCAGAGTATGGCTATATTGACTTTCGCCATGTCTGAGTAAATCAATTCTAAATTTACCCAATTTTATCCCCGCTTACAGCAGCTTGAGCGAAGGTAGCCATTTGGTTATGTAAAGCGCAAGCCATTTTAACCAATGCTAAGGCAGCGCCAGCCCCACTACCTTCACCTAAACGCAAATTCATTTTTAAAATTGGCTCAGCATTGAGTTCTTGCAAAATACGTTGGTGGCCATATTCTGCCGATTGATGGCCAAAAAGCATCCAGTCACGTACTTTAGGATTCATTCGTACTGCGCATAAAGCAGCGACCGAACTAATAAAACCATCGACAATGATAGGTAAGCCCACTTGCGCACAGCGAATGTAAGCACCGACAATTGCTGCAATTTCCAAACCACCTACAACACAAAGTGTTTTGAATACATCACCAATGACATGTTTATGGTGAAGTTCAATTGCCTTTTCAATCACTTCAATTTTATGTCTTAACTGATCGGCACCAATTCCCGTACCAACGCCAGTTAATTGCTCGGCAGTATCATTTAATAAAAGACATGCTAAGGCAGAAGCAGAACAGGTATTTCCAATTCCCATTTCACCCGCAATATAAATATCTGCACCTTTAGATTTGGCCGTGTCTACACTGTTTTTTCCTAACTCTAAAGCAGCACGACATTCATCTGCATTCATTGCGGCTTGTTTGGCAAAATTTGCAGTGCCGGCACGAATACAATGACGTTCAACTCCGGTATATTCGTATGCTTCACCTACGGTACCGCAATCAATCACTTGCAAATGAGCTTGATGATATTTAGCAAGTACACTAATTGCTGCACCACCAGTCGTGAAGTTTTGCAACATTTGACGGGTAACAGCTTGAGGATACGCAGAGATATTTTCTTCAACTACGCCATGATCTCCAGCAAAAACTGTGATCCATGGATGGTTAACTTGTGGGTGAGCATTTGACTGTAAACTGGCAAGTTTAACTGCTATCAGTTCTAAATCACCTAAAGCACCTGTAGGTTTGGTGAGTTGGAGTTGGTGTTGCTCAGCTTGTTGTTTTGCCTCCAAATCAGGTTGCTGTACAGATTCTAACCACCATTTCATTTTTACTTCTCACCCTTTAAAATCATTGGAAAACCAGCCACACAAAACACAACCTTATCTGCAATTTGTCCTAAAGCCTGATGTAATCTGCCTGCTTCATCGACAAAACGGCGACTAATCTCACCGAGTGGCACAACGCCTAACCCTGTTTCATTACTTACTAAAATAATTTCGGACTGAAGTGTAGGTAAAACTTTTAATAGTTGTTCACACTCAAGTTGTTGAACACTCTGATCTTCTAACAGTAACAAATTGGTTAGCCATAGCGTTAAACAATCCACCAGAATAATTTGATTAGGTCGATCAATTTTTTGCAAAGTTTTTGCTAAATATAAAGGTTCTTCAACCAAAGACCAGTGAGAAGGACGCTGCTTTTGATGATGGGCTATTCGACTTTGCATTTCAGGATCAAGTGCTTGCGCCGTTGCAACATAAGTGACAGCTAATTGCCTATCTATTGCCGTTTGTTCAGCCAGTCGGCTTTTGCCAGAACGGGCACCACCTAAAATCAATTGCAACATGAATCACCTAAAAACAAATGCTGAGATGGATATAACTTACCTTGTAAAATTTGAGCTTGATAATAGCCAAAGCTTAAATGCTCAACTTTAAGATCAAATTCAGCCTGTGTGTATTGTACAGGTAATTGAGAAATTTTTTGTAAAATCAAATTACTACTATAGTCTTTCTTATACAAACCCAATGTAATGTGCGGGCAATAATCTAAAGCGGCAATTTCATTAGAAACTATACCTAATTTTTGCCGTATGAGAGATAAGTTATTTTCGGTGTCTTGGACTTCTACAAATAAAGCGCTACTAAAGCTATCAACTGAACCAATTTTTAATTGAAATGGTGCAATATCTTCTTTTCTTAAAATTTCCCTTTGCTGCACAAAGCCACTAAAACAAAAGTCATCATCATGAACTTTATTTTCATGGGTCAAGAATCCACATATAAACAGCGTGACATGATATTGACGGTGATTAGGTTCTACTAGATATTCTGAAAAATGCGCACGCAATTGATCTAGATAATGAACTAATTTCTGATCATTAATTTCTAGATACCACAATGCGTAATTTTGACGCCCAAGGTGCCATTCGGGATAATCCCGTATAGGTGTTGGCACCATGAGTGTGGAGGGTTTTAACAGCACAGTTTTAATTCAAAATTATTCAAATTTTGTATTAAAACATGTTTGTCTTTCAATTGTTGAGGTTAATTCAATAAGCAAACTCAAACATATTGATTTGATGTAGTTTTGGTATTGTTCAGCTTAATGTCCAAAGGTTGTTTACCTTGTTCAGAAAACAAATATTGGATAAGTTGAACCAATTCAGCTTCAAACTGTCTTCTTTGAGTTGTACTCAAGTCTAGGTTCTGAATTTGCTGCTGCAGATGTTCAACTGCTTTAGTCTCTTCAACTTCTAAGAATTGAATCGCATAGGCATAACCTAAAGCAGCGCCTTTTAATAAGTTTTTATAAGGCAAATCATGACGAATATTCACAGCAATTGAAGCCATGACACGTTCATTATGATTGAGTTTGCGTAGTGGATCTCTAGCTACGCGTTGACAAGGATCTTTAAATGCATATTCACATGAGTCTAGAAAACTTTGTGACATTCGATCCAGATCTTTTGCATAGTTAGGTAATACAATAGCAAGTCCCTGTTTCACTTCTGCAATTAAGTTCTCTGCAAATGCTTTAACTGAATGATCACCCATGGCAACACCAATAGATTCATAACCCATTAAAGATGCATACCAAGCAAGCATCGCATGTACACCATTCCATAAACGATTTTTAATGAGTTGAATGTCAGTAATTTGGTCAACCAATACCACCTGACGCAACTTTTCAAGTAAAGGACTGCCTTTCTCTACATAGATTGGCATATCAGTTTCACTATGGAACAAGATTAAATCCATGCTTTGTAAGATATGTCCCGGCTGGAATTTACGGCGCATGTTATCAACATAGATAGAAGCCTGATTTAGTTGATCTGGAGTTAGTTTATTACAGTCTTCAATTTCGATTTGGTCTTCTTGCTCCACATCTTCTAAATGCTGTTCAAGAAAATTATGCTTAATACGAAGTTGACGATATAAATTCTGATTAGAAAGTTTTGAAACCATACGGTTTACAACGGTGTCGCAAAAGTAATGCTCTTTTAAAATATGCTCGGTTACATCTTCATCGTTGGTTAACTCTAGTAGAGCTTCTTTAAGATGCTTCATAACCAAATATTTCGCACCAACCTTATTTAAAATAATTAGAAAGGTTAAAGGTTTTATACATGTTTCAAGTTGCGAATTAAAACGCGCATATAACCCTTTTGCAATTATCTTTGATTCAGGTTCGATCGCTTGCTCAGGCAAACATAATGCAATCAAACTTGAATGAGTATACATCTCTAACATTTGTTGTTCATTGTCAGAATCAACAATGGTCATATTCTCAATACGTTCATCATAAGAAAATTGCCCATAGCGAATACTATAGGTTCCAAACGCATTTACAGCTTCGCGGAAAAGACTATTTCGTGTTGATGCAATAATACGTTTTGGTTTTGTATATCCATCCCAATGTGACAAAATTTGCGCTATGTAACCACCGCCAATCGCACCGAAACCATGTATTCCAACTGTTAATTGGTTGAGACTTTGTGGAAAAGGTTCCTGCATTTCCGGCATGTCCATAACAGGGATAAATTGATCGAGATCGGTTAAAAAGTCATACATTTGTTCATAATAAAAATGTGCTTTTTCCAACATTTCGTCATTTGGTTCTTTAATATCTTTTAATAAAATCGTTAAACCTTTTGAAGTGTGAGCTGAAGTTAAACCATTTTCAGAATCTTCAAACATTAAACATTGGTTAGCGTCCAAGTGAAGTTGACTAGCAGCTTTTAAAAAGATTTCTGGATGCGGTTTACCTTGTTCTACTTCATCACCACAGGTAATCACATCAAAAAATTTATAAACATTCGCATTAATTAAATATTCTTCGGCAATTGCCCTACGGCTTGAAGTCGCAACAGCCATTCTTAAACCAGATTTTCGCAAACGCTCTAGAACTTGAACCAAACCTTTTTTAATAGGCACGCCGTGTTTTCGAATATATTCGAGTTCCATCTCATCAGCTTTTTTTCGAATTTCTTTATATGGAACATTTACGCCATATAGACGTTGCGCTAATTGCTCAGCAGTAGTTGCACTTAAACCTAGACATTGCATTAAATATTCGTGTGAAAATTCCTGTCCAATGAGTTCTTGAGATGCCTGTTGCAATGTTTGAAACCGCAAGCGCTCAGTATCAAACATTGTCCCATCCATATCGAAGATAGCTCCGTGAACAGGTTTTCCATGAAAAATAAGCACGTTTTTACCTCTTTTTTTGATCATGTTTTATTCAGGGTATACAAAAAAATAGCTAAAAAGACAGAATGTTAATAAATGAAACATTAGTGGTTATTTTTTAATCAAAAAACACATTTGATCTGTGACTGTGGCGAGTTAAATAACTAAAAGAGTTGAAATATATAAATAACTGTGAAATTAATTTTAACTACAAAAGCAGCAGGCCATCCTCGCCTACTGCTTTTGATTAGTTCTTTTTGTTGCGCTGATCATGTTTATTTTTCTTTGTTCCATTTACCGCTAGTTGAACCTGCCTATTTTTATAATGTCCTGCAGGCGCTCACATACCAGAAATCAACTCATCTTTTTCAACATCATTGTTATTGGAGTCTCTGGTATAACTTTAAATCGTCTTAAAACTTAGTCTTACAGTAGTAGGCGTTAAATTTAATTACTAGAACGTTCCTCAACTTTCAATATGTATAATGATAATCATTTTCATTTGTTGATGCAAGCATATTTTATTATTTTTCAAAATCTATTAAGGAATACCTATGATTTATAGATATTCCCTATCTCACTTCACATTAATAATTAAATGTATAACTGAGGCCGTAAGTACGTCCTTCGGCTGGTATGCTTTCTACAAGACCGTATACTTTTTCTGCTTGTTGACTATAGACAGTTCGATAATCTCTATTCCAAACATTATATACACCAAAATCTATACGTCCTTTCCAAGCTGGAAAATGTGCCAAAACATCCATCGTGCTATAGCCTTTAATTTTTACAGCTGAAAGTGAGCCATCTTTTACGGCTTCATTTGTACCTTTTATAGCAAGCATTTGCACACGAGCACCATATCCTTCATCACTGTTCCACTCGGCAAAAATCGTACCTTTAATTGGTGAGACTTGAAAAGCATTCAACTCTTTCCATTTACCATCCGTATCTTTATATTGACCACGCGTATAACCCAGTGTTCCCCCAACTTTAAACTCTTCCATAAATGGGTAGGTCGCCGTTAGTTCAGCACCATATACACGCTGGTCTTTGTCCATAACCTCAGCAACAGTTTCTTTATTACTGTTCTTGTAGAATTGAACAACTTTGTCTGAGGTATTATAGAAACCTGTTATACCTAGATTTAGACTCTGCTCTCCTTGTAAACGCCAGCCTAATTCATAGCTGTTTACACTAATAGGTTGGATATTCGCTGTTGAGATATTAAATGCATCTCGCATCATCCGTTGTACATCTGGAAAACTAAAACCTTGAGAGAAATTAGCAAATATTTGCTGCTCATCTGTTAATTTATATATCGCTCCCAAATTAAATAAAACAGCATCGTCATTTACAGATCCGCTTGGCTGTATCCCATTTTTAGTCGAGTACTGTTCTGTTTCAGCTTTAATATATTGATAACGAGTACCAGCCTGGACATTCATACGGTCTGTTAAAGCGTAATCACCTTGTATAAAAACGCCAGCACTTTGAATTGTTGTATTTGGACCGGCATCGGAAGTTTTACCTGTAGGTTTATAGGTCAAACCTGTATTAAATGCTGTGAAATGCTCGTAGTGTTGTTGATCTTTTTCATGTTCATAATCTAAGCCATAAGTTAGATTAAGATCACGATTCATAATATTTAAATCACTTTGTATTGTTGAACGCAGACCAGCAACTTCGATTTCAGATTGAGATTGTTTTGCTTCTGTACCTTCTCCTCCTAAAAAGACTGGAAAGAAACGAGCATCTTCTTTACGGTAATATCCTTCTAAATTTAAGACCTGACCTAAAATATCTTTATTTTGGTATTGAGTGTTGAATGCATAGCGCTCTGTAAAAGGCTGATTAGGTATTTCTAAACCCTTCTTCCCAATATATGAGTTAGGCGCTCCTCCATAAATATAATTTTTCCCATAATCAGGACCATAACTCGTATCTTGTTCATCTTTATAATATTGCGCACCCAAACTTAGTGATTGGTTATCAGTTAAACCTATATTTATACGACTATTAATATCAATTGTATCAGTATCAGGACGGCTACCTTGCATAGGTGCTATAGCAATACGATCATCATGGCTATCGAACTGAGATCCGCGACTAGTGAAATTAGCCCCTAAGAAACCATTTACATTATCTTTATTAAATGAAATAGATTGGCCAATTTCATAAGCTAGACTATCACTCCGAAATGTATCGGAAGACGTAATACCAAGTTTAGTTTCAAAACTTACTGGTTTAGTCGAATCAGCACGTTTCGTAATAATATTAATAATCCCGCCGGTAGAACCTGATCCATAAATACTTGTAGCTCCTGAAAGAACTTCAATACGTTCAATCATGCCTGGACTAATACTATTTAGCTGCCGAGCAACATCGCGTGATCCATTTTGTGATACGCCGTCAATCATAATCATGACATCACGACCACGC
This sequence comes from Acinetobacter geminorum, assembly GCF_013009345.1. GTDB lineage: Bacteria > Pseudomonadota > Gammaproteobacteria > Pseudomonadales > Moraxellaceae > Acinetobacter > Acinetobacter geminorum. The sequence goes on along the minus strand of NZ_JABELE010000007.1, from coordinate 53,325 downwards.
ATTGTTTGCCCATAGTTGGTAGTCGTTCCACTACTCACCCCGAGTGATGGAACCAACTGAGCCAGTATATCGGCAATTTTCCGTCCAGCAGTTGCCTGTTGTTCAATTTGCCGCTTTTCAATCGTTTGAACTGTGCCTGCAATTTCAGCAATATTTTTTGGCGTCCTTGTCGCCGTCACTATAATTTTTTGCAATTGAGCTACAGGCTTTTGTGCCGGTTGATCATTAAGGGCTGCCTTTTCAATATTTGTATTTGCATAACCCTGCTGCGCAAATACTGCTGCAAGAGCAATACAACAAGGTTTTAATTTAAAATACCGTGATTCAGCACACATCAGATGATTCGAGTTAACCCCAACCTTTTTGTAGTGATGCATTTTCCCTTTCTCCAAACCCAAAAGTTATTAGATAGTTATAAGGCTCGGAATAATACTAAATATAAATAATAATGAGAATTGTTTTTATTAAAAAATTTGATTTAATACTACCTATCTTAAAATTAGTTAATTTAATGACATAAGAAAGAGATTTATTTTACTAATCTAGTACATCAACAAATTGAGCATTTAAGAGTTGAGCTAGATCTTTAGGGTTTAAGCCAATATCTAGTCCCCGTTTCCCTCCACTCACATAGATTTTGCTGAACTCTTGTGCAGATGCATCAATAACGGTTTTTAAGCGCTTCTTTTGACCTAACGGACTAATCCCTCCAACCAAATACCCTGTTAAACGTTCTGCGTCTTTTGGATTGGCCATTTGCAATTTTTTACAGCCAAACGCCGTAGCCACTTTTTTTAAATTTAATTGGTGATTAACTGGCAATACTGCAACAAAAAAATTCTTATCATCACTCACCATTAAGGTTTTGAATACTTCCCTTACATCTAAATTTAGTTTTTCAGCTGCCTCTAATCCAAAACTTTTGGCATTTGAATCATGTTCATATTCATGAATAGAAAATTCGATTTTATTACTTTTTAACAGTCTACATGCAGGAGTCATAATAAGTAGTGTTATAGATGAAATTATTTGGATTATAGTTTTTTTAGAAAAATTTTTAAATTTGCTTAGGCTATTTACAAGAATTACATAAAAAATCAAACAGCAACTGAATAAAAAATAATCTCAACTTGATATTCATGGCTCGACTCCATATATTTTATTTAAATTTAAGTCTGAGCTGACAATTTTATGAGTTATAAACACAACAATCTGATGGCTATGCGTCACCGTTTTTGGGATGAATCTTCAGATTATGTCTTAAATGAAAAGCAGTTTTTACAGCAGACGTTAATTGAACAAGGCATCTTTAATAACGCAACACTCGAGGATGTTAAGTATTTTTTCTATACCTTACCCAGCATTATTATTGTAAAAGCTCATGCACTTGGTTTTATGCATGATTCAGTCAAACAAATGTTATTACAGCATATTCAGTCCAATCGCCTTCACTTAATGCAGAAGTCTGAATTAAAGATCCAATTTAAAATGTAATTTAAGTTTTTGTGAAAGATCCGTTTTTTACCCTAGTTTTACTCACCTGAACGCTGTAAGTTTCTTAAATTTTAAAATTGCTTAGGCTATTTTAAAGTTAATGAAATAAAGATAGCCATTTCGACTGATCATTCAGTCTGAGAGAACTATTTTAATACGCTCAAAACATGTAATATTCGTTACAATTTTAGATCACCAGCGTTTGGCTGCATGATGCGCATAGGATTCTATTTTCATGTCAAATCAGAAAGATAAGCTTAAGAGTTTAAAAACTTCTTCCATGGATCGACGCTTATCAATCGCGAAAGCTTCTTTACTTGCAGGAACACGTTGGGCAACTGCAAGTGCCTCTTCTTTATTTTCTAATGAGGAAGAAAAAGAAAAGAAACGCAAAAAAGCGATGAGCGAGCAAGCTAATTATCTGGTTTCTGAAATAGGTAAACTTAAGGGTTCTATTGTTAAGATTGGCCAAATGATGGCCCTTTATGGTGAACATTTTTTACCTGAAGAAATTACACAAGCATTAAACACCTTAAATAACCAGACAGTTGCTTTAGATTGGCCTGCAATTAAGCCGCACCTTCAAGAGCAATTGGGCGCTAAATTAAATGATTTAACAATTGATCATGAGCCAATTGGTACGGCCTCTCTCGCACAAGTACACCGTGCAACGCGTAAATCAGATGGTTTAGAGTTAGTTTTAAAGATTCAATATCCGGGCGTTGCAAATGCTATTGACTCCGATATGAGCTTGTTTAAAAACATGCTTAAACTGACGCGTATGGTTCCACAAACTCGTGAATTTGATCAGTGGTTTGATGAAGTACGTGAAATGATGCATCGCGAAGTTGACTATGATGTAGAAGCTGCCACTACTCGTCGCTTTGGTGAACGCTTAAAAGATGATGAGCGCTATATTGTTCCTACAATTGTAGATGAATATTGCACAAATCAAGTACTCTGCATGACTTTTGAACGTGGTGTGCCAATTAATAGCCCTGTGATGTTGTCATTACCTCAAGAACGTCGTAATCAACTCGGTGAAGCATCATTAGAGATTGCGGTTCGTGAAATTTTTGAATGGGGCGAAATGCAGACTGACCCTAACTTTGGTAATTACCTTGTGCGTTTAGGTAATGGCCAAGATATTCAGGACAAAATTGTATTATTAGATTTTGGTGCTATTCGCCAGTTTGATGAACACTTGCTATCAGTTGCCCGTCAACTCATTCAGGCAGGTTATCAACATAATAAAGATGCGATGGTAAAGGCCATGACTGGTTACGAGTTCTTTGATGCAATGCCTGAAAGTATTAAACCAGGTATGGCTGATGTCTTTTTACTTGCGACGGAAGCATTCAGTACTCCTGGAAATAACCCAGATATGCCTGCTGGTCTTATGGATGAACACGAACGTTATGACTGGAAGAAAAGCCAGCTCCATAGCCGTGTTATGCAACAAGCCAGTAAATCAATGGCTTCACGTTATTTTTCAGTCCCGCCAAAAGAATTTATGTTTATTAGCCGTAAATTCATTGGAGCCTACACATTTATGACGGTTATTGATGCAAAAACCAATGTGCGACGTATGATTCGTAACTTTGCTTGATTTAATGAATGACTAGAATGATTCCATGTCATTCTAGTCAATCCTTCTCGACTCGCCCAATATTGAAATTACTTTAAATAAATAAAATCAAAAACTTATATTTTTATTATTTTGTATTTACCATTTATCTACTCATTTTTCTAATGTCAGTAACGACATAGTTTTTTAATATAAGGCGTGTCAGCATAAAACAATAACAATGTGTTAGGACACCATAATCATGACAAGTATGATCAATAAAGCTCAGGGTTTGGGTTTATCGCTGATTACAAGATTGGCTGGAAGCGATGTACTTGATCAACTCAAGTTGCGTAAATTTGTTGAAAAATCTCTTTATCAAGGTTCAAAAGCTGGCTTTAGAGCATTAACGCAGACTCAAAAAGCATTTAAGCCCAAGCAAATTTCACAACAACGTTTACCTCGCCAACAAAAAAATTTATTTGATTTAAGTCTAACTGAAGAACAACAAATGACTGCTGAGGCAATGTCTCAATTTGCTAAAGAAGTTTTATTAGGGTTGGCTCATGATGCTGATCAGGAAGCTCAATTTCCTGAAAGTCTTTGGCAATATGTTGAAGATTTAGGACTTAACTACTATGCACTTCCAGAGGCATTAGGTGGTGTCGCAACCGAACAAAATATTGTTAGTAACTTATTAATTGCTGAGAAACTAGCTGAAGGTGATTTTAGCCTTACAGCAGGATTACTCAGTACGTTTAGCGTTATCAATGCAATCACACGTTGGGGGTCTGCCGAAGTTCAGTCGATGTATCTAGCATGTTTTGCGGAAGACTCCGACATTACAGCAACCTTTGCTGTACAAGAAGCAACTCCAGCATTTAATCCTTACACTTTAAAAACCAAAGCATCACTTGAAAATAATCAATTTTTTATTGATGGTGAAAAAACATTAGTGATTTTAGGTGATTTAGCTGATGTATTTTTAGTAAGTGCAGACTTTAATGGTAAGCCAGATGTATTTGTCGTGCAGAGCAACGAAACTATTTCTATTAAAAACACTTCAGCCATGGGGCTTAAAGCCACAGAAACAGCAACACTTCACTTTAATCACACACCTGCTCTACGATTAGGTGCAACAGACTTTGATTACACAGCCTTTGTAGATTTAGGCAACTTAATGTGGTGTGCAATGGCTGTAGGTACATGTGAAGCTGTAAAAGCTTACTGTATTAAATATGCCAATGAACGAACTGCGTTCGGTGAACCTATTTCTCATCGACAAAGTGTCGCTTTCATGATTGCAGATATGGCTATTGAAATTGATGCAATGCGTATGTTGGTTTTAAATGCCGCAAGCCTTGCTGAGTCAGGCAAACCATTTCACCGCGAAGCTTACTTAGCACAGATACTTTGTGCTGAAAAATCCATGAAAATTGGTACAGATGGTGTACAAATTCTTGGTGGACATGGCTTCACAAAAGAGCATCCAGTTGAACGTTGGTACCGCGATTTACGGGCTACTGCAATTTTACAATCTGGCTTACATGCTTAAATGATCAATCAGAGGATACTTTAATGAATTTACAAAATCCTAAAAAATTCAAAATGATGATTGATCAAGCACATGATGTTGCGATCAATGTTTTACGCCCTATTTCTCGTAAATATGATAAAGCTGAGCATGCATATCCAAAAGAACTTGATATGCTTGCCTCTCTCATTGATGGCATGAATGAAGGTGGCGAAGGTATTAATGCTGGAGCTGCAGGAGCTGGAAAGCGCGGTGATACCGACAATGAAGGTATTCGTAACGGAACCAACATGTCGACCGCTCTTGGAATTATTGAGATGTGTTATGGCGATACAGGCTTATTACTGAGTATGCCTCGTCAGGGTCTTGGAAACTCAGCTATTGCTGCTGTTGCAAATGATGAGCAATTAGAGCGGTTCAACGGAACATGGGCAGCAATGGCAATTACTGAACCAGGATGCGGCTCTGACTCTGCCGCGATCCGCACCACTGCAACCAAAGATGGTAATGACTACATTCTAAATGGTGAAAAGATTTTTGTGACCTCTGGTGAACGTGCTGATTCTGTTGTTGTTTGGGCCACGCTTGATCGTAAACTTGGGCGAGCAGCTATTAAATCATTTGTCGTACCCAAAGGTACGCCTGGAATGAAGGTTGAGCGCCTTGAACATAAATTAGGAATTAAAGCATCAGATACGGCTGTGATTAGTTTTATTGACTGCCGTGTACCTGCAGAGAACCTTTTGGGCAATGCTGAAGTAGATGTTGCTAAAGGTTTTGCTGGAGTAATGGAAACTTTTGACAATACTCGTCCTTTGGTCGCAGCAATGGCAATCGGTTGCGCTAAAGCTTCACTAGAACGTATTAAAGAGATCTTTAAAGATCAGCTTGACCCTGACTATTCTACCCCCTATCTGCATGCTTCTAACCTTGCAGCACAAATCTATCGCATGGAAGCTGAATGGGAAGCTGCTCGCCTACTCATGTTAAAAGCAACATGGATGGCTGATAACAAAAAGCCAAACTCTAAAGAAGCTTCTATTGCAAAAGCAAAAGCAGGTCGTGTTGGTAACGAGATCACTTTAAAATGTGTCGAGTTAGCAGCAAGTGTTGGCTATAACGAAGATGAGTTACTTGAAAAATGGGCACGTGATTCAAAAATCCTTGATATTTTTGAAGGTACTCAGCAGATTCAACAATTGATTATTGCACGTCGTGAGCTTGGCAAATCATCGAGTGAGTTAAAATAATAGCTAAAGGGAGTTTCAAAGCTCCCTTTATTTTCTATATAAGTCAAAATTTAAAAAGCCCTCTAGTCAAAATACTAAAGGGCTTTTACTTTTAAGAAATAAACTTTCTATTTATTCAGTAGATGTTGATTCTAATGATTTATCAACCACACCAAATTTCTTAAAAATTTTTGCACGTCGTTTTGATGAAATATTCGCTTTGTTCAAATCACCTTTATAGTGATCAAAAACTCGTTTATCCATCATTTTGAACCACAACGAAGGAATTAACGCAGGCAGTAACATACTTGCATAACCACTTGGTAATTCTGGCGCCTCATCAAAATGACGCAATGCTTGGAATGGACGAGTCGGATAAGCATGATGATCTGAGTGACGTTGCAATTGGTACAAGAATAAGTTTGTTACAACGTTGTTATTATTCCAGCTATGCTCTGGCATTGTACGTTCATATTGACCATTTTCTTTTTTCTGACGTAGTAAACCATAATGTTCAATGTAGTTAATAATTTCAAAAAGACTAATGCCATAAAATGCTTGTGTCGCTAAATATGGAATTGTGCTTTTACCAAAAATTCCCACCATAGAAGCATGGAAAGCAGCGCTCATTCCCCAGCCCTGTAATAATTCATTATCTGCTGACCAGAACTCTTTTCCTTTACGTTTTAAACGATTTTTCTCGATTTCAATTGCAGATTTAAAAGACCCTACAACTGTACGTGGCCAGAACTCATAAAATGTTTCGCCCATACGTGAAGAAGCAGGATCTTCAGGAGTTGCTGCACGTTTATGGTGTCCATAAGGATGTTCGATACGGAAATGGTTATAACCAGTAGGAACCAAAGCAAGATGAGATAAAATATGATCAATACGATCATGTTTGTGGCTTAATTCATGGGCTGTATTAATCGCAATACCATTAATCGCCCCCATCGAAACACCGAGCAAAATTTTATCAATAAATGACGTGCTTTTGCGGCTTGTTAAATAACATGCATAAACATTTGCAGCATATTGCAGTGGAATAAAACTCTTCACAAGACGTGAGTAATACGGATCTTTTTCAAGGAGTTTAATTTCTTCATCAGTTGGATTACGTGCATCCTTCCCAATAATCGTATCAATTGCTGGAATCACCACATGTAATAATAGTGGACCACCTAAAGCGAAAACTTTTTTTAATGGGCGTGGACCAAAATGGTAACCAGCTAAAATACCTAAACCAATTACAGGTAGAGCTGGACTAATCATCCATAAATAGCGCTTACGATCTATCTCACGCATAGACGCTAGCACTGGCATAAGTTCTTGCTGAACATTTACTGGTGCATTCATAGTCATATTTCCTTTTTCTATATATCTATATAGTTAAAGAAATACTAATTACTTAACAGTAGTAACCGTCCAAAAAACCTATTTCAAAGTCTTTGGCATTTTCTTCCACTTTTTTGTCCTAAAAACACATGTTGATCTATTCTTATAGCTCACTATAATTTTAATAAAATAATGATTGATCATATAAACATGGATGCACTAAGTAAGTTTTTTGATGATATTCACCTCAATAAGTCTGAATACATCTATTTAAAAGCTCAAGGAGAATGGGCTTTTAAAACACAAGATCAATCTGCTTTACTTGCCTATATTGTTTTAACTGGTTCAGTATATATTCAACTTAATGCTTCAGAAAAAATAATTGCGACAGCAGGAGATATTATTTTAATACCTTCTGGAAAAGCACATAGTGCCACTGACTCAAAATCAACAGCGAATAAACTAGTAGATTCAATAGATATTACTTCGTTTTTTAATGGTCATAGACAAGACGCTATTGAGTTTGGCACCTCCTCTCAAGATACAACCTTATTGCTCTGTTTGCGCTGTCAGATTGATACTCATATGGCAGGCCCTTTGATTAATGCATTGCCTTCTATCATGCATATTCAACATGAAAATCAAACCAACCCACCCGAATGGCTACAAATTGGGCTTTATTTTTTAGCGATTGAAACTCAAAAAATCAGGCCGGGACATGACAAAATTATTGATCATTTAGTCAGTATTCTTCTCATTGAATGCATTCGTGATCATGTTCAACAAATGACAGATCAACAAAACTGGCTAAGTGCATTAACCCACCCTGAATTGAGTAATGCCCTATCTGCTATTCACAGCCAACCAGAAGTTGCTTGGACAGTTGAGTCTTTAGCAGAACAATGCTGTATGTCCCGTTCAAAATTTGCAAATCTATTTAATAGTATTATTGGGGAACCACCTCTCACTTATTTGCAACATTACCGTTTCCGCTTAGCTAGCCAATATCTACGCACAAGTAATTTTTCAATTCAGCAAATATCAAACAAAGTCGGCTATTCATCCGAGACTGCTTTTAGTCAGGCCTTTAAAAGAATTTTTGATTTATCACCTAAACAATATCGACAGCAATATATCGAACATCATCTCGATTAATAGAAAATAAAAAAAGCGCCGAAGCGCTTTTTTTATTTGATCAAATTATTATTTAATTTTTGCATGTGATTTTAAATATTGGCTGTAATCTTCCAATATTTGTTGACCACGTGATTGGCGATAAAGTTGTTTTAACTGTTGTAACTGATCGGCAGGAATGGCATTTACAGCTGATGAATTTACATTTGAAACTGCAACTACTACAAGCTCATTTGGTAAGTTTGCTGTTGTAACAGACCACATACCTGGCTTAGGTGTAGCCAAACTAAATGCAGCACGTTCAATTTCGCGTTTTAAACCTTGTGATCGAGTAAACACACCAGCTGACTCAAATGCGACTTTGTTTTTAGCAACCACCTGGTCTGCAGGTTGAGTTTTAAACTCAGTCAACATAGTAGCAATTTTTGCTTGAGCAGCCTTACGCGCTTTTTCATCGATAACTTTTGCTTTTGCTTCATTCATCGCTTGCGCTAATGGTTTTACACCAGCTGCGTGGTAATCACGTACTTTAACCCATACCGTATCACCATTCGCTAACTGAATATTAGAGGAAGTATTACGGTCACCATTCTTCACATCATCATTAAATAATTTAATTTTGACGCTTGGATCACTTAAATATGGATTTTGAGTAGCTAAAGTTACACCATTTAATGATTCAACTTTTGTACCTTTTACTTCTTGGACAACAGCTTCTAAAGAATCATTGCCAACAATCGTTTCATTCAAACTATTTACGGTATCTGAATAAACGGTCGCAACTTTATTCTTCTCAACCTCAGCAGTTAAACGAGCCTTCTCAGCTTCAAATGAAGGGATTTGGTTAGCTTGAGTTTCTGCTTCAATAATATGATAACCATATTGTGTTTTTACTGGCTGTGAAACTTGTCCATTTTTCAAACTTAAAACAGTTTTATCAAATGCATCCGAGAAAACACCTGGTGCATATGCTTCAACTAAACCGCCTTTTGCTTTTGAACTAGGATCTTCAGAGAACTGTGCCGCAGCTTGTGCAAATGAAAGACCACCCTGAATTTTCGCATAAACTTCTTTTGCCAGTTTTTGAGCCGCTGCATCATCACGAGCATCAGTAGTAATTAAAATATGCTTCACAGTTCGCTTAGCATCTTTTTTCTGAGTTTCAACAAACTTAGCATATGCTTGCTGAAGTTCAGCCTCAGTTGCAGGGGCTGGTTTCGCTATCATTGAAGGAGACAATACAACATAATCAACATCAACCGAAGCCTGTTGCTTAAACTCACCTTGATGCTTGTTATAATAATCTGTAGCTTCTTGATTAGAAGCAGTTAAACCTGTTTTGTAAGCATCTAATTTAATGCTAGCTAAATGTAATGTACGTTGTTCAGTTTGCAAATTCGCAATTTGCATGAGATCAACTTTGCTTACTAATGAGTAGTCAGTAAATGTTGATGTTAACATTTTCAAAGCATGATCTTGACGTAGGCTTGATATCAACCCCTGACTCGTCATGCCAATCGAACGTAAGTAGTTTTCATAAAGTTTTTGTGAAAATTGACCATTCTCTTGCAAACTAGGCTGTTGAGCTAACATTTGCTCAATTTGAGCATCACTCAGAGAGATACCTAATTTTTCAGCTTGCTGTATCAATAAATTACGTGACACTAAAATATCGAGTGCCTTAGCCTGAATAACAGGCAAATTGAGTAAACTCTCATCCCCTTTAACAGCAGCTAAATATTGTTCTTTGTAAGACTGAGTTAAAGTTTCAAGGTCTTTTTTAGATATTTCTTGGCCATTTACTGTCTTAGCAACATCAGCCTTGTTTCCCCTATTAAAATATCCTTCAATACCTACAAGTGCTAAAGGGGTCAAAAACAAAATTAGAAGGACTTTGCCGAGCCAACCCTTAATGACTGTACGAAACGATTCCATAAGTATTCCAATATTTTATTTCGAGGAGAATTTTAACTGAAAAACCACAATCAATGAATGAGCAATATTGGTCAATTCAGATATTTAATAAAAAACGCGCCTATTCTGGCGCGTTTATTCATCTTAAAAGATTAAGCTACTGAATCTTTAAGACCTTTACCAGCTTTAAAGCTAGGTACTTTTGTTGCTTTAATTTGAAGCTCTTCACCAGTTTTTGGGTTACGACCAGTACGTGCAGCACGTTCTTTAACACTGAAAGTACCAAAACCAACTAAAGTTACTGTGTCACCTTTTTTAAGTGCTTCAGTAATTGACGCAATTGTCGCATCGAGTGCCTTGCCTGCATCAGTCTTAGATACTCCCCCTTTTTCAGCAATTGCATCGATTAATTCTGATTTATTCATGAATAAAACATCCTCTTAATATCGTTTGTTTAAGGTCCAAGGCTATAGTTTAAAAGGCCATGACGCCTTTATAGCAATGCTTTAGGGGAAAACGCAATACTAGAGCAGGGCTTTTAGCAAAAATAAATGCTAAAAAACTGTTATATATTTGCTAAATCCCAACATTTTTTTACTTTTTATTCAATTTTGCTTTCAACTGTTGATTTTCTTCTATTAAAGCATCCACCTTAATATGCAGTTGTACAAGCAACTGTTCGATATGTTGTAAATCCTTCGGTGTCACCAATCCAATACGATTTAAAGAGTGATTAACACTCGTATCAAGAATCTTTTCTACTCTGTCTTTTGTTTCAGATACAGACTCTTTTGCCTTTTCTGTGACCTTACCGACAGTATTGTCTGCTAAGTCTCCAGTTTTTGATTCTAGCTCCTCACCTACTTTAACTAAGGAATCAAACAGCTTATTTCCTTCTTCTTCCGCACGAGAAAAAGCGCCTAATCCAGCTAACCAAATTTGCTTAGTATACTTCCTAAAATCCAAAGCTGATTTTCTTGAACTTTTTGATTTTAATTTATTTTTTTCTTCCGACTCTTCTATCTGGGTATCTATATTTGCATTATCCATTAATCTAAACTCCTAATCAGATGAGAGAAATGATGACTGATTTGACCACAAAATATTTCTATAATATCAAAGTAAAGACTTGATCCATTTACAAAACTGTTCTACAAAGCAAATAAGTCATGTAAATATATTTAACACGACATTGTGTTAAGTTTGGGATAGGATGTCCCATTCTTCAGTTAATTGCTATTTCTAAGGATAAACTTTTATGAGTGAAACGCAACAAAGACAAAAACATCCGCGTCTGTTGCTAAATATTGTTCTAATTATCTTAGAAACTTTTTTTTCATTTATTCTCACCCACGATGGTGCCCTTCGCTTGCAAGCGAAAAAGTTTATTTTGAACAAAACAACGATTCGTATTAATAGCTATTTACCTTTCTTTGATTTCTATGTTCAATTTACAGAAAAAGGTTTGTTATTCGATATTCACTCTTTTGATAGACGTATTGATCTTGAGATCAATAGTACGCTTATTGATCTAATTAAAATTTTCGGATTTTCTAATCAACGCAGTCTAAAAAATATGCGTATTGATGGTGATGAGGAAACGAAAAAGGAACTTTTAGATTTAATTTCTCATGTGACTCTTCCAAAATTGCTAGTTGACTGGAAGCAGTGGTTTAACACCCCAGATGATGAAGCTGAAACCCTTGCTTCACGTAAACGAATCGCCCCATTACTTGAGAAAATTGATCAACAAAGATCAGAGATCAACTCCCTTCACGTGGAAATTAAACAATATCAAAATCGAATTAATCGCTTACAACGACGTCAACGAAATATTAACTTCTCCTTTGGTATAATTAGCCTAATATTTATTGTTTATTTCATATATAATTTGTGGGTTGCCTAATTTATTTTTCTATTTTGTTCCTACACTTGAATTAAAAATAAAAAAACTTGACTATTTTAGTCGGGATTCATAAAATCCTATTATCTAGTCTTAACATGTGTATCGAATCATGCGCCTTACAACTCGCGGTCGCTACGCAGTGACTGCTCTACTTGATTTAGCTTTGCAGCCAACTGAACAAACGATCACGCTCGCCGAAATTGCCGCACGCCAATCCATTTCAGTTGCTTATTTAGAACAGTTATTCGCAAAACTTAAGCGTCATGGGTTAGTTTCTAGTGTTCGTGGTGCAAATGGTGGTTACCATTTGGCTCGAAATGCTGATGAAATTACTGTGTTAGAAATTATTGAAGCTGTAAATGAAACGGTTGATGCAACACGTTGTGACCATAAAGGTAATTGCCAAAATGGTGCAATGTGTCTCACTCATGATTTATGGCAAGAACTCTCTCATCATATTGCCGACTATTTAGCAAAAATCTCTCTTGCCGACCTCATTAGCCGAGACAACGTTCAAACTGTTGCATTACGCCAAAATGTAACTGGCACAGATTCAGCTCTTTTATCGGGTACAGGTATTTGATATGAAACGTCCAATTTATCTTGATTACGCAGCAACCACTCCAGTAGATCCGCAAGTTGCAGAACGTATGATGGAGTGTTTAACTTTCGACGGTACCTTTGGTAATGCTGCGTCTCGTTCACACGCTTATGGCTGGCAGGCAGAAGAAAAAGTTGAATATGCACGTGAGCAAGTAGCAAATTTAATTAAAGCTGATCCACGTGAAATCGTTTGGACTTCTGGTGCAACTGAATCAGATAACCTTGCCCTTAAAGGTGTAGCTCAATTCTATGCATCTAAAGGCAAACATATTATTACAAGTAAAATTGAACACAAAGCTGTTCTGGATCCTTGTCGTGAATTAGAAGAACAAGGTTTTGAAATTACTTATTTAGAGCCAGAACCACAAACAGGTTTAATTACTCCTGAAATGGTTAAGGCTTCCCTTCGCCCAGATACTATTCTTGTTTCTCTTATGATGGTAAACAATGAAATTGGTACAGTTACAGATGTAGCGGCGATTGGTGAATTAACACGTGCCAACAAAACATTTTTCCACGTAGATGCAGCGCAAGCAGCTGGTAAAGTTGATATCGACTTATCTACGATGAAAATTGACCTTATGAGTTTCTCTGCTCATAAAATTTATGGTCCAAAAGGTATCGGCGCATTATATGTACGTCGTAGCCCACGTGTTCGCCTAAAAGCACAAATCCATGGTGGTGGTCATGAACGTGGTATGCGTTCTGGTACTTTGGCTACTCACCAAATCGTTGGTATGGGTGAAGCTTTTGAGATTGCAGGCAAAACAATGCATGCAGAACAAGAGCGTCTCCGTAAACTTCGTGACAAACTTTGGAACGGTTTACAAGACCTTGAACAAGTGTTCTTAAATGGTCACCCAACTCAAAACGTTGCAAACTATTTAAATGTTAGCTTCAACTTTGTTGAAGGTGAATCTTTAATGATGTCGCTTAAAGATGCTGCAGTATCAAGTGGTTCTGCTTGTACTTCTGCAACTTTAGAGCCTTCATATGTTCTTCGCGCATTAGGTTTATCTGATGAGCTAGCACACAGCTCAATCCGCTTTAGTTTTGGTAAATACACAACTGAAGAAGACATTGACCACGTGCTTACAATTACCAAAGCCGCTGTTGAGAAATTACGTGAACTTTCTCCGCTTTGGGATATGTACAAAGAAGGTATCGATCTTTCTACAGTTGAATGGGCAGAACACTAATTATTGAAATTAGTGTTTTAACCCTCATATTAATATTAGGCTGACCCCGAGGTTTGGAGAAGCGAAATGGCTTATAGCGAAAAGGTAATTGATCATTACGAAAACCCACGTAATGTTGGTGTTTTAGATAAAAACTCTGAAAATGTTGGTACAGGCATGGTGGGTGCACCTGCATGTGGCGACGTGATGCGTTTGCAAATTCAGGTAAATGATAGTGGTGTGATTGAAGAAGCACGCTTCAAAACTTATGGTTGTGGTTCTGCAATTGCATCAAGCTCACTTGTAACTGAATGGTTAAAAGGTAAGACTCTTGATGAAGCTCAAGCGATCAAAAATATTGATATCGCAACTGAGCTTGCTCTTCCTCCAGTAAAAGTTCACTGCTCTGTACTAGCTGAAGATGCAATTAAAGCTGCGATTGATGATTACCGCAGTAAAAAATCTAAAGCTTAATTTGTTACCATTGTAAACGTTGGAGTTTTCATGATTCATTTAACTGAAAATGCTGCGACTCATATTAACAATTACCTTAAAAATCGAGGTAAGGGTGAAGGCATTCGCGTGGGTGTGAAAACTTCTGGTTGTTCTGGGTTGGCTTATGTTCTCGAATTTGTTGATTCTGTCGATGAACATGACCAAGTTTTCGAACAATTTGGCGTTAAGGTTTTTGTAGATCCAAAAAGTCTTGTCTATTTAGAAGGCTTAGAAATGGATTACGTAAAGAATGGCCTTAACGAAGGGTTCGAATTTAACAATCCCAACAAAAAAGGTGAATGTGGTTGCGGTGAGTCTTTCACTGTATAACTCCCTCTCTCCTTACATCCTTTTCATTAAAACAGTGACTTTTTATAGCACTGTTTTAATGTATTTAATTAATGTGGACCTCCTTTCTAATGAATCATTTTGAGTTGTTCAATTTACCCGTAGAACTCGATATCGATTTGGCGAGCTTAAAATCTAGTTTCTTAAGTTTGCAGCAGCAATATCACCCAGATAAAGCAGAAGATAAAGATCAGGCATTGATCAAATCAAGTGAAATCAATCAAGCTTTTAAAATACTTTCGCAAGTAGATAGCCGCGCTGCTTATCTATTAGCGTTAAAAAAGCAAGATCACCACCTTGATCAATCCATTAGCGATTTTGAGTTCCTACAATCAGCTCTAGAGCTTCGTGAGCAACTTGATGAAGCAACTTCACAAGAGCATTTAAGTACTCTTAAGCAAGAAGTTTTTCAGTGGATTGAGGGCTTAGTTCGCGAATTTAAAATTGACTACTCAGATGAAGATTGGGGCGAAGCTCGAGATACTGTACGTAAATTACGTTTCTTTCAGCGCGTTCTTAACGATATTGAAAAAGCAGAAGATCAAATGTTGGATGATGAAGACAACTTTGATTTAGATGATGATTTTTAATTTGCTTTTTCCAATTTATATTCAAAGGATTTAACTCATGGCACTTTTGCAAATTGCTGAACCGGGTCAATCCAGTGCCCCACATGAACACCGCATTGCGATTGGTATCGACCTAGGAACAACACATTCTTTAGTTGCGACAGTGTTATCAGGCAAACCAAAAGTCCTTAACGACGAAAAAGAAAGAAGACTTCTTCCTTCTATTGTGCATTATGGAAATGATGTCACTCATTATGGTGAAGAAGCGAAACCTTTCATTATTGCTGATCCAAAAAATACAATTGTTTCTGTAAAGCGTTTTATGGGACGCTCAAAAGCAGATATCAAATTTCAACACCCGTATGAATTAGTGGGTTCTGAAAATGAGATGCCAGCTTTCGAGACACGCTCTGGCCGCAAAACACCTGTTGAAATTTCAGCTGAAATTTTAAAACAACTAAAAGAACGTGCTGAATCAAGCTTACAAAACCCAGTAAATGGAGCGGTAATTACTGTTCCAGCCTATTTTGATGAAGCACAACGTCAAGCAACACGCGATGCTGCACAGCTGGCTGGTTTGAATGTATTACGCCTATTAAATGAGCCAACTGCTGCTGCTGTGGCTTATGGTTTAGATCAAGAAACAAATTTAGCTACAGATCATAACTATGTGATTTATGATCTAGGTGGTGGTACTTTCGACGTATCAATCCTACGTTTTTCACAAGGTGTCTTTGAAGTATTAGCTACAGGTGGTCATACTGCTTTAGGTGGTGATGATTTAGATCGTCTCATTGTTAAATGGGCTAAAAAACAATTAAATATTGATACGCTAAGTGATGAGAGCTATGCAGTATTTATTGTTGCTGCTCGCCAAGCGAAAGAACAACTTTCTACACAAGAATCAGTTCAATTAAAACTAGTTGAAAATGTACTAACACTTGATCGCTCAACCTTTGAGAGCATTATTCAAGTTGCTTTAGACAAAACAATCAGTGTTTGCAAACGTGTTTTACGTGATGCAAAACTTGAATTATCAGATATTCAAAATGTTGTTTTAGTTGGTGGCTCTACCCGTTCGTATGCTGTTCAGCAAGCAGTTCGTAATGTGTTTAACCAAGAACCACTTTGCACGATTAATCCTGATGAAGTAGTTGCAATTGGTGCTTCTATTACAGCAAATCAATTAATTGGAAACAGCCAAGACGGTTCGCTACTTTTAGATGTTACTCCTCTTTCCCTTGGCTTAGAAACCATGGGTGGATTAGTAGAGCGTCTTATTTCTCGTAATACAGCTATTCCGGTTGCTCGCCGCCAAGAGTTTACTACTTATCAAGATGGCCAAACTGCCATGCTGATTCATGTAGTTCAAGGTGAAAGAGATTTAGTCGAACACTGTCGATCGTTAGGAAGATTCGTTCTTCATGGCATTCCCCCAATGACTGCTGGTCAAGCACGTATTGAAGTTACCTTTCAGGTAGATGCAGACGGCTTGCTTACCGTTTCAGCTCGTGAAACAACTTCAGGTGTACAAGCTCAAATTGATATTAAACCATCTTATGGTTTATCAGAGTCTGACACTGAACGCTTATTAATTGAAGGTTTCCAACACGCAGAAGAAGACAAAAATCTGCGTCATTTAAAAGAAACCAAAGTTGAAGCTCAACGTGAGCTTGAAGCATTAGAACAAGCTTTGAAAGTTGATGCTGATTTACTCAATGCTGAGCAGCTCGAAGCACTTAAAACCGCTGAAAATATGCTTAAAGTACAACTTGATGGCAATGATATTCAAGCGATTGAAAAATCTGTAGAACAACTTAAAGTACATAGTGATGCTTTTGCTGCACTACGTATGAATCGACATATTGACCACGCCTTAAAAGGTACAAAACTTGAAGATTGGTCAAATTCAAACTAAAGGTATAGGTGATCAATATGCCCCGCATTAAAGTACTTCCTCACGCTCAATTTTGTCCTGAAGGTGCAGAATTTGAAGTTGAACAGAATGCAAATCTTTGTCAAAGTTTGCTGGATCGAGGAATTAAAATCGAACATGCATGTGACATGTCATGCGCTTGTACAACATGTCACGTAGTAGTTCGTAAAGGTTTTGATAGCCTAGAAGAAATGGATGATGTTGAAGCAGATCTTTTAGATCGAGCTTGGGGTCTTGAACCAGATTCTCGCCTTTCATGCCAAGTAAAAGTTGTGGATGAAGATTTAGAAATTGAGATTCCTAAATATACAATTAACCATGCTTCAGAAAATCATTAATCGTGTTAATAAAAAAGCTGCTTTAAAAGCAGCTTTTTTATATTTTATAAACTCTAAACTTAATCTTGTTGGTCTATTTGTAAAGGCTTAACTTCATCTTCAAGTCTTAACTGCGCTATACCTTGAGTATTCACTAAAGTTTGTTGAACTTTAATTCGTTGAATCATTTTCTCAAGCACTTCTACTAATTCAGGATATTCATAGTTTTGTACTTCTTCTAAGTTAAGTACCAAATGAAAGCCTTTATACTCATAATCAAACCATTGCTGATGATCTGACTTATTCCCTGTATATTTCTCCATCACTTGCCATGTCTTTACCGCACCTTGAATACCTTTTAGATAAATCGGTGTTTTTGGAGCACAGAGGAAATCACTTTTGATTAATTGATAAGTATCGTCTGAAATTAAGATTTCATCTATTTCAGCAGCATATTGCAGACGAGCCGCTAAATTTACATCACGACCCACAATCGTATAAGCCATACGATGGGTTGCCCCATAATTTCCTACGTGGCAATAACCAGTACTAATACCCATTCGGATATGCAATGCTGAGTAACCCATCTTTTTCCAGCGCTCGCGCAACAATTTCATTTGCTGACGCATAGCGATTGCCATTTCTACACATGCTTTGGCATCTTGTTCCACACCTTGTGAATTTGGATCACCAAAAAATATCAGGATGGCATCTCCCATAAATTTATCGACTGTGGCTTCATACTGTTTAGCGATTTCCGTCATATGACTTAAATAATCATTAAGCAAGAATGCTAAATCATCTGGAATTAAAGTTTCTGATAACTCTGTAAAACCCTGAATATCAGAAAAAAACACTGTCATTTTTTTACGCTTATATTCAATCTTTGCTTCAGCCTCACCGCGCATAATAGACTGCCATAACTGTAATGGCGCATAACGGCTTAATTGATTAGCAAAAGCAATATAGCGGGTCATTTGGTCATAGTAATGTTGACGCTGCTGACTGATTTTTTTTACCCAACGATGCTGGTAGTAGTTTCCGATGGTAATAAACATAACCAAGCCAAGAAGTGTAATTACAGTCAACTCTTGGCTAGTAGGCTCAAAATATGTATAAAAACCAAATAAAAAGAATGTACTTAAATAAAAAATAATCGCGCCTAACAAGCTGGTCAAACAAATGACTGCGAAAGAAATACGGCTATTAATTGCTGAATAAAATAATGCAAAAAGTGCAATAAATGTAGGCACCAAATTGAGATGCAGACCTGCTAAGGTAACAGCTACAACAATTGCATCGATTGCAAAGAAAACACTTTTTTGAGTTTTTTTATCGAATTGGTACTGAAGCCAATGTTCTAACTTCGAACTAATAAAAAGCAAGAATAGGAAAAAAGGTGGAACATAGATCTGATAATTTGTATTAGGTGAGGTAAAAGCATAGATCACTAAAATTAAGGACAGAATTGAATATCCCATCAAACGATGAAAATATGCAAACTGCTTGGGCTCTCTATCGATAAACCTCTCTAATTGCACCCTATCCTCCACACCTCAATGTAGCCACATTCATATAAATGTGGCATTGCATTGATTTAGTCCATGCGCCAATCAAATGGCATATCACCTTGACCACGTAACGCAAGCATAAGAGTTTGACGCATATGAGCCAGCACATCATTTGTATAAGGAACCACAGGTGTACCCCATACTGGTTTAGGCCATGCAACATCATTCTGATAACGTACCACATGATGGAAATGCAATTGAGGCACCATATTTCCCAAAGCGGCAACATTCATTTTATCAGCGCGGAATACACGAGATAGCTGGCTAGATAACCAACTTGATTCACGTAAAAACTGTTCTTGGTCAGCTTGGCTCAACTCATATAATTCTGTGATTCCCGGCACACGAGGGATTAAAATCAGCCAAGGGAATTGCATATCATTCATTAAACGACATGTTGAAAGCGGGAAATCGCCTACAAAAAAAGTATCTTGAGCAAGTTGTGGATGCAAACTAAACATATCTTTTATAAATGACAATAAACAATAATGGCTAATACTATCACATCAGTTTTGATGTGAGTATTGCTAGTGTCTGGTTTGATTACAAATAACAATGATTTTATGCACTTATTACCCCAACAGACCGAGAAATCGTGCATAAAACTCTGTTATCAACATACAAAGAATTTATATGGAATGAAAATCACTTTAAAACACTATTTAAGCATGTAATTCATTCAATAATTTCGCTAACAAATCATTAATAAATTGGATCCGTTTTTCCTGTTCTTCAAGCTGAACCATAACCTTTAAACGTTGACCACCTTCCATACGATAATAGGTTGGATGCTTTTGCATGAGTTGAATAATACTAATGGCCTGAACAGGTGTATCAGGCGAGAATTCAATATTGCCACCTTGCGTATTAATATCGATCTTAGTAATCCCTAGCTGTTCAGCTTTCAGTCGAATTTGGTGAACACTAAATAAGTGTTTAACTGATTGCGGTGGAACTCCAAAACGGTCAATAAGCTCCATACGGATATTGTCGAGCTTTTCTTGGGTATCTGTATTACTAATACGCTTATAGAATAATAAACGCTGATGCACGTCACCTAGATACTCATCTGGAATCAGTGCAGGAATGTGTAAATTAATTTCTGCAGTTAATGATAAAGGCGCATCAAAATTCGGTGTTTTACCTTGCTGAATCGCTTTAGTAGCTTTTTCCAGCATTTCCATATATAGGCTATATCCAATTGCCTGCATTGAGCCACTTTGCTGCTCACCTAAAAGCTCACCTGCGCCTCGAATTTCTAAATCTTCTGTAGCCAGCATGAAACCAGCACCAAGAGTTGAAGCACGTTGAATTGCATCTAGACGTTTTTCAGCATCACCTTTTAAATGCTTTATGGAAGGAACCAATAAGTAGGCATAAGCTTGGTGGTGTGAACGTCCTACACGGCCACGTAGTTGGTGTAATTGAGCTAAACCAAGTTTGTCAGCCCTTTCTATCAAAATAGTGTTGGCATTTGGAACATCAATTCCGGTTTCAATAATGGTTGAGCATACCAATACATTGTATTCTTTGTGGTAGAACTGTTGCATGACTTGCTCAAGTTCTCTTTCCCTCATTTGTCCATGTGCGACGGCTACACGAGCTTCAGGGACAAGCACACGAATATTTTCAGCTGCTCTCTCAATCGTATCAACTTCATTGTGCAAGAAGTATACTTGACCACCACGTAGTAACTCACGCAAGATCGCTTCTTTAATAGATGCTTCGGTATGTTCTTGTACAAAGGTTTTAACAGCTAAACGACGGGCTGGCGGTGTAGCAATGATAGATAAATCACGCATTCCCGAAAAAGCCATATTAAGCGTACGTGGAATTGGTGTAGCTGTAAGCGTTAACATATCTACATCTGCACGTAATGCTTTAATACGCTCTTTATCACGCACCCCAAAACGGTGCTCTTCGTCGACCACCATTAAGCCTAAATCTTTAAACTGTACATTTTCTTGTAAAAGTTTATGGGTGCCCACCACAATATCGACTTTGCCTTCAGCAAGGTCTTCAATATTTTTCGTATGGGTTTTATTTGAACCAAAGCGTGATAGTACTTCGATACGAACAGGCCAATCGGCAAAACGGTCTTTAAAAGATTCATAATGCTGTTGAGCAAGTAATGTCGTCGGTACTAATACAGCGACTTGCTTACCATTTTGCACCGCAACAAATGCCGCACGCATCGCAACTTCTGTTTTACCAAAACCAACGTCCCCACAAACAAGTCGATCCATCGGTTTAGCTTGTTGCATATCATAAAGCGTCGCTTCAATAGCATTGGCTTGATCAAGTGTTTCTTCGTACGCAAATCCACTCGCAAATTGCATATAAAGCGACTGATCGACTTCAAAGCCAAAACCAGGTTTCGACTGACGACGTGCTTGTATATGTAGCAACTCTGCTGCAACATCATGAATTTGTTCTAAAGCTTTACGTTTAGCCTTACTCCATGCGTCAGTTCCAATTTTATGTAATGGAGCTAAATCTGGATCCCCGCCACTATAGCGGCTAATCAGATGCAAGTTGGTCACAGGCACATAAACTTTTGCCTCTTCAGCATAGTCTAGTTGCAAGAATTCATAATCTTGGCCTTCAATTGCCAAAGTAATTAATCCAGCATAACGCCCAACACCATGATCGATATGAACAACAGGAGCGCCTATACTTAATTCGGTCAAACTACGAATTAGAAACTCTTCTGAAACTTCTTGCTGACGTTTACGACGACGTTGAACTACGCGATGCTCATATAACTGATTTTCCGAAATAACCGACAATTGATCGGTTAAAAGCAAACCACGGTCTAATGGCGCATTCGTAATCGCAATCGCAAACTGACTTTTCTGGAATTGCTCAAAACTATCTACACTAGGAATATCTCCCAGACTGGCACGCAAACCATCTCTTAAACTTTCTCGTCGACCAGCACTTTCTGCAACCAATAAAACAGGATGATTTGCTTCATCAATATATTTTTTAACTACCGCAAATGGTTTGTCTTTTTTCGGATCAACTGGCAACTTAGGTGGTTGCTCAACCTTAAGATTTAGAGCCCCAACTTTTTCTTCAACTGCTTCAGCGCTCACAAGCATACGTGGGAACTGATTTAAGGCACTTAGTAAGTTATTTGGTGCAATAAATAACTCATCAGGAGGGAGAATTGGCTGGTCTGCGTTATGGCGCCTATCTTCATAGCGACGAAAAACTTCTTTCCAAAAACTGGTTAAATCAGTATCCACATCATTATTTGTAATTACAATGCAATTCTTTGGAAAGTACGTTGTAAGTGTACTTTGAGATTGCATTTGAGTTTTATCAAAAAATAACGGTAAATAAAACTCGATTCCCGGAGATGCGATTCCATCAAGAACATCTTGGTAAATTGGGTTTTTCTTAGGATTTGCGGTCGGAAAAAGTTCAGAATAACGATCTCTGAAAATGGAACGAGCTTCTTTTAATGGGAACTCTTTCGCGGGAAGAACTGTAAAACTTTTTAAAGTTGTGGTGGTTCTTTGTGTTTCTGGATCAAAGAATTTTAATGTATCAATTTCATCATCAAACAGGTCAATACGGATAGGTGCATCCTGACCAGATGAAAAAATATCCATAATGCTGCCACGTACAGCAAACTCACCATGGTCGTAAACTGTATCTACTAAATGATACCCAGCTTGTACTAAACGTAGCTTCTGTTGTTCTAAATCAAATTTTTGCCCCACACGTATATCAAAATGCTCACCTAAAACCCAAGAATAGGGTGCAACTCTTTGAGCTAAAGTACTTGCTGAAATGAGCAATACACCTTTTTGCGGCATATTGGATAAAATCGCGAGACGTTCTGAAACAATATCTTGATGAGGTGACAAACGGTCATACGGCAAAATCTCCCAATCAGGGAAAATTGTCGGTTTTATGCCATAAAATTCAAGTTCACTTTCTAACTGAGCAACATGTTGGTTATTTCGAGCTACTATAACGAGCAAAGATGAATGCTGAATTGCAATTTCTTTGAATAATAATGCAGCAGATGAACCTAATAACGACCCTACCCAACGCTTTTCACCGGCTTTGAGCTGTTGTAAATTCAATTGAGAGATTTCTTGTTGAAACATGTATATGGCTTTTATCAGCTAAGAAGATATGAGCTCAATAGTAGCATGATGTTTTTAGTGAAATGAGTTATTTTTTTGAAAATCAAACTACTAGTTGGCCCTACTTTTTATATTTTTTAATCAATCAACTATGATTATTTATCACGCAAAAACAAAACGTAATATTGATTCAATATTTGTATAATCGCTTTGAGTTGAAGTAGTTTTTCTTGAGTATTTTCTAATCTTGCAACATAACGCTGTGTTGCAATTTCTAGATCAATCTTTTCATTAATTTGTGGCGTAATTTGAAATAACTTTTGAAGATTATCAAAATTCTGTAATTTACGGTTTGAGAAATATTCCAGATGCTCTGACCATTTCTGATTAATCAATACATCATTAATGATAGGCCCACGTTCAGAATCAAATTTTAATTGGTTCTCTTGCAAGTAAATTTGTTCAGGTGTCTCTTTCGAGCCTTGAAAAAGCTGCGTTATCTTTTTAAACATTTCATCACATCATATTTATTTCAATTTAAATGATGGAAGTATCTAGTCCCTTCCATCATTTAAGTCTTCTAAATTAACGACTATTCATCGCCCAAATCATCAAGAAAATCTACAGTCGGTACAAAAAATAAAGTACCTGTTTGAGCAGTACTAAAGTCAAGTAACCGATCTAGGTTACCATGCTCGTTGCCTAGAAACATGTTCTCAAGCATTTGTCGGGTTGTACTAAATTTACGCGAGTAGCCAATAAAGAATGTGCCATATTCATTTCTAGAAGGATTTGAAAAAGGCATATTAGCTCGCATAATTTTAAGTTCATTACCTTCCGCATCATGAGCTTTACTAACCACATTATGAGCAGTTAAAGGTTTTTCATCATCGCCGAGCTCAACATCATTGAACTTTTTACGGCCAATCACTTTTTCTTGCTCTTCGTCAGTTAATGAACGCCATTTGTCCATATCGTGTGTATATTTCTGGATAAAAGCATAACTTCCCCCGATAAAATCAGGATCTTCATCGCCTACTAACGCCCACTGCGCTGCAATAACAGGTTCAGGATTCTCAGTCCCATCCACAAAGCCAATAATTGCACGCCCATCAAAATAACGAAAACCATGAACTTCATCAATTGGATAAGTTACCTTACCAAGCTGTTGATTAATTATATTGCCCAGCTCGTAACATAAAGTCTGACGATCAGCACGTATATGAAAAAATAAATCACCTGGAGTTGAGACAGCCGTGTATTTCGGACCTCTAATTTCTTGAAATGGTTGTAACTCTTGAGGCTTGGATTGCTCTGGAAATAATATATCCCATGCATTGGAGCTAAAACCTAAAGTAGCATTAAATTTACTATCTGGATAACGGTTAGTTAAACTTCTGGTTAGTGCTGAAAAATTAGCAGCAAAATCTTTTACTTCTTCTATTACAGAATCACCTTGAGCTAGTCCCAATACAATAAATAATGCATTTTCACCAGCAGCACTCGTTACAGGTTGAATTCTCATACATTCCATAAAATATGCCTTGTTAGGTATTTAAGCTTATTAATTTAGCATACTCATATTTTTTTCATACAAGCTGTTAAGAAATCTGATGTTAATAAGAGTTTAAGTAAAACGCCTTAAACTCTTACTCAAATTAACCTCACTCAACGTCCATATTGCTTTTTTAAATACTTTACGATTTGAGCTGACTCAAACATCTTCACTCCCGTATTTGGATCTACCAAATACGGCACCTGCATTTTATCCTGCATAATCGGTAATAGCTTTTCCCTTTTTCCACCTTCTAAAGGTATATATTTACCCGGTTTTAAGCGAAGAATAGCAGGTCCCATATCTTGCCATCTCTCTTTTGCCACATTATGCAAAATATATGGTAGCTCAAGTTCAGAGAGTAGACTTCTTACAATTCGTGAATACGGACTTGCTTCAAAACTCCATAACTCAAGTTTTTGTTCAGGTGAAGCTCTATTAACAATTTTTTTATTTATCCATATTCCACGAGCTCCATTTAATATAGTTCCTGCAACTGCAACATAAGGCATGTTTGGGTAACTCGAAAATTTCTGCGGTGTTTTCCCGGTCTTACCATAATGTTTAAATAAATGATGAATAATATCCTGTGATTCATATAGCTGATCGCCAGTATTTTCATCAATTAAAAATGGAAACTGTAATTTACCGCCTTTTTCTTTTACAACTGAACGATACTTTGTTCCACCTTTAGGACATGGATAAATTTCAACGTCCAGATTCAAAAGTGTAATCACTTCACGAACGCGACGACAAAATGGTGAACCTTCAAATTCATATAATTTCAAAGCCTTTACAGGCTGTTGCGGAAATGCTGTTCCTGAAACACCTCTACCACCTTCAGCAATTGCAGATACAACTGCTTGAAGTACTTTAATTTGATGAATCACCATCGTGCCTTCCTTTATATTAGAGAATTAGACTAATTTTTCTTTTGCTATCACAATCCCATTATTATCAGCATAGATAAAATCACCAGATTGAATTGTGACTCCACCAAAATACAAATTAATATCTACCTCACCAATGCCCTTACGATTACTTTTTTGCGGAATTGCAGCCAATGCATGTACTCCCAAATCTAAGGTCGCAATTGCATCAACATCTCGTACACAACCGTAAATCACTACACCATTCCAGTTGTTTTTAACTGCTGACTCAGCAATCAAATCACCCATAAGTGCACAGCGCATAGATGCACCACCATCAACAACTAATACTTTACCTGTACCATCTGTTGCCAATAACTCTTTTACACGTGAGTTATCTTCAAAGCACTTTACTGTTACAACCTGCCCCCCAAAAGTTTTACGTGCTCCATAACTTTGAAAGAACTTGCCATCCATTGATGGGATTACAACCTGTAAGTCTTTTTCAGGGTTATCATCTAATAAATCACATGTTACAAATGGTACTGTTGACACTTTAATACTCCCTTATCGAGTTTGTTGTATGCTCAGATTATCATATCGTTTAAAGGCTTCAATTTGCGTTAGCGCCGCTACGACCATCGTATGAGCCAATTGCTCCGCAGTTACTGGCTTATATTTGAATGGCTTTTGAAATTTATTCTCGATAAGTTTAAATAGACTTTGTCCTAAGTCTTCAATAAACCGTACATCGCTGCGTTTACCAATCAGTAAAGACGGTCTAAAAATTGATAGTTTTTCGAGTTCTAAACTCTCAATATAATCTTCTAACTGTCCTTTCACTTTATTATAGAAAATTGGAGAATTTGCATTTGCTCCAAGGGCACTCACTAGCAATAGATGAATATGTTTATCTTGTACTAAATCTGCTAAATGAGCATTGATTTCATAATCCACAGCGTAAAAAGCCTGTTTTGAGCCTGCCAATTTTAATGTCGTTCCAAGACAGCTAAATGCATGGGTATGGCCATTCACATCTTCATCATTGAGCAATAAAAAATCCTCTATAACGAGTTGAGTAACTTTTTTATATGTATTAAGTAGTTGTGATTCTTTTCTCACCACAACAGTAATCGCTTCAAATTCTGGTGTTTGCTCAAGCTGTTCGACAAGCGCTAAACCCACAAGCCCCGTAGCACCTATCACAATTGCTTTTTTAGTACTTATAGTCATTTTTTATCCAACCCTCTTTAAGTTTGTATCAAATTTAACCTTTTCTTACCGTTTTAGCAGCCCCTAAAACCGCTTAAAATGCTCGCAAGGCTTGACTTCACGGTGTTGATTCATCACAATATGGCACTTGTTTACGGGCTGGTGATGGTTACACCAGTTTACTGAATTGACCACAGCCCGCCCAGACCAACTTATTTTCAAGGAGTGCAAGAGTGGCAAACTCTGCTCAAGCTAAAAAACGTGCGCGTCAAAACGTTACAGCGCGTAAACACAACGCAAGCTTGCGTTCTATGGTTCGTACCTACATCAAACGTACTTTAAGTGCAATCGCTGGTGGTGATTATGCTGTTGCTACAGAAGCTTACAAAAAAGCTGTTCCTGTAATCGACCGCATGGCTGATAAAGGCATCATCCACAAAAATAAAGCTGCTCGTCATAAGAGCCGTTTAAATGCTCAAGTTAAAGCGTTAGCTAACTAATTTGAACATGTAAAAAAAGCCCAATAGGGCTTTTTTTATTATCTATCGTTTTTGAGCTTATAGCACTTTATGAAATTTAGCTACATTCAGCTCATAGGCCTTTCCTCTCCAAATCCACTTTAATTTACAATTTGGAAACTCTTCACCTTCAAACCAGACAAATAATCCTTCCATCATTTCCGGCCAGTCTTCTTTCTTAATTTTATTCTCGCCAGAAATTACAGCAACAATTGCTGCAATAATCGTGTCATGACTCACGGCTAAACTAAGACCGCCTTTAGTTTTTGGATGAGTCCGGTAAATAAGCTCTAGTACATCTAAAACACCAGTAATGGGATGTTTCATACCAGGTAATGCATTATTTACAAAACTATTAATAAAACCTAAAGCGCCCTGCTTTTTAAAATAAGGAGCAGCTTGTTGTATATCCAACACAAAGCTACCCGGTTCAACAAGTAGCCCTTGCTCAATAATTTCAATCGTATGAGTATTTGATTGAGGACTTACATCGTCAGCCCCTTCAATCATGAGTGCCGCCGTATCGACACAGCGTTGTATTGGACTTGAAATACAATGCTGAATAACACGATCTGTATTTTTGATTAAGTAATTACCCCATGCCTGCGCAAGCTCACGTCCTTGAGGAGTAAGTTGGAGATCATAACCAGCCAAGCCCTGCCCATCTACAAGTTCTCTTAAAGAATGGCGCGTAAATAAGGTTACAGGAGTTGAAGCATCGGGCAATAAATCAATTGCTTCAAACATACTTTTAGGCAATAAATCGAGTGCCATCTTTATCTTGTCATCTTTTTTCAATACTTTGCCACTATAACATGTCTGGCATAACTCTCAATCGATAACACCTGATTGGGCTAATGCTTCAAATGCTATTTTTTTGCTTTCCTGATCACGAAAAGCGATAAAGCCCTTATTTAAAACCGTGCTTCTTTGGTTATATTCAAAAGGTTTTCCATCAAGAGTAAGTAAACCACCGCCTATACTTTCTAACAGACCTTGACCAGAACTGGTATCCCATTCAGAAGTAGGATGAAAGCGTGGGTAAATATCAATTTCACCTTCTAACATCATACAAAACTTATAGGCACTCCCAGCTTCTCGTCGAATAATACGATGTTCTTTTTCAATAGGTTGAATAAATTTTTGGTATTTTGGATTTTTACTACCGTGACTAAGTCCTATTTGTATAGGTGCATCTAGCGAAGTTGAACTAACCTGATATTGATACCATTGTTGTTGGCTAAAGCTATATTTAAAAGGTAAATCTTGCAGATATCCTAAGTACACAACTTGTTCACATGGCACAGCAATAACGGAGAAAACTGTTTCTTTGCCGTTGATCAAGCTTAGATTGATCGTAAATTCATCACGTTCATGTATAAACTCTTTCGTACCATCAAGCGGATCTAACATCCAACAAGTAGACCAGTCATGACGGGCACTATAATCACTTTCTTCAGACAATACAGGCAAATCTGGAGTAATCTCGGCCAGATGCTTTAATAAAAATCTATTTACCTTTAGATCTGCTTGGGTTACAGGTGAATCATCTTGCTTTTCATGAATAGTAAACTCATAACCCGCTGAATAGTTTTGATATTCTTCTAGTAAAATCTGACTCGCCTGTTCCAAAATCGGCAGAAGTTGATTAATTAAATTATCTTGTGGGCGCGTAGTTGTTATAAACATAAATATGCTCTACATAGTTTCATTTCTATTATAGGTGAATTATGAACAATTCTATATTCGCCAACAGTTTGATTTACTAAAATAGTCATTTATCCTAATCATTAGCATCGTTACTTTCCGCCTATGCTATTGAGGTAATATGAATAATTTTAATATTTATAAAAGTCTTTATTCCGTACAAAAAACAATCTATAAGTTATGAAAAATAAACAACTTAAATCAGATTTATCCATTTCCTTTTCATATATTTCTTGGTATGTTCAAGGACACAATAACAAGATGGAAGAAAGTGCACATGATGCTATATGGATATCATTTCTCAACAATAGAACATAACTGGGAAGACCTTAAGCCCTTAAATGAGTTTCTACAAACATTTGCAGATGATGATGGTGATGTTTCAACACGAGATAAAGAATCTCTCAAAGAAATCATAGCGAAATCTGATACAGCTTTGGCTCTCGCTAGAGAAATGGGTTGGGATGGTAGTTATACAGGCTGCCCTTATCTATTCTGGTTACCAAGTAAAAATAGCCAATCTTTTGAATATGGCTTTGTATTTAAACAGACCTCAGATAATACAACTTTTGTGATTTCACCGATTGAATTGAGCTATTTAGCTGAAGATTCTGAAGTACAAACATTAAGTAAAAATATTGAATAAGTGATATAGGTTATTGATTCAAATTTGACATCAATAACCTCATCTTAATTTTAGATAGATTAGTCAAACATACTTAACTGTGGTGTCGGTTTTATAACTTTTTCTTTTGGGACATGAGAGCATTCAAACTCTTCAACTGGAAAACCTTCAATGAAGCTGGAAATATCTGGTGTTTCTAAACTTAACCACTCTTCTAGTCGATCATGTGGAATCACAATAACTGATCGTTTAACATCGCCTGGTTCGTGAAAGTCTTTCATCATGGGATGGTCTATGCCGTCCATAGTTAACATGCTTGCAGAACGAATAACCGTCTCATTAATTTTGCAAATTTCATAGATTGCTGCGATGAAAAAAGCCTGCCCATCTTTACGGCGAACACCCCACCGCTCAGGTTTATCATTTATATACTTACTTTCATAAAATTCGTTCACTGGAATCACACCGAATTTACATTTAAGTGCGGCTTCTTGAAAGCTAGGTTTTTGAAAAATAGTCTCATGACGGGCATTGTAGGTATGTTTTGCTATGTTTGTATCTTCAGCCCATTTTGGAACCAATCCAAACATCACTTCGCGCCACTCAAGCCCTTGTGATGATTTGAATAATAGTGGCATTGTTCCAGCAGGATAAACCTCTTCGGCATAGCTAAAGCCGACCACAGGCAACTGAAGTTGCTGTAATTGGGCAAGCGTTGAAGGTTTAAAATTAGCGCACATAACAAGAATAAAATACTCTACATTTACTTCTTTTTTAT
Organism: Acinetobacter geminorum; assembly: GCF_013009345.1. GTDB lineage: Bacteria > Pseudomonadota > Gammaproteobacteria > Pseudomonadales > Moraxellaceae > Acinetobacter > Acinetobacter geminorum. Next base: position 22,828 of record NZ_JABELE010000007.1, on the reverse strand, counting down.
TTTATAAGCATTTACCACATAAACCAAATAAAAAGGCACTCGAAAGTGCCCTTAACGACATAACTTTACGCTTATGAAACGTGTTGAATCCCTTGAGGAATCGCCTGTAATAGTCGTTTAGTATAATCATGTTGAGGATGTGCATAGAGTTCATCTGAATTAGCTATTTCAACAACCTCGCCATGATTCATGACCATAACCTGATCAGAGATATATTTCACGACCGATAAATCATGTGAAATAAAGATATAACTCAGCCCAAACTCATCTTGTAAGTCTTGCAATAAATTAAGTACTTGTGCCTGAACTGAAACATCGAGCGCAGAAACAGATTCATCACAAATTAAAATTTCAGGCTTTAGCGTTAAACAGCGTGCAATGGCAATACGTTGACGTTGTCCACCTGAAAACTCATGTGGATATCGGTAGTAAGCTTGTTCAGGTAAATTGACTCGCTCAAGCAAACTAAGCGCAATTTGTTTGCGCTCAGCATCATCTTTACCAATACCATGAATTTGCATAGGCTCTAGTAATATCTGCCCGATGGTAAAGCGTGGATTAAGAGACGCATAAGGATTTTGAAAGATGATCTGGATTTTCCGTTGATATTTAGCAAACTCTTTTTCAGTTAATGAAAGAATATCTTTACCTTCGATAAAAGCCTGCCCACCAGATGCCTGATGTAAGCGCATGAGTAATAGCCCAATGGTCGTTTTACCTGAACCTGACTCACCGACTAAACCCAAGGTTTTTCCTTTAGCAAGTTTAAAAGAAACTCCTTTAACGGCCTGAAACTCTTCTTTGCCAAATAGGCCTTTACGGCTATAAAAACTTTTTTTCAGGTCTTTTACTTCTAAGATGATTTGCTCATCACCATTTAAACCACGTTTGCGCTCGGGAATTTCTGAAACGTCAAAACTTTGTTCGACCAATACATCTTCTTCTTGACGCATAAAATCGCTCGTCACAGGCAAACGATAAGGTCGTTGTGACATTTGCGGGCGGCAATATAACAAAGCTCTCGTATATACATCTTTAGGCTGTTCAAGGACCTGATCAGCAGCACCTTGCTCTCTAATCTCGCCATGACGCATTACAATGACTTTATCTGCAATTTCACCAACCAATGCTAAATCGTGGGTAATAAAAAGCATCGACATTTGACGGCGCTTACGCAATGACTCGAGCAAATCAATAATTTGCTTTTGAATTGTGACATCAAGTGCAGTGGTAGGCTCATCAGCAATCAGCAGTTTAGGTTCACAAGCAATCGCCATAGCAATCATGACACGTTGCTGTTGACCACCCGAAAGTTGATTTGGATAAGCATCAATTTTAGTTTCAGGTGAAGGAATACCTACTTCTTTAAGCAACTCTAAAACACGTTGTCGAGCCTGTTTACGGCTCAACCCCATGTGTAAACACAAAACTTCTGCAATTTGATTGCCAACCGTAAAAACAGGATTTAATGATGACATCGGCTCCTGAAAAATCATGGCTATGTCTTTACCACAGATTTGTCGCATCTCTTTACGGGATAAGCTCAGTAAATCTTTTCCTTCAAATATAATTTTACTTTGCTCATCAATTTTGCTCTGACCGACAGGAAGTAATCCCATAGTTGCCAAAGAAGTAACCGATTTGCCGCTACCCGACTCGCCAACTAAAGCAACTGTGGTATTTGCTGGAATATCAAAGGAGATTCCTTTTACAGTTTCGATATACTTTTTGTCTTCACCTTTAAAGCTTACACGTAAATTTTCAATGTGAAGTAATGGCACATTCTTATTTTCTTGTTTTGACATTAGGGTTTCCTCTTATTTTAGTTTTGGATCTAATGCATCACGAAGAGCATCAGTAAACATAGAGAATGCAGTAACTAAAACAGCCATTGCGACAGAGGCTGCTACAAGCTGCCACCATTTGCCTAAAAGAAGTTCACTTTGTGCCTCATTTAACATGCTCCCCCAAGACACTACGCCTACCGGTACACCGAAGCCTAAGAAACTCAAAATGACTTCAGATTTAATAAAAGACACCACCAAAATTGACATCTGAACCAAAGCAATATGGCTGACATTAGGGAAAATATGAATGAACATACGACGGAAATGTCCAACACCAATTGCTTTAGCAGCCAGAACGTACTCACGTGCAGTATGCTTCATATATTCTGCACGAATTAAACGATAAACACCCGTCCAGCCCGTTAAACCTAAAATCAGAACAATGGATAAAATGCCTTTTTGTTGAAGTACGGCAGCAATAGCGAGAACTAATAATAAATATGGGATTGAGGTAAAAATGTTATAAAACCAGTTGAGAATATCATCCACCCAACCACCGAAATATCCAGAAATTGCGCCTAAAAGTGTACCAATCCCTACTGCAAGTAAAGCCGATATCACCCCAACAATAATTGAAGTTTCAGCACCTTTAATAGTTTTCTTTAAAACGTCCTGTCCCCATTTATCAGCTCCAAAGACAAGGGTACTTTTAAGCTCTGCTTGCTGATCAAGTAAATGTCCGCCCAGTTGCTGATCGATAGCTTTCATATCATCGGCTAATGGGTCAACTACACCATAATAATCAATTGCACTTCCAGCACTCTTTTCTTGTTTAATTTCAGCCTTAAGCTTGTTAATTACATCTTTTAAAGGATCAACTGGGTTTTCTGGTAATTCCTCCTCAATTGCTGCTGAATTTTGTCCAGCTTCTGTTGTCTTATCAGCTCCTATAAATGTCGGTGGTGCATAACTGACTGCAACCTCTTTATTCCAGTCAGATGCAATCACACCAGTCATTGATAGAAGCAAGATAATAAAATAAAGCAATACAATCACTAGTGATGACATCGCGATCTTGTCTGCCCGAAGACGTCGCATGGCAAGTTTCCACAAACCAGATGAATGAGCTTCAGCTTTTGTTTGTTGTTTTCTTTTTGATAAAACGCTCAGCATAGCCCACCTACTTCAACTGTACACGTGGATCAACCACTTTGTAGACCAAATCGGCAATCAGATTAAAAATCATAGTTGCTGCGGCGATGTAAACTGTAATTGCCTTAATAACAGGAAAATCACTTCGCTCAACTGCAATAATCACCTCTCGACCAATCCCGGGAATACCAAAAAAACGTTCAATTAAAAATGCGCCTATGAGCAATGCAGGTAAAGTTGACATCACGTCGGTAATAATAGGAATTGAAGCATTACGCAGTACATGTACACCTAAAATTCGGCTTTCACCTACACCTTTAGCACGTGCTGTTCGAACATAGTCCTGATTAATTTCATCAAGCACAAAACTACGATATAAACGTAAAGTCGGGGCAATACTCACCACCAGCATGATTAGAATTGGTAGTAAAGCAAACTTAAATAAATTATCAGTAAACGTGTCGCTCCAGCCTTGCACAGGAAACCAACTTAGCTGATACGCAAGAACATATTGAAAAACGATAATGTAAACTAAGATGCTGATCGACATGCCGATAGTGCATAGCATCATGACCATGCGGTCAGTTAGAGATCCACGCACCGCAGCAACAGCCAATGCCAAAATAATTGAAATAACCGTCTGTAAAATAGTCAGTGGAATTAGAAGCGTGAGTGAGGGTCCTAATCGGGTTAAAATAATTTGAGAAACAGGTTCGCCAGTACTCCAACTCGCACCATAATCAAAAGTCAGTATTTGTTTAATGAAAATCCAGAGCTGAACGTAATAAGGCTGATCGACACCTAACTGCTTACGAATGTTTTCGATCTGCTCAGGATTAGACATCTTGCCCGCTAAAATATAAGCAGGATCTCCACCTACCCAGTTAAAAAGAATAAAAATAAGTAAGACTACCCCCAACATAGTTGGAATCATCTGCCATAAACGCCGAATAACATATGCCAGCATAGTGATAATTCCTTATTTAACCCGTTGTCCGGTAATTTCGTTAAAGAATGCTTTATTGTCAGGATCACGACCGAGGAAATCTTTAACTAATTCAGCTGCTGGTTTTTGGCTACCTTGCGATAAGATCGTTTGACGGTAACGTTGCCCTACTTGTGGGTTATTAAGGTTGTCCCCATAAGCAGAAAGCATGTCTAAAGCTAAAACCTCAGACCACATATAGCCGTAATAACCGGCTTGATATCCCCCCATCAAATGCCCAAACTGTCCCGGAAATTCGGTTGTTGGTACATAACCTAAAGCTGTAGCAGCTTCCATTTTTTGCCAATTTTCTAAAGGTTTTACTTTTAATGCATCGGCAGTATGCAATGACATGTCGTACTGTGCATAAAGGGTCTGACGCGCATAACGCAAGCCACGACCATAGTTATGTACAGCTTTTAAACGGGCAATTAACTCATCGTCAACACGTGGGCAGGCTGGATCGCAATAATCGGCCACTTTAGATAAGGTTTCTTTACGGCGAGCCCACTCCTCATACATTTGAGAGGGTGCCTCTACGAAATCACGCTCTACAGAGGTTCCAGACTGACTCGCATAACGTGTATTTGACAAAATGCCGTGTAAAGCATGACCAAACTCATGGACAAAAGTTTCAAGCTCGTCACTGTTTAGCCCTTTTCGATTAAAGTTTGTGACTAGGGCTGAAACTGGTAAGCGGTTTGTTAATGTACTACCACCGTACACTCCCCAAACGGCAGCATGGCCATACTTCCCTTCACGAGGGAATTTATCCATATATAAGCCACCAAGGAGTTTTCCTGTTTTCTTATCAACTACATCGTAATATTCAACTTCATCCTGCCATGCTTTAACTTTGGCAGGTTTAAAATCAATACCATAAAGGTCAGATGAAATGGCAAACAACCATTTTTGAGCAGCTAAAGTTGGAAAATAATCACGAAGCTTTTCCTGATCAATTTGATATTTGCTCTTACGAAGTTTTTCACTCCAATAAGCTTCACTCCAACGTGTTATCTCAGTTTTTTCTAACGGCGTTTTTAATGTTTGTGCTTTAAATGCTCGGAGTTCTTCTACTTCTTTACGCTCTAGTGGTGCTACTGTTTTTTGTACTTCTGCCAAAAACTGATTTACAGCTTCGGGCGTTTTTGCCATGCGGTCTTTTAAAACCCAATCTGCATAACTTGCTTTTCCAAATAACTGTGCAAGCTCATAGCGCAAATCAATTGCCTGTTTAAGTAGTTTTAAATTTTGTTCAGTACCCCGTCGAGTAAAGGCAATTTGATATCTTTTTCGAGCATCATCATTATCTGCCAACTCCATAAAAGGACGATACTCTGGATACTCAAAACCTAATAAATAATTGCCTTTAGCATTTTTCTTTAATGCTGAAATATAACTTTGAGGTAAGCCTTTCATCTCTTCAGGAGTAAACTCAAGTTTCTCCGGATTATCACGGACGTTACGAGCATATTCTTGTTCGATTTTAGTCAGCTCATCCAGAATAGCCTTCATTCTTGCACGCTTTACTGGCTCAAGTTGAACCCCTGTGTCTTCAAACTGATCTAAGATATCTTGACGGTATTTTTGGTCAATTGGGTCTGTTGCTTGTGTATTTTTAATTAAATTATATAGCTTCGGGTTCTGAAATATATCAGTGTGAAACTGATTAATTTTGATTTCACAGTCTTCTGCTGCTTTACGTAACTTTGCATCTGGGTCTACGTTACTATATAGACTTATAGGACCTGAGAAATCTTCAAAATGCGCAAAAATTTTATCCCACTTTGCCAATATAAATGCCGCTGCTGCATTATCTTTCACAGGTGTTTTTTCTAAATTTGAAATCTCTTTCTCAATATTTTTTAAATTCGCATCACACCATGCTGGAAGTTGCTGTGCTTTAAGTAATGGCAAAGTAGGACGTGTTGTCTCTGCCGTTGCAAATTGACTTATACCCATGGTCAACACACATAAGGTTGTCATTTTCAGTGCGTTATTTTTCATCGTATCTCCAATTTTTTTCATTTAATGATTAGATTTAGTATTTGTATCAATATCGAAATACATCCACTCTGCATGTAAAATTGGATGCTTCTTATATCCAATGATTTTTGGTTGAGCCAGCATATTCCGGTAGCGTGCATAAGCGATTTGTACAGGCATATAAACTTCTAACAACCGTGTCATTTTTCGATAAAGTGCATCTCTCTCAGGACCTGCTTGCATTTGTTGCGTTTGGCGATACAACTGATCAAACTCTGGAATAGAACCACAAGACCAGTTCGTCATATGTGTATTAGGTCCATAAAAATTCTGCATAAAATTATCCCCATCTGGATAATCGGCTATCCATGCAGAAGACCCGAACATACCGTCGCATTGTTTTTGCGCACGAATAAGATCTGCAAAGAGCATGGGTTTAAAGACCATACGGATATTCAAGCTATCAAAATTTTTCTTCCAGAGCTCAGCGCTTTGCTGCCCAATACTGTCACTACGCGCCATATATTCAATGACCAGAGGTTTTCCGTCTGGTTGCGTACGCCAACCTGAGGCATCTTTTTTATAGTGATATCTATCTAATAGTAAATTTGCTGCTTTCACCGAATATGGGGTACTGGTTCTGTATTGAGGGTCATTACCCACTACACCTGGTGGAATTGGAAAATGTAGACGCTGTGCATCATCATTTCTTACTAGTTTAATTTCTTGATCTATCGAACGAGACATCGCAATCGCACGGCGTAAAGCAATTTTTTCTTTACTCATTCCCCCAACAACTGGATTTTTAAGATTCCAATAAATATAGCTAATTTCGGGGTCAACAATGCGAGACAACTGCACACCATCTTTAGCAAGTTCAGGTCTTAGTTTGCCGTCTTTAATCGCTTTTGCGACCAATTGACCTTCAAGCTGAAATATATCAACCTCACCACGCTGAAATGCTAGCCACCGCGATTGGTTTTCTTCCATCACCTGAATATCAATTGTGCCGATTTGAGGCATTTTTTTACCTTTAAGGCGTTTTACTATTGCCTGATCTTCAGGGCTGCTGGCAGTAAAGTTCCAAGTAAAGCCGCGATAATCAGGATTCGCTTTTAAAACAATACGAGATGCTGGTACCCACTTGCTCAGCACATAAGGACCCGTACCTACAGGATGGCCCATTACATAACCAGCTTTGTCTTTATACTTTTCGATGACTTCACGTGCCACTGCACCTGTCGGGTCATGGGCCAGTAATAAAGGAAAGTTATAGTCTGGTTTAACTAAACGAATCACCAAAGTGTATTTATCAGGTGTTTGTAAACCACTAACCTTTTGATCATAGTTAAATTTTCCGGACTTATTGGCTGCTTTCACTAAAGCATCCATACCTTCAATTTTGTTTTCTAATAACCAGCTATTTGGAGAGCGCAGATTCGGGTCCAATAAACGCTTAAAAGAGTACGCATAATCATTGGCTGTTAATTCTCTAGGTTTGCCTTTAAAAACAGGGTCTGGTGTAAAATAAATTCCCTTCTTAATACGAATGGTATAGGTCAAACCATCGGCACTGACTTCTGGCATAGCGGTTGCTATTTGCGGAATAAGTTTTGCCGGCCTTGCTAAATAATCATAGGTATATAGAGTTTCAAATATCGATGTGGTTACATGCGCAGAATATAAATCATGGATATAAGCCGGGTCGAAACCTGTTTCAGCTGTTGGAAATACATAACGTAAAACTTTATTCGGATCGGCTGGGCTTTTCGCAAAAATACTTGTAGATCCCGTTAAGGCCATACTAGCGAATAGCAAGCTGATACTACAGTGCTTGAGCTTTTGTATTAAATTTTCAGTCATCATGATCTTTATCTAAAATTATTTTTTAATAGGAGTAATATCAAGATATTGCCAGTTTGTATTCATCATAGGATGGGGTTTAAAACCCTGAACTTGTGGCCGTACTAACCAGTTACGAATACGGGTTAGATGAACGATCCATGGATTATCAGCTTCAATCTGGCGATTAAGTTTTTCATAATATGGCAGGCGTTGTTGCGGTGGTAAATGAATGGCCTGAGTATAAAGGGCATCATACGTTTTGGATTGATAACAAGCATGGTTCCCCTGCCCAGCATTTGGTCCATAAAGCAACTGTGCAAAATTATCTCCTTCAGGATAGTCAGCAATCCATGCCCCACTCCAAATCATATATTTACATTGAGTTGCGGCTTTTAAGTTATCTGCAAAATTACTTACCTTAAAGTCAACTCGAATGCCAATTGCATCCAGATTCTTTTTCCAGAGTTCAGAGTGAATAACTGAGGCCGAGCTATTTTCTGTATTGATTTTTAAAATCAAAGGTTTCCCGTTTGGCTGGGTTCTATAACCATCAGCACCTTTTTTATAACCATAATAATCAAGTAATTTATTTGCTAGCAGCGGGTTATATCCTACGCTACTTTTATATTTCGGATTATAGCCATTCACACCTTCAGGTATAAACATTTCAGCCCGAACAGCTTGCCCTTTATAAGCCTGTTTTATACTTTCTTTTTGGTTGTACGACAAAGTAATTGCTCTACGAAGAGCTATCTTTTCTGGGCTAAAACCACCAATGACCGGATCACGCATGTTCATCATCGTATAGGTAATTTCAGGTTCCTTATATGGGAAGTGTTTAATTCCTCTCTTCTTAAAAGAAGCTTTAAGCTGATTTCCATCTAAAGCTTGAGGAACAGCATCTGCGGTAAGTCTGTCAAAGTCTAGTTGACCCGACTGAAACGCTAACCATCTTGACTGTTGTTCTTCAATAATACTGACCACCACCTTTCCAATTTGTGGCATTTTCTTTCCAGACATTTCCTTAACAAGCTCGTTATCCCACGGTGTTCCTGTCGACTTAAAGTTCCAGACGAAACCACGATAATCAGGATTGGCAACCAACTCGACCTTACTTCTTGGTACATATTTACTTAACATGTATGGGCCTGTGCCTACGGGATGCATACCAATACGGTCACCGTAATAATCAACAACCTCTTTAGCAACTCCGCCAAAAGTAATATAGGCAAGAATATAAGGAAAATTATAGTCTTGGCGAGTTAAGGTAAATTGTAGCGTATATCGATCAAGCGCTTTAACTCCTGCAATTGGAGCAGCATAATCAAATTTTCCAGTTTTCTTTGCTTGGGCTACAACCGCATCAGCACCTAGTAACTTACCATCAATGAATGAAACAGACGGCGCTCTATTTTTAGGATCTAGAATACGTTTAATTGTATAAACATAGTCTTCAGCCACTAACTCACGGCGTTTACCTTTAAAAGCGGGATCATTGGTAAAATAGATCCCTGGCTTAATTCTAAAAGTATAAACTTTACCGTCTTGTTCCACTTTAGGCAGGCTCTCTACTGTATAGGGAGCTAACTGTAATGGACGTGCTAGATAGTCATATTTAAGTAAAGGCTCAAAAATTGCTTCAGCAATATTAGCACTATAGAAATTGGTGGTTTTAACCATATCAAAGCCATCATCTGGGGCTTCATAGGCAACATGCAAAATTTTGTTTAGTTGCGCTGGCGTAATTGCGTAAGCACAAGGAACTGATGTAATAGCCAGACTTAAAATGGCGAGCTTAAAAAATTTTAATTTCAAGTTCATACCCACGTAATTAGTTTTTTAAAAGATATTATCCTTTTGAGTAACATCTAAATCTGCATAAGAAAAGTTCTTTTTCAACAGATAAGCCTATTTGGGCTTAATTCTTTACTTTTCTATGAGCCTTTTTATTTGAACAAATGGAAAAATAAAGTCAGAAACCCAATCTTTTGTAACTACTGCAAATAAAGCGAATTTCATGCCATTTATTAATATTCATCACAAAATAATTAATAATATTAGAAATTCATATTTTTATTAGGTACTTAAAATGGTTTGAACTATATAAATAAAAGTAACTTTTTGCCAAAAATTATCTTTGCATATGTTAATCATCTAATACCTTAAATGCACAAATAAAATACATTAAAAATTAATTATGTTCCACATTAGATCAAGCTAACCCCATACATAACCACCATTCAATATATTGATTTATAATAAAAATATAACTCAAAGACATAGCAATAAATATTATAACATTACATCTTAAAAGGCTCTAAAACGATACATTTTTATTTAATAAGCATGTGAAGAGTCTAGTAATGTATATTTTTTACACAAATAAATTTGAAACTTTTAGCCAACATTAAAAAATTTTCCAAACGGAAAATTTATTTTTGTTTAATAAAAGATGAATCGACTTACCAAACCATAATAAAATCAATATATATCAATATCTTGCATAAACTAAAAAAAGAAAAATATATAGTTGGCACTTGCTTTGCTTAAAAACTTTCCAGCAATATCGCTAACGACAACAAAAAGGGATCAAATCCACGATGAAAAAAAAATACAATGTTCGATCTCAGGCAACCCCCAAGATCAGCAAAACAATTCTTAAATTAAGCACCCTTAGTTTAAGTATGATGTGTCTTACCCTGGCACAGGCAGCAGAAACTGAACAATCAAATACTGATGAAAAACCAACAAAAGTCGTAAAAGTTGCCGTTACAGGTTCTTCAATCAAAGGAGTTGCAGCACAAAGTGCTTCCCCCATTACCATCGTAAAAGTTGATGAAATCTTAAAACAAGGGGTAACAACAACAGAGGAAGCATTAGCAAAGATCAGTGCAAACCAATCGAACTTTGTGACTGCAAGTAATGTAGGCGCAAGTAAGACGGTGGGTTCAGCAGCGAACCTTAGAGCCTTAGGTGCCAATAAGACACTTGTTTTACTTAATGGCCGTCGATTGGCTGCAAACGCCTATGACAGTGGCGTTACCAACTTAAATATTATTCCACTCGCAATGTTAGACCGTATTGAGGTTTTACGAGATGGTGCCTCTTCCATTTATGGTACTGATGCAATTGGCGGGGTAATTAACTTCATTACCAAAAAACAGTTTACAGGACTTAATCTGACTGCTGGCTATCAAAAACCAGAACAAAAAGGCGGTGAGCAACAAGACTACAGTATCTTTGGCGGCTTCGGTGATTTAGATGAAAATGGCTACAATGTTTTTGGTGTTGTGGACTATCGCAAAGGCGGTGATGTCATGGCCAAAGACCGTAAAGTTAGTCGACGTGGAGGCATATTACCTGAATTAGGAATCCATAAAACTAGTAGTGGTTCATTCCCTGCCAATGTACCTGGATTAGGTAATCCCTATGCATCTACAGGTTGTGGTAATAACCCTCTAGTAGAGACTGATGGTCAAATTTGTAAATATAACAGCCAAGCAGTAATTGGTATTGTTCCAGAGACAGAAGACATCTCAGCTATGGGCCGAGCTACATTTAAACTGAACGATAACTTTAATGCGATTGCAGAATATTTATATGCAAGAAATGAAGTTACAACGTCAGTCGCACCAGATGTATTTTTTGATTTGACGCTTGATCCTAGTAGTAAATATTATCCAGGTAAAGGAATCACTCCAGCTTTAGCAGGCGCTACTGGAACTATCCCTCTATATCTACGTTCACAATCGGGTAATCGTGTAAGTAATAGTATTAATCAATCACATAGATTATTTGCGGGTATTGAGGGTGAAACTCATGGTTGGGATATTAACTCCGGGGTTACCTATGCTCATAGTAGTGCATCGGATGCTATCGTAAGTGGCTATTTAAATTTTGATAAAACACAAGAAGCTTTAAACAATGGTATTTTAAACCCATTCGGACCACAAAACCCTGAAGATGCTAATGTATGGAATGAGTTAGGAGTTGAAGGTAAATACTTAAAAGCTAACCTAGATACAACTACTGTCGATTTCACTGCAAGTAGACCTATATTTAAATTACCAGCAGGAGAAGTGGCTTTTGCAGTTGGAGCAAGCTATCGTTATGAAGATTGGACCTCAAAAGTCGTTACTGATGTTGCCCGAGTTGCACCTAGTACAGGCGTAGATCCTGATGAACCAGTAAATACTGGCGATCGTAATATTAAATCGGTATTTACCGAATTTCATATCCCCCTTCATAAAACTTTAGAAGCTCAAATCGCTGCTCGTTATGATGACTACAACGATTTTGGCGATACGTTTAATCCAAAATTTGCACTTCGTTGGGAACCTATTAAACAGTTAATGTTCCGTACGACTTATAGCACGGGCTTCAGAGCTCCCACACTTTGGGAAGTGAATGGACCAAACTCAGTAACCAATACAGGTGGATACTATTATGATCCCGTACTCTGCCCAGGTAATGTATTAAAACCAGGTGGTGTAAGAGAACGTGATTGTAATATGCAATTTGATAGACAAAATGGGGGAAATAAAAGTCTTGATCCGGAAGAGTCAAAGTCTTTTACTGCTGGCTTAGTATTTGAACCAATTAAAAATTTAGCCTTGACTCTCGACTATTTCAATATTGAAGTAGACAAGCAAATTGCTACGCTTTCAGAAACTGCTATTTTTGATGACCCTGTGAAATATGCAGACAAATTTGTACGTAATCCTGATGGTTCATTAGATTATATTATTACAACACAACAAAATTTAGGTGGAATTAAAACATCTGGTTTCGATGTGGGCTTAAGTTGGGTTTCTCCAATGACTGCTACAGGTCGTTTTGGTTTCAATATCGATGGAACATATATTACGGATTACAAATATCAAGCCGAGCAAAATGGTGAATGGAAAAGTGTTGCAGGCACTTATAGCGGTCTAGACTACCAAGCTATTATTCTTCGCTGGAAACATACTGCAAACCTAAATTGGAATTATGAGAATTGGGCTTTAAACCTACAACAAAATTTTTCACGCGGTTATGAGGATCAAAATTCAAGTTCTTCAGTTAAGGCAGACTATCGAAATCACAAAGTGAGCGACTATACAACCTATAATATTTCAGGCACCTACAAAGGTTTCAAAAATCTAGAAGTTACAGCAGGCATTAAGAATATCTTTGATGAAGACCCTCCTGCGTCAAATGTTGGTGACAACTTCCAAATGGGATATGACCCACGTTATGCCGATCCTTTAGGACGTACTTACTTTGTACGAGGTACATATAAGTTCTAAATGGTTGTTCTGCAAATATAACTCTCAACGGTTAGTTTGCAGAACAAATACTCACTCTTAGCCAAACAGTCATTTTAAAAATTGTTTGTCTACAGTTTCAGGAGTAACTATGGGCATGACTTTTACAGACATAGAAAATAAATCTGCCAAACGCTTAATTGGTATTGCTGCAGTCATTTTTCTGCATCTTCTTGTTGCCTATATTCTGATGTCAGGTTTAGCAAACAATATTCAAAAACCAGCAGAAAAACCTGTGGAATTACAAATTATTCAGGATATTAAGCCACCTCCTCCACCAAAGCCGGAAGAGACAAAACCTAAGGAAAAACCACCTGAGCCACCAAAAATGGTAGAAAAAGTTGCCAAGGTTCCTGAGCCAGTGAAACAGGTCGAAAAAGTGATACCTGTACAAAAAACAACTCCAGTAACTCAACCAACTAAAGTGGCTACCCCAGCTCCCGCGGCACCTAGTACCCCATCTCCAAGCCCTGTTGCTGCACCTGCTCCAGTGGCTGCTGCGCCGGCACCAAAACCAGCTGGTGTGAGTCGTGGTGTTTCAGAGGGTTCAGCTGGCTGTGAAAAACCAGAATATCCACGCGAAGCACTTATGAATGAAGAACAAGGTACGGTGCGCATACGTGTTTTAGTTGATACATCCGGCAAAGTTATTGATGCCAAAGTAAAAAAATCGAGTGGTAGCAAAATTTTAGATAAGACGGCCACTAAAGCTTACAGCTTATGTACGTTTAAACCAGCAATGAAAGATGGCGTACCTCAGCAAGACTGGTATGAAATTGAATATCCATTTGTAATTGAATAAACAATTGAATTAGCAAGAAATTAAAAAATATTGGAGATATATGATGAAAAAATCAACTCAACCCTTAGTTCGTTTCGCTTCTGCAAGTTTAATAGCAGCATGCTCTTTACTTCCATTAAGCTCGGTTTTTGCAGAAGAAACTAATACTCCAGTTGCAACAGCAACCGCTGAGACAACTTCAAATGCTGCAACTCCTACTCCACCACCAAAGCCAGCAACGAGTGAAACTGTTAAAAACCCATATGGCCTAGAAGCGCTTTGGCGTGAAGGTGATTTAGTTGCTAAGTCTACTTTATTTATATTAGTACTCATGTCGATTGGAACTTGGTACATCATCATCTCTAAACTATTGCAGCAAGGTAAAGTCAAACGCCAAGGCAAAGAAGCTGAAAAACATTTCTGGGAAGCGACTTCCCTTGATAATGCTGCAGAAGGTTTAGAACAAAGTAGCGCTTATCGCTTTATTGCAGAAAAAGGCATTAATTCAACTAAATCACATGGCGGTTCTTTACTTGAACGAATCGATTTTAATACATGGGTGAGCATTTCAATTCAACGCGCAATTGAGAAAATACAAAATCATTTAGGTGGTGGTTTAGCCTTTTTAGCAACAGTAGGTTCTACCGCACCATTTGTTGGTCTTTTTGGTACGGTCTGGGGAATTTATCATGCATTAACAGCCATCGGTATCTCAGGTCAAGCATCTATCGATAAAGTTGCAGGGCCCGTTGGTGAAGCTCTTATTATGACAGCGATTGGTCTTGCAGTCGCAGTACCTGCTGTACTTGGTTACAACTGGCTTACTCGCCGCAATAAAGCAGTTATGGAAAATGTCCGTTCATTTGGTTCAGATTTACACGCGGTTTTATTAAGCGGTGAAATTAATACCAATAATTCAGTTAATCGCAGTATTAAATAATCAGGAGCAAACATTATGGGTATGAGTGTTGGTTCTGAAGATGATGACGAAATGATTGGCACAATTAACACGACACCTTTAGTTGATGTCATGTTGGTTTTACTTATTATTTTTCTTATTACTATTCCGGTAGTCACACATACGGTTCCAGTGAAACTACCAGAAGAAAAAAATACTCCATATGCAACCACGCCTGAAAATATTCAACTGTCAGTAAATAAGAAAGGCGATATTTTCTGGAACGAAAGTTATGTGCCTAGTAAAGAAATATTGCTGGCAAAACTTCAAGCAGTTGCACAAAAACGACCTCAGCCAGAAGTTCATATCCGGGGTGATCAGCTTACCCATTTTGAAGCGATAGATCAGGTCATTAGTACGACCAAAGAAGCTGGTATTGGCAAAATTGCTTTTGTTACTACCCCTCCAGCTTCCCCGTAATTAACTTAAGGAGAATTTTATGGGTATGAATGTCGGTTCAAATAATGATGATGATGTGATGTTGGAAGTCAACATGACACCCCTTATTGATGTCATGCTGGTACTCATTATTATGTTTATTATTACCATACCTACACCAAACAACGCGATTAATATTAATTTGCCAAATGGCACACCGCCACCAACAAATGAAAAGCCACCTGAAGTGATTGATGTAAGAATTGATGCAGTAGGCAAAGTATTTTGGAATAACCAAGAGGTTTCTGACCGAAAGGCACTAGAGACTTTATTTCAAGGTGTTGTTGCTAAAAAAGATCAAGACCAGATCAAACTCAAACCAGACCAGATGGCTGAATATAAGAATGTAGCGATGGTCATGGCTACAGCACAACGTTTAGGTGTCACTAAAATTGGAATTGTGAGCAGTAACTAATATTGCTTTTCAATATATTTAATTCTATTAACTCCTGCGCTAACTTGAATCTTCAGTTAGCGTTTTTTTTAATTATAAATATTCAACTCTAAAATAATATCTCCACACTCATCATATTCTCCAGTTTCTTGAAAACCCTTTCTTTTATAAAGTTTTCCAGCCACATAGTTGGATGATTTATACATTGTTCGAATACGCTTAGCTCCTTTTGCAGCCATTTCATCAATTGCCATTTGCAACGCTAAGGTACCATAACCTTTAGCTTGATGATCTTTGCCAATCATAAATCGAAACAACCAAAATAATGTCTCATCAGGGGGATCAATTTCCACACAATACATTAAGAACCCAACCACCTCATCATTAAAACAGATCACTCTTGGGCAATAGTGTTCCTCGACTTTAGACTCAGCAATAGAATATACATTTGATGCGACATAGTCCTTTTGAGAATCATCTAATGATAATTTTGCGCATAGAAGCCAATTCTCACGATCGAGATCTTTTAGACTAATCAAATTCAAAACCTTTTAGCTATAAATTCCATTTCTATAAGCACAAAATATACCGAAAATAAAAAAGCCTCCGAAGAGGCTTTTTTCAAAACAGGATGAAATTAATCACCTGTATAACCCTTTAACTTCAAACGAGCAGCATGAAGTAAAGGCTCAGTATAACCAGAAGGCTGTTCACAACCTTTGAAGATAAGATCAGAAGCTGCTTGGAAAGCAATATTTGTTTCAAAGTTAGCTGCCATTGGTTTATACAATGGATCATTCGCATTTTGCTCATCAACAATTTTTGCCATGCGTTTAAGCACTTCTTCAACTTGTTCACGAGTCACAATACCGTGACGTAACCAGTTCGCAACGTGTTGAGAAGAAATACGTAATGTTGCACGGTCTTCCATTAAGCCCACGTTGTTAATATCAGGGACTTTCGAACAACCTACACCTAAGTCAACCCAACGAACAACATAACCTAAAATACCTTGGCAGTTATTTTCAAGCTCATTATTAATCTCTTCTGCTGACCAGTTTGTTTCTGGTGCAAACGGCGGGGTTAACAAGTCATCTAATGACAACATTTCTTCAGCTTTTAACTGATCTTGACGTGCTTTTACATTCACTTGATGATAATGCATGGCGTGAAGTACCGCACCAGTTGGAGATGGAACCCAAGCACATGAAGCACCAGCATTTGGATGTGCAGCTTTAGTTGCTAACATATCTTTCATGCTATCTGGTTTTGGCCACATGCCTTTACCAATCTGTGCTTTACCTTGTAAACCACATTTCAAACCAATTGCAACGTTACGGTTTTCGTAAGCAGCAATCCATTTTTGTGTTTTAACCGCTTCTTTACGAACAACTGGCGCAGCTTCCATAGAAGTATGGATTTCGTCACCCGTACGGTCCATAAAGCCAGTATTAATAAAGATCGTACGGTCTTTTGCAGCAGCAATACAGTTCTTCAAGTTTACAGACGTACGGCGCTCTTCATCCATAATACCGATTTTTAACGATTTAGTTGGTAATCCAATCGCCTTTTCAGCACGCTCAAATAACTCTACAGCAAATGCAACTTCTTCAGGACCATGCATTTTTGGCTTAACAATATACATAGAACCTTTACGAGAGTTTTTATTTTCGTTTGTACTACGGATATCAGCAATTGATAACAATGGAGTTACCAATGCATCCATAATACCTTCAAAAATTTCTTCGCCGTCTACCAAAATAGCTGGGTTAGTCATTAAGTGACCTACGTTACGAAGTAACATAAGTGAACGACCATGAAGTTTTGTTGTACCACCAATTAAGTTTTTAATTTCGCGATCTTTATTTAGATCACGAACAATCGTTTTACCGTTCTTTTCAATAGATTCTTGAAGTGTACCCTTCATTAAACCCAACCAGTTACGGTAACCTTCAACTTTTTCTTCTGCATCAACAGCAGCAACAGAATCTTCCAAATCTTGAATTGTGGTAACTGCCGCTTCAAATGTTAAATCTTTAACACCCGCTGAATCAGTTTGTCCAATTGGGCTATTTGCATCAATTTCGATAATGACATGAAGACCATTACTTAAAAGTACAACTTCTGAAGGATTTGCTTCTTCACCATTAAAACCAACGAACTGAGCTTCATGGGCTAAACCTGTTTTTGAACCATCTTTCAAAGTTACAACAAGTTTATTTTGCTCAATTGCATATTTTGTTGCATCTGCATGTGAACCTTGAGCAAGCGGGAAAACTTCATTTAAGAAATTCTTAGCGAACTCAATAACTTTTGCACCACGAACAGGATTATATCCTTTACCCTTTTCAGCTCCACCTTCTTCAGAAATTACATCGAAGCCATAAAGTGCATCATATAAAGAACCCCAACGGGCATTTGCTGCATTTAAGCAATAACGTGCATTACGTACAGGTACAACTAACTGTGGTCCTGCCAACAACGCAATTTCTTCGTCTACGTTTTCAGTAGTAATTTGAAAATCTTCAACTTCTGGCAATAAATAACCAATTTCAGTTAAGAACGCTTTATAAGCACCTAATTCAAATTTGTTGTTACGGTGCCATTCATCAATTTTTGCTTGTAATTCATCACGCTTAGCCAATAATGCTTTATTTTTTGGGCTAAGATCGACAACAACTTGCTCAAAGTTCTTCCAGTAAGTTTCACTATCTAAACCAGAACCTGGTAAAGCTTCATTTTCGATAAAATCGTAAAGTTCTTTAGCAATCGCTAACTTGCCTTTTTGAATACGTGCAGTCATTGTCTTTCCTGAAGTTGCTACTTTTTATACCAAGAGAATCCTAGTATACCGATTTAAATTAAGCTGAATACTAATATCACATTCCTAAATAGTAAGCATTTTCCCTTGCAAAACTATTGACAAAGATAAAGTTTTCTATATAGGAAATATTATAATTCTAACTAGGATTCCCAACAATTTATTCAATATTTAAAGATACCGAAACTAGACTTTTTGTTAACAGACAAAAAAATTTCACTATCTTGTTTTTCTAAAGCGTATTTAGTTATATCAAACTTTACAGCGTGAAAAAGCACTATTTAACTAAATTTATCAATTTTTGTTGTAAAAAAAGCGCCCAATTTAGAGCGCTTTTCATATCCACTTTCTTAAGAAGTTTTAGTAGCATCAATATGACGATGTTCAGAGTGTAAATATTCATCAGATTGCATTTCTAGCAAACGTGAGCGCGTACGTTCAATTTCAAATGCTAATTTTTCACCTTGATAGATATCAATAATACTATCTTGAGACGTTAAAAGTAATTTCACTCCACGATCATAGAATTCATCGACTAGATAAATAAAGCGACGAGTACCTTCTGACAAGAAATCTGTCAAATGAGGAACATTACTGACTAGAACCGTATTATAAATATTTGCAATTTCAATGAAATCTGCTGGGCTACGTGGTTTAAAGCAGAGTTCAGAAAACTCACACCACAACACATCTTCTGTATGCCCCAGAGTTTCGACAACACGATTATTAATCACAATCGGCTCTTGAGAATGAGCTTGTGTATGAGTTAATGCACTAAAACGTTCGGCCATCCAGCTTTGTGCTTCATTCGTTAATGGCGATTTGAATAATTGAGCTTGTTTTAGTACACGCAAACGATAATCCACACCTGCATCTACATTTAAAACAGCACAGTTCTTTTTAACCATTTCGATGGTTGGCAAGAAACGATCACGGTGAATACCGTTTTTATATAAGCCATCGGGTGCAATGTTTGATGTTGCAATTAATGTCACACCACGCACAAATAATTTTTGGAATAAATCGCTCAAAATCATTGCATCTGTTACGTTTGAGACAAAGAATTCATCAAAACAAATAACGACAGCATCTTTATAGATTTGGTCAGCTACGATTTCAAGTGGATTACGTTGGCCCGAAAGCTTATTTAGTTCTTTATGAACATGTTGCATGAAATGATGAAAATGCATACGCGTTTTACGGCGAAATGGCACAGACTCGTAAAATTGATCCATAAGCCAAGTTTTACCACGGCCTACTCCGCCCCACATATATACACCTTTAGGTGAAGTTTGGCGACGAAAACGACGGAAAGCTTTTTTTGAAGCTTTATAACGGTTTAAAAGTTCTTTCCATACGCGATCTAATTCTTGCACTGCCTGTGCTTGCGCTTCATCTGCCATAAATTGACCTGAAGCTAAAGCCTCAGCATAGCGTTCTGCTGGGGAAGAAGGTGTGAATGCAGTACTATGAGAAGATTTTAAATTTAACATATCGTTTTATTTCAATTTTAACTGATGAGAGTATAGCGAACATTTTGTTCAACCACATTAGCTTTTAGCATCAAGAGTTACGACGATGACTCTTTTGCATATTGTCGAGGACTCTGTCCAAACCATCGTTTAAATGCATGATTAAATGCCGCTGGTTCAGAATAGCCGAGTAATTCGGCAACAACTTCTATTGAGTATTCCCTATATTCCATAAGCTTCAATGCCTTATTCTTGATAATTTGTTCACGAATTTGCTTATAACTCGTATTTAGCTGTTGCAGTTGATGCCTTAATGTCCTTTCAGGCATTTTCAATGCAAAAGCCGTTTCCGCCATGCTCGGGATAATTCCTTGTTGCAATTCAAGATAATCTTGCACACATTGTATGATATGTGGAGTTTGATGATCTTGTTGATTTAATCTTGTTATTTCTGCAATACATTTTGATTCATAAATACGATGTGTAATGATATCGGCAGAAGGAATTTGAATTTCAAGTACATCCTTACTTAGGCTAAATGCCGCATATTTACCATTAAAATGCACATCTTCGCCATAATATGCAAAATAGCGTGACAAAGTTTCTATATCAGTAGGTTTTTCAAATGGAAGTTCTATACGCATCGTAGGCATTTGTAATCCCATCATCGTATAAATATCTTGAATAAACTTATAAGTTCCAGAGACTTCACATTGTGCCCGTAACTGCCCAATTTCCGTTTTTAAATCAACAGGCAAATAATTTAAAATCGTCCGCTCATCAGTTTCGTATAAAGCTAAGCTACCAAATAAATGCGTAAGCTTTTGATATTTTATACCCTTATTTAAAGCAGTTTGAATATCATTACTTGTGACAAGTAGCATAAGCAATGGGCCGTAACCGGCTAAAGCATAATGCTGTCCAATAAATAAACCCTTTTCAGGCTCTACATTTTTACTAATTATTTGTTGAATGTCCCATTCAAGGCGATCATGAATTGTAGAACTCGGGTCTAAAGCATCAACTTTAATACCTATATCAGCCAAACGTGAGTCGACATCAATGCCAGCATTCCGCATTCCTTGAATTAAATAAATTAAACCAAGTATCGACCGTTTCATTCTTCTATCAATTTCCCTAGACTGAAATGTTTTACTATAAAGAAGCAAGAAAATTAATTGCCGAATCTATCAATTTTCACGTCGTTACAATCATGTTTAAACTGATTAAAAAGCGTTAGTCTTGCGAGCAATCCTCTTTTCAGCTTATGCAGGGTTTCCAATGCTAAACACAAAGCAAGATGCTATTCAAAAAACTAAAATCGCTATTATTGGTGCTGGCTTTGGTGGCCTAGCAATGGCAATCCGTTTACTACAAAATCAACAGCAAGATTTTGTTATTTTAGAAAAATCAAACGATGTCGGCGGAACTTGGCGAGAAAATCGTTATCCAGGTGCAGCATGTGATGTTCAATCTCATATGTATTCATTATCTTTTGCACCAAAAACAGATTGGACAAAACGCTATGCTGAGGGGCCAGAGATCTTTAATTATATTCAAGACATTACACAGAAATATAAAATTAAAGATTACTGCAAGTTTAACCATGACGTAACTCATGTCGAATATGATGAAACACGTCATGTGTGGACTCTAGATTTTAACAACCAACCTTCTATAGAAGCGCAATTTATAGTTTTTGCATCTGGCCCCCTACACATCCCACAAATTCCTCCTATCAAGGGGATAGAGAAATTCAAAGGAAAAGTATTTCATTCCTCACAATGGGCACATGACTATGACTTAAACGGAAAGTCAGTCGCATCTATTGGTACAGGTGGTAGCGCAATTCAATATATTCCTGAAATAGCCAAAGATGTTAAACAGCTCTATGTATTTCAAAGAACAGCCGCATGGGTAATACCACGAGATGAGCGTAAATATTCAAGCTTAAGTAAAGCATTATTCAAATCTTCTAATATTTATCGCCAGCTTCATCGTAGTCGACTTTACTGGAGTAATGAATCTCGCGTTGTACCCATTGTTCAACCTCAAATCATGAAGTATGGCCAAAAATTGGCAGAAGCATTCATACGTTTTCAAGTTAAAGATAAAGATTTAGCAAAAAAACTTACACCTGATTTCGTTATGGGATGTAAACGTATTCTTATCTCAAATAAATACTTTCCTACTTTTAACCGAAAAAATGTTGAGCTAGTCACTGATAGTATTCAAGAGATTAAAGAAAACAGTATTGTTACCAAAGATGGACGAGAACGCCCTATTGATTGTTTAATTTACGGTACAGGTTTTATTACTGACCCACGTATTTATTTAAAACATTTCACATGTATCGGACGTAATCAAATCGAGTTAAAACAAGCATGGAAAGATGGTGCTGAAAGCTATTACGGCATTATGACCAAAAACTTTCCTAACCTATTCCAATTGGTAGGTCCTAATACAGTTCTAGGCCATAATTCGATTATTTTTATGATTGAATCTCAAGTAAATTACATTTTACAGCTTATTCAGTTAGTAGAAGAGTCTGGTCAAAAAGCAATTGAGATCAAACCAGATGTTCAAGATGCTTTTAACGAACGTGTTCAAAAGCAGCTTCAAGGAACTGTATGGCAAGCTGGTGGGTGTAGTAGCTGGTATCAATCTACCGATGGTAGAAACTTTTCACTATGGCCAACTTACACATGGAAGTATTGGTTAGAAACTCGTAAAGTTAAGCCCAATGACTACTTACTTTTAAATAAAAGCTCACAGAGCTATGCAGCTTAAAATGTTCAAGACATAATAGGTAGGTTAATAACAATCTAGAGCCTGTAAATTATTTTGTGTAAGTTCCATTTTTTATAAATGATCTTTTAATCGATCATCGAACTGAATCGTAA
>NZ_JABELE010000078.1 GCF_013009345.1 Acinetobacter geminorum | reverse complement strand
CAGCTCTTCGATGCGACGGGCGGTTTCCTCGTTGCGGCTATGGACCCCCATGGTCAGGCCGAAACCGGTGGCGTTGATCGCCTGCACGACCTTTTCCAGGTCCTGCGCGGCATAACGCACCACGTGCAGCACCGGGCCGAAGTTCTCTTTCTTCAGCTCGTCGATGCCGCTGATCTCGAACGCGACGGGAGCGACGAAGTGACCGTTCAGGTTGCCCGGCACCTTGGTCTCGGCGATCA
>NZ_JABELE010000077.1 GCF_013009345.1 Acinetobacter geminorum | reverse complement strand
ACGACGGCTACGCCGGCTCGTACACCCTGTACGACGCCGCCGTGCGCTACGACCTGGGCCAATTGAACGGCAGCCTGAAAGGCGTCAGCGTGGCGGTCAATGCCAACAATCTGTTCAACAAGGACTACCTGGCGTCCTGCGACGGCTACTACTGCTACTACGGCGACCAACGCAGCGTGGTGGGCAGCGTCAGCTACAAGTGGTGAGCGACGCGTCACAGGTGCGTAACGGCGGATAACC
>NZ_JABELE010000076.1 GCF_013009345.1 Acinetobacter geminorum | reverse complement strand
AGGCTTGGCCGCTGCCTTCGCCGCCGGCTTGACGCTGACGCCGGTGAGTTTCTCGATCTGCCTGGTCAGCGTATCGACCTTGCCGTGCAGCTCCTTCACCTCGTTGCGGCTCGGCACGCCGAGACGCGAGATGGCGCTGTTCAGGCGCTTGTCGAAAGCTTCCTCGAGCTCGCTCCACTTGCCAAGCGCACGATCCCGAACCTCGTCAACCTTGCTCTTCGCAGAGCGGGCGGAAGCCTTC
>NZ_JABELE010000075.1 GCF_013009345.1 Acinetobacter geminorum | reverse complement strand
ATCGCCATGCACGACATGCTCGGCGGCTGAATCCGGCTGGGCAGCTGGCGATCATATCGCCAGCCACCCTGCTGGCCCCCGGCGCAGAGCGGCGCGGCTATGCTCGTGCGCCCGGAACGGCCCTATCCGTTCTGGGAGCTACCCCCTCGCCACCCTCGACTAGCATGACCAGGGAGGCCCGCAGTGGACGCCCAGGGCTAGGAGCCGCAGGCGTCCGCCCGAACCGCACCGCCGACTCAGCGGTCA
>NZ_JABELE010000074.1 GCF_013009345.1 Acinetobacter geminorum | reverse complement strand
CCCTCACCAGTGAAGGTGATGGCAATCAAAAGATTACGGGCTGATGTTTATGTCGTCAGCTATTGCTGGTCCGATTCTGCCAGGTCGTCTTGCTCCTGGCCCAAGAGCGATAATTCCAACAATGCATAACGGTGCTCAACGAAGTTATGTACGTTGTTAGCAACCGCTAATTTGAACAGTGCCGTAGCGCTGTCCATATCCCCCAGACTTAGGTAGTACTTACCTAAATAGAAGTTGGTTTCACTGA
>NZ_JABELE010000073.1 GCF_013009345.1 Acinetobacter geminorum | reverse complement strand
CGTGATACTGCCCACTATTCAACTGCTTCGGGTTGCTCTGATAGCCCGACTGCTGCTGTTGCTGCTGATTGCCCTGATGATTATAACCACCTTGATTGCCCTGATTGCCTTTATTACCATGTCCGCTCTGATTATCGTGAAAACCTGAACCGGAACTGCCTCCACCGTAACCCGGTCCATGAGATCCAGGGCCTGAACCGCCGCCTGGTCCAAGATCATACTCAAAAAAGTCGGAATTTTTGAACTCC
>NZ_JABELE010000072.1 GCF_013009345.1 Acinetobacter geminorum | reverse complement strand
AACTTCCCGGCGATGATCCCGCTGTGGATGTTCCCGCTGGCCATCGCCTGCGGCAACGCCTTCATCCTCAAGCCTTCCGAGCAGGTGCCGCTGACCAGCGTGCGGCTCGCCGAGCTGTTCCTCGAGGCCGGTGCGCCGAAGGGCGTGCTGCAGGTGGTGCATGGCGGCAAGGAACAGGTCGACCAGTTGCTCAAGCACCCGCAGGTGAAGGCGGTGTCCTTCGTCGGCTCGGTCGCCGTCGGCCAGTAT
>NZ_JABELE010000071.1 GCF_013009345.1 Acinetobacter geminorum | reverse complement strand
AATGGTTTTCATCGCCTGCGTGACCAGATCGTGCTCGTGGCGGTCTTTTTCGGAGGCCAGCAGCTTAGTGCCCGCTTCGCGATCCAGCACATCGTCCGGCTGACGGCGCGCAGAGCCTGCCAGCGGCAGCGAGCTAAAGTGCGCGCCCTCTTTGCGCAGCAGCAGTTCCGGGCTGGCGCCCAGCAGCACGCCGCCGTCTTCCAGCGGTACGTGGAAGTTAAAGCTCGCCGGGTTCTGGGCGATAAGACG
>NZ_JABELE010000070.1 GCF_013009345.1 Acinetobacter geminorum | reverse complement strand
CGAGGGTGCCGGCGAGCGCCGGCAGGAGCACCAGGGTCAGGACCATCGCCAGGTCCTCGACGATCAGCCAGCCGATGGCGATCCTGCCACGCTTGGTGTCCAGCAACTGGCGCTGCTCCAGGGCGCGCAACAGCACCACGGTACTGGCCACCGACAGGCTCAGGCCGAATACCAGGCCGCCGCCGAAGCTCCAGCCGAGCAGCTTGGCCAGGCCGATGCCAAGCAGCGTGGCGACGCCGATCTGCACCAGC
>NZ_JABELE010000006.1 GCF_013009345.1 Acinetobacter geminorum | reverse complement strand
ACCCATGTGAGAGTAAGTCATCGCCAGCTCATTATTCTAAACACCCCCATTCCTATGAATGGGGGTGTTGCTTTTTGTGTGAGAAAAATATATTTGTAGGGAATAAATATAAAATAGTAAGCTATGATTTGAATCTTTAAATTTAATAGAAAAAACTATACAACCGAAGGGTAATCAATTAAACAAAATTAAAAGAGAACAAGCTCTTCCTAATTAACTTTTTATAACAAGATTTTGTGTCTGACTTTATATTCGAACCATGTTTGATAGAATTAATTTAATAAAACTATTTTTATAATTGGAAAAATCTCTTTTTTCTTCTACAAATTTCAGTTGGATATGTATGACAAATGGAGACTATATGTTATAAATGTTGAATAGGCATGATTTTTGCTTGTTTTATGGAAAATGAAATATATGAAATTATCTGTTGGATTGAAAGTAGCGAATTCTCTATCGTTAACACCTCAATTGCAGCAGGCGATTCGTTTGTTACAACTCTCTAGTTTAGAGCTTGAACAGGAAATTCAGATTCAACTAGATAGTAATCCTTTGCTTGAAAAAATAGAAGAAGAGTCGTTAACGGAAAGTCTGTCTACATTAGAGAATAAAGAATCGGATGATTTAACAACGGAACTAAATGCAAACCATTTGCCTGATGATTTGCCCGTTGATACTGAGTGGGATGATGTTTATACCCATCAATCAACAGCTTTAGCTACTCCAGAATTTGAAGAGCGGGAAGATAATCGCCAAGTTCAATTATCTCTTAAGGAACATATTTTAGAACAAGTTAATCTTTTGCATTTTTCTAAAATTGATCAATTAATTGCTTATTGTATTGTTGATGCATTAGATGATAAAGGTTTCTTGGATGCTGAAATTGAAGAAATAATTTTAGCGGCACAACAATTATTGAATGAAATGGATATCGAGGAGGAGATTGAGGAGGATGAGGTTTTAGTTGTTTTAAAACACATTCAACGACTTGATCCTTTAGGGATTGGTTCGCGTAATTTAGCGGAATGTTTAAGGATACAGCTAGAGTTTCTACCAAAAGATGTTGAATATCTAAACGAAGCAAAAAGCCTATTGCAATATTATGAGCTTTTAATAGCAAATGATCTAAATAAATTACTCAAACAAACTGGTTTAACGAAAGACCAATTGAAGTTTGCAATCAATCTTTTAAAAACATTAAAACCCTATCCAGGTATGGATTTTGATAAAGAAGAATCAGACTATCAAATTCCAGATGTG
The DNA here is from genome assembly GCF_013009345.1 of Acinetobacter geminorum. Taxonomy (GTDB): domain Bacteria; phylum Pseudomonadota; class Gammaproteobacteria; order Pseudomonadales; family Moraxellaceae; genus Acinetobacter; species Acinetobacter geminorum. The sequence continues at coordinate 202,041 of NZ_JABELE010000006.1, read as the reverse complement.
ATGGTTTCTAAAAAAGATTTACACTGGCAGGTTCAACTAAATCCAGATGTGCTGCCTAAATTAAGAATTAATAGTTTTTACTCTAGTATGATTCGTAGAGCAGATCAGAGTGAGGATAATTTATATTTACGTAATCAAATGCTTGAGGCGAAAAACTTTATCAAAAGCATTGATGAAAGGCATAAAACGTTATTAAAAGTAGCTTCTTGTATTGTGGAGCATCAAAAAGCCTTTTTGGAAATAGGTCCTGAAGCAATGAAGCCGCTAGTTCTTCGAGATGTGGCAGAAGAAGTCGAATTGCATGAATCTACAGTTTCTCGTGTAACTACAAATAAATATATGCTTACGCCTCGTGGTCTATTTGAGCTGAAATATTTTTTCTCTAGTCATGTAGGAACAACAGCAGGAGGAGAGGCCTCTTCTACCGCAATTCGGGCAATGATTAAGAAACTAGTCGCAAATGAAAATCCACGTAAGCCTTTGTCAGATAATGTAATTGCTACATTATTAAAAGATGAGGGAATTGAAGTTGCTCGAAGAACGGTCGCAAAATATCGAGAATCGTTACATATTCCTTCGTCCTCTGAAAGAAAAGTCTTGATCTGAATTTTGAAGTATGGCTATTCTAGAGATTCATTATGACGAAATAATGAAATTTCATTTTCACCAAGAGAGTAACTAAAATGGTTTAATTGTTCCTAGATTTCTTTTGATAGCATTAAATCGTTTTAGTTCTTCTTTAGATAACCTAAAAAAGGTGAGGGATAGAATTATGCAATTAACGATTCGTGGACATCATTTAGCAATTACACCAGCTATAGAAGAAAATATTAAATCAAAATTTAATCAGTTAACGAAACACCTAGATCAGGTGAACAGTATGCAGATTAAATTAACAAAAGATCATCAAATTGATAAGCGCTCTCATAAGGGCAGTTCAAATCATGTTGCAGAGGCTATTGTAAGATTGCCGGGGATTGAGTTGTTTGCTCAGGCAACTGCTGATGATATGTATACTTCAATTAAAAAATTGACTGAAAAATTAAAAAGACAATTATTAAAATATCGAAAAATGCAATGTACTTATTCGCAAGTTACTGTTTCTATTTAATAAGTTTTTTGAAGTTAAAAGAGGCTTGAAAGATAGCCTCTTTTTTATTGATAAAATATAAACACGTACTGAATTCTTTGAAAAAGTTATAGTAAAATACTTCGTTTTACACCTTAGGTTGTGTCAGAGGTCTTTGCAATGAATAGTGAACAGCTCACTCAAATTTTAAAAGAAGCTTTCCCTGAAGCGGAAGTAGCGGTGAGCGGACAGGCCGGAAAATTTGACCTCCGTATTGTGGATGATCAATTTGACGGTAAGCGTACTGTTGCTCGCCAACAATTAGTTTATGCACCATTAAATACTTATATTGCAAGTGGCGAAGTTCACGCGGTGACAATTCGTGCAATGACCAAAGATGAATGGCGTAAAGCAAGCCTTTTCGGAGCTTAAATATTAATGGATAAATTTTTAATTACGGGTGGTGTTAAGCTCGACGGGGAAGTGCGCATTTCTGGGGCTAAAAATGCAGCTTTACCATTACTTGCTGCAACTATTCTTGCAGACTCTCCAATTACGATCACGAATGTTCCAAATCTTAAAGACGTAAATACTTTGGTCAAGTTGATTGGTGGGTTAGGGGTTACAATCAGCTATGAAAATGACACAGTAAAAGCTGATACCTCTACTTTAGATAATCAGTTTGCTCCTTATGAACTAGTAAAAACAATGCGTGCTTCAATTTTGGTTTTAGGACCCTTATTAGCACGTTACGGTAATGCAAAAGTTTCTTTACCTGGTGGTTGTGCAATTGGATCACGTCCAGTTGATCAACATTTAAAAGCTTTAGAAGCTTTAGGTGCACATATTGAAGTTGAAAATGGTTATGTTCATGCTTCAGTTGAAGGTCGTTTAAAAGGTGGTGAAGTTGTTTTTGATATGGTTACCGTTGGCGGTACTGAAAACATCTTGATGGCTGCTGCACTAGCTGATGGTGTTACGACTATTCGTAATGCAGCTCGTGAGCCTGAGATCACTGACCTTGCTCAAATGCTCATCAAAATGGGCGCCAAGATTGAAGGACTTGATACTGATACTCTTGTTGTAACAGGCGTAGAAAGTTTGCATGGCTGTGAATATGCCGTTGTAGCTGATCGTATCGAAACGGGTTCTTATTTGGCCGCTGCTGCAATTACGGGTGGTCGTGTCAAAACTACACATACCGATCCTGCATTACTTGAATCTGTTTTAGATAAGTTTGAAGAAATGGGTGCTGAAGTCACTCGTGGTGATGACTGGATTGAACTTGATATGTTAGGCAAACGCCCTAAAGCCGTAAGTTTTAGAACTTTGCCACATCCAGAGTTTCCAACAGATATGCAAGCTCAGCTTATGGCGGTAAACGCTATTGGTCGTGGATTTGCAACTATCTCTGAAACGATTTTTGAAAATCGTTTTATGCATGTTCCTGAATTGTCACGTATGGGCGCTAATATTCAGGTTGAAGGTCATGATGCTGTCGTAACTGGAGTAGAATCTTTACAGGCTGCACCTGTAATGGCAACGGATTTGCGTGCTTCGTTCTCTTTAGTTTTAGCAGCTTTAGTTGCAGAGGGAGATACCTTAATTGACCGTATCTACCATATTGACCGTGGTTATGAGCATGTCGAAGAGAAACTTCAAGGTTTAGGTGCCAAAATTAAGCGAGTAAGTTAATGAATGATGTAAGAAACGATGATCCTAATTTTGATGTGATGGGCAATTTTGATCATGGTTTGACCTTGGCACTCAGTAAAGGACGTATCTTAAAAGAGACGTTACCTTTACTAGCTACAGCGGGTATTAATTTGCTCGAAGATCCGGAAAAGTCCCGCAAACTGATTTTTCCTACTACGCATAAGCAAGTACGTATTTTGATTTTACGTGCATCTGATGTGCCTACCTATGTAGAAAATGGCGCAGCAGATTTAGGTGTAGCAGGCAAAGATGTGTTGATGGAACATGGCGCTCAGCATGTATATGAGCTACTTGACCTGAAAATCGCTAAGTGTAAATTAATGACTGCTGGTAAAGTGGGAATGGAACGTCCAAAAGGCCGTTTAAAAATTGCCACGAAATACGTCAATCTTACACGTCAGTATTATGCAAGCTTAGGTGAGCAAGTCGATGTGATCAAACTCTATGGTTCTATGGAGTTAGCGCCTTTAGTAGGTTTGGGTGATTACATTGTCGATGTGGTCGATACTGGTAATACGCTAAGAGCGAATGGTCTTGAGCCATTAGAGGAGATTTGCAAAGTCTCTTCACGTTTAATTGTAAATAAAGCTAGTTTTAAACGTAAGCAAACTCTATTAAATCCAATCATTTCACAGCTCGAGCAAGCTGTTCAATCACGTTAAAAGCAATTTCCCATCATGCTTTTGTGATAGTTGCTTCAGATGATGCCCACAAGCGCTTAGAAAAAGAGTAAACTTGTTTTTTCTTTTTCGCCTTGTGGGTAAATTGATGCGACGTTTATCGACTCAAGATCAGAACTTCAAACAGGTTTTTGCTGAGCTTTTAGCATTTGAAACCGTGAATGATCTTAATTTAGTGCAAACAGTAGATCAAATTATTGCTGATGTTCGTCAGCATGGTGATGATCATGTTTTAAAGCTTACTCAACAGTTCGATCGACATCCTGCGCATCAATTTTCAGATTTAGAGTTATCTCAACAACAGCTTAAAACTGCTTTTGATAATTTAAGCCCAGAAATTCGCGATGCTCTTCAGTTAGCAGCAACTCGTATTCGTACATTTCATGAAGCTCAGAAACAAGATAGCTGGACTTATCTAGACGATTTGGGCAATACATTAGGGCAAAAAGTCACGCCTCTAGACCGTGTGGGTATTTATGTACCAGGTGGTTTAGCATCTTATCCGTCTTCAGTTTTAATGAACGCTGTGCCAGCCCACGTTGCTGGTGTACCTGAAATTATTATGGTTGTTCCTGCGCCAAACGGTGAACTAAATCCATTGGTTCTCGCGGCGGCTTACCTTGCGGGAGTTAGTCGAGTATTCACTATTGGGGGGGCGCAAGCAGTAGCGGCTCTTGCTTATGGTACTCAGACTATTCCACCTGTAGATAAAATCACTGGTCCGGGGAATCGTTTTGTAGCAGCTGCTAAACGTGCTGTGTTTGGTCAAGTCGGCATCGATATGATTGCCGGACCTTCTGAAATTTTAGTATATGCAGAAGGTGAGAATAATGCAGATTGGTTGGCTATGGATGTTTTATCACAAGCTGAACATGACACTGTGGCTCAAGCTATTTTTATAACTCCAAATGAAGCTTTGCTTAATGCAGTCGAGTTGGCAATTGAAAAGCATTTAAATGAATTGCCAAAGGCAGATATTGCAAGAACTTCGATTGAAAACCGTGGTGCTTTGGTATTAGTCAAAGATCGTGCAGAAGCAATCGAGTTGATTAATCAGGTTGCCCCAGAGCATTTGGAACTGTGCTTAGATGATGCTGAAGCCATGAGCGAAGAGATTCGTCATGCTGGAGCAATTTTCATGGGACGTTATACACCTGAAGCAATCGGTGACTATTGTGCGGGTCCAAACCATGTATTGCCGACATCAGGAACTGCTCGTTTTTCTTCTCCGTTAGGCGTTTATGATTTCCAAAAACGTTCGAGCTTGATTATGTGTTCGAAAGATGGAGTTAAAACGTTAGCTAAAACAGCCGACATATTAGCTGTCCAAGAGAACTTAGATGCCCATGCACGCTCAGCTCGCTATCGTTATCAATAAGCTTATAAACCTTGTAGTTTTTTAATTATTACTCAGGGCTGGTTTTCAGCCCTTTTTTGAGATAAGACCATGACTTTATCTACAGCACAAATGCGCTTTTGGAGTCCAGAAGTTCGTGAGTTAGAGCCGTATGTTCCTGGTGAACAGCCTAAAATTCAGAATTTATTGAAGCTCAATACAAATGAAAATCCATATCCGCCATCCCCAAAAGTAGTTGAAGCGGTTCAAGCTGTTTTAACTCATCAAGCTGATGCATTACGTTTATATCCCGATCCAGATGCTACAACTTTAAAGCAAGCAATTGCTAAACAACAGAATATTGAAGTTTCGCAAGTTTTTGTTGGTAATGGCTCAGATGAAGTACTTGCTCATATTTTTAAAGCATTTTTTCTTCAAGACGAACCGATTCTTTATCCAGATATCACTTATAGCTTTTATCCAGTTTATAGTCAGTTCTTTGGAACAAAAACTAAAGAAATTCCGCTCAATGAAAATTTTGAGATTGAAGTTAAAGAGTACGCGCAACCAAATGGTGGGGTTATTATTACAAACCCTAATGCTCCAACAAGTATTGCACTAGGCTTAGCCGAAATTGAACAAATTTTAAAAGCTAATCCAGATCGGGTGGTTGTCATTGATGAAGCTTATGTTGATTTTGGTGCAGAATCAGCGGTGAGTTTAGTAAATCGCTATGAAAATCTGGTTGTGTGCCAAACAACTTCAAAGTCTCGCTCTCTTGCGGGTTTACGCGTTGGCTTTGCGATTGCTCAGTCTCATTTAATTGCGGCTCTTGAAGTTGTCAAAAATAGTTTTAACTCATATCCTATTGACCGTTTTGCAATTGCAGCCGCGGTAGCTTCTTTTGAAGATCAGGCTTATTTTGAGGAACAATGTCAAAAAGTTATTTCTAGTCGTGAAAAGCTAGTAGATGATTTAACTGCTTTAGGCTTTAAAGTTTTGCCATCTAAAGCGAACTTTATTTTTGTTTCTCACTCATCGCATGATGCAGGTCAACTCGCACAGCAACTACGTGAGCAGGGTATTATTGTGCGCTATTTCAATAAGCCTCGTATTAATCAATTCTTGCGAATTACTGTAGGAACTGATGAGCAAAATGAGCGTTTAATACAAACATTAAAACAAGATATTCTCTAAATTTTACTCTGCTGTGCTGTTCATCAAGTTCAGCATAGCAGAGACTTTATCAAGACTTTCTTGATATTCTGCTTCTGCATTTGATGCAATCGTAATACCACCACCTGCCCATAAAGAAAGCTGATTCTGATATTGTTGAAAACTACGGATGAGAATATTCCAGCGGCCAGTTCCATCAAAATTGAAATACCCTAATGTCCCGCAATATGCACCTCTTGCTTCTTCTTCCAACTCTTCAATAATTTGCATTGCCCGAATTTTTGGCGCACCTGTGATTGAGCCTCCGGGTAAGGCTGTAAGCAACATTTGCATAGGATTGATATCGTCTTTAAGGGTCGCAACGATCTCACTTACCATGTGATGTACTTGATTAAAACTTTCAATCTCGAATAGTTTTGTCGTTTTTACAGATCCTGTATTGGCATAAATGCTCAAATCATTACGTAATAAATCGACAATCATCACATTTTCAGCTTGGTCTTTTTGAGAGTTTTTTAAGGTTTGTTTAGAAATATAATCTTTTTCTATATTTTCATAGCGAGGCATTGTTCCTTTAATAGGTCTAGTTTTAATTTGTTTATTTTGATTAAATTCGATGAAAAGCTCGGGAGAGCAACTTAATAACTCAAAATCATCTAATTTTAAATAACCTGCATATGGGGCATTTGTAAGTTTCCATAGATCTTTAGCTTTATTTAATAAGGATCCTGAAAATTTAGCTTTAAACTCTTGAGTTAAATTAATTTGATAGCAGTCTCCAGCTTTAATATATTCTTGTATTTTATAGAAAGCATCGAGGTATTGTTTTTTAGACCATCGGGGTTGAATGGTGGTTTTTAATTCAAATATATTTTTAGAGTTATTAGAAATAAAATTTTGTATTTTATTTTCAATATATGAGAATAGGTCAAGAGCATCTACTTCATCACTAAAAAAATACCAGTCATTATCTATATATTTTAAAAAAGAACGATATTGGCCTATGAATAAAGAAGGTTGTATATGATTTTTACCATTAATAAATTGATGCGCACTGAAATCATAACTGATAAAGCCAATATACCCCCCCATAAAACTTGTTATAGTCTGAATATCATTTTTTGAATTAACTTCTTTAAACTGAATAAAATTTATTAATTGGTTTGGTTTTGAGGCATTTTTATATTCATTAAAATTTTGGCGCTCAAATTCTAAATAATTTTCATCTTGAATTAGAATATATTGTTGAGGAAGAAATCCAATAATTGGATTATTATTATCATTTAAATAAATAAGCCCAGTTAACCCATCTAATTTTTTTAAAACATCGGCAGTATTTTTACCATGTAAAGAGATTTTTTTCTTTAACTGAGACATTTTTAAATAAGAGAGCGCGGTTAAGAAGAGAGGAATTAGTTTACTACAAGTTGTAGTTCATCAGGAGAAAGTCTTTTAACTGATAATCTTTTTTGCTGATAAAATGAACGAAAATTTAGCCTAGGGTTTATGGTTTTTAGCAGAGTTTATTAAGAAAAAATTGAGCGTACCGTTTGTCGGGTAGTTGGCAAAAAATGCACAACAGTAGTTGAACAAAAATTAACGTAGATGTAATTTAGTAATTGCTAAGCAAAACTACTCAAGGATTGGAAGTTTCGGTTGCCATATAAAGAAAAATGCAACTTGAGACAATGAGAGTGGTTAAGTCAAAAAATAAATGCTCTTGGGAGAGTGCTCAATGAAAATGTTTACTAAACTTGCTTTAGTTTCTTCTTTAGCTATCAGCGCAAATGCAATGGCAATGCAGTCAATGGACGATGCTGCGCTTAGTGCTGCTACAGGTCAAGATGGTATTAATATCGGTATCGCTTTAGGTACTGGCGGTATTTCTATCGACAAATTATATATTCACGATAACGATGGTTTAGATCCTGCTACAGCTATTACTGGTGCTGCAGCAACTGCCGGTGCAATTACAATTACGGGTACAGATGCAACTAATGGTAAAGCGATAACTGTTACGCAGGTTGATCAAACTGCTAATTTGTTAGACCTTAAAATTGATAGCGTTGGTGCTTCAGGTACAAATGGCGCATTTTTAAACGTTGCTGCAAACGTAGGTGCAGTTAATGTAAAAGTTGGTTCTATTGGTGTGGGTTCTTCAGGCACTTTGAATGAAACTACTGCCGTACGTGGTATTACAGAAACTGCACCAACTGAAATTCTTTCTGGTTTAGATTTATCTTTAGGTGCAATTTCAGCTAATGTTCAATTGGGTGCTACACCACAAGGTGCAATGATTAAAGTGAATTCAAGCTTACAGGGTGGTTTAACTTTATCTAACCTAGGTATTAATGATGCTGCTGGCGGTGGTAAAATTGTCCTAGATAAAGTTATGGTCCGTGGTGCTGGTAATACAACTGGTAACTTAGATGTGAATGCCGACATTTCTGTTGTACCGACTGGGTTGAAGATTCAAAATAATAGTACTCAAGGTATGAACGTATACGCACAGGGTATTCGTTTGGGTTCAAACACTGCTGCTTCAATTGGTGATGTTGAAATCCAAGGTATTAATGTTGGTACTTCTACAATTACAATTTCTGGTCACTAATTTAAAAGTTTTAATAAAAAAGCGCGTTTAATACGCGCTTTTTTATTTATGAACTCATCTAATTTTATTATATAAAAATATATTTTAATTGATAAAAACAAGCTATTAAATTAAAAATCAACTTAAATTAAGCATAAAAGTCTCTCTATTTTTATAAAACTAAACGTTCATCAAAAAAAATTAAAAAAAGGCTGTTTTTTACAGAAAAAAAAGGTTTCTTCAACACACAGGGATGTAGAGCTATTGCTCTAAGAATAAAATGAATAAGGCCGGTTTAGGCCACCATTTAGAACAAGTGCTTATGTTAGAGATTGCTTTGGGCTCAGCATTGATTTACTACTTTGCGACAGAAGCCTTCGAAATAGAAAAAAAGCCACCGGGAACTGTTTATTATACAGAGACGGCCGATTCACGTAATTTGTCATTTCGCCGAACTCATATTGAACCAGTTACGATTAGACCTGCGATAGAAGATCAATTTCGCGGTATTGTTCGACAAGCATATGACTATAGCTGTGGTTCAGCTGCACTTACAACTTTATTGAATGGTTATGTGGGTACAAGCTTAACTGAGCAACAAACAATGAGTGGTTTACTTCAGTATGGTGAATATCAGCGGATTATTGAACGCCGTAGCTTTTCACTACTTGATATGAAGCGTTTTGTAACTGCTATTGGTTTAGATAGTGGCGGCTATCGTGGTGAGTTTTCTGATTTAGTTAAACTAGGTCAACCCGCAATTGTTCCTATTTCATATGCTGGTTTTAAACATTTTGTCGTATATAAAGCTTATAAAGATGGACGAGTATATGTAGCCGATCCTGCTTTAGGCAATATCAGCTTTGATGAAAATCGTTTTAAAGAAGTTTGGGATAATAATACTTTATTTGTTATTTCTGTCCCTGAATCGCAACGTAAAGACTTATTGACATTAAAAGATACTGATATGCGTCATGTGGAAGATGCAACTGTTAACCGTTATGCCTTTGTGGATGTGCAATATCCAACATTTAATTATGATCGTTTAGCAAATAAAGCCTCAACAATGCGAAGAGTTCTGGATAATGATAGTCACTCTTCCAATCATAATCAGCCGATAGAAACTTATATGCGTCTTTACTACAAGCGTAAGTAATGAAAATTTGATTTAGTAAAATAAATAAATTGGGTGGGAAGAAATATGAATAATCGATGGATGAAGATGAGTGTATTGGCATTAAGCATGAGTGCTATTACAGGTACACTTTATGCGGATGATCAAGTTGTACAAGCAGGCGTACAAAATAGTACAGCTGTTTCCGAAACGACTACAGTATCAGACATAACGCCAACATCAAATTCAGTGCAAGAAGGCGCAGTAGATCCGACTAATGGTTCTACAACCACTGAATCTGAACCTACATCAGCTAATCCAGAAGCAAATCAAGCCGCGACTGCTTTACAGAAAAAAGAAGGAGATGCGAGCCAAGAGACAAATTTACAAGAAGTTTTTACCTCGAATGAACGACAATATTCATTAATAAAAAAAGGCGAAATTTCTACATATTATGATCTCGATTACACCTATTACCGCGATAGTATTTTAGATTTAGCATTAGGAGATGATAATTCTAGTATTAGTCGATTGAGTATTAGGGAAGATGCTCAGCATACATTGACCAACAGTTTTACAGCTCAATATGGTGTTTTAGATAATTTAACACTTTCAGCAACTGTACCTCTCGTTGCTAAATCTGATATTGCTAGCGATTCAGATACTGCAGGGTTGGGGGATATTTCTTTAGGGGCGCGTTGGGAACCTTTCCCATTGAAACAAGGACGCTTACCTTTAGTTTTGTTTGGTAGCGTTTCTACTAAAACTGGGGATAGTCCATATGAAGTTGCTCAAAATGAACTTTCAACTGGTAAAGGTTATTACTCTGTAGGTTTAGGAGCAAGTACTCGTAAATATATCGACCCGGTGGTTTTGTTTGCTTCAGCATCTGCCAATTATGGTTTTAAAGAGACTGGTTTAAATCAGGTACGTGGTAATCGTATTTTAGAATCTTTTGATCCTGGAATCAGTGGTGGCTTCTCTTTCGGTTTTGCCTATTCATTTAACTATGATGTGTCGTTAACCATGTCTTACCAACAAAGCTTTAACTTAAATTCAGAGTTTCAGTTTGCAAATGGTGAATCATATCAGTCGCCAGATCAGAGTAGTGCTGTGATGGCTTTTGCTTTGGGGGTACGTGTTTCACCTGATACGATTGTTAACGGTACAGTTGGCTTTGGTTTAACAGAGGATGCACCAGACGTTTCACTTGGTTTGTCATTCCCGCTAGATATCTTAGGTTTGCGCAAAAAATAAAAATAAGGAGATAGGCAGGTGAAATATCCTAAATTATGTCCTTTAACAGTGGCAATTGTGATCTCTGGTTTTTCTAGCTTTGCCAATGCTCAATTAGGACAAAACCTAGCTGTAGATATTCGTTCATTATCGATGGGGAATGCTGTAACAGCAGATCCACCAGGTATTAGTGCTGTTCATTTTAACCCTGCAGCGTTAGCCAAGATTGATGGGCTACAAACTGATGTACAGGGTATTCTTGCTAATTTTGATATCCAACGCGAGTTTTCAGCCCCCCCTGGATATAATATTTTTGGTTATTCGGATGATCCTCTTGTCTGTAATGATGGACCAGAAGTTACTGCTAATATTTGTACAGATTTTAAAGGGCCAGTGCGTGGCGACGTTGAATACGCTAGTCTGTATGTCCCTATCCTTAAAAAAATGGTCGATTTAGGTGAAGGTTATCCACTAGTTGCTCCTACTGCAGGAATTGCCTACAAACCACCTGGCTCAAAAGTAACTTATGCAACAGCGATATATGCACCATTGGTTGCTGGTTTTGGTGCAGAAAATGGAAATGCTGGTAACTATATGGGGCAGCAAGTTGCAGTAGAGCGAATCACATATTTATCCCCATCTTTTGGTTTTCAAGTAAATGATCACTTATCAATTGGTGCCTCAATTGGTATGTCTTATAACGCACTAGCATTGAAAACTGATCTTCGCTTTCCAAATGAGATGATTGGTGTCTTGCGTATGGTTGATGAAGTGGTTTGCGCACCATTTAAGAATAATAATGACATGATTACCGACTTATTATTATTTGGTATGTGTAATGCTCAGGAAGGAATGAACCCATTTAATAAAATGGGAGCTTTACAAGTTTCATTGGAGCAGTCTTTAAGTCCAAGCTATAACTTGGGCTTATTGTGGGAACCAACAGATGATTTTGGCTTTGGTATGGTTTATCAAAGTTCAGCCAAGATGCGTATGAAAGGCAAATACTTAATTGATAATGCTAAAGCACCTCAAGAATTGATTAAGGGATTGAATTCATCTGCTACTGGTCAAATTCTAGCTAGAATTTTAGGTCTGCCTGGTTATGTACCTGATATTGAATCAGGTTTAGTTGCAATGGATTTAGAGTACCCTGCACATTTTCAGGCAGGTATTAAGTACAAGATATTGCCAGACCTACAAGTGAACTTTGATGTTGGATGGACAGATTATTCGGCATGGGATAAATTTAAATTTGAGTTTGATCGTCAGATCTCATTACTTAAAGTAGCAAAACTATTATCTAATGATGTGACCGATAGCTCTTTAGCATTACCCTTAAAGTTTACCTCACCGTGGAGTTGGGGAATTGGTTTAGAGTATTCAGCAACAGATCGTCTAAAATTGCGAGCTGGTTATGAGCCGCGCGCCAGTGCTATTCCTAATGACAAACGAAATACTATGGTTCCAATTAACAATGCACAGTTGTTTGGTTTAGGATTAGGATATCGTTTTGATGCAGATACGGATTTAGACCTTTCAGTTGGTTTCTTACGCAGCCGAGACAACATACCAGCCTGTACAAGTACTTTATCGAATAAATGCGGTGTCGATAATATCTTATTAAATCCTTATGCGGGTTTAGATGTAAAAACAAATACTAAAATTACAGTGCTTGGTTTGAGTTATAGAACAAAATGGTAAGACAATATAAATGGATGTTTCGCCCTAAACTTGCTATCTCAATTTTATCTGTTGCGATGGCAAGTGTTTCTGCATCTTATGCAGACGGTTTTTATACGATTATAGGCCCCGATGGGCGTCCTATGATTGTTCCGAGTAAAAAAGTTGATCAAAAAAGACAGATACCTCCTAGAATGGAAACACAATCCCAAAATCCATCTAATCAAACTATAATTGATCCAGCTCAAAAAGTTTCTAAAGAAAAAACTATAGATTCATCAAAAAAAATCGTGCAACCCACACAAAAGAAATTAAATACTGCACCGACTGCACCGACTGCACCGACTGCACCGACTGCACCGACTGCACCGACTGCACCGACTGCACCGACTGCACCGCAAAAAGCCCAAAATACTCAGCCTACTTCAGTAAATAGTCATGAATCAAAAACACCTAATGAAAATGTAAAACTTCAAACGGCGTCTAATAATGAATGGCAGAAACAATTACTTTTAATTCCACCTCCGATCAAAAGTACTTCACAGGCTTCCCCTGAGCCAACTTCTTCAAAAGATAAGTCTAAATTTACTACTATTGATGGCATAGAATATGTAAATAGTGAATATCTAGAAGACCAAGAGTTTAATTTAGAAGGAAAAAAGCGTTTTTATATCGTGCCAGATGGATTAGGCAGAACTGAGCCAATAGAACGGAAAAAAGGTCTAAGTCGATCAACATTGGATCAGCTTTTTAATCGTCATACTCAAGATACAGAGTCGGCAGTAGTATTAGCGCCGACGTATATACGTTTATCTTCTCAAGATTTAGAAGCAACTTTTGAACAGGATAAATGTTTTATTAGAAATTATAATAAATCAATTAAAAAGCTCAGTATAAATAAAGAAGTAAATTTGTGGCCAAGAAAACCTCTTAAAGAAAAGTTTGAGTATGAGTTGATAAAGCTTGATCCTTCAATTCAACATTTAAAACTTATGTCATTCGCTGCTAGTAATGAAAGACCTTTATATTATTGGCCTTTGGTTATTTTTTTAGATGATAAAGGGTGTATCTTAGAGGGAGTGAGCGGATTTAAGAGTAAATCGTATCCTTCTACTCTGTTACAACACGCATCAATTCAAGGTGTTTTAAAATTACCCCCTTCTGCGCACTACATGATGTTAACGCCATTATCCTCTGCTGTAGATGTTGCAGAAAATGAGTTAACGAATCAGGGACAAATTCAAATTTCGGTATTACGTTAAAAATAAGTAGGATATCTAATGAATAAAAAAGTTTTATGGCCATTTGCACTTACCACACTGGCTCTGATGCTAAACGGATGTGGTGGTGGTAGTTCCACAATAAATGAGAATCCTACAAATGGATCAGGAGGAGCTACTGCTAACGGAAGTTGTTCCGTAACAAACAGTGATTGTCTACAATTTTCTTTAGACTACCCAATAGCGGGTATTAATTTTACCTGTAGTAGTGCAGCGAATCTAAGCTTTGTTACTAAGGCTTCTGGAAATAGTGTTATTGGATCTTGTAAAGCCGGCGATACTGCTAGTTTTTATTTGCAAGATGCTAAAGCTACAAAAAAAATTGAACTAGGTTCTGTTAAGTTAGACACTGTTTCAAAAATTCAGATGACTGTTCCGCCACGTTTGAAAGTCATGGATATGGCGATTGGATTAACTGGGCAAACACCAACATCACTTAACCAGAATGATCCTACAGTGCGGGTTGCAATGGCATTGGTAAAACTCTTTCAAAGCGTTGGCTTAGAGAGGGGAGATCATGTTGCTGGTGATTTGCAGCCAACCCAATTTACCGATGAGAAGAAAAATACTTTAAATATTTTAGTTCAAAATATTACAGCTACAGAATGGAAAAATGGTGCTTATGCCAATATTTTGAAACCATGGTTAGATGTAAGTCCAGTATCAGATACGCAAGCTTTTGAATTGGTAACCCAGTTGGCATACTTAAGTTTAGTAGGGTTATATCAATCAGATTATATTACTTTGGCTGAGCCTAATTTAATATCTGAAAATTTTTATGGATGTAATTTAACTAATTTAGCAGATTGTCCAAAAAATAGCGCTAATACCCAACATATGTTTGGTAATTTATTCTTACTATCTGATCGTCGGGGATATACATTTGGTTATGGCTTACAATGGAAAGGAACGAGTACAATTACAAGCCAGTTAGCAATTAGTGCAGTATTAAATGTCTTGACGAAATCTAAGCCAACTCAAATGGTTGCAGACTCGCAAACTACTTGGCTTGATCCAATACAGACAGAAATTAAATCAACACAACCATTCCGTTTAAAAACTTCTAGCAATACAAATGAAGATTTAGTGATTTATCAAGGCAAATTATTAAATGATTCACTTATTGCAGGACGTGATAGTTCATATTTCGGGTTAACGAATACTAAAACTCCTAATCCTCAGCAGTATGCTTTATGGAAACAGAGTGTTGATAACCAAAATTATAATGGTTCTATGGATATTTATAAGGTAAGCCCTGCGAGCTATTTGTCTAATCAGATCTTTAAAACAGCTAATAATGTCAAATCTGGTCAAACTTATATTTTTCCATTATATGCAACTCTAAACTTTAAATTTGATACAGCAGGGATTGCACCTATTGATTTGGGTATTGTAGTTGATGAAAATGGAGACATTAGAACAGATATTAAACCTAATGCTACTGCGACAGACATGTCTGGTCAGTGTGGAGTGGTTTCAAATACCAGTTTAATTGATAACAATGGGGTTCAGCAGTACAGAATTGGCACAACTGGAGGAACAGAGTCGGCCACCAATGATAAGTCAATTACAGTAAGAATGATTTTTGGAGTGCCTCAATTAGGGAATTTAAATGGTATTGTAGTCGGCCTAAATTCAAATGTTGTTCAAAGTACTTCTCAAACTGGTAGCCAAACTTTACTTGTAAGTGGTGCAAAAATTAACGTTGCGAACTTATTACAAGGGCAGACCAGTGGTGCGAATCTTACTACCTACGATAACAAGACAGTTTCATGGTTAAATCCGTATGCTTTTTATCAACAGGTTTATAATAATATTAAAGATATTTCCCCTGCTCCGACTGAGACTGAAAAAGCTTTAGGTCAGCGTATGGCTGGAACTGTGACACTTAGAACAGCTGATTGTTATCAGATTAAGACTAAATCTTAAAAATAAGAGACAAATAAAAAGACCGCTTAGCGGTCTTTTTTATTTGTTTAATTAATTAACCAGTATGGTCTAAGCGAGTGCCTAAAGTTTCAAGATGTGTTGGGAACACTTGTTTTTTACGGTCTTCAAAATAATGTCTTAAAGTGTGTTCAACACTAGGAAAGGCGAGTTCTCCCCATGGAATTTCATGCTCTTCAAATAGACGACTCTCGATGCTTTCTTCACCTGCACCAAAAATGCCATCTTTCAGCTGTGCTTTGAAAAGAACATAAATTTGACCAATACGCGGAATATTGTACATGCAATAAAGTTGTTCTATTTCTATCTCGGCTTCTGCTTCTTCACGAGTTTCACGTGCTGCACCTTGTTCCATGGTTTCAAATAATTCCATATAACCAGCAGGTAATGTCCATAAGCCATAACGAGGTTCAATCGCACGACGACAGAGTAATACTTTGTCTTCCCATAACGCTAAGGCACCGCATATTACTTTGGGATTTTCATAATGAATATTTCCACAATGAGTACAAACACGGCGTACTTTATGATCACCTAAAGGAATTTTTTGTTCGGTTTTATGCCCACACGCTACACAGAAACTCATAATTATCATCGAGTATAGAGATGCCTCAGCATAACTGAATTTTTAGACTTACGCATCAACTCTATTCCCTAACTTTGATTTTCAGATATGATGCAAAGAGAGACAGAATAATAGGTGAATGGTATGGAAGAGCACTTGCTAACACAAAAGTTACAGCAAAGATTGCGCTTTTCCACCCGCATACAAGAAGCACAAGCAGCAGTACTCATTGCAATTACGAATGAAAATGATCCAAAGGTACTGCTTACACGCCGTTCAATACATATGAACAACCATGCGGGGGAAGTTTCTTTTCCTGGTGGAAAGCGTGACCCCAGTGATACGAGTAATATTGTTGTAGCGCTAAGAGAAGCTCAAGAAGAGACGGCTTTAAATCCGTTTGATGTACAGTTGTTAGGTGATTTGCCGATGCAGCGTGCAAGAAGTGGTTTGTCTGTAAAACCGATCGTTGGACTTATTCCTCCTGAGGTGACTTTAATACCTCAGCCTACTGAAATTGATCGAATTTTCTTTGTCCCGTTACAGCAACTTATTGAAACGCGTCCGACACCTTATGAAGTACGGTATGCTCATCAGTCTTTATATTTCCCAAGCTTACAGATTGATAATGAAATTATCTGGGGGTTAACTGCTCGTATGTTGGTTGCTCTGTTTAAATATGGATTGGGTTATCAAAAAGATTGGCCATTTTTACTTAATTCCCCAACCTTTGGAATGCCAAAGTTTTCTCATAAAAAATAAAGATCAGGATTGATAAATTATGATGTATAGCTATCAAGGACAGCACCCAAAAGCATTACATGAGCCATGGGATGGCTGGGTTGCTCCAACCGCAACGCTTATTGGACAAGTAGAGTTAGGTCGTCAGGTCAGTATTTGGTTTGGTGCAGTAGTTCGTGCCGATAACTGCGTAGTTCGAATTGGTGATTTTTCTAATATTCAAGAAAATTCTGTCTTGCATACCGATGCTGGACTTGAGCTAAATATTGGTGAATATGTCACAGTCGGTCATAAAGTCATGCTGCATGGTTGTACGATTGGTGATAATAGTTTGATTGGTATGAACGCCGTAATTTTAAATCGGGCTGTGATTGGAAAAAATTGTATTATTGGCGCTAATGCTCTAATTCCTGAAGGGAAAGTAATTCCAGATAACTCAGTGGTGATGGGCTCACCTGGTAAAATTGTCAAAACATTAGATGAAGATGGCGCGGCCAAAATACGATTGAGTGCACTGCATTATGCTGAACACTTTAAGAACTATGCAGATTTGAAAGAGTTCAATTTTTAAAAATTTTAATAAGTTATTTTCTATGCCGAGCACAAGCTTGGCATTTTTATTTAGAGAGAGAACAACTCGCCTATCAGAGCCGAGTGGGGTATCATAACCTTCGTTTTTAATCTGATTTAATACTAAGGTTGTGCATGAAATTGCTGGCGTTGGAAACTGCAAATGAGCAGTGTTCTATTTCATTAGTCGATGAAACCCAAGAACTGTTTTTTCAACTCGATACGCGGACGAAAGCACAAACCCAGACCATTTTGCCTATGATTGAGCAAGGGCTACAACAAACAGGTCTTGAGGTTGCAGGTCTGGATGCGATTGCCTTTAGCCGTGGGCCAGGTTCTTTTAGTGGTGTTCGAATTAATGCTGCTGTTGCTCAGGCTTTAGCTTGGTCACAAGATTTACCAGTAATTCCCGTTTCTACATTGCAAGCTTTAGCACAAGCGGCATACCGACTTGAAGGTTTGGAACAGGTGACTGCGGTGCTCGATGCGCGTATGAATGAAGTTTACATTGCAAGTTTTATTCTAGATGAACAAGGAATTATGCAGTGTATTGATGAAGAAAAATTAATGAGCTATGAGCCAGCAGCAGCTTATGCAAAACATTGCTTAATTGGTTCGGGCGCAAAGTTACTTCAAGCTGATGCAGAGCATCAAACAATCACTGCAACTGCACAGGATATTGCTTCTATTGCACGTGTTTATGCTGCACAAAAGCAATGGGTGGATGCCGAACATGCTTTGCCAGTTTATTTACGTGATGATGCGTGGAAAAAGATAGCGGATCAGGGTAAAGCAAAATAAAGGCAGTACTCATGCATATATATTTTGAAGTAGTTTTTCAAGAACAGGCACAGCACTATCAAGCTGTGCTTTGTTCTAGAGGTGTGACTGTCGATTTACAGCCAATTGAAAAGCTGAATGCGCGGTTTTTACGCTTCAACCCTGAAATTGCCCTTTGTGTAGATGAAAACGGACTTTGGTTATCTGCTAATGGCATGAAAATGCAACCCGATTGGAAAGCTGAAATTCCACGTTTAAAACGTGCAAGTCTTAAATCGGAAATGATTGCCCGTGCTTGTCAGTTAGGTGAAAAGCCGGTACTGGTTGATGCTACAGCGGGTTTAGGCCATGACAGCTTACTTATGGCTTATCTAGGTGCCCAAATCCAGCTCGTTGAGCGCCATCCGATTTTATTTACTTTACTTGAAGATTCAAAAGCTCAGGCGGAACGTGATCCATTTTTAAGTCAATTTATGGATCGTATTCAACTGATCTTTGCTGACTCTGCAAGCTATTTACAGCAATTACATCAAGAAGCAAAAACGGTTGATGTAGTCTATCTTGACCCGATGTTCCCACAGCGCGACCAGAATCAACAAGCAATTAAAAAACAAGCTCAAGTCAAAAAGCAGATGCAGCTTTTACATCTCCTTTTACCCGAAGATGGTGAGATGGATTTGGGGGATAATTTGCTAGTTTTGGCACAGAAAGTTGCTAAGCGTGTCGTGGTTAAGCGGCCACGCCATGCTATTTTCTTGGCAAATCAAGAGCCAGCTCATCAATGGCAAGGGGATGCTTGTCGTTTTGATGCGTATTTTCAGTAGGCTTATGTAAGGTTAGGTTTTATTGCTTGAATAATGCACAAATATATGTGATATAGTTCAAAAGCATGATTGCTAAAATTCTTAGCAGGCATACACTTAAGATGCCTGTCAAAAACGAAATTTTTGAAAACCTTTTATGATTGATCTTAAACCCTCCATTAACTTTTGGCATGATTTTAAAAGCAACCAAATTGCCGGAATGTGGCTGTTTTTGGGGTCAAGACGTTCTTTACAGATTGTGCATCCATCTATTCTTCAGCTTATTATCTGGGGAATTTTAGGAGGATGTACTAACTCTCTTTATAGTTGGCTTGTCGCTGGTCAAATCGGTGATTTTAATTCACAAGGTTTAATTGGTTATGCACTTTGGCCATTCATTGCCTTAATTGTTGGTATTTTCTTATCACAGCGAACTAACCAACCTCGTTTAATGCTAGTTCCTGCTTTACTTTGGCTAGTTCTAGATACAAATATCTTATTAATTCAATGTTTAATTCAGTATTTGGGGTCTAATGGTTATCTCAACTTTATTCCCGATGCTATTTATAACGGAATTTTACCGAGCTTATTTGTAGCTTTATTCGTGTGGCAAAGTTTAGCGGTAATTTGGGTTTTCTCACGTGAGCTTAAATGGCCATGGTGGGAACGTGCATTGGTTATGGTTGCGACTATTGCAACGATGGTGGTTTGGCAACTTTCTGTAAAAGATCAACCGATTTGGAAAGTAGAAGATTCGGCTCCTACATTTGCTGAAGATGCTTTTTATGCGCAAAGTAAGTTGTTGAACGATTCTTTAGAGCAAGTTCAATATGGTGAGCTCGCCAAAAGCCATTGGTACTTTTTAGGTGTTGCTGGCGATAGTTATCAAGATGTTTTTAAATCGGAAGTGGTCCGTATTAAAGAGCAGTTTGATACACGTTTCGGAACGATTGGTCGTTCGATGATGCTGGTCAATAATCCAGATACGCGAACAGAAATTCCGATTGCGTCTAAAACCAGTATTGAACTGGCACTACGCCGTATGGGCCAGCAAATGAACCGTGATAGCGATGTCCTATTTCTATATATGACTTCACACGGTGAACAAAATCACTTCGAAATTGAAAATGCGCCATTAGATTTAGGGCAAGTAGACCCGAAATGGTTACGTGAAACACTGGATAAATCTGGCATTCGCTGGCGTGTGATTGTCATTTCTGCCTGTTATTCAGGAAGCTTTATTCCTGCTTTACAGTCTCCTGATACTTTAATTATTACTGCATCGGCTGCTGATAAAACTTCTTTTGGGTGTAATAACGAAGCTGACTATACCTATTTTGGACGAGCTTTCTTTGATTTAGCTATGCGAGAGCAATCGTCAATGAAAGATTCGTTTAACACCGCTAAGCAAACGGTAACCAAATGGGAAGTGGCTCAAGGTGTTGAACCTTCAGAACCTCAGTGGATGATCGGTAAAAATATGGAACTTATGCTACCTCAATTGGAAAAGTATCTATTTCCTCAGCAAAATACGGGTAGTGTAGATATTACTCAAACAAAAACAGAGGCCAAAAACGATGCAACTCCTGCAAAAAAACCGCTGCTTTGAGGGCGAGCAGCGTATATACCAATTTGAATCTTCTTATTTAAAAGGAGCAGCGAAGTTTGGTGTTTATTTACCACCGGCAGCTTTAGAAGGTAAAGCTTGCTCAACTTTGTTTTACTTAGCGGGTTTAACGTGCACTGAAGAAACTTTTGCCATAAAAGCACATGCTCAGCATCTGGCAGCACAACTTAGTCTTATTTTGATTACACCTGATACTTCTCCACGTGGCGAACAGGTTGCGGCAGGGGATCATTGGGATATAGGTCAAGGCGCAGGCTTTTATATTAATGCCACAGAAGCACCTTGGTCTGAGCATTATCAAATGGAAAGTTATTTAATAGATGAGCTATATCCACTCATTTTAAAAAGCTTTCCTGTAAATGCTCAACAAGTTGGTATCTTTGGGCATTCAATGGGTGGCCACGGCGCATTAACTTTAGCGTTTAAATATCCTGAAAAGTTTAAGTCGGTATCTGCTTTTGCCCCGATCTGTGCACCAACCGAATGTGCATGGGGTGACAAAGCCTTTAGTCATTATTTGGGTGCAGACCGCGAAAGCTGGTTGGCTCATGATGCCACCGCTTTGGTTTTAAAAAATGGTGCAGTATTTAGCGAAATTTTGGTGGATCAGGGTTTGGATGACCAATTTTATGAACAACTTCACCCTGAAAAATTTAAACAAGCATGTTTAAAGGCAGGACAGCCTTTAACTTTAAGACAACATGCTGGCTATGATCATGGCTATTATTTTATCCAGACCTTTATGGATGAGCATTTGCAGTTTCATGCAATCCAGTTAGAAAAAGTATCTGGCTAATTAGTTTAGTGTTGCCATTCAACTTGAAATTCTTGTTGAGCCATACGGTTTAGATGATCAAGAACAACTTTTTCTAAGTGGTTGTGGTCATCTAACTGACTATCAATAGCAACGTTTAACTGCTCTGTTTCTGGTGCAAGCGTAATTGTTGCGGTAGGCATTAAGATTTTAAAATCTTGTTCGGTTTCTTGTACTTCAAATTTGTGTTTCCAATGATTAACTAGACGTTTTGCAATGCGTTTTCCATCGTTTGTTAATAGATGAGTTGTGCTTTTCATTATCAATCCTCACATTGGTTTAATGTACCTTAACAAATTCATTTGGCCATTAGCATTCTATTGTTGCAACGTTACGTTTCATGTTTGAAATGTTGTCATTTAAGCAAGGAAGGGCGGGCCAAGTAGGTTCTTTTTTGTTATAATTTTTAGCCTCTCCTTAAACTTCTAGCCAGGTCATCCACCTATGTCCAAGCCTTATTTGATTGCTCCTTCTATTTTATCTGCCGATTTTGCTCGTTTAGGCGAAGATGTAGACAAAGTGTTAGCCGCAGGTGCAGATGTAGTGCATTTTGACGTGATGGATAACCACTATGTTCCAAATTTAACTTTTGGTGCAGGTGTATGTAAGGCTTTAAAAAACTATGGGATTACAGCTCCTGTTGATGTGCATCTAATGGTATCTCCAGTTGATCGTATTATTGGCGATTTCCTAGAAGCTGGGGCAGATATTATTACATTCCACCCAGAAGCATCTCACCACATTGATCGTTCATTACAGCTTATTAAGTCTGGTGGTGCTAAAGCAGGTTTGGTTTTTAACCCAGCAACACCATTGCATTATCTAGATTATGTACTTGATAAAGTTGACCAAATTTTATTAATGAGTGTAAACCCTGGTTTTGGTGGACAAAAGTTCATTCCAATGACTTTAGAAAAATTACGTGAAGCTCGTAAAATTATTGATGCAAGTGGCCGTGATATCCGTTTAGAAGTTGATGGTGGTGTTGGTCCTGCAAATATCCGTGAAATTGCAGAAGCTGGTGCAGATATGTTTGTTGCTGGTTCAGCAATTTTTGGTCAACCCGATTATAAAGTTGTGATTGACCAAATGCGTGCAGAGCTTGCGAAAGTAGGCAGTGTTGATGCTTAAAAAGATAGAGTTAATCTAAAATAAACCTGTGGATAACTTTGTTTATAACTGTATGGATAACTGTGTTGATAACCGTATGGATAAGATGTTGGTAAAATAAACAAAATTAGATCAACCGTTTATTCTATAGACAAAAACTATGAAAAAAGAACGTTTTGGCGTTCTTTTTTTATGCGTGTTGAATAATTTATTAGCTAGTTTTTTATTAAGCTTTGCTAAAAAATAACCTGTGCAAAAAACAATGCATCTCTGTGTAAAACTTTTTGTGCATGCATACGTATAAAACTGTAAAAGTGTCATGAAAAATAAAGCTAAATTTGGTTTAATAAGTTTTTAGTAAGAGACCTCGATTATTAATGACAGTAAAAATTTTAGCGGTAGATATGGATGGGACTTTTCTTAATTCCAAAAAGCAGTACAACAAAGCACGTTTTTTAAAACAATATGAACAACTAAAACAAAATAATATTCATTTTGTGGTAGCCAGTGGTAATCAACTTGCAAAACTTGTTACCTATTTTCCAGAAATTAATCATGAGATTGCTTTTATTGCAGAAAATGGCGCACATGTTGTAGATGCTGGGCAAGAATTAGCTTTTGCTCATTTAAGTCAGCAACAATACGTTGAAATTTTAAAAGCGATTGACCCAGCGTATACCTCAACCATGGTGATCTGTGGAAAAAAAAGTGCTTATGTGCATAGCAGCATGAACGCAGAGGACTATGCCAAGGTTGCCCGATATTTTGAAAAGCTGACAGTTGTAGATGACTTTTATGCACTAGATGACTTAGTGTGCAAAATTACTTTTACGGCTCAGGAAAACGAGAGCTTTGCGATTTTTGAGCATTTTCAGAAGCAAAGTTTTGTAGCAGATAAAGTTTTGGTACCTGTTTCAAGTGGTTTTAATTTTATCGATTTGATTCTTCCCGACCAGCATAAAGCACACGGTTTGAACTTATTACTACAAAAATGGCAGGTTGAAACTAATCAAGTGGTTGCGATTGGTGATAACAACAATGATATGCAGATGATTAAAGCTGTGGGTTATGGGTTTGCAGTTGAAAATGCAGTAGAAGCATTAAAAGCAGTGGCGCCTTATACTACTGTAAGTAATGAGCAAGAAGGTGCATTAGAGGTGATTGATTTAGTACTTCAGCATCAACCCCCATTTGCTTAATTGCTCTATAACAAGCAGTTAAGATAGAAAATTGTATCTCTTTTAAAACTTCGTTATGCTAATGGCATTAAGATCACTCATCGGCTCTAGGCGATAAATCACAATGGCTCTACAACACTTACGCAAGTATGCTTGGTTTGTGTTCCTAATGGCTTTCGTCATTGGGTGGAGTGGTGTGTCTATTGCACAGAAGCCTATGCAACATGATCTTCATACTATGCCGTGTCATAGCGAAAAATTTTCGCATAACAATATGCATACTCAAGCAAATGATCAGCCTGTATGTAATCAAAAGATAACACAGTCTCTTCATTCGCATGGAGAGCATTGTCAGGACTGTAACCCTGTCCATTGCCAAATGGTGAATTTTGCTCTGCAGCAAGCTGTACCAGACGTTGAATCCCCATTTATTCCTATTTCATATCAATTTAGCAGTATTTATCAGGCTCAACATTTAGCCGGATACTGGCAAGAAATTTTACGTCCTCCTAAAGCTTGATCCTTATTTACTTATTTTTTTAATTAAAAAGGATCACAGCAATGTCTCATAAAACAATTAGCAGCTTAGTCGCTGTATTTGGGCTATTGGTTTCACCATGGTCACTCGCAGCAATTAAGGAATATCACCTTAATATTAATGAACAACAGGTCAATGTTACGGGCCAACCTTTAAAACGAATTACCGTAAATGGCAAGTTTACAGCACCACTCCTTGAGTTTGAGGAGGGGGATGACGCTGTTATTCATGTTCATAATCAGTTAAAGAATCAAGATACCTCTTTGCACTGGCATGGGTTATTACTGCCAGGGTTAATGGATGGTGTACCGGGTTTCAATGGTTTTAAAGGAATCGCTCCAAATGGAGATTTTGTTTACCGCTTTAAGGTGAAACAAAACGGCACGTATTGGTATCACGCCCATAGTAAAGGCCAAGAGCAAGATGGTTTATATGGCCCGCTCGTGATTTATCCAAAAGGAAAAATACCTGTTGCTGCTCATGAGAAAACTGATCGTGATTATGTAGTGATGCTTTCAGACTTTCATAATTCTTCTAGCGATAGCATTATGAAGAATTTGAAGAAATCTGCTGAGTATTATCAAAACCGCCGTGAAACCGTATCTGATGTTTTGAAGCAAGTTAAAACACAAGGTTTAAAAGCAACTTGGCAAGATCGTTCGATGTGGAATCAGATGCGGATGTTAAAAACCGATATGTCTGATGTGACGGGCTATACGTTCTTAGTCAACGGCAAAACACCTCAGCAAAACTGGACAGGTAACTTTAAGACTGGTGATAAGGTTCGATTACGATTTATTAATGCATCGGCCATGTCATTTTTTGATGTCAGAATTCCAAATTTGAAAATGACTGTTGTGAGTGCAGATGGACAGCCAGTTAAGCCTGTTGCAATTGATGAGTTTCGTATTGGTACAGCTGAAACCTACGATGTCATTGTAGAGCCTAAACAAGCAAATTATCAGATTGAAGCCGAGTCTATTGACCGTAGTGGTTTTGCTATCGGTACTTTGCATAATGAAAGTGCACAGGCTGTAGGCCCAGTTCAAATGCCAGAACCACGTCCACGCGCTTTGTTAACCATGGAAGATATGGGCATGAGTCATGGGGATGGAAATGGTGAACATGCTGGCCATCAAATGAACATGCAGCATGACATGTCGTCCATGCCTGAAATGAAAAAAGAAGAGAGCCATGCTAATCATGATTCTACAATGATGAAAATGGATCATGACATGAAAAATATGTCATCTGGCCAACACGACCATTCTATGATGCAAATGAAGCACGACATGTCAGCGATGCCTGAAATGAAGCATGATATGCAGGCAATGTCAGCTAGCGAGCATGACCACGCTATGATGAATATGAATCATGAGATGCCGATTCAAGCTGACAATAAGACTAAAAGGGATGAGCCAGTTTATGGCTGGGCAAATGCTTCAACACCAGCGGGTATGAAGGCACTCCAATATAGCGATTTGCAATCTTTAACACCTCAACCAGATACTCGTGCACCGGAACGTGAGTTAGTCATTCGTTTAGGTGGCAACATGGAACGTTATATCTGGACCATTAATGGCAAGAAATTTAGTGATACGACACCATTACAAGTTAAGTATGGCGAACGCATCCGCTTGAAGTTTGTGAATGACAGCATGATGGCTCACCCAATGCATTTACATGGCATGTTTATGCAGTTAGAAAATGGCCAACAAGCTGAAAACTTACCAAATAAACATACCCTTATTGTTCCACCTGGAAAGACGGTTACTGCGTTATTGACAGCCGATGCCTTAGGAGAATGGGCGATTCATTGCCATCTGCTCTATCACATGAGTGCCGGAATGATGAATAAGTTGATTGTTGCTCAAGTAAATGATGGAGAACAACCTGCTCAAGCTCAACCACCAGTTCAATCTAAAAATGAGAAAGGAGCTAGTCATGCGCATCACTAAGTTATTTTCTCAAATGTTATGTTGCAGTGCTTTCTCGAGTATATCTATATTTACTTTTGCTCAAGAACCTTTTACACATGATCATTTACGCGAACACGGTGGTCAGATCTATCAAGCAACTACGATTGATACGGGATGGACTCAAAACGAAGAGGGAGAAGGTAGTTTTTCTTCGGAATTAGAAACTTGGGTGGGAACGGATGAAAACAAATTGTTCATTAAAGCCCACGTTGAAAAAGCAGAGTCAGAAGATGCTAATTACGGCGGTTCAGTACTTTATAGCCGAAATGTAGCTGACTATTGGGATGTACAGGCCGGTGTAAACTACGAACGTTTACAAAGAGAAGATGAAAAGCAAGATCGCTGGGCCGGTGTAGTGGGTTTACATGGCATGGCACCTTACTTTTTTGAAACCGATGCTTATCTTTATGTAGGTGAAGACCAGCTATGGAAGTTAAGTCTAGAAACAGAAAGGGACTTACTCTTTACCCAAAAGTTAATTGGTAAACCTTATTTAAAAGCAGATGTTGTTTTGCAAGATGAATCTCAATATGCCAGTAAAACAGGTTTATCAAGTTTACAAGCTGGTTTTCAAACCCGTTATGAAATCAACAAAAAGGTCATGCCATTTGTTGATGTCGGTTATGGCTATGAGAAAGGTTTAAAACAAACTGATTGGCAAACTGGAACCGACTCTGAACATGGTTGGTATTATGGAGCAGGGTTAACGCTAAAATTCTAATTTACGAACAAAAAGTAAGCTTAAACATATGCCATTGGTTTATACTAATTGCATTGTTTTTTGTGTCAGTTATGGTGCAAAGATGGCTTTAGAAAAACAAGAGAATCAAATACATTTAAGTAAAACTAGCTCTAGCTGTGGGTGCTCAAGCACGACGTCTCAGGAGTGTTTCACGCCTAGTGAACCTGTGGCTAAAAAGAGTCAATGGGTAAGTTATTACCATATCCCCCGAATGGACTGTGCAGCCGAAGAGCAAATGGTACGGATGGCTTTAGCCTCTTACAATGACGATATTCAAGAACTTCATTTTGATTTACCAGCGCGTCATTTGGCGATTTATCACAGTGTTCAGGCTGAAATGATTACTCAAAGTTTACAGCGTCTAGGATTAGGAGCAGAGTTACAACAAACGCAGCCACATTATGAACCTGTTGAAAAACCTAAAAAGGTTCGAGCTAGTTCTTCAACCAATGCAGCACAAAAGCAAGTTTTACAATGGTTGTTACTGATTAATGGCGTCATGTTTGTCATTGAGTTTATGGCCGGCATCATCGCTTCCTCTACAGGATTAATTGCCGATTCGCTCGATATGTTTGCTGATGCTGCAATTTATGGCATTGCTTTATTTGTGGTGGGTGAAAATCTAAATGCGCAATTAAAGGCTGCGCATCTTTCAGGATGGTTGCAGTTTGGCTTAGCCATGATTGTGTTAATCGATATGTTGCGCCGTTTTATTTATGGCAGTGAACCTGTTTCAATTCTCATGATTTTAATTGGCGGATTAGCTCTTGCGGCCAATATTAGTTGCCTTTATTTAATGAGAGACCATAAGGAGAGCGGGGCACATATGAAGGCGAGTTATATCTTTTCTGCAAATGATGTCATCGTTAACTTAGGTGTCATTATTGCAGGGATATTGGTTGCCATTACTGGTTCGCGTTATCCTGATTTAATGATTGGATTAATTATTGTTTTGTTTGTTTTAAATGGTGCACGAAAAATTTTACAGTTAAAAAATGAATAATATTTTCTGATAGAGGCAAGCCTGTGTCAGGGTTTGCCTTCATTTTTTATTTTAAAGTAAACTGAGTCCTCACATAAAGGAGGAACGACCTCCCCCATAATGGGACATCATGTCGGGACGACCTGACGCTATAAAAATTAGTGAATGTTATGGCTTGGGCTATTTTAATTTTAGCAGGTGTATTTGAAATCATTTGGGCATATTCTATGAAAATGTCTGAAGGTTTTACACGTTTAACCCCTAGTGTTATTACCGTAGTTTTTATGATTTTGAGTGTAGTACTGCTTTCAATATCAATGAAAACTTTACCTCTTGGCACTGCCTATACGGTTTGGACAGGCATTGGCGCAATTGGGTCATTTCTTGTAGGTATATTTTTTCTTCATGAACCTATTGGAGCTATGCGAATGATTGCCGCTGTATTAATTGTGTCAGGTTTGGTTTTAATGAAAATTTCATCGCCGTCTTAAGAGAATAAAACTATGTTGCTGTCTTATAAGTATATCAATTCGCCTGTTGGGCAATTAAAGCTGGTTGCGAATGAAAATGCTTTGGTGGCAGTACTTTGGGACAATGAAAATCCAAAACGTGTTCGACTGGCCGAGCTGGTCGAACAACTTGAGCATCCAGTTTTATTAAAGACCGAACAACAATTAAAAGAATATTTTGAAGGCAAACGCCGTGAATTTACATTGTCGTTAGATTTCGAAGGGACTGCATTTCAAAAACAAGTATGGGCTGCTTTACTGACCATCCCTTATGGTGAAACAAGAAGTTATAAAGATATTGCTGTTCAAATTGGCAATGAAAAAGCGGTGAGAGCAGTTGGCGCGGCAAATGGCAAAAACCCGATTTCCATTATTGCACCTTGTCATCGAGTCATTGGTGCGGGTGGGGCATTAGTTGGTTTTGCTGGTGGGCTTGATAAGAAAGATATTTTATTAAAACTAGAGCAACAATGAGCCGTTTTTGCGCTCGATTTTTTTAGACTTTTCTACTAAGCTGTCCACTATGATATTTCATAAGGTCGGTGCTTTACTGCATTGCTTTTTTTGAAATATTGATCTTATTCAACAAACTTTGGATGTTCTAAAAATGGCTGTCGGTGACGTAACAATGCCACAAATGCATGTGGTAAAAGGTGTAAAAATTGGCTCAACAGAAGCATATGTACGTTACCAAAACCGACGAGATTTAGTCATTTTTGAGTTTGCAGAAGGTTCAAATGTTGCTGGTGTATTTACTCAAAATGCATTTTGTGCAGCGCCTGTTCATGTCTCTAAAGCTCATCTTGCCGAAGGTAATCCGCGCTATTTAGTAATTAACACGGGTAATGCCAATGCAGGTACTGGACCTACAGGTTTGAAAAATGCTCAGGATACTTGCGCGAAGTTAGCTGAGCTTGCAGGAGTTAACAGTTTTGAAGTACTTCCGTTTTCTACAGGTGTGATTGGTGAGCAGCTTCCAATGGAGCGCTTACTTGCCGGTCTTCAGCCTGCGTTAAATACCCTGCAAGACGCGGCTTGGAATGATGCTGCATCTGGCATTATGACCACAGACACTGTACCTAAAGGCGCATCTGAACAATTTGAGCTTGATGGCATTACTTATACCATGACAGGTATTAGTAAAGGCGCTGGCATGATCCGCCCGAACATGGCAACTATGTTAAGTTTTGTGGCAACAGATGCACCTATTAGCCGTGATTTAGTACAAAAGCTATTAAAGACCACGGTTGAGCATTCATTTAATCGTATTACGATTGATGGTGATACCTCAACAAATGACTCTTGTATTTTCGTAGCAACAGGTCAGGCAGGTGGTACTGAAATCACATTAGACAGCGATGCACGCTACGCTAAAGTGTTAGAAGTTCTTGCTCGTGTAATGAATCGTTTAGCACAGTTAATTGTCCGTGATGGTGAAGGGGCGACGAAATTTATTACTGTTGCTGTAGAAGGCGGCGCAAATACTCAAGAATGTTGTGATATTGCTTATAGCATTGCCCATTCACCACTTGTCAAAACTGCACTCTTTGCATCGGACCCGAACTGGGGACGTATTTTAGCTGCGATTGGCTATGCAGGGGTTAAAGACTTAGACGTGTCTAAAATTCAAGTGTGGTTAGACGATGTACAAATTTGTAAAGATGGTGGCGCAGCTGAGGACTATACCGAAGAAGCGGGCGCGCGTGTTATGGCTCAAACCGAAATTACCATTCGTGTTGATTTAGGACGTGGTCAGGCCAAAGACACAGTATATACCTGTGACTTATCTTACGACTATGTCAAAATTAATGCTGATTACCGTTCTTAAATATCAGTTATAATCAAGCCTCGACAAAGAGGCTTTTTTATTAGCCCCATCTTTTGATATTAAATGATTCAATCCATAAATCATTTAAGCAGTAACGTTATATGCGAGCAGGTATGCCAGCATGAAGGATAGAGAAGACGTTTTATGAGTGATGCGACTTTAATTGCCAACGATGCAAAAAACATTGTACAAGCGCATTTAGACCGTTTAGGTGAGCCAAAAGACAATCGCTTAAGTGAAGAAGCAAAACAACAAAAGTTTGCACAGATCGAAGCAGAGCTCAAAAAACGTGATGCTGTCCTTGTTGCTCATTACTATTGCGACCCTGAAGTACAAGAACTTGCCGAAAAAACAGGTGGATGCGTTTCTGACTCTTTAGAAATGGCCCGTTTTGGACGAGATCATGCTGCCTCAACACTAGTTGTTGCTGGGGTCAAATTTATGGGAGAAACAGCAAAAATTCTGTCTCCTGAAAAAACAATTTTAATGCCGACACTCGAAGCAACCTGTTCACTCGATTTGGGCTGTCCTGTTGATGAGTTCACGGCATTTTGTGATCAGCACCCTGACCATACCGTAGTTGTTTATGCCAACACATCGGCTGCTGTTAAAGCACGTGCCGATTGGGTCGTGACTTCGAGCTGTGCTGTTGAAATTGTTGAACATCTAGACAGCTTAGGCGAAAAAATTATTTGGGCGCCAGATCAGCACTTAGGTCGCTATATTCAAAAGAAAACTGGTGCAGATATGTTGCTTTGGGATGGTGCATGTATTGTGCATGAAGAATTCCGTGCACGTGGCATTGCCAACATGAAAGCACTGTACCCAGACGCTGCTGTATTGGTACATCCAGAATCGCCAGAATCGGTTGTAGAAATTGCAGATGCAGTAGGTAGTACTTCTCAACTGATTAAAGCTGCGCAGACTTTGCCAAATGAAAGACTGATTGTGGCAACTGACCGTGGCATTTTCTACAAAATGCAGCAAGCGGTTCCCAATAAGATTTTAGTTGAAGCGCCAACAGCGGGTGAGGGGGCAACTTGTCGTTCATGTGCTCACTGTCCGTGGATGGCAATGAATGAACTCGACGGAATTTTAGAAGTTTTACAAAAAGGTGATCAGGAAATACACGTCGATCCAGCACTTGCTGAACGTGCCAAAATGCCTTTAGATCGAATGTTAGCCTTTAGTGCATCGTTAAAACGTTAAAAAACCTCAAAATGCTTGTTAAATATACATTTGATAAGGATTTTTAACTTTTTTTGAGAATAGGTGTTGACGTCTGAGGGCGTCGCGCCTAGAATGCACACCGTACCGCACGATGTGCGATACAGCAAAAGCTGAGATAGATCGGAGCATAGCACAGCCTGGTAGTGCACCTGGTTTGGGACCAGGGGGTCGTAGGTTCGAATCCTACTGCTCCGACCACTTAAAATAATATTTTAAGATCGGCGAAGTATCGCATGATAAGCATCATCGGTTAAGCGCCTGTAGCTCAGTTGGATAGAGCATCCGCCTTCTAAGCGGATGGTCACAGGTTCGAATCCTGTCAGGCGCGCCATTCGGTAGCTTGGTACATAGAACTTATTTGATGGTGGATGTAGCTCAGTTGGTAGAGCCCTGGATTGTGATTCCAGTTGTCGCGGGTTCGAATCCCGTCATTCACCCCAATTTCGGAGCATAGCACAGCCTGGTAGTGCACCTGGTTTGGGACCAGGGGGTCGTAGGTTCGAATCCTACTGCTCCGACCATATTTAAAATCGTTCAAGCTTTATAAAATATCCCAAATATTAAAAATAATTTCTTCTTGTCTTATTGATAGAAGGAATTTTTTTGTTTTATATATCTAAATTTTAATTCAAACGCCTCCAATATTTGAATTCGTCTCCTTATATACATATAAGCTCTGTTATTGATATTTCTGCCTTAACTCATCTTTTTCTTGATCTGATAAAAATGCGATTTTAAGACCGTTTTCTTGAGCTGTATAAATTTGCTCAGGGGTTAATCCTGCCAATGGGGCAGCAGTTAAATATTCATGTTGTATCTCAATGCCTTCTACTGCTGGGTCATCTGTATTAATAGTGGCAAGTACACCATGTTCTAAAAAAGTCTTTAATGGGTGCTCTGCTAAAGAGGGAACTGTATTGGTTTGAATATTTGAGGTGAGGCAAGATTCAATACCAATTTGGTGTTTAGCCAAATAATCTAAAAGTTTTAAATCTTGAACTGCTTTAACACCATGTCCAATTCGTTCAGCACCTAATTCTTCAATAGCTTGCCAAATACTTTCTGGGCCGGCAGCTTCGCCTGCATGTACTGTAATGTGCCAACCTGCATCACGCGCTTTTTTAAAGTGATCAATGAATAAATTGCCCGGAAAACCAAGCTCATCTCCAGCGAGATCCAACGCTTTAATATCATTTTTATGGGCAAGTAGGGCATTTAATTCTTTTTCGCAGGCTTCTTGACCAAAAGTACGACTCATAATGCCGATTAAATTCGCTTTTACTCCGTAAGCTTGACTACCTTCTTTTACTCCAGCAATCACAGCTTCAACAACGCCCTCAAGGGGGAGTTGATGTGTCATGCCCATATAACCCGGTGAAAAACGCAGTTCTACATAGTCTAGGCCTTGCTGTGCTGCATCTTGCATGTTTTCAAAAGCAATGCGTTTGCAGGCATCTAGGCTCGCTAATACTTTTACGCCCCAATCGAGCTTAGATAAAAAACTTAATAAGTCGGGTTGGTTATCCATCACTTGTACGTGTGGTCGTAAAGATTCAATGTCGTAAGCAGGCAAATCTAAATTGTATTGTTGCCCCAACTCTAAAATGGTTTGAATGCGGATGTTGCCATCAAGGTGGCGGTGTATATCTGTAAGCGGGAGCGTTTTTGTAATCATAGATTTCTTCTTACTCTGTTCATCTTAATTTATCATGCCTGTTTAGATGCACTGATAAAAGTTTGGATTTGCTATGTTTTTGTGAAAAGCTTTGAGTTGAGTTTTTTGAACTTACTATATTTGTATAAGTTTTAATTTTGATGACATTGTTCTGGCCTAAGAAGACAACGCAGCCTGTGTAAGATACAAGCACCAAGATTTTTATTGTTTTTAATTTCGCTGAGCCTTTTTTTGTTGACTCTTCAAGAGTGGATTGGCTGAAGAATGGTCATTGGTATTTTGCCTTTTAGTTGTAAAGATGAATAAAGGCTTGCTAAAGACCAAACTGATAAGGCGATTAATTTATCTGTAGAAATCTATTTCTGGCAAGTAAATGAAAAAGAAGAAATAGGAAGCGCTCAAATGAAGTCGGTACTTTGTCATCAAGCAACGTTGCAAGTCGTGGACCAACCGAACTTAATGCCTGCAAAAGGGCAGGTTTTATTGGAAGTGGTGCGATGCGGGATCTGTGGTTCAGATTTACATATGCAGCACCACTGCGACCACATGCATAATTTAGCTGCACGTGTCGGGTTTAATGGTTTAGCCAAGTCTACAGATTCGTTTGTATTGGGGCATGAGTTCTGTGGCAGGGTTTTAGACTACGGCCCAAAAACACGTCACAAATTTAAAGCTGATACACTTGTTTGCGCAATGCCGCTTTTAAACGTTGATCAGCATGGTTATTTGTCTACGGGACTTTCGCCAAATGCTTCGGGTGGTTATGCCGAGCAAGTATTGGCTCAATCAAGCTTGATGTTTGAAGTCCCGAATGGTCTAGATGCGGATAGTGCTGCCATGACTGAACCTATGGCGGTTGCATTGCATGCTGTTCGCCGTAGCCGTGTAAAAACTAGTGAACCTGCTATTGTGATTGGCTGTGGACCTGTCGGGCTAGGTGTCATATTAATGCTTAAAGCGGCTGGGGTTAAAACTGTGGTTGCCAGCGACTTTTCACCAAACCGTCGTAAGCTTGCCGAGCAATGTGGTGCAGATATTGTGGTAGACCCTAAAGAGACATCGCCATTTGCCAACTGGAAAGAGTTTGGTTTGCTTGGTAATGTTTCTGATGCCATTAACATGGGGATGGGACTGTTTGATAAGTTACAAGCGACTCGCTTACCGTGGTGGCATGGATGGCGCATGATTGATAAATTGGGTGCTCTGCCAAAACGCCCTGTTATTTTTGAGTGTGTCGGTGTACCGGGTGTTTTGCAGCAAATTATTGAAGGGGCGCCTTTGTTTTCCCGAATTGTCGGGGTAGGCGTATGCATGCAAAGTGACAAAATAGAACCAGCACTTGCGATTAATAAAGAGCTAGAAATTCAGTTCGTGTTGGGCTATACACCGCTTGAGTTCCGAGATGCACTACATATGATTGCAGAAGGTAAAGTAAATTGCTCACCGCTCATTACTGGTGTTGTTGGCCTAGAAGGCGTAACTAATGCATTTGAAGCATTACGTGATCCTGAACAGCATGCAAAAATTTTGATTGACCCGAAACGTAGCGGTTCAGATATTCAATTAATGAGTCATTAATTTCAAAGTCATTTACACTTAACTAAAAAGATTGTGATTTGATTAATCACAATCTTTTTTTATGAGTATAGTTCGCGTTATTGG
Organism: Acinetobacter geminorum; assembly: GCF_013009345.1. Classification (GTDB taxonomy): domain Bacteria; phylum Pseudomonadota; class Gammaproteobacteria; order Pseudomonadales; family Moraxellaceae; genus Acinetobacter; species Acinetobacter geminorum. The sequence continues at coordinate 166,881 of NZ_JABELE010000006.1, read as the reverse complement.
GCATAAATAAAGGCTATTGGGCTAATTTGAATTACTCTTTAGCTGCTCTAACTCTTGGTAAATCCACTCAACAAATTTTTGAATAGTCGGTGAGATATCTTGGCTCGAATGAATGAGATAGTACTTTCGGCTACCTTTTAGTTTCTTATTGGAAACAATCACCAGTTCTTTTTTTTGTAGTTCAGACTCAATCAGCATTTGTGGAATTAAAGCCATTCCCATGTCATGACTCGCGGCAACCGCAAGCATTGAAAATAACTCATGGCGTTGTCCATCAAAAGGCTTAGGGTGTTTCATCTGATGGGTTAGAAACCATTCTTGCCAAATGCTAGGCCGAGTGGTTTGTTGTAGTAGGGGAATTTTTAGTAAATCCTCGCAGCTTAGATCATAGGTATTTTCATTAATCATCACAGCATCTGGAAAATACTTTTCGATGAGCCTTGGTGAGCATACAGGTACAATTTCTTCATCCATTAAATAATGTGCTTGTATGCCGGGCCAGTGGTCAATTTGCTGCTGCGTACCTGCAAAAATGGCAGCGTCAAAAATATTGTCATTAAATAAAAAGGGCTTGGTACTAGTTTCTAAGTGAACTGTAATTTCAGGGTGTTTTTGATTTAAAAGATGGAGCTTGGGTAATAACCATCGCGTTGCAAAGGTAGGAACCACACCTAACTTTAATGTTCCACCTAAACCCTTATGAGAAATCACATCGGCCGTACATTTCTCTAGCCCTAACAAGTAGGGTTTAATGCTTTTAAAATATTGTTGTCCTGCAATGGTCAGTTCAACACCATGCCGAGTACGGATAAAGAGTTCAACGCCCAAGAAGTCTTCTAACTGCTGAATTTGGCGCGAAACTGCACTTTGAGTAATGCATAGCTCTTGCGCAGCATAGGTATAGCTTAGATGTTTTGCTGCACTTTCAAAGCAAATTAGACCCTGAATGGAAGGGATGCTTCTTCGCATAAATAAATCCTTTTATTTGTCGTCATATTTCAAAACAGCATATGATCTACATGCAGGTATCTAAGTTTAGTATAAAAATAAGCCATTTTTAATGAAATACAACGAATTAAATATCTAAAGTTTATGCGTCTTATTTTAAATATGCGTAAGTCGCATATCTGCATGAACATTTATCGTTTGATTACTGCATTTTTCACGCATAACATCGAGTTAAATAAAGAAGATCAAATCATGCAGAGGATGCGATGAATCACATGGTGACAACAAAAAAAGCAAAAGTTCAATTTAACTGGCAAGACCCATTTTTAATTGAGCAACAGCTTAGCCCAGATGAGCGCATGATTCGTGATGCGGCTCATGCCTATTGCCAAGAACGTTTGCAACCACGTGTACTTGAACAATTCCGTCATGAAACAACAGATCCATCTATTTTCCGTGAAATGGGAGAGCTTGGCTTACTGGGGCCAACCATTCCTGAGCAATATGGCGGCGCGGGTTTGAACTATGTGAGTTATGGTTTGGTTGCGCGTGAAATTGAATATGTTGACTCAGGTTACCGCTCTATGGCGAGCGTGCAAAGCTCATTGGTGATGGTTCCAATTCATGAGTTTGGTAGTGAAGAACAAAAGCAGAAGTACTTACCTAAACTAGCTACGGGTGAATACATTGGCTGTTTTGGTTTGACCGAGCCTGACCATGGCTCAGACCCGGGCAGTATGATTACCCGTGCTAAAAAAGTTGATGGTGGTTACCGTTTAACTGGCGCAAAAATGTGGATTACTAATAGCCCAATTGCCGATGTATTTGTCGTCTGGGCAAAAGAAGTTTCTGCTGAAGGTAATGTGGGTGATATTCGCGGCTTTATTTTAGAAAAGGGTTGGGAAGGGCTATCTGCGCCTGCCATTCATGGCAAGGTTGGTTTACGTGCATCGATTACAGGTGAAATTGTAATGGATAACGTTTTTGTACCTGAAGAAAATGCATTCCCTGAAATTCGAGGTTTAAAAGGCCCATTTACCTGTTTGAACAGTGCCCGTTATGGTATTGCATGGGGTGCAATGGGTGCTGCCGAGTTCTGCTGGCATACTGCACATCAATACACCATGGACCGTAAACAATTTGGTCGTCCGTTGGCTGCAAATCAGTTGATTCAAAAGAAACTCGCAGATATGCAAACTGAAATTGCTTTGGGTTTACAGGCAGCTTTACGTTTTGGCCGTATGAAAGATGAAGGTATTGCATCAGTTGAAGGCACATCCCTAATTAAGCGCAATAACTGTGGAAAGGCGCTTGATATTGCCCGCATGGCACGTGACATGATGGGTGGAAACGGTATTAGTGACGAGTTTGGTGTGGCACGTCATTTGGTCAATCTTGAAGTCGTAAATACCTATGAAGGCACACATGACGTTCATGCCTTGATTTTAGGTCGTGCACAAACAGGCATAGCCGCATTTAGTAACTAACTCACTCATTTTTAAAAATAGAGGTGTTCTTTCGGGAGCACCTTTAGGGATTTTTACGCAAAAATTTATGGAAAATGACAAGATTCATCGTAAGGATACTCATGTGAAGATGTCCTCTGTGTACTTAAAAGTAAATGTAAGACGATGAAAAGTAAAGAAGATTAAGTCATACAGAAAACATAAGTAAGCTATCGATGACTCATTTGGGAAAATGAGGAACTAAAGATGAACAATGACGTTCAAGTAATATCGAAAGAATTAAGAAATACATTTTCAAGTAACCTTGGAACATATGAAAAAATTGGACCTCATACATGGAAATGGGCGTTGTTATTTGCCTATTTTGCGATGGTGGTCGATGGCATTGATATTATGCTGCTGTCTTATAGCTTGACCAGTTTAAAGGCAGAGTTTGGTTTAAGTACCTTTCAAGCGGGTGCTTTAGGCAGTGCTTCTTTGGCAGGTATGGGGATTGGCGGTATTTTGGGTGGTTGGGCATGTGATAAGTTTGGCCGTGTACGAACGATTGCCAACTCGGTAACCTTCTTTTCGGTAGCGACTTGTTTGTTAGGCTTTACGCAAAGCTTCGAGCAATTTATGGCTTTACGTTTTATTGGTGCTTTGGGAATCGGAGCACTCTATATGGCTTGTAATACCTTAATGGCTGAATATGTGCCGACAACTTACCGTACAACGGTCTTGGGCACATTACAGACGGGGCAGACCGTAGGTTATATTGCTGCGACGTTATTAGCTGGTGCAATTATTCCAGATCATGGCTGGCGTGTTTTGTTCTTCCTGACCGTAGTGCCTGCTTTTGTTAATATTTTCCTACAACGATTTGTGCCAGAGCCAAAATCTTGGCAGCTCACCAAAATTGAAAGCTTACAAGGCAACAGACAACCTAAAGAAATGGTCGTGGCTGAAAAGCCAAAAAGTAGCAGTATTTACAAACAAATCTTTAATAACTTTAAGCACCGTAAAATGTTTTTGTTGTGGATGACCACAGCATTCTTCTTGCAGTTTGGTTATTACGGCATTAACAACTGGATGCCAAGTTATTTAGAAACAGAAGTACATATGAACTTTAAAAACTTAACCAGTTATATGGTGGGTTCATATACTGCAATGATTCTAGGCAAAATTTTAGCGGGTTATCTTGCTGACAAATTTAACCGCCGTGCTGTTTTTGTGTTTGGAACAATTGCCAGCGCTGTATTCTTGCCAATCATTATTTTCTTCAATACCCCTGACAATATTTTGTATTTATTGATCACTTTTGGCTTTTTATACGGCATTCCATATGGTGTGAACGCGACTTATATGGCTGAAAGTTTTTCAACCGATGTGCGCGGAACAGCCATTGGCGGTGCTTATAACATTGGTCGTGTCGGGGCAGCGATTGCACCAGCCACCATTGGATTCTTAGCGTCGGGAGGTACGTTTACCATGGCCTTTATTGTGATGGGAGCTGCGTATTTTGTTGCGGGTGTATTGCCGGGCTTATTTATTAAAGATCGTCAGTACGATCCACAAAGACAATCATAAACAATGAAAAGAAGGTGCGTTGAGTACTTTCTAAAAAGATAAGGGTATCGTTATGGGCGCATTACAAGGAATTCGTGTTTTAGATTTAAGTCGTGTGCTTGCGGGGCCATGGTGTGGGCAAATCTTGGCAGACCTTGGCGCGGAAGTGATTAAAATTGAACGTCCTCGAGTCGGTGATGACACCCGCATGTGGGGTCCACCATGGATGCCCGATCAAGACGGTAACATGACTCGTGAATCTGGCTATTTTCAGTGTACCAACCGCAATAAATATTCGGTTGCGGTAGACATAACCACACCTGAAGGTCAGGCCTTAATTTATGAAATTGCCAAGACTGCCGACGTGGTAATTGAAAATTATAAGACAGGATCTTTGGCTAAATATGGTTTGGATTATGCTTCCTTAAATGAGTTAAACCCAAATATTATTTATTGCTCGATTACTGGTTTTGGGCAAGATGGTCCACGTGCAGAAGAACCCGGTTATGATTTTATTATTCAGGGTATGTCTGGCTTAATGAGCATTACTGGCGAGCCTGATGATGTGGCTGGTGGTGGTGCACAAAAGGTTGGTGTGGCTGTGGTAGATATTCAAACTGGTCTATATTCTACCATTGCGATTCAGGCAGCATTGATTGCACGCTCGCACACGGGGCGCGGTCAGTATATTGATATGTCCTTACTTGATGTACAGGTCGCGGCACTGGCAAATCAGGGAATGAACTATTTAGCTTCGGGTAAAGCCCCACAGCGCATGGGTAATCAACACCCGAGTATTGTGCCGTATCAAACTTTTAAGGCTAAAGATAAAGAATTTATTATTGCGTGCGGTAACGATAAACAGTTTAAAGATTTGTGTATTGCGATTGGTTATCCAGAGTTACTCGAAAATGAAAAGTTTGTACGCAATCAAGATCGTGTCAAATATCGAAATGAACTGATTCCTTTATTGTCGGAGCACTTTCTGCAGAAAACTGCCAAAGAATGGGTTGAGATGATTCATGCTTTAAAAGTACCCGTAGGTGTTATCAACTCTATTGAAGATGCCTTGGCTGAACCACAAATCGTACATCGCAATTTGGTGGTGAACATTCCTCATCGTTTAAATGAAAACTTTCAAACGATTGGTTCACCCATCAAACTGTCTGATACTCCAGTTGAATATCATCATGCACCACCAGAACTAGGTGAACATACCGCTCAAATCTTATCGAGATTTAAAACAGCAGAAGAGCTGGCTGCATTAAAGGAGAAGGGCATTATTGATGGGAAAATTGCTTAAGCTATTGTCGCTTTTAATGTGATTCAATTTAAATGGAAACTGTGATTCGCAATAAATCACAGTTTTTTTATTAAAAAGTAAGAGCTTTAATATTTAAAAATAAGCGGCAACTCTGGTCTGAAATCATGAATCATTCCTTGAGGCTCATGATCAAAACTAATTTCCATTAAATGCTCCGATCCATCAGTTACTTCAAAATTATCAACTGTATTGAACAGTAATGAAGTAGGATGCTGCTTAAGGTTTGGAACAGAAACCTTAATCGCGGTGATTTCTGATAAATCTTTGCTATGCACAAGTGGTTGTTGTTTGTCTTTTACAGCAAGGTCTGGTCGTGAAGCAAATGAAAGGAAGAACCACATCGGTTCAGATACCACAGCATCTTTGGCAACATTTACTTCTAAGCTGGCTGGTAAATAGCTTGGCTTGTAAACCCAATGAGGAAATTTTGCGCCGTTATCATCTTTATTTTTAGGTCTAAAGCAAATTCCAAAAGGGGATGCGATATTATCTTGAGCACTGAGTCGTTCAAAAAGCAGAGTTGGTTTGGTGAGATCGCTTGAGGCTTCTTCTGGATTATTTAAAAAGATTAATTCGATAAAGCTATTTTTAAAGAAAAATCGTCTGTTTTCGGTACCTTGACCCGGGTGCTTGTTGGATGAACCTTCTGTTAGACCGAATTTTTTTAAAGTTTCAGCTTCGGGAGCGCCTGATTGTACACAAATAAAAATATGGTCCACTTCCATTTTAAGTTCTCATGCTAATGTTTATGAATATTAAATAATTGATTAATAGAGTTTTTCATGTTTGTCGCAAGTGTTTCATCGAAACCATCGACTAAAAAGCGGCTAATTAGCCCTTCAATCACCGTATAGATCAGCTCAGATAAAGCTTCACCATTGGGTATATTGCAGTTTTGTGCAATCAATACTTTAATCCATTGTTTATGGGCTTTAGAAATAGAAATAATGTCTTGATCATCTTGGTTAGATTCAGCGACAGCTCTTACAAATAAACAGCCCTTAAAAAAATCTTGTCTAAACCAGTTGGTATGCCAATCCAGAATTTTATTGATGGCCTCTAGCCCTGTTGCATCTCCCACATAGCCCAAAAGGCTTTGCTTGAATCGCTCATCACGTGCAACGAGCACAGACTTAACCAGTTGATTTTTATTTTTATAGTACGTGTACATGGTGGTTTTAGAGCAGCCAGATTCATCGCGAATCAGGTCAACGCCAACCCCGACAAAACTATTTTCATTAAATAACTTCTCGGCTGTATCTAATATTTTTAAGGCAGATTTTGACATGTGTCTTTTCCAAAAAATAAAATAGTACAGATCTGTACTATTTGAAATTTTATCTATATGCTTTTTAAAAAGCAATGTCTGTTTAAGGAATAAAACCATGTTCTCGATCTTTTATGGCAAAGAAAAACTGGCTCCGTCGCCCACTAAAGTTGATGTCTTAAGAAGCCTTGTTGGGGGGACGCTCAGTATTTTTATACTGTTGTGGTTGAGTAAGCTCACACACAATATCTTTATCATGGCGCCGTTTGGTGCAACCTGTGTATTGCTCTATACCGTGTCGCAGTCACCTTTGGCACAGCCCAGAAATATTATATTTGGGCATCTTATTTCGGCTTTTGTGGGTTTGTTTTTTCTAAAATTTGTCGGTGTTTCCATTTTTACAATTGCTTTTTCAGTGGGCTGTGCAATTGCGCTCATGCAGGTTTTTAAATGCGTTCATCCACCTGCTGGAGCTAATCCTTTGGTTATTTTGCTCACCGCAAGCAGCATACATTACGAGTGGAATTTCTTAATTTTCCCTGTTTTGGTCGGTGCAGTGTCTTTAGTTTTAGTGGCGATGTTCATTAATAATATTAAAGCGAGTACGAAATGGCCGATGTATGGCTTAGGAATTTTAAATAGTAAAAAGTAGAGACGGTATGAAATGTTTTGAGCTTAAAAATAATAAAAGTATTCACTATGCCAAGATAGTGAATACTTTTGAATGAAATTATGACTTCTTAGAAATACGTTCTTCGATGGCAAATTTGAGTAAAGAAGCACTGCGGTAAAAACCATGTGCGAACTTTCCAAATGGCATGGTAATAAAGAAGGTCATGACTGTGGCTAAATGGAAAATCAGTAAAAGTGCCATGTAAGGGGTATTGCGAAATGCCATGAGTGCTAACCCTGAAGCGCTAACGATAAGCAGAAGGAAGATAAAGCCTCGATCTACAGGTTTTTGCTCACGGTCACCATGCAACGGATGGCGTTTAAGATTTAAATAGAGCAAGCCGGATGGTCCAATCACTAAGCCAATTCCACCCAAAGTTCCTAAAATTACAGGCAAGCTTAGGTAAGGATAAGGCGCATGTAGGTCAAGAAAATAATGATATAAAGTCGCTACACCTGTAGCTGCAAAGCAGAGCATAAAGCCATAAAACGTCAGGTGATGGAACACTCGGCGGATTTGTGTGTAACGGTCATCTTGCTCATTACAGCCTTTACCATGACCGCCATCTAAATATTTAAGCGTTAATACATTTTGGGTAGCTTGAACCAGATCGGGTTTCTCAACTTTGCCATGAATGACTTTAGAAGTTTGTCGCCAGAATTTGCTAATTCCAATGCCGAGCAAAACAATCGCAACTGTAAAGGTCGTTCCAAACAATAGTGCTAAAAAGTTATGCGGGAAAATCGCATAGAAATTACCTTGGTAACCTGCAAATAAGTCAGTGCCTTTCCACCACACTACGGCTAACATGCAAAAAAAGAAAATAAGTGTTAAAGCCGAGACAAAAGGAATACCCACAGATTTATAAAGTCGACCTAAAGGCTGAGGAGTCGCAAATTCTTGGTAAGTCTCTAAACGTATTTGTGCCATCGCTTTAGGAATGTTTACGCCAAACTCATGCGGTGGAGCATATTGGCAAGCGTGTAAACAAGCCCCACAGTTATGACATAGGTTTGCTAAGTAATGAATATCGGCTTGGTTAAACTCAAGACGCTTAGTCATCGCCGCAAAAACAGCGCAAAATGACTCACAGTAGCGACAAGCATTACAAATCTGTAGGGCTCTTTGGACTTCTTGCTCGTGGTCTGAGAGCTGAACAACTGGAATTAGGGCTTTGCTATTAGCATTCATGTTCAACTCCTTGTGAAAGTGCATAGCGGGCGGCATTTTTTCCGGCAATTCGCCCAAATGTCGTTCCGATCGACATACCAACGCCCGCGGTATAACCCTGACCAAGTACGTTACCTGCCATCATTTCACCTGCGACAAACAGGTTGCGGCTTGGCTTATTGTTAAAACGTACAGCAGCATCATCTTCGACTTTTAAACCTAAATAGGTAAAGGTAATGCCGGGTTTAAGCGCATAGGCATAGAAGGGTGGCTGGTCGAGAGGAACAGCCCAATGGGTTTTGTTGGGAACAATATTTTCGGTGGTGCAGTCATCTAAAACGGTATGGTTAAAGGTGCCTTGCACACAGGCTTGATTAAACTCTTCTACGGTATGGCATAAGGTTTTGACATCTAGCCCGATTTTTTCGGCTAACTCTTGAATGCTATTTGCTTTTACGCCAGCAAATACAGGTGGCATAAAGCGACCAATGGCTTTTGAATCAATAATCGAATAAGCAATTTGCTGTGGCTGTTTGGCAACAAGACGGCCCCAAATCGCATAACGTTTTGGCCAGAAGTCTTCGCCTTCATCATAAAAACGTTCAGCTTTGTTATTGACCACAATTCCCAAGGAAACGCAGTCAATACGAGTACAAATACCACCGTCATATAAGGGTGCGCGTGCATCTACGGCGACACAGTGCGATTGTGATGGATCACCAATAATATCGGCGCCTTGATCTATCATAAATTTAAGCAAGTTGCCTTGATTAAAGCGGGTACCACGAATAATGAAATTATCGGCAGGCCATTCGCCGTTTTCATTTTGTCCCCATGCTTCTCTTAACCATTCAAGATTTGACTCAAAACCACCTGCGGCCAATACACAGCTTTTTGCTTTAAATACACGGCCATCTTCAGCAATTGCAGCTTCAAAATGTCCTTGATTTAACTTTAGATCTTTAATTTTTGTGTTGTATAAAATTTCGATACCAAGTCCTTGGGCACTACGGTAGTACGCATTAATGAGGGCTTTACCACCACCCATAAAAAAAGCATTAGTACGTGCAACATGCAAAGCACCCGATAACGGCGGCTGAAAATTCACACCATGTTTACGCATCCAGTCGCGGCAGGTCGCCGTGCTACGAATGACCAGACGGGCTAAGTGCTCATTGGTTTTGCCCGCAGTCACTTTAAGTAGGTCTTGCCAATATTCTTCTTCGGGGTAGGCATCAACCAATACATCTTGAGGAGCATCATGCATGCAGCGAAGGTTACGAGTATGTTGTGAGTTACCACCACGCCATTCTTTAGGTGCTGCTTCTATGACAAGCACAGAAGCACCGCTTTCTTTTGCCGTGAGCGCGGCACACAGTGCGGCATTCCCACCACCAATTACAATCACATCATGCATGGATTTCTCCCTTTCTCAGCTAGGGCTAATGTAGCTTTAAAAGGGAAGGCGAAGTGAGAGGCTAGGCTTGAATAGGTGTTTAGTAAAAATAAACACTAATGGCTTAAGTGTTTATGAGCTCCGCACCGGGCCAGCGCTTTTCGTTAATCAAGTTTGCTACACAGGCACGAATCACCACCTTCGTGGCTAAGGTGGCAGGCGAGAGTTCTTCTTCAGAGAGACTAATTAAATAGTTAATACGTTCAATGGCAGGTTCTACAACGCGTAGCAAACATAGGTCTTGCCGCGAGTTTAACGATGCACCCGCAGGTTGGATGGTTGCCATTTCGAGTTGGCTAATGCTTTCCATTAACAAATGCAGCCCATCAATTTCATATGCCACTTTAAGCTGATGAATTTGCTGTTCGAGCAACAAGCGCAGTCCATGTCGTTGACTCGGTAAAATCAGAGGGAGTTCTTTAAGCTGTGAATGATTAATGGTCTGAGTGTCGATACAGTTTTCAAGATCGTACTGACTCAGCACTTCTTTAGGCGAGATTAAAAACATCTGTTCTTTGACTAAAGGCTGTATAGCCCACTGTGGGTCAACATCATCACTAAAGATGATGGCAACATCGAGCTGCCTTGCATTCACCAAGGCTTTGAGATCACCTGATAAACCTTCAATTAAACGGACTTTAATGTCGGGGTAACGGTTTCTCATCAGTTTTAAAAAGTGTGTGCCAATAACTGCTGCAACACTCGGCGAAAAACCGACGGTGACGTGACCACTTAAACGCGAAGAATGCGCAGAGTCTACAGCATGGTCTAGGTGTCTAAGTGCCAGTTGCACTTGTTGAAAAAAAGCTAAGCCCGCAGGGGTGGGAACCGTACCCAAAGCGGTACGTTGTAAAAGGCGAATGGAAAGTTCACTTTCTAATTTTGAGATTTGCTGGCTTAATGCAGAAGTTCCAATATCGAGATTTTTTGCAGCTTTACCCAAGCTTCCTGACTCGATCACTGCAATAAAATACTTTAATTGTTTCAGTTCCACGGCAAATACTACATTAACCTTTATGGATTAATTCTACACTGGTTTGTCGCTATAGTTTTTACTCTATTGCTTTGAGTAAACTGGCAATAGAGTAAAGGCAACATCACCTCAAGATGTTGCCTTTTAGAGCTTTTATTCTTTAACCTGCTCAAGACCCTGTTCTTCAATAATTTGTGTTGCTTGTGGCGATTTCACAAATTTAATTAACTCTTTTGCGACTTTTGCATGTTCCGAGTTTTTACCAATGCCTGCCGCAAATACCGTCACTTTTTGATAAGGTGCAGGGATTGGGCCGACTAATTCAACTTGACCATATTTGCCTGTAAAAGGTTTGATTTCACTAATTTGCTGGAAACCAATATCAAACTGGCCTTCGGCGATACGTTTTGCAACGCGATCACCAACTACTTTTTCTGCCTTACTCGAAATTACTTTGTACTTGACAGGCGGGAAGCTTGGGAAAACATCTTTTTCAAGATGCGTACCGCTCGCACTTGCTGAATAGCCGATGTGCTTGGCATTTAATAAAACTTTTTCAAATTTTGCCGCAGAGCTAATATCTGGTTTTGGTGCACCTTTAGGCACAGCCATACCAATGCTTGAATTCACTAATGCACTTTGTGAATTTGGGTCTACATAACCCTTTTCTGCGAGCTTGTTGAGTTCAGGAGCAGCCAAGACCACCACATCAAAACGTTCACCACGATCGAGTCGATTTGGAATTGCAGTCGGTGATGCACCCATTGATGAACCAGACGAGAGATGCACGGTATGGCCTGTTTGTTTTTCAAATAATGGAATGAGCTTTTCCATAGATGAATAAAAACCACCTGAGCTAATTACTTCTATAGTATCTGCGTTAGCAAGAGTTGAGCCTAAGCCAGCACTAGCTAGGCAAATGGTCATGAAGATAGGGGACTTTTTCATAGTATCTCGCTTTAATGACAGGAGAACACAGTACGGAGATTTAAGATCTGCCGTACTGTTCATTAAAATTTCAGGTTAAGTAGTAGTTGTTTTAAGCGCTAATTTTTGCAGGTTCAGCAATCGCGTCAGTATTTTTCTGTTTAGAACCCCGGCATAGATACAAGCTTGAGATGAGGCTACAGACCGCAGCAAGCATGAGCCAGAAAGCAGGGGTACTTGGGTTGCCTGTGTTTTCGACAAGGAAGGTACAAGCCATTGGGGTCATACCACCAAAAATAGCGGCTGCAAGGCTGAAGGCTAAAGAAAAACCAACTGTACGCACACGTTTCGGCATCACTTCTGCAAGCGTTGCGACCATGGTTCCGTTGTACATACCAAAGAAGAACGAGAAGTAAGCAAGCGTAATTAGAAGGTTTGAGAAGCTAATGTTGCTCACTAACCAATTTAAAACTGGATAACTTGTAAAGAGAGCAAGTGTGGTAATACCGACTAGAACTGGACGGCGACCAATTTTGTCTGAAAGCAAACCACCCATTGGTAACCAGAAGAAATTAGACAAACCAACAAACACTGTTGCTAAAAGGCTGTCTGTTACTGACATTTCTAAATTACGTTTTGCATACACTGTGGTGTAAACCGTAATAAAGTAGAACGTGGTCGTCGTCATTGCACTCATCATCATGCCTGCAAGGACGATGCGCCAGTTGCTCGCCAGTGTGCTAAAAATTTCTTTTGTTGAAGGATGGGTCTTTTGCGATTTAAAGTCTTCAGTTTCCTCTAAAGTACGACGGAACAAGAAGATTAACGGAATAATCAAACAACCGATCAAGAACGGAATACGCCAGCCCCATTCACCCACTTGAGCCGTAGTTAAGATGGTGTTGAGCCAGTAGCCAAGTAATGCAGCAAACACAACAGCAACTTGTTGGCTGCCAGACTGCCAGCTTGTGATAAATCCGCGATTTTTATCTGTTGCAATTTCTGCTAGATAAATAGAAACACCGCCAGATTCAACACCTGCCGAGAAGCCTTGTAATAGACGTCCAATCACCACCAAAATCGGGGCAATAATACCTATGGTTTCATAACCTGGTACAAAGGTAATTAAGATGGTTCCGATGGCCATAAGACTTAAAGTAACAATAAGACCCTTACGTCGACCAACTCTGTCGACATAAGCGCCCAAGAAAATAGCGCCGAGAGGACGCATCAGAAAACCCGCAGCAAATACGGTAAATGTCATCATTAAAGAGACATATTCATTTTCAGAGTGGAAAAATTTTGCCGCGATATAAGTGGCATAGAAACCAAAAAGAAAAAAGTCGTACTGCTCTAAAAAGTTGCCACTTGTTACATTTAATATTTTTTTAAAAGTAGCCCTACGGTTATTCACGACATCCATTGGAGACCTCCTTGGCCTGACAAAATGGAAACATTCACGATTTTCGAGGCTGGACCTAAATTGATTCAATCAATAAATCTAAAGAGCAAATGGGTTAGAGATGAGATTTAGCGAGGTCCTTTGCAGAAAATGTGATGCCTTGTTTCCAGTTCAAACTACACATCTATATTTCGATAAGCAGCAAACCACTTATCATTCGGACGAAAATGTAATCTCAAAAAGCAGGAGGGAGTGAGAGGGCAAAATTAATTAGGTATTTAATAAAATTAATGACTCTTTATAAAATAATTTCCGAACATGGCCAAATCTGGTTTTGAATCAAATCTTTCACGCAAGCCTTAATGGCTGACTTTGCGGCAAGTGCGGCAGGTGATAATTCTTCTTCGGCAAGGCTTACCAAGTAATTGATTCGTTCAACTTCAGGGTCTATTAACTTGAGTAATTGAAGCTTATGTTTGTACTCTTGTAGACAAGCGCTACCTGGGCGGACACTGGCAAGGTCGAGGTGAATTAGACTGTCCATGAGTAAGTGTAGGCCATCAATTTCATAGACGACATTAAGCTGACCAATCTTGTGCTCAAGCAACTTTCTTAAGCTATGGCGTTGACGTGGTAGTACTAAAGGAAGGTCTCCAATTTGTTGAGACTGAATCACACCACTTTTGATGCAATCGGCAAGACCATATTCTTCTAGCACTTCCTTGCGTGCCATTAAATACATTTGCTCGCGTACCAAGGGTTGAATCGACCACTGTTTATCAATTTCATTGGTAAAAATAATGGCGATATCGAGCTGACGGGAGTTAATGGATTGAATTAGATTACCCGATAGCGTTTCCACAATCTCTAAACGAATATCTGGGTAACGTTCAGACATTAGTTTCATTAAAGGGATACCAATCAAAGCAGTAATGGTCGGTGGAAAGCCAAGGCTGACATGTCCAGATAGTCGTGCAGAATGAGCAGCATCTACCGCGAAGTTCACTTGACGTAAAATAAGTTGAGAATGTTTTAAAAAGGCGAGACCTGCTGGAGTAGGGGTTACACCAAAGGCATTACGCTGTAATAGGCGAATGCTTAGCTCTTGTTCTAATTTACTAATTTGCTGGCTAATAGCAGAAGCACCCACATCGAGTTTTTGGGCAGCTTTACCAATACTACCTGCTTCAACCACAGTCAAAAAATACTTTATTTGTTTGATTTCCATAATAAATGTGTTCGCTCATCATCCTTGATTTAATTTGTACAGATATGAAGGATTGGGAAATCTATCATGTGCTTTAATATTAACAGCAATCCATAAAAAAGATCTTTAATTTGATATTCTAAAAACAATAAAAACGATCTTTTTCAACTTTAATATTAAAATTTCTCCTCTAACTTTTATTTATTATTACGATAAATTTACCCTTAAATTTTCAGTCTCTCCCATTCTCTTTTCTTAGAGTTTTAACCTATTTAATTTTACTAATGCCCCCTTTAATTTATTGGTATCACGATGTTTTCTTGATCTGTGCTTTAATCTTTTCAAATGAGAAAAGGAGAGCATTAAATGCATGATGCATTAAAAAATATGATGGATTTTCAAATTATGAAGAAGATTAACTGATTCAATAACTATTGGAAAAATATATGAGTATTTCGCTCATTTGATCAGAAGGGAAGATTGGGTAAACAGGGTTATTTATTTGAACATTAAACGTTACCCATAGCATGGATATGCAAAAGACAACACAATGGATTATTTTTTACTATCTTATTGTTATTCATCAGTATTATTTAACCGTAGCATTCTTAGATATTTCTGCAAAGGTTTTAATTCTCATTATAGATCTGGTGATTGTCCTAACTTTCCCTCTCCTTAGCTATTTCTTTCAGACGATTGATTCGTAATTTTTATAGTAACGCTGCATTACTGAAGTTCGCTGTGAAAAGCGCATTTCAAACATAAGACCAAAACTAAAAACCAATAAGCATGATTGTGCCAAGGAGGTCGATTATGGAGATTGGTAAAAATCAAAATATGAATAGAGCAAACGTTATAAGGATGTATGTAACATGAAAAATTTAACTTTACTCGCATTAACATGCGTCAGTGTGACAATGGCTGGGTGTGGTTCAGGAAATGCTTCTAAAGAGGCGGGTCAGCCAAAACGTCCGGAATGTATAGCCCCAGCTAAGCCGGGTGGCGGGTTTGATATGACCTGTAAACTGATTCAATCTGGCTTTAAACAAACAGACCAGCTCAAAGATCCAATACGCGTAACCTATATGCCGGGTGGGGTAGGTGCCGTAGCCTATAATAAGATCGTAAACAGTGATCCTGCGAATAATAATGCCGTGGTTGCATTTTCCACTGGTTCACTCTTGAACTTAGCACAAGGAAAATTCGGACACTTCACTGAAAAAGATGTGAAATGGTTGTCTGGCGTCGCCGTCGATTATGGTCTGGTTTCGGTACATAAAGACTCACCATTGAAAAACCTTGATGACTTGATGAAAGCACTCCGAGAAAACCCAAAAGCACTTAGCTTTGGTGGTGCCGGAAGTGTGGGTGGTCAAGACTGGATGCAAACAGCAATGTTGGCAAAAAAAGCAGGTATTAGTCCTGCCGATTTAAGATTTGTTGCACTTGAAGGCGGTGGGGAAGTGCTGACTTCATTACTGGGGCAGCATATTCAAGTTGGGGTAGGCAATATTAGTGAAATCAGTTCATACCTAGAGTCTGGTGATATTCGGGTATTGGCAGTTTTTGCTAACAAGCGTTTAGACGGAAAGTTCTCAAAATTACCTACTGCAAAAGAGCAAGGCTATGACATTGAGTGGCCGGTGATTCGTGGTTTCTATATGGGACCAAAGGTCAGTGATGAAGCTTATGGTTGGTGGAAAAATGCCTTCGATAAAATGATGGCTAACCAGAAATTTGATGCAGTCCGTGAAAATCAGGATCTACTCCCATTTCAGCTGACAGGTGAAGAACTCACTGCTTATGTTTATAAACAAACCGCGGAAATGCGGCAGTTATCGCAAGAATATAAATTATCACAATAACAAATCGGCTGGGTTGAGAAGCTATTTTTCAGCTCAGTTTTTTTCTGAGGATAGATGATGAAATCTGAACGGATTCTTACCGCCATTATTACGGTTTGTGGGTTATTTTTGTTGATTTATGCGAGCAATTTTGAAGCCCCAATTTCCTACGATCCAGTGGGCCCTAAAGCTTTTCCTATTTTATTAATGGGCTTAATTACAGCGAGTGCAGCGTATCTCACTATTCGACCGGCCATTATGTTTGAGCCCGTGGAATTGGGATGGACAAAACATCTAGTCGTTAAGTTAGCGTTATGTGCGGTGGCTTTAACGCTATATGCATTAGTTTTTGAATGGCTAGGCTTTATTGTTGCAACCCTGTTGATGACCATTGCAGTGGGCAAACTTTTCCATGGCAAAACCATACCGGTTTTGGTGACAGGTTTGGTACTGAGCATGAGTACCTACTATATGTTTGACCGTTTCTTGGATGTGCCGTTACCACTTGGATTTTTTGGTTAAGGATGACCCGCTATGGATGTATTAAGTTTTTTAATGATGGGGTTTGAGGTTGCTTTACAACCACAGAATCTTTTAATTGCTTTGATTGGCGCATTTATTGGAACAATTGTTGGCTTATTACCGGGTTTAGGTCCAATTAATGGTGTGGCAATTTTATTGCCGTTTGCTTACGCTTTGGGTTTACCCGTAGATAGTGCCTTGATTTTATTGGCAGCAGTGTATTTAGGCTGTGAATATGGCGGACGTATTTCAGCGATTCTGTTAAACGTCCCCGGAGATGCTGGGGCCATTATGACCACGTTAGATGGTTATCCATTGGCACAGCAAGGTAAGGCAGGGATTGCATTGTCTTTGTCATCGGTCAGTTCCTTTGTTGGAAGTACTGTCGCCTTTATTGGGATTGTTTTGTTTGCTCCTATACTGGCGAAATGGGCAATTGCGTTTGGTCCCGCTGAATATTTTGCTCTGATGGTCTTTGCAATTGTGTGTTTAACTGGTCTGGTCAGTACGCAGCCTTTTAAAACCTTAATTATGGCACTCATGGGCCTAGCACTTTCAACTGTGGGAATGGATGCAATTACAGGTGTATATCGCTTTACCTTTAACAGTGTGGGGTTAAGTGACGGAATTGCTTTTACTACTTTGGTTATTGGCCTATTTAGTGTAAGTGAAATCCTATTAATGCTCGAACGTACGACAATTGGTAAAGTTGCATTGAAGCAAGGCAAACGTACCTTGTTTAATCTTAAAGAACTATTCAGTTCATTGGCTACCATTATCCGCAGTTCAGTGATTGGTTTCTTCTTGGGCATTCTTCCTGGAGCAGGTGCAACAGTCGCAAGCGCGATGGCCTATACCACTGAACGTAAAATGGCAAAGGATAATAGCAAGTTTGGTAAAGGTGACTTACGTGGGCTTGCTGCACCAGAAAGTGCGAATAACGCAGCGGCTTGTGGTTCATTTGTACCTATGTTGACACTAGGTGTGCCGGGCTCGGGAACGACAGCGGTCATGATGGGCGCCTTGCTTATGTACAACATCGCACCAGGTCCACAGTTATTTGTTCAGCAACCTGTATTGGTGTGGTCACTGATTGCATCGCTTATGGTGGGTAATATCATTCTATTGGTATTGAACTTGCCATTGGTAGGCTTCTTTGCCCGCATGCTGAGTATTCCTAATTACATTTTGATCCCGATCATTGCAAGTGTAAGTTTTGTTGGTGTGTATGCTATTCATAGCAATATCTTTGACTTGCTGTTATGTATGGGCTTGGGTGTGTTTGGATATATTCTCAGAAAATTTGATTTTCCCTTAGCTCCATTAATCTTAGGTTTTGTACTTGGCGAATTAATGGAATCGAATCTGCGCCGTGCACTTTCAATTTCTCAAGGGGAACTTAATGTCTTATGGAGCAGTAACATTAGTATAGGACTTTGGATCATGTCAGGATTATTATTGATCTTGCCAATCGTTCGTAAGTACTTGTTTATCAAAAAACAGCAAGCTTAATAGGACAACAATAATAGTCAGCATTCGTTGACTATTATTGCTCAGAATTATGGAAAAAATAAGCTCAAATCTCAAAGGATTAGCAATTGCTCTTGTCGGAGCTTTAATTGCCAAATATTTGCATATTCCCTTGCCTTGGTTGCTTGGACCTCTATTGACGGCCTTATTGTTCGGTAGCGTTGGTCATCCACTTGCTTGTGATCCCCATTGGCGACGCATAGGGCAGGTCATTATTGGTATGGCCTTAGGCTTATACTTTACACCAGCCTTGGTACAGGCAGTGGCGGCATATTGGGGCTTTATTCTAATTGGGTTGGCATGGTCACTTGTGTTGGGTACGTTGCTGGCTGGATTGCAATATCGAGTTAATGCCTTGGATTGGGCAACTGCATGGTTTTCTTCTGCGATTGGTAGCGCCAGTGAAATGGTGAATATTGCAGAACGATATCAAGCTCAAGTCGATAAAGTCGTTGCTGCCCATAGTTTGAGAATTGTGATTTTGGTTGTGCTGGTTCCAATTTTTATGGAGCTTTATTTTCATGTTGAATGGACTGGTTTAAAGATACCAGTGTCGGATCAATTTAGCTTTTTTCAGGTTGTATTGCTGTTTTGTCTGGCTCTGTTTGTGGGTCAGGTTTTTCAATTTTTTAATCTTTTGAATGCTTGGATTTTGGGACCACTTGCCATTATTGGGTTGTTGTCATTTTGCGGAATACTTCAGATGAAATTGCCTGAGTGGTTTACTGCCTTTGGTCAAGTCTGTATTGGCTGGTCATTAGGTAGCAAATTTCCATTTAGCTTTTTAAGGAAAAATAAAAAATTTATTGGAATCACACTGATATTCAATTTACTGGCTTTAGCGTTATCGATCAGCGTTGCTTTATTACTGGTAAATTTAAGTCATACAGAAAAACAAATCTTGATTTTAGGGCTTTCACCCGGAGGCATCGCAGAAATGTCACTGATGGCTAAAGCTCTCGGACTCGCAGTACCCATCGTCGTTTCCTTTCAACTCTCAAGATTAATTTTCGTCATTCTCACTACACGCTTTTTTTATCAATACAGTCTGCAATTGTTTTTTAAATCTAAAAAGTAACTAAGACATTTTTAAAGAGCTGAAAAGCTATTTAAGGGGGGATTATATCTACAATTTTTGTAAATGGATGAACAGCACGCTTTATTTAAATAAAACAAAGGAATGCAAAATGAAATTTAACTCAGCTAAGACAGTGTTAATCGTTAGCTTGACCACGATTACTACATTTACCCATGCCAATCAGAGCAGTGAACTTGAACAGTTACGTGCAGAAGTGAATGAACTCCGACAAATGCTTCAGGCTCAGCAAGCAATACCTACAAATAGCGTACAGGTTCCACACGTACCTACGGCAAGTGTTATCACGCCGCCTGAAAAAAATACTCAAGCTATATTCAAATGGCAAACAAAATCAGGTGCCGATGTTAATTTGTATGGTTTTGTTCGTGCTGATACTGCCTATCAATTTGAAGGTGCGAAAGGTATGTTTAACCGCATTAATGGTGTATTACTAGAAGGTGATCCTGATAAAAAATCGACTGAAGATCGCTTGGATTCGACCGTAAATGCCTCTCGTATTGGTCTAGATTTTAATACTGCTGTAGGGGAAAAGACGTTAAAAGGGAAAATTGAAATAGACTTTCGTGGTGGGACAAATAAAGACAATGCCCGTCTGCGACATGTTTATTTAAATTATGATCGTTGGTTGATCGGTCAAACGACGTCTACTTTTCTTTCAACTGAAACAGCACCAGAAATGCTAGATTCAAATACCGCATTAGGTGGAGGTACCAATCGTAATCCAATGGTGCGTTATTCAGGGCCAATCAATACATCAACCTCTTATTTCTTAAGCTTAGAAAAACGCAATGACGAGAACCGTCTGCCTTTATTGGCGAGTAAATTGAAATATGAATTTGCCACGGACAAAGGTGTAATGACTGCACGTGGTTTAGTTCAGGAAGTCCGTCTACGCAATGAAAATGATGAAACTAAAACGGGATGGGGTGCCGCATTAGGTCTTCGCTATAAAATCACGCCATCCTTATTATTTAATAGCAACTATTCGCATGTTTCTGGAGACAATAAGTTATTACTGGCAACTTCAGATAATGTCCGTCATATCCAAAATAGAGATGATGTCGAATTAATTGATTTTGATGCATTTCAATTGGGTCTTACTTATCAATTTAATGAAAAGCTAAGGGGCACAATAGGTCATGGTGCATTGATCTATGAAGATAAAGACCTAATAACCAAAGATGCCAATAAAAAGTTACAACAGAGTTGGGCGAATCTGATGTTTAAACCCAATAAACCACTAACTTTTGGGGTTGAATATGTCTATGGTGAGCGTAACACTGTCAGCCAGCAAGTAGGAAAAGATAAGCGTATAGAGATGATGGCGAAATATGAATTTTAGATCAGCGCTTATAGGGTTAAGTCATGTAATGTCTTAATCTATTGACCAAAATAAGCTAAAGCGATGTTATGTATTTATTATCGCTTTAGCAATCAAGTGCCTCTACTGAAACTTAGTAAAAAGCAGAATTACACCTAATACACATAAAATTGAACCAATCACCCTATTAATCTGTACTTGCTTGGCTAACATTTTCTGTCTCAGTAGCATGGATGAAAACAGCGCAGCCACCAGTGAAAACCATACAAAATGGGCAAAAGACATAAAAAAGCCATAAGCCAAAAGAATAGTTTTAGGTGTAGTTAAACTCACAATTTGCGTATAGGTACTAATCACAAATAGCGTGGTTTTTGGGTTGAGGGCGTTGGTAAAAAAGCCGTATTTTATGGCTTGCAAAGTACCGATAGAGTTTAAAGCCGCAGTGTCTAAAACTGGTTTTTGAGTAAAGGTTTTATAGCCAATGTAGATCAGGTAAAGCGCACCAATGTACTTAACAATATTCAAAATTTGTGGCGTATAAGTCATCACAAAGGCAACGGCAACTAACGTATAGGTCACATGCACCAACACGCCAAGCGATATTCCCAGTGAAGTGAACACACCTATTTTTCTGCCGTACAAGTAACTATTTTTAGTCACAATCGCAAAGTCAGCGCCGGGGCTAACCACCGCCAAAATCGTAATGAGAATAACCGCAATAAACTCTGCCATTATCTTGTGCCCTCGCTGAAAACGAGGGGATTAATCTGTACTTTTTGGAATCTATTTGAGAGGAGAGCTGTTTTGCTTAAAGCTGTTATTCTTTTCGTGAGAAAGATTGGGGCTTTACATTTGTGAAGATAGATATAGATATTCAATATGTTTTTCATCATCTAAAATGGGGTTTAATAAAGATGATTTTTATTTTGAACAGAAATCTAAAAATAAAAATCGATAAAAACGACTACACATTTATGAGTTTTTGGAATGATTGAAAGAATATCGCTGAATTCACTAAAATTTTTCTATTTTGTGGCGAAGTATGGCAGTGTGACTTTAGCTGCAAAGAAATTATTTGTGACGCAAAGTGCGGTTAGTAAACAGATTTATAATTTAGAAGAAGCTTTAAATACGGTTTTATTCGAGCGAAAAAATAAAACACTCGTGATGACTGAGCAGGGTGAAACTTTACTGAGTTGTTGCCATCAAGTTTTTGGTCAACTCGATGAATGTTTAATACAGCTAAGCCAGCCTAAAACTCACAACAAGCAACTGGTCTTGTCGTGTGAACCGACTCTTTCAATGAAATGGCTCATTCCTCGGTTATCAAAATTTAAAAAGCTTGGTCATGATTTTGAGGTTGTGCTACTCACAGCAGGCGGCGTGGTCGATTTTGAAAAAGATAATATTGATATCGCAATTCGCAGAAATGACTTTGATTGGGGAGAGTATATTTATAGCGAAAAGATTGCCGATGAATATATCGCTCTAGTTCAAGCAACCAAACCATCGGAAACCAACGACGTACTGATCTCGACCTCTAGACCCAATTTTTTCAAAAACATGAGCCGCATTGCTGAGTTAAAGCAGAGTTTAAAAGGCTACGCTAAAGTTGAACTCGAACATTTTTATCTATGTTTAGAAGGTTGTTTGGCGGGACTTGGCGCAACGGTCATCTCAATTTATATGATTGAAAAAGAGCTTGAGTGGAACTTACTGAAAAAAATTTCACCTGTTGTACAAGATAATTCAGCCTATTTTTTACTTTCTCATAGCGCTTTTGAGGAAGATTCACGTAAAACCATATTTTTAGAATGGCTAAAAACAGAGATGAATGAAAGTCAGCACACATTACTTTAGCTTGATTCTTTTTAACTTGAATTTTTATTATTAAGTATTTGAAAATTATAATTAATATTTGAAATTATTAGGGTGCCGTGTGAGCGCCGTATCTTGAATTTCTGTTGTCTAAGATTCTCTAAGATGAAAAATATTTAACTTCATACTTATTTATTAAATCCTAAAACATGAATTTCACTCAGTTTGTAATGAGACTAAATCATTTTTATTCACGTTCTGATTGCGGTATAAATCTATTCATGCTCTGAAGCGCTCCAGTAATTCACTTTGATAAGACCATAAGGCACAAATCTGACAAGTCTGGAAAGTTTAAAAAGAGCAAAAAGTTTTTATTTAGGTTTTATCTCAGAAATTAGGGTACTGATCACAATGAGTAAAGAATTTACATTTACGATTAAGAGTATTTGTTTCGATGAGAACTATCGTCCAGCAGACAATACACGTATTACAACCAACTTTGCTAACTTGGCAAGAGGGATGAGCCGCGAAGAGAATTTGCGCAATACATTGCAGATGATCGACAATCGTTTCAATGCCTTAGCTCATTGGGACAACCCTAAAGGCGACCGCTATGGCGTTGAACTCGAAATCATTTCAGTTGAAATGAACATTGATGCCGAAAACCGTACTAGCGGGCTTCCTCTCATCGAAATATTGAAAACCAATATTGTTGATAAGAAAACCAATGAACGCATCGAAGGTATTGTAGGTAACAACTTCTCGTCTTATGTACGTGACTATGACTTTAGTGTGCTGTTGTTAGATCACAACAAAAACAAGTCGACTTTTAGCACGCCAGAAAAGTTTGGTGAATTGCACGGTAACTTGTTTAAGAGCTTTATTAACTCTGAAACTTACAAAGCCAACTTTAAAAAGGCACCTGTGATTTGCTTAAGCGTTTCGACGACTAAAGAGTACCACCGTACTGAAAACGAACATCCAGTTTTAGGTGTTGAATACAAGCAAGAAGACTATTCACTCACTGATGAATATTTCCAAAAAATGGGCTTAAAAGTTCGCTACTTCATGCCGCCAAATAGCGTTGCGCCGTTAGCGTTCTATTTTACAGGCGATTTGTTGAGTGATTACACCAACCTTGAGTTGATTAGTACGATTAGTACGATGGAAACATTCCAAAAGATTTACCGTCCTGAAATTTACAACGCAAATTCAGTGGCTGGAAAATCTTATCAACCAAGCTTGAAACACGAAGATTATTCACTTACTCGAATTGTGTATGACCGTGAAGAACGTAGCCGTTTGGCTATTGAGCAGGGGAAGTTTGTTGAAGAGCAATTTATCAAACCATACCAAGCGATTCTTGAGCAGTGGTCTGCGAATTACGCTCCTAATTAATCAACATACGGGTCATTGATCATGAAAAAATTATTACCGACTTCAACTGCTGGCAGCTTACCTAAACCATCTTGGCTTGCAGAACCTGAAAAGCTTTGGTCGCCTTGGAAACTTGAAAACGAAGGTTTAGCCGAAGGTAAAAAAGACGCGTTACGTTTGGCGTTGCACGAACAACAACTTGCTGGCATCGACATTGTGAGCGATGGCGAACAAACCCGCCAACACTTTGTGACCACGTTTATTGAACACTTAAATGGCGTAGATTTTGAGAAGCGCGAAACAGTTCGTATTCGTGACCGTTACGATGCAAGCGTGCCATCTGTTGTAGGTGCGGTGTCTCGTCAAAAGCCTGTGTTTGTTGAAGATGCGAAGTTTTTACGTCAGCAAACCAATCAACCAATTAAGTGGGCATTACCTGGCCCAATGACTATGATTGATACGCTTTACGATGGTCACTACAAGAGCCGTGAAAAACTTGCTTGGGAATTTGCCAAAATCTTGAACCAAGAAGCGCGTGAGTTAGAAGCTGCTGGTGTAGATATTATTCAGTTTGACGAACCTGCATTTAACGTATTCTTTGACGAAGTAAATGACTGGGGCATCGCGACTTTAGAGCGTGCAATTGAAGGTCTAAAATGTGAAACTGCGGTCCACATTTGCTACGGTTACGGCATTAAAGCCAACACTGATTGGAAAAAGACACTTGGTTCAGAATGGCGCCAGTACGAAGAAGCTTTCCCGAAACTTCAAACGTCTAACATTGATATCATCTCGTTAGAATGTCACAACTCACATGTGCCTATCGATTTACTCGAACTCATTCGCGGTAAAAAAGTAATGGTCGGTGCAATTGATGTTGCATCTAACCAGATTGAAACACCAGAAGAAGTGGCTAACACATTGCGTAAAGCGCTTCAGTTTGTAGATGCTGACAAGCTTTACCCTTGCACAAACTGTGGTATGGCGCCTCTTTCTCGTGAAGTGGCACGTGGCAAGTTAAATGCTTTAAGTGCAGGTGCAGAAATCGTTCGCCGAGAACTGACTGGTTATGATCTTACTGCTTAATATTTACCAATAAGTGGTATAAAGGGTTACTTTTTTGATGGCAGTTGATAATCAAACAAGTAACCCTCATTTTACTTACTACATGTCGCTCTAATCAGATCGCATGTCGATAGTACCTTCCTGATGGAGTTGGGCGGTATAGCAAACACACAGGACAAGGTACGGTTCAATTTAGGAATAATGTCATGGTTCAAGCAACAGACTTTAGAAATGCAATGTCTTTACTCACAAGTGCAGTTAGTGTTGTGACTACGGCAGGCATGTCTGGCCGTTTTGGATTTACTGCCTCTGCTGTTTGTAGTGTGACCGACACACCTCCGACATTATTGGTGTGTATGAACCAATCTGCGAGTTCACATGCACATTTCCTAGATAACAAAATCTTAACTGTGAATGTTTTAGGCGCGCATCATGAACATATTTCAAAAGCATTTTCATCTAAACTCACACCAGAAGAGCGCTTTAAACATGGCGCATGGATTGAGTTAGAAACGGGTTCACCTGTGTTAGACGATGCTTTGGTGAGTTTCGATTGTGAGATTGAGCAAATTCAACAAGTCGGCACACACACAATTTTTATATGTCCGATTGTGGCAATTAAACAAAGCCAACATGACCAAAGTTTGGTTTATTTTAACCGTGCTTATCACCAAGTGGGACAGACAGAGATTGTCTAATCTCACTTTCCGTTTTGTTGTTTCTGAGATAGCGAAATGAGGGCCTACGAACAAGCCTATTTACAAGTTGTTTCACCAGGTTCAGGTTCTCGGATTTCTAGCTTATTGTTATGTTCTACTACACAAATACGTGTATCGAAAGTTTTGTATATATCCAAAGTAATGTCATAAGCTACATTCTTTTCAAACGCCTTTAGAGGAATTTTTACACAATCTTTCTCTTCTATTGGCAAAGGAACATTTGAATATTCTTTCTCATAAGTGCTTTTGTAGCCATTTGTATAGTCAGCTTTCGCCACAAAAATCAAAAATTTATTATCAAAGCTATAATTCGTTTTTTTAGGGTTATTGGTAAAGGCACATACATAATCTTGATGTAGTGTAACCTCTAATGGAAGAGGGCCTTGGCTACAGCCATTCAATAAACACCCAGTGGTTAATATTAAAATGGACTTTGAAAATAGTCTTATCATTTATGTTCTCGTAAAGTTCTAAAAAATATTTAAATTCAAAAAGTAAAATTTATGAGGTTTAGCTTACCGTATCTGACTCTTTTTAAAAAATTAATAAATACAATTAAATATAATATATAAAATAATAATTAAGTTAATCTAATGAAAAACAATAAGAAATTTAAATACTTGTCATAAAAGCTACATTGACACCTCTCAACTCTCAGATTATGCTTTGCGTGCTGGCCACATTGCCAGCCGGCTTTGACAGGCTGATCTTTGAGAACATTGAAAAAACACGTTTTTTTGATGTAGACCCACTCGTCTCCCTTTTTGTAGCGGTAGGACGGAAGGGGGACGCCTTTGTGCGTGCTGGGTTCTCGAAGCCAGTCTGTCAACCCTCTTTCGTTCTGCCACCATAATTCCAAATGAATGCTTTGGCAGAACTCCCAAAATCAGGAGTTGGCTATGCACATCCATTATTTCTTGGCAGCGGCTGCCAAAAGTTATAACGACACAACTTAAAAATTTAAAGCAGCTTGAACGCCATAAGGTTTTCAGGCCTTCGTCATTTTTACTTAAAACTTAGCAAAACAAAACTTGAGATGTGCCAAGCACCGTCTTACGGCTTTGCTGTGCCTTTTTTTCTCCCAAAAAGGGCACAGGCTTTTTATCTCATTTAGAAACAACAAGAATTTATAACGGTAAAACTATGCCAACTTTAGAAATATCTTCCAAAAAATTACAGGTTGTTCAAACCGCCATCCAACTCTTTACCACGCATGGATTTCATAGTGCAGGCGTAGATCTCATTATCAAAAAATCCAAAATTCAAAAAGCGACGTTTTATAACTACTTTCACTCGAAAGAACGCCTTGTTGAAATGTGTTTAATCTTTCAAAAAAGTCGACTCAAAGAAGAAGTGCTGGCAATTGTCTATTCACACCGCTACCCAACCGCAGCCGATAAACTCAAAGAAATTGTCCGCTTACATGTCGATGTGAATAGTCTTTACCATCTTTTGTTTAAAGCCATTTTTGAATTAAAACTGCTTTATCCAAGGGCTTACCGCATGGCGATTGAATATAGAAAATGGCTACTTAAAGAAATTTTTGATCTAGTCTTTAGTCTGGAAACCAACAAACTCAAACCCGATGCCAACATGGTTTTAAACCTAATTGATGGCTTGATGCTACAGCTTTTAAGCTCTAACAGTTTGAATGAACGGGATGTGGTATTGGAGCGGTTTTGGGGGAGGGCCTAGAACCGATCTATATATGACCTCTTTACCTTATTGGTAGAAGTAGGTTGAAAAGCAAATTGAGCTAAAGCTAATTCTGTTAGTCTAATTTTCATCGTTTCTTGGGAAACGTTAAAAATTTCAGTCAAAGGTAAAATGATTCTTCTATAATTTTCAAAATTACATGGTTGTGAATCAATGTAGAGTGGTGAGAATCCTCTATTTCTGATGCCGTAATGTTGTAAATAATAGTTTAAAGTTGCTTTTAATCGATTTTCAGGCAGTAGTAAGCAACCTGCAAAATAATTTGCTTGAAATTCTAGTCGATCAATATTTTTGGTAATTTCTATATCTATAGAGTGAGATTCCATAGCTGGTGAAAAGTTCTCTGAAATTATATATTTGCTATGGTTAAGAAAAATATGTGCTATTTCATGTGCTTTTGCAAAATTAATCTGATGTTGAGAAAAGAAGGTAGTTCCGAAAATAGTAATAGTTTTTAATTTAGTTTCTAGCTTACCAATAATATTGGGGTGTTCGGGAGTATCAATCTCAATAAGTTTATAACCTAGAGTATTTATTATTTCATTTAAATCTATCTCATCGTTTTTATAAAATTTATCAAATAAGTTTTCTGCAAGGATACTTAACTCTTTTTTAGATTTATAAGGGATAGTTTTAGAGTATGAATTTACACGGTGTTGTGTGAAAAATTCTTTTGGAGATACATCTTTCTGCAAAGAAAGGAAATCATAAATTAAATCTTTTGGAATGCTTGTAAAGCGTAGTGGTGTCTGAATAAAGATATTCGTAGCAGAAATATCTTGGAAATTTTCTGAAGTGAGTGCATTACTTATGATTTCATCGTTATTCTTTATTCTATTAATGGTTCGATTAAGAATAACTTCATGTTTTTCTTGAGTATTTGTGATTCGCCAAAGGCCAATTTTTCTATTTTTTGCAACATTTAATGCGCTTTTTTGGAAGCCGTGTGTGGTAATGAAAATAGCTATAATATTATGTAACCCAACTTGCGAAACTTTAGCAGAAAATTCTTCAATATCATCAACAGGAACATTGTTTGAATAATTTTTACATTCAATCAGCATAGTAATGTAGGGGGTTGGTTGATCAAATAAGTAAACTTCAATAGCTACGTCGAAGATAATGTAATCCTCTCGATCTTTTGAATAATATTTTTTCTGCTTGTAAATTTTAGTGTGACTTGGATTAAGCCCCATATAACCTTTTTGGATTAGAGCTGAAATGTAGTTAAAAACAAAATTTTCAAAAGCATCGCCTTTCTTTTTAGTATTCATGTATAAAAAAGTGTTGAATTTTTTTAATCATATATAAAAATCAGTAATTTGGCTATGTCCATAGAACAACCTAAGACCTGATTAAGGGGAACCAAAACTTTTATAAAGAACTTTCATATTCCACATACCCATCTTCAATTGCAGGTATAATCTCTACAAACTCAAAGTAGGGCACTGTACAAAATTCAGAGTCTCGAATCGCATCAATCACAAAATAATAATCTTGCAGAGATGACGTCTCAAACACAGCAATATCACTCGCTTTAGTGCTAAACGCTTCAACGTCATACCACCGAACTTTTACAGTCGGGTACTTCTCAAAAATAGGTCCAAGCTTTTGTGTACTAAACTCAGCTCGCTTTTCACGAGCTAAAGCCAACCAAGCAGGCAAAGCTCTTAAATGAATAAAAAAAGTATAGGTTCAGGGTATAATTTGAGGATATTTTAGAGGTGACAGTTCGCATTAAAACATTTATGAAATACTTCTGCTAACAATATTATTTAGATTATTTTAATATTTAAAATAATTAATTAAAATGTAGTTTTTTTAAGCGCTTTTGTGATTTTTTTAAATAATTTTTAATTTTAATTTAATAATAATTTTATTGTTTTTTATTTGTAATTAGTGTGGAGTGAGATATTTACTTATAGATTTGCTATGTTAATCTATTTTATATTGTGATGAGAATTATTTTATACTAATCATAATGATAAAGTTTAAAAAAATCTAATCATAATAAATATCTTACTAATTATTAAAAAAGTATTATAGGAATAATATATGACAAACTTCGTTAATGTTCTAAGTGAAATGAAAAAGCACTACCAAAATAATATTAATAATGGTGTGGCAATACCATATTATCCTAATTTGGTTGAAGATTCTTTAGGTTTAATGGAGGCAACAAATAAGTATCTGGTCGCTGATGATAGTGAATTAGCAGATAATTCTGTTCAAAGTAAATTGAATGATTTACAAAATCAAGCAAAGGATTTGTCTACAAATACTGCTTCAACTATCGAAGAAGAATTAAAAAAATCTGCTAAAGAGCTGAAAGATAGTGGTAATTCTGATAGTTCACACTCAAAATTTAAAGATAAACTGAATAAAATTAAAGAGGATGCTAAGAAGAAAGCAAATGATAATATTGAGAAGATTTTTGCAGAAGCAGAAAAGATTGGTAATACTTTTCCTGTAGCTCAAAACCTTATCATCGTTGCAGCACAAAAAATTAGTGATTTAATTAATGATTTATTTACTAGGTTGGTTGATTATATTGTTAAAATTGTTTCAGATATTATTGTATGGATAAAAGGTGCTTGGGATTCTATTGTTAGTACTTTCAATAATATTAAAACATGGATTTTAAATTGGTTTAAGTAAAATAGATTATTTGTAATAACACCATGACCCTGAAGTGGTAATGGTGTTGTTTTTTGAATATTTTTTTATTTTTAGTAGATTTAATTTTATATGTTCTTACAAATTTTAAAAATTTATTGTAATTGTTTGAAATTGATATGTAATATCTGTTTTTAATTAATTAGACTAATAGAGTTTATAAAGAACTTTTATACTCCACATACCCATCTTCAATTGCTGGAATAATCTCTACAAACTCAAAGTAGGGTACTGTACAAAACTCAGAGTCTCGAATCGCATCAATTACAAAATAATAATCTTGCAAAGATGTCGTCTCAAACACAGCAATATCACTGGCTTTAGTGCTAAACGCTTCAACGTCATACCACCGAACTTTTACAGTTGGGTACTTCGCAAAAATAGGTTCAAGTTTTTGTGCACTAAACTCAGCCCGCTTTTCACGAGCTAAAGTCAACCAAGCAGGTAATGCTCTTAAATGAATAAAAAAAGTATAGGTTCTAGACATAACCACTCCATGACTGGGCTGAGTTGTAGTTCAACTGAAAAGACAGCATTTACTTGTCAGATCAATATGACTCAGTCAGTATATGAGTGATTACTCACATTAAATACTCGCATTTCGGCCCATGTCAGAAACCCTCCCAGACCCACGAAAACGCCCGCGTCAAGCACGCTCAGTGGCTACCTTTGAAGCTATTTTAGAGGCCGCTGCTCGCATTTTAGAGTCTTTAGGCTTTGCTGGATTTAACACAAATGCTGTGGCTGAGCTTGCTGGCGTAAGCATTGGTAGCCTATATCAATATTTTCCATCTAAAGATGCTTTAATCGTTGAGTTAATTCGACGTGAGCGCACTAACTTTCAAGTCGTATTGTTGAAGCCATACAGCAAAGTGATGCCGCAGACTTAAAAGATAAACTAAAACTCATCATCCAAACTGCTGTGCAACATCAATTGAGCCGTCCGCAATTGGCACGAACTCTAGAATTTGCTTCTGAACTGATTGGAAAAGACATTGAGGAAAGTGAGCATCAACACGAGCTTGAAACCATAATTTCTGACTTGTTTATGTGTTCTGGCACTTCACATGCTCAGACAGCCGCACAAGATGTGATTGCGTTAAGTAAAGGAATGATTAATGCGGCAGGTATAGCAGGGGAAAGTGATTTAAGAAATTTACAACAACGAGTTGAAAAGGCTGTATTTGGTTATTTAGAGCTATATTAAAAATTATTAATTTTGCTATAAAATAGCATTTTTTATTTTATTAAATAATTATATTTTATTGGGGAAATTATGAAAGATGAAATTATGAGTAAAGCAGAGGTAAGCGCATTTACCTCAATTTTCTTAGGTTTGGCGGGTTACTCTATTTTTATTTTTTATCTCCTTGCTAAAAGAAGTAAAGGAGTAAATTACATTGATGATTTATCTTCTTTTAATTATAACGTGTCATATTTAATTTGTTTTCTTATTTTTATAATAAGCAAGTTTTTTAAGGAAAATAAGAATATAGCGAAGTTTATACCATTTTTAACAGGGATTCTTTTATCTGTGATGTTCTTTATTGTTGTTTTATAGGGGATAGTTGTGATTTATAAACTTAAAATGTGGATCTCTACTGAGGTGGTTGATCCATTTTTTTCATTACATTCGTATATTTATAAAAATTTTGTTCTTGTCCTTTCCTTAAGTTTTTGTCTAATCGTACTACTTTGTGCTCTTAACCCAAGTATAGTTTTCACTCCTAAAAAAGAGGTTTTTGTTGTTTATGAACCTGAATTTTATATTAAACATGGGCGTATGACATCACTGATAATAAAAAGAGGCAATAAAATTTTTTTTATTAATTGTGCATATTTTAGAAATGAGAGTGGTTCATTTTGTGAATTATATAAGCCTAGAAAATTACTTAATTTAGAAGGAAGTTTTTTGCCTTATCCTTCAATATTTCCTAATGGTAATAAAATTGTAGCTAGCAGTGTTCGCTTTGAAGATGAAAAAGGTAGTGTAATTATTTTTTCAACAAGTGAAGAAAAGATTGCTTCTTGGTGGAATTGGGTTATGTTCCCCACCTTATTGATGAGGTATTTAATTTTAATTTGGCTAGTGGTAGTTGTTTCAATATTACTTTTAAAATTAATTAAGTATAAGAAAGAAACCTAATTTTATTTAAAAGAGGTTTTACCTTCCTGTTGAGTTGAAAGATAGATGTAAAAGAGGGCTGGTATTTTATTTTTAGATTTACTGCAAACTCATCTATTGAGCTTGCAGTAAGTTTGTCTTGTAAATATTACTGAAACAAAGCCAGCTTCAACTACTCATTCTGCCCACTGAGATGGCTTTTGTTTGAAATAATTTCAATTGTCGCTTTTCTTCGAAAATACTTAAACTTATCAGCTTAACGCACTACCAGTTTGGGAGTTAGGTACTGCACTTTAATTAATATTGAATTTAATTAGGATTTTATTAGTTTTACTAATTAATCGCATGTGTGTTACTCATTTAATTAAAATAAATAATGATTATTTAGCAGAAGTAATACAATTGTAGTATTTCGTATTGCCATACCCATTACTATGATTAAGAAATATAACTTTAATTAATATAGATAACATTTAAAAATGCTAGACAAAACTAAATGCGACGCCTTTTCGGCCGTCGTTGAAACAGGAAGTTTCGAAAAAGCTGGTAAAAAATTATGTTTATCTCAGTCAGCGATTTCTCAAAGAGTTCGATTACTAGAGGAAAGATTAGGAAATGTATTATTAGTGAGAGAAAGACCATGTAAACCAACACCATTTGGAGCTGAGTTATTTGCTTATCTTCAACGAGTGTCTTTATTAGAGAATGTTTTTTTAAAATCGGTCATCGATAATAATAAATTTAAGCCGTTACCCATTGCTGCGAGTATTGGTACATTTGAGTCATTACTTTTCCCTATATTAGCCAAGTACTGTCTGTCTGAGGCTATTACAATAGACGTAAAGATTGATACGCTTTGTAATACCATTGAACTCTTAAAAAGAGGAGAGGTTCAGGCCTGCATTACTTCCGAGTCTG
Source organism: Acinetobacter geminorum (assembly GCF_013009345.1). Lineage (GTDB taxonomy): Bacteria > Pseudomonadota > Gammaproteobacteria > Pseudomonadales > Moraxellaceae > Acinetobacter > Acinetobacter geminorum. The sequence continues at coordinate 133,790 of NZ_JABELE010000006.1, read as the reverse complement.
AGATCATTAGAGGTTGTACAAGTGTATATTTAGGGAATATGGTTTATTGCCTAGTTGCCTCAGAGAATTTTATTAATAAATGGTTTAAAAATGGAATTAATAGAGAGAGTCTGCGTTTAGCTCCTTTAGTCTTATTTAATGAAAATGAAAGAGTATATTTCGATTTTTTAGAATCTAACTTCGCACTAAAAAAATCAATGATTCCTTTTCATATTATTCCTTCAACTGACTCTTATATTTCTGGACTTGCTTGTGATATGGGCTACGGAATAATACCTATATGCAAAATGAATCAGGATTTATCGAATCAGGGCATAAAAGAAATTTCAAAAGAATATAGAATTAAGATTCCATTATACTGGCATCAGCTTTCTTATCTTTCTCCAGCAGTTTCAATAATGAATGATATTATTATTAAGCACTCAACAACAATCTTGGCTACTGTAGGGAATGAAGATGCTTAAGCATGAGGGTCAAAGTCCACTCGATATATATAACTCTATGATTAATAATGGTGTTGTTCTTGCAGATCCATCTCAGCGACAAGCTATTGAAAAATTAAATGAGATTTGGAATAAAATTGAAAACCAGTCTAATCATTTCTTTAGTCCCCAGATTAAAGGTTTATATATGTGGGGGAGTGTAGGAACAGGCAAGACATGGATTATGGATTTATTCTATAACTCTCTTAATTTTAAAAAGAAAATGAGAGTGCATTTTCATCATTTTTTAAAAGATGTTCACAAGCAGCTTATTGCCTATCGGGGAAATAAAGATCCTTTAAAGCTAATTGCTAATGACATAGCAAGCAACTATAAGCTCATTTGCTTTGATGAGTTTTTTGTATCAAATGTTGCCGACGCAATGATACTTTCAAATCTATTTAATCTGCTATTTTCAAAGAAAGTGATATTGGTTGCTACCTCGAATATTGATCCGGAAGATCTTTATAAAGATGGTTTAAATCGCGATAGATTTTTAGAGACCATAGATCATATCAATAAGAATTGCACCGTCTTGAAGATCGGTAATCAACTCGATTATAGAACCATAAAAGAAAGCAACGCCAATGATGATTTCTATAGGTTTCCATTAAATGAAGAATCAGAACAATGGCTTCATTCGGTTTACCAGCGGCTTACAAATAACCAGAAAGAACTCAAGACGAGCATCTTAATCAACCATAGATCAGTCGAGGTTAAATCTTGCTATAAGAATGTGATTTGGTTCGACTTTGAAAACCTTTGCCGAGAAGCCAGAAGCCCAGCTGATTACATTGAGATAGCAACGCAATATGATTATGTTCTAATCAGTGGAATTGGTGATCTAACAGATAGAATTTATGATACCGTGAGACGTTTTATTTATTTGATTGATGAACTTTATGATCAAAAAATCAAACTATACTTTGCTGCTTCACAACCATTAAATCAATTATATAAAGGCGAGAGGCTTAAATTTGAATTTCAAAGAACCTATTCACGATTACAGGAAATGCAAAGCATAAGTTATAACAAGGAACTTCAGGAGCCCGCTTGAATATATGATGACTATGCTTTGCATGACTAACACGCAGTTGGATTAAGCGAAAAAGTACGATTTCTCTGGAAATTTTGACTTATATCCATTCTGCAAAAATACTTCTAATGCTTGAATAATGTCGGCTTGTTCCTCAGTACTAATTTCCTTTTTTCTATTGTTTTTAAAGTCTTCAATAATACATTGAATGTCAGCGTTATAGTCCTTAATAAAAATATCTGAACTCAGTCGTGTTTTAGGTTCAATATTGGCAAGTAGTGGTTCTATTTCTTCAATATTTTTAAAAAATTCAATACTAAACTCCCCAATTTGAAGAATGATATAACGGCTTTCAACCTCAATATCTTTATTTGCAAATCTGTGTCTAACATTGGGGGGAATTTGAAAAAATTTCCCCTGATTAACAATATATTTCTGCTGCAAATCTGGTAACTCAACCTGAATAGCGCCTTTTGAGCAGTACACAAGATCGGGAATATAAGTATGCTTATGAAACGGAAACAGGCTATCTTTTAAATTGCACAGCACTATCCTAATATCACGGTCATAACAAAACTGATGTATTTCCATTGATCATTTTCCTCGTCCGATTAACTAATTTTATAAAGTTGTTCTGGCGTAAATATGGGTTCACTGAGATGCTTTTGAAACAATTCAACCCAATCAGTTGAGACAGAATCAGCCGCATCAACAATCGCTTTGGAAAAGTTACGTTCATTCTGCCAGTATCGGGTAAGCACACCAAAAGAGTAAAAATACTCCGAGGGCTTTATAAATCCTCTACGGTTTTCCATCAGTTTGTAGGTCTCGAAGCCATCCAGCATTAAACCTCCAGTGTTATATTCATCCTCCATATTCGGGACAATATTCTTTTGCTCTAACAATGATTTAACCAATGCTGAGGGATGTTTATAGATATCAAAATCTTGACTGATCGTATTCACCACAAGATCAAAATCAAATGAATGTCCTAGATCATCAATAAGCTGTACATGGCTATCCATTATTTTTAGAGGTTTGCTGTTATAGCCAAGTTTAAGTGATTGAAGTAGGCCAGCTTCAAATAGGCATTTCAGCTTTTGTGCATTTTCGAGTGGAATTGGTACGGCAAGGCGAATGAATAAGTGATCAAATTCTTGGTCGTAGCGTTTTTTATCATGACTGCTTAAATAGCGGTAAAACTTCATTCTTCGTACTTTAAGAATGATCATATTAATTAAGTCATTAAGCTCTTGATGCTCCAGATCATATTTTAACTTTTCATAAGCATTGGCAAATTTCAAGTTGCACAAATCATTGAATGAAACTTCACCGTTAGTTGCATTTTTAAGTTCAAGGTCAAGCAGATGAAGAATATCATCTAGTGATAAAACTTTATTTAAGTACTGCTGTAACTCGGTGAAAGATTCATGAGTGAAATACTTAAAGTCATAGTTAGGCTTATTGCCTCGTACCGCAGGGAAGTATCCTGAACGACTAACAACATAGGCTTTGAAGTTCTCATCTGTCACTGCCTTCTGATAGCTTGAGAAGGCTCCATTTTCAGTTACAAACGATCCTTCACTAAATAGAGTGATGACCGTATCAACACCACTAGGGCCCATGCCACGCACAAGAACATTTGGCTTATGATCTTGTCTAATAGTGTCATTAAGTCTCATTAAGACTTTTTGAAAAGGGTAGGGTTTTACGAATAAACTATGTTCGGAGTCTAAACGACTTGCAGTCCAGTGCCCAATAGTCAGCAATAGTTTAGAAAACCCTTTTAATTCAATTGTTCGATTTGAGTTTTGATTCTTGATAACTAAATTATAACCACCTTTAACCTCATAGCCATCGATAGCTTCATAGCCATTGTAAACTTCAACTTTTATATGACTTGATTTGGCTAACTCTAAGTATTTTTTGAATCTATCATTGAGATAGATACCAAATAAAGCTCTAGGATAAAAGGCATTAGGATCGGGGAAGACTTGCAGTTCACTAGCTAAAGATTTCTTATAAACTAGGTGGGGGTAATGAGTAATCAGATGATCTTTATTTTCTGCCATCCAATCCACAAAGTCATTATCCCAAAGCGACATTGAGTGGGCAGGGTTATTACACAGATGGCCAGCCAATAATTCGTCTTTGTCGTATGGATTCCCATGTCCAATAGATTCACGCATTTCAACAAGAGTAATAGAGCATGACTTATGATCAATATCTTGATTCAGTAATTTTTTTACAAAGCTAATGAAGGTACACGTACCTGAGAATCCCATTCCAATGATACAGAACTTTTTCAAAGTAATATCGTCCATAAAAATGTAAATTCAGGAAGTTAAAAATTAACTTCCTGAATAATATGTGTTAGTTCAATTTCTGAAGGGCTTCTTTAATACGTGCTGCTGCTGCCTTTAGAGTCACTGGGTCACGTCCACAATTCATGCGAATGTAATGTCTGAGGCTATCGATGTTTTCACCAAAATGCATGCCTCCAATAGAAGCAACTTTTGCTGTTTCCAAAAGATATTGATCGGCCGAATCAAATCCTAGCGTTTGGATTTTTTCGCCATACTTTGACAAATCCAAGAATAAGAAAAATCCACCTTCAGGCTCAGTCACTTCTAAACCATTGCAGCTTTTCAAGTCTTCAATGAATGTCTGCATGTTCTGTCTAGCAACTACTGCACGTTTCTTTGCAACGTCATCCATATATTCTTGCATTGCTTCATGTGTCGCAATTTGGGCATAAGTCGAAGCAAATGAGTTTAAATTCACCTGTACTTTTTCCATAACTTTAATCAGTTTGTCCGAAGCACAAATATATCCAGATCGGTCGCCGTGCATTCCATAGGTTTTACCAGGACCAGTAATATAAATGGTGTAGTCCCACATAGAGTGTATTTGGTCTTTAAACTCCTGCGTAATATTTGAAATGTTTGCAGGTTTAGTATTCAAAATATGTGATTCATAAGGGCAATCAAAAAGCACATAGATTGGGCTTAGACCTTTTGATAAACGTTCGGCATTGGCAGTCAAAATCACTTTTGAAATCGACTCTAATTCATCACGAGTATAAATTTTGCCAGAAGGGTTTAGGCAGTCACCAAGAATGATAATTTTGGTTTTATCTGTAATGGTTTTTTCTAACTCAACTACATCAATCGCTTGGTTATAAAAGTCTTTGACATAGATTGGTTTAGCTTTACCTAAGTGCAATTCAATCATGTCTGCGTAATGAGGCCAGTTTGGTACTGGGTAAATCACTTCATCGTCTGGATTTAGAAGTGTATGGAATACCACGGTGATAGCGCCTTTAATACCGCCAGGAGTGACCATGATTTCAGTATCTGGGTTGAAGCTAATGTCTCGTAAACGCTTCACACGCTCAGCAATAGACTTTCGTAAGAAAGAGAAGCCTTTAACTGGGGCAAACTCATGGATAATTGCAGCATTATTTGAAATATAACTCTTAACTGCATCATCAATCCCGCTATTGGTCTTTTCATCCAAAGTACCAATACTTAAATCAATGACCTGATCATCTGCGCTAGACTTTTTATTTAATTCTAGAATTTTTGCCTTAGTTCCGTGTGTAATTGATTCACGTAAATTCAAGGCTGCTTGTGAAATACCTAAGTTTTGCATTGTGAAATCTCAAAATCCGTTTTAATTAAAGTGATACAGCTTGATCAAACATTGCATTCCACATCTTAAGCTGGGCTTTCAATGTTTCATTTGCACCAAACTTAATCTCATCAAGGTCTTCTTGATTATTACAGTTGTTATGGACACACTGTTTAGCATCTTGAGCATGACGATCTTCGACGCCATTTTCGATATGGGCATTAAAATAAACCTCAACCTTCTTAACGAATTCATTTGGATCAAGGTTTTTGTTATTGAATCGGAACGCTTCACGGAATACGGTAAGCATCTTATCAGCATGGTTTTCTAGGGCCATGACTGCTCCCAACATGCGAGGATAACTGCCTGTAATCAAACCTTGGATAGTATCTCGATACTGTAATGTCTCTGCGATGATTCGATCACTATTTTTAGCTTGTTGAACCTTCATCTCTGGAAGATTGTATTCTGCAGCGCCAAATACATTGAGCGCATTCTCCATAAAGATTTCATGGCACTTAGCCTTTTCACCCATACCAGTTTCTTCACTTAAGATATGGGTGAATAGGACTAGAGTGTCCATATCATTTTCAAAAGCAGATCGTGAACATACATGGGCAATTCCTTTCACGGTTAGCTCTGTACGATAGAAGAAGTTGTCACGAAATAAGATATATGATTCTGGCGTCCAAGACGTAGAAGTTAAATGCTTGAAATAATTGTTTTGGAAAATTTCGTGATCATCCATTTTAGTAATGAATTCATCTAAATCAGCACTAATAGTTTCTTTACAATCAACATTTCCATTGATGATTACTTTAGAGTTCATTTTTGAATTTCCTTTTATAATGAAATTTATTTTTACAGCGAAATTTTTATAACAAAGAAATAATCAAAAAAAATGAGTATTAAATATTTTAATGTTTGATAAAATTATCTAATATTTATGTGGTAATTTATATTTTAGTGTAGTTTGGCTTGGTTAAAAATCAAAAATGGAATTTTAAATGTATCTTTTAGAAGATTTTTCAGTACTGCAACTTTCAATAATGTTAATAACAATAGTTTTTTCTTATATTATCTTTGGAATGGTGGGTTTTGGCACTGCATTAATTGCGAGTCCTGTATTACTTAACTTTTTACCTCTCTCACAAATTATTCCACTGTTAGCCTTACTAGATATGTTCGCTGCCATTTCGAATGTCATTAAAGATGGTAAGAAAGCAGACTTTTCTGAATTAAAATTTCTAATACCACTTATGTTTGTCGGTAGTTTTCTTGGCTTTATACTGCTGATGAGAGTTAATGCAAGTTACGCACTTCTAGCATTTGGTATATTTACTCTTTTATATGCTATTTACTCATTAAGCGGCTTTAAACCACAGAAAAAACTAGAGAAAAAATTTGTTTTTCCTTTTGGGTTATCTGGTGGTTTCTTAGGAGCCATGTTTGGTAGCGGTGGATTTTTATATGCGATTTACCTTAATGGACGAATCGAAACTCCAGAAAAAATCCGTGTCACTCAAACTACATTAATTGGATGTAGTACGGTTTTTCGAGTCATTCTGTTTACTACAGCGGGTGTGTATTTTTCGGATAATTTATTTTCACTTGCGCTTCTGTTTATCCCATCAATGTTGATAGGGGCATTCATTGGCAAGCGAATTACGCTCAAATTATCTAAGCAGCAATTCTTGAAAATTATTAATTTCATTGTACTGCTATCTGGAATATCGATTATTATTAAATATGCTTTAACAGTATAGACTAATTATTTGTGGTATCTAAACTAATTGATTTAGATGTTAATAATTTTAACCCTAAATAATCTTGAATTTATTCTATTTGTTTTAATAATCAAGGGTGAGATACATATACTGCTTTATAGAAAATACTAATCAATACATTTATGCCTAGAGTGGAATAAAATCAATTAATTAATATCCATTTATAAATTTTAATGGTGTGATAGTGGATTTTGTAAAAAGTGACTATAGAATCAGTAAAGTTTTCATTAAACTCATTTAAAATTAATTTAAGTGAGAAAGTGGTAAGGGATACATATAGAGGCTGGTAATTTAGTAAAATTGGTAAAGCTTTATACATATATCGCCAAGACTCAGCATGTTGAAAAAAGTCTAATAAATACAAGCCAAGAAAAAACCGCTATAGAGATAGCGGTTTTTTCTTTCAGATGCCTAAACTTACCAGCTCAAAGCACCACCAGTTTGGTAGTCAGTTACGCGAGTTTCGAAGAAGTTCTTCTCTTTACGTAAGTCCATCATCTCAGACATCCACGCAAATGGATTCGTTACACCAGCAAATTGCTCTGGTAAACCTAACTGAGATAAACGACGGTTACAGATGAATTTTAAATATTCTTCCATCATGCTTGCGTTCATACCCAATACACCGCGTGGCATCGTGTCACGTGCATATTCGATTTCAAGCATCGTACCTTCAACAATCATTTGAACCACTTCTTGTTGGAACTCAGCAGTCCAAAGATGAGGGTTCTCAATCTTGATTTGGTTAATCATGTCGATACCAAAGTTCAAGTGCATAGATTCATCACGCAAGATGTATTGGAACTGCTCAGCAACACCGTTCATCTTGTTACGACGACCCATACTCAAAATTTGAGTAAAGCCACAGTAGAAGAAGATCCCTTCAAGAACACAGTAGAATGCGATCAAGTTACGAAGTAAGCGTTGGTCGTTTTCAGGTGTACCTGTGTGGAAATTAGGATCAGTTAAAGATTGAGTATATTTCAAGCCCCAAGCTGCTTTACGTGCAACAGATGGAACTTCACGGTACATGTTGAAGACTTCGCCTTCGTCCATACCTAAAGATTCAATACAGTATTGGTAAGCGTGAGTGTGAATTGCTTCTTCAAACGCTTGACGCAAGATGTACTGACGGCATTCAGGGTTAGTAATGTGACGGTAAATCGCCAATACCAAGTTGTTTGCAACCAAAGAGTCTGCGGTCGAGAAGAAACCTAAAGAACGCATAACAATAGTACGCTCGTCTTCAGTTAAGCCATTTTCAGACTTCCAAAGCGCGATGTCATGGTTCATGTTCACTTCTTGAGGCATCCAGTGGTTTGCACACCCGTCAAGATATTTCTGCCAAGCCCATTCGTATTTAAATGGTACAAGTTGGTTCAAGTCCGCACGACAGTTAATCATTGCTTTGTCGTCAACTTGAACACGTTGAGCACCCATTTCTAGCTCTTCAAGGCCAGGGGCAACGTCTAAGTGTTCTAAGGCTTGAGCGGCTCTAGCCACTGTATCGGAGGCAACTGTTGGTCGCACGGAATGGGTTCCAGCGGATTGTGGAGCTGCCACGCTCGGCGATGATGGCTGCGCAGTAGATACATTCTGCGAATCTGACGCTTTTTCCGGTTGGACGGGCGCAGACTTGTGTTCAGGTGTAGTCGGTTTTTGCGAATCATCTTCAAAATCGTCCCAACTAAGGATAGACATTTTTGTTCTCTCTTCGTTGTATATATCTATATTTGACATCTCTTAAACGAAGATGTCCCTACTATACGCTTTTAATGTGTAAACAAAATTAAGTTTTATTGATGCATGACCAAATTTTGGGCCTTTGGTCTCTACTCCCTACAACTTATTTTGTTTACGCTGCTGCTTACGTATTGTGATAAATGCGTAAACCATCGGCATATAAAAGAAAATAAAGGCAAAGATTAAAACTCCAACACCAAGCATATAGTTATGGCTGAGATGAGAAAGCATAATCTTTACCTCTTTTAAGATTGCTCTTTAGTGAAAAAGAGCAATCTTATTAAATGTTATTGGCAAGCTTCACAATCAGGGTTGTCGATTGAACAAGCCATTGGTACAGGAGCTGCTTGAGTAAAGCCTTCTTCTTCAACTGCTGCTTCTGGTTTCTTCGTTTCTACAACAGGGGCAGCAACCGCCGCTGCTTCAACAGTTGCAGGTTTAACTGCGTTTAAAGCACCTGTGTTAATTGTAGATTTTTCAGCAGAAGTTGCACCTAAAGCTCGGAGGTAATAAGTCGTCTTAAGACCACGTAACCATGCCATCTTGTAAGTGATGTCAAGTTTCTTACCATTTGCACCAGAGATGTAAAGGTTAAGCGACTGAGCCTGATCAATCCATTTTTGACGGCGTGATGCAGCATCAACGATCCAACGTGTATCTACTTCAAACGCAGTAGCAAAGATTGCTTTTAATTCTTCAGGAATACGAGCAATTTTTTGTACTGAACCTTCAAAGTGTTTAAGGTCGTTAACCATTACTGTGTCCCAAAGACCGCGATCTTTTAATGCACGAACGAGGTATGGGTTAATAACAGTGAACTCACCAGACAAGTTGGATTTCACATATAAGTTTTGGAATGTTGGCTCAATAGACTGAGAAACACCACAAATGTTAGAGATGGTTGCAGTTGGAGCAATCGCCATCACGTTTGAGTTACGCATACCGTCTTTTTGAACTTTGGCACGTAAAGTGTCCCAGTCTAAACGTTGAGTACGGTCAACTTCGAACATGCGCTCTGGACGAGATTTCGCAACAATTTCTAAAGAGTCGATTGGAAGGATACCTTGATCCCACAATGAACCTTTGAATGTTGAGTAAGCACCACGTTCAACAGCCAAGTTGCTTGAAGTTTCAATCGCGTAGTAGCTAATCACTTCCATTGATTCATCTGCAAAATCAACAGCAGCGTCTGAACCGTAAGCAATACCCATTTCGTATAGCGCATCTTGGAAGCCCATGATACCCATACCCACAGGGCGGTGTTTCAAGTTGGAGTTTTTCGCTTGTGGTACAGCGTAATAGTTAATGTCGATAACGTTATCGAGCATACGTACTGCTGTTTTAATAGTACGAGCTAACTTCTCACGGTCTAACACACCACCTTGAACGTGTTGTACAAGGTTGATCGAACCTAAGTTACATACTGCAATTTCGTCTTGATTTGTGTTCAAGGTAATTTCAGTACATAGGTTAGATGAGTGAACTACGCCAACGTGTTGTTGTGGTGAACGTAAGTTACATACATCTTTGAATGTGATCCAAGGATGACCAGTTTCAAACAACATAGAAAGCATTTTGCGCCATAAGTCTTTAGCACGTACTTTCTTGTGTAGCATGTTAGTTTCTTTCGCTACAGACTCATAGTAAGCATAACGCTCAGCAAATTCAGCACCAGTCAAGTCGTGCAAGTCTGGAGTTTCAGAAGGGGTAAATAATGTCCATTCACCATCTTCAAATACACGTTGCATAAACAAGTCTGGAACCCAGTTCGCAGTGTTCATGTCGTGAGTACGGCGACGGTCATCACCCGTGTTTTTACGAAGCTCTAAGAACTCTTCGATGTCTAAGTGCCAAGTTTCTAGGTATGCACACACAGCACCTTTACGCTTACCACCTTGGTTTACCGCAACAGCTGTATCGTTCGCAACTTTCAAAAATGGAACAACACCCTGAGACTTACCGTTAGTACCTTTAATATAAGAGTTCAAGGCACGTACAGGTGTCCAGTCATTACCTAAACCACCAGCCCATTTAGAAAGCATCGCGTTGTCACGCATCGCGCCATAAATGTCATAAAGGTCATCGCCAATTGTTGTTAAGTAACAACTTGAAAGCTGTGGACGTAATGTACCTGAGTTAAACAGGGTAGGCGTAGAAGCCATGTAGTCGAAGCTAGACAATAAGTTATAGAACTCAATTGCACGCTCTTCTTTATCTTGCTCATTGAGTGCAAGACCCATCGACACACGCATAAAGAATAATTGTGGTAATTCGAAGCGAACGCCGTTTGAGTGAATGAAGTAACGGTCAAATAAAGTCTGTAAACCTAAATAGGTAAACTGATTAGAACGTTCTGGCTGAATTGCTGCTGATAGTTTTTCTAAGTCGAAGTCAAGCAAGTCAGGTGAAAGCAAATCAAGCTCAACACCTTTTTTCAAGAATGCTTCAAGTGCATTGTTTTCTGGTGTGTCTGTTGATAAACCTAAGAATGCTAAACCTGTACCTACTAACTCGTTACAAAGCAAACGTGCAGTCACATAAGTGTAGTTAGGTTCTTGTTCAATACGGGTACGTGTTGCCATCATCATTGTAGTGGCAATATCACTTTCTTTTACGCCGTTATATAAGTTTTTAACGGTTTCATCCACAATGGCTTGAACATCAATACCTTCCAAACCTTCAGCTGCTTTAGAAACAGTTGCTTGCAATGCACTTAAATCAAGTGGCTGAAGCTGACCGTTTGCGTCAGTAACTTGTAAAGTAGGGTGGTGGTTTGAGTTCGTTTGTTGACGAGCGCTAGCACGTTGTTCACGGTAAATCACATAAGCGCGGGCAACCTTTTGTTCCCCAGTACGCATTAAAGCAAGTTCTACTTGATCTTGAATTTCTTCAATATGGATCGTACCGCCCGATGGTAAACGGCGAGTGAAAGTATTTAATACCATTTCCGTCAACTGGGTAATACGGTCATGAATACGGCTAGAATCCGAACTCTGTTGACCTTCCACAGCAAGAAAAGCTTTACCAATCGCAACTGAAATTTTCTCTGCATCAAATGCAGCAACATCTCCAGTGCGCTTAATCACCTGAATTTGACCGGGAGTCGAAGTAATTACGCTCATGCCAGCATAGCTCCATTGTCACTTTTGTTATGTTCATAGACCGTTTGAACCGAGCAAAAAACATGCCACGATATTTGAGGGATAAACACAAGACTTAGTAGTTAAAGTTTATTTTCAACACAAGATACGGGATTTTTCATAGCAGATCAATCTTGACTTTTTAGTAATTTTTTATCTGTATGATTTGATGGGAGATAGCATAGCAAAGCTGTTAAAAAACGCTTATAGATAACTTTGTGGATAACTCAAAAAACAAACACTTAAATAAATTTAAACTAAACAGAGAAATAATTTGTTTAATATTCATACATTGGAAATATGAATAGAATATGAAATTTAATAACAATAAATAAATCTTAAAAACACGTGAAAATTCAAAGGCTAATAAAATGCAACAAAACACGGTTGTCATGTATCAGTTTGGTGAACGCCTACTTGTTTACAATGTAAACGTGTGTATATTGCAAATGATAAACGAATGTATCTGCAAGATTTTTAAGATGCATGAAACGAGATTTATAGGGGCAATGATATGAGCCAAGAAGAAAAGTTACCAAAGATTCTGATCGTTGAAGATGACGAGCGCTTAGCGCGATTAACTCAAGAATATTTAATTCGCAACGGTTTGGAAGTTGGTGTAGAAACTGATGGTAACCGTGCAATTCGTCGTATTATTAGTGAACAACCAGATCTAGTAGTCTTGGATGTCATGTTGCCGGGTGCCGATGGCTTAACAGTTTGCCGTGAAGTTCGTCCACATTACCATCAACCGATTCTGATGTTGACTGCACGTACAGAAGACATGGATCAGGTACTTGGTTTGGAAATGGGTGCAGATGACTATGTTGCTAAACCAGTTCAACCACGTGTTCTTTTAGCACGTATCCGTGCACTATTACGTCGCACAGATAAAACTGTAGAAGATGAAGTTGCACAACGTATCGAGTTTGATGACCTTGTGATTGATAATGGCGGCCGTTCAGTAACGTTGCATGGTGAGCTTGTTGATTTCACTAGCGCAGAATATGACCTATTATGGTTGCTTGCATCAAATGCTGGCCGTATCTTATCGCGTGAAGATATCTTCGAACGTTTACGCGGTATTGAATACGATGGTCAGGACCGTTCAATCGATGTCCGTATCTCACGTATTCGTCCAAAAATTGGCGATGATCCTGAAAATCCAAAGCGTATTAAAACAGTACGTAGTAAAGGTTACTTATTCGTTAAAGAAACCAATGGGTTATAAGATCTGCATAAACTTCCTATAAGGTTGGTCGAGTGTTTAAACACAGTATATTCCTGCGAATATATGCGGGACTGGTAATTCTTGTTGTTTTGGTTGCCGTTTTTGGTTATTTGCTTGTACAAATCATCAATTATCAACGGGCACAAGAATACCGAGAATCTTTAACCGATGGTATTTCTTATGTCATTAGTGAAGGGGTCGCTCGACAACCAGGGAAGCAGCAGAAAATAGATTGGATTTCAGATGCATCAGATTTATTGGAACTTCCAATCTATTATACTGATGCAAGCAAGGTGGAATTATCTCGTACCGAGAAAAAGCGAATCGAAGCTCAAAAATCTGTTGTCCGGTACGATGCTAGTAATAGTATTGCATATATCATTATTGGCTTGCGTGATGATCCTCAGCACTTTTTATCGATAAAAGTCGATAAAATTAGTGAGCGCCAAATGAAGGCTCTCCCTATTTTTGTACTTGATTATCTGATGTTTTATCCGGGTCAAGAACAAGAATATCTTGCCAAGATTCAAAAGCATTTTTCCTACCCAATTAATATCTACAATATTCAAGACATTAATCTGGACTCTGAACAAATTGGTCGGTTACGCCAAGACCAAAGCGTCATGTTGTACAAAGACAGTGCAACAGTCCGCGGTACAACAATTTCAATTGTCTCTCCAATACCGAATCATCCTGCACAGGTTCTCGTGCTTGGGCCGGTTCCGATGTTTAACTGGATGCCTTTGCAGCTTTCAGCAGGGATTACCTTATTTAGCTTATTTTTGCTGAGTCTAGGTGTCTATGGGTTGATCTTGCCACTAGAGCGTAAGATTCGCCAAGTGCGTTATGCATTAAACCGTATGAAGTCTGGTGATTTGTCATTGCGTGTTCCTATTGAAGGAAGTGACGAAATGGCAAACTTGGCATCAAGTTATAACAATATGTCTGATCATATTCAGCGCTTAATCGAGGCTCAGCGTGAGTTAATGAGAGCCGTATCTCATGAGCTTAGAACGCCTGTTGCCCGTATTCGCTTTGGTACAGAAATGTTGGCGGAAGAAGATGACTACAATCATCGTATGCATCAAGTCGATATGATTGATAAAGATATTGAGGCACTCAATACTTTAATTGATGAAATCATGACTTATGCAAAACTAGAGCAAGGTACACCTTCACTAGATTTTGATGAAATTACTTTATTTGATGTGTTGGATCAGGTTGCGGTCGAAACCGAAGCCTTAAAAACACAAAAAGAAATTGAACTGGTTGCTCCTCCACTTTATGTAAAAGTAGATGCTGAGCGTCGTTATTTACATCGTGTTGTTCAAAACTTAGTGGGTAACGCGGTTCGTTATTGCGATAATAAAGTTCGGATTACCGGTGGTATCCATAGTGATGGCATGGCCTTTGTTTGTGTTGAAGATGATGGCGCAGGTATTCCTGAACAAGACCGTAAAAGGGTATTTGAGGCTTTTGCCCGTCTAGACGATAGCCGTACGCGTGCGTCGGGTGGTTATGGTTTAGGGTTATCTATCGTAAGCCGTATTGCCTATTGGTTTGGCGGTGAAATTAAAGTGGATGAAAGCCCAACCTTGGGTGGCGCTCGTTTTATTATGACATGGCCAGCAAAACGCTTTAAACAGCCTCCTTTAAAAGCCAATAAAAAAGCACCTTCATAAGGTGCTTTTTTATTAATCTACTTATAGTTGGGTTGCATCTGGTTCCAAAATAGGTTTTCCGCTTCTTAAGCTGGTTAATGCATCGGAATTAAAATCGATCAGTAACGAATTGTTTTTTGCATCAATCTGGTATTTTTGAATAAGAGGTTGATCTCCATTAAGCGTTTCTATTTTATATTCATCTGCAATATTCAAAATACCTTCTAGGTTTGTTGTCGTTGACGCAAAATCCTGTCTAAATATTTCATAGACGTCTCGCAAGTCAAAAATTGCATTGTTGGCATCTGGATGTTTGTGAATATAGCTTTCTATATGTCGCACCAGTAATTGTGCAAACAAGTAGTAGTTTGGTTTATGCGTATATTCTAGAGTCATGCATTTTTCTCCTTATTATCTGTTATTAGCATACATGGCAAAACACAGGTTATTGTATAAAATTCATTACACTAGATGATGAAATGGAAAAATTATAAAGAGATAAACACTCGATTACGTCCTTGGCGTTTTGCTTGATATAAAGCGTCATCTGCTTCTTTAAATAAGTTTTCAATCGCTCGATGGGACGATGGGGAATATAAGCTTATGCCAATACTCACCTGTATAAAAATTGGTAATTTCCCATAAATATAAATCGGTTGCTGACTAATTTTAATTCGAATTTGTTCAGCCAGTTCAAATGCACTTTCTTTAGTGGTATCTGCAATAAAAATGGCAAACTCTTCACCTCCAAAGCGGCCTAATAAATCATGAGGATGTAAAATATTTTGAATCGTGGTGACACAGGTTTGTAGAGCACGGTCGCCTATTTGATGGCCGTAGTTGTCATTAACTTGTTTAAAGTGGTCTACATCAAGCATGAAAAAAGCTGAGGTCTTATTTTCTTTTTGTACTTTTTCTTGAAGTAATCTGACTGACTGTAAAAACTGGCGTCGAGTCAGACTTGAAGTTAGTTCATCATGTGCAATGGCATGTTGAAGTTTTTGAATTAACTCTGAATGCAAAACACTAATGCTAGAAACCGTAAGTGGGGCAATCGTCATCATAATTAACCCAATACGGATTGAGATCGTATTGCTGAGATATTCGTTTGGATAGAGTAAAAGGTAATGTCCAGAGATATGATAAATAATATAAGCACTGGTGAGGCTTGTAATGAGTGCAACAATAATAGGTTTGTAGCGAATAGCACACCAGATCAGTGCTGCAATCGGGTAGAGGAGCGAACCCGGACCGGAGTCATAATAGCTAGCAGCAATCGAAATAAGCACGGCTCCAAAAGGTAAAAGGTCGGTTGGTTCTAGGCCACGATTTCTTGAAAAGTAATGTTTAACCTGACTATATTGTGGGATGTTCAATATGATAGGTAAAAGAAGTAAGGCATTTTGCAGTTCTGAAGTGAACCAGTAACCAAACTCATCCAACAAGCCACCAATCATAAATTTAGTATTAAACATAGGCACGAAAGTTGCTGCAAACAATGCACCTACTACGCTACCTATTCCGCATAGTCCAAATAAAAAAAGGTAGGAATAACCGCGATAGGCTGCCTTAATATGTTGATTAAAAAACATATAGAGCCCAAACGTAGTAACAACATAAAGAAAGTTTGATGTTGTTAAAACAAGTGTGAGAGCAAATGGAGTGCCCTGAAATAAGTCAGCAATCACATATCCTATATAGGCACCTAAAAATGCGCTTGGTCGGCGTGTGATTGGAAAACGAATAAGCAATCCGAGCAAAACCGAATTGGCAGGCCAAAAGAATGCAAGAAAACTTAAAGGGCGAGATGCAATGCCAATGAAACAACATGTCGCAATAATGAAGCTAAATAGGAGAAAAAATTTTAAAAAGGAGAGAAGTGAAAATTCACGAAGTGAGTATGGCATCAGCTGCCCTTAATGATAAATACTCTTATCCAAGAGTAATAAAATATTATGCATGATTAAACATTCATCATAATTCAGAGGAGAAGCTGAATACAATAAAAAACAAACTAATATTATAAAAAAGTAAGTTATAAAAAGTTAATAAGCAGTTCAACTGTGTAAATATTCTAAAATTAAAAAATGAAAAAAATCATCATAATTAAAGAAACTATTAATTAAACCGATTATGTGCGGTGAAACCCCCCTTACAACACATAGATGAATAGTTTTGTATAGAAAATCATCCGAAAGACTAAGACGCTTCAACTAGCATGGGAAATTAGAAATCAGGTACAATTGGCGGGATTAATTTTGTGTTTGGTGTATTTGAAGGCCAATACATACATTCTTTGTTAAATAATAGGCCTGCCAGGAGTTATCCCCGCATGAGTGCCATTACTCCATACGACTGGGCGATTATCGCCTTCGTGATCGGCGTTACATTTCTTTGCGTCTTTATGCTCACAGTTCCCTTACTCCTCGGGGGAAAATCGTGGGGACGTGCTAAGCAAGAGCAGTTTGAATCAGGTGTCGTGAGTGCTGGTGGCGCTCGCATTCGCCTGTCTGCAAAGTTCTATTTAGTTGCAATTTTCTTTGTTGTTTTCGACTTAGAGGCGCTTTACCTCTATGCATGGTCTACTTCTGTGCGTGAAGTAGGGTGGTTGGGATATACCACTGTAGTGATCTTTGTCGTTGATTTATTGATTGCGCTTGTTTATGCCTTCTCTGTAGGTGCTTTAAGTTGGTCACCAGCAGATCGCCGTAAATCAGCAGGTGAGGCGGTTAAAATCGGTTCACCAACAATGAACATTGCTGAAATTACACGCTTTAATTCTATTGAAGAGCTCGTAACTGACCCTACAGGCCAGATTCCAGCTCAATCATCAGGTCGTGTTAAGTCAAAAACTACACCTGCATTGTCATCTGAAAAGGAGTAAGTCGGGATGAAATATACTCTGACCCGCGCGAATCCGGATGCTGATCAATACCCATTGCAAGAACGTCAAATTGTGACGGATCCACTTGAAGAGGAAGTGAATAAAAACGTATTCATGACTCGTTTAGAGGATGTCTTGCATACAGCAGTAAACTGGGGACGTAAAAACTCTTTGTGGCCATTTAACTTTGGTACCTCATGTTGTTACGTCGAATATGCAACGACCTTAACAGGTGTGCATGACTTGTCACGTTTCGGTGCAGAGGTTATCCGTGCTTCACCTCGTCAGGCTGACTTGATGATTGTTGCAGGTACCTGTTTCGTAAAAATGGCACCAGTTATTCAGCGTCTGTATGAACAGATGTTAGAGCCTAAATGGGTCATTTCGATGGGTGCTTGTGCAAACTCTGGAGGTATGTACGACATCTATTCAGTAGTACAAGGTGTAGACAAAATTATTCCTGTTGACGTGTACGTCCCAGGTTGTCCGCCTCGTCCTGAAGCATTAATTCAAGCTTTAATGCTTTTACAAGACCAGATTCAATTAGAGCGACGCCCGCTTTCTGCCGTGATCGGTGATGATCTTCAGCCAGTGTATAAGCCAAAGATGATGCCAGAACGTGATCGTAAGAATGCAGAGCGTATTGCCGTTAAAAACTTACGCTCTATGGATGAGATTAAATAATTTTTTGACGGTGTTTTGACATATCTAACTGATATGTTCATCGAGAAAATTGACAGAATTTGTATTAAATAGGAAGCCAAGCCAATGGCTGAAACTGACATTGCTATGCCAGAGTCAACAGCAGTTGATTCACGCCCAGCATTTGCAATTGTAGAAGAGCTCAAAACCAAATTTGGTGAGAACTTTTACGTGCAGGCGACTTTTGAAGAGTTTCCAACAGTCTGGGTCGAGCGCGCACGCGTGCAAGAAGTCCTTATGTTCCTGCGTAAAGTGGAACGTCCGTATGTAATGCTGTTTGACTTATCTGCGATGGATGAGCGTTTACGTGTTCATCGTGATGGTTTACCAGCATCTGACTTCACTGTGTTCTATCATTTATTATCGCTTGAGCGTAATAGTGACATTCGTATCAAGGTTGCCTTGAACGAAAATGATCTAAACATTCCGACAGCGACAAATATCTGGCCAAATGCCAACTGGTATGAACGTGAAGCTTACGATATGTTCGGTATCAATTTCGAAGGGCATCCAATGCTCCGTCGTATTTTGCTGCCAACCTATTGGGAAGGTCATCCGCTTCGTAAAGAATATTCAGCACGTGCGACAGAATATACGCCGTATATGCAAGACAAAGCGAAACAAGACTTTGAACAAGAGCACTTACGTTTTGTGCCGGAAGACTGGGGTCTTAAGCGTGGTAACGCTGATGAAGACTTCATGTTCCTGAACTTGGGTCCTAACCACCCATCTGCACATGGTGCGTTCCGTGTTGTATTGCAGTTAGATGGCGAAGAAGTGAAGGACTGTGTACCTGATATCGGTTATCACCACCGTGGTGTGGAAAAGATGGCTGAACGTCAAACATGGCATTCTTTCATTCCTTATACTGACCGTGTTGACTACTTAGGTGGTTGTGCTCAAAACATGCCGTATGTGATGGCTGTAGAGCAAATGGCAGGCATTAAAGTTCCTGAGCGTGCACAAGTTATTCGTGTCATGTTGAACGAATTGTTCCGTATTAATAACCACTTGTTATTCTGTGGTACGGCAATTCAGGATGCCGGTGGTATGACACCAGTATTCTATATGTTCGCGGACCGTCAAAAAGTTTACGACATTGTTGAAGCAATCACGGGTTACCGTATGCATCCAGCATGGTTCCGTATTGGTGGTACAGCACACGATCTTCCAAACAACTGGCAAAAGCTTGTTAAAGAATTGCTAGAGTGGATGCCTAAACGCTTAAACGAATACTACACCGCTGCATTGAAAAACTCTGTGTTTATTGGTCGTACGCGTAATGTTGCACAATACGATGCCAAATCTGCACTCGCATGGGGTGTAACTGGTACTGGTTTACGTGCAACAGGTATCGATTTTGACGTTCGTAAATATCGTCCATACAGCGGCTATGAAAACTTCGATTTTGATGTGCCGGTTGAGTATGAAGGCGATGCATACGCACGTGTGCTTGTTCACTTCCGTGAAATTACCGAGTCGCTAAAAATTATTCAACAGTGCTTGGATAACATGCCTTCTGGTCCATACAAAGCGGATCATCCATTGGCTGTTCCACCACCGAAAGATAAGACATTACAAGATATTGAAACCTTGATTACGCACTTCTTGAGCGTTTCATGGGGTCCTGTCATGCCAGCGGGCGAGTCATCATTTATGACTGAAGTGGTTAAAGGTGCAAGTACTTACTACTTGACTTCAGATAAAGCGACCATGAGTTATCGTACTCGTATTCGTACACCGACGTTTACTCACTTACAGCAAATGCCTTCAGTGATTAACGGAAGTTTAGTATCTGACTTAATCATTTATCTGGCGACCATTGACGTGGTTATGGCTGACGTGGATCGCTAAGAGGTAACACATAATGATGATTTTGACTGATAAAAAACCACGTGTGAATGTTGAAGGGATTTTGACTGCGGAAGAAATTCACGAAATCGAACATCACATTGGTCACTATCCATACCCTCGTGCAGCCTCTTTGGATGCATTGAAGTGTGTACAGCGCCGTAATGGTTGGGTAGATGACGCTCAAATGAATGCCATCGCACAGTTGTTGTCGATGAGTGTTGCTGATTTGGAAGGTGTTGCAACATTTTACAACCGTATCTATCGCCATCCGGTAGGTCGTCACGTAATTTTGCTTTGCGACTCAATTGCTTGCTTCTTAATGGGTGCAGAAACACTTGCTGAAGCATTCCAGCGTGAATTAGGAATTCAGTATGGTCAAACGACACCAGATGGTCGTTTTACACTGCTTCCAATTTGCTGCCTAGGCAACTGCGACAAAGGCCCAACTTTAATGATTGATGAAGATACTCACGGTTTAGTCGAAGTGACATCAATTAAACAGTTATTGGAGAAGTATGTATGAATACTGAACCAAAACCAATTTATGGCGACGGTAATCCAGAAACTCATCCGCTTACTTGGCGTTTAAGTAAACAAGAAGCGGTACGTAGTGCTGATGATTACGAAGCACTTGAAGGTTATGCTGGCTTTAAAAAAGCACTGGGCATGAAACCTGCTGAAGTGTTAGACGTCATTAAAGCTGCAACTGTAAAAGGTCGTGGTGGTGCGGGTTTCCCAGCAGGTATTAAATGGTCATTGATGGCACCAAATGATGGTGGTCCACGTTATTTGATTTGTAATGCCGACGAAATGGAACCGGGTACCTTTAAAGACCGTTTGTTGATGGAAAAACTTCCACATCAATTGATCGAAGGGATGTTAATTGCGGGTTATACCTTAGAAGCAACTCAAGGTTATATCTTTATCCGTGGTGAATACATCGAAGCTGCTCAATATCTAAATGAAGCGTTAGAACAGATTCGTGCTAAAGGTTATTTAGGCGAAAATATCTTAGGTTCTGGCTGGAATTTTGATCTGCATGTACATACGGGTGCAGGGCGTTATATCTGTGGTGAAGAAACTGCATTGATTAACTCGCTTGAAGGCCGTCGTGCTAACCCACGTACTAAGCCACCGTTCCCGCAAGTTGCAGGAGCATGGGGCCGTCCGACGATTGTGAACAACGTTGAAACTTATAACAACTTGCCAGCAATCATGCTTCGTGGACCAGAGTGGTATATCGGTTTATCAGCTGGTAAATCAAAAGATCCAGGCACTAAAATTTATGGTGCATCGGGTAAAGTTAAATTCCCGGGTCTTTGGGAATTGCCATTTGGTACAACTGCGCGTGAAGTGATTGAAGATCATGCCGGTGGTATGCGTGAGGGCTTAAAGCTCAAAGCATGGTTGCCGGGTGGTGCTTCAACTGACTTTTTACCAGCAGATACTATTGATTTACCAATGGATGCAGACACGATTATGAAAGCAGGTTCTCGTTTGGGAACATGTTTGTTAATGGTGGTAGATGAAACTCAATGTATGGTATCGCTCACTCGTAACTTAGAAGAGTTCTTTGCGCGTGAATCATGTGGTTTCTGTACACCATGTCGTGATGGTTTGCCATGGGCTGTTAAAGCGCTTAAAGCACTTGAATCAGGCGAAGGTAAGAAAGAAGATATCGACCATTTACAAGAACTAACTCGTAAATTATGGATCGGTAAAACTTTCTGTGCCCACGCACCAGGTGCGATGGAGCCGCTTATGGGCGCACTCAAACATTTCCGTGGTGAGTTTGAAGCGAAAGTGACGAATCGTCCTGTCGTGCAAACCAGCAACGTAGAACAAGCTTAAGGAATTCGACTATGGCTACAATTCATGTCGATGGAAAATCGTATGAAGTCAACGGCTCGGAAAACTTGCTACAAGCATGTTTGAGTCTGGGCATCGACATCCCATATTTTTGTTGGCATCCATCCTTAGGTTCGGTTGGTTCTTGCCGTCAATGTGCTGTTACGCAATATGCGAATCCAGAAGATACGCGTGGTCGTTTAGTCATGTCTTGCATGACACCAGCATCTGACAATACCTATATCTCAATTGAAGACAAAGAAGCAACGGATTTCCGTGCATCTATTGTTGAATTTTTGATGACCAACCACCCACACGACTGTCCAGTTTGTGAAGAGGGTGGTCACTGTCATTTACAAGATATGACTGTAATGACAGGTCATGACCGTCGTCGCTATCGTTTTACAAAACGTACGCATTACAACCAAGAACTTGGCTCATTCATTGCGCATGAAATGAACCGCTGTATTGCTTGTTACCGTTGTGTTCGTTACTACAAAGACTATGCGGGCGGTACAGATTTTGGCGTATATGCCAATGCATCTCGTGTTTACTTTGGTCGTCCGGAATCAGGTACTTTAGAGTCTGAATTCTCTGGTAACTTGACTGAAGTATGTCCAACAGGTGTATTCACTGATAAGACTCATTCAGAGCGTTATAACCGTAAGTGGGATATGCAGTATGCACCAAGCGTGTGTCAAGGCTGCTCTTCAGGCTGTAACATTTCTCCGGGTGAACGCTATGGTGAAATTCGTCGTGTCGAAAACCGTTTTAATGGTTCGGTTAACCAGTATTTCCTTTGTGACAAAGGTCGTTTTGGCACAGGTTATGTAAACCGTGCAGACCGTCCACGTCAGCCTCAGTTCCGTAATGGTGAAACTGTTGCAACTGTTTCTGTCGATCAAGCTCTCGATCAAGCGATTGCTAAGCTTCAAGGCAAGAAAGTTTTGGGTATTGGTTCTCCTCGCGCAAGCTTGGAATCGAACTATGCATTACGTGAGCTTGTAGGTCAGGCAAATTATTCAACTGGTATTGCACAAAAAGAGCAAAAGCTTGTTGAACTTGCTGCATCTATCATGCAAACCGAGGGTATCTACAACCCGAATATGCGTGAAATTGAAAGCTATGATGCTGTTCTGATCTTAGGTGAAGACCTAACTCAAACTGCACCTCGCATGGCATTGTCTGTTCGCCAAGCTGCGAAAAACAAAGCACGTGAAATGGCTGCAAAAACACGTACACCAGATTGGTTAGCTGAGCCTGTACAACGTATTGGCCAAGAAGCAAAATCTCCAGTTTACATTTTAGCTGCAACTCAAACTCGTCTTGCTGACGTTGCAACTGGTGAAGTGGTTGCTTCTCCAAATGACATCGCACGTTTAGGCTTTGCAGTTGCTGCAGTAGTGAATGGTGAAGTTGTAAGTGGTTTAGATGAAGATGCAAAAGCATTTGCTCAAACCATTGCTGACACTCTAAAAGCAGCAAACAAACCATTAATTATTGCGGGTACAAGCTTGCAAGATGCTTCTATTATGGAAGCTGCAGCACAGTTGACTCAGAACCTAGGTTCTAAAGCTGGTTTAAGTCTTGTAGTTCCTGAAGTGAACTCTATGGGCTTAGCATTGTTCGGTGGTTTAAGCCTTGAACAAGCATTTGCTCAAGATTACGACACACTTGTTATTGTTGAAAATGACTTGTTCCGTCGCTTACCAGCTGCCCAAGTACAAGCTGCATTAGATAAAGCTGAAACAGTAATCGTGCTTGATCACAGTGAAACTGAAACTGTGAAACAGGCTGATATCGTTCTTTCAGCAGCAAGCTTTGCAGAGGGTGATGGTACTGTTGTAAGTCAAGAAGGTCGTGCACAGCGTTTCTATCAAGTTTACGATCCAAGCTACTACAAACCTGAATATGCAATTAAAGAATCATGGCGTTGGTTACATGCCATTGAAACTGGCATTAAAGGTAAGGCTGTAGATTGGACATTGCTTGACGATGTAATTGAAAGCATCGTGAAAAATGTACCAGTACTTGAAGCTATCCAAGACGTTGCACCTGATGCAGGTTACCGTGTACATGGCTTGAAAATCGCGCGTGAACCACGTCGTTATTCAGGTCGTACAGCAATGCGTGCGCCGTTATCGGTTCATGAACCTAAACAGCCTACTGATCCAGATTCAGCATTAACATTCTCAATGGAAGGTTATGTGGGTCCGCAAAAAGCATCATCATTAGTACCATTTGCATGGGCTCCGGGTTGGAACTCCCCACAATCTTGGAATAAATACCAAGATGAAGTCGGTGGTCACTTAAAAGGTGGTGATTCTGGTGTTCGTTTATTCGATCGCTTGGCAAAACGTCCTGCACGTAGCTACGTTGCTCCAGTGCCAGTAGTTGCAAACCCTGAAAGTTTCCGCTTAGTACCAATGCATCATATTTTTGGTTCTGGTGAATTCACGATTAAAACACCTGCAATGGAAACTCGTATTCCTGAAGCTGTGTTTGCAGTGGGCGAACAAGATGCAACTCGTTTGAACCTTCAAGAAGGTCAACGCATTACAGTAAAAGCAGGCGAAACGACTGTGAGCTTGCCGGTACAAGTAATTGAATATTTACCTACAGGTTATATTGGTTACCCAGTTGGTTTAGCACCAATGGTGTCACTAGCTGAGCCTGTTTCAGTGGCTTTAGGAGTGTAATTCATGAATCAAGAAATTATACGTCAAACGCCACTTTGGGCTGAGAACTGGCCAATTGCTTACGCTGTCGTTCAAGCAGTCGTAATTCTGCTTATTGTGGTTTTAGTTGCTGCGTTGATGTCTTTTATTGAGCGTCGTTTACTTGCTTGGTGGCAAGACCGTTATGGTCCAAACCGTGTTGGTCCTGGCGGTATGTTCCAGATCGTTGCCGACATGCTCAAGATCATGTTCAAAGAAGACTGGACACCAAAATTTGCTGACAAACTTACATTCCGTTTAGCACCAGCTGTTGCAATGGCAACAGCGGTTCTTTCGTTCATGGTGATCCCGGTGAGTCCTTCATTGGGTGTTGCCGACATGAGTATCGGTTTGTTGTTCTTCATGGCAATGGCTGGTATTGCGGTTTACGCAGTATTATTTGGTGGCTGGGCTTCAAATAACAAATACTCATTGCTTGGTGGTTTACGTTCAGCAGCTCAAACCATTTCTTATGAAGTATTCTTGGGTATTTCATTGATGGGTGTAGTTGCAATTGCAGGCTCATTTAACCTTCGTGAAATTGTTGAAGCACAACGCGATATTTGGTTCGTTATTCCACAATTCTTAGGTTTCTTGATCTTTGTGGTTGCTGGTGTTGCGGTAACTCACCGTCATCCATTTGACCAACCAGAAGCAGAACAAGAATTGGCAGAAGGTTACCATGTTGAATATGGTGGTATGAAATGGGGGATGTTCTTCGTTGCTGAGTATGTCAACGTGGTACTGATCTCTGCATTGATCGTGACTTTATTCTTTGGTGGCTGGTTAGCGCCATTTAATTTAGAAATTCCATTTGTTCCACCAGTATTCTGGTTTGTGATTAAAACAGCATTCTTTGTAATGATGTTTGTATTGGCACGTGGTTCTTTAATGCGTCCACGTTATGACCAAGTCATGAACTTTGGTTGGAAAATTTGTTTGCCATTGGCGTTGGTCAATTTGTTAGTGACTGGTGCTGTGATTCTGATGAATCAGGCCTAGGACAGCAGGGAGTACAAAATGTATAAATTTCTAGCTGGATTCGGATCAATTGTACGTACGTTACTCATGGTGTTTAGCCATGCAACGCGTAAACGTGACACGATTTTATATCCAGAAGTTCCGGCTGAACAGATTGTGCCGCCACGCTTTCGTGGTCGTATTGTATTAACGCGTGACCCTGATGGGGAAGAGCGTTGCGTAGCATGTAACCTATGTGCGGTTGCATGTCCGGTTGGCTGTATCTCACTACAAAAAGCAGAAACAGAAGATGGTCGTTGGTATCCGGAGTTTTTCCGTATCAACTTCTCGCGTTGTATTTTCTGCGGTATGTGTGAAGAAGCTTGTCCAACAACTGCGATTCAGCTCACACCAGACTTCGAGTTAGGCGAATATGTACGTCAAGACCTTGTTTATGAGAAAGAAAACTTACTCATTTCAGGTCCAGGCAAATACCCAGACTACAACTTCTACCGTGTAACGGGTATGGCAATTAGCGGTAAAGAGAAAGGTCAAGCACAAAAAGAAAGTGCACCAATCGATGTACGGAGTCTATTACCATGATGTGGCCGTTTTATTTGATGGCACTCGTGGCCATTGTTTCTACGGTTCGTGTAGTGACTAACACGAACCCTGTACACGCTCTACTTAGTCTAATTGTTTCATTGCTTGCTGTTGCTGGTATTTTCATGATCGTGGGGGCACCTTTTGCAGGTGCTCTTGAAATCATCGTTTATGCCGGAGCAATTATGGTTCTGTTTGTCTTCGTAGTGATGATGCTTAACTTAGGTCAACACACCGTTGAACAAGAACGTAAATGGCTTTCTTCAGATGCTTGGGCATATCCAGCACTCATGAGTTTCTTGCTCGGCTTGCTTTTAGTTTGGATGCTTGGTGGTGAATACACCACTATTTCAGCACCGCTTGGGGCACAAGTGATTGGACCAAAAGTAGTTGGTCAAGCACTCTTTACTCACTATTTATTATTGGTTGAAGTTGCCGCGATGTTATTGCTAGCAGCCCTTGTTGCAGCATACCACTTAGGTAAACGTGAACCAGGTGCAGAAGAGGAAAAAGAATAATGGGCCAGATTCCTTTAGAACATGGTTTGATTGTTGCAACCATCCTTTTTGCACTCGGTTTTTACGGTGTAATGGTGCGACGCAACCTATTATTTATGTTAATGAGCCTTGAGATCATGATGAATGCTGCAGCATTGGCATTTGTTCTTGCGGGTAGCGTATGGGCACAACCAGATGGACAAGTGATGTTCATCTTGATTTTGACCCTTGCAGCAGCAGAGGCATGTATCGGTCTTGCGATTGTCCTTCAGTTCTATCATCGCTTCCATCATTTGGATGTGGATGCTGCTAGTGAGATGCGCGGATGAGTTATTTATATCTAACAGTATTATTTCCGCTAATCGGTTTTATTTTATTGGCGGCAGGACGAGACAAACTCTCTGAAAATGTTGCAGCAGTTATTGGCGTGGGTTCTGTAGGTTTATCTGCATTATTTGCACTCATTGCTGGAATGGCATTTACCACGAGTGGTCAACAAGTTTTTGTTCAAAACTTGTGGACATGGTTCAATGTTGGCGGTTTTGCGCCGGGCATTAGCTTACATTTAGATGGCTTATCTTTACTCATGATGGGCATGATCACGGGTGTTGGTTTCTTAATCCACATCTTTGCTTCATGGTACATGCGTGGTGAAGAGGGCTATGCGCGTTTCTTCTCTTACTTCAACCTGTTTGTTGCAAGCATGCTTGTGCTTGTATTGGGTGACAACTTGGCGTTGTTATTCTTGGGTTGGGAAGGTGTAGGTCTTTGCTCTTACTTGCTGATCGGTTTCTATTATGCAAACCCTGCAAATGGTTGGGCAGCGATCAAAGCGTTTACAGTGACCCGCGTTGGTGACGTATTCTTGCTTATTGCTTTATTCTTGCTTTACCAACAATTTGGTACGCTGAATACTCAATACATCGTTGAACACGCAGCTGAAGTAATGACGAAGAGTTCGTCACTTACAATTTGGACTGCATTAATGTTGTTCTTGGGTGCTGCTGGTAAGTCTGCTCAAATTCCATTGCAAACATGGTTGGCAGATGCGATGGCAGGTCCAACACCTGTTTCTGCATTAATCCATGCTGCAACAATGGTAACGGCTGGTGTGTACTTATGCTGCCGTCTATTCAGCGTATTTGAACTTGCTCCTGAAGTGATGCAATTCATTTCAGTAACTGGTGCGGTAACTTTGTTAGTTGCAGGTTTTGCTGCACTTGTACAAACAGACATCAAACGTATCTTAGCTTACTCAACAATGAGTCAGCTTGGCTATATGTTTATGGCTGTAGGTGCGGAAGCTTATCAAGCTGGCTTATTCCACATGTTGGCTCACGCATTCTTTAAGGCATTATTATTCTTGTCTTCTGGTGCGGTTATTCTGGCTTATCACCACGAGCAAAACATTTTCAAAATGGGTGGTTTGTTCAAACGTAACAAATTCCTGTTTGCTTGTTTCGCGATTGGTGGCGGTGCATTAGCAGCGATTCCATTCTTGACTATTGGCTTCTTCTCTAAAGATGCGATTCTTGGTGAAGTTTGGGTACAAGGTCAATCAGTTGCTTTATACCATACCTTATATTGGGTGGGTGTAGCAGGTGCATTCCTGACTTCAATTTATACATTCCGTTTAATCTGGGTTGTATTTTTTGGTCAAGAAAACACGCCTTACCATGAAATTAAAGGTGCAACTTACTGGGCTCCATTGGGTATTTTAGCTGTATTGTCTACTTTTGTTGGTGCGGTATTAAAAGCACCGGTAGCAGGTATTCTGAATACTGCAAAAATCCCTGAATTCCATGTTGCTGAACAATTTGTAGAAGGCATGCATGGGGCAGAGCACTTAGCAGTAGGTATTGCACTAGTTGGTCTTGTTGTTGGTATAGCATTATTTACATTTGCTTATGGTGCAGTGAAATCATTCGCTCAAACAAGTTTGGGTTCAGGTTTGGCACATATTTGCCGTACTGCGTTTGGTTTTGATGCATTGTATGACATCGTTTTTGTTAAACCTTATTTATTCTTCGCCAAAATCTTTGGCCGTGATCCGATTGACGGTTTGTGGTTAGTTCTTCCTGCACTCGTGAAAGGCGGAAATAGTTTTACAAGCTCACGTCAAACAGGTTCATTGCGTGAATACGCGTCAAGCATGTCACTCGGTGTAGTGGTGTTATTGATGATCTTGATCGTTATTCAGGTAGTGGGGAAATAAAATGGAAAACAATTTAATTTTACCCGCGCTGATCCTTGTTCCGTTCATTGCCGGTTTTATTTGTTGGTTAGTCG
Source organism: Acinetobacter geminorum (assembly GCF_013009345.1). Classification (GTDB taxonomy): domain Bacteria; phylum Pseudomonadota; class Gammaproteobacteria; order Pseudomonadales; family Moraxellaceae; genus Acinetobacter; species Acinetobacter geminorum. The sequence goes on along the minus strand of NZ_JABELE010000006.1, from coordinate 104,723 downwards.
ATAAGCTCGACAAAACTTTGCCACGCTGGATTGCCTTAATTGGTATGCTCATTACTTTGGGCTTAGGTCTTGCACTTTGGCAAAGTGGAACTTATAGCTACGAGTTGGGTTCTAAAATCCCAACTTGGTCTGCTGAGTTCTATTTACCGTGGATTCAATCACTCGGTATTGGCATTCACTTAGCTGTGGATGGCTTATCTTTACTCATGGTGTTATTAACAGCGTTACTTGGTGTACTTGCTGTTGGTTGTTCATGGGGCGAGATTCAAAAGAACGTTGGTTTCTTCCACTTAAACCTATTATGGAGTTTAGGTGGCGTTATCGGTGTATTCTTAGCGATTGACTTGTTCTTGTTCTTCTTCTTCTGGGAGATGATGCTTGTACCAATCTACTTCTTGATTGCGTTATGGGGTCATAAAGGTTCAAATGGTCGTTCACGTGTTTACGCTGCAACTAAGTTCTTCCTTTACACGCAGATTGCTGGTCTAGTGATGTTAATCGGTATCCTAGGTCTTGTAGTTTATGGCTACATGATGACAGGCATGATCGGTTTTGATTACAACTATTTATTAGCTGTAGCTAACCACTTACCTGCAGGCTTAGCGTACGGTTTCATGATCTGTTTCTTCATCGGTTTTGCGGTGAAGTTACCAGTATTCCCATTACACGGTTGGTTACCAGATGCGCATGCTCAAGCACCTACAGCGGGTTCTGTAGACTTAGCGGGTATCTTGATTAAAACAGCTGCGTATGGCTTGCTTCGTTTTGTTATTCCATTCTTCCCGACAGCTTCTGCACAGTTTGCAGACATTGCGATTATTTTCGGTTTGATTGGTATTTTCTACGGCGCATGGTGTGCTTACCAGCAAACTGACATGAAACGTTTACTTGCGTATACGTCGATTTCACACATGGGCTTTATCTTACTTGCAATTTATGCAGGTAATATTTTGACCTTCCAAGGTCTAATGATCATGATGTTGGCACATGGTTTGTCATCAGCTGCATTGTTCATTATGTCTGGTCAAATCTACGAACGTTTACATACACGTGATTTACGTTTAATGGGTGGTCTTCGTGGCCAGCTTCAGTACTTGCCATTTTTCTTGATGTTCTTCGTTGCTGCTCTTGTAGGTGTACCAGGTTTAGGTAACTTTATTGGTGAATTCCTGATTTTGATGGGTTCATTTAATAAATATCCTGTCTTCACGATTCTTGCTTCTATCAGCCTTGTATTTGCAGGTTTATATGGCTTGATCTTGATTCACCGTGCTTTATTTGGTGAACCAAATCCTGAACAAAAGCAACATTACACTAGTCCATTGAAAGACTTATCTGCTCGTGAAGTTGGTATTTTGATGATTTGTGCGATTGGTCTCGTTTGGCTTGGTATCTACCCACAAACATTCTTGGATGTATCTCATTCAAGCATGCAGTGGTTGGTCAATAGTTATGTGCCAGTACAAGAAGTCGTTGAAACTGTTCAGCAAACAGCTACTCAACTTGACCATGTGGAGATCCAATAATCATGAACTTCACAGTATCATTTTCTACGCTTATGCCTTTAGCTCCGGTGATGATTGTTGCTTTGACAACAATCGTCGTTATGCTGTTAATTTCAATTAAGCGTAATCATAATTTAATCGCAACAGCTTCTGTTGTCGGTTTAAACCTTGCTGCACTTTACATTTTATTTGCAGTATTTGGCGGTAAGTTTGTACCGGCAAATGTGATGGGCATGTTTATGGTTGATCCATTTACCATGTTCTATCAATTTATGATTTTGATTGCGGCATTGGCATGTTGTACTTTGTCTCATGCTTACATCGAAACTTATAAAGACAACCGCGAAGAGTTATATCTTTTGTTACTTGCTTCAGTAGCAGGTGCAATGTTGATGGTTGCAAGCTCTCACTATGCATCGTTCTTCATTAGCCTTGAGTTAATGTCGATTCCTGTATATGGCTTACTTGCTTATACTTATCAACGTAGTAACTCACTTGAAGCGGGTATTAAATACCTTGTACTTTCAGCGACAGCTTCTGCAATGTTGTTGATGGGTATGGCATATATCTATGCATATACAGGTTCGCTTTCATTCTATGATTCTGTACAAGCATTATTTGAAGCAATCAAACAGCCAATGGTGTTATTAGGTTTAGCACTTATTATCTTTGCTGTTGCATTTAAATTGTCGCTTGCGCCGTTCCATAAATGGACACCGGATGTATATGCAGGTGCACCAGCACCAATGGCAACTTTCTTAGCGACTGCTGCTAAAGTTGCAACAATTGGTTTGTTCGTGCGCTATATGCTTGCTTCAGGCGCAATGATGGTGAACTCGTTAGTAACTATTTTGACGATCATTGCTGTATTGTCGATTTTAGTTGGTAACTTACTCGCTGTTCGTCAAGTTAACTTAAAACGTATTCTTGGTTATTCATCTATTGCTCACTTTGGTTATTTGTTAATTGCTTTAATTAGCATGACTTATGCGAGCCTGGGTAGCGTAACTGTATATGTGGTGTCTTATGTATTAACAACTATTGGTGCCTTTGGTGCAGTAGCGTTAATGTCTAGCCCATATAACAACGTAGATGAAGCACAAAGCCTTGCAGACTACCGTGGTTTATTCTGGCGTCGTCCAGTACTTACAGCAACTTTAACAGTCATGATGTTGTCTTTGGCTGGTATTCCATTAACAGCAGGCTTCATTGGTAAGTTCTTGGTGGTAATGGCTGCTGTAACAACTCAACACTGGTTCTTAGCTGCAATGATTATTGTGGGTAGTGGTATCGGTTTGTACTATTACTTACGTGTGATGGTTGTAATGTACATGACACCACCGGAAACTCCTCGTATTGATGCAGATGCTCATTGGGGACAAAAAGTGGGTGGTTTAATGGTATTAGCTGCTGCTGCATTAGTTATTATTTTGGGTGTTTACCCAGATCCAATGATTAATTTGGCATTAAAAGCAGAAATTTTATCTCCATTACATTTCATGCTTTCACAACAGTAATTCTGGTGTACAAAAAAGCCTCCAAATCTGGAGGCTTTTTTTTATTGAGCGTTAAAAAAAGATTATAATAAATACGTTTTTATATTTTTAGGTAACATCTGTGGCCATTCAAGAAATTCGTCACCCACTTATTCGTCATAAATTAGGCTTGTTACGCCGTGCTGACATCAGTACTAAGAATTTCCGTGAGCTTGCTCAGGAAGTGACTATGTTGTTGACTTATGAAGCAACAAAAGATTTACCAGTTGTGGATTGTGAAATTGATGGATGGGCTGGAACTGTTACTACTCAGCGTATTGCTGGTAAAAAAATAACGATTGTACCGATTTTACGTGCCGGAATTGGTATGTTGGATGGCGTACTTAATCTAATTCCAAGCGCCAAAGTGAGTGTTTTAGGTCTTGAGCGTAATGAAGAAACATTAGAAGTTCGCACGTATTATAAAAAATTAGTTCCAGATGTGGCTAATCGTCTTGCGATGATTATTGACCCAATGCTAGCAACCGGTAATTCGTTAGTTGCTGCTATTGATGTGTTAAAGGCAAGTGGTTGTAAAGATATCCGTGTTATGGTGTTGGTTGCTGCTCCTGAAGGTGTTGCTAAAGTTGAAGCAGCTCATCCAGATGTACAAATTTATACGGCATCTATTGATAATGGTTTAAATGAACAAGGTTATATTGTTCCTGGCTTGGGTGATGCTGGCGATAAAATTTTTGGTAGTGTACAAAAAGATTAATTTTTTGAAATAGCATTAAAAAGAGACTTCATTCAACCGTATAATTTTAAAAACGGGATCGTGAGTCTCTTTTTTATTTATTGCAACGACTGGATTGGAAAAGTAGGGGAAAGATCATGAAGCAAGAGTTTTATACTGGAAGGGTAAAACAATATAACGCTGATAAAGGGTTTGGTTTTATTGAGACCACTGAAGGAGATATTTTCTTTCATATTTCTGATTTCCCTGCGTCAGAGGGCGAACCGAAAAGAAATGAAAAAGTGAGATTTCTTGCCGCAGATAATCAGGGTAAATTTAAAGCGATCAAAATTGAGCGTGTTGACCCGAATCCTGCGAAAACCAAGAAAAATAAAATTGCGGATCACAATAAAGCGATTACAACAGAGTTGTTGTCAAATTTTCGACGTTAATAATGAACTAAATGTAATACATTAAAAACACTTAAGTAATGTATGTATCAGACAAGTGTTTTGATGCGTTCAGAAAGATTAAGTGATTTAGAATTAAGGGAGATATTAATTTCCCTTAATTTTCTTAAAAATGAATAATAAGATCAAGAATGGGGAAATATGGTTCAAAGGGGAAAAATTAAACGCAGTAAATTCAAGCTGAGTTCACGTGAGTACATCAGTATATTTATTGTTGGCATCTTGGTTATTGTTGCGTGTGTGACTTTTATAGTATTGCACTATCGTCAACAGGCTCAGCAGCGTGCATCACATGAAAAGGTGCAATTATTAATACAGCAACAGAAGCAGATTATTAAGGAACAGCGCGCAGCTTTGGGTAAATTGCCAGATATTCAACTTTCTGAGAAAACGAAAAAGGCTTTAGCATTTACTCCTCAAACAGTTGCTTCTCAAACAGCCCCAGAACGAGTAAATGATAAAACAACATCTTTTCATTGTGATGGGCGTGAGTATTGTACGCAAATGCATTCTTTAGAAGAGGCACGTTGGTTTGTAAGAAATTGCCCGAACACTAAAATGGATGGTAATCATGACGGTGAGCCGTGTGAAAATGACTCACGATGGCATTAGAAAATCAGGTTTTAAACCTGATCTTCACAGAATTGTAAGAATGCTTTGAGGCCTGGACCTTGATACTTCTGACGGTGTACCAGCATATAAAGCGGACGCGTAAGCTGCCAGAATGGTGTATCTAAAATTACTAATTGTTCCTTTTCAATTAAAGGTTCAATGGCAAGTTTAGAAATACATGACATACCTAAACCACCAGCAACGATTTTTAAAATTGCTTCATTGTGACCTAGGGTTAAGCGAATATTCGCGTCTGGCAGATCTTGCAATATCGCATTATCAAATACTTCACGAGTCCCTGAGCCTTCTTCACGTAAAATCCATTCGACTTGAAGAAAATCATGCGCTGTTAGAGGTCTATTTAAACGTGCTAACGGGTGATTTGGGGCACAGCAAACTGCAAGCTCATCATCACGCCAATGAATACATTGGAGTTGAGGTAAATGACATGATCCCTCAATTAAAGCTAAATCAAGTTGGAATTGATTGACTGCTTCAATCATTTGGCGTGTATTGCCCACTTGTAATTGCAAATGTGCTTTAGGATGATGCTGTAAAAAGTTTGCCATTAAATCTGGCATGAGGTAATCACTAATCGTTAAAGTGGCCCCAATACGTAAATCAATACTTTGCAATTCACCTTTTGCAGCTTGCTCAAAAGCTTCACAGCGACCTAATATCTCTAAGGCTTGTGGCAATAGAAAACGACCTAAATCATTAAGTTGTAATCGTTTACCTAAACGATCAAAGAGAGGAGCACCAAGGCCATCCTCTAAATCAGCTAAAGCCATACTTGCTGCACTTTGCGTCAGTCTGACCGCATCGCTGGCTTTGGTGACAGTTCCTTCTTGAGCGACTGCTACAAAAACAGCCAACTGGCGTAATGTCATGCGCATGTTTAAAAAGCCTTAACGTTTAAAAGTATTCATTATTTCGGCTGTCATGCTAACATGAGCGCACTATTTCATGCCACGTTGAAATCATGTCAATTGAAAAATTTAGCGTAGAAAAAGTTTTATCTGTACACCGCTGGACTCCAACTCTTTTTAGTTTCACCATGACTCGCCCTGCACATTTTAAATTTACTGCTGGGCAATTCGCACGTATTGGGCTAAAAGTTGGAGAGGAACTCGTTGTTCGTGCTTATTCGGTAGTCTCATCACCATTTGATGAAACGCTTGAGTTTTTTTCGATTGTGGTACCAGACGGTGCATTTACGTCAAATCTTCAACATTTAAAGGTAGGTGATGAGCTGTATTTAGAAAAAATACCTTATGGTTATTTGACTTTAGCTCGCTATCAACAACCTTTACCCCATGATTTATGGTTATTGGCAACGGGTACTGGCTTGGCTCCATTTTTATCGATGCTACAAGACTTCGATACATGGTCTAAATATCAAAAAATTAATTTGGTCTACAGTGTCCGTACCGCAGTTGAGTTAGCTTATGTCGACCGTATTCAAGAGGCTGCTGAAACTTTTGGGGAAGGGCACGTCGGTTTTAAATTTATTCCAATTATTACGCGTGATCCATCTGCACCACTACATGAGCGTTTACCGATTCTGATTGAAAACGGCGAACTAGAAAAATTTGCTGGTATAGAACTGAACCCTGCTACAAGCCATGTCATGCTTTGCGGTAATCCGCAAATGGTTGATGACACGAAAGAAGCTTTAAAACGCCGTAAATTAACGATGAATCGTCGAGGTGAGGGAAATATTGCGGTAGAAAATTACTGGTAATAAATCTTATTTTGAAAGTACTTTGAAATTAATTTTATGGATATGTTTATTAGTGGACAAACATATCCATAAATTCGCGAATTTCTGAAATTGCGCTATCTACATCGGTTGAAAGCCAAGTTGGTTCAAAAAGACCTGCATAATGTTCCAAACGATCTTGTGGAACGACTAAGCGAACAGGACAGTCTTCTTCTAGTAAGCGCCAAGGTAAAATCGGAACATCATTGTCCAGAAAAATGTTGATATTACGAATATCAACAATCATGGCATTAATGCAGTCAGGAAATGGCATGACGGAAAATTCTTCAGTACGACGACGAAAATACTCTAAATCACCCCATTTGAGTTCATAACTTGGCTTATTAAATTCAATAATACCAATGAGATGTTCGTCTCTCGTCTGATGTATATAACATTGATGTGTGACGTCAGTGTCGAGATCAAGTGTTACGTTTTGCTGACGATACATCATAAAATAGAGCAGCTTTAAAACAAGGGGGCTTATTATAGCCTATTTTATAAAAAGTAAGCGCTAAAACATATTGTATTACAAATAGAACATTAAAGAAGCTCGAGCATAACTCGTCATTATTTTTAAATGGCTAAATATTTTTGCCTAAATTTTATACTATTTTTATTATTTTAAAAGTAGAGTTTTGCAATCACAGACACCTTCGCATAATGCTTTTTCACACAATGCAACAAAGCAAATTGCTATGATGAGTATAAGTTAATGATAATAGAAGAGGGGAAAGAAGATGCATGATTTTTCAAAACCACCTCATGTGACGAGTCCTGAAGAAACTGCGAAAAAAAGAAGATTGCCAGTTTATATCTTAATTATTGTTGGGCTTTTTCTTCTTGCCCTTGTAGTTTATATGATAGCTGATCATAGCAACGTGCCTAAACAAGAAGGAGCTATGCAACATGAGCCTGTGCCACATGTCATTTCAAATGCCTCTAATTTAAAGACCTATATAGGTTAAAACGAGGTAATAATTTAACCAGTATATCTTGATATCAAGCCTTTAGGTGAAGACCTGAAGGCTTTTTTGCAACCTTTTGCATCAATTTGTTGTATTTATGCAGAAGTGTGTTGATTAGAAAATATTCAAAACATAATGTGAGATAGACCGCATTCATCGTCATTTTTTACAACGAATGGTGTTTCCTAGAGATAACACTGAAAAGAACAGAACAATTGAGGACATAACAATATGAATGAATTTTTTGATGGGCCTCGCGGCGCTCAATTTGATGCAATGTATTACTGGGATCAGTTTCATCCAATTCTGGCTGCAATAGTGATCTTATTAGTGGGTTGGATAATTGCTTTATTAGTAGCGGCAGGTGTGAAAAAGCTTCTACAAAAAGTAAATACCAATGCCAAACTATCTTCAGCCACTGGTCGAGCCCCAAATATAGAAGGCCTGATTTCAAAAGTCATATTCTGGTTTATTTTAATCTTAGCGGTTGTCGCAGCTCTTAATGTACTTAACATTAGTGGAGTAAGTGGCCCGTTCAGCAATATGGTGAATCAGGTACTCGTCTATATTCCAAATATTATTGCTGCTGTGGTGGTGGGTTTTATTGGTTGGATCGTTGCTCGACTGGTGCGAGCAGGGGTTACCAATGTTTTATCCAGAACCCAACTTGACGATAAGCTCAGTACAGAAGTTGGTGTAGGTGGAATTAGCCAAAATATCGGTGAGATTCTTTACTGGCTTGTATTGTTACTTTTCCTTCCAATTGTTCTTTCAATATTAGGATTAACAGGCTTACTGATTCCAGTTCAGAATATGGTAAATGAAGCAGTAGCCTTCTTACCTAATATCTTTATTGCTGGCGTTATCGTTTTTGTTGGTTATATCTTGGCAAAAATTGTACGCGGTATTGTTGAAGGTTTAGTAAATAGCTTAGGTGTTCAGGCTCAAGCTGAAAAAATTGGTCTTTTTAAGAGTTCTAACGTAGGCAAATTCTTAGGTTCATTTGTTTTCGCAATCATCATTATTACAACATTGATTGTAGCGTTTGAAGCTTTAGGCATTGAGACAATTTCTCAGCCAGCAACAGCAATGCTTAATGAAATCTTGCAGGCGATTCCAAACATTATTGCTGCTGGTTTAATTCTACTGGTTGCTTATATTGTTTCTCGTTTTGTTGGCCGCTTAGTTGCTGAATTAATTGCAGGTACAGGTGTTGATGAAATTCCTGCAAAGTTAGATGTACAACGCTTTTTAGGTCAAACTAAAGTTTCTAATGCAGTTGGCTGGCTAATTGTATTCTTTACTATGCTATTTGCAGTTTCTGAAGCTGCGGATCGTCTTGGTTTCGATCAAATTAGTGGTCTAATCGCAATGTTTATCCATTTCGGTGCAAACATTCTATTGGGCGCTGTAATCTTGGTTATTGGTTTCTGGCTTGCCAATGTTGTGGCGAACGTGGTTCAACGTGGCGAATATAATAGCTCGCGTTGGTTAGGTAGTTTAGTTCGTGTGTTAATTATTGGTCTCGTACTTGCACTTGGTTTAAGAGCGATGGGTATTGCAGATTCAATCGTTAATCTTGCATTTGGTTTGACTCTAGGCGCAGTTGCAGTTGCTTTCGCTCTTGCATTTGGTTTAGGTGGTCGCCAACCAGCAGAAAGACTGTTGAGTGATTTGTTAGATAAAGCTAAAAAAGAAGCGAATGAACCAAATCCTCTGTACCAACCACCTTCTACTACGGCTAGTCCATCTGCGACTACTAGTTCGTCAACATCTACAGTTGCACCAACGACTACAACGTCACCGTCAACAGTTTCATCTGATGCGAAACCTGCTGATTCTGCACAAGTAAATCCAACAGAACCACCAGTAAACAAGCCGTTTGGATCTACTGGAGAAAATGACGAAATTTAGTAAGTAAAACTAATTTTCAGATAAACCGTACAAAAAATCTTTGATTTTTGTGATAAGTTCGACCACTCTATATTGAGTGGTCGAACTTTTTTTGGGCCATTATAAAAAGAAATAAGTGAGGAAAATACGATGAAGAAACCAGGTCGTTTTTTAGCACCGATTGTCATTGCGGGAATTACCGTAGGTTTTTTAGCAAGTGCTTATAAGTTTGTATTTAACAAATCTAATTCATCAAAACAGGCAACAACTCATACGCGTAATTCTGAAAAATCGTCAAATGATTCGAAAGCGTCAAATTAGCTTATTCATCATTTAAACGTATTGTGCTGCTGCATAAGCGGAAGACCAAGCCCATTGGAAGTTATAGCCTCCTAAATGGCCAGTTACATCAAGTACTTCGCCAATAAAAAACAATCCTTTTTGCTTTTTACTTTCCATGGTTTTGGAAGATACTTCGGTTGTATCAATTCCACCTAAAGTAACTTCGGCAGTACGATATCCTTCTGTACCTGATGGTTTGACAGTAAAGCCGTGTAACTGTTCGGCAATATGATCTAGCTGTACATCACTGATATTACCAATCGCTGTTTCGCTCTGCTCTGACCATATAAGTTGTTGTAGCTCTTGGATAATACTTTTCGCAGTAAACTCACTAAGAAGGGTGCGTAATAGAACTTTAGGTTGTGCTTTCTTTTTATCTTTTAAATAAGTTGCTAAATCTTGGCTTGGGAAAAAGTTAATTTTAAAACTTTCACCAGTATTCCAATAGTTTGAAAGCTGTAGGGAACTTGGTCCACTCAAGCCGCGATGCGTAAACAATAATGCTTCAGTAAAACTATTTTTCGAGTTACTTAGAGTCACATCTAAAGCATTGCCACTTAGGCGTGTAGTGACTTCTTTAATATGATCTGAAAAGGTAAATGGGACTAACCCTGCACGAGTTGGTAAAACCTGATGTCCAAACTTTTGTGCCAGTTCATAGCCAAATCCAGAACCACCCAAAGTTGGAATGGATAAACCACCTGTAGCAACCACTAATGACTCACAGCTAAATCGGCCTTGATTTGTGTGTACAGTAAAACCGCCTTTTTCTAATGGATCAATTTGTACAGCTTCACATTGAGTTTGGATATTAACGTTATTAGTTTTATCACATTCACTCACTAGCATCTCTAAAATTTCTTTAGCGCCGTTTAGCGTGAATAATTGCCCGTGTTTTCGTTCTTCATAGGCAATGCCATAATCACATACCAGTCCAATAAAGTCCCAGTTGCTATAACGTGATAGAGCAGAAATGACGAAGTGTGGATTATGAGAAATATAGTTGTCAGGCTCTATATATAGGTTGGTAAAGTTACACTTACCTCCACCTGACATTAAAATCTTTTTACCAATTTTATTGGCTTTTTCTAAAATTAAAACCGAGCGTCCGCGTTTAGCAGCATGTGCAGCCAACATGAGTCCAGAAGCACCTGCACCTAAGACAATGACATCAACATGACTGTTAGACATAAGAGATTCTCGATTAATCGTGAAAATTTAAAAAGGGGCATATACTACCATGCCGAGCCTTAGTCATGCTAAAGACATTTACCACGGTAGTGAACAATACGACCTAAAAGATAGTCAGTTATTAATGTGATTTATTTCTTATATCTGCCTGTAAACCACCAGAATGAATTGCCAGAATGCGAGTTCCTTCAGGAAAGTAATTATTCTTTATAAGATCAAACAGACCGAACATCATCTTTCCCGTATAGATCGGTTCAAGTGGTACGGTATGTTGCTCTTCAAAATTTTCTATAAATGCCAATAAATCAGGTGAAGTTTTCGCATATCCGCCACAGCAGTATGAATCTGTCAGCGACCAATTCTGTTTTTTGGTCCATTGCTGAATATCTTGTTGTAGAAAGTTGCCTTTTAATGCTGAAAATCCTAAGACTTTCTGATCGGCTGAACTCCTTTCAATAAGACCCGAAATCGTTCCACCCGTTCCAACTGCACAGCAAATCACATCATATTGATTTAAATCGCTTTGGCTGAGAATTTCCTGACAACCTTGAACAGCCAATTCATTGGTTCCGCCTTCGGGAATAATGAAAGTTTTAGGAAATTGATGATCTAATTGTTGAAGATAGTTTGCATCATCTCGTAAGCGATATTCATTGCGTGAGACAAAAAGTAGATGCATTCCTAAGCTTTGAGCTTTTGCTAGGGTTGGATTCAGAGGTTTGTCAGCTAACTCTTCACCACGAATAATTCCTATACTTTTTAAGCCAAAAAGATGAGCGGCATAGGCAGTCGCGGCAATATGGTTGGAATAAGCGCCACCAAAAGTCAAAATGCTCGATAAACCTTGTTGTTTTGCGGCAAGCAAATTGTATTTTAATTTATAAAACTTATTGCCCGAAATTTGAGGATGAACTAAATCTAAACGCTTAATGTCGAGATGAACTAAAGAGGGGAGTTCAATGTGCTGATAGGAAACAGGTTGGGCAATGTGATCAAACATTAGAAATTGAGAAAAATAATGATTGATCACATTGTAGCTTTTTAAATAGAGCTTTAAAAAGCTGTTTACGAATTTGTATCGACAGAAGTAATTACTGACATGCCAGGGCGTAAGTGTTCCATTCCTTCCTGATTTGGATCAATGGTAATGCGTACGGCAATTCTTTGAACCACTTTGGTAAAGTTTCCTGTTGCATTGTCAGGTTTTAACACACTGAACTCAGAACCCGCAGCAGGCGAAATCTGTTCAACATGTCCTGTAAATTTTTTATGTTTCATGGCATCGACTGTGAACCATGCTTTCTGGCCAATTCGCATATTGGCAATTTGGGTTTCTTTAAAGTTGGCAATCACCCAAGTTTGTTGTGGAATCAGATAGAGTAATTGTGACCCTGCTGCCACGTATTGCCCAACACGAGGGTTCACCTCGCCAAGTTGCCCATCCATTGGAGCAACAATAACGCTATAGTCTTTGGTAGTTTGTGCCTGATCTAGTTGTGCTTTAGCACTGGAAACTTGTGCTTCTAAACCTGCTTCTGCCACTTGTGCTGTTTTAAGTGCTTCTTTGGCAACTAGAACATTGGCTTCTGCCTGCTTCAGTGCTGCAAGGTTATTTTCAGCATCTGCTGCGGCTTTATCTTGCTCAGCTTTAGAAGCTGCTCCACTATTTCCTAACTGTTGATAGCGTCTAAGCTGTGCTAAAGAAAGTTCATATTGAGCTTTAACTTGTTCAACTTTTGCTTGTGCAGCCACAATATCAGCTTGTTTTTGAGCAATAGACTGAGTTTGATTGGCTAAAGTATTTTTAGCTTGTTCAACTCCAGAAGCTGCTTGAGCTACTTTTTGGTCGTAAGTAGTTGCATCGATATGCATTAACACTTGGCCCTTTTTTACGTGGTCAAAGTCCTTAACTAATACATCTTTCACGTAGCCATTTATTTGTGACGATAAAATCGTTGTTTTACCTTTAACATAACTATTGTCAGTTTGCTGAACATTCGTTGCGAAAGGTCCGATTCTCCATGCCCATAAAATTACTAAAATACCGATAATAAGAACACCTAACATCCAGAATAGAGTTGAGCGTTTTGTGGGAATTAGTTTACTTGCAGGTGCAGGCTCGTTGGCAGGTGCCTGAACAGGCGTTTGGTCCGGTTTATTTTGATCATCTGACATATATTAATCTCAATTTCTATTTCACCAAAAACGAAAGCCATTAAGGACGGCTAATTCCTCTACGCTGTAGATATTTACTACGTGCAATATTAAATCCCCCCCACAAGAGTAAGGCGACGGCAAAAATACCGTTTAATGCAATCACATCATTGTAGGCACGTACTTGGGCTTCACGAGTGACCACTTGATTAAGTGAACGCATGGATTGAGCTGTTTGTAATGCTGGGTCATTTGTTGTGATGGCTGCACTACGCTGATAGGTAGAAAGCCTTTGAGCAACCAACGGGTCGGCTTGTTCTAAATCTTTTATGATCTCGACTTGATAGTTTTGAGTGCGGTGTTGTTGATAGGTCGAGAAGAATGAAGACCCGACAAGACCACCGAAGGTTTGGGTTGCAGAGAACAAGACAATAAAAGTCACTACATAGGAAGGACCTTTTGCTAAAGTTTGTGCAAAGCCAATAAGCAGTAACGGCCCAATAAATAATCCCCCTGCGAAACCGACTAAGAACTGACTTGCAAAGAAGTTCATAGGTCGAACATCACTAGTTAAGTGATAATCTAGACCACAAGCGACCAGAATTAAAAATTCTGCAAAAAGTAAGTGGAAGATAATTCGTTCGCGTGAGAAAGTTAGAGCACTAAATAGTGTTCCGCTTAAAATCCCCACCAATATGACAACATAGAGTGGAACAAACTGATCAGGCCCCATTCCCATAGTTTTTAGGAAATTAACAGCTGCATAGCTTTGTTCTGACATTAAAAGACGAATGGCAAAGGCACCAAAAATGAAGCGTAGGGTCGAAGCGGCACCCAACCAGCGTGTCATAATTAATGGATTGGCGCGATAGTGCTCATAGAGCAAACCCAAAACAACTAAGCTAAAACCTGCAATTAAGACGTAAGCAAGCCATTCACTATTAAACCACCAGAGAATTGGGCCTTGCGTGAGCACAATACATAAACAGGCAAAACCTGGGGCCAATAAGGCAAAGGTAAAGAAATCTTGCTTCTCAAAAACATAAATTCTTAAGCTACGTGGTAATTTCAATGAAACAACCATGGCTAAACAACAAAGTGCTAAGCCGAGCTCAAACGTATATAGAACAGACCAACTGTCTGTATTTACAAGAAATGGAGAAATAATCCAGGCGAGGGGAACACCTAATTGCTGAAAACCAAACGCAATATATATTCCTTTTGCCATATCTGCTTTTTTAAAAGCTTGCATGGTGTAATACATACCTAGTGAGCTTAATGGCGCACCAGCTAAACCAGCTACAACCCGCGCAAATAGGGCCATTTCATAGGTATGTACAAAAATATGCAAAACAAGAACCGCAATAAAAATCACTAGCCCTATTTCTGAAAATACTCTCAAGCCATACTGTTGACGGGCCTTAAATAAAATTAAGTTTGAGCTGACATTTGCCATGACATATGCAGCAGGTAGCCAAGCAGCTTCGGAAGGGGTTAGTCCATACTCACCTTGAATTAAAGGTAAATTTGCCGTAATAAAACCATTACTTAAGCTTGCCGAAAGAGCGATAAATAAACCAATAAAAAAGTAAATAAATCGTTTAGGTACAGAGTGAGCAATAGCTGCTGGTGAACCAGGTAGAGTCGGTTGCTCTTCTGGCGTCCAGTCGGGTGGTGTTTCCAAATAACGAGGCGTTTTACTCATTCTATCCCTCGAATTTTTTGTATTTGAATACCATGAAATAGTAATTCAATTGCTCGTTTTGCTAAGCGAGTCTGTTCTTCTGGCTCATGTCCTTGAAATGAAGAACCTAACATTGCAGTGACCATTGCATAGTCATTGGCAGTGAAATCAGCTCGGCACAGTTTTTGTTCTATCGCATTTTCAATCAGTGGGTTAAGTGCATTATTTCGCCGTTCATAAATTTTTAACATAATTGGATCTTGTCGATCAATTACTCTCCAAAAATCTTGCAAAATTGCAAGTTTAGGAAGTTGTGCAATATGTCCCTCAATCAAACGAAATAAACCATCCTCGAATTGTTGAAAATGAGCAGCTTTTTGCTCTAGCTGTGTAATCGCACGTTCTAAAAGCGCACTAATTAAAGCTTTGCGGTCGCAAAAGTTACGGTAGAACGTTGCTCTGCCTACATCAGCATGGTCAATCACAACTTGTAAGGGGACATTAATGCCATGAATACGAAAACATTCTTCGGCTGCATTGAGTAATTCATCTCGATTATGAGCAGCAATTTTTTGACGTTTACTCATATCATCGGTTGGGGAGTTCTAAAGGTTATATATTTAACGGACATTTTTGTCCGTTTTGAAGATATAAATTGTAAAAACATGAAAATTCAATTTTTATCATATAAATTTTCTGCATTTTTATATGCGTCATAAAAAGCTGTTAGAATACCGCGCAATTGCGTGATGCTAGGTCAATACAATGTTTGAGTCCCTTATTCCTCTTTTTTCAATTGCGATGGCATTGATGCTTGGAGCAATAAGCCCTGGGCCAAGCTTTATTTATGTAGCGCAAAATTCAATTTCTAAATCACGTAAACACGGTTTGTTTACAGCATTGGGAACAGGGACGGGCGCAGCGCTTTTTGGGCTATTAGCTGTTATGGGATTACAAGCAGTTTTATTAGCAGTACCTTCTGCTTATTTAATTTTAAAAATTGGCGGTGGGCTATATTTGCTTTGGCTGGCTTTTAAAATTATTAAACATGCCAAAGAACCAATTGCCATGGAGAATGATGGCAAATCAAAAATGACCTATAAACAAGCATATCGTTATGGCCTTATTACGCAGTTAAGTAACCCGAAAATTGCAGTCGTACTAGCAAGTGTGTTTACTGCTTTGCTGCCAAAAGAAATCCCAAATTATTACTATGTCGCATTGCCAGTGATTTGTTTTATGATTGATGCTGGTTGGTATTCATGTGTTGCGATGCTGTTATCTTCAGAGAAGCCTCGAAAAATGTACTTAAAAGCAAAAACAGGGGTGGATCGAGTTGCTGGAAGTATTGTGACTTTATTGGGTTTAAAATTAATTTTCTTCAAATGATTATTCTTTAATTAAAATATCTACAAAATCCAAAGCCAGCTACTTATAGTCTGGCTTTATTTTTTGCGTAAAATACATACAAATTGAAATATCTTTTTTAGCACTTAAATACTTTAAAAGTGGTAACTTAATAAATAAAACAAAAAGAAATGAGGAGCACGTTATGAAAAAACTAATGGTGAGCATTTCTGTAGTTTTTCTCATCTTAACTACAGGATGTGAGATGAGAACGACGAGTAAACAACAATCAGCAAATGAGCGGACCATGAGTATTGTGGGTACTCCGGTTCATGAAAAGGATTATAAAATTTCCGATATACAAGTGAATAATCATGAGCAATCTAACTATTAGGTTACTTGCTGGATGTGCAACTTACTGTGTTTTGAATATGGTAAGTGCATGTGAGCCTGCTTCTTTAGATTGGGAGCTTTTTCAGGAAAAATATGATTTAAATCATGATGGCATGTATAGCCAAAAAGAATTTCAACGGGTTGAAGACTTTTATCCTTATAACTGGCCGAGTGATAAGCGTTTTCAAGGTGAAAACAAGCAGACAGAGCTATTTCATTATTTAGATGAAAATAAGAATGGCTATTTAACAAATGAAGAGTTGGGAAATATACACGTTTTATTTAATAACCCTTGCGAAGGGTGGCCGTGGTCCTAATTTAAATTTTCGTATCTATATTACTTTAAAATTTGTAGTTAAAAAAAAGCTCCCAATTTAGGGAGCTTTTTTTTAACTACAAATTAAGAAACCTTATCGCCTGGTTTTGCACCGCTATCTGGAGAAATAATGAAAATACCTTCACCATTTCCAGCAGCAAGTACCATTCCGTTTGAAATACCAAAACGCATTTTACGTGGTGCAAGGTTCGCCACCATAACAACCAATTTACCTTTTAGGTCCTCTGGCGCGTATTGGCTACGAATGCCACTAAATACATTACGTGGTTCAGCTTCACCAACGTCTAACGTCAGTTGAAGCAACTTATCTGAACCTTCAACAGTGCCTGCTTCAAGTACTTGAGCAACACGTAAATCAACCTTTAAGAAATCTTCAATACCGATAATTTCAGCTTCACCAACTGCTGGAGTAGGCGCTGCTTTTTTCTCGGCAGATTTCTCTTTTTTTGCTGCCGCTTTTGTTGCTTCTGGAGCAGGAGCACCTAAAGACTCTTTAGAAGCATCAACCATAGCTGCAACAGCTTTTGGATCAACACGCTGCATAAGCGGTTGGAACTGCGCAATCTCATGGCTTACAAGAATTTGTTTGCGTGACTCGAAATCGAAGCTTTCAAGTTTTAAGAAATCTTGAACTTGCTGAGCTAAAGTTGGTAAAACTGGAGCCAAGTACACCGCTAGTTGACGGAATAAGTTGATACCCACAGAACATACATCAAGAACTTGTTGCTCTTGACCTTCTTGTTTAGCAAGAGCCCAAGGTTTTTTCTCGTCAATATATTGGTTTGCACGATCAGCTAGCGCCATGATTTCACGAATAGCTGTAGAGAATTCACGTGCTTCATATGCAGCAGCGATTGAATCACCTGCATCAATAAAACTTTGTACCAGCTCAGATTCTGCACATTGAGCAGATAAAGTATTGTTAAAGCTGCTGTTAATGAATTTCGCACAACGGCTAGCAATATTAACGACTTTACCAACTAAGTCTGAATTTACTTTTTGAACAAAGTCATCAAGGTTCAAGTCAGAGTCTTCAACTTTATCTGAAAGTTTAGATGCAAAGTAGTAACGTAGATATTCTGGGTTTAGATGTTGTAAGTAAGTCTCGGCTTTAATGAAAGTACCACGAGACTTAGACATTTTTTGCCCATTTACAGTCAAGAAACCGTTTACAAACAAGCCTGTTGGGGTGCGATAGTTTGCACCTTCAAGCATTGCTGGCCAGAATAAAGCATGGAAGTAAACAATATCTTTACCAATAAAATGATAAACATCATTTTGGCTATCTTTTTTCCAGAAATCATCAAAGTTTAAATCTGGACGTTTAGCTTTGATATAGTTTTCAAAACTAGACATATAACCGATTGGGGCATCTACCCAAACATAGAAGTATTTATTTGGAGCATCGGGAATTTCGAAACCAAAGTATGGCGCGTCGCGAGAAATATCCCAATCTGCTAAACCAGCTTCAAACCATTCGTCTAACTTGTTGGCAATCGAAAGAGGTAAACGACCTTCATCGCGCGTCCATTTTTGTAAATATTCAGAGAAGTTTGGAAGCTTGAAGAAATAGTGATCTGATGATTTTTCAACTGGTGTTGCACCACTTAAAGTTGAACGTGGATTAAGTAACTCGGTTGCATTATAAGTTGTACCACACACTTCACATGAGTCGCCGTATTGATCTTCTGATTTACATTTTGGGCATGTACCTTTAATGAAACGGTCAGACAAGAACATCCCTTTTTCTGGGTCAAATAATTGAGTTACAGGACGAACTGCAATATTTCCAGCTTCACGGTTTTTAATATAAATATCTGTTGAACGTGCTTTGTTTGCATCGCTATGCGTTGAATCGTAATGATCGAAATGTACGCCAAAACCGTCAAAATCACGGATGTGTTCTTTTTGAACATTCGCAATTTGCTCTTCTGGGCTAATACCATTTGCTTCGGCACGTAGCATAATTGCTGTACCGTGAGCATCATCCGCACATACATAAGTCACATCATGACCCATTGCTCGCATGGCACGAACCCAGATATCTGCCTGGATGTAACCGAGTAAATGACCCATATGAATTGGACCATTAGCATAAGGGAGGGCATTAGTGACTAAAATTTTACGCACGGATTTCATTCTCTCATTCGTATTTATAAGGTGGAAGATTTTAACTGATGCAGGGAGATAAGCAAAGATTAATAATCTTCTGCTTGGCATAAGCGATTTCTATTAAAATGGATTTTGGCTAGAGGTGGTTTCCTTTAGAACAGATAAACATATCGAAAAATATTTGAATCTTCCTGTATTGTCTTTGTTTCAAATTGCAGTTACGGTCAGAAAATAAGCCATAACGATGTATAACTAATAACTTATTCAGGTAATTTTTTAATTAACTATGAGGATAACAACTATGACTACTGAAAATAAATTAGATGATTTAAAGGCAAAAGCGGCAGATGTAAAAGTACAAAGCGAAAAAGCTTTGGATGATTTAAAGGAAAATGTAAAAGAGAAGCAAGCTGCGGGTAAAGAAGCAATTGAAGATAAAGTAGACCAATTAAAGGCAAAAGCGGCCGATGCAAAAGTACAAGGCGAAAAAGCTTTGGATGATTTAAAGGAAAATGTAAAAGAGAAAGAAGCTGCTGGCAAAGACGCTGTTGAAGATAAAGCCAGTGATTTAAAAGGCAAACTTGAGGATGCTCAGCATAGTCTGCAAGATAAATTTGATCACTTGCGTACTGAAGCGGCACATAAACTTGATGATGCTAAAGCCAAAGCTGCAGAATTAAAGGAAGAGGCTGCTATAAAATTTGATGAGTTGAAAACTCAAGCAACAGCAAAGTTTGATGAGCTAAAGAAAACTGCAACTGATAAATTAAATAAATTAAAGAATCATGATTCTGCTGAATAAGCTGATTTAAACTAAAATCCGTACTCCTTACCTAAAAGATGAGATATGAAGTGAGTAATTATTCATCCTAAGGTGAGCGAGTGCGGAGCAATACTGTTACACTATCTCCATTAAGCTGTAATGATCTGTTTTTGGAGTAAACAATATGTCTTGGCTTTCTTCATTAAAGTCTGTTTTTTCACCGGCACAAGAAGTGAAAGAAGATGAAATCCAAACCGTACTCCAAAATTACTTACTACCACATTCAAAAGATGCATTAAAAGAGCGTATAAGTCAGCTCCAAGTTCAGGGACGAGTTTTACAACTCACCATTAATACTTTCCCAGACGAAAAAGAGCATTTGCAGCAAATTCATGATGATTTAGCTAGTGCATTAGAAAAGTGCGGTATTGAAGAACTTAATTTACACGTGGTTCAACAAAAGCGCCCTGCACAAGTAAGTTCGAATTTACCTCCTGTATTTGATGCTTCACCTAAATCAGAACCCGATCCAAATAATCCACCAATTCAAAAAGCAGCTCCGCAACAAAGAGATGTTCCGCTTCACCCTCGCATTAAGAATGTTATTTTAGTTTCATCTGGAAAGGGAGGCGTAGGTAAATCGACAACTACGGTCAATTTAGCGCTTGCCTTACAAAAAATGGGACTTAAGGTTGGGGTGTTAGATGCTGACATCTATGGACCAAGTATTCCGACAATGCTAGGTAATGCGGGCAAAACTCCACTTATTGAAAGTGAAAATTTTGTACCTTTAGATGCTTATGGTATGGCTGTGCTTTCTATTGGACATTTAACCGGTGATAACAACACACCTGTTGCATGGCGTGGACCAAAGGCAACGGGTGCTCTAATGCAATTGTTTAATCAAACACTTTGGCCTGATTTAGATGTACTCATGATTGATATGCCACCAGGTACTGGTGATATTCAGCTTACGCTTGCACAGCGTATTCCTGTTACAGGCTCAATCATTGTGACTACTCCACAAAATGTTGCCTTGCTTGATGCCACCAAAGGAATTGAGTTATTTAATAAAGTTGGTATTCCAGTATTAGGTGTCGTCGAAAACATGTCGACTCATATTTGTTCAAACTGTGGTCATGAAGAGCAAATTTTTGGTATTGGTGGTGGTGATAAGCTTTCCGAGCAATACCATATTCCATTGTTAGGTCGTTTGCCTCTAAATGCTCAAATACGTGAACATGCTGATCAGGGTAAACCGAGTGTTGTGGCAATGGATGATGCGGCTGATAGTTATATTGAGATTGCTAAATCAGTCTGGCAGCAGATTGAAAAAATCCCTCAGCGCACACGTGATGATAAGCGTATTTTCTAATTGATTAAAACCCGGCTTTAAGTCGGGTTTTTTATTGTCTGGTTAAAATAAAAATTTAAATTATTGAATCCAAATAACAAAGCTGAACTTGAAATTGGCATGTAGATTGCTACTTTACACTTTTTAAAAAGAAAGGTTAAAAAATGCGATTCAAATCTACTTTTGGCGTTATCAGTTTGTGTAGCGCTTTATTTTTAGTTGGATGTAATGATGACAACTCATCTGTTTCTCAAACACCAACAGTTCAGGAACAAAAACAGAAGTTACAGCCGATCATTATTCAGGGTGCTTTGCCAGTAGAATCGGAAAAAATGGCTTCAAAATTAGAGAATAAGACTATTGAAGAAATTGGTGGGTGGAAATTCTGGAAGGGTACCTATAACGGTTATCCAATGATTATTTCTAAAACCCGCATGGGTATGAGTAACTCTGCCGCAGCAACTGCTCTAGCGATTGAACGTTATAAACCGATTGCGATCATTAATCAGGGCACCTCAGGTGGACATGATCCTGATTTGCACGTTTACGATATTGTTTTAGGAAAATATACAACCAATATTGGTGCATTTAGAACTCCTAAACAGCCTTTAGGCGGTGGTTCAAACTCACTCACATGGGTTGAGGCTTTTGATGTGTTGCCAACAGATGAATCTGACCCAGAACCGATTGCAATTCGTAAATTTGAAGGTGACCAAGAGTTGTTAATGGCGGCACATAAAGTCCGTTATGATAAAGGTGAGGTGGTTGAAGGAACGATTGGTTCAGCAGATGTCTGGAATAATGAGCTAGATCGTATTCAATTTTTCCATCAACGTTATGGTACTTCTGTTGAAGAAATGGAAGCAGCATCTGTTGCACAAATCGCAAGTCAATTTAACGTTCCTTTCTTAGGCATTCGAATCTTATCTAATAATATTACCAATAACGGAGCTTATGACCCTGGTACAGGAGAGGCTTGTCAAGAATATGTGCTTAATGTGGCCGAAGAATATATGAAATCAAAACTGCCAAAATAATGATTTAAACTTATGCAAGAAGAGTGGAGCTTTTATAAACCCTCTTCTTGCTTCTTTTGACGATGTCTACTTTTCCAGTTTTTAACGACCATCCAGCGCCAGAAAATTTCTGTGCATATATATAAAATAACGGCAAATACAAAAGCTTCTACGACTAGACCTGTCATCAAGATTTTCGCAAGACTAAAATCAATGTGGCCATGGCCGAAATGAGTAATCCAACGAGAAATCTGATGCAATACACCCAGCAACATTTCTTTATTAATCATATGTACATGAAAAATGTGTGCACCGAACCAAAAACCAATATATAGAATAGGAACTAATGTAAGCGGGTTACTTAACCAAGCGAGCATCAAGCTAATTGGTAAATTTACTTCGAATAGTAATACAGCCATCACAATAAATACGCTGTGAAAAGGAATAGGCAGTAAACCAAAAAAAGTTCCGACAAAAACAGCTCGGGTAATTGATTTTCGATTGACATACCAAAGCACAGGATTAAGGGTCTTTTTACCAAAAATCCTTAGAAATTTCATATTTGAAACTTTCTCGGGGGAGGGAAGCCAAGATTGAAAAAAATGCTTTGCCATAATCATTAAGGGTAGTAAAGCGCGATGCTCTATATAAAAAAATCAGAAACAATATATGAATTGAAACTTATTAAAAGCTTAAAATTTAAACTTACCATTGCTATATATTTTTTATTATAAAGACTTTTGATGGAAAAATAGACTTAAAATAAAAATAGTTATGTTACTTAACTCAGAATCTATTTGGAAAGTATAACAACTGACCGTAAAGTTTTCTTCTCGACTTTATGTGACAATTTTATAAATATTTGTTTTTATATACTTTATTTTTATTTTGAAAATAATTTGAAATACTTTGTCTTACAATTACCTTTTGCCTTGTGACAGGATATCTATTAATCTGAGATGACTATATTGTGAGGTCATTCAATGATTTCATGGCTTTTTATTGGCTTAGTAGCCACAATTTTACTTACGCCTGGTCCAACCAATACTCTGCTCGCTTCTTCAGGAGTACAAGTGGGTTTAAGGAAGTCAGTAAAACTTATTCCAGCAGAAGTTTTGGGTTATGTAATCTCTATTTCTGCATGGGGAATGCTGATTGGAAAAGTGTCTAGCACACTACCAATGCTGCCGCCTATTCTAAAGCTATTGAGCGCTTGTTATATTATTTTCTTAGCCATCAAGTTATGGCATACGGCAAATCAAGAAATTGAATTAAATCAGCCAACGATTCGTGCTCGTGAGTTATTCTGCGCCACTCTATTAAACCCAAAAGCATTATTATTTGCCTCAGCAATTTTCCCAGTAGCTGCATGGAGTAATTTTCATATTTATTTAATTCACATGATGGCTTATTTAGCGCTTATTACACCAATTGCGTTGTTCTGGATTTTCTTGGGATCGGTTTTAGCTTCTAAGAAAGTGGGTTGGTTAAATCAAACTAATTTGCAAAAAACGGCTTCACTTGTTTTAGTCAGCTTTTCAATTCCAATTAGTTATTCTGCTTTACTGAACCTTTAAATGTACCGCTGAGCTATTCTTATTTATTTGAGTAGCTCTGTGTTGTTTTCATAATTGGTTTTTTAAGTTAAAGTACGTCGAAATCAATGAATTTACCTTTTGGATAGAAAATACATGGCCATTAAGTCTGATCGTTGGATTCGCGAAATGAGCGAAAAACACGGCATGATTGAACCTTATGCAGAGAATCAAGTCCGTTTTGATGAAAATGGTGAAAAGTTGATTTCCTACGGGGTCTCTAGCTATGGTTATGATGTACGCTGTGCCCGTGAATTCAAGGTTTTTACAAACGTACATTCTGCAATTGTCGATCCAAAGAATTTTGATGACAAAAGTTTTATCGATATTGAGTCTGATGTTTGTATTATTCCGCCAAACTCATTTGCTCTAGCGCGTACAATTGAATATTTCCGTATTCCTCGCAATGTGTTAACAGTGTGCTTAGGTAAATCGACCTACGCTCGTTGCGGTATTATTGTAAATGTGACTCCATTAGAACCTGAATGGGAAGGTCACGTTACGTTAGAATTTTCAAATACGACAAATTTACCTGCACGTATTTATGCTGGGGAAGGCGTAGCACAAATGCTATTCTTTGAAAGTGATGAAGTATGTGAAACCTCTTATAAAGACCGTGGTGGTAAATACCAAGGTCAAACAGGTGTTACACTTCCTAAAACTTAATGATTCCTCGATGAAAAGATTTTAAAAATAACGGGTCACTTAGGTGGCCCAATTTTATACATAGAATTTTTATCAGAAGCGTTTATCGGAATTATGATAAACGACAGTTTCCTTTTGTAAAAAATGATATAAAATGATTAATGATTGATTTGTTTTTTGCTCTGTATCACAGAATTTAAAAGCAAATAGAGTAGATATAGGCTCTCTTTGATAATGTTTAGTTAAATATTTATCGAATGCAGATAGGCCAAATAAAAAGAAATTAAACAGGATTATGCCCCCACGGATACGGAGGTCGGCCATGCGACAGTTTACGTCTCTTCGAGTAGCACTTTTGACACTCGGAAGCTTATGCTTTTCCTCAGCCTATGCTGCTTCTACACTAGTCCCTATGTCAGATGCTGAATTATCAGCGACCCGCGGCCAAGCTTTAATGGGTATGTCTTATATTGCGCCTACAGATTCTGCAAGTAACTCAAGTTCAAATGGAAATATGGGGTTTTATCGACTTGCGTTAGATGCTCAATTAGAAATTAATGCCAATATTAAAAAATTACAGTTAGGTTGTGGGGGCGTAAATGGAGCAGGTGCCTGCGACATTGACATTGATTATCTGAGTTTAAGTGGGGGCACAGTAGATAGTACTAGTACTGAGCGAGCCTCTTCGTCCGCTATTATTACCAATCCATTTTTAGAATTTGCTGTTAAAAACCCAGACTCGGCTTCCACTCGTGAAATTCAGGGTTTTCGATTAAGTGCTAAGTCACTTTCGGGTTTACTTACTTTTGGTTTAGAAAATGGTGATGCTGCGAGTGGTATTAACTCACTGAGTGGATATATGGTCACTAAACCAACTGGGGGTACTGTAACTACGAATCCTTACTATGGTATTACCCAAGATGAAACAGGGAGAGCTATTACAGGACGGGCAGAATTTATAGGTAGCATAGCAACACTCCCATTTACATCTACGGCCTATAATCTAAATTTAGGTGCAGGTAGTGGTACATTGTCTATGGGACAGCAGATAATTACGGGTAAGCGTATTAATACAGCTAATTTGAATGCAACAGCAAGGGTTGGAGGGATTGCGGTTACAGGGACTTTAGATGCAACTGCTTCAGTGCTGGGTATTCCTGTTCCGATTTCGGGTGATGTAACTGGAACAGTAAATAATCTTGATGTAAATGTGACAATTAAACAAAGTCTGGGTTATTTTCATGCTGCTCAACTGAATGGCTCTGCTGGTTATCTCTCTGTACAGGGCGTAAATATATTATGGCCAGAGGCGGCCTCAACGGCACAAACAGGATGGTGGCTAGAGCTTACAAACCCAATTGATATTGGACAAATTACTCCTACGGGGAATGTCGATATTGCTTTAGCTACAATTACTGATGCCTTAGGACAAGTTAGTTCTTATCTAGAAACGAATCCTGTTCCATGTGGTCCATTAGCATTAAGCTGCTTAGCAGGTAATCTTCCTATTGGAACAGTTGATTTAACAGGAAAAACGCCAGCTTCTATGTCTTTAACTAATGTAGTGTTACAAAAACAAAACTTCTCAGCTAACTGTTATGGTTCTTTAAAATTCTGTTAAATACATCTCTTATTTCTCGTTTATCGGAAAAATGAGTTTTTGTTTATTTAATTTTGCATTTGAGTAAATATTCAGCATAATGGAAATGTGGAAAGGTTGGCAATTTTTAAAGTTTGCCCCTTGTGAGATGAAAAAGGAAATAATCTCATCTCACATCAAGGACTGTTAAAGAAAAAGAAATATGGTGCGCGGCATCGTATAAAACAGGAAGGTCACGATGACTACACTTAATTATACGGTAAGGTTTCAAAAAACCGTGTTAGCAAGTTTAATTGGACTTTTTTTAAGTCAGTCAAGTTTTGCTCTTGAAGAACTTTCTGATGCTGGTTTAAGTGAAACTACAGGTGAAGGTATTGCGATATTACCGCAAAATGCATTTATGGTATTTCGTGGCGCTGGTCCAAATGAATCTGTAAATCAAATTATTACCGATCGTAGTAAGGATACTGGTTATATTAACTATGTACCTGTGGGGCCTTTGAGTGTTGCTGCAGCTGATACCAGTGGCAATGGTATTGTTGGGCCAGAAGACCGCGCAGTAGGTAAAGCAGATATATTTCTTTATGGATTGGCATTATCTAAGTCAGATGGCGATGCAAATTCGCGTATTGCTAACAGCTCAGCTGCAGCAGCGATTTCAAGTTGGGGCACAGGAGCCAATCCATGGATATTTAAAGTAAAAACTGCGACTAATGTTCCTAATTTTAGTACAACAGATAGTGGTATTTACCCAGTAACGTATTTATCTTTAGAAGCTCCTCTATATCAACCATTAATTGATGGGGCAGAAGGAGCTGATGCATATAATTTAAAATTAGGGCTATGGGCTGATGCATTTGTACGTAATCCCAATGTTGTCGCTACAACGAATGGTTCTTTAGCCCAATTTCAATATGGTAATAGTAACGGGTTAATTGGTACCAGTATTGATACAACTCGTGCTAATCGTTTACGTTTGCAAGGCATTCTAAATGGCTTTAGTTTAAATGGTAGCCAGATTAGTATGTTTCAAACATTAGGTGGTGCAACTACGGCTGGAGGAATGAGTCCTTTTTATAATAATACTTTAGGGATGTCTGGCTTAGTTCGCTTAAATACGGGTGATAGCAAAAATACTAGTATTGTGACTGAAAATGTTACGAGTCAAACGCAGACATACGCCACAAGTACTAATAACGGGTGGAAAACAGTACATGCTGGTGCAAACTCAACTTTAAGTGCAAGTAGTACTGGAGATTGTGGTAACAGTGGAACAGGGAGTTTTAGTACCTCTCGTGGATGCCGTTACTATGTAGAAAATCGAACTAGAACAGATACAAAAACATCGAATAAAACACGAATTGCTTTTAATGATACAAGTAAGGTATTGCGATTTAGTACACGAGAAACTTCAGATTCACCAAATGCATCAAACAATTTATATACACCTGCATTTGACTCTGCAGGTGCCGTAGCACCGAAGTTTGCTGATAGTGAAGGCTTATATCTCTATAACCCAAATATTAACTTGGTATTAGGTAACTTATATCAACCGCTTATTTTAGGTTCCGACGGCAAAAACTTTAGTATTGAAATTGCACGAATTGCAAATAAACCAGAAATATATAAACAGATTTATACTGATTACACTGGTGCTGACACGACTTATAAGGGTTCTACATGTAACGTTTACTCGTGTGTTAATCCTACGCATAGTAGTATCACTATTGGTACCGTATATAGTCCTGATAATGGAAAAACCTTATTAGCAAATACCGGCGAAGGTTCAATTGGAGTTTCCTTTGGTCGTTTAATTTCAACAGGTACGCAAGTTTCTGGAACTTCTGCTGGTAGTTTGGTCTCAATGACTAATTCAGTATCTGGTACCACTTCAGCTACGATGACAGAGGTCCGTTTTAAACAAAGACAACAGAATACCCAGACATGGAAACAAGAATATAGTTGTGGTTTGTTTAATTCTAACTGTGGTTATAAAACATTAGGATATTTATATCAGTGGGAATATAACAAAGGAACTGGTGCGTGGGTTATCACGAATCCAACTACTAAACCAGCCGATGCAACAACTTGTTCTGGTGCTTTAGGATGTACGAGTACATCGGGTTCGACGCCAATGTATGGAGCGACTTCGAATCGTGATTGGACTAACTCTGCTATTCCATGGTTGACTTCAAGAAATGCTGTGGTCAACGATTTAATTGGTAGTAGTAATGGCACAACTGGATACGTTATTCCTACAGCTAATCAAGCTCCAGCTTTGTCTAACATTAGTCCTTTAAATAATTTGGGATCCGCTTCAATTGACGGTGTTTTAATCCAGCACTTGAAACTGACAACTAAAGGTCTATAAGAGGAGGGTAACGCGATGAAAAAAATAACTGCTTTACTCCTTGCTCTTTGTGCAACGGTGACTCATGCAGAGCTACAAACTTTAGATAATGAAGCATTACAGGCGATAAATGGTCAGGCTGGTGCTGATTTATCTTTAATGCTTAATTTAAACCAGACAGCTAATGGTGTATTTGACAATGGTAGTGGTGGTGTCTGTGAGAACCTAGAGTTCTGTCATATTGGTTTGGCAATTAACAAACGTTTTGTACAGGCAGATGCGACGAAACCAAGTGGTTGGGCTGAAAATAGTGATAGTGGTAATAAACTTTGGCTCGTATTTAAAGGTGTACAAGGTACTCTAAATATCCAAAAAATGGGTTTGGATGGCGCTGATTTAAAGTATTTGGACAAAAACAATACTGAAATGATTAAACCGGCTATTCAGCTTAGTTTTAGTGCAGCACAGCCAATTTTAATTCGTAACTTCGGTTTTAATGCTTTATCAATTGAGCAAGATAACTTTACCAGCTCAACAACAGCACAAGGCTCGAGTGCAAATATGTATGATTATGCATATTTCAAAAAAACGACATATGCAGCGACTGCTAACAGTGCGAACCAACAAGTGGCTACTGCCACACCATCAGCGTATGACCATGGGCGCGAAACTGGTTTTATGGGTTTAATGATGAACGGAAACTTGGCTATCCAAGGAAAAGTCATGGTCTTTAGCTGTGATGGAAGCCATCCTCGTTGTTAAGGGTTAATGTAGATTTCAAAGGAACTGAAGTGATGAAAAAAAATAAAGAAAATCACAGCTCAAAGTTTATTTTAAATGCATTAACAACCAGCATGTTGTTAGTGAGCGGACATGCTTTTGCGTTAGAAGCTTTAACAGATGCTGACTTGAGTGCGATTAATGGACAAGATGGGATTTCGATTCAAACGACGTTTAATGAAATCAATATTGATAATGCCTACTGGGATGATCATGCAGGTACACCTAGTGGTGCAGATCAGGTCTTAAGAGCTCAAGCGAGCGGGATAAAAGTTCAAAAAAGTAATGCATCTAGCCAAACTTTAAGCACTAATTACCGTTTAGATGTAGGGAGTAACCCAACTACGGGTAAAACTGGACTCGACTTTTCTATGCAAAGTAGTCCATCACTTGTTACCGTAAATAGCGTTAAAGTTTGTAATAGTTCAGCTACATGCTCGCCAACTTTAGGGCAGTTGGCTATTCAAACGACCTCTCCTTTAAATTTGGCACTTACAACTCAAGATGGCTTATTTAATGCAAATAGCCAGTCAAGCATGACGCTTGGTATTAATAATGCCAATATTTATTTAGGACAATTGGATGCTCGCAGCCAGTTAAATCAGTTAATTTTAAGAAACTTTAACTTTAATTTTGTTGGTAAAGGGGCCATGTTGATTGACCCAACTCGTGGCTTAGTTTTACAGACAAATACTGGAACTAATGTTGCTGGTGTAGGGCAAACTCCGAATACTACTTATGGCTATGTTGATTTTAACCGTGTAGCAGATTCAGCTTCTGGTTTAACTGCGGGTACTTATGTTGACAGTAGTGGCAAAGTAACCAATTCAGGCTTGAATATTGAGGTGATGCTCAGTTCGAATGTCGATAAAACTAACCCTTATGCTTTAGATGCAACTAATAGTCCCCAAAATGCGAAAGGTTTAATTCGTTTAGGTGCTAGCGGACGTATGGTAAATAGCTATTTACAAGTCCGTGGTATGGATGGTACGTCAGATACAACAATATTAGGTACAGCAAATACCGCCACAGGTACGGGCTCAAGTAATAGCATTTTAGGTAATTCCGGGATTGCCTTTCGTATGAAAGGTGAATTCACTAAAGACAATGACTCAATGCTAGGTTCAGATGGCAAAGCAACCACTTTAGAAATTGGTGGAGCAGGTCTGAATGCTTATGGTTTCGAATTTGGTAATTTAACAGGCCTTAACTCAGCTACGCGTGGTTATTTTGACAGCGGAAATATTTATTTAAATCTTGCCGATACCAAAACATTATTAATGCCAAACAATGCTACTTTAAATGCAATTCGTTTAGGGGCAGGTACTTTAACGACAGCTGCTGATTATCAGCATAATATTCACCGTGATACGGTCTCTAATCCGTTTAGCTTAATTCTTGCGATGCGTGGAGCAGAGTTTCAAGCATTTTCAAGACGCGGTCGTTTTACGACAAGTGCGAATGTTGCTGCTGCCAATCAGTTTGCCGATAATGGTGCAAATAACCAGTGGGGCTTAGCATTACCTTTTTATAATTTAAATGCTAACGCTGCTGTATATGGTTTAGATGCACCGGCAAATAGTGCTTATTACTACACAAAAGATGCAAATGGTAAGCCTATTCGAAATGCTGTGGCTACATCCGGAACAACTTCGCGTTTAGGTTTTGGTATTGCTGCTGGAACTACGGGACGTGATGCGACTGGAACCAAAACAACCTCAATTTTATTAATTGATGGTTCTCCAAATGCTAATAATGGTGGTAGTCCTACTGATTATTACATGGGCTTACGTAATATCGATATGTTCCTCAAAGGCAATGGAAGTATTGGTTTAGAAAATGGCAGTCTTAATATTAGTTTAAAAGAGATGCTACTGGCTTTATCAACAGAAATTGCAGCTGGTTATTTACCAGGGGCTAAATATAAAACTTGTCCAGCGACGGGCTCATGTACTTCACCTATCGATAATTTTGCCAAAAATAATGATGTCTTATTTGGTCTAAAACTCCGTTTAGGTGGCGATCTTAACTTATCAATTGTGCCAAACAGTTCAATTGCAGATGGTAGTACTTTAACTGTACTCGGCGATTTCACAGTGCCTGCCACAGCAACTGGAAATACGGTTCAAATTAGTGATCCGATCGATGGTTCTGCAATTGGTTTTGACAATATTGCAGGAAAGCTAGCGTTTAATACCGCTTTGGTTGTGGGTAAAGATACAACAAGTGGTTTAGGTAAAGTTGGCGTAAATACGGCGGTTTATTTTAACCCTGATAAGAGTATTGACGGCGCATTACGTGTAAAAGATATTAATTTCTATCCGCCTTCAACAGGAGCTGGAGCACGTTTAGGTGAGCTTGCAATTACTGGTGGACGCTTAAATAGTAGCTTTAGTATTGTGCCTAGAAATGGCGCCTTTAACTAATGAATAAAAGTGACGATTATCGTCACTTTTTTATATAAATTTTATTTTAGTGTGATTGGATTTGCATTCGTCGGGTTATAGAGATAATTGCTTTGTACTTGAATATTATTCTGATAGTCTGAACAAATAATAAGCGTTTGTCTCTTAAGGATTAGAGCGACATGAAGAATAAAAATATAGGGTTCTGGCTGCTACTTGCCAGTAGTTCAAGTGTTTTTGCAATGCAGCCTTTGGATGATCAAAGCCTTGCAGCAGCGACGGGCCAAAATGGCTTAACTTTAGGAGTTCAGGCCGATAAAGTTAAATTTAACCAGATCGCACTCATTGATACTAACGGTATTGCTTCAACTTCTTATAACAGTAAGGCTGGTTTTGTCATTGCTGGAAACTCTACTAACCCAGTTCCTGGTATAGAGTTTATTAAAGCCGCTGTATCGGGTAATCCTTCTTTTAATATTGCAATGGATACCGATGCTGGGGGTGGAAATCCTTTTTTAAATTTAGCTATATCTATGGGGAATGATGTAAACGGTATTCGACTTCTACCTTTTTCAGTTTATTTAGCCCCAAGTACATCCTTATCTAGTCCATCCGATTATGCATTGACAAGTTATGCACCCAAATCAATTTTTAGTTCGGGAACGACAGTAAATGCGGGTGTAAAAGAAATTATTCGTTCTACTGGAAATCTAGATATTAACTTTGTACAAACCAATAAACCCCGTTTAAATATTCAACTGGGTCATGCTGCCCAGTCCGTCATGGTTAAATTTGGTGGAGCAATTCAATCTATTTGTTCTGCTGCTACGGGTTGTCCAATTACTTTAGTGTCCGATAATACAGGTGCTACATTTGGGTTTAAGTTTACAGGAACAAATACTTCAACTGGTTTTGTGTTAGATGGTTTTTATGCAGGTGTTGAACCAACTGGATTAACTTTTGGGAATATAGGTGCATCTAGTAAATTTGATGCTTCACTTAATAATGTCACTTTAGGAAATATGGGTACTCAAAGTACAACAACGTTTAATAATTTACCTAATGGCTCTATGGGGAATTTTGGTGTCACTGGCGTTTCTGTAACTGACTTTAAAATGAAAGTAAGCGGCTTTTAAAAAAGAATAATAGCTTAACCTGAAATACGAAAGAGGGCGGCTGTGAAAACAATCGCCCTCTTTTTTTAAGGTTATAGCGAGTTAAATAGTATCTGATCTGGTGTGTTCTAATTGTTGAACAATCTCATCTAAAGCTTTAATTCGTTTGACTTGATCCCATAATTCTTTCGCTTGAGGGTAGGCTTTGGTCATCATGCCTAACCATTGCTTATAACGTCCAACCATCCCAATTTCTGTTTTTGCTTGACCGTTTAAAAAGCGAATTTGTAAGTCAACGAGTTGTTCCCAACTAAATAACGCTTCATCCATATTTTGGCGAATGCATTGGGTTAAATCAGGAGTTGTCACCGCACCACGGCCAATCATTAAGTCTTCACAACCAGATTGTTGCTGACAGGCTCTAGCATCAGCATTGGTCCAGATTTCACCGTTAGCAATCACATTAATTTTTAAAGCTTCTTTAATGGGTAGAATTTTTTCCCAATAAGCTGGTGGCGTATAGCCATCTGCTTTAGTTCGAGCGTGTACAGTTAACCAGCTTGCACCCGCATCTTCAACAGCATGGGCATTTTCCATCGTATGGTTTTCATCGAGATAACCTAAACGCATTTTTGCTGAAACAGGAATATGTTCAGGTACCGCATCTCTTACTGCTTTAATCAGCAGATGTACCACGTCTGGTTCATCGAGAAGTACTGAACCACCACGATGTCGATTAACGGTTTTTGCAGGACAACCGAAATTAAGATCGATTGCAGGTGCACCCAATTCAACAACTTTTGCTGCATTTGCTGCCAGCATATCTGGGTTATTACCTAGAAACTGAACATGAACAGGCGTACCTGCTGCTGTTTTACCATCATTTTTTAGTTCAGGACAAAAACTATAATAGATGTGGTCTGGCAAAATACTGTCTGTAACGCGAATAAACTCGGTCACACACCAGTCGAAATCACCAACAGATGTGAGTGTATCCCGCATGATCGGGTCAGTTAAACCTTCCATTGGAGCGAGTATGAGTTTCACAGTCTGTGTCACCTGAGTAAAACGAAAAACAGCGTTATACGGGATATGCATAACGCTGTCTAGTATCGATTAAATTTTAATTTTCCTAGCGCCCTAAGATCATCTCAAGCACAAATTTACTACCGATAAATCCAATCGCTAAAAGTACAAAACCTATTAAGGTAAAACGAATTGCTTTTTGACCTCTCCAACCAAGCTTGTAATGGCCGATCAGTAATGAGCCATAGATAAACCAAGAGATAATACTAAATACGGTTTTATGAGCAAGATGCTGAGCAAAGAAGTTATCAATGGTTAAAAAACCAAATGTAAGCGCAATCGTTAATAAAATGAAACCAGTAATGATTAGGTCAAATAACAAAGATTCCATCGCTTGAATTGGCGGGAGTAAGTTGACCCAAAAACGTTTTTTTTGTTTCTTTTTGAGTTCACGATTTTGGAACCATATTAAGATTGCATGTATGGTTGCCATCAGTAAAACTGCATAGGCAGAAAGTGAAAGAATAATATGAGTATCAAGACCTAGCGAATGCTGCTCAATAAATTGGTCTGGTCGACTAAATGCAAAACCTAAAATAAGACCAATAGCTGCGACAGGAATGCCTAACAAGTTTAACGGTAGAATAGGGCGGAAAGTACTAAAAATTAAGCTTAACAATAGCATAAGTCCCGATGTGAAAGACATCAGGTTAAATACATCGTAGTTAATTCCGGCTGGTGTCAGCATGGCATCGCATAAAACTGTACCGTGCAACAGTAGTGCCAAGATAGTAACAAAAGCAAATAACCATGAGTTTGGTTCACGTTTTGACATTAAACGAATAAACAGATACCAGAAAGAAGTGGTATATGCGATGAGTGCCAAAATTGTGTAAACCAAGGGGAGGCTAATCATGTCAAACCTTTTTCAGGATTAATTCATCTATATAAGATATAAATTCGCTGCGAACTAAAGTATCCTATAGCATTCTATGCATAAATTTTCTATTTCGAGAAAGATTTTTTTGCAACTAGCCATTTTAAGCGGATTTTGCAATGTTTGATACCTTAACAGAACGACTCACACAGAGTTTAAGAAATGTTACTGGCTCAGGGCAGCTGACCGAAGACAATATTAAAGATACCTTACGTGAAGTACGTATGGCACTTCTTGAAGCCGATGTCGCGTTACCTGTAACTCGTGAATTTATCGCGAAAGTTAAGGAAGAGGCATTGGGCCAAGAAGTGATGACTCAGTTATCACCAGGCCAGGCATTTGTAAAAATTGTCTATGACGAACTCACCAAGATGATGGGTGAGGCGAATGAAACACTTGATTTAAGTGCGAAACCTCCTGTTGTAGTATTACTTGCTGGTTTACAAGGTGCAGGTAAAACCACAACTGCTGCCAAGCTGGCACGTTTCTTAAAAGAACGTCAAAAGAAAAAAGTAATGACTGTTTCTGCCGACGTTTACCGTCCGGCAGCAATTAAACAGTTAGAAACTGTTTCAAACGAAGTTGGTGCAGGCTTTATTCCTTCAGATCCTTCTGAAAAGCCAATTGATATTGTTAATCGTGCCATTGAACAGGCAAAAATCCAGTTTGCTGATGTATTGATTGTCGATACGGCAGGTCGTCTACATGTCGATGCAGACATGATGGATGAAATTAAAGAATTGCATGCAGCAGTTAAGCCGACTGAAACTTTGTTTGTGGTTGATGCCATGACAGGTCAGGATGCTGCAAATACAGCAAAAGCATTTAATGATGCTTTAGCACTTACCGGTGTGATTCTTACTAAAACTGATGGTGATGCACGTGGTGGTGCAGCGCTTTCTGTGCGTGCCATTACTGGTAAGCCAATCAAGTTCTTGGGTATGGGTGAGAAGCTTGATGCTTTAGAACCATTCCATCCAGACCGTGTTGCTCAACGTATTTTAGGCATGGGTGACGTACTTTCTTTAGTCGAAGAAGTTGAACGTAAAATCGACAAAGAAAAAGCCGAAAAAATGGCGAAAAAATTGCAGAAAGGCGGTAGCTTCAACTTTGAAGATATGCTGATGCAATTTGAGCAAATGAAAAAAATGGGCGGCATGATGGGCTTCTTAGACAAGTTGCCTGGCATGAGCGGTGCAGGAATTCAGCAAGCGATTGAGCAAGCGAACCCTGAAAAACAAGTCAAGAAGATGGAAGCGATTATCCAGTCAATGACTGTTAAAGAGCGCCGTAATCCAGACTTGATGAACCCAAGTCGTAAAAAACGTATTGCGGCAGGTTGTGGTATGGATGTTGCTGAAGTGAATAAACTTATCAAGCAACAAGCACAAATGGCCAAAATGATGAAGAAGTTTGCCAATCCATCTGGTATGAGCAAAATGATGCGTTCATTAGGCAATATGCAAAAGCAATTTGGCGGCGGCGGTGGCGGAATGGGTCCACTGTTTGGTAACAACGACCAAAAGAAATAAATCCATAAAATAAAAGGCGCATATAGCGCCTTTTATTTTGTTGTGTATTTTAGTCTTTAGGATAATGAGCAATATATTGCTGTAGTCCTTTGAGTAAAAGATCGGTTTCCACAGCAGGCTCATATTTTTGTAAGAACTTGGCAAATAGTGTTGCATCGCCACCAGTTAGCAGTAGCTTTTTGGGAGATTGCTGCATAATATTTTCAATGGTACTAATGAGGCCTAATAAAATACCGTGATGTACTGCATCTACAGTGTTATTGCCCGGATTTAGGTTATCAAAAGCTGAGTCTGGAATTT
The DNA here is from genome assembly GCF_013009345.1 of Acinetobacter geminorum. Classification (GTDB taxonomy): domain Bacteria; phylum Pseudomonadota; class Gammaproteobacteria; order Pseudomonadales; family Moraxellaceae; genus Acinetobacter; species Acinetobacter geminorum. The sequence goes on along the minus strand of NZ_JABELE010000006.1, from coordinate 68,324 downwards.
TAATACCCTTGGTATTTTGAATAAGAGCATCTCGCTGCAAATACAAATTAGGCAGGATGTAACCTCCTAAATGCTGTTTACCTTGAGTTAGGTCAATTGTGAGCGCTGTTCCGCAACCAATAATGCAATAGTTTTCATCTGCTTGAGCTACAGCTAGCACTTGTAACCAGCGGTCAATCCCGAGCTGACTCGGAACTTCATAACCACACTGTAAGCCTGCATATTCAGAGTGAACTTTCGCAAAAACTACTGGAATTTCAAGCCATTTTAAAATCTGCTGAATGCGTTGATTATTCTCAGTATCGAGTACCGAAGAAATCCCGATTCGATGCAGACCTTGATGCTTAAAGTGTTGAATTAACCCAAGTAATAAATCGGCAGGAGACTGTAAATGTAGCTCGGCTGCATGCTCAATAGTTTGCTGATTTTCAGTAATCCAGTATTTTAAGCGGGTGTTTCCGATATCAAGCCATAAACTTTTCATTGGGAAAACACCTATTTACTGAGTTGTCTGTGGTCTTAAACGACCTTGATAAAACTGCTGTGGTTCTGGTGTTTCAAGAATTACTGCACCTTCATTAGAGATTCCAACGAAACGGCCATGTACCAGTCCTTGGCTATGTTCAAACTGAACTAATTGATTTAACCATGCTGCATGGTGGTTAAAACGTCCCGCTAAATTGTAGCAGCCATGATCAAACCAGCGAGCAGCATTTTGAATCGCAATATAAAGTTCTGAAATTAACTCAAGACGACCCATTTGCTCTAGGCCCAAATCTTCTAAAGAGGTAATTGGTTGATCACTATCAGTCACTGGTGGTGTTTTTAAATTAATACCTACACCCACAATAGCCTGATGCTGAGACAGTGGTTCGACTAAAATTCCACCCCATTTACCCTGAGCGCTATATAAATCGTTTGGCCATTTCACTTGCAAATTCAGAGCTTGTAACTGGGGGATTTGCAAAATATTCAGAGCAACTTCAAGTGCTAAGCGACCATCTAAGGGTGTTCGAGTTTGCACCAATGTGCTTAAATAAATGTTTCCTTCAGGTGAAATCCATTGCCGTTGATGTTGACCTCGCCCTTGAGTTTGTTGAGCACTGCAAACCAAGCCCGTTGTAATGCCTTTTTGGGCAATTTCACGAATATCATCATTGGTCGAAGTTGTGGTTGCTTTTAATAAAACCACTTCTGGAAGCTGGTTTTTTGCGCTTAAAAGTTGTTGTAGTTGGCGAGTCTCTAAATCCATTGAATATGAGCAGAGTGGTAAAACATTTATGGAGTTAATCATATATTTACTCATTGGCGCAATTGCTGGTTTTACTGCCGGATTGTTTGGAGTTGGTGGTGGACTAATTATTGTACCAATCCTCTATGTGGTTTTTACCCAATTGCACTACGACCCCGCAGTAATCATGCATATTGCAGTCGGAACATCGCTTGCAACCATTATTGTGACGTCTTTTAGTTCTGTTTCAGCTCATCATAAAAAGGGTGCTGTACTTTGGCCGGTTTTTCGTAATTTAGCACCAGGGTTAGTATTAGGTTCATTTTTAGGGGCGGGTATTGCCGACCTGATGTCTGGTCAGCATTTGCAACTTCTTATTGGTATTTTTGCAGTTGTGATGGCCTATCGGATGTTTAAAGGAGCACATGTAGTTGTTGATCCAACGCGTCAGATTCCTTCAACCCCTATGCAATTCATGGCGGGTGGAGGCATTGGTATTGCCTCTGCAATTTTTGGAATTGGGGGAGGAAGTTTAACCGTTCCATATTTAAACCGTCATGGCGTGGTCATGCAAAAAGCAGTCGCGACTTCTGCCGCTTGTGGTTTACCAATTGCAGTTGCTGGAGCGATTGGATTTATGTGGTTTGGTGCGAAAGAACAAATTTCAGTGCCTAACACGATTGGTTATGTGCATATCTATGCTTTTATTGGCATTAGTGTCATGAGTTTTGTCACGGCGAAGTTTGGAGCAAAGGTTGCTCATGCGTTATCGCCGCAGATGTTAAAAAAATGCTTTGCTTGCCTGTTAGTGGTGGTAGGCAGTTATTTTATTTATAAAGGCATTATGCACTAGAGACTAAAATCTTAAATTTATAAGACTGTGATGTAAAAGCTTGAATTTTTAGAAATTCGAGCTTTTTTTATTCATAAAATATAAGAGTGTTCTAAGCTTTTATTCATCTGATTTTGGTGTTGTTTTTAAATGAGTTGGCTTAAAATGCAATGAAATTGTCAGACAATGACATAGTTTTTAATCGATGGGATCAGTTAAAAACAAGGATGCGAAAGAAAAGCATGGATTAATGCATATAAAAAGTAGCGGGTGATTTATGAATCTCGAAGAGACAGAAAGTCTTTCTGAGCAAATTGTCAAATATATTAGCGAACAGATCATTAGTGGCGAGCTGGTAGAAGGCGAACGTATTCAAGAGCTACGTATTGCCAAAGAACTTGACGTTAGTCGAGGATCAGTTCGTGAAGCATTGTTATTATTAGAGCGTACTCATTTAATTGAGATATTTCCACGCCGTGGGGCAATTGTCTCAGAAATGTCTGCACAACAAGTTAAAGCGTTGTTTGATACAAATATGATGTTATTGGGGCATATTGTACAACGAATGAGCGAAACATGGCGTGCGCATGAAGCAGATCAATTACAGTTGCTATTAGAGCAACTTCTTGAGCATGTCAAAGCAGGTGATATCGAAAAATTTTATGATGGGGTCTTCCAATATTTAGCTGAACAGCAAGATATGGTGGGTAATCCTTATCTAATGAAATTTTATAAAGAGTTATTACCTTCATTACGTCGTAGTTATTTTTTGACCTTAAATACCTCTAAGCGGGAACTACAAGAAGCATTTGCATTATTTAAACTCGTGACTGATGCAATTTTAATCCGAAAATCACAACAAGCCGCTTTATTTATGGAAGATTTTTGTCGACACTTACGTAACCTTGTGTTGGAATCGCTGACACGAATGAAACAGATTGAATTGGCTTGGGCAAGACGCTCACGCCGCTAGTTAGGGCATTATGCGTTTAAGCAGTTTAAAACTTTCCGGCTTTAAATCTTTTGCAGATAGTACAACCTTAAATTTTAAGGCTAACCGCACAGCAGTGGTTGGTCCAAATGGTTGTGGCAAATCCAATGTAATCGATGCAATCCGCTGGGTGATGGGGGAGTCAAATGCTCGTCAGCTCCGTGGTGGTAGCATGCAAGATGTTATTTTTACGGGGACTTCCAAACGTAAGCCCGTTGGTGTGGCCAGTGTTGAGCTACGCTTTGATAATACTTATGGAAAGTTGGGTGGATCGTATAATGCTTATAATGAGTTAGCCGTTCGCCGTCAGGTCACGCGTGAAGGTAAGTCAGAATATTTCTTAAATGGTACACGTTGTCGCCGCCGTGATATTACCGATATTTTCTTGGGGACAGGCTTAGGCCCACGCTCTTATGCAGTCATTGAGCAAGGCATGATTAATCGTTTGGTTGATGCCAAGCCTGAAGAAATGCGTGTGTTCATTGAGGAAGCCGCGGGTGTTTCTCGTTATCAGGCCCGTCGCCGTGAAACTTTACAGCATCTTGAGCAAACAGAGCAAAATCTTTCGCGCTTAGACGATATTGTACTAGAGTTAAAATCGCAGCTTAAAACACTTAAGCGTCAGTCAGAAGCAGCGGTTCAATATAAAAATTTAGAAAGCCAGATTCGTACGCTCAAAATTGAAATTTTGTCTTTTCAGGCAGAGAAAAGTGTACGCCTACAAGAAGAATATACCGTTCAAATGAATGAATTGGGTGAAACCTTTAAATTGGTTCGCTCGGAATTAAGCACGATTGAACATGATTTAGAAGCAACCAGTGCTTTGTTTCAGCGACTTATTCAGCAATCTTCACCGCTACAACAAGAATGGCAACAAGCTGAAAAGAAACTATCTGAGCTGAAAATGACTCTCGAACAAAAACAGAGTCTATACCAGCAAAATAGTACGACTCTCGTTCAATTAGAGCAGCAAAAAGCCCAAACTAAAGAACGTTTACAGCTTTCTGAATTGCAACTTGAAACACTGAATAATCAGCTAGAAGAACAAACAGAAGCTTTAACTGGAGTCGAGCATACAGCGACGGAGGCTGAACAAAACTTTGCTGATTTACAATCTCAGCAAAAACAAGCACAACAACAGTTTGAACAAATAAAAGCTCAGGTTGAAAAACAACAGCAGCAAAAAATGCAGATGTCAGCTCAAATTGAACAGTTAGGTAAAAATGTTCAGCGCATTGAGCAGCAAAAAGAAACTTTGCAACATCAAGCAAACCAAATTCAATCGCATGTTCATGAAGGTGAGCAGGGTGAGCTTGAGCAACTGCAACAACAGTTGCGTAGTGAAATTTCGACGCTTGAAACTGAAATTGAGCAATATGTGCAGCATATTGAACAAGCTCAACAAGCGCATCAGGTAAATAAAAACCAGCAGCAAACACTGAAAACAGAAATCCAAGTTTTATTATCAGAGCAGAAAAACTTAAGCCAGCTTGTTGCTAAACAAAGTCCAAAGCAAAACCAAGATACGTTACGTTTAATGCAAGCTCTAGAGTTAACAGAGCAGGGCAAACCGCATGCGCAGATTGTTGAGAAGTTTTTAGCAAAATGGTTACAAGCTCATATTCTTGAGACCGAACAAGTCTTTCAAGAAGGAGTTGCCCGCCAGTTAAAACCTTCAGAGCAAACAAGTAAATTTAAAGGGAACTTGGCTTGTTTAAATGAGTGGATTGCATCGCCACAACTATCAATCTTTTCAAATGTAGCGATTGCACAAGATTTGACTCAAGCTTTAAATGAGCAAAAGCAATTGCAACATGGTCAGTCTGTTTTGACTTTAGATGGCTATCATGTCGGGCAGGATTGGGTGATTGCCCTTATGTATGATGACGAAAGTCAAAGTGCACAAGGTATGCTGAGCCACCGTATTCGTCTAGACGAAATTGAACAAGCTCTTGAAAAGCAACAACCTGAATTACAAACATTAGATCAAATCGTAGTTCAGCAAAAAGATGAGTTAGCGCACTTACAGTCAAGTGTGCAGCACAAACAGCAAGTTGTGAAACAAAAGCAAAAAGACTTACAACAGCTTGATGTACAAATTGCTAAGCAACAAACCGCGGCACAAGCATTTTTACTGCAAAAACAGCAATTAAAAGATCAACTTGGTCAGTTGGATATGCAGCTTGAAGAAGATGCAATGCAAAAAGATGATCTTGAAATTGATTTGCATGCATTAGCAATCAAGCTCGAAACCATTTTACCTGACTATAAAACTTTGCAATTTCGGGTAGAAGAATTAACAGAGCAGCTAGAAGAACAGCAACAAGCCTTGCAACATCAACAACAAGAACGTGAAGTTTTACGCCGTAATAGTACTCAGACTACTCAACAGGTTGAGTTGCTTGAAAAAGATATCTCGTTCTTGCAAAGTCAATATCAGCAAATTGCAGCTCAAATGGAGCAAGCGAAAAAGTTTGTTGACCCTATTCAATTAGAGCTACCGAATCTTGAGTCAGAGTTTCAGCAACAATTTGCTCAAACTGAAAAGTTGCAAAAGAACTGGAATGAATGGCAGCTTGAACTCAATAGTGTGCAGGAAAAACAGCAGACTTTGACCGATCAGCGTCATCAATATCAACAAAAAGATGAGCAGCTCAGAGAACAACTTGAAGCGAAACGGTTGGCATGGCAAGCAGCCAAATCAGATCGTGAGCATTATCAAGAGCAGCTTAAAGAGCTAAATGCCGAACTCCAAAAAGGCTTACAAATAGATTTAGCCGAGCACCAGCAAAAACTGGAAAAAGTACAGAAACAGTTTGAAAAAATCGGTGCGGTTAATCTTGCCGCTTCGCAAGAGTTTGAAGAAGTTTCTCAACGTTTTGATGAGCTGAGTCACCAGATTCAAGATTTGGAAAATACGGTAACTCAATTAAAAGATGCGATGAAAAGCATTGACCAAGAAACTCGTAAGCTGTTTATGACAACTTTTGATCAGATCAATCAGGAGTTGCAAAATCTGTTTCCAAAGGTTTTTAATGGTGGTGAGGCGAGTTTAAGTCTTGAAGATGACTGGCAATCTGGTGTTAAACTGATGGCAAGGCCGCCGGGTAAGAAAAATAGTTCTCTAGCATTACTTTCCGGTGGAGAAAAGGCTTTAACAGCGTTAGCATTAGTATTTGCGATTTTTAGATTAAATCCGGCACCGTTTTGCGTATTAGATGAAGTGGACGCACCACTTGATGATGCGAATGTTCAGAGATATTGTAATTTGGTAAAAGAGCTTTCTGAACATGTACAATTCATTTACATTACACATAATAAGCTGGCGATGACCATGGCAACTGATTTGTTGGGTGTGACCATGCCTGAACCGGGTACATCAAAATTAGTCACTGTCGATCTAGAACAGGCAAAAGAATACGGGTTAGTTTCGGAGTCATAGAATGGAAATCAATACGATTATTGGCATCGTTGTTGCCATTATAATTATGCTAATTGGCTTAAAAATGATTTTAAAAAAGCCAAACCATGCTGAACCCTCATTAGACAGTGATTTGCATATTAATCCTGATAGTAATCAACCGGTTATACCTAGGCACGTGAGAGATCAGCTTGAGAAAACTGAATCTGTAGCGGTGACTAGTGCAGAGCGAGTAGAACCAACTTTAAGCGAAGCTGCGCCGTTACAAGTACCTGAAACAAAACAGACAGAAATTGAGACCGTAGAACCCGCTAAAGCAATTCAAACTGAACAAACTCAAGCAGTTGTTGAAAACGCTTCTGTAGAAGAAATTAAATCTCAAGAAACAGTACCAAGTTCTACCATTCATAAAGATGGTTCAGTTGAGTTGGTTGATACAGTTTCTGTTAAACCGGAAGCTGAAGCTTTAGCAAAAGAAAATCTGGAAGCTGAAAGCGAAAAAACTGAGCCTGAGTTGAGTTTAAACCCGAATATTGAAACTGCCGAAATTGCTGAGTTTGAAGGCGAGAGTAATATTCTGGATGTGCATTTACATGAACAGCAACGTTATGATGATGAAAGTGCATTAGCGATGGCTGAACAGATTATTGCGCTAAATGTTTATCCAAACCCTCGTCGTGCATTGTCTGGTGATAAAGCGCTTAAAGTGCTGTTAAAATATGGTTTACGCTACGGTGAAATGTCGTGCTTCCATCGTTATGAAAATACCGATGAGCCGAGTGTACTCATGTTCTCTGTATTGCGTATGACAGACAATGGACCAGCTGGGTTTGATCTTGAAACGCTATCTACTGAACAAGTTCAAGGGTTAGCATTTTTCCTTGCCCTTCCAAACAGTAAAGCCGTGACTGGTTTTGACATGATGGCGAGTATTGCAGGTTTAATTGCTCGCGAAATTGATGGCAAAGTTTACGATGAGAATAATCTTGAATTTACGCCACAGTTAAAAGAGCACTGGCGTCATCATGTGATTGATTATCGTCCGGCACAGGCGACTGCCTAGTTTTAATTTTTTACGTTCGTTGCGATAATTGCAACATATCTAGTCGCAGCTCAGGGTGGAGAAATTTCCACCCTTTTTTATGGTGAATAACATAATGGCAACAACTTCCGTGATCGAACAGATGCGTCAGCTTATTCAACTGATTGCAAAGCATAACCATGCCTACTATGTCATGGATCAGCCGACAATCTCGGACAGTGAATATGATCATTTATTTCACCAGTTAAAAGCTTTAGAAGAGCAATATCCTGATCTTGTTCAATCAGATTCACCAACTACAAAAGTAGGTGGACAAGCACTCTCTAAATTTCAAAGTGTGACTCATGTAGTTCCGATGCTTTCTTTGGGGAACGTTTTTAATCAGGAAGACTTGTTTGCATTTGCACGTCGTGTTGAAGAGCGTTTGCCTAATCAAAAAGTACAATACGAAGTCGAACTAAAACTTGATGGTCTTGCGATTTCTCTCTGGTATGAAAATGGTGTGTTAATACGTGGCGTTACACGTGGTGACGGAGAAACTGGGGAAGACATTACCCAGAACGTTAAAACGATTCGTAATTTGCCTAAAGTGTTACATTCAGATCACTTTGAAATTCCACGTTTGCTGGAAGTTCGTGGTGAAGTACTTATGCCAAAGTCCGGTTTTGAAAAACTCAATGCCGAACAGGAAGCCAAAGGCGATAAAACATTTGCGAATCCGCGTAATGCAGCAGCCGGTAGTTTAAGACAACTTGATCCTAATATTGCTGCGGCTCGACCTTTAGCATTTTATGCTTACGGCATCGCTCAATGTGAACCTAATCATGGCTTAACTACCATGCATGACAGTTTGCAATGGCTCACAAAACTTGGATTTGAAATTGCTGAACGTCAATATCTGTGTAATTCGATTCAAGAAGTACAGCAACGTTATGAGCAAATTCAGCAAGAACGTTCAGATCTACAAGTTGAAATTGACGGGATGGTTGTAAAGGTTGATGACTTAAAGCAACAGCAACAACTTGGTTTTTTAAGTCGTGAACCACGTTGGGCAACTGCTTATAAATTCCCTGCACAAGCTGCATTAACTACGGTTGATCAGATTGATTGGCAAGTAGGGCGTACCGGTACTTTGACTCCAGTAGCGCGTTTAAACCCTGTATTTGTGGGGGGGGTTACGGTTTCCAATGTAACTTTACACAATATTGGTGAAATCCATCGTCTTGATGTACGTGTTGGTGACACGGTGAGTGTTTATCGTACAGGCGATGTTATTCCTAAAGTAGAAAAAGTCTGGCCAGAGTTTCGTCCTGTTGATGCAGAAGTTGTACATTTACCTGAAAGCTGCCCTGTTTGTGCTTCACCAGTTGTAATGCCTGAAGGGGAAGCTTTAGCACGTTGTTCTGGTGGACTGTACTGTGCTGCACAGCGTATTGAAGCGATTCGTCACTTCGTATCACGTAAAGCTCTGGATATTGAAGGTTTAGGTGATCGTTGGGTAGAGTCTTTATTACACCTCGATTTGCTCAAAGATGTTGCCGATATTTACCATTTGCACGAACACCGAGAAACTTTACTCGGGATTGAAAAAATGGGCGAGAAATCGGTACAAAATCTGATTGATGCTATTGAAGCTAGTAAGAAGACGACTCTAGCACGTTTTATTTATGCTTTAGGAATTCGTGGTGTAGGTGAAACAACAGCTAGGATGTTAGCCAATACTTTCCAAACTTTAGAAGCGCTTAAATCTGCTGATGTTGAAGCTTTAAAGAAAACACCAGATGTTGGTGATATTACTGCAGAGTGGATTGCTGACTTTTTCTTGGCACCGCACAACATTGAAGTGCTTGATCGCTTAATTGCAGCAGGTATTCATTGGGATGCACCGACTGCTCCAACACGCCAGCCATTAAATGGCGAAAGCTGGGTGTTAACGGGCACATTAGAGCAAATGACGCGTGATCAGGCTACTCAAATGCTACAAGCATTAGGTGCGCGTGTAAGCGGTAGTGTATCGAGTAAAACCAAATGTGTTGTTGCGGGCGAGAAGGCTGGTTCGAAATTAGAAAAAGCAGCAAAACTAGGTATTGCTGTTATGAATGAGACTGATTTCTTATCACTTATGGCAAGCTATGGGCAGACTTTAAGCGAATAGACCTACCGAAATAAGAACCATTGATTTTAGTTACAAATTTATAAATTGATGGTTTGAGCCATATTTTAACGCTTGTCTGAACTTATAAATTGGACAAGCGTTTCTTTTTGCAGAGGAAATTTAAATAACTTAAACTGTAAATGCGTATGTTTCTCATTTTAATTTGATAAAAATCATAAACTTAACTATTTTTTATTTTGCAATCACTTTTAAGATTGCCCATAATAGTCTTTATACGATAGGAGATTTATTATGCGTGGCAATCCAGAAGTCATAGACTATTTAAATATGCTCATTGGCGGAGAATTGGCTGCCCGTGATCAATATTTGATCCATTCTCGTATGTATGAAGATTGGGGTTTAAATAAAATTTATGAACGTATTGATCATGAGATGCAAGAAGAAGCTTCTCATGCTGATGCGATCATTCGCCGTGTATTGTTTTTAGGTGCTAAACCAAATATGCATCGTGAAGATATTAATGTTGGTACAGACGTTGTATCTTGTTTAAAAGCTGATTTGGCGCTTGAATATCATGTTCGCGAAAAGTTAGCGACAGGTATCAAACTTTGTGAGGAGAAGGGCGATTACATTAGTCGTGATATGTTGCGTCAACAATTATCAGATACTGAAGAAGACCATACATACTGGTTAGAAAAGCAATTACGTTTAATTGAGTTGATTGGCTTACAAAACTATATTCAATCTCAAATTTAATAAAAAGACCCAGCTAAGGCTGGGTTTTTTATTGACTCATTTTAATAAAATGAAGTCTTAACTTGGATGTTAATTTTGTCAAATTGAACATATTCAAAGCCTTACTATATAAGGCTTTAGCAGTTACAAAAAAGTCAGAAAAATTGTATCATACCCCCTGTTTTTTTTATGAAATTGTATATAATTTCGCCAATAAAACCCTTGCCTAGAAATTTAATGAGGCAAGGGTTTTTCTATGGAAAATCGGTTGGTATGGATCGCCAATGATTTTATGGTGAGTTCGCGAAATATGTTATTTACCAAACCTGCTGTTTTAGATACAGCTACTCTCCTAAGCACACAGCGTCTTGCAACACGACTAAGCTTTTTTAGCTTAGGTTTTGCGACTGCAGCTTGGGCACCTCTTATTCCTTTTGCACAGCAGCGTTTAAACCTAAATCATGCCGATTTTGGTTTACTTTTGCTGTGTATGGGTATTGGCTCAATGATTGCTATGCCTGCGACTGGTGCTTTAGTAAAGCGCTGGGGATGTCGTCCGTTAATTGCTTTGGCATTGATGTTGTTAATGGTCTTATTGCCTAGCCTTACGATATGGAGCAGCATTGTGACCATGGCTGTAGCGTTGTTTATCTTTGGATCGGCAGCAGGATGTCTTGGAGTAGCTATCAACTTACAAGCAGTAGTTGTTGAAAAACATAGTGTGCGAGCTCTCATGTCGAGCTTCCATGGAATGTGCAGTCTTGGTGGCTTAACAGGCGCTATGCTTGTGACAGCACTATTAGCCGTAGGCCTTTCTCCTCTAATGAGCACTTTATCAGTTGTTATGATTTTGCTTGTTATTGGTGGCGTTGCTATTCCTTCTTGTTTAACGTCTTTTGAACAGGATGAAAAGCCACATGAAGATACAACTCAAGCACCGAAAAAATTTTATCGTCCTGATGGCATTATTCTGCTTATTGGTATGATGTGCTTTATTGCCTTTTTATCAGAAGGTGCAGCAATGGACTGGGGGGGTATTTATTTAACAAGTAAATATCAGCTTAATCCTGCTTTTGCTGGTCTAGCTTACACTTTCTTTGCGCTTAGTATGACGACTGGTCGTTTTGCAGGTCATATCTTGCTTAAGCAATGGGGTGAAAAAAATATTGTGACTTATAGTGCAATTGGAGCCGCTATTGGTATGGCTGTTATTGTAACGGCACCCGTATGGCAAGTGGTTGTATTGGGCTATGCATTATTAGGACTAGGCTGTTCTAATATTGTACCCGTGATGTTTTCTCGTGTTGGTCGACAAAACAATATGCCTAAAGCAGCAGCACTTTCTTTAGTATCAACAATTGCCTATACAGGTTCATTAAGTGGGCCAGCTTTAATCGGTTTAATTGGAGAATGGACTGGTTTAAGTACGGTTTTAACAGGAGTAGCTGTATTACTATTTATTATTGCTTTACTTAACCGTTTTACATTAGTAAAGACAAATTAATTTATAAATAATAATCACCAAATAGCGAACCTCGAGAAATTTAATTTCTCGAGGTTCTTTTATTTAGATTTATAGAACCTGATAAATAGATTGATAATTATCTTGTAATAAGCGCTGAGGCTTCATTAGTAAAGTTGGTGTCTTTTCTAAATCATCCAAGAAATTGTTTCGCCAATTGGTAAGATCAGATGATGTTAATCCCTCTATCAATTGTTGATAACGATTAATACGCTCAGTTTTAGACATTTCTAAAGCCATTTTTAAAGTATCCATCATTGCGGCTCTATCTTGCGGATCAACAATCAATGCTTGAGACATCTGTTCAGCAGCACCAGCATATTTAGATAAAATGAGCACACCTGGATTTTCTGGGTCTTGTGCCGCAATATACTCTTTAGCGACTAGATTCATACCATCACGTAGTGAACTGATCCAGCAAATATCTGAATGACGATAAATGTGCATGAGATTATGGTGTTGTACCGTATCATAGCAGCAATCTACAGGTCTCCAGTCTTCATGTGCAAACTCTTCGTTAATTAACTCTAGCTTGGTTTTAAAACGTTGGTATAAGCGTTGATAAGCTGGAATATCGGTACGAGAAGGAATTGCCACTTGAAGATGTCGAACTAAGCCATGATATTCGGGGCTGGTTTCCAAAAAGGTTGCAAAGGTATTAAATCTTTCAAGTAAACCTTTTGAATAATCAATGCGATCAACTCCAATAATTGTCTTTTGACGTGGTATTTCTTCAAAATTAAACACCGAAGAGGTTGCCAAATCTTGTTGGGCTTGGTTTTGTATAAGTTCAGGCTGAACACCAATTGGGTACGATTTAATTAATATTTGACGTTTTTTGTAGCTAATACTGTTGCTTTGAATTTTTTGAGCTTCGAGTAAATTCAGACAAGTCTGCATGCAGGCATTTTGGTCAATCTGAGTTTGTAAGCCAATAACATCATATTGACTCAAGTCTTGAATTAACTCACGGGCTACCGGAATTTTGTGCCAAATATTTAGACTGGCAAAAGGAATATGTAAGAAGAAACCAATTTTGTTTTGCATGCCTAATTCACGGCAATAGCGAGCCACACTAAAAAAGTGGTAATCGTGCACCCAAATAAGATCTTCAGGCTGAGCAAGCTCTTTTAGCTTTTGAGCAAATAAGCGATTAACCTTTTGATACGTCTTATATTCTTCTGCATCATATTCAATTAGATCATCTCTATGATGCATTGCTGGCCACAAAACTTTGTTAGCAAAACCACAATAATATTGGGCATATTGCTGATGAGTGAGGGGACAGGTAATGTAGTCAATTCCTTGAGAATAAGCCTGCTCAAATTCTGGCGCTTCGCTATCGGTAATTTGCTGCCCATTCCAGCCTAACCAGATGCCGTTACTATCATTTAGTGCATCTTGTACAGCTACAGCAAGACCACCTGCCGAAGCTTTACCCGATGGCATACTTATTCTGTTCGATAATACGATTAATTTAGACATAATTTTTCTCCATTCTGATTTTGGCTAATTTTGACATATAAGCTTTTTATTTTGTTTTGAAATAAAAGAAGAAAATCCGCGACACTATCGATATCTTTTAATCTATATTTAGCTTGTGTTTCGCCTGGACCTACTTTAATACTAAGGCCAGCTTGCTGATTAATGTAAGTGAAACCAGATTCATCTGTTAAATCATCACCTATAAAAATAGGTAATACACAGGGTAAATTAAGGTGATTTAATATAGTCTCAATTGCTCTACCTTTATCAGCTTGGTTTGGAATTAATTCAATAACAAATTTTCCTCTATTTATTTTTAAGTGGGGATAATTGAGATTAATTTGCTGCATAATATTAATAGCATTATTTTCTAAATTAGGATTTTTACGATAATGTAAGGCAATAGAATATCCTTTGTCTTCGATTAATAATTCGGGGTGTTTATCACAATTTTTGAGAATATCTTGTTTTAATTTTTTGAAATTAATACTGCTTAAATCTGGTCGAATATAATTTCCTGAATCAAAATAAATATCTAAACCATGTAAACCAGCAATTGGAACTTCAATAGGATGTAGTAGTTTTCTTGCAGTATCTACATCACGACCTGTTACAGCAATAACAGGTATATTTAATTTAGTAATTTTTTTTATAACTTCTAATGTAGTCTGTGGAATAAAACTATGCTCAGGATTAATTTGAAAGGGTGCTAATGTGCCATCAATATCCAAAAATAAGCAGTAATTTTTATCGAAAGATAAGTTATTTATAATATCGTTGGGTGTAACAAAAGATGTATTTTTTTCTCTCCCATCAAATATTGTGTTTTGACTGTTCATATTAGCCTTCCTAATACTTTTTGATCAATAATTAATCTTCTAGCATTAAAATGAATTGATGAGTCATTTCTTTTAATAAAAAAACATAAGTATTAACATTAATTACATTGCATAATGGATTTATAGGTGAAGTGTGGAGTATGTTGTTTTTTGATTGGCTTCAATGTTTAGATAATTAAATTTTTGTATGTTTACTATGAATAATGCAGGTCTTGTTTATCAATATATTTCAGAATATTAAATACTCATAAATAGTTGATTTTACTTTTTGAAATCTAATTTTTATGTTGATTTTAAAAGATATTTTAAATCGATATTATTATATAATCCTTATAAAATCGGCTTTGAGCAGGCATATGAAGTTACAAAATAAAATTTTATTAATTACAGGTTGGGGAGTAGGTGTCGAACCTTTGCAATCCCTTAAATTGCATTTGGAAAAAATGGGTTTTGAGACGCAACTTATTAATATTTTTAATATTTTAGATAGTAACTTTCAAGCACAGCTTGATTTAGTGTCTGAGGTTGATGTAGTAATAGGTTGGTCTTTAGGTGGACAGTTAGCAACTCAACTGGTTGACAACTTTTATCAACGAACAGGGCAAACTAAAACGTTAATTACACTTGCTTCAAATCCTTGTTTTGTTGCACACCCTGATTGGCAAACTGCAATGCCTACTGATGTGTTTAGTCAATTTAAAGCTTCTTTTTTTCAAAACCCGCAAGTCACTTTAAAGCGTTTTTATTATTTAATTACACTCGGTTCATCTCAGGCCAAACAAGATTGGGTAAGCATACAAAACATAGCAAATCCTCCTTCAAGTGAATTGCTATCAGTGGGTTTGAAAATGCTTGAACAACTAAATTTGGTAGATAACATAAAAAGCTACCCAGGTCCGCAGCTTCATGTGTTTGCCGAGCAAGATAATGTTGTTCCTTGCAAAATTATTGAAAATTTCAAGAATATCACAACAGAAAACATGAATTATAAAGTGCTAGAAGGCGCTACTCATGCTTTTCCATATCTAGAAATGGACCGAACAATTGAAGAAATCTGCCAATTTTTAACAATTCATCAGCAAAGTTAATAAGCTTTGGTGGATCTCGCAATTTTCTTTCATTCTTAACAGGTTTAACATGTGCTAAATGAAAGATTTAATTGCTGTAAAAGGGTATAGAGGATGACCGATAATTTTGATTTGGAACATATTTGGCATCCATATACCTCAATGACCCAACCTTTACCAACATTTAAAGTTAAACGTGCCTATGGGGCAACGATTGAACTAGATGATGGTACAACTTTAATTGATGGTATGTCGTCATGGTGGTGTGCAATTCACGGCTATAACCACCCTGAACTCAATCAGGCAGTGACGGATCAATTACAGAACATGTCGCATATCATGTTTGGTGGTTTAACTCATGATCCTGCCATTGAACTTGGAAAAATTCTTTTAAAAATTACTCCACCGAATCTCGATAAAATTTTCTATGCAGATTCAGGTTCGGTTGCCGTTGAAGTTGCTTTGAAAATGGCTGTGCAATTCTGGACAGCACAAGGCCAACCACAAAAAACAAATTTTATTACTACGCGTTCTGGTTACCACGGTGATACATGGAATGCGATGTCTGTTTGTGATCCAGTGACAGGCATGCATCAGATTTTTGGTACAAGTTTACCGAACCGTCTTTTTGTAGCAGCACCGCAAACCAAATTTCATGAAGAGTGGAATCAAGAAGATATTGCTGACCTAGAACAAGCTATTCAGCAAAATCATGAAAACCTTGCTGCACTGATTATTGAGCCGATTGTACAAGGTGCAGGGGGTATGCGTTTTTATCATCCTGAATATTTACGTCAGGCGAAAGCACTTTGTGAACAATATAATCTGTTATTAATTTTCGATGAAATTGCGACTGGTTTTGGTCGCACGGGTAAGCTTTTTGCTTGGGAACATGCACAAGTTGAGCCAGACATTATGTGCATAGGTAAAGGGCTAACAGGCGGCTACATGACGTTATCTGCTACCTTAACGACAAAGCAGGTTGCAGAAACCATTAGTCGCGGTGAGGCTGGGGTGTTTATGCATGGCCCAACCTTTATGGCCAATCCACTTGCCTGTGCCGTTGCCTTGAAAAGTACGCAATTGTTAATTGAGCAAGATTGGCAGGCTAATATTGAGCGAATTGAACAACAGCTTAGCCAATATTTAACGCCTTTAAGTCAGCTTGATTATGTTGCCGATGTGCGAGTGCTGGGTGCAATTGGTGTAGTAGAACTCACCTTTAATGTTGATATGAAAACCTTACAGCAACAATTTGTAGACCGCGGAATCTGGATCCGTCCTTTTGGAAAATTGGTTTATGTGATGCCACCGTATGTCATCACGCATCAAGAGTTAAGCTATTTGCTCGAACAGTTGGTTGAAGTTGTTCAAACGATGCAGGGAGCGAATTAAGATGTCATTGCTTGATCATTTTTCTGCCGAATTAGATGAGTTAAAGCAACAAGGTAACTTTAGACAATTTACCCCAAATGTGCAGCACGGACGTTTTATTACAATTCAAAATAAAACGATGCTCAACTTAGCTTCAAATGACTATCTTGGGTTGGCTGCTGATATCAATCTTCGTCACGAGTTTTTAGATAGCTTTCCAATTGAGCGTAGCTATTTTAGTTCTTCATCTTCACGTCTATTAACGGGAAATTTTGACGAATATGAACAATTAGAAAATAGCCTAAGCCAAGCATTTAGCGGTCGAGCGGCACTATTATTTAATAGTGGCTACCATATGAATATTGGTATTTTGCCAGCTATTGCTGATAGTAAAACTTTAATATTGGCGGATAAGTTAGTTCATGCCAGTATGATTGATGGGATCCGTTTGTCTGGTGCCCAGTATGTGCGCTATCGACATAATGATTTGCAGCATTTAGAGCAACTTCTACAAAAGTATCATGATGATGACCAGATTGAACGAATCATTGTGGTCACGGAAAGTATTTTTAGTATGGATGGCGATGAAACAGATTTAACCGCTTTAGTCCAGCTTAAAAAACGCTTTTCTAAAACCATGTTATATGTCGATGAAGCGCATTCAATTGGCGTACGTGGACAGCAAGGTTTAGGGTGTGCCGAACAATATAATGTAATTCAGGAAATTGATTTTCTAGTTGGTACCTTGGGTAAAGCGCTAGCAGCAGTCGGTGGTTATATTATTTGCCATCCAATTATTAAAGATTATCTCATTAATAAAATGCGCCCGCTTATTTTTAGTACTGCTCAACCTCCGATTGTTATGGCTTGGGCAAATTTTATTTTTCAAAAAGTATTAAACGCTCAATCTCAACGTGAACATTTAAAAAATATTAGCCAATATCTTCAACAAGCAGTGGTGCAAAAGGGGTATGTGAGTCCATCGACCAGCCATATTATTCCAGTGATTGTGGGAGAAAGTCAGGCTGCTATCGATAAGGCGAAACAGGTTCAGGAAAGCGGTTTTTATGCCATGCCTGTACGTCCACCAACAGTACCTAAAAATAGTTCGCGTTTGCGTATTTCCTTAACATCAATGGTTGAGCAACATGAACTTGAAGCATTGGTGGGTTTTCTGTGAGTTTGAATAAAAACTTAGTTGCCCAGCGTTTTGCCAAAGCAGGACAAACCTATTCAGAGCATGCAATTGTTCAAAAGCAGATTTGCCAAAATTTAACAGGTTTAGTTCAGCAGTTCTGCCCGCGTATGATGTCGCGTGTTTTTGAAATTGGTTGTGGTTCTGGCAATTTAACTCGTCTTCTTGCTACATCTTTTCAGTTTGAAGAGTTAATTTTGAATGATCTATATGCAGATGTGCAGCAGCACTTTAGTCATCAAGAAAATTTAAAATGGTTGATTGGGGATGTTGAAACTTTAGACTTTCCCCAGCAGCTCGATATGATTGTTTCAGGTTCAGCTTTACAGTGGATGCAAGATTTACCGCACTTACTCAAACGTTGTAATGAGGCTTTAACTGAGCGAGGTTGGTTGTGCTTTTCAACCTTTGGATCTAAAAATTTATTAGAGATTAAAGAATTAACAGGACAAGGTTTAAGTTATTGGTCAGTTGAAAATTGGAATAGTGTCTTAATTCAGGCTGGTTTTGAGATTTTGCATTTGTCAGAATCAGAAACTCAACTCTATTTCGATTCACCTAAAGCCGTATTGCAACATTTAAAAGCAACAGGTGTAACAGCAACGGCGCAGCATCGTTGGACTAAGCAAACTTTACAACAGTTTTATCAAGATTATGATCGGTTTAAGTGTGTCGAGGGATATTCCCTAACATATCATCCGATTTATTGTATTGCCCGGAGAATGAAGTAAATGAGTGGCCAGATCTATTTTGTGAGTGGGATTGATACCGAAATTGGTAAAACCTACGCGACAGGTTTCTTAGCAAAATTATGGACTGAGCAGGGTAAAAAAGTGATTACCCAAAAACTCATTCAAACAGGTAACGCTGATATTTCTGAGGATATTGAAAAGCATCGTGAAATTATGGGGCAGGGCTGGTTTCAAGAAGATCATGACAAGCTAACCATGCCTGAAATCTTCAGTTATCCTGCTTCACCTCATCTTGCAACACGTCTTGATAACCGAGAAATTGATTTTCAAAAAATTGAAGATGCGACCCAAACATTGGCGGAGCGTTTTGAAATTGTATTGTTGGAAGGTGCGGGAGGCTTAATGGTGCCATTAACCACCAGTCTGCTGACCATTGATTATGTTGCTCAGCACCAGTTTCCCGTTATTTTAGTAACATCGGGTCGTTTGGGAAGTATTAACCATACTTTGCTTAGTCTTGAAGCACTTAAGTCTCGTGGGTTGAAATTACAAGCCTTGGTATATAACCTAAAAGATGAATCAAAAGATCCATTAATTTCTCAAGATACTTCAAATTACTTGAAAGACTATTTAACAATTCATTTCCCCGAAGCTGAATGGATTGAGCTGGCAAAAATGAATTAAGTCAAACGGCTATAAAAAACCGCTCAAATTTGAGCGGTTTTTTTACATCTTATGAATATTTTAGAATTTCTTCGAACCGCGGTTAAAACCAGTCGCTTTACGTTGGTTCCCTGTGTTAACAGGAGCTTCTTTTTCATCATCACGACGTTGTTGACGTAAGTAACCGCCACGACGTGCTGCCATTGGTTTTTCAGTCATACGATCAGTACGGCGTTTTGCCATACCAAATAGACCTGTACCTTGGCGTGGCTTTAACTCAACCGATTTGGCTAAGTTATCGATGTCAGTTTTGTCGAGTTCCATCCAACGACCAGTACGTAATTCGCGCGGTAAAATAACTGTACCGTAGCGTGTACGTAATAAACGGCTTACTTTAAGATCTTGCGATTCGAAAATACGACGTACTTCGCGGTTACGACCTTCTTTTACTACAACTTGGTACCAGCGGTTAATACCTTCACCACCAATTTCAGAGAATGATTCGAATTTGGCAGGACCATCTTCGAGCTCTACTCCGTTAACCATGTTTTGGCGTAGTTTTGGCGTTACCTCACCCATTACTCGAACAGCGTATTCACGTTCGATTTCATTAGATGGGTGCATTAAGCGGTTAGCAAGTTCGCCATCATTTGTGAATAGTAATAAACCAGTACTGTTAATATCCAGACGACCTACCATTACCCAGCGGTCATTGGCAATTTGTGGTAAATGATCAAATACGGTTGGGCGTTTTTCAGGATCATTACGTGAACAGATTTCACCCTCAGGCTTATAATAAATCAGTACGCGACGACGAATTTCGTCTTCAATCTGAAACTGAACTTTACGGCCATCAATGCGTAACTCATCGCCTGGTTCAATGCGCTCACCCACTTGGGCAACACGACCGTTTACACTCACGCGTCCTGCGGCAATAACCTCTTCCATATATCGGCGGGAACCTAATCCGATTCTCGCTAATACTTTTTGCAATTTTTCACTCATGACAGCACAACCTTAGACATAATGATCAACAGTCCACCTCTTTATGATTTCGGTGCATTTGCATCGAGAGCCATAAAGGCTTCCTTGGCGTTCTGTAGGGGAGGCAATTGGCCTAGAGAGGCTAGACCAAAAGCATTCAGAAACTGAGGCGTTGTAATTAGCAACGCAGGTCTTCCGGGTAAATCTCTAAAACCGGCTTCTTTAATCCAGTTCCAGTCAAATAGTGTTCTAAGAATCTGACTATTATTAGATACACCACGAATTTGTTCAATATCAGCTCGGGTAACCGGTTGATGATAAGCAATGACAGCCAGGGTTTCTAGTAATGAAGGCGACAGTTTTGTTGGTCGCTCTGGCCAAATTTGCGCAATAATACTACGATATTTAGATCTTACCTGAAAGCGAAACCCTTGTGCTGTTTCAATCAGCTCAATAGACCGACCATGTTGTAATAGCGCGAGCTGCTGCAAAAGCTGACGAAGCTGTTGTTTATTATATTGATTGTTAAATGCTTCTTTTAAGCGGGCAATTGAAACAGGTGCTTCACTGGCAAAGATAATTGCTTCAAGTTGTAATAAGACTTCATGATGAATGTCAGCTAATGACAAATCATTATTATTTTGTTCAAAACTACTCATATTGAAGATCCTTGAATTGCTAACGGGGCTTCAATACCAGTGGCAATAATTTTAATTTTCTGTTGGCGAGTCAATTCTAAAACTGCCATAAATGTAACAACCATTCCCATACGACCTTGCTGGGGATTGAGTAATTCTTTAAAACTTAACACATCACCAGACTCTAATTTCTCTTCAATATATGCAATACGTTCTTCGAGCAAAACAGGTTCTTGAGCGACAACATGGGTAATAGGTTCAGGGCGATTAAATACACAGAACAACGCATCATGTAGCGCTGAGATATCGTAACCTTCATAAACAGGAGAGATATGTCCTAAGCTTACATTGGCACTAAATGTATCGCGCTCAAGAATTGGCATTTGCCCTAAACGCTCAGCTGCTTGCTTAATGCGTAGATAGGTTTCAAGACGATCAATAAGCTCCTGCTTAGGGTCTTTTTCAATGCTTATAATTGTAGGTTTTGGTAAAAGTAGGCGAGACTTCAAGTCAGCCAATAAAGCAGCCATCACCATATAATCTGCTGTCAACTCGATATTTAAAGATTTCATGCTATCCATATAGGCCAAATATTGAGTCGCTATAGGAGCAATATCGAGTTGAATTAAATCGAAACCGTTTTTCTGAATCAGATAAATTAAAAAATCTAATGGACCTTCAAACCGCTCGAGTAAAATCTCAAATGCAGCTGGAGGTATATAGAGATCTTCTGGAATTTTGTCATGCCACTCATCTAAAACACGGATGTGTGGAGCGTCTTCCATGGATTGATGAAGTGATTGATTCATTACGATTATAAGCCACGCGAATTTTCAAAAGCATGAGACTTGTTATTCAAGTCCTAGACAGCTGTAAGTAGAAGAACAGCAGATAGTGAAAATCATTCTAAATGAATTGTGTCTTTTAATAAATTACTTAACGACTAAAGTGTAAAAAAAATCCAAAATAAATAAAGAGTATTTTTTTGAGTGATAATACTTTTTTTAAAACTATTGGTAAAAAATGTAAGTGCTTATTCAAAAGCACTTACGTTGCCAACACCACGACGGATAATTTCAGGATGTTCACCCGATAAATCAACAATACTTGTACTTGTTAGAGTTCCGAAACCTCCATCAATAAATACATCAATTCGTTTATCTAACTGATTTTCAATATCGTAAGGGTCATCTAGAGGATCTTCTTGACCTGGTAAAATTAATGTACTGGTAAGTAGAGGTTCACCAAGTTCTTTTAATAAAGCCTGACAAATTGGGTTACTCGGAATACGTAAGCCAATTGTTTTCTTTTTAGGGTGCATCAATCTACGAGGAACTTCACTTGTTGCAGGTAAAATGAACGTAGTAATAGCCGGTGTATTCGCTTTCAATAAACGATATGTCGCATTATCAACTTTTGCATAAGTTGCAATATCAGATAAGTCACAGCACATAATGGCGTATTGATGTTTAGGCCCTAAACCACGAATCTGTGCAATACGTTCCATGGCATTTTTATTACCGATTTGACACCCAATCGCATAGGCAGCATCGGTAGGGTAGACCACAACATCTCCTGCTCGGATACGTTCAACCGCTTGGGCAATGAGGCGTTGCTGTGGATTTTCAGGATGTACATGTAAATGCATCATATTTTAGAGACTCCATCAGGCCAGTGTTAAAAATAATTATTAGGCTTTTTAAATGGCCTAGGCAAGTAATTAACGTAGCTTTTTTGTCAATTAATCAAGGAGTTCACGTTTAAATTCATTTAATTGTAAAGATGTTCCCGAACGTGTACATTGGCAAATAAAACCAATAAATGCTGATGCATCACGTGGCAACTTGGCTTCACCCGAAAAGTAACGTTGCACTTGAGCATAAACGTTATCTTTAAATAGTTTGCCATCACCGCTATCACCTGTAAGGTTATCGAGTGAAACTCTAAATTTTCGACCAAAAGATTGTGCAAATAACCATTCAATTGCTTGAGGCTTAATTTCTACTTGTTCAAATAAAATTTGCTGTTCTTGGGTGCGACCATCAGGTGCATACCAATAACCTAAATCTGGTAATAGACGTCTTTTTTCGCCTGCAATAGACCAATGACTAATTTCATGCAAAGCACTATTAAAGAAACCGTGAGCAAATTGGATCTTGGCTGGTTCTTTATTTGTCGCTGGGAAATATTCAGGTTCAAAATCACCACGAACTAATGTCACATTATGGTGGGAAAACCAGTGATTAAAGTGTAAAATAAGCCAATCAACTTGCTCAGACTCCGATTTTGAGCTTGACCATGGTGAGAGTTGCACTAGGTCAGGTACAAGAGTGTTCTGATGAGTTGAATGGGTGCAAACGAGTAATGAAGTGTTAACTTCAGGTTGCGGCTGCAACAGGTGCATTGCTTAATTTACCCCGAGTTCTGTCTAAAGAAGTGCAAAATTGTATCTTAATCTTTGACAGAGTACCGATGAATTTGTAGAATTGCCGCCTTAATTATGTCAGCAAATACCTTTCCGGCACAGATTGAGCCGTTTAAATGGGCTGAACAAGGCTTTACATGGTCAGGTCAACTGCCCTTGTCTCGCTTTGCTCGTATCGCTCGTGAAGCTGTTGGATCAATTGATAACCAATTGATCAACATAGACTGTAAGCTATCAATGGATGCATATCATCGCATTGTGTGGATGGACGGTCACATGGACACGAAAGTTCCAATGGAGTGCCAACGTTGTTTGGAACCTGTTGAAATGCCTCTTGTCTTAGACTTCCATATTGCATTAGTGGATGATGAGTCACTGATAGAGCGCTTGGATGAGGATGCTGATTTCATCGTTTTAGGTGAAAGTGAGTCTTCGACGAAAGGCGATTATGATACGCCTGCCTCGATTAACTTACTCGCATTACTAGAAGATGAACTGTTATTGTTGATGCCTTTATCTCCCAAGCATGATGCTTGTGAACATAAACATCAACCTACCATTCAGAATGTTGTCGAAGAAAAACGGGATAATCCGTTTGATGTTTTGGCAGGTTTGAAGGGTAAACTTAACTCATAATTTGTGTTATAATTGTGAGATAAGACAACTGAATTTGTTCTGATCCATTTTTTCGATCTTTGTAAGGAGCCATCATGGCCGTTCAGCAAAACCGTAAAAGTCGCTCTCGCCGTGACATGCGCCGTTCACATGACGCTTTAACCGAGAATGCATTAACAGTAGACCAAGCAACTGGTGAAACTCATCGTCGTCACCACGTGACTAAAGACGGTTTCTACCGTGGTCGTCAATTATTCGCTAAAGCAGCTGATGCTGAATAATTGCATGATATGCATTAAGCGTGATGCTTAAGTATAGAAAAAATGGGAGCGAAAGCTCCCTTTTTTTGTTGTTTTTCGCAATTATAAATATATAAATAACATGTTAAATTTCCGCTCCAGAAATGAGTGAAAACCCAAAAAAGGATTTCTTATGTCTGCTAAACGTCTTGAACAAGTAGCTTTAGCCACAAAAACTGCGTTTGTGTTTCCTGGTCAAGGTTCACAAAAAGTCGGTATGCTTGCTGAACTAGCAGAACAGTTTAGTGGGGTCGGGCAAACTTTTGCAGAAGCTTCAGATGCTCTTGGATTTGATCTTTGGCATATTGCGCAAAGTGGCGAAGGTCTTGACCAAACAGAAAATACCCAACCTGTGTTATTAACTGCCAGTATCGCTTTATGGCGTGTATGGCTTGATTTAGGTGGTCTGGCACCTAAATTCCTTGCAGGACATTCACTAGGTGAATACAGTGCATTGGTAGCTGCAGGCTCTATGAGCTTGGCGGATGCAGTTAAATTGGTTAACTTGCGTGGCAAACTCATGCAAAGTGCTGTACCTCAAGGTCAAGGGGCTATGGCTGCAATCCTTGGTTTGGCTGATGAAAAAGTGGTTGAACTTTGTCAAACCGTGAGTGCGTCAGGTGAAGGTTCTGTAGAAGCTGCAAACTATAATTCACAAGGTCAAGTTGTGATTGCAGGAAGTACAGCTTCTGTACAAGAAGTCATGGCTTTGGCAAAAGAGCAGTCAGCTAAAGCAATTGCTTTACCAGTGTCAGTTCCTTCTCATTGTTCGTTGATGAAACCTGCCGCTGAGAAATTTGCAGAAGCTTTGGAACAAACTGCCATTGAGCTACCTACCATTCCTGTAATACAAAATGTCAACGCGGGAATAGCTACCGATGTTGCTCAATTGCGTCAGGCATTAACTGCACAATTGTACCAATCAGTACAATGGACACGTACCATGCAGTCTCTACAAGACCAAGGTATTCAATACATTGTTGAATGTGGTCCAGGTACAGTATTGAGTAACCTCGCAAAGCGTTTACCAAATATTGAAAAAGCTTTTTCTATTGATAGTAAGAGCAAAATGGAAGATGCCCTAAATGCTGTTTTAGTGGCAGAAGGAAAAATTGCATGACACAAGAACGCAAAGTTGCATTAGTAACGGGCGCGAGTCGGGGTATTGGCGCTGCCATTGCCCAGCAACTTATTCAAGACGGTTATTTTGTTGTAGGTACTGCGACTTCTGAATCTGGTGCACAAAAGTTAAGTGATAGCTTTGGTGAACAAGGTGCAGGTTTGGCGCTCGACGTGCGTAATCTCGACGAGATTGAAGCAGTCGTTTCTCATATTGAACAGAACTATGGTCCTGTACTTGTTCTAGTGAACAATGCAGGTATTACGAAAGACAATTTGTTGCTTCGTATGTCTGAAGATGATTGGGATGACATTCTCAACATTCACCTTAAAGCAGTTTATCGTTTATCTAAACGTGTGCTTAAGGGTATGACGAAGGCACGTTTTGGTCGAATTATTAATATCAGTTCTGTTGTAGCTCATTTTGCAAACCCAGGCCAAGCGAACTATTCTGCTGCTAAAGCAGGTATTGAAGCATTCAGCCGTAGCCTTGCAAAAGAGATGGGTAGCCGCCAAATTACTGTAAATAGTGTGGCGCCAGGTTTTATTGCAACAGAAATGACAGATGCACTTAGTGAAGACATTCGCAAAAAAATGAGTGATCAAGTGGCTTTAAATCGTTTAGGTGAGCCACAAGATATCGCAAATGCGGTGAGTTTCCTTGCAAGTGATAAAGCAGGTTACATTACCGGTACGGTATTACATGTAAATGGTGGTTTATACATGGCCTAACGCCGATGTATAAACTTTTAAAAATTTTTATATTCAATTAAACTAGTGGCAAATTAAACGCCACAAGCAATGAGGAGAATTCCTGTGAGCGATATCGAACAACGCGTTAAACAAGCGGTTGCAGAACAACTTGGTCTTAAAGCTGAAGAGATTAAAAACGAAGCATCTTTTATGGATGACTTAGGTGCTGACTCTTTAGATTTAGTTGAACTTGTTATGTCTTTCGAAAACGACTTCGACATCACTATCCCTGATGAAGATTCTAACGAAATCACTACAGTTCAATCTGCAATTGACTATGTAACTAAAAAACTTGGTTAATTCGCATATTGCTGAATAAAAAGAAGGCCACCGTAAGGTGGCTTTTTTTATTTTAGAAAAAATTTAAGAGATACATAATTTTACAAGATCAACCTCAATTGATAGCAGAGGCATAACTTTTTTGAAGTATAACAATAAGGGTCAGTTTAATGACTTTACTATAAACAATAATATGAGGACTAAAAGATGGGTCTTTTTGATTTTGTAAAAGGTATTGGCAAGAAAAATACCGCACCAGCAGAACCACAACCAGCTCCGGCAACACCAGCAGAACCTTCTGCACAAGAAGTTGCAAATAAATTATTAGGTTTAATTAAGAGTTTAGGCTTAGGGGTAGACGGCTTATCTGTAACCTATAACGGTACTACTGATACCGCAATTATCAAAGGACAGGTAAAAAGCCAAGCAGATAAAGAGAAAATTATTCTTATTGTTGGAAATATTGATCATGTTGCGCAAGTAGATGATCAGATGACAGTGGCAACTCCTGAACCAGAAAGCAAATTTTATACTGTGAAATCTGGTGATAATCTTTCAAAAATTGCTAAAGAATTTTACGGTGATGCAAATCAGTATCCAAAAATCTTTGAAGCAAATAAACCAATGCTAAAAGATCCAGATGAGATTTTCCCAGGACAAGTTTTACGTATTCCTCAATAATTGCGGTTAATAAAAAAGGCGCTTAAAGCGCCTTTTTTGTGTTTTTAAAAACGCTTTGGAATCTTTTGTCCATTTTGTACAGGGGCTTCTGCATTTTTTAAAACACCGAATAACCATGTTTCAGCATGTTGTACAGCAATTTTTAAAGAATCACCTAAAGCTAAGCGCCCTGCGATAAAGCTCGCTAAAGAACAACCTGAGCCATGATATTCACCTTCAAGGCGAGGACAGCTACTACTCGCTGCAAGCTCACCATTAATATACAAACTATTTTTAATATGATCTGGAGTATCTTCGTGTCCACCTTTAACTAGAACAGCTTTAGCACCCATTTCAAAGAGCTTTTGAGTGGCTTGATCTAAATTAGTAATACCTGTTAAAGCCCTTAATTCAACGGTATTTGGAGTAATAATTGTGGCTAGAGGAATAAGCTCAACAAAAGCTTTAACGAGAGTTGCCTGATCACCTAAAGAGCCGCCACTGTTTGCGACTAAAACAGGATCAAGTACATATTGATAGTCAGGGTGAGCACGTAAAAATTCAGCTAGTGCAGCAATATTATCTGTCGTACCTAGCATGCCAGACTTAACACATTTAATGGGTAAGTCACCTACAACTGCATTTGCTTGTGCTAATAAAAGTTCTTTTGAGGTTGCTTCAAAGCCAAATACTTGTTGTGAGTTCTGAATGGTGAGGGCAGTACATGCAATTGCTGCATGGGCTCCACTTTGTCCAATTGCTTCGATATCGGCTTGTAAACCTGCACCACCTGAAGGGTCTAAACCCGAGAAACAAAGTACGGTTGAACGCACGGTTATTTCCTTTTCAATTTAAATTTACGTTAGTATAAGAGAGTTTGATTAAACTCTCGACCAATTGAATTAAATACTTTACTGGGTTAGTGATTGAATGGCTATAAAACATATTTTGATTGATTTAGACGGAACCTTAACAGACCCAAAAGTTGGAATCCATACTTCAATTCGCTATGCAATGGAGAAATTAGGCTATCCATTGGCTGCCGATTTAAATATTGACTGGACAATTGGCCCACCATTAAAGCCATCACTAGCAAAATTATTGGCTACTCAAGATGATACTTTAGCTGAACAAGCTTTACTTGCTTATCGCGAGCGTTTTTCGGTGGTTGGCCTGTTTGAAAATGAAGTATATCCATCTGTTGCAAAAACACTTAGCGCATTAAAAAAAGAAGGATATCGGCTATTTGTTGCAACTGCTAAACCAACGATTTATGCCAAACGTATCTTGGACCATTTTGAATTAAGCCAATATTTTGTACATATCTATGGGAGTGAGTTAACGGGGGAGCGCACTAATAAAGCTGAACTCATTCATTATATTCTTGAGCATGAGCAATTAAACCCAGAAGAGTGTTTAATGGTCGGCGACCGCCAATATGATATTCTGGGTGCTCGTCATAATGGTATTGAGGCAGTAGCAGTATCTTATGGTTATGGAACACCAGAGGAACTTGCTCAAGCCCAACCAAAAGCAATGATTACGCAATTTTCTGAGCTTTTGGACTATGTTGAAGAACTGGCAGCACAAAAGAAAGTTTCTTAAATATTATTAAATTTTAATTTGAAGGTTTGGCTTTGATCTAAAGCCAAACCTTTTTTATTTAAATACCGTGTTGTTGGCGGTATTGAACAAGTTCTTCAATCGTAATCACCGTTAAGTGATGAGTTTGAGCATATGCTAAAACCTGAATGCCCGAAGCCATCGTGCCATCTGGATTGGTTAATTCACATAATACGCCAGCCGGTTTAAGCCCTGCTAGTCTCGCTAGATCAATTGTTCCCTCAGTATGACCACGACGAGTAAGGACTCCACCATTACGTGCACGTAATGGGAAAACGTGACCCGGGCGATTTAAGTCACTTGCCACAGCGCCATCTTTAATAGCAGTTTGAATAGTTGTTACACGGTCTTTAGCAGAAACACCAGTGGTAACGCCTTGAGCTGCCTCAATGGTCACTGTAAAAGCGGTATGAAACTGGCTTGAGTTTTGAGAAACCATCGGAGGAAGTTCTAGGTGATCTGCTAGCTCTTCTGTAAGGCATAAACATACAATACCTGAGCCATCGCGAATCATCCGTGCCATTGTTTCTACCGTTAAAGTTTCGGCTGCAACGATGAGATCTGCTTCATTTTCACGATCAAAGTCATCCATAACCAAAACAGGTTTGCCTTGACGGATATCTTCTAAAGCTTGTTGAATGCGTTGTTCAGCAGGAGAGAGGGCTGAGAAAAAAAGTTCTGGTTGAATTAAGCTAGACATAATGAAACGCTCTCGTAAAAAATACGGTTGAACATTTCAGGACTGATGTAAAAACAGGCTGGTACTGAAATAAAACGGATTTATCCCAGTTCGTCGTCTTCTTTCATCCGGACTATACCGTCGGCTTTGGAGTTTCACCAAATCTGCTCAAATTACACAATTTAAGCTCGTGGGCTTGTTAATCTATTTATAAAAATTAACTTTACCACCGGTGGGGAATTACACCCCGCCCTGAAGCGATGAGTTTTATTATAGCGCGCTTGATAAAATTGGCTAGATGCTTTTATAGAATGCTAAGTTTCTTTATGAATAAGCATTTTCATAAATCGAAATAGGCTTTTTAACAAGAGCTTACTTGTTGATATGAAAATGGAATGCTATGTTTTTTATAGAAAATTATAAATACAATAGGTGTTTCATGCAGATAAGAGATGATTACCCTCTTACCAATAGCTTATTTATTCAGCACCTCCATATTTTCAGTTATGTATTTATGGCGGTAAGTATTCTGTATTTAATTGCTGCTAACTGGTTGATGCTTCCACACAGTATTCAACTCGCTATCCCGCCAGTTATCTTGTTTGTGACAGCATGGTTTAGCATAAAAGATACTGTAAGTGATGGGGTTAGGCAGACCTTACATAGCGTTTGTGGTTTGATGATAGGTTTAAGCTTGGCTGTAATTGGACAAGTTTATCAAACTGGTGCAGACAGTTATTTGCTTTTTTTAATTTGGACATTGCTTTTACTACCGTGGTTATACAGGCCAAATATTGGAATCTTTGCTTTAATTTGTATTACTAGTCAACTTACACTTTTTTTATTTTTTAAACAGACTTTTTGGTCAGAAAAGTTTCCTTATTTATATCTATTCGCTCTAAATTTATTAAGCCTTATCGAGTTTTGGGTATGCATAAAGAAATATCGTGCATTAAGATTTATTTTCACCGCTTGGTTCGCCGTTATTTCGATTATTGGAATGGTTCAATATTTATCGAATGAGAATATTCCTTATCTAATTTCTGCTTTCTTTTCAGGAATAGTCGCTTTTTATTATTTCTTCAAAAAAGATGATCAGCTATGTGCCAGTTTGATGGCTGCTGTTCTAGGCGTGACCGCAACCATATGGCTTGTAGATGGGATTAATAACTTATTTAAAGATTCTAATGAGTTCATTTTTTTATTGATTGCAGGCATTATTTTTATTTGGTTTGCGCTGATTAGCTGTGTTTTGATAAAAATTTTTCGTCAAAGTCGCTTTTATATCATTCCATTGGCAATTGGTGCTTGGCTTGCTGGTTTAGCACTTGCAGCTTTTACACTCGTGTTTTGGGAGACTATTTCTTTAGTTATTGGAGTTGTTTTTGTTGGATTGGCGTTTATTTTTTTAAAGAAATCAAAAGGCTATTTCTTTCGTCAATTTGCATATTGCTTATTTATCAGTGGGCAGACTGCTTTCTTATTTCATCTTGGTTCAGAAACAGACCAAATTCTATGGGTTTTAATTGCTCAGATTTTTATTCTATGTATTAGTTATTTCCTTAAACCTCATTGGTTCTTCATTTTAATTCAAATGCTTGCTACGTATGGCATAGCTTTTATCTATTTGCTACAACTGGACCATTCATTGTGGTCACAACATTCTACTCAGACTTATTTAAATTTAACTTTGCTCAGTTACTTGGGTTTTAGTTTGGTGCTCTTACCTAAGAGAAAATCAATAGCTCTATATGAGCGTAGTATTTTTTTATGTGTGCTGGTCGTAATAGTAGTAGCTTCATTTTTTGATACTTTTATAGGTTTAGCTCTAGAAAGTTCGGTAGATCAGCAGTTATGGGTTTTATATTTGCTGCCTAGTGTCTGGCTACTTTGCTTTAGTGGTTTTCATTTATATAGGCAACTGCAGGGAGTCACTTTTTTCGCCTTTTTTATTTTTGGCGTGTTACTTATTGTATTGGGATATTTTGAAATTTTCATCCTGTTTATTATTTTAACGTGGGCATTAAAAAAGAAAGATTATATTGTGTATGGAGTGAGCTTAATTGTATTCGTTTTTGTGTTCTGGCAGCTCTATTACAACCTACAAATAACTTTCCTCGCTAAGAGTACATCAATTTTTATTACTGGCGTTCTTCTATTGGTTCTGTCATGGTTACTTCAACATGAAAATAAAAATGAGATTGTTAAGGGGGAGAAAGAATGAAAAAGTATTTTTCTCTTATTCTTGCCTTGATCACGTTATTATTTTTTGCAGGTTTAGTGGCGAAAAATGAATGGCATTTGCACCATAGTAAAAGTATTTTCATTGAGCTTAAGCCAGTTGATCCTCGTTCAATTTTACAAGGTGATTATATGGCATTGGCTTATGAATTAAATTTACAATCTCTTAAAGCTCTTGTTGGAAGTGAAGGTGAGGCTCTGGAACAGGTGATTTTTAATCGTCCTTCCGTTCCCGCAAAAGTTATTTTGGATTCACAAAATCGCGTAGTTCGTACCATTTTAGATATCAATAATTCATTGGCTGGACAGAGGTTAATTTTAAAAAATCCTGAAAATCGTTTGCAGGCTTTATATCCTGCCTCTCGCAGTTTCTTGTTTGCAGAAGGCTTGGCTCAATGTTATGAAAAAGCCAAATATGCTGAATTTAAGGTAAATCCTAAAGGAGAGGCGATACTGTTCGAATTACGAGGAGAACAGCTTCAACCATTAAATTGTGAAAAACAAAAGAACTGGTGGGAAGGAGCGATTTAGGATTTATAAAATGATAAAAGCCCGTCAATGCGGGCTTTTTTATTCTTGGAATAATTTAGGCAACTTGAACAGGAATGCAATTCGCTGTGTGGTTGACTGTATTATTTGGGTTAGCATATACCAAACGTGGTTTATGAATATTTGCTTCAGCTTCAGTAAAATCACCAAATGTAGCAATAATTACTAAATCGCCAACGTCTGCTTGATGTGCAGCACCGCCGTTTACTGAAATAATTCCAGAGTTATCTTCACCACGAATCGCATAAGTTGTGAAGCGTTTGCCATTGGTTACATTCCAAACATGAATTTCTTCATATTCACGAATACCAGCTAAGTCCATCAATACGCCATCAATTGCACAAGAACCTTCATAGTGAAGTTCAGCATGGGTTACAACTGCACGGTGAATTTTGCATTTTAATAAACGAGATAGCATGGCTAGCGTCTCCTGAGTAGACCTAAGATGTAGATCTTATGGTGAAATCTTTAGCTTTTGCGGTTGGCAAAGTGGCTGATGGGCATTTTGCTCCTAAAAAAGCAAGATAGCAAGCATGATTGTTCAACAATTTAAGTGGGTTTATATGCATTAATTTGATTCATGGCCTGTGGAACTTGTCCTTGAACAAGTAGCTTCACTTTAGAAAGGGCATGATCAATTGCTGCATCCATCAGACTTTGTTCACTACTTGGTGCTTTTCCAAGTACGTGACCTGAAACTTTCTCTTTCGAGCCAGGATGTCCGATACCAATACGTAAACGGTGAAAATTTGGACCAATATGAGGGACAATGTCACGTAAACCGTTATGACCACCGTGTCCACCGCCTGTTTTAAGACGAATTACACCTGGGTTCATGTCAAGTTCATCATGAGCAATCAAAATTGCTTCGGGAGCAATTTGATAAAATTTTGCAAATGGAACTACACTTTGTCCAGAACGGTTCATAAATGTAGTGGGTAGAAGTAGACGGACATCGTGTCCTTCTATATTACCACGTCCACTGATTCCGTGAAATTTCGGATCATTTTTTAATGTAATGCCATATTTATCAGCAAGCTGTTCAATGAACCAAAAACCTGCATTATGGCGGGTTTGGGCATATTCTGAACCAGGATTGCCCAAACCAACAATTAGCGAAATATTTGACACTAATCTACGCCTTTAAACACTTATGCGCGTTTGAAGTCAGCGTGCATAGGAGTGTTTTTAGATGGGTGACGTTGTAACGCTTGGATTTTAACGTTTTCAACTTTGTCGCCCACTTTGATTTCTACAACTTCTTCAAAGAAAGCATTGCTTTCTAAAGCTTTTACAAGCTCACGAAGTTCTAAAGTAACAGTTACAGGCTCAGCGTTGCCACCATAAATGATAGCTGGAATTAAAGCTTCGCGACGAAGGCGGCGGCTCGCACCTTTCCCTTGTTTGTCTTCAGCACGCGCTTGAGCGTTTAATACGAAGTTTGCCATGAGTAAATCCTCATTAAAGTTTAAAAGACTAAACTTGCGACCAGTTTAGTGATAGAAAACCCCAGCCAAGGCTAGGGTTTATAAAAAGCTGCAATATTATAAACTATCGAACATTGCACTGATAGACTCTTCGTTATTAATACGACGAATCGTTTCAGCAACCATGCTAGCAACAGAAACCTGACGGATCTTGCCTAAGGTCAATGCTTCTTCAGAAAGAGGAATGGTATCAGTCACAACCAGTTCATCAATAACTGAATTACGTAAGTTTTCAATAGCCTTACCTGATAGTACAGGGTGAGTTGCGTATGCAACTACACGACGTGCACCAAATTGCTTAAGCGCATCAGCTGCTTTACACAATGTACCAGCAGTATCAACCATATCGTCTACGATAACGCAATCACGATCTTTTACGTCACCAATTAAGTGCATAACTTGCGACTCGTTGGCTTTTTGACGACGTTTATCAATAATTGCTAAATCGATGTCACCCATCTGTTTGGCAACAGCACGAGCACGTACTACACCGCCAACGTCAGGAGAAACCACCATAAGGTTGTCATGTTGTTGTTGACGTAAGTCAGCAAGCAAAGCAGGAGTACCGTAGATGTTATCGACTGGAATATCGAAGAAACCTTGAATTTGGTCAGCATGTAAGTCGATCATCACAACACGGTCAATACCAACAGTGGTAAGCATGTCTGCAACAACTTTAGCTGTAATCGGCACACGTGCAGAACGTGGACGACGGTCTTGGCGAGCATAACCAAAATAAGGGATAACAGCGGTAATACGACCAGCACTTGCACGACGCAAAGCATCTGCCATAACCAAGATTTCCATAAGGTTATCATTGGTAGGGGCACAAGTAGGCTGAACGATAAATACGTCTTTACCACGAACATTTTCAGTAATTTCTACTGAAATTTCTCCATCAGAAAAGTGACCGACTGATGCAGCACCTAGAGGGATATGTAAGTGACTTACGACTTTTTGAGCGAACTGTGGATGAGCATTTCCACTAAAAACGACAAGATTGGGCATGAAGCACCCTTGGCGGTTGGTATGTAATGAAATAGATGGCAGGGGCGGCTGGATTCGAACCAACGGATGCCGAGATCAAAACCCGGTGCCTTACCACTTGGCGACGCCCCTAATGCGGCAGAACTTTAATATTTTTGCAATGCAATGTCAAGATTAATCAACAAAAAGCATAGCAATTAAGTCTGTCTTTAAAATAAGAGAATGGCAGGGGCGGCTGGATTCGAACCAACGGATGCCGAGATCAAAACCCGGTGCCTTACCACTTGGCGACGCCCCTAACGTGTAACTTTAAAATGATTAAGAGGAGATTCTTTTAAACTATTTACCAAGTAAGATTTACATGGTGAATGGTTAAGAATTTCGTCAATATTCATTTCATTTGTTACTTCAGTAAAAACACAAGCACCTGTACCTGTAAGCTTTGCTTGACCAAACTGATCTAAATATTGCATTGCTTCTTCTACTTTAGGGTATAACTGTCGAGCCAGTGGCTCAAAGTTATTTCCAAAATTAGAAGGCTCTAACTGATAGGCGCAAAATTTAGTGGTCTTAGAGTCTCTTGTCAATGTTTTTTGTGAAAAAAGCAATTGAGTGCTGATAAAACAATCAGGTTTTAAAATAATGAACTGTTTTTGATCTAAGTCTATGAATGATAAATGTTCACCGATGCCTTCGGCCCATGCGTTTTTACCATAAATAAAAATAGGAACATCAGCACCGAGCTTAACACCGTAGTCCGCAAGTTGTTCTTGCTCCAGACCACATTCCCATAATTGATTTAACACAATAAGCGTGGTGGCGGCATTGGAAGAACCACCGCCTAGACCTGCGCCCATTGGAATATTTTTTTCAATTTTGATGTGTACACCACAAAACTTTTTTGCATGTGGCTTTAGTATTTGCG
The DNA here is from genome assembly GCF_013009345.1 of Acinetobacter geminorum. GTDB lineage: Bacteria > Pseudomonadota > Gammaproteobacteria > Pseudomonadales > Moraxellaceae > Acinetobacter > Acinetobacter geminorum. Next base: position 32,856 of record NZ_JABELE010000006.1, on the reverse strand, counting down.
CTGCCCGATAAATCAAATTTTCTTCAGGACGAATTTCACTTAACCCATCAATTTTGATTTCTTCATTTGAAGTCAGGGTAAATGTCATCCAGTCATATAAATCAATAAGTTGGAAAATGGTTTGTAGCTCATGGTAACCATTTTCGCGTCGGCCTGTAATATGTAAAAACAGGTTGAGCTTAGCAGGGGAAGGAACTCGAATCATAGATTTATATAATTAGACTTAGCGGTTTTGGATGACCATTGTAATACGGTTTTCTTTATCTTCAGCAAGAGCTTGCTTTAAAACCAGTTTGTTTGGCAAAGTTTGTTCACCATCGTAACTGAAATTAACCGTCCAGCCATCTTCAATGAGTTGGCTCACTCGATTTGCAGCGTCTTTCGTAATTTGAGCATTTAGCGTTGCTGGTTTTGCTAAAATCCAGCTCGTTAAGTGTGTAATCGGTGCTTGCCAACCCGTTGCACGTTCTAAAAGTTCTTCTGGAGAGGCAGCGGTAATAAGTCCTGTTTTAGAACTGTTTAAAGTTACTTCGCCTGGTTTACCCTGAATTTGGGTTTTTCCGACGCCTAAAATGCCGCTTAACTCGATATCAAAATTATCTTGCTGTTGAAGCCAAGTAAAAAAAGCACTACCGGTTTGTTGTGGTGTGCGGACTCCAATCTTACCTTGCAAATTAAAGTGTTTTTCATCTTGAACTTGTTGGGTAACCGCTGGCTTGGGTTGAGTAAAATGCTGACAACCGGTTAGAAATAATACACTTGATCCACAAATCGCTGTGCACAGTTGGGCAAATTTGCTCATATATTTAACTCTTTTTTGCAGATGTAGGTAAAATTAACGCATCAAGCTGTTGTAATTGTGGATCATTGGCATGTTTTTGTTTCAGTTGTTGTAACACTGCGCTAAATTGCGTGAGTGACCCTTGCATATACAAAGCTTTAGCATAACGAACGCCAATATTTATATTATGGCTAAGTTCATATGCTTTGCCTAAGGCTTCCGCCGCAGCTTCATAATCGTTCTGTAAAAATGCAATATAACCTAGCGTATCAAGGATTGAAGCTTGTTCAGGTGCATATTCTAATGCTTGCTCTGCATACTGACGTGCTTCTTTTAAACGACGGTTTTGCAGTGCCAGTGTATAAGCGTATGCATTTAGGTACGTTGGGCTGTTGGGCTCAAGTTGTAATAATTGTTTTAATGTTTTGTCCAGCTTGTCACGATCCGTATATGGATCAAGTAATAAAACTTCCGCATAAATCAGTTCCGGATCGTCGGGTAAGTTTTTAATTGCTTCATCTAATAGATTTAGTGCAGCTTTTTTATTTCCCATTTTCTTTAAGATTTCAGCTTGGGCTTGATATAAGAAACTTGCATGTTGAGGATAATTTACTCGTTCTTGAGTAAGGAACCGTAAAGCATCGTGTAAGTTTTCTTGTTTATCATATATTGCGATCAAATTTCGTCTCGATACCACATATAAACTGCCATCAACTAAACGATAGTAAGCTTTTGCAGTTTCATAATGCTGTTTACGCTCTGCATTAATGGCTAAGTAGTAATACGCTTCATTTTGATATTTTGCCGAGTTTCGTAGGTCAACAAGATATTGTTCCGCTTTGTCATATTGCTTTAAATCAATACTTGTTAAGCCTGCAATAAATAAGGCTTCTTCAGCTTTAGGGTTGGTTTCTATAATCTTTTCAAGTTTTTCTAACGCAAGCTGAGATTGGTTAATTTGTATGAGATAGCGGATTTCAGCTAATCGAATATCTAAATTTTTCTTATTTTTACGACTCGACTTTGCATACCATTTAAGCGCGCCTTCTTGATCGCTGAGAGCAATAAGTAAGTTTGCTTTCATTAAAATAAAGCTCGTTACTTTAGGACGTCGATGTAATGCTTTGTTAATGTTGGTTAGCGCAGTTTGTAATTGGCCATTTTGAGCTTCTAAATTGGCGATGAGTGCCAAAATAGAAGGATTGTCTTTTTCTGCGCTAGAACGTAAAGCTGTTAATAATACTTCTCGATCTTGCGCATTTTCTGGAGCAATGCTAGCTAAAATTTGTTCTAAATCGGCAGTGGGATCTATCTTTAAAATTTTATCTAATGTCTCAGCAGCAAGCTGATATTCGTGCGTTTTTAAAGCAATATGTGACAAATAAAATAAAGCTGGTACATCTTTAGGTTCTTGAGCTACCCAGTGTGTAGCAATATTTAACGCAGCTTGTAAATCATTATATTCAAGTGCAACGTCTAAAGCTCTCTGCTTAATTGATGTAGAGTTGCTTTTAATTGCGAGCACTGTGTAATTATGCAAAGCGTTTGGAATATCGTCATAAGCTAGAGCAAATTCAGCGACCATCGTTTGCTCTAGTGCCTGATCAAATGAATGCACGGCATAGGTCTCTTGCACAGGACGTGCATAGACATACGAGGACATGCTACCTAACAACAAGAATGTGGTAGAATACTGTCTTATCGAAGCACCGTTAAAATTAATACGGCTATTCATTTGACGCAATTTTTATTGATCCAAAGTAATGCTTTTTATGACACCGATGTTGCACAATAGCATAAATTTAGCGAAATGATGATCTGATATGTCTTTCTTTGCATTGGGTGTCAACCATCAAACAGCTTCTGTAGAACTCCGCGAACAAATTGCTTTCAATGCAGAGCGATTAAGTCGTTTGCTTGCCGAACAACGCCATCACCAAAACTTAAAGGATTTGGTGGTCGTCTCGACCTGTAACCGTACAGAAGTTTATGCCATGGCAGAAAACGCCGAAAGCCTTCTAAAATGGTTAGCCGATGCCAATAATATTGATGTAAAGCAGTTAATTCATCATGTTTATCGTTACGAGAATACGCAGGCGATTACACATTTAATGCGAGTGGCGAGTGGTCTAGACTCTCTCATGCTTGGTGAGCCACAAATTTTAGGGCAGGTCAAAAGCGCTTTGGCATTGTCTAAAGAAGCGCAAACGGTCTCTCCTGAATTAAATAGTGTTTTTGAATACGCTTTCTATGCAGCTAAACGGGTACGTTCCGAAACAGCGGTAGGTAGTCATGCTGTTTCAATGGGTTATGCGGTTGCACAACTGGCTTTACAGGTTTTTAGTAAGCCTGAAAAACTTACCGTAATGGTTGTTGCTGCGGGTGAAATGAATAGCTTGGTTGCTAAGCACTTGGCTGAAATGGGTGTCGCGAAGATTATTATTTGTAATCGTAGCCGTGAGCGTGCTGACCAGCTGGCTCAGGAGATTGCACATCAGGTTGAAGTTGAAATTATTGAGTTTTCAGCATTAGCAGAAAATTTATATCGTGCTGATGTCGTGTCGAGCTGTACTGGTAGTTTATATCAAGTTATTGCTTATTCTGATGTTAAGGCCGCATTGAAAAAACGTCGCTACCAACAAATGTTAATGGTTGATTTAGCGGTACCACGTGATATAGATCCTAAAGTTGAAGCACTTGATGGGGTCTATTTATATGGTGTTGATGATTTACAAAGTGTGATTGATGAGAACCTTGCCCAACGTCGTCAGGCGGCTGTTGAAGCAGAGGTCATGGTTAATCAATTAGCTACTCAGCTTATTACGCATCAAAAGGTTAAAGAGGCGGGTAGTACAATTCATGCTTACCGCCAGCACAGTGAAGAGATTAGTCAACAAGAGCTTACACATGCGTTAGAAGCTTTGCATCATGGTGAGAATGCCGAACAGGTGTTACAGCAATTTGCTCACCGTTTGACGCAAAAACTTATGCATCCCACATCTATCTTGTTACGTGAAGCTGCTAAAGCAGAAAATCCTGATTATTTTGAATGGTTACAACAGCATTTACAGGATGTATTTGATCATGAGCGTAAGCCAAAACATTAAGACAACAACTTTAAGCTAATTTGTTTTGTTAATTCATTCAATTGTTGTCTTAGATTTCTTGATTCAATTAAAGAAATCGGTGATTTCAGCTTCTGACGTAAATATCTTTCTTGCAGACTTAGCGAATATTCCTTAGCTAACTTGTCAGCTACCTCAGGTGCCTGTGTTAATGCCTGAATATTGGTTCTTTGCATAATATCGGCGATTTCATGACAGTAACTACTACAAGCACCAAGCACATAATAAGTTGCCAGCTCTTGGTCATCTGGTAAATCATCAAAAATACGATTTAAGATAGCCAGTACTTTGGCTAATAATTCATCTTGGTGAATATAAGCCCGTAATCCTTCAAAATGAATATAAAGAAAAGGATGATGCATTAAAATTGCAATCGCAAAGTCTTCATCTTTTGTATGGATGTTAAATGAGAGCGAGGCATCGTGGCTGATTTGTGGGGTAAAACGTTTACCTAGTCCGAGTTTTTCACGGAAAGATTGAGTAAGTAAGTAACGGAAAGAACCTTGTTTTGGCAATAACTCAGTGAGTTCTCTGAGTTCTCCCATGACTAAGCTTTTCCCTTCAGGCGTACTGATATCGTGTTGACCTGTTAAGTGCGCAAAAACGAAATCGGACAGAAGAGGAGCTTGTTGTAATAGTTTTTGGAAATTTTCGAGTCCTTCTCGACGGATGAGAGAGTCGGGGTCATGATCATTCGGTAGAACAAAAAATTTAAGTTCGCGACCATCATTGAGAAGGGGTAAAGCAATTTCTAAAGTTCTACGTGCAGCTTTTTGACCTGCTGTATCACCGTCAAAAGCAATCGTAATACGACTATTTTGTTTAAATAAAATATTAAGGTGTTCAGTATTACTTGCAGTCCCTAACGTTGCTACAGCTCCAGTAATGCCATATTGCTGAAGCGCAATGACATCCATATAGCCTTCAACCATTAACCAATCGCTAGATTTAAGCTTTCTACCTTCATAAAGTCCATAAAGTAGCTGATTTTTATGAAAGACTTCTGAGTCCGGCGAGTTAATGTACTTAGGTTTAATTTCGTCATTTAAGGCGCGCCCACCAAAACCAACTACTCGGCCTTTAGGGTCGCGAATTGGGAAAATGACACGATCACGTAATAAATCAAAATCACGACCATTATCGCTTGAGCGGATAAGTCCAAGTTGTTTTAAGCCGTCAATGTCATAAGGAAAAGCTTTTTCTAAGTGTTGCCAGTCTTCTGGAGCATAGCCTAAGCGCCAAAACTGAATCGTCTGATTGGTTAGTCCACGCTGTTTAAAGTAATTTTTGGCTTTTTGACTATGAGGTAATTGTTGTTCATAGAACTGCGCAACATTTTCCAGTAAGTCATATAAATTACCTTCTTGAACTGGCTCATCAAAGCTAAACGGCTGTTCGAACTGAGCAAAAGGGTCATCAAAAAATACAGGTTCAAGTGTGTTGTAGCTCTCATCACTTGGTTGTTGTGGAGTTACAGGCTCTGCCGCATTTGTTTTAGTAACGGGTGGCTTTGTAACCTGACGGGTATAAGATAGTTTTTTATTTTCAGTATTATCTTTAGGTAATTCAATTCCGGTACTGCTCGATAACTCTTTCATTACCTCAATAAAGTTTCGGTTATCAATATCCATAAGAAAACGGATTGCATTTCCGTTAGCCTGGCAACCAAAGCAGTGATAATACTGCTTGTCGCGATAAACATGGAATGATGGCGTTTTTTCTTGATGAAAAGGGCAACAGCCGGAATATGTACGTCCGGTTTTTTTCAATTTCACACGCTGACCAATCAGATCGACAATATCTGTGCGATCTAGAATTTGATCAATCGTATGTTGTGGAATTGCCATAATTCAGATAACCGTATTAAAACTTGATGAGACAGCGAGTCAGAATATTCTGACATGATGAATCGAGATATGCCCAATAAATATTTTAATATTTTATAAAAACAAACAGGCAAGTGATATCACTTGCCTGTTTGTTGATGTTTTTTTAAAGCTTAAACTTATTGAGCAGCGTTATCCGCACCTTGTGTTGCCTCATCTGATTGAACATCGGTTGAAGCTTCAGTAGAGGTGACAGCTGGCGCAACAGTTGTATTTTCTGCTGCTTGTGGTTCAGGTTTGTCTAATAAACCGAAGCTTAAACGGTTTGTCCAACTACGTTCAGACTTAGGAGCTTCAACAGGTGCTTGTTCTGGTGCTTCAGTTTCTTCTTTATCTGAATTACCAATTAAACCAAAGCTAACACGGTTGAGGAAACCACGTTTTGGAGCTTCTGCTTCAGTTGTGCTCTCTGGCGTTGCAGCAGTCGATTCACGACCAAAAATACCTAAAGTTGCACGGTTGATCCAGTTGCCTTCTTTACGAGCAGCACGCATGTTAACTGTGCCGTCTTTTTTCACAAGGCTTGGGTAATTAAGCTTTAAAACTTCAATATATTGTTGCGACGTAGCTTTATCACCTAACTTGTCATAGCTATATGCCAAAGTGGCTAAAGCTTCTGGAATTTGAGGTGTTTGTGGATAGTGTTCAATCACCCATTGCGAACGTTCTGCAGCGGCGATCCAAGCTTTACGTTTAACGTTGAAGCGGGCAGCAGTCATTTCATTTTCGGCAAGTTCTTGCCCAATGAATTTCATACGCTGAGCAGCATCAACAGAATATTGGCTACTTGGGAAACGACGAATTAAATCAACAAAGTTTTGATACGCAACTTTTAAATAACTCACATCACGATGTGACTGTTGCAAAGACGTATAGCGCAGCAAGCTGTCGTAGTTTTGCTCCATATTGGCAACAGCACGAACATAATAAGCATAATCCACATTTGGATGTTGAGGATTTAAACGAATAAAACGTTCTGCTAAGGCAATGGTGCCTTCATAATCTTTTTGTTTAAATTTCGAATATAGAAGTTCAAGTTGTGCTTGTTGAGCGTATTGTCCAGTCGGATAATAAGTATCGATTGCCTCTAAAGACTTGGTCGCATCAAGATATTGACCACGGTCAAGCGACTTTTGGGCCTTTTCGAAGTAAGCTTGTTCACTAGATTGAGGGCCAGTATCGACCACTTCTTTTTTACTTGGATTGCTGCTACAGCCCACAAATGCAGACGCTACGCCTAAAGATAAGGCAAGCATCGTAATTTTATAACGTGGTAGCGACATAAAAACTCCTCTGTTATGTTGGGCAATGAGCTACAATTGCGCTATTAAACCACTTTTATCTCAATGATCAAATGACTTCAGCACAATCTTCAAACACAAACTTCTCTGAAACCGACTTCAATTTACTTGAAGATTCTGAGGATGCAGATAACCATACTTCTGATACAACTGCAACACGTTTATCGTTGCAAGTTCAGCTAGATGAAACCTATCTGGGACAACGTATCGATCAGGTAGCAGCCTTGGTATGGAGCGAGTTTTCACGTGAAAAGCTCAAGCAATGGTTGAAAGATGGCCATCTGTTGGTGAATGGTAACATTGTCAAGCCTAAACACCGTTGTGAAGGAACTGAGCTGCTTACGCTCGAAGTAGAGCTCGAAGCCCAGACGACGAGTCAACCTGAAAATATTCCACTTAATATTGTCTATGAAGACGATGATATTTTAGTTATTAATAAGCCGGTAGGCATGGTGGTACATCCAGGAGCAGGCAATAGTTCTGGAACTTTAGTGAATGCTTTGCTTTACCACTTCCCAAAATTGGCAGAACTTTCGCGTGCTGGTTTAGTACACCGTATTGATAAAGATACCAGCGGTTTACTGGTTGTCGCTAAAAGCCTAGAAGCTCAATTTTCTTTAAGTAAACAATTGGCGAATAAATCGGTTTACCGTGTATATGACTTGATTGTTTATGGAAATATTATTGCTGGTGGTACGATTGATGAACCAATCAAACGCCATCCAGTTGATCGTGTAAAAATGGCAATTTTACCGGGTGGGCGAGATGCAGTAACTCACTACAATGTAAAAGAACGTTTTAAAGATTTTACCCGTGTACAAGCTCGCCTTGAAACAGGACGAACACATCAGATCCGTGTGCATTTTAGTTACATTGGTTATGGCTTAATTGGTGATCAGGTTTATATGAACCGTGTGCGTGTGCCAGCTGGTGCATCTGAGCTGCTCATTGAAACTTTACGTGGTTTTAAACGTCAGGCATTGCACGCAGCTAAATTGGGCTTAAAACACCCTCGTACTGGTGAAGAAATGCTATTTGAAGCGCCGTGGCCTGAAGATTTCACACATTTAGTGAATGTGTTACGTTCAGAAAACGCTGCATATTAAGGACGTGCATATGGAATTTGTTCAAGGTTTACCTCAAGGCGTATTTGTAGGGCAGACACGTGTTCAGCATCCTTTGGCATTGCCAACAGATCAGGTTGAGTTATCTGGCTTTAATCTGGCTTTACATGTCAAAGATGAGCCACAGCGTGTTCAACAGCATCGAATGATATTGTTAGATGAGTTTGCGAAATTTGGTGTTAAAAAAATGACATGGATGACCCAAACGCATAGTACGATTTGCCATACTGTAAATGAACAAATTCCTTTTAAAGCTTTAATCGGCGATGGTTTGGTCACCCAAACAAAAGGTCATGCTTTAATGATGATGACGGCTGATTGTTTACCTGTCGTTTTGGGAAATGCCGAAGGAACCGAAGTCGCTAATTTGCATGCCGGTTGGCGTGGTTTAGCAGGTGGCATTATTGAAAATACGGTTACGGCTATGCAAAATCCTCCAACTTGGGCATGGTTAGGAGCTGCAATTAGTCAACCTTGTTTTGAAATTGGGGCCGAAGTAAAAGCTGCCTTTTGTGATAAATATCCAGAGTTGGAAACAGCTTTTGTTGAGGGCGTGGCTCCAAATAAATTTCATGCAGACTTATATGCCATTGCACGCTTTATTTTGCAAAGTCTAGGTGTGCAAAAAGTCTTAGGTGGAGATCAATGCTCTTATCAACAGGATGAAGAGTATTTTTCTTATCGTCGTGATGCGAAGACAGGACGTATGGCTACGTTTGTTTTTATGTAAGTTTTGATCACCGTCTTAAATGACTCTCTTATTTTATATTCATTAGAATAAGAGAGTTTTTTATTTAATTTGAAAATATTTCTATAGTATGCGTTAGTGAAAGCCTTATATTTCATATTTATAGATGAAGGTTTAGCAAGCGTTAATAAAATGATAAAATAGAAAAAATCGCTAAAAATTTTAAACTTATGTCTTTGCCTGAAAAACATCTCTCTATTGTTTACCACAGTCCATATGGTCATACCGCGAAGGTAGCTTCCGCTATTGCTGCTGGTGCAGAGGTAATGGGGGTAAAAGTATATTTAATGAATATTGAACATATTGATTGGGATGCGCTTGATGCATCGCACGGTATTATTTTTGGTTCGCCTACTTATATGGGAAGTATGACTGCCGACTTTAAAAAGTTTATGGACAGTACTTCTAAACGTTGGAAAAATCGTTTATGGCAAGGCAAGCTTGCAGCTGGCTTTGCAAATTCAGGTGGATTGAGTGGCGATAAACTAGCGGTTTTACAACAATTAAATATTTTTGCGATGCAACATGGCATGCTTTGGTCCGGGTTACCTTTGATGACTACAGGTCATAGTGAAAAAGATTTAAATCGATTATCGAGTTGTTTGGGTTTAATGACGCAGTCAGATAATGCACCTGTTGAAATTACTCCTCCACAAGGCGATTTAGATACGGCTAAATGGTTTGGTGAATATCTTGCTGGACTCTTATATAGATTAAATTAATAAAATTCAAAATGTAAAAAAGCCTCTAAAGAAGAGGCTTTTTATTTAATTACTTATGAAATATACGAGCTTTATCACGCTGCCAATCGCGATCTTTTTCAGTCGCACGTTTATCGTGAAGCTGTTTACCTTTCACAAGCGCGATTTCAAGTTTAACCAAGTGACCTTTCCAGTAACATGCCAAAGGAACACATGAGTAACCTTTTTGGTTAACTGAACCTGTTAGCTTTTCTAGTTCTCGGCGCGATAATAATAATTTACGTGTACGTGTAGCTTCAGGTACTACATGAGTAGATGCTGAAAGGAGCGGTTGAATTTGTGCACCAAATAAAAACGCTTCACCATTCTTAAAAATGACATAACTTTCTGTCAAACTCATGCGACCAGCACGTAAAGACTTTACTTCCCAACCTAGTAAAGACATACCAGCTTCAAATTTTTCTTCGATAAAATAATCATGGCGGGCACGTTTGTTTTGTGCGATGGTTCCGCCATTATGTTTTTTCACTACTGTCGCTTTCGCCATAATTCAAACTTCCACAATTATGCCTATTGTGCCGTAAACTGATGCTAAGGTGAAGTTTTTCCTGCACGTCAATATTTCGCCTGATGTATAACTTTTGCTAAAATAGGTTCACAATACAATTAGAGTACTAGCGGATGTCTAAAACGCGTGTAATTTATCCTGGAACATTTGACCCCATCACGAATGGACACGTTGATTTAGTTACTAGAGCATCAAGAATGTTTGATGAGGTTGTAGTAGCAATTGCAATTGGACATCATAAAAACCCTTTGTTTAGTCTAGAAGAGAGAGTTGAACTGGCCCAAACTTCATTAAGCCATTTATCAAATGTTGAATTTGTCGGCTTTGATGGGCTGCTAGTTAATTTTTTCAAAGAGCAGAAGGCAACAGCAGTACTTCGTGGTTTAAGAGCAGTTTCTGATTTTGAATATGAATTTCAACTTGCCAATATGAACCGTCAACTTGACCCACATTTTGAAGCAGTATTTTTAACGCCATCTGAGCAGTATTCATTTATTTCTTCGACATTGATTCGGGAAATTGCTCGTTTAAAAGGGGATGTAACCAAGTTTGTTCCGCAAGCTGTGGTTGAGGCCTTTGAACGTAAACATCAACAAGGTTGGTAAAGTGTCGTTATATATCACCGATGAATGCATAAACTGTGATGTTTGTGAACCAGTTTGCCCAAATGAAGCTATTTTCATGGGTGAAGTGATTTACGAAATTCATCCAGATTTATGCACTGAATGCGTTGGTCATCATGACCAGCCGCAATGTCAGTTATTTTGTCCAGTAGACTGCATTCCTAAAGATCCGCAGCATGTGGAAACGGAAGAACAGCTATTAGACAAATATAAAAGATTAATTGCTCAAAAAAGCACAAGCAATTAGTAAATAAATTTGTTAATATGCGCCCCTGAGGTGAGCTGGATGGTCGCTGCTGTGGAGGTCTTCGTGACTGAAGCAGGGGAGGAAAGTCCGGGCTTCATAGGGCAGGGTGCCAGGTAACGCCTGGGCGGTGAAAGCCGACGGAAAGTGCAGCAGAGAGTAGACCGCCTCATTCGTGAGGTAAGGGTGAAAGGGTGCGGTAAGAGCGCACCGCGTGTCTGGTAACAGTTCACGGCATGGTAAACCCCACCAGAAGCAAGACCAAATAGGAATCCTGAGGTACGGCCCGTACTGGATTCGGGTAGGTCGCTTGAGCGTATGAGTGATTGTACGCCTAGAGGAATGACCATCCTCGACAGAACCCGGCTTATAGGCTCACTTCACCTCATTTTATTTAAAATTTTTCTTGACGTGCGTTAAAGAAGTTAAGATAATGCGCGCACAGTTTTCGGCTATGTAGCTCAGTTGGTTAGAGCACCGCACTCATAATGCGGGGGTCACAAGTTCAAGTCTCGTCATAGCCACCATTTTATAGACCACGCTCCTGCGTGGTCTTTTTTTATGCTCATTTTTTGATTAAACACAGTTTGTAAAGACCGACTTTATAGTTGTGGCATTGTTTGTCTAGACCAATTTCTTCATGTTCTTATAACACTTAACAAGGATGTTGAAGACATGAAAAGGTCATTATTATTTTTAGGAATTTTAAGTTTAACTGCGGGAGTAGAGGCTTCTGCGGCTGATTTGAGTTGGGGAGATCCAACTTTAGATTCGGGTCAATTTAAAGTGTCTGGCGCAGTACGTTCTCGTTATTTGCATAAAGATTATGTGGTTGATGCAAATGAAGGGTCCCAAAATGATGATTGGCGGTTAACTGATATTAAATTAGTATTAGGTTATGAAAATCCAGATTGGATTGCAGGTGCGGATGCCCGTTGTTATCAATATGATCGCTTGTGTGATGCGATTTTTCTAAAAAAAGCTTGGGTAGGTTATAAATTATCTGATCAGCAGAGAATCACGGCAGGTTTGCAACCCGTTGATTTTGGCTTTGGCGAATTTTGGGGAAGTAGCTATTACGAAACTCTTTTAAATACTGGCGGTTTAGAAGATATCGATAATCTGGGGATTAAATATAAATTTGCAGATGATAAATATAATTTGACCCTAGGATTCTATCCCACTGATGGCGGAAATTATAAGGGAACTTCAAAGGACTCAAGCAGATACAGTGGTAACTTTGTGGAAGCTGATGATTTAACCACAGGTACTAATATCGAAGAAAAGAATATGTGGATTGCTCGAGGATCTAGAAAATTTGAACTTGATAAAGCTCAAAAATTTTCGACCGAGTTAGGTGGTTCAGTTTGGTACTCTGATTTAGAAAATAAAAGAACTGATGAAGACGGTCATCGCAAATCATGGAACATTTTTGCTCAAACGCAATATCAGGCATGGCAATGGATGTTTTTAGCTGGTAAGCAAGATGTGACGAATGGGGATGATTTATTGCCAAATAGCTCAACCATTGGAGCATTTGATTATCCATATCAAGTTGCCAATAAAGGTAAATATTTGGTTAATGAAATTAACTATACCTTTGCTAAGCCATTCCACAAACTTGAAAATATTAAGCCTTATATTTCTCATAGCCGCTTTTTTAAAGACGAGAATGGCTATAAAGATTCTGAACGCTTAATAGCAGGGGTTTATTTTAATTACAAAGCCATTGGTATTCAGGGGGAATATATTATGAGTAAAAACGACCCAATGGTTGGTGGTGGGGCTGATGGCCTTGCACAAGGTATTAGTAATCATTGGGATAAATTATTTTATCTTTCAATCGGGTACTATTTTTAAAATTTAAAAGCAATTTATTGCCCTAAGTGAACAGGCGTAACTTAGGGCTTTTTTTATAGAAAGACTTTTTCTGGCGGTGGTTCTCGCTTAACTGCCGGAGAAATGAGTTGTCCTCGGGTTAGGTTTTGAATGTGCTGTAAACGATTGAGCAATTCGTTTTGAATAAACAAAATACAGGTTTGTAATTTAGATGAGCTTTTGAGTCGTGATGGATAAACCGCCCATATATCTGCATCTTGCCAATATTCAGGCAAAATATGCTGGAGTTGACCTGTAATTAATTCATCTGCTACATCCCAAATTGAACGGAAAATAATGCCATGACCTTCTATAACAAGCTGATGAATAATTTCGCCGTTGTTAGAAACAAAGCGTGGTTTGATATGTACTGCGACATCTTCAGAGGCATGCCTAAATTTCCATAAAACTGAAGATTGATCGCGTTCACTAATCGTTAAGCAATCATGTGACTGCAAGTCTTCAATACAGTCCGGTACTCCGTGTTTAAGTAAATAACTTGGCGCCGCACACAAAATTCTAAAATTAGACGCCAGCTTCTTCGCAATCATATTCGGTGCGATTTCATTACCAATTCTAATGTCCAAATCAATACTGTGTTGAATCAGGTCTTTGGTATTGTCGATGGTGTCAAAATGAATTTGAAGCTTTGGATAGAGCATCATTAATTTAGACAGAATCGGTGCGATATGTTTTCTGCCAAAACCAAAGCTACTAATAATATCCATACGACCCGTAGGTGTACTCAGTGGGTTATTCACCAGTTCGCATACTTCATCAAATTCTTCAAGAATATTTGAAACTCTTTCAAGGATGAGTTTGCCATCTTCTGTCAGACTAACGTGACGCGTACTGCGATGAAAAAGTTTGCAGCTCAACGTGTTTTCTAAAATATTAATTCGCTTGCTAATAAAAGCTGGCGAAGTCCCGAGTTCCTCAGCAGATTCGACAAAACTTTTTAGTTTGGCGACTGTGCAAAAAACCTTTAAATCCGATAGGTTAGGTAGATTATTCACGATCCGTGTCCATTGGAGTGATAGTTCTGTTGTTGATCATTTTTGCTTAAAACATCATGTTTAAGCCATACAAGGATATTAGTCGAAGGTGTGAAGGAAGCTTATGGCAAAAAGATATAAAGTTGCCACGATTGCAGGCGATGGCATTGGTTTAGAAGTTCTACCAGAAGGCATTAAGGTTGTAAAGGCAGCAGCAGAGAAGTACGGCATTGAGCTTCAGTTAGATGCATTTGAATGGGCAAGCTGCGATTACTACCTTGAGCACGGCAAAATGATGCCAGATGACTGGTTTGAAACTTTGCAGGGCTACGATGCAATTTATTTTGGTGCTGTAGGCTGGCCAGATAAAGTACCTGACCATATTTCACTTTGGGAGTCGCTACTCCAGTTCCGTCGTGGTTTTGACCAATATGTGAATTTACGTCCAGTGCGCTTAATGTCGGGTGTTAAATGTCCCTTAGTAGGTAAAAAACCGGGCGACATCGACTTTTACGTGGTCCGTGAAAACAGTGAAGGTGAATATTCAGCTATTGGTGGTAAGGCTTTTGAAGGAACAGATCGAGAGTTTGTTTTACAAGAAGCTGTATTTACACGTCATGGCGTAGATCGCATTTTGCGTTATGCATTTGAGTTTGCAAATCAGCGTGATGCGAAAAAACTTACCGCAGCGACCAAGTCAAATGGTATTGCCGTTAGCATGCCGTACTGGGATGAGCGTGTTGATGCGATGGCAAAACAATATCCACAAATTCAGGCCGATAAACAGCACGTTGATATTTTAGCAGCTCGTTTTGTTTTACAACCTGAACGCTTTGATGTGGTTGTAGCATCGAATTTATTCGGCGACATTCTTTCCGATTTAGGACCTGCATGTACGGGAACTATAGGTTTAGCGGCTTCGGCAAATTTAAACCCAGAAAGGAAATTCCCATCATTGTTTGAACCGGTCCATGGTTCAGCACCAGATATTTACGGTAAACAAATTGCCAACCCAATCGCTGCGATTTGGTCGGGTGCCATGATGTTCGAGTTCTTTGGTGAAGAAGACGAGCGTTGCATCCAAGCAGGTCAGGACATTATGCAGGCGATTGAGCATGTATTAATTAATGGGCCAAAGACAGCCGATATTGGTGGTCAGGCAAAAACTTATGAGGTAGGAGATGCAATTGCATCGTGTGTAGCCCAAATTAAAATGGACGTGTTCGCTATGGAATAACGCCATCCAAAAATGGATGTATGGATATGGATAATCAAAACACAAAAATTTATACGGATAAAGTTCTTGCCGTAACCAGTTTACTGTTTGTATTTATTTCAGTTGCTGGTTTGGCGATTTATTCGCAAGAGTCGATAAAGATTGCTGCAACATGGATGCAGTGGACGACATCGGTATTTACAACTCCAGTATTACTGTTTGCTTTTTTAGCCATTATTTTTACTTTTGGTCTAGCTTTTAGTAAATACGGCAAAATCAAACTAGGTGAAGGGAAACCTCAATACACCACGATGTCATGGATTTTTATGTTCATCTTGTCTGGTATTGGGTCTTCTACATTGTACTGGGGCTTTTTGGACTGGGCCTACTATTATCAAACTCCGGGTTTGAGCTTACCGCCTGAGTCAGCAGAAGCATTGAAATATAGCGTGGCTTATTCATTTTTTCACTCAGGTTTAAGTGCATGGGCAATTTATGCTTTGGCATCAATTTCTTTGTGCTACAGCTACCATGTGAGAAAAAACAAAGGCTTAAGTTTAGCTTCTGTAATTGAGGCTGTAACAGGCTTTAAATCAACCGGTGTGGTTGGGCGTTTAGTCGACTTAATGTTCTTGCTTTGCATGTTTGGTGCATTAACGATTTCGCTTGTACTCACTGCCGTGACATTTACCAATATTTTGTCTCAGCTCACGGGTATTCCAAATACCTTTATGACCAAAGTCATCATTATTTTGGGTGTTTCGGTTCTGTTTGCACTTAGTTCGTATGTAGGTATGGATAAAGGCATGCAGCGTTTAAGCCACATGGTGTGCTTGGGTGTAGTGCTGTTTGCAATTTATGTACTTTGCTTTGGTCCGACTCAATTCATTTTGAATAATTCATTAATGAGTTTTGGGTTAATGGCAACCAACTTTGTTGACATGAGCTTGTTTACCGACCCAATGGGCGATGGCAAGTTTACTCGTGAATGGACTGTATTTTATTGGTTGTGGTGGATTTCATATGCACCCGGTGTGGCACTGTTCGTAACGCGTGTTTCTAAAGGCCGTACTATTAAAGAAGTGATCTTTGCCATGGTAATTGGCGGTAGTGTTGGTCTTTGGTTCATCTTTGGTGTGTTTGAAAACTACAGCGTTTATAGCTTTATTCATGGGGCTGTAAATGTGCCACAAATCTTAAGCCAACAAGGTGGTGAGGTTGCGATTGGTCAATTGCTCAGCCTGTTACCTGCTGGAAAACTCATGATGTGGATTTTCCTAGGCATCATGGTGGTATTCTTGGCAGCACATATGGATGCGGTCGGATATGCGGTTTCAGCAACATGTACACGAGGTTTAAGTGAAGGGCAAGATCCATCACCAAATGCCCGTTTGTTCTGGTGTGTCATGCTGACTTTGGTTCCAATTGCCATGATCTTTAGTAAAGCACCGTTAGACACCATGAAAACTGCAACCATTGTTACAGCTTTACCATTCATCGTGATTATTCTGATTCAAACCTATGGCTTAGTGAAATGGCTGATTCAGGATTATGCCAAAGTTCCATCGCATTTAATTGAGCAACAAGGTTATGATGATGCGGAAATTGGTTTAAACCAGTCTCAAGATGAACATGCAAAACGGATGCAGCTTGAGCTTGCAAGCTCAATCAAACTGGACAGAAAAACCAGCTAGAGGGAACGGTAATGACGACACGTGAACAGACTACTTATGCCTTAAGTGAAGAAATGCAAAGTCTAGTGTACTGGAGCAGCATTTATTCACCAGCAGATGCAGGTATTGACTCAGTTCGTGCAGCATATGACGCAATGTGTCGACACTATACTTTGCCTCGTGATGGCAAGATCGAAGTCGAAGATCGAGTTGTTGCAAATGCAGAGCATTCAGTACCTATTCGCATCTATTCACCAAAAACTAAAGGACCTGAAGCTGGTTGGCCATGTGTGTTGTATTTACATGGTGGTGGTTGGATGGTGGGTGGGCTCGATTCACATGAGTTTATTACCAGTTATTTATGTCAGGACTTAAATGCAGTTGTCATTGGTGTGGATTACCGCATGGCACCAGAGCACCGCTTTCCAGTAGCTTTTGAAGATTGTTTAGCAGTCTATCAATGGCTTAAACAGCATGGTTTTGATTGGCAAATAGATAGTGAAAATATCGTTCTAGCAGGCGATAGCGCTGGGGGTAATTTAGCAGCAGCCCTTGCAGTGCATCTACAGCATAGTGGTTTGCAAGCTCAAGGGCTGGCATTGGTTTATCCATGTTTAACGACAGCATTTGATACCCCAGCCGTGCAAAAGCACGCCCATGCGCCGTTGTTAACGGCTGAAGATATGCATTTTTATTTAAAGGAATATGCACCGAATTCACAAGATTGGCAGGATTTACGTCTAGCACCTTTATTGGCAACTGATTTTTCAGATATGCCTGCCAGTTTTGTAGCCGTTGCAGAGTATGACCCTTTAAGTGATGACGGTTATTTCCTTACCCAAAAATTGCAACAAGCAGGTATCCCGAGCGAGTTCCATTTAGGCAAAGGTTTATTACATGGCAGTTTACGTCTCATGCGTGACTGCCCAGAAGTTCAACAGTTATATCAAAACATGCTTGGTGCGATACGTCGCATGTTTGGCAGTGTCGAAAAGACATCAATTTAATATCGAGTCATTTGGACGAAAAGAATTTAATGGAGTAAAAACATGAGTGCAGTTGAAAAATTACCTGAAGATTTTTGTGCAAACCCAGATGTTGCATGGACTTTTCCTAAAGTTTTCTATACTTCATCGCAAGTTTTTGAGCATGAGAAAGAAGCAATCTTTGCTAAAAGCTGGATTTGTGTTGCACATGGCAGTGAATTGGCACAACCGAATGATTATATTACCCGTAAAGTAATTGGTGAAAATATTGTCATCATTCGTGGTAAAGATAGCGTTTTACGTGCGTTTTATAATGTATGTCCGCACCGTGGTCATGAACTTTTAAGTGGCAGTGGTAAAGCAAAAAATGTAATTACTTGTCCATATCATGCTTGGACTTTTAAGCTAGATGGTAGCTTAGCTTTGGCACGTAATTGTGATCATGTTGAATCTTTCGATAAAGAAAACTCAAGCATGGTGCCTTTAAAAGTCGAGGAATATGCAGGCTTTGTTTTCATTAATATGGATGAAAATGCGACATGCGTAGAAGACCAACTTCCGGAATTTGCTGAACGTTTAAATCAAGCATGTAGTGTAATTAAAGATTTAAAACTGGCAGCACGTTTTGTGACAGAAACTCCAGCAAACTGGAAAGTGATTGTTGATAACTATCTAGAATGTTACCACTGTGGGCCTGCACATCCTGGTTTTGCTGATTCGGTACAAGTTGATAAATATTGGCATACCACACATCAAAACTGGACATTGCAATATGGCTTTGCTCGTTCATCAGAGAAATCATTCAAGCTTGATCCATCAGTAACAGATCCTGAATTTCATGGTTTCTGGACTTGGCCTTGTACCATGTTCAACGTACCACCGGGCAGCAATTTCATGACTGTGATCTATGAGTTCCCAGTTGATGCAGAAACGACTTTGCAGCATTACGATATTTACTTCACCAACGAAGAACTTACTCAAGATCAAAAAGATTTGATTGAGTGGTATCGCAATGTATTCCGTCCTGAAGATTTGAACTTGGTCGAAAGCGTACAACGTGGTTTGAAATCACGTGGTTATCGTGGTCAGGGCCGTATCATGACGGATAAACAACGCTCTGGAATTAGTGAGCATGGTATTGCTTACTTCCAGCATTTAGTGGCGCAGCATCACAAATAAAACAAATGGATTTATTCAGGTGTAAAGATGACTTACACCTGATTCTTCAGTTAGGAAGATGATATGTCGAGTTTACAAAGTACTGAATTATTTCAGCAACAAGCCTATATTAACGGGCAATGGCTAGCTGCACAGTCAAATGCAACGGTTCCGGTGAGTAACCCTGCAACAGGCGAAGAAATTGGCACAATTCCAAATATGGGAGCGGTTGAGGCGACTCAAGCAGTTGAGGCTGCTTATACGGCTTTACAAAGTTGGAAAGCTTTAACTGCCCAAAACCGTGCAGATATTTTATTAGCTTGGTACAAACTGGTTCTCGATCATACCGATGAACTTGCTTTAATCATGACCATTGAACAAGGTAAACCTTTGGCAGAAGCGAAAGGTGAGGTGCGTTATGCTGCATCATTTATTCAATGGTTTGCCGAAGAAGGCAAACGTATTTATGGTGATGTAATTCCAACCGTAAATAACCAGCAGCGTTTTATTATTAGTAAAGAACCTGTTGGTGTGGTGGCTGCAATTACGCCGTGGAATTTTCCAATTGCTATGATTACGCGTAAAGCAGCACCAGCTTTAGCAGCGGGTTGTACGATAGTGATTAAGCCAGCGAATGAAACGCCTTACTGTGCTTTAGCGATTGCGAAACTTGCCGAAAAAGCAGGTATTCCAGCTGGTGTGATTAATATTGTTACTGGTAAATCTCAAGAAATTGGTTCGGTATTTACTTCACATGAAAAAGTGAAAAAATTAACCTTTACTGGCTCAACTCCAGTAGGTCGCCTACTGATGCAGCAGTGTTCAAGCACCATTAAAAAATTAGCGCTTGAGTTAGGCGGTAATGCTCCTCTGATTGTCTTTGATGATGCCGATTTAGATAAAGCTGTACAAGGTGCGATTTTTGCAAAGTTCCGTAATGCGGGCCAGACCTGTGTTTGTGCTAACCGCATTTATGTCCACGACAATATTTATCAAGCTTTTGCCGAGAAGTTTGTACAAGAAGTACAAAAGTTTAAAGTCGGTAATGGACTTGAAGATGGCGTGCAAATTGGCCCATTAATTAATGAAAAGGCTGTTTTGAAAGCACAGCAGTTGATTGATGATGCAGTTAGTAAAGGCGCTAAAGTCGCTTGTGGTGGCAAACAGCATGCTTTAGGGCAAACCTTTTATGAACCATCTGTTTTAACTAACGTTGATCGTACGATGGAAATTGTCCAAGAGGAAATTTTTGGTCCAGTTGCACCCCTCATTCGCTTTACTGATGAGGCTGATGTTGTTGCTCAAGCAAATGACACCATCTTTGGTTTGGCTGCTTATGTTTATAGTGAAAATATCTCACGTTTATGGCGAGTATCAGAACAGCTTGAATATGGAATGGTCGGTATGAATGCTACAGCAATTTCAAATGAAGTTGTACCATTTGGCGGTGTGAAACAATCAGGTGTTGGGCGTGAAGGCTCAAAGTATGGTCTTGAAGAATTCATGACCATTAAATACATGTGTTTAGGGCTTTAAGGATAAGCCCTAACAACAAGAATATGCGGTAAAAGAAGGATTCTAATATGGCTAATCATTATGAAATGTTCCCAGCGGTTGTTACTCAAGTGGAACAGCTAACCCCTTTAATCAAACGGTTTACGTTCAAACGTCAAGATGGGCAGAACTTTCCTCGATTTAGTGGGGGAAGCCATATTATTGTCAAAATGAATGAACAACTTTCAAATGCGTATTCACTAATGAGCTGTACGCAAGATTTATCGACTTATCAAGTCTGTGTTCGTAAGGATGTAGAAGGTAAGGGCGGTTCAGTTTTTATGCATGATCAATGCAATGAAGGCTGTGAAATCCAGATTTCAGAACCAAAAAATTTATTTCCATTAGCTGAAACAGGGAATAAACATATTCTAATTGCAGGTGGAATTGGCATTACACCATTCTTACCTCAAATGGATGAGCTTGCAGCGCGTGGTGCTGAGTATGAACTACATTATGCTTATCGCTCACCTGAACATGCGGCCTTGTTAGATGAGTTAAAGCAGAAACATGCAGAACATGTGTTTAGTTATGTTGACTCAGAAGGTTGCTCATTAAATCTGGATGAACTGCTTTCATCACAACCTAAAGGCACACATGTCTATGTTTGTGGGCCGAAACCCATGATTGATGCTGTGATTGATTGTTGTAACAAGCATCGTTACCGCGATGAATACATTCACTGGGAACAATTTGCCTCAACAGTTCCTGAAGATGGTGAAGCATTTACGGTGGTACTTGCTAAGTCTAATCAAGAAATTGAAGTACAAAGTAACCAGACGATTTTACAAGCCATCGAAACATTAAATATTGATGTGGAATGTCTATGCCGAGAAGGGGTTTGTGGTACATGTGAAACTGCTATTTTAGAAGGCGAAGCAGAGCATTTCGATCAATACTTAAGTGATGCCGAAAAGGCTTCACAAAAGAGCATGATGATTTGTGTATCAAGAGCTAAAGGTAAGAAACTGGTATTAGATCTTTAATATATTTCTGTGGACGATCAATTGCTTAAAGTATAAGTTTGCTAAAAAACGAACAAATAATGATGATCTGAATCTTATTTGTTCAATTGATGGACATTAAGGGTTTTTACCTATTGACCTGCTATATATAACTATAGATAATGCGCACACAGTTTACGGCTATGTAGCTCAGTTGGTTAGAGCACCGCACTCATAATGCGGGGGTCACAAGTTCAAGTCTCGTCATAGCCACCATTTTAAAAACCACGCTCCTGCGTGGTTTCTTTTTATCTACTTCTTACTCATTGAAATGTTTTTCAATTATATCGAGTGTTTTTGAGCTTTGATAAAAAGGAGCTAGTAGTGCTTGAAGTAACGGTTCTAAAATACCGTGCTCATTGAAGGCATCCATAACCTTCGGATAAAAACGTAAAGCTTCTGTTTGTAAGTCGCTTTCGGTTAAACCAATTTCACTTAATACTTCAAATAAACTTTGGTCTTTATAAAAATCATAAAAAACTTCAACGCCATACAAAATAAGATCTTGCATAAATTCTGATTGACGTAATTCTTTCCAGTATTCGTATATTAAAACAAAGAACTCTTCAACATCGAGAGGAGTGAGTTGTTTCATAAACTCATACATTTTTTTATGTCTGATATCTTCCCAAACATGACGCACTAGACTTTCTAAATCTTCACTCGATAAAAGACTTAATTCTGTAAGTTGCTCGTGAATAAAACTGGCAATCCAGGTTTCAAGTTTATGCTCAAGACGTTGCTGCTGCAAAAAGGAAAATTTTTTGAGTTTATGTTGCCATTCAAAATGATAGTCATCCACTCTAGAGGCAGTTAGAAGTTTTGGTAATTTTTGTTCTAGAGTCGAGGTTGCAATATATTGGCAAAGCTGTTGTACAGAAGGGCTAGTTCTTAAAAACTGGTTGAGATAATGAGGAATATGTTCCATTTCCAAAAATTTGGAGAGCCACATTTCAAATTGGTGGTCAGAGACCAAATCTTGTAACTGAATTGGCGATTTCATCGCAGATAAATAAATACGCTGCGCGATTTCCCCAATAAACTCAAGTAAACCAGCACCTAGCTGCATTTCAAAAGCATAGCGTTTCACAACGGCTTGTAGTTGCTCTAAATCAACAACTTCATGAAGCTTGATTTCGTCAGCATGTTGCATAAACAACTGAATGAATTGCTGGAAATAAATAGGTGAGTTTTCTATAGATAATTGTTTTTTGAAAAATTCCACCTGCTCAAGCAAAAGTGCTTGAGCAAGTGCTGTAGTTTTTGATGAGTTTTTCTGCTCAGTCATTCGCTGTCCAACCGTTGACAATCGGATAACGTCGTTCGCGACTAAATGCACGAGAGGTAATTCTCGGGCCAATCGCACCTTGACGACGTTTGTATTCATTACGATCAACTAAACGGATGACTTTTTCAACAACTTCTTTATCAAAACCTTTGGCAATAATATCGGCCTGACTTAAATCTTCTTCAATGTATGCGTAAAGGATGGCATCCAATACATCATAAGCTGGTAAAGAGTCTTGGTCTTTTTGATCTGGGCGAAGTTCTGCAGAAGGTGGGCGGGTAATCACACGCTCAGGAATCACAGGGGTTTCGCTTAAGCTGTTACGGTATTTTGCTAATTCAAATACGATAGTTTTATAAACATCTTTTAGAACAGCAAAGCCACCAACCATATCGCCATAAAGCGTACAGTAGCCAACTGAAAGTTCAGATTTATTCCCTGTAGCAAGGACTAAATTACCAAATTTGTTTGATAAGCCCATAAGCAATGTGCCACGAGCACGCGCTTGTAAATTTTCTTCAGTTGCGTCAGCTGGTGAATTACCAAAGAAAGGATACAAGGTTTGCATGAAGCTATTTACGATTGAGTGAATTTCAGCAATACCGAAAGTCACACCCATACGGCGAGCTTGTTCAGCCGCATCTTCTACACTAATTTGAGAAGTATAAGTGTAAGGCATCATTACAGCTTGCACTTTTTCTGCACCGATTGCATCAACAGCAATCGCAAGTGTAAGGGCAGAGTCGATACCACCAGAAAGACCCAAAATCACACCAGGAAAGCCTGAGCGCTCTACATAGTCACGAGTTGCCATGACTAAACCTTGATAGATTTCTGCAAAGGTTTCTAAAGCAGGAGCAGACTCAGTGACTTTATATAACTTTGTATCACGATCAAATTCAGCAATATAAATGTCTTCTTTAAAGCTCGGTGCTTGTAAGGCAATTTCACCATTTTGATTGCTAACAAAACTTGTGCCATCAAAAATTAAATCATCTTGTCCACCTACTTGGTTAACATAAACAATATTTAGATGAAGTTGTTTTGCAAGTTCACTTAAGGTCTGTATACGGTGTTGTGGTTTGCCGACTTCATATGGTGATGAGTTGAGTACAAGAGCAGTATCAACATTTAATTGGCTTAACTGTTTTACAGTATTAATTGACCAGATATCTTCACAAATTAATACACCAAACTTATGCCCAAGATATTCAAAAACTAAGTGCTGATGGCCTTTTTGGAAATAGCGTTTTTCATCAAAGACGCCATAGTTTGGTAAATTGTGTTTGTTAAAAACACCCAAAACCTGACCGTCTTTCATGACAGCAGCAGAATTATAACGTTGACCATCTTCTGCCTGGTTTACAAATCCGAAAACCATAACAATATCTTTAACTTCGGCAAGTTGCGCAAAAGCCTTTTGCATACGTTTATTTAAATTTGGACGTAACAATAAGTCTTCAGCTGGATAACCAATAACAGAAAGTTCGGGAAAAATAATCAGGTCAGCGTCTTGTTTTTTCGCCTGATTTACTTGCTCAATCATCTTTTGGGTGTTTGAGTCAATATTGCCAATATGCGGAGAAAACTGAGCAAGGGCAACTTTAAAACTTTTCATTCAAACCTAATCCTAGATCATAACGAATATAGATACACATAGCGTTGATTTTTATGGATATAATTTTTCAACGATGTGTATGGTACGATAGTAAACAATTAAAATAGTAAACAAAAATGTCAAGATCAATAATATATACCAATCCCATATTTTCTGCGTAAAAATAACGAGATTTTCTGTGTAGAATAGAAACACGCTTCATTATTTTTATTGTTTGTATACTGCCTTATCACAAGCTAATTTGGAATAAGGCTGTTCTATTTTTTTCAATAATTTGAATTGAATAAGCGTAATTTTATAGTTTAGATAAGTATTTCTGATTTATAAGAATTCTCATTTACATCAGGCAAAAAATGTTACGTTTAAAGCAACATGGATTATTTAGTTACAAATGAAGCTGAGGTGAACAGATAATATTCGGGATTTTTCCTGTGCAAATGTCACGAGCAATTTCGCCTTGCTGTTCAATATTATAAGTACTAAATGCCTTGTCAGGGTGATAGGTATATTTGTAGGGGTTGTAACTTTTAAGGCTGAGGTAATAGGCTGATTGTAGTAAGGCACCTTTAAGTAGGACATGAATACCTTTTTGATATTGCATGACGTGTGTGAGTTCATGGATAAAAATACCCTGCATAAACTTAGACTCTAGAGCATAATTTTCGCTGTAATCAGAAGGATTGACATAAATATTACCATTTGGGGCCATAAAAATACCGCAAGACTGCCAAGGGAGATAGCGAGTAGCAATAATTTTAGGTTGTTCACAATCGAGCAGATCGCCGAAGACCATTTGAGCTAATAGTTTTTCTTGAGGAGTCAAATACCTAATCGGGTAGTTTTTTAAGTGACGGAAAATAAAAAGTGTAAGAAGAATAAATGGTGTATGGATTAAGCGTTTAAGCACATTAAAAGTTAGCATAGCTTTGCCATTAGATGAGTTCATCTATTTGTTTAGCATAGTATAGATCATGTGTTGCTAAATAAAGAGCCATGGCTATTCATTAATTTTATAGTTCTGTTTTCATAAAACTTTAAATGAATTTCATATTTTTATTATTGTGAATACAAGACTTCTTAGAGAAGAAAAGCAAAAGCCCCAGTTAGAACTGAGGCTTTACAACAACTAGAATCACAACAGCAAATAAAATTAAGGTTGGCATTTCATTAAAAAAACGCCAGAACTTATGTGATTTATAGTGAGCATTTCCGATGAGCTTTTTACGATAATAGCCACATACCAAATGATAAATCACCAATAAAGCCACTAATCCAACTTTGAGGTAAAACCATGTGGCTTGATGATAATGTCGAGTTGCATCACCCCATTCTACAAGGAAATGGGCGGTAATTAATGTAGCAATCATCGAAGGCCACATAATTCCTCGATACAACTTGCGTTCCATTACCTCAAAGCGTTGATGACTTGCAGCATCTTCACTCATAGCATGATAAACATATAGACGTGGTAAGTAGAACAAAGCTGCGAACCAACAAACCACGGCAATAATATGTAATGCTTTTACCCACAAAAAAGCATCAGAAGGTGCATCCATCGATAATCCTAGGTGGGATTATGCATCCCACTTCTTGAAAATAAGGCAAGCGTTAACACCGCCAAAGCCAAAACTGTTACTCATTACAGTATTCAATTTTGCATCACGTTTTTCAAGTACGATATCAAAAGGTTTTGCGCCTTCATCAAGCTCAGTTACGTTGATGTTTGGTGCAATAAAGTCATTCTGCATCATTAGCACAGAGTAAATAGCTTCTTGTACACCAGCGGCGCCCAAGCTATGGCCAGTCATAGATTTGGTCGAGCTAAGAGGAGGTACATTACCTTCACCAAATGCACGCTCCATTGCTTTAAGTTCTGTAATGTCACCAGCTGGAGTAGAAGTACCATGTGTATTTACATAGTCAATTTTTTCTACGCCATGTTGCTTAGCTTCTTCAAGTGCCATTAATACACAACGTGTAGCACCTTCACCGCTTGGAGCAACCATGTCTGCGCCATCACTGTTCGCAGCATAACCAACGACTTCAGCTAAAATATTTGCACCACGAGCTTGTGCGTGTTCAAGTGATTCAAGTACTACGAAACCGCCACCGCCAGCAATAACGAAGCCGTCACGGTCTGCTGAATATGGGCGAGATGCTGTTTCTGGAGAGTCGTTATATTTCGAGCAAAGTGCGCCCATTGCATCAAACAATAAACTTTGAGACCAGTGATCTTCTTCACCGCCACCAGCAAGCATAAGGTCTTGCTTGCCAAGTTGAATTAAGTTGTATGCATAACCAATTGCATCTGCAGAAGTTGCGCAAGCACTTGTAATAGTATGTGAAATACCTTGTAGTTTAAATGCAACACCTACGTTAGCAGTAATGGTGTTTGACATATTACGCGGTACAAAGAATGGACCCACTTTACGTGCGCCTTTAGTCTCTAATAATTCTGTCATTTCAACAACAGAAGCAGTTGAGCCACCACCTGATCCACCTGCAATACCATAACGTGGATTACCAGCAAGTTGTTCAGGAGTAAGTCCTGCATGTTCAACTGCAGCTACAGCAGCGTTGTATGCATACATCGCACATACGCCCATGAAGCGTTTTAATTTACGGTCGATATTATCAAAGTCTTGTTCTGCAGCAGCGCTGACATGACTTTTGAAATTAAGTTCAGCATAAGTTGGGTTAAAACGTGTCCCGGAGATTCCATTTTGAAGTGAGTGAGTAACTGCTTCTAAAGAGTTACCGATACATGAGTTAATACCCATACCAGTGATTACAACACGTTTCATCTACAGGTCCCTTTATGGTGATATATAAGAGTCTATCGTGTTCAACAGCTATGAAAATGAATAGGAGAATATAGCTGTAAGAAAACGAGACCAATGTTTTTCGTTGTGAACATGATAGCAGAAAGGATTTTTATTTCTTATGGCAAATCTTTATGACAATTTTACATTTAAAAAAAATAACCAAATACATAGTATGTTGCATGTAGGGTTAACTAAAATACACACTTTCAAGTTGAGATAAATCCACATTCCACCTAGTATTTATCTCTAATTAGATAAATTAAAAAATCGAGGTACTTGATGACAAAATTTAATAATAATCAATCTGACAATTTGTTTTCTCAGGTCTTCGGAGTGGCTAAAAAGCTCAGTTCTACAGGATTGAGTATTTTACAACAGAACCAATCAGGTGATGTAAGTAAGGTTGTTGAACCAATCCCAACTGGTAAAACTGTTGAAGGTAAATCACGAACAAAAAGCCCATTTGAAGTTGAGCAATATGAAAGTCCTCAACAAATGCTACGAGAGCATTTACCAAAAGTCACACGTCAGGTGTTTGGGCGCCATTTCAAAAAAGTAAACGGCGTTGCTACATTTCTTTCACCTGATTGGGACGAAAAAATCTCAGGCCATTTATTTAACTGGTTAAATGACTTTAGTTCAAAAAGTACCTTAACTGAAAAAATCCTAGAAGAAGCGGGTGCTAAAGATTTATTTGAATTAACTAAAGACACAGGACGCTCTCAACGTTTAAGTCAGGCACTTATTGAACAAAACAAGCTCATTGCGACTGTACAAGGTGCAATTACAGGTGTATCAGGTGTCGTTGGTGCGGCTGTAGATATCCCAGTTTCATTAGTTTTGGTTTTAAGAACTATTTATCAGACAGGAAGATCACATGGCTTTGATTTATTGGAAGCTACTGATCAAGATGTTGTCGAGTTTATTTTTAAAGAAGTTGATATTAGCCTGATTGCTGAGAAGCAAACCCTGTTGTTGGCTTTAAAAACATTAAGAAATATGTTGGAAACACAAGATATTCATCAATTTCAGCAAGTGCTAGGTTCAACCACAGATATAGAGACTCTAAAGAACTGGTTGGTAGATGAAGATGGGGAGTTCAAATGGGAATGGTTGAATCGTATTCCGAAACTCTCAGCTTTTGGGAAATTTACCCCAATTGCAGGTGCGGTTTTAAGCGCAGTGTATAGTTGGAAGCTGCAAGAAGATGTGGGGCATAAAGCTCAAGCAATTTTTGGAGCGGCAAGACATTATTTAAATGAACACCCTAGCGAGCATTTATCTCCGCTGCAAGCCTATTATGCTGCGGTTACACTCATTCAAAAAGCAAGTCCAAGACTTTTAAATATAGGTGAAGATGGTAATATTCATTCTGCTCATCATCATAAAGTAGAAAATCATGAGGTGATTTCAAAAGTTTCTATTGTGTTAAAGCCTACGGAACGCGAAAAGAGTGAAGAAAAAATTCAGGAAAATGTTCATCAAGGTTTAGAACAACTTGCTGACAAACATGTGACAGAACATGAGCATACTGAGCAAAAACCTGCTTTAACACCAGAGGATGATGACGAGATATTGGAAGATAAAAAATACTCTTAACAATACACTTACAAAGTAGAAGTTTAAAAATTGAAAATAGACTCTATTTAAATTTGTAAATCGTCCTGTCAAACATTGATATGGTCAACATTTGGTAAGTATTGCCGTGTTGACCATTTTTGCATCTTGGCTTACAATTATGTGCCCTTAAAAAGAGGTATTTTCTTTTTAAGGTTTTTTAATAACGGGAGAATTGCCATATGGCAACAACGAATCAGTTGATCCGTAAGGGTCGTACGACTTTGGTTGAAAAATCCAAAGTTCCTGCGTTGAAGGCTTGTCCACAACGTCGTGGTGTTTGTACACGTGTTTATACAACTACACCTAAAAAACCTAACTCAGCTATGCGTAAGGTTTGCCGTGTTCGCTTAACTTCAGGTTTTGAAGTATCTAGCTACATCGGTGGTGAAGGCCATAACTTACAAGAGCACAGTGTTGTTCTTATCCGTGGTGGTCGTGTTAAAGACTTACCGGGTGTACGTTACCATACCGTTCGTGGTTCATTAGACTGTGCTGGTGTTAAAGATCGTAATCAATCACGTTCTAAATACGGTACTAAGCGTCCTAAGAAGTAATTCTAGGAAACTAGTCGAATAAGCCCTTTAGCGTTTCGCTTGTTTGAATTCTTCATAGATTTGTAATTCAAGCGACGTATAGTAAGGCCAGCGTCGTGTACATGACACTTGTACAAACTGCTGGATCATCCTGAAGTGTCATATTATTAGGTGTATTAAAATGCCAAGACGTCGCGTAGTCGCTGCTCGTGAGATCCTTCCAGATCCAAAATTTAGCAGCCAAACAATCGCTAAATTCATGAACCACGTAATGCAAGATGGTAAAAAATCTATTGCAGAAAGTATCGTTTACGGTGCTTTAGAACGCGTTCAAGAAAAAAATAAAGTAGACCCAGTTGAATTTTTCGAGACTACTCTTGAAAAAGTTCGTCCTATGGTTGAAGTAAAAGCACGCCGTGTTGGTGGTGCTACTTATCAAGTACCTATGGAAGTACGCCCATCCCGTCGTACTGCCTTAGCTATGCGTTGGTTAGTAGATGCTGCTGCTAAGCGTTCTGAAAAAACGATGGCTTTACGTCTTGCTGGTGAGTTGCTTGATGCAGCTGAAGGTAAAGGTGCAGCAATCAAAAAACGTGAAGATGTGCACCGTATGGCTGAAGCTAACAAAGCCTTCTCTCACTACCGTTTCTAAGCGGATAAAACAGGCCTTATTCAGGAGAATATTCATGCGTACAGCAGCTCGATTCAACATCGCTCTCTATCAAAGTGGGGGCTTTGCAGGTATTTAAGTTGCCTGTTTGGATATTCGCGCGCATCAATTTAATTGGTGCGTCCTGTTTTAAATATAACATTTAGGAATGTAGACATCATGGCTCGCCAAACCCCAATTACTCGTTACCGTAACATCGGTATTTCTGCGCACATTGACGCAGGTAAAACAACTACAACTGAACGTATTTTGTTCTACACAGGTGTATCTCACAAAATTGGTGAAGTACACGACGGTGCAGCAACAATGGACTGGATGGAACAAGAGCAAGAGCGTGGTATTACAATTACCTCTGCTGCTACAACTTGTTTCTGGTCTGGTATGGGTAACCAATTCGAACAACACCGTATCAACGTAATTGACACCCCGGGACACGTAGACTTCACAATCGAAGTTGAACGTTCTATGCGTGTTCTTGACGGTGCGTGCATGGTTTACTGTGCTGTAGGTGGTGTACAACCTCAGTCTGAAACTGTATGGCGTCAAGCGAACAAATATAAAGTGCCTCGTTTAGCATTCGTGAACAAGATGGACCGTACTGGTGCAAACTTCTTCCGTGCTGTTGAGCAAGTTAAAACTCGTTTAGGTGGTAATCCTGTTCCTATCGTTGTGCCAATTGGTGCTGAAGATACATTCCAGGGTGTTGTTGACCTTATCGAAATGAAAGCGATTATCTGGGATGAAGCATCTCAAGGTATGAAGTTTGAATATGCTGATATCCCAGCTGACCTAGTTGATACGTCTAACGAATGGCGTACAAAAATGGTTGAAGCTGCGGCTGAAGCTTCTGAAGAATTAATGGACAAGTACCTAGAAGAAGGTGATCTTTCTAAAGAAGACATCATCGCTGGTTTACGTGCTCGTACATTAGCTTCTGAAATTCAAGTAATGCTTTGTGGTTCTGCATTCAAGAACAAAGGTGTTCAACGTATGTTGGATGCTGTAATTGAATTCTTACCATCACCTACAGAAGTTAAAGCGATCGAAGGTATCCTTGACGACAAAGACGAAACTAAAGCGTCTCGTGAAGCATCTGACGAAGCTCCGTTCTCTGCGCTTGCGTTCAAAATCATGAACGACAAATTCGTAGGTAACTTAACATTCGTACGTGTTTACTCTGGTGTTCTTAAACAAGGTGATCCGGTTTATAACCCAGTTAAAGCTAAGCGTGAACGTATCGGTCGTATCGTGCAAATGCATGCGAACGAACGTCAAGATCTTGATGAAATCCGTGCAGGTGATATCGCAGCGTGTGTAGGTCTTAAAGACGTTACAACTGGTGATACATTATGTGATGAGAAAAACATCATTACTCTTGAGCGTATGGAATTCCCAGAGCCAGTAATTTCATTGGCTGTTGAACCAAAAACTAAAGCAGACCAAGAAAAAATGTCTATCGCTTTAGGTCGTTTGGCTAAAGAAGATCCATCGTTCCGTGTTCGTACAGACGAAGAATCTGGTCAAACAATTATTGCTGGTATGGGTGAACTTCACCTTGACATCATTGTTGACCGTATGAAGCGTGAATTCGGTGTTGAAGCTAACATTGGTAAACCAATGGTTGCTTACCGTGAAACGATCAAAAAGTCTGTTGAACAAGAAGGTAAGTTCGTACGTCAAACTGGTGGTAAAGGTAAGTTTGGTCACGTATATGTACGTCTTGAACCGCTTGATGTTGAAGAAGCTGGTAAAGAATACCAATTCGTTGAAGAAGTTGTTGGTGGTGTAGTACCTAAAGAATTCTTTGGCGCGGTTGACAAAGGTATTCAAGAACGTATGAAGAATGGTGTATTGGCTGGTTACCCTGTTGTTGGTATTAAAGCGACATTATTCGACGGTTCTTACCATGACGTCGACTCTGACGAATTATCGTTCAAAATGGCAGGTTCTTATGCCTTCCGTGATGGTTTCATGAAAGCGGATCCTATCCTTCTTGAACCTATCATGAAAGTTGAAGTAGAAACTCCAGAAGACTACATGGGCGATATCATGGGTGACTTAAACCGTCGTCGTGGTATGGTTCAAGGTATGGACGATCTTCCTGGTGGAACAAAAGCAATTCGTGCAGAAGTTCCTCTTGCTGAGATGTTTGGTTACGCGACTCAAATGCGTTCTATGTCTCAAGGTCGTGCGACTTACTCTATGGAATTTGCTAAATATGCTGAAACTCCACGTAACGTGGCTGAAGGCATCATCGCTAAATTCCAAGCTGGCGGTAAAAAAGGTGACGACGAGTAATCTTTCGATTACTATAAGCCCAAACTAATTTCTTAGTTAAAAACCAAGTGCTCATGGGGTGACCCTCCATGAGTAGTTTATAAAGGAAGATCATCATGGCTAAAGCCAAGTTTGAACGTAATAAGCCACACGTAAACGTGGGCACAATCGGTCACGTTGACCATGGTAAAACAACTTTAACTGCTGCGATTGCAACAATTTGTGCAAAAACTTACGGCGGTGAAGCGAAAGATTACTCACAAATCGACTCAGCACCTGAAGAAAAAGCACGTGGTATTACAATTAATACTTCACACGTAGAATACGATTCTCCAATTCGTCACTACGCGCACGTTGACTGCCCGGGCCACGCCGATTACGTCAAAAACATGATTACTGGTGCTGCTCAGATGGACGGCGCGATCCTTGTGTGTGCTGCGACTGACGGTCCAATGCCACA
>NZ_JABELE010000069.1 GCF_013009345.1 Acinetobacter geminorum | reverse complement strand
AAAGCGCACTAAGTGTTTTCTCGCTGTACCCGCAGTTGCGGGTACAGCGTCTTGTTACCTTCCTCACAAATTCACGCCAACAGCAAAATCCTCCATATCACCGCCCTTATATTGCAACGCATTTATCCGTTTGCCAGCGAATAATTCTCTCCATACCGAAACCCGGAGATCTGTCGATGGATAACAACAAACTGTCAGTAAAAGAAAAGATCGGCTATGGCATGGGTGACGCCGGATGCAACATTATCTTTGG
>NZ_JABELE010000068.1 GCF_013009345.1 Acinetobacter geminorum | reverse complement strand
AGCGCGTGGCGATGCACATGGTGAGCAGCGAAACCCTGTTCTGGGAAACCATGGAAAAACTGAAGGCGCTGGGCGCGAGCTCCATTCTGGTGCTGCCAATTGAGAAGATGATGGAGTAACGACCATGAGCTTTAACACAATCATCGACTGGAATACCTGTAGCGACGCGCAACAGCGCGAGCTGCTGATGCGCCCGGCAATTTCAGCCTCAGAGAGCATCACCCGCACCGTGGCGGAGATCCTCGATAACGTCAAAGC
>NZ_JABELE010000067.1 GCF_013009345.1 Acinetobacter geminorum | reverse complement strand
TTGTCTGCAAGCGTCCAGGTGCCGTCACCATTGTTCACTGCCGGATAGTCAACACCATCCACGTTCACAACCACAGTTGCTGTCGGATCGTTCACTGTACCAGTGAGTGCTGGTGTGCTGTCATTCGTCAACACATCATCAAGTGCAACCACCGGCGGTGTAATGTCTGCAGAGACTGTGCCTGTACCTGGCAATGAAGTATTGCCTGCAGGGTCAGTCGCTGTTGCAGTCACGGTATCGCCATCCACCAGGTTACCC
>NZ_JABELE010000066.1 GCF_013009345.1 Acinetobacter geminorum | reverse complement strand
AAAGGATCACCAGCACCCCGACAATGCCGAAAGACGAGGCGGTGAAAATGGAAACGACGCGTACATTTTTGCGGGTGTTGGCCTGCTCTTTGGCGGCATCCTGCTGACTAATAACTTCTCCTGAAAAATAGTCATTACTTATTGCCAGTGGCGTTCTTAAGGGCCATACGGGCGGTGATGCGCAGGCGCAGCAAGCGCCATAAAATCCAGACCAGCGTGGCTGTGGCAATGCTCGACGTCAGGAGATAAGTATCGTTGT
>NZ_JABELE010000065.1 GCF_013009345.1 Acinetobacter geminorum | reverse complement strand
CATGTCGCGCACGGTGGTAGTGACACCGGTGGCCACCACGTAGTCGTCGGCCTTGTCCTGCTGCAACATCAGCCACATGGCTTCGACGTAGTCCCCGGCAAAGCCCCAGTCGCGCTTGGCGTCGACGTTGCCCAGGCGCAATTCCTGCTGCTTGCCGAGCTTGATGCGGGCCACCGCGTCGGTAACCTTGCGCGTGACGAACTCGATGCCGCGCAGCGGCGATTCGTGGTTGAACAGGATGCCGCTGGAGGCGTGCAGGCCG
>NZ_JABELE010000064.1 GCF_013009345.1 Acinetobacter geminorum | reverse complement strand
CTGCAATGGACCGCCGACGGCAAGAGCTCCGGGGAAATCGCCATCATCCTGAGCATTTCCGAGAGCACGGTGAACTTCCACCACAAGAACATCCAGAAGAAGTTCGACGCGCCGAACAAGACGCTGGCTGCTGCCTACGCCGCGGCGCGGGGCCTCATCTGACGCGCAGGGCGCGCCGGCCGGCGCGCCCTACCAGATCTGGCAGGTTGCCTGCCGTTCATCCTCCTTTAGTCTTCCCCCTCATGTGTGTGCTGGTATGTCCT
>NZ_JABELE010000063.1 GCF_013009345.1 Acinetobacter geminorum | reverse complement strand
GTTATCTCAACGCCCGAAACGACAATGGAAGAACAATGAAAAGCAGACGACTGTTAAAGCTGGTCCTGTTCAGCGGGATAATAAGCCTGAGCGGTTGCTCCAGCGTAATGTCACATACCGGTGGCAAAGAGGGAACCTATCCGGGCACGCGATCCAGTGCGCAAACGCTGGGGGACAGCGATACCAACTGGGGTGTGAAATCGCTGGTGGCGCTGGACATGCCGTTCACCGCCGTCATGGATACCCTGCTGCTGCCGTGGGATA
>NZ_JABELE010000062.1 GCF_013009345.1 Acinetobacter geminorum | reverse complement strand
CGGATGCCGCCGTAATGCCCGGCACCACGGAGAACGGAATGCCCGCGTTGCAGAGAGTTTCCAGCTCCTCGCCGCCGCGACCAAAGATAAACGGATCGCCCCCTTTCAGACGCACCACACGCTTACCTTTTTGCGCTTCCCGCAGCAGGATCTGGTTGATCTCCTCCTGCGGTACGCAGTGATAACCTGCCCGTTTGCCGACTAATACGCGGTCAGCATCGCGGCGCACCATATTCATGATGTCATCAGAGACCAGACGGTCATATACC
>NZ_JABELE010000061.1 GCF_013009345.1 Acinetobacter geminorum | reverse complement strand
AATAATAAAGTCATAACCGGGTTCCTCTGCTCTTGGCCCAGTTTGACCAAAACCTGTAATCGAGCAATACACCAGTTTAGGGTTAATCGCAGATAAAGACTCGTAGTCTAAACCGTATTTTTTCAAAGAACCCGCTTTGTAGTTTTCAATCACAACATCGGTGTCTTGAATAAGAGCTTTAATCAATTCTTGTCCATCAGAGCTAGCAATGTCGATAGCAACAGATAGTTTATTGCGGTTGGTAGACTGATAATATGCAGCTTCTTGAG
>NZ_JABELE010000060.1 GCF_013009345.1 Acinetobacter geminorum | reverse complement strand
CCGCGACCTGCTGGCTGGCCGACTGCCAACTGACGAAGAAGCCTTTGCGTCCTGGCGTGGCGATCTCCGACAGGTAGACCGAAACCCCTCCCAGCTCGACGCCGGCGGAAAAACCCTGCAGGAGCCGGCCGAACAGCACCAGCAACGGCGCCGCCACGCCCAGCGTGGCATAGCCGGGAACGAAGGCGATCAGCAGGGTGCCCATGGCCATCAGGCCGAGGGTGATGATCAGGCCCTGGCGGCGGCCGTGGCGATCGATGTAGGCGCCCAG
>NZ_JABELE010000005.1:77148-204450 GCF_013009345.1 Acinetobacter geminorum | reverse complement strand
GTGCTTATCAAATATGTCACCAAAATAAGCCGATAATTCGGGTTATGGAAATATCGGCTTAAGCGGGATTCGGGTTATATAAGGCTCTTCACCAAAAATTTTAAAATTTCTAATGATAATTCTATTTAGTTTAATCATTCTGTTTCTCCCCAAATTAAGTTAATATTTTCGAGTATATTTTCATCATTCCATTCAGTGGAGGAATCTAATAGTTTCTTATAAATTTTATGATGAGAAATACTTAACGAATTTTGGATCTCTAGTTCTAAGTCATCAAGTTGTTTTTCTTTAGGGATATAGGTTATAAAGGGTAGTTTTAAAATTATTTTTAAGATTAAAGAGTAATAATCTTTTTTGTTTTCTTGGTTTTCTTTAAAGCTTAAAAAGTCTAGTCCATCTTTAGCATTTATGATTTTACTTATAGTTTCATTAGTTAAATCAACTATACTTCTCTCAAAAAGATAACTGTTGAGGGAATTTAACTCCTCTTCAGTATAAGTAATAACATTCTTTTTAAAATTGAATGGATCTTCTTCAAGAGAGTAAATAGTAGTACGCTCAATTTTTGAATATTCTTGGCAAATAATTAATGTGCTATTTTTTTTAAAAGTAGGAGGAACTATTCCAGAGTTTAAAATTTCTTCATATAATATTTCTGCTTTTTCAGTAAGAATATCTAAAGCATCCGAATCGGATTGTGTTTTTGATTGTAATGTAATGAAGAATTCATCTTTATAAGCATGAGGATGAGACTGAAATAAATTAATGAAATAGTTAGTTAATGAACTTTCTACTTCAATAATTTTATAATTGTTATTAATGAGTACTTGGTTGATAATATTAATCATTATGGCAAATTATCCTTTGCAATGTTAATTGGTAAAAGATTTATGATATCTAGAACCTCATCTCTTCGTGGCCGATTTTCGGAAGGGTTGATCAATGGAGCTTCTGTATGCATTAGTTCTAAAGGAGAAATTTTATATGTTAAATCACCATTATAAATAATATTTTCTATTTCAAAGAGAATTTCATTCATATTTGGATTTTCTATAATTTTTCTTGCTATATTTTTAGGTCTAAATCCTAAAGGAATTGCTGAGGGAAGGTAATGTTGATAAGGTGGTAACTCTGTTCTATAGATAAATCTGTACCTTGTTTTATCCTGTAGCTTATATTTAAAGTTGATTTGATGTAAGATTCTAATAAGTACATTTCGGATACTATTAAAATCTGTATCGAATGCATTATCTGTATTATTACTTTTATCTAAGTAGCAATGCGGTGAAAAAGCTTGATAATATGACCATAAATCAGTTGAAGGAAGTGATAGAAGTAAATTGCGTGCCTTTAATAGACTGCAATTTGATTCATCCTCAGGAAGTGGATAATCATCTTCATCACTAATATATTCTTCTATTTGTTGAGCAAATTTTAATTTAAATCTATAAGCTAAGTAATCATGCCCAATATCCTCATGATCGAAATTTAATGCAATTTTGATCTCCTCGAAAGAAATGGATTTTTCTTCTTCGCTACTTTTCTTATGTCTTTCTATAATATGCTCATCAATTTTTCCGAGAAAGAATCGGAAAGCCTTTTCGATTTGTTCTTCTGTACTAGGTATTTTTCTTTTATCAAAGGCTAACTTAATTTCTGCTTTAATCTTATTGTTGATTTCTTCTAAATCACAAAAGTTTTTTCCATCTGGGTAAGTAAAAGCCCTTAAACGCGTTAAGCAATTTTTATCATTTGATAATATTGCTTTCAATATATCTTGTAGCTCTATTAGGGTTTTAGAAGGATAGGCCTGTTTAATTATTGAGGCCAATTTTGGAATTTTTGTATTTTCTGATGATGCATATTCTAGAATAGATACTTCCCCTTTTTTTTTATTTGTATGATCTTCTAGAATTTTTTTTAAATCAGTTTTAATAGAGTCAATTAAACTTGTATGTTTACTTTTAAAATTTATATTTAGCCAAGTATGAATATAGCCTTTAACTTCTGTCGACTTATATAGTTCTAATAGTAGACTTATTAATGCATTAGAATATTTGCTAAACGATTGTGAGTTATAAGCTTTTACTTGATGATAGGATATAGAGATCCCATTATGAATAATTTCAAAGTCTTCAGTCGCTTCTAATAATAGTTTATAATTTAAAAAATTTGTATCAAGAGGGGCCTCATTAATTTTTTTTAGTACATAATAGATAGCGACTTTTCCTTGATAATTAAAGCCACTCCATGAGGAAGAAGCATCATAATCTGCCATTGAAACCCCTAATGTTTCTTGTTGAAAGTGAATTTCTTATCCACTAACTTTTGTATTAGAAATGTATTCTTTTTATAATAGCTTAGTTTCGCCTCTTTAAAAAGCCTATATTTCATACCTCATATACATGAAAGGTTTATAATAAAACATTCGGTTATCAAATTTTCATTTCCTAGTACCTATATGCTAATTAGGTGAAAAACACTTTTTGGTACCCTTGAAGGTCCCTTTTATAAAATATTTTTTTAATAATTTTTATTTATCAAATATTTATTTTAAAGCACGAGTCCGACCCTCGGGATCAAATACTCATTTCATAATTTCTTAAGCTCTATCCACTTTTTATACCTAACAAAAACCCCTAAGCCGTTAGCTTAGGGGTTTTTGTAGAATCTTACGATTCTGAATATGGTCCGAGGGTCGGACTCGAATTTCTAGCTATAAATTTAGAGCTTATAAAAATCTTTCATTTTTTTAGCTCAAGAAGTTCTTGTTTAAATACCAAACACGTTTGATAAAAGCGGAACTGAGTAAGAATCTAACCTCGTGCTCAAAATAATATTTTTTGACCATCTTTTACGAGTATTCTGAACTCGCATTTCTAACATCTTACAACTCTTTACCTTCAAAAATTGTTGTATTTTCCTCAAGCATACCCACTTTATGTATCTGAAAACCTTTAATTGAAACTTCACATTTCTATTTTGAAAAGAACGTTGCTCTTTTAATGTACTGTGTTAAAGTTTGTAGTAGATCATAATGATTATAAGTACATTTTTTAAGAGCGGTTCCGACCAAAAACGACAAAATCTGTGAGGCGGGCAATGACATTCCAACATTTAGAACTAAATCAGGTTGAGCAGTTAAGTGCTTGTAGGATATCTCTGTTGCTTGGATTAAACGCCGAGCAGAACTACATCGAGCAATTTTTCCGGTTTAGTCTTCGTCTTTTGAGTTGTAAAAAAGCCTTATTGACTTTTAATCAGGAACCCTACTTTTGGCACCGTTGCCCTGAAGGCATGACGGCAATCTCGTTTAAACCATCAAAGCATTTAAAACAGTGCTTCGCCAAACAACAGACCATTAATCACTTACATCCTTCATATCAAAATTTAATCAACTATTTAAAAGAATTAAATATTGAGTGCAGGAGGGCATTGGCTGTGCATCTTCTACACCCTGATAAAACCTCTATGGGTTTTGCTGTCTTTTTCGATGATGATGCGTCAACGTTTGAAGATGATGATATTCAATTGTTGCTCGATTATTGTTCTAGTTTTATGCAACAAGTCGAGTTGAAGTTTAACTACGAAGAGTTAAATGAATTATACGAGCAACAAGTGGCACTTAATTCGAGTAAAACAAAATTTTTCTCGATTATTTCGCATGACCTACGTGCGCCTTTTCATGGATTGCTCGGATTTTCTGAGGTACTCGCTAAAGAGCGTGAAACTTTAGATGAATCTAGTATTCAAAATATTGCAGACTATTTATATGACACCTCACAGTCGACCTATAACTTGCTTGAAAGCTTACTAACATGGGCAATGGCTGAGGGCGGGCGTTTTGTTTATCACCCAATTAATTTTAAGCTTAGACAAGTCAGCAATATCGTTTGCGATGTACTGCACACATTAGCTTTAAAGAAAAATATTGAACTGGTGAATGGTGTTCCGGATGATTTAAACATCTACGCCGATATCAATATGATGACCTCTGTAATTCAAAACTTGGTGTCAAATGCGCTGAAATTTACCGATGTTGATGGATCAGGCAAAGTCTTTATTGAAGCTCAACAAGCGGATACAAATGTAGAAATTACTGTTCGAGACACAGGTCTAGGCATGACCGAACAACAAATGGCAAATTTATTCCATCCACGTATTACTGCTAGCTTTAAAGGCACTGCAGGGGAAAAAGGTGCTGGTTTGGGTTTGAGTCTTTGCAAGCGTTTTGTCGAGATTAATCAGGGGCAAATTACTGTTGATTCTAAAGAAGGGGTAGGAACGACATTTAAAGTTCTATTACCTTCAGCTCAAGAAAGTCATGAAGTACATACCGAACATCATTCTTCATCAGAAGTAAAATTAGTCTAATCCCTTTTCCTACCACTACTCGAACTGCTATAACTAAAAACAGAGTACGAGGAAAAGAGCTTTTTATATGAATGCGGAGCAGTTACAAAAAACATTGCGTGCCAGTCAGTACGCAGAACAAGTTTTAGGT
Source organism: Acinetobacter geminorum (assembly GCF_013009345.1). Taxonomy (GTDB): domain Bacteria; phylum Pseudomonadota; class Gammaproteobacteria; order Pseudomonadales; family Moraxellaceae; genus Acinetobacter; species Acinetobacter geminorum. The sequence goes on along the minus strand of NZ_JABELE010000005.1, from coordinate 199,946 downwards.
TTGCATCAAGCTGTTTTAGAACAAGATTATCAAATAGATCAATTTACTGCACCGCTCTCGACCGAACAGATTTACCAATTTATACAGACCACGCTAGATGGGATTGCTGATGAAACGCTTTGGATGCGCGGAATGCGCATTTTACGTAGCCGTTTAATGTTCCGCTGGATTTGGCAGGATGCCAATCAGCTGACTGATGTTGTCACACTCACTCGTGAACTTTCTGATTTTGCCGATGCCAGTATTTGTGCAGCAAAAGATTTTGCGCGTGTAGCACTTGTGGCGAAACACGGTGAACCTGTGAGTTACTCTGGCAAAGTTCAAGATTTGATTGTTGTTGCCATGGGTAAGCTTGGTGCTCAAGAGCTTAACTTATCAAGTGATATCGACTTAATTTTTGCCTTTGATGAGCAAGGTGAAACCAACGGTCGCAAATGTATTGATGTACAGCAGTTCTGTATTTTATGGGGACAAAAACTCATTTATTTGCTTGAACATATTACTGCCGATGGTTTTGTATTTCGAGTTGATATGCGCTTGCGTCCTTGGGGAGACGGTTCGGCACTAGCGATTAGTCATGCAGCTTTAGAAAAATATTTAAGTCAACATGGCCGTGAGTGGGAACGTTATGCATGGATTAAAGCGCGCGTTGTCACTGGGGGAAAAGAAGGACAAGACTTATTGGAAATGACACGTCCTTTTGTATTCCGCCGTTATGTCGATTACACCGCTTTTGCTGCCATGCGTGATATGAAAGCGATGATTGAGCGCGAAGTCTTACGTCGTCATATTGAGGATGATATTAAACTCGGAGCGGGTGGTATTCGTGAAATTGAGTTTATTGTTCAGGTCTTTCAGCTTATTTATGGCGGGTCTAAACGTGAGTTACAAGACCGTCAATGTTTAGTTAGTCTTGAGCACATTGGGGAAGCTGGCTTATTAGAAAAACAAGCTGTATTAGAACTTGAAGATGCTTACCTATTTTTACGCCGTGTTGAACATGCAATTCAAGCGCTCAACGATCAGCAAACCCAATTATTACCAGAAGAATTGGACTTAAGACAACGCATTATAGATACCTTAGCTTTCACTAGCTGGAAGGAGTTTCTTGATGTTCTTAATGAGAAACGTCAAAAAGTAAAAGTTCAATTTAAGCAGCTCATTGAAGATACCAACTCTAATGCAGCAACTGAAAATTTTGGGCAGTTAGAGCAGCAGTTAGATGAAGTGCTGGATGACAATGCGAAAAATCTAATTCATGAGTTCTGGCATGGTCACGCACTTAAAAAACTCCCTTCAAATGCTGTGCAGCGTTTAAAAACATTTTGGCCTCATTTGATTGAAGCGATCTTACAATCAGAACAACCACAAACTGCACTGTTGCGCTTAATGCCACTGATTGAATCAGTCATGCGTCGAACCGTGTATTTGGTGATGTTGATTGAAAGTAAAGGCGCATTGCAACGCTTAGTTAAAATGGCGACGGTGAGTCCGTGGATTTGTGAAGAGCTAACGCAATATCCAGTACTGCTTGATGAGTTCTTATCGATGGATTTCGAATTGCCAAAACGTAAGGACTTAGAAGACTCACTACGTCAGCAGTTGCTCCGTATTGAGATTGATCAGGTCGAAGATCAGATGCGAGTACTTCGCCTCTTTAAAAAGAGCAATGTGTTAACTGTTGCTGCAAGTGATGTCTTAGCTGAAAGCCCATTAATGAAAGTATCTGATGCATTGACTGATATTGCTGAAGTCAGTGTAAACGCAACGCTTAATTTAGCTTATCAGACCGTAGCAAAGCGTCATGGTTATCCATGTGATGTCGATGGGAAACGCTGCTCTCTCGACTATAAAGCTTTTGCTGTCATTGGGTATGGCAAAGTGGGGGGGATTGAACTGGGCTATGGTTCTGACTTAGACCTTGTCTTTATTCACTATCTAGATGAACAAGCTGATACGGATGGAACCAAGTCAATTAGTGGCTTTGAATTTGCGATGCGTGTTGCTCAAAAATTTATGTCTTTGATGACTACGCAAACGCTAGATGGTCGTGTCTATGAAATTGATACACGCTTAAGACCTTCAGGTGAGGCAGGTTTATTGGTAACGAGTCTGAAAGCCTATGAACACTATCAGTTGAAAAGTGCATGGCTTTGGGAGCATCAGGCATTAGTTCGAGCACGCTCTATTGCTGGCGATGAAGCGCTCTGCCAGAAATTTGAAATATTTCGCCGTGAGATATTGACTCAGTCTAGAGATGAGGCTTATGTTCGTGAAGAAGTGTTGAAAATGCGTCAGAAAATGAAAGACCACCTAGGTTCGTCTTCTGAACAAAAAAAACATGGTATTTTTCATTTAAAACAGGACGCAGGTGGTATCGTCGATATCGAATTTATGGCACAGTATGCTGTACTTGCATGGAGCGGGACGAAACCCGATCTCGCCCATTATTCTGATAATGTAAGAATATTAGAAGATGCTGCTAAAGCAGACTGCTTATCCAGTGAAGATGCCACAGCATTAATTCGAGCCTATCTTAGTGAACGTGCCGAAAGCCACCGCTTAGCCCTTGCAAATCAATCCATGCAAGTTAGCGCAGCGGACTGGCGTAGTACCCGTGCGGTCGTTTGCAATTTATGGCAAAGATTAATAGACCCAACCGCTTCGGTTGAGTTGGATAGTGAATGATTTTATAACAATTTGGAGTGTTCCATGAATTTGGCTGATCGTGATGGTTTTATTTGGCAAGATGGAAAATTAATTGATTGGCGTGATGCAAAGATTCACGTTTTAACCCATACATTACACTACAGTATGGGCGTATTTGAGGGTGTTCGTGCTTATGAAACTCCTAAAGGTACAGCGATTTTCCGTCTTCAAGACCACACAAAACGTTTGTTAAATTCAGCAAAAATTTATCAAATGAAAGTGCCTTATGATCAAGCAACGCTTGAACAAGCACAAATCGATGTTGTTCGTGAAAATAAATTAGCTTCTTGCTATTTACGTCCACTGATCTGGATCGGTTCAGAGAAACTAGGTATTGCAGCAACAAATAACACCATTCATGCCGCTGTTGCTGCATGGGCGTGGGGTGCATACCTTGGTGATGAAGCGATGGCTAAAGGTATTCGCGTTAAAACTTCATCATTTACTCACCATCATCCAAACGTGACGATGTGTAAAGCAAAAGCATCTGGTAACTACACGTTGTCAATCCTTGCTCACCAAGAAGTTGCACATTCTGGTTACGATGAAGCAATGTTAATGGACCCACAAGGTTATGTATGCCAAGGTTCAGGTGAAAACGTATTCTTGATTAAAGATGGCGTTTTACACACTCCAGATATCGCTGGTGGTGCGCTTGATGGTATTACACGTCAAACTGTAATGACAATCGCTAGAGATCTTGGTTACCAAGTTGTTGAGCGCCGTATTACACGTGACGAATTCTATATTGCAGACGAAGCATTCTTCACAGGTACTGCTGCTGAAGTAACACCAATTCGTGAATACGATGACCGTCAAATCGGTTCGGGTACTCGTGGCCCAATTACTACTGAAATCCAAAAAACTTACTTTGATGCGGTTCAAGGTAGAAATCCGAAATATGAACACTGGTTAACTTACGTAAAATAAGTTAATCCGTTAACATAAAAAGGCGAACATAAGTTTCGCCTTTTTATTTTTTGGCTTAGGGAGCTTCTATGCATATTGTCTATGTGTCTGATGGAAAGGCAGGACACCGCTCACAAGCATTAGGCTTGTTTCAGGCGATGCAAAGACAACAGGCAGATATAACTTTTGAAGAGATCCTCATTTCTGATTTACCTATTATTTCTTTAATTCAGGTACTTTTCTCTTCAAAAAACTCCTTATTTCAACAAGCCCCCGATTTTATATTTGGAGTGGGCAGTCACACTCATTTTCGGGTCTGGTTACTCGGTAAAATTTTTAGAAAAGCTAAAACTATTATTTTGATGAAGCCTAACTTACCTGTGGTTTGTTTTGATTATGCTGTTATTCCAGAACATGATGGCATCCATGCCGATAGCCATGTGATTGTCACGCGTGGTGCACTTAATCCAATTCGTAATGAAAACCGCCATCAAACAGCCAGAATTTTAATAGCCTTAGGTGGCTCATCTAAACGACATCAATGGAACCAAGATAAAGTATTAAGCAGTGTTCAAAAAATTGTTGAGAATAATCCAGACGCTGAAATTATTCTGACTACTTCACGTCGAACACCAGCAGAGTTTATTGATATTTTAAGACAACAAAGTTTTGCCCCGCATTTACAAATATTTCCGGTTGAGCAAACACCTCAGGGCTGGATTTTTGAAGAGATGCAAAAAGCAGAAGCTGTATGGGTAACAGAAGATAGCGTTTCTATGGTTTTTGAAGCACTTACTGCGGGTTGTCGCGTAGGGGTCATAGCAATCGATCGGTTGAAAGAGGATAGAATTACGCACTCGATTGATCAAATGATAGAATCACAACTAATTTCACAGAATACTTGTGTCGTACAGTTGCCACAACCTTATGCTTTTAAAGAAGCAGACCGTGTGGCAACATATCTTTTAGCGAAATAATGAGTTTGGCATTGTGTTTTATATCCTGATTTTACTGGTCTTGCTTATTGTGTTATTTAGCTATAAGTATGCGTGGTGGAAGCCAGCAGTGGATTGGAATCGACCACGTGTTTTGATGTACCACATGGTGAGAGATCATATTGATGGTGCCAAATTTAATAAGCTTCGAGTAAAGCCAATTGAGTTTGAGAAGCAAGTTGCATGGATGAAATCACAAGGTTTTCATTTTGTAACCATGCAAGAGCTACAAGAAAATTGGGGTAAACATCCTGCTAAAACAGTTGCAATCACTTTTGATGACGGGTATTTGGATAACTTGCAAAATGCTTATCCAGTTTTAGAAAAATATCGGGCAAAAGCTACAATTTATGTTGTGGTAGATCGGCATGACCGAGATTGGTCAACTTATAAAAAAGAGCACCACAATAGTGGTGAGTTAATGCGTGAACCAAAGCTGAATGATTTAGAGGTTAAACAACTTGTAGAAAGTGGGCTTATTGAAATTGGTTCGCATACATTAACGCATGCTAATTTAAATAAACTGGATGATGAAAGTTGTTTAAAAGAATTAACAGAGTCAAAGCAACAGTTAGAGGAATTAACAGGCCGTGCTGTAACAAGTTTTGCTTATCCATTCGGTATTTATTCTGATCGAGATGTCAAATACGTTCAACAAGCAGGATATCTTAATGCGGTAACCACAAGTGAAGGTATCGATGGTATCCAGCCTGATTTTATGCAGTTGCAGCGTATTAAGATTAGTGGGAAAGATTCTTTATTTGCAGTCAAGCTGCGTTTAAAACTGGGTAAACGTAGTTAATTGGAGAAAGTATGCATATTTGTATTGTAATGGCTGGAGATGAGGAAGGTGGATTGGAAAAACATGTTGTAGAGCTAGCACATGGTCTACAACAGAATGGTCACACTGTCACTTTCATTGCAAATGAAAAATATCGTGATCGTTTACGTACTGACTTTATCGCTGTTGATTTGAGTAAAAGTAGACGTAATCCATTTGTTCTATATCAGTTATATAAAGCAATTCATAGTTTGGATATAGATATTGTTCATGTGCATGGCAATAAAGCTGCTGCAATGGTGGCTTCAATTATGCCTTTTTTACAAGTACATTCGGTCGCTACCTTACATAGTCGTAAGAAAAATACAAGAATGTTTAAAAACTATGAGGCTGTGATTACAGTTAGCCCAAATGCGGCGGAAATTTTAGACCATCCGAATAAGGTAGTCGTTTTAAATGGTATAGAACCTCCTGTAACTACTTTTTCAATTGATAAACATCAACCACCTATTGTTTTGGCTGTAGGTAGATTAGTACCAGTAAAAGGGTTTGATATTCTTATTGAAGCTTGGAAGGGGATTTCAGAAGCAGAATTATGGATTGTAGGTGATGGTTTTGAGCATGAAAAACTTCAAAGTTTGATTGCTACTCATCAGTTGCAAAATCAGATTAAATTATTGGGGCATAGAACGGATATCTTTCAGTTGTTACAGCAAGCAAGTTTATTTGTTATGTCATCTCATTATGAGGGATGTCCATATACGATGATAGAGGCATTACTTTGTCATGTTCCTATGGTTTCTACCGCGGTTGGTGCGATGACAATGGTTTTACCTGAGCAATATTTGTGTCCGCCTAATGATGTTGTCGCTTTACATCAGTTACTTAACGACACATTACTTCGTTTGCCAGATGTTCAGCAAGATTTTGAGCCTGTTTTCCAATTTGCCCACCAAAACTTGGTTTTGGATGGAATGATTGAAAACACGGTGCAGGTTTATAGGTCATTGCTTACATCACAGGACAATAAATGATGATAGATGAAAAGCCTTATATTGTTGCTTTGACCGATGGTAAGGCTGGGCATGAGACTCAGACACAAGGCATCATTCAACTTTTAAACCAAACTCAGGCATATCGTGTGGAGTGGTTGAGTTTAAAGCTACCAAACAAATGGGTTTATCGTATTTTAAAGTGGTTGACTAAGTTTGTTAGAAATACGCAATGGCTGAGCTATTTTTTTGATGCCGATACGATAAAACAATTAGACCAGATACAAGTTGATTATATTGTGTCTGCAGGAGGTAATACATTACTCCCCAATCTTTTATTAAAACAATATCTACAACCAAAAAGATCTGTTAAAAATTTGGTTGCAAGTTCTTTAAGAGGAATAAGCTCAGATTTTTTTGATGTCGTTTTTACTATCCATGAGCATCAGGCGGGATTGGCAAATTACCTTTATTATCCTATTGCACCCAATAAAATGAGTGCTTTACCTTTAACTCGTGAACAGGCACGTGAGCATTTGTACATTAATGATAATGAGCAGGTGATTACAGTACTCATAGGTGCAAACACGAAAACTGTTCATATTGGTAATGCCACACAATGGGCAAAGATTTTAACGGAAATTCGTTTGCAATATCCAATGGCGAGGTTATTGCTGACGACATCTCGTAGGACATCTGTTGAGTTTGAGAAGGAATTATGTCAACTCTGCGAACAAAATGGGGTTTTTCAGTCAAATGATCAGCAGACTTGGGTTGCTCAGGGACAAAGCTGTGATATTAAAGATTATATTAAAGCGGCAAACTGGATATTGAGTAGCCCTGATTCGACTTCAATGGTGGCTGAGGTTGTTATGTCCGGCAGTAAGTTACTTGTACTTTATGATGAGTCGGCAGTACAAGATGATCATATTAGGCAGCAACTTAAATTCTTAGCCGAGCAGCATTGGTTGTTTTTGCTTAATCCTCAACAAGCACCCCAGTTTTCACATATTGTTCAAGGTTTAAGTGTTCAGAATCATACTGAAGAAATGACAAAAAAGTTAAATCAGCCTTTAGCTATGAGATAAGTCAAAGTTCAAATTAATCTGATGATTGTTGTTAAAGCGAAAAGGCTTTATCTACTGAAGGCTAAATTAAACAAAAAATAAATGATAAAATCTGATGCTAAGAATGCGGAGTTAAATGATTTATTATGAAGTTCTTAGTTACAGGTGGTGCTGGTTTTATTGGTTCAGCAGTTATCCGCCATATTATTCAAAATACTGAACATGAAGTATTAAATGTAGATAAACTTACTTATGCGGGGAACTTAGAATCATTAATTTCTGTGTCAGATAATCCACGTTATCAGTTTTCACAGACAGACATATGTGACCGTGCTGCTTTGGATAAATTGTTTGAAAGTTTCCAACCCGATGCGGTTATGCATTTAGCAGCAGAGTCACATGTAGATCGTTCAATTACAGGTCCTTATGCTTTTATCGAAACTAACATTATTGGTACTTATCAGTTGTTAGAAGCTAGCTGTGCATATTGGTTAAGTTTAGATAATGAAAAGAAAGCAGCGTTCCGCTTCCATCATATTTCAACTGATGAAGTATATGGTGATCTAGAAGGTACCACAGACTTATTTACTGAAACGACATCATATTCGCCAAGTTCACCGTATTCAGCGAGCAAAGCAAGTTCAGATCATCTGGTTCGTGCGTGGAACAGAACTTACGGTTTGCCTGTACTCGTGACGAATTGTTCTAACAACTATGGTCCATTCCATTTTCCCGAAAAACTTATTCCACTCATGATTTTAAATGCTTTACAAGGCAAAGTCTTACCAGTATATGGCAATGGTCAGCAAATTCGTGACTGGTTGTTTGTAGAAGACCATGCTCGTGCATTATTTATGGTAGTCACACAGGGTATTGTTGGTGAAACGTATAATATTGGTGGCCATAATGAAAAAGCTAACCTCGATGTCGTTCATGCGATTTGTAGTTTGCTCGAAGAACTTGCACCGAATAAACCGAATGGCGTTGCACAATATAAAGATCTAATAACTTACGTTAAAGATCGTCCTGGCCATGATGTTCGTTATGCAATTGACGCAACAAAAATTAAAAATGATTTAGGTTGGGTTCCACAAGAGTCATTTGAAACAGGTCTACGTAAAACAGTTGAATGGTATTTAAACAATACAGAGTGGGTTGAACACGTTCAAAGCGGTGAATACCAATCTTGGGTAAACAAGCAGTATCAAGGATAATTATGAAAATCTTATTGCTTGGAAAAAATGGACAAGTAGGGTGGGAACTACAACGTGCTCTTTCCCCTTTGGGTGAGTTAATTGGATTAGATCGATATGGGCAAGATAGTTTGTCTGGAGATATGACACAACCACAGGCGATTTTTGATACCATTTTAAGTGTGAAACCTAATGTTGTGGTCAATGCATCTGCATATACAGCAGTCGATTTGGCTGAGACAGAGCAAGAGCTGGCTGATATTGTCAATCATCAAGCAGTAAAATCTGTGGCTCAAGCATGTCAAAAAGTTAATGCTTTATTGATACATTACTCAACAGATTACGTATTTGACGGTACGGGAACATTACCTTTCGTAGAAACTGATGTAATTACGCCATTGAATGTTTATGGTAAAACTAAAGCATTGGGTGAGCTGGCTATTGTTGAGAGTGGATGTCAGTATCTTATTTTTAGAACATCGTGGGTGTATGGCACCAAAGGCAAAAATTTTTTAAAAACAATGTTGAATTTGGCTCAGCAGCGTGAAGAACTTTCAATTATTGATGATCAAGTAGGGGCACCGACTTCTGCTGAATTGATTGCCGACATCACTGCTCATGCTATTCATCAAGCGAGAACTGATACAAATAAAAGCGGTATTTATCACCTTGTTGCAAGTGGTGAAACCTCTTGGTTTGGCTATGCAAGCTATGTGTTTGAACACGCACGTTCATTGGGGCAAGAGTTGGCGATACAAAAGGTTAATCCAATTCCAACAGCGGTTTACCCAACACCAGCAGCACGACCACACAATTCACGATTAAATAATCAGAAAATACAGCAAGCTTTCGGACTGACTCTGCCAGTTTGGCAAGAAGGTGTGAAACGAACATTAGCGGAGTTATTAACTAAATGAGTTTAAAACGTAAAGGTATTATTTTAGCAGGTGGGTCTGGTACACGATTACATCCGATTACCAAAGGTGTGTCGAAACAACTTTTACCGATTTACGATAAACCAATGGTTTACTATCCGCTGTCTGTATTAATGCTTGCAGGGATACGTGAAATTTTATTGATTTCAACTCCAGAAGACTTACCACAGTATGAAAAGTTGTTGGGTGATGGTTCACAATTTGGTATAGAGCTTACTTATAAAATACAACCGTCTCCAGATGGTTTGGCGCAAGCATTCTTGATTGGAGAAGAGTTTATTGGTCAAGACAATGTATGCTTAATCTTGGGTGATAATATTTATTATGGTCAGAGTTTTGGTAAACAATTAGAAGCAGCAGGTAATCGTGAGTATGGTGCAACTGTATTTGGTTATCATGTTACAGATCCAGAGCGTTTTGGGGTGGTAGAATTTGACCCATCTGGAAAAGTGTTGAGTATTGAAGAAAAACCATCGAAACCAAAATCACCTTATGCTGTGACAGGTTTGTATTTTTACGATAACCGTGTTGTTGAATTTGCCAAACAAGTAAAGCCATCAGCTCGCGGAGAGCTGGAAATTACAGACATCAATAATGCTTATCTTAAAGATGGTTCACTTAATGTAGAGCTTCTAGGTCGGGGCTTTGCTTGGTTAGATACAGGTACCCATGAGTCACTTTTAGAGGCAGGTCACTTTATTTATACCATAGAAAAACGACAATCATTAAAAGTTGCATGTTTAGAGGAAATTGGTTTCCATCAAGGCTGGATTAGTAAAGAACAACTTTTGGAAAGTGCTGAGGCGTTGCAAAAAACGGAATATGGTCAATATCTGAAAAAAATATGGGAAGAATCAAATGCGGGTTGAAACGACTAAAATAGAGGGGCTTTTGATTCTACATCCAAATGTGTTTGGTGATGACCGTGGCTGGTTTATGGAAAGCTTTAATCAACAACGTTTTGGACAGATGCTGGAAGAACAAGGCTTAACTATACCGACGTTTGTACAAGACAATCACTCTCTATCTCAAAAAGGGGTGTTACGTGGTTTACATTATCAAAATGCGCCATATGCACAAGGTAAACTAGTCCGTGTAGTACAAGGGCGTGTTTGGGATGTCGCTGTAGATATTCGCCCAGACTCAAAAACCTATGGTGAATGGGTTGGACTAGAACTTAGTGCAGAGAACAAAACGATGTTTTGGATACCTGAAGGTTTTGCACATGGTTTTATCGCACTCGAAGACAATACGCAGTTTTTGTATAAAACCACTAATTACTATAATAAAGAAAGTGAAGGTGCGATCATTTGGAATGATCCGACACTTGCGATTGACTGGCCTGTAGATGAGGTTGGTGAGGTGTTGGTGAGTGACAAAGACCAAATTGCTGATACATTTAAAGCATAATAAAAAGAGGAGTTAATCTCCTCTTTTTATTTAGGTTGTTTTAATAGCATCTTGTATGGTGCAACCAAGCAGATTGATAAAATGAATTGAACAAGTAATTTTAGTATATAAAAAGGGATGATATAGAAGGGTAAAGTATGAAGTGCTATTACACTTGTGGGAATAATTCGGTCATAGTATCGACGACGGATAGCTAAAGATGCATTTTTTCTTAATTCTATAGATAAGCTTTTTTGATTGATACAATAAGCTCTATTCGCTTCAGGGTGTGTTTTACTATAGTCTTTTAAAAATTGTGACATGCTTTGACGAAATAAAATCACTTGTCGTCTCACTTCAAAGTGATCTTTTTTCTTTTTGGCTTGGGCAATAACGCTGGTGTCGTGGTAACGGAAATAGTTTAAGCACTCAGCTGTAAAGAAAATATCACCTTGGGAGACAATTTTTGCCCAAATTTCCCAGTCACCGATAAAGCGTAAACTTGGATTGGCGCCCCCAACATCGAAATACGTCTGCTTTTTGAAAACTACACCGCTGGCATTTGGAATGGTATTTTGTGCATTTAGAAATCTTTCGATGTACTCAAGACCAGTCATTTTAAAATCATTTTTGAATAATTCTGAGTCAACATTGTCTGTAAAATCTTTCCATGTCCCTGTAACTTTGCCGTGTGCATTCATACGGTAAGACTGACTGTAGGCAAGAACCAGTTTTGAGTTTTTTTCAAAATGAGGTACTAATTTTTCTAAAAATTTTGCATCCGCGACATCATCAGACTCAGCAATCCAGATCAAATCTCCTCTTGCCAAATGCATTCCTTTATTCCATTGGCAAAAGGTTGAGCCTGAGTTTTGTTCATTAATAATACAGTGTGAAACCTTAGGGTGGTTTTTATATTTTTCTAAAATTTCTGCACTATGGTCTGGGGAAAGATCATCTAAAAGAATCACTTCAAATTGCGAATAGCTTTGATTAAGAATGCTCTCAATTCTGTCTTCTAAATATTGCGCGTGGTTATAACTTGGTACAATAACACTAACAAACACGGGGGGGGGAGACCTATAAAAAGTTAAAATACAAGAATTAAGTTTGAAACAGTGCGTCAACAATGGTCTCTAACCTATTTTTATAAGTATGACTCTGTTGAACTTTATACATGGCTGCTTCAACACTCATTATTGAGTCTTTCAGTTTTATTTGCAATTCTTGTGGATTCGTGAATGAAATTATTTCATTTTTTATATCAAAAACATAGTTTAGGTCTTCAACATATTCACTTACTAAAATACAACCACAAGCAGGAGCTTCAAAACAACGCATATTCATGCCTTGGCGAATATTCTTCTTATTAATGACATTTAAGATATAGCGATGCTTTCTGTAGAGTTCAGCAACTTCAGTCAAAGGAATATTGTGAGGATGAACAATGCTATTTGCTTTGCTGAGTTTATCCCAACCCTTGCCATAAACTGTGATTGGAAGTGGAATTTGCTCAATAAGCTCTTGTCGGTCTGGAGACCATGCCCCTACAAATAAAAGGCGATCTTTTTTTTGTTCGTTGTTAGGAAAGAATACTTCAGGATTGTAAGCAAGGGGAAGATAAATAGAATGTTCGAGCCCCATTGTTTTGGCATCCTCAATGAAACTTGAGTCGGTAAAACAATATAGATCGATGATGTTCTTAGACTTTAATAATCGTTCATCGAAAAAGTCTCCAATCCAATGCGCCTTTTTACATGGAAAGTTCGCTAGAACTTGGAGTAGATCGTCATTAAAATAAAAAAGATCGGCAATTAAAATTAAATCGGGTTGAAAGGTTTGTAGTTTTTTATGGAGTAGGTTTGCTGTATATATATCTTTGTTTGGCAAAATTTTTTTTAGAAATCGCTCAGTGACATTATTGTGATTTAAGGCAAAACCTTGAATGTCATAATTTGGGCTTTGGTGGGCAGCAGCAAGAATATTTTCGTACCATTGCAATATGCCGCCACGTTTGCCAATGATGAGTAATTTCTTTTGCATTACTCTTTATCCGCATTTCCTTTTAGAACCATATAAATTAGTGCAACAAAAATCAGTAAAGCACCAACCAAGCTACTTGCACAGAAAAATAAAATACGTTGATTTGTAGTCATGTTAAATAATTCATTTGCAAGAATATAGCGCATGAAAAACCATTGTGCGAGGGAGAATACAATCACGACTAAAGCATGTCGACGTACATCAGGGCGCATAGCCATAAAGCTGACCTCTTAATTGAAAGCAGCTTATTATGCCACTGACCTGCTTTTTCGCAAAGCATAGCTTAGGTAAGTCGAATATATAGCTGAAATTTCCCATTAAAAAAACCCCGCATAAGCAGGGTTTTTTAATTTGAAAATCTAAAAATTATTTAGATTCTTCAGCTTTTGGCTTTTCACGTAAGCGGATGCCCAAGTCACGAAGCTGGTTTGCTTCAACAGGGGCAGGTGCTTGAGTAAGTGGACATTCAGCAGTCTTAGTTTTCGGGAACGCAATAACGTCACGAATTGAAGTCGCGCCAGTCATAAGCATCACTAAACGGTCAAGACCAAATGCCAAACCACCGTGAGGAGGAGCACCATAACGAAGTGCGTTAAGCAAGAAGCTGAATTTCTCTTCTGCTTCTTCATCAGAAATACCAAGCGCTTCAAAAATCGCTTTTTGCATTTCTAATGTGTAAATACGAAGAGAACCACCACCAACTTCAGTACCGTTCAATACCATGTCGTAAGCAACAGAAAGTGCTTCACCTGGATTGCTCTTCACGTCTTCTACGCTAGATTTAGGTAGAGTGAATGGGTGGTGAACAGAAGTCCATTTACCATCGTCAGTTTCTTCAAACATTGGGAAGTCAACAACCCAAAGTGGAGCCCACTCACAAGTTGAAAGGTTCAAGTCGTGACCAATCTTGACACGAAGCGCACCCATTGCATCATTTACAACTTTAGCTTTATCAGCACCGAAGAATACGATATCGCCATCTTGTGCGCCAACACGTTCCAACAGTTCAAGTACAATCGGTTCAATGAATTTCACGATTGGAGATTGAAGACCTTCAATTCCTTTAGAGAGTTCATTAACTTTAATATACGCTAAACCTTTAGCACCATAGATGCCAACGAATTTGGTGTATTCATCGATTGCACTACGTGGCAATGAAGCTGCACCAGGAACACGTAAAGCAACAATACGACCTTTAGGATCTTTTGCAGGACCAGCAAATACTTTGAACTCTACTTCTTGCATTAAGTCTGCAACGTCAACGAGTTTCAACGGAATACGCAAATCTGGTTTGTCAGATGCATAGTCACGCATTGCTTCGCTATATGGCATACGGCGGAATTTTTCAAATTTTACGCCAAGCAAGTCGTTAAATAGTTTAACAGTCATGCCTTCCATCAAATCCATGATTTCATCGTCATTTAAGAACGATGTTTCAATGTCGATTTGAGTAAATTCTGGCTGACGGTCAGCACGTAAGTCTTCATCACGGAAACATTTCGCGATTTGGTAGTAACGATCGATACCACCAACCATCAATAATTGTTTAAACAATTGTGGTGATTGTGGAAGTGCGTAGAAGCTACCATTTTGTACACGACTTGGTACTAAATAATCACGTGCGCCTTCAGGAGTTGCACGAGTTAAAATCGGAGTTTCAACGTCTAAGAAACCGTGATCGTCTAAATAATTACGGATCAAGTTAGTTACTTTAGAACGGAAACGTAAGCGATCTAACATTTCTGGACGACGGATGTCCAAGAAACGATATTTTAAACGGTGTTCTTCTGACACGTTGATGGTGTCATCATTTAACGGAAATGGCGGAGTTTCAGAAGCAGCAAGAACTTCGATTTCTTTGCCTAAAACTTCGATTTGACCACTCACCATATTTGGGTTTTCAGTACCTTCATAACGGCGACGAACACGACCTGTAATTTTTAATACATATTCAGAACGTGCTTTATCTGCAGTTGCAAATGCTTCTGGAGTATCTGGGTCAATAACCACTTGAACGAGACCATCACGATCACGCATATCAAGGAAAATAACACCGCCATGGTCACGGCGACGATGTACCCAACCGCATAGTGTAACGGTCTGGTCGATTTGGGCTTCAGTTAAAGAGCCACAGTAATGAGTTCGCATCATGATGAAGATTATCCAAACTATATTGGCTGAAAGGACGGATGCGTAAACCGCGCACCGTCAAAAAAGTAAGTTTTCGATTATGCCTTGTTGGATGGTTTGTCACAAGAACTAGATCAAAAAACCGCAGAAATTAAGCTGAAAATGAGCAATTTGGCAGCGATTTTAGTTATTCATCCCATTCTTTGTTGTCGATCTAAAACCAAGAATAGTAAGCATCCTAAGCTAAAGGTACTTAACCAACCTTGCATAAATTCATTAATAGAACGACCAGTGAAATAATAGGTATCAGCATGCCAAACTTCATGAGGAATGGAGCGGGCATAATCCCAAAAAGAAAATAGGCCTAACAATGTAGATAAAATCAACAGACACCATGCAAAAATTTTAATTTTATAGTTTACTTTCCAGTGTTGTTTATAGCGCTGATAATAGTGAATACACATCCAAACAATAAAAGGTAAAGCAAGAGCAGAGGAGCCTAACTGCAAAAGACGATGTAAGGGGTATGGGTGTCCCAAAAGATGAACTGTGGTCGCTAATACACCTTTAAATACAAAAGTCCGAAAGTCTGAGTGTGTTAGACCATCCCATATTAAATGTGTTGCAATTCCTAAAGTAAGTGCGAGTAATGTTCCAACCAAAAATAAAAAAATACGTTTTAAAGAGTTGAGGCCAAGATCATGCTGAATGCCGAAAAAACGGTAAATTACAGGTCGATATAGAAAGTACCAAATAGCACAAAAAATAAGGCCTAAGGTAAGGTTAGGATAAATCAGGCCTTTCCATTGATGTGTCAACATACCTGATTGCATTGTAAATAAGCGGTAAAGATCGGGTGTCATACTTCCAATTGCTAGAGCTGCAACTGGTAAAGTGTTTCGGCTAAGCTTTGAAAGAGGAAGCGCTATAACGGCATGAGAGATTGTAAAAGGCATTATAAAACAGAGATTACTCACATCATTTAATTGCCAGTCTAACGAATCATCTGATTAGAAATGTTTTTTATTGCAAAAAGACTGAAATGTTATAATATAACAAAACAAAGGCGTAGCGATCAGAGAATCACCTCATGTTGTTCCATAAAAATATTTTGACCTTATCCATTTTAGCTGTCATATCCGTACCTTCGTTTGCAGCAGAAAGTGAAAATGTTGAAAAGCTAGAAACCATCCGAATTAAGGCTCATCCACTTGAGCAAACTTCACAAGATTTTGCTGTAGCGGATACTGTTGTTGATCAAAAGCATCTGTCGCAAGGCGCTGCTACCATTGGGGATGCACTCAGTAGTGAAGTCGGAATTTACGCGAATCAGTTTGGGGCAGGTTCAAGTCGTCCAGTCATCCGTGGACAAGATGGACCACGCGTTAAAGTACTTCAAAATTCATCAGAAAATATTGATGTCTCGACGTTGTCTCCTGACCACGCCGTCACTGTAGATCCTGTGCTTGCGAAACAAGTCGAAGTAATTCGCGGCCCTTCAACTTTACTGTTTGGTGCGGGGACTGTCGGAGGTTTAGTCAACGTTATTGATAACAAGATCCCTACGCAAATGCCTGAAAACGGTTATGAAGGACAAGTTGGCTTACGTTACAACACTGGAAGTGATGAAAAACTGGCGAGCGCTGGCCTAACTGTTGGCTTGGGCAGCCAAGTTGCTTTACGTGTTGAGGGGTTAACTCGTGATGCGAATAATTATATTGCGCCCAATTATATTCATGAAGGTGAAAAAGAGCGCCGTGTAGACAATACTTTTGCGCAGGGTGACTCAGTTAACGTTGGTTTGTCTTGGATTTATGACCGTGGCTATACAGGTATTTCTTATAGCAACCGCAGAGACCAGTATGGCTTACCAGGCCATAGCCATGAATATGAAAATTGTAAGGCTCATCTAGGCGGAAGACCACATTTGCATTGTGACGAACATGAGCATGAACATGAAGATGGTGAAGAGGCTCACGCCCATGAAGAACATGAACACGAACATGGCGGCCCATGGATTGATTTAAAGTCTGAGCGTTATGATTTTAAAACCGAGTTAAATGAGCCATTTGCAGGCTTCCAAAAGTTACGTGCACAAGCAAGCTATACAGACTATCAACATGACGAAATTGAAGAAGGCACAATTGCGACTCGATTCCAAAACAAAGGTTATGATGGACGCATTGAGTTAGTACATAACCCGATTGCAAGTTGGGAAGGGGTAATTGGCGCACAGTTAGGTCAACAGAAATTGGATTTAACTGGCGAAGAAGCATTTATGGCTCCGACCACTACCAAAAAGTGGAGCGTATTTGCTTTAGAACATAAACAATGGAAAGATGTACATTTTGAGCTTTCTGCCCGTGCAGATCAGCAAGAAATTGATGTAGACGATAATTCTAAACAGGATTTTGATGGTTCGGCATTCTCATACGCAGGTGCTGCGAATTGGGAGTTTACACCGAACTATAAACTGTCTTTTGTCGCTTCACATCAGGAACGTTTACCTTTAGCTCAAGAGTTATATGCAAATGGTGGACATTTTGCGACGAATACTTATGAGTTAGGAAATGATCAACTCAGTAAGGAAAAATCGAATAATGTTGAGTTAGGTTTGCATTTTGATAATGACAAACTCGATTATCATCTTCATGTTTACCATAACTGGTTTGATGACTACATCTATGCGCAAACCCTTGATCGTTATAAAGACTTCCGTTTAGTTCAATACACTCAAGATAAAGCTCGTTTCTATGGTGCAGAGGGTGAAATTGGTTATCAAATTACCCCAATGTACAAGATCAGTGCTTTTGGTGACTATGTACGTGGTAAAATTGATGCAGAGGGTAACGCTCCACGTATTCCAGCGGGACGTTTAGGTACTAAAGTTGATGCAGACTTTGGCGATGGTTTTAGTGGTTCTGCCGAGTACTATCATGTCTTTAACCAAGATAAGATCGCAGCTTACGAGACTGAAACTGAAGGCTATAACATGCTTAATCTTGGCGTGGCATACTCTGGACAATATGGTGCAAAAACAAATTATCGTGTTTATATGAAAGCAAATAACTTGTTAGATGACACGGTTTATCAACATGCTTCATTCTTATCAAATATTCCACAAGTTGGACGTAATTTTACTGTGGGTGTTGATTTTAGTTTCTAAGGCTTTAACACGAAACTAAACTTGAAAAATCAAGCCAAAAGACCTAATTTGAAACCATCAAGTTAGGTCTTTTTTATGCGTATTTTTCAACGAATTCATCAAAAGTTAAATTGGTCAGGGCGTCGTTATATGGCGGTATTACTTTGCGTTGTTGCTATTGCATATGTTGCATCGGCGATTTACCACACAGTAAAACCATTACCACAAGGGATTAACTTTAGTGGCAAGCTTAGACATGCCGATGTTAAATTTTTAGCAGACAAAACTTATCTTGATGCAAAAGGGCAACAGCAGGTTGACCAGCACATCTTTGATGAAATCTTGAAAATGATTGATGAGGCAAAAACCACGATTGTGGTGGATATGTTCTTGTTTAATTCAGAAGTGGGTGATTCAAAGCTGAAGCAAAGACCACTAATGCAAGAGTTAACAGATGCATTAGTAAGTAAGAAAAGACAAAATCGCCAAATTCAGATCGTTATGATTACTGACCCGATTAACTCGGTATACGGTGGTATCAGCCCTGAACATTACCGTCAGTTACGTCAGGCAGGTGTTGATGTGATTGAAACGAATTTAGCCCCTTTGCGAGCTTCTAACCCATTCTGGTCAGGCTTCTGGTACATCTGCTGTCAAAATATTGGCAATAACCCTGAAAAGGGCTGGTTACCAAATCCATTCGGTGATGAAAAAATTACACTGCGCAGTTATTTAAACTTATTTAATTTTAAGGCCAATCACCGTAAAACAGTTGTTGTTGATACCGATGCTGGTTGGAAGTCATTGGTGACCTCAGCAAATCCACACGATGGCAGCTCTAGACACTCTAATGTCGCGTTGGTTGTAACAGGGGCGACAGCTGCTGATGTTCTTCAAACTGAAGCTGCAGTTGCACAAATGTCAGGCAGTAGCTCCCCATCGCTCATTTTAGGTGACTTTGAGAAAGACGTAACTAAACCTCAAGTGCAAGTTTTAACTGAGGGCGCAATTTATGAATCTGTATTGAAATTGATTAACTCAGCGAAGCCGAAAGAGCATCTTGATTTAAGTATGTTCTATCTATCTGAACGCAAGATTATTCAAGCACTAAAAAATGCTCAAGAGCGAGGTGTTATTGTTCGTGTTTTACTCGATCCAAATAAAGATGCATTTGGTAGACAAAAGAATGGTATTCCAAACCGTCAGGTGGCTTCAGAGCTACATGCTGCTGGTATTCCAATCCGTTGGTGTGATACCCATGGCGAGCAGAACCATAGCAAAATGATCTTAAAATATAATACCCAACACGCTGAGTTGATCGTAGGATCTGCCAACTTTACGGCCCGTAATTTAAAAAATTATAACCTTGAAACAGATATGTTGGTCATTGGCAAAGTCCAAGATCAAGTTTTTAAAGATGCACAAGATTACTTCAATACCTCGTGGTCAAACCTAAAAGATAGACAGATGAGTGTGGATTATGCGAAGTATGCAGATGAGTCTAAAGTGAAGTATTGGATTTATCGTTTTATGGAATGGTCAGGGTTGTCGACTTTTTAATCACTATCTTTGGAGTTTTCCAAAAAATAGCAAGATGATTGGCGGCATGGATGTCGCCGTTTCACTGTGTTGCAGGGAAGCAACATCAGTGAAACAAAGGTTTTTGTCACTTTTGACCTCTCAAAAGTGAGGTATTAGCCTATACAAAAGACACGAGAACATCACTGTAAGCAAAGGCTGTGCTATAAGTCCGATTTAAGGTGTAGGCGGAATCAATTGATCCAACGCTTTATCATCAAGTTTTTCTATTTCACTCAAATCAGTCTTAATTTTCCACTGCGACTCATCATCTACAGGATTTGGTAAACGAGCCTCAAGCCAGTCACAGACTACATCTGGATTAAATTCAGGATGGTTACACTGAATAATCCACGATAAAAAATCTTTGGCTTCACCATTCATATAAGGTGGTGGAGAAACAGGGAAGAATAAAGTCGGTAGACGTTCGTTCGTCGATAGATAGTTTAAAACATGCCCTAATTCTTGAACTGTTTGCCATGCTAGCGGATGTTCTACATCAATACTGAACTTAAACCACCAAGCATGTTCGCCGTCTGCTCCATGAGCCATGATACGGGCTTCTTGTACACTTGGAACTTTGCAAAAGAATTGATGAAGACGCTCAAAACTGATTTCAGACACAGCAATTGACCTAGTTTGAAAAATGCTAATGGTAGCACAGATACAGATTCTTCATATTTTCTTTATAGTCATTACAAAGTTTAGCAATCAAAGCTGTTTTATTCATGGTTTCTCCTCGACTGTCTTCTAATCTAGCTCCATATCAAGATTAAAAGGAAATAGGCCATGAAAAAGCCAATCGTTCTTGTACTTTCAACATTGATGTTAGGTATATCAGCTACCGCGATGGCTGATTCAGGTCATCGTTGGGACAATAAACATGGTAAAAACTATGATCGATATGAGCATCGTGATGACCGCCGTCATGATTATCGTAATGATCATCGAGCGCCAGTTTGGTCAAATGCTGATCGTGGTAAGCATTATGGTAACTATGTTGCTTTTAAACGTGGTGAACGTATTCCTACTCAATATCGCCATAGCCGCTATTATGTTTCGGACTGGAGAGCGCACCGTTTATATGCGCCACCACGTGGATACCATTGGGTTAAAACCCCTAATCAATACTTATTAGTAGACTCAAGACATAACATTTATCGAGTTCGTTAAAAGTAAAATAACAAAGGCCTCTATTTTGAGGCCTTTTTCTATGCTAACTCGTCATCTTGCGGTTGAGGGGTTTTCAAATTATTTGAGGTTTTTGCATGTTTCTCTTTCATCACTGATGGGTAGTGCCATGACGCAAATCGTACGACTAAAATAGATAGGGCTAAAATCAAAATTGAGCCAGTAATAATGACTTGATCGATATCCGCTTTATGATCATGTTGAATATCTGAAATGAGTAGTCGGGTTAAGGCTGTAATTGCAACATAAATAAGAAAGCGCACAGGCATATGATTGGTTTTAAAGTAAATTCCAACCATTGCTCCCAATTCCAAGTAGATAAATAATAATAAAATATCATCAATTGAAGCGTACTTTTTGACAGTCAGAATTTCAAAAACGGTATTGGCTGCCGACCATGCCACCATACACCCGATAATAAACAAGGCTAAATAATGGAAGGCTTCTACGGCGTAATGTCCGAAGCGGTCAAGTATCCGTTCGTATTTTTTAGAATCAGGCATAATGAGATCTTTTGTTTACTTCATAATATTTAGAAATTAAACAAATTTTGTGCCAATGGAAATAGTAAATATAAAATAAAAAACGCCTGATTATTCAGGCGTTTTTATGAAGAACTTAATTAAGCTTGATTTGTAAAGTAATCTTCACTAAAGCCCATAATTAAGTCAGAACCAGCTTTGATTTTAGCAATACGCGCATCAATATCCGGCAAGATACGTTCAACAAAGTACTGAGCCAAAGCAAGTTTGTTCTGATAGAAATCACCAGACTTATCTTTAGCAGCGGCAGCAATTTTTGCAAACATATATGAGAAGCTGAGTAAACCAACCGCATGTAAATAATCAACCGCAGCTGAGTTCGGGAACTCTACATTTTCAGCAGCTTGCTCAATAATAAACTGAGTGATTGCTTCAATTTCAGTTGCAGCATCTAAAGTTGCATCTTTAATGAAGTTCAAATCTGCATCTAATGTATTTGCAAAGTCACGAATTTCAGAGATGTATTCAGCGATGAAAGCACCACCATTCTTAATCACTTTACGACCGATTAAGTCTTGTGATTGAACACCATTCGTTCCCTCATAGATTTGAGCAATACGAAGGTCACGAATACATTGTTCCATGCCCCACTCACGGATATAGCCGTGGCCACCAAATACCATTTGAGCATCTAAAGTCGCTTGGAATGCTGTATCTGTGAGGTAAGCTTTTGCAATTGGAGTTAAAAGCGCAACGCGGTCATTGGCTTTTTTCACTGCTGCTGCATCAGTTGAGAATTTAGTAATATCGAGTTGTTGACCTACATAAACTGCAAATGCACGAGATGCTTCATTGTTTGCACGTACGTTTAACAACATACGACGTACATCGCCGTGCACTAAAATGCTGTCAGCAGGTTTATTTGGTGATTGAACACCAGCTGCACTACGACCTTGTAAACGGTCAGTCGCGTATTGAGCAGCATTTTGATATGCAAATTCAGATGCGCCTAAACCTTGAATACCCATTGATAAACGTTCGTAGTTCATCATCACGAACATTGCAGCAAGGCCTTCGTTTTCTTTACCAACGAGGTAACCTTTAGCTCCATCAAAGTTCATTACACAAGTTGCAGATGCTTTGATACCCATTTTATGTTCAATTGAACCTGGGCCAACATGGTTACGGTCGCCTAAAGAACCATCTTCATTTACAAGATATTTCGGTACGATAAATAACGAGATACCACGGGAACCAGCAGGGGCATCTGGAGTTTTAGCAAGTACCAAGTGAATGATGTTTTCTGCTAAATCGTTGTCACCGCCAGTGATGAAGATTTTAGTACCAGTAATGTTATAAGTACCGTCTTCATTACGTTCTGCTTTAGTTTTGATAATACCTAAGTCAGTACCTGCATGTGGCTCAGTTAAGCACATGGTGCCTGACCATTCACCTGAATAAATCTTAGGTAAATAAGTTTCTTTTTGTTCTTGAGATGCGTAGCTGCTTAAAGCCATACCTGCACCCACTGAAAGAAGCGGGTAAAGCATGAAAGATGGGTTAGTCGCAAATAACATTTCATCAGAAAGAACGGTGAGCATTTTTGGCATGCCTTGACCGCCCCATTCTTCATCGGCACCTAGGCCAATCCAACCACCTTCTGCATATTGACGAAATGCATCTTTAAAACCAGCTGGTGTGAATACTTCGCCGTTTTCATAGCGAGCACCTTCTTCGTCACCGGTACGGTTTAATGGATGAGTCACGTTCTGAGCAAATTTAGCCATTTCTTCTAAAATTGCTTCAGCTGTTGCAGCATCTACATGAGCGAGTTTCTCATTAGACTGCCAAAATTGTTCTGCTTTAAATACATCATTTAAGATGAATTTCATATCAGCTAAAGGAGCATTGTAAATTGGCATAATCGTTCACCTTTTTTGTGCACATTGGCCTGTGCTAGATATCCTGTAAAACGAAATGGATATGGAATTTAAAGTGTAAATTTATCATTGATTTTATAAAAAAAGGACCGTCAAAACTGAGCAGTCCTTTTTTGTTTTTTAACATTGCATATCGCAACTAACTATGGTTAGAAAGCGAAATGTTCAGCGTCTAATGACATTAATGGATCTAGACCACCAGCGATCACATCTACGTGAGAACGTACACGTGGCAAGATTTTCTTGAAGTAGAAACGAGCAGTAGTTACTTTCGCATTGTAGAAGTCAACATCGGTAGTACCTTCTGCCAATTTCTCTTGTGCTACAAGCGCCATACGAGCCCATAGGTAAGCTAAAGTGATATAACCTGCGAAGTATAGGTAATCTACAGCAGCAGCACCGACTTCATCTGGGTTTTGCATCGCACGCATACCGATTTGCATAGTAAGGTCGCCCCATTCTTTGTTAAGTGCCGCAAGCGGTTCAACAAATTCTTTCATAGCAGCGTTGTCTTTATTTGCTTCTACGAATTTATGGATGATCTTAGTGAAGTCACGTAGCATTGCACCTTGAGTTTGCAATACTTTACGACCTAACAAATCAAGTGCTTGAATTTCAGTTGTACCTTCGTATAAGCAAGCAATACGTGTATCACGTACGATTTGCTCCATGCCATGCTCAGAAATAAAGCCATGACCACCGAAGACTTGTACACCGTGCTTAGCAGATTCAGAACCTGTTTCAGTTAAGAATGCTTTAGCAATTGGAGTCAATAAAGACAAGATGTTGTCAGCAAACTTACGCTCTTCTTCAGTTTCGCCTTTTTCAACGATATCTGCGTATTGAGCAAGTAAGTAAACAAGAGCACGACCGCCTTCAGCAAACGCTTTTTGAGTTAAAAGCATGTTACGAACAGCAGGGTGAACGATAATAGGATCTGCTTCTTTTTCAGGAGCTTTAGGACCAGAAAGTGAACGCATTGCTAAACGTTCTTTCGCGTAAGTCAACGCACCTTGGAAAGATGATTCAGACGCTGCTAAACCTTGAACCGCAGTACCAATACGTGCTGTGTTCATGAAGGTGAACATACAGTTCAAACCACGGTTTTCAGGTCCAATCAAGTAACCTTTAGCTTGGTCAAAGTTAATGACACAAGTCGCGTTACCGTGAATACCCATTTTGTGTTCGATAGAACCACAACGTACCGCATTACGTTCACCAATAGTTCCATCTGCATTTACATTGAATTTAGGAACGATGAATAATGAGATACCTTTAGTACCTTTTGGTGCGCCAGGTAGGCGAGCAAGAACGATATGGATGATGTTCTCAGCCATGTCATGTTCACCAGCAGAGATAAAGATTTTCTCGCCAGAGATTGCATAGCTACCATCTGCATTTGGTTCTGCTTTAGTACGGATAATACCTAAATCTGAACCTGCATGAGACTCAGTTAAGCACATCGTACCTGTCCAAACACCTGAAACAAGGTTTGGTAAATAAGTATTTTTTTGTTCATCAGAACCGTGATGTTCTAATGTACGTACAGCTCCGTGAGACAAGCCTGGGTACATGCCCCATGCCCAGTTCGAGCTACCTACCATTTCAGAAATTGCAATACCTAAAGAGTTAGGTAAGGCCTGACCACCGTATTGTTCTTCAGCTGATAAAGACGGAAAGCCAAGTTCAATATATTTTTGATAAGCTTCTTTAAAACCTGTTGGAGTAGTGACTACGCCATCATTCCAAGTACAACCTTCGCGGTCGCCAACTTGGTTTAAAGGAGAAAGTTCATTTTCACAGAAGTCAGCAGCAGCTTCTAAATATTGATCAACCAATTCACGGCTTACGTTACCTTGGAAATCAGGTAATTTTGCATAGTGTTCTTCAGCATTTAATAATTCATGCAAAACAAATTGCATATCACGTAAGGGCGCTTTGTATTGTGGCATATCGGGTTCCTCAATACTGGTGAAACCAGAGTTATAATCTTAATCTATGAGAATGTGCCATGAGGCACCTTGGACTATTACATCGTGCAACAACTTGCATAACTGCACAAGCACCTCAGGACCTTTACTTTGTGACTGCAAAGTCAAGAAAAAAATGCTTAAACTAGCTAAGTGCTTTGAGTGTAAACACTTTTGGTTATGTTTATATGATACAAATAGTCAAAATCGTAAACAGTTATGTATAAACAAAAAGGCGCCTATAGGCGCCTTTTTGTTTCATAATTTTAGAATTATTTTGCTGGAGTTGGTACTGGAGCAGGAGCGTTAACTGGAGGTTGAGGGCGCTTTGGTTCAAAACGAAGGTTACAAGTACCTTCAAGTGTCTTATCTCCAACTTGAACATTTACTGTTTGTCCATTCGCTTTACCATCACATGCTTTTTGGATTTGTTCAAAGCGAGCTTGACGTTCTGCGCGGCGCTGTTCCCATGCAGCTTTTTGTTCTGGAGTGAACTCACGGTGCTTCATACGGTGGTGACCCTCACGTGGGCCATCTTGCATCATTCCACGCTCTGGTTTAGGTGGTTGAGTTGTCGATTGACACGCAGCCAAACTTCCCATTGTTACAATTGCCGCACTGAATAATGCAATTTTTGCCGTCATTTTCATATCTAAAGCCCTTTAATGTTGTGTTTACTGATGGGTTAAAGATTAGATAATAAAGATTAGATAATAAAGATGTAGAAACAATGGAGAGTTTTTCTTTTCGTTGTTGGTTACAATGCAAAATATAGGGTAAAAATGAGAGAGTGCTTTTGAACGTTCTACGTGTTCCCATTGCATTACGGTTATTTTTGACAGTCTTGTTCACCACATTGCTTATTGCGACTGCAAGCTTGAGCGTTTTGCACTGGACAATGCAAAAGAACTTTGCCAAATACGTGGCTGACGTTGAAATGCAGAAGCTAGATCGTCTCATTACCAATCTGGGTGATGTCTATACCGTGTACCATGATTGGGGAAATGCGATTCAGGCACAGATTTTACAAATTGAAGGAACCGCAGCTCCTGACGACTATGATCGTCTCTCACAGTGGTGGCTTCGTCGACAATATGATATTGCCATACAGCAGCATTCTTTCGATGAACATGCCCTTATTAATATTTCACCGCAAGTTGCACCGACCAATAAAAATACTATTTTTAGTGATGAAGAGTTAAGAACGCTTGAGCAAAATTTACCTTCTCAATATCAACCCTTTGAAGGGCTAAGATTCCCCTTAAGTGCAAACCAATTTCGCCCAAGTGATGATAAAAATAAATCAAAGAAGGGGAGCTTAAAAGATATTGAAACCCAAAATGGGAAGAAGCGTTTTATTGCTTTGCCTGACCGTTTGGGTTTGAGTTCCCGTTTATCTTTATATGATGCACGGCACCAGTTTGTTGTAGGTGAGCCGCCTTCTTCAGATCAGATGTCATTTCGGCCGATTATCTTAAACAATCAAGTTGTTGGATATTTAGGTTTAAAGCCAGTTTTAGATAAAGAAGATGCTTTGAGTATTAATTTCTTTAGTAATCAAAAGCGTTATTTACTCTTAATTTATGCTTTAACTTTACTATCAAGTCTAGTTGCAGCGCTGTTAATGGCGACTTATTTTAAAAAGCCAATTCAGCGTTTATTAAATGCAACCAATGAATTAACCAAAGGAAATTATCAACATCAAGTAGTCATTAAGCGAAATGATGAGTTAGGTGATTTATCAACTCAATTGAACCATTTGGCAGAGATTTTACATCAGCATGAAGAGTCACGACGTCAATGGGTGGCCGATACTTCTCATGAGTTAAAAACTCCTTTGGCTGTATTGCAAGCGCAAATTGAAGCGATGCAAGACGGGATTCGAAAAGCAACCCCAGAACATTTAGATGCGATGATGCGTCAGGTTTCAAGTCTGAAAAAATTGACCCAAGATCTTGCAGACTTAGCGCAGGCAGATGCTCAGCAGCTTAAGTGTTATTTGAGTTCTGTAAATCCTTGGGAAGTAGTATTACAAGAAGTTGAAAACTTTAAACCAAAACTTGAGCAGGCTGGTCTCGAAATTCAAGTTGAAGGAACAAGTTCTCCGCTATTATTAGATCGTGATCGGTTTAAACAGATTGTTGTTAATTTAATTAGTAATAGTATTCGTTACACGGAAACAGGTGGCAAAATTCATATTCATACAAGTCAGACTCCTCAAGAGTGGACTTTGTATGTGGATGACAGTCCGTTTGGTTTAAGTGATGAGCAGTTATCCCGTTTAGGTGAACGTTTCTATCGCGTAGATGATTCGCGTACGCGTAGTACAGGTGGAACAGGGCTGGGCTTAGCTTTGTCTTGTAAGATTGCGCAGGCACTTGGTGGTACACTCAGTTTTGAACATTCACCATTAGGTGGTTTACGTTGTGTACTTACTTTTAAAAAGCAGAGTTAAATATAAAAGGAAAAATATCTCATGAAGCATGTGATGTTGGTTGAAGATGAAGTCGAATTAGCGCATTTGGTGCGTGATTATCTTGAAGCTGCCGGTTTTGAAGTAAGTATGTTTCATGATGGTCAAGATGCCTATGCGAGCTTCCAGCAACGTAAACCAAATTTGATGATTTTGGACTTAATGGTTCCACGAATGGATGGTTTAACGATTTGCCGTAAGGTTCGTGAACAATCAGATTTACCGATTATTATGGTTACGGCCCGCACCGAAGAAATTGACCGAGTATTAGGTCTTAACATGGGTGCTGATGATTATGTCTGTAAGCCATTTAGTCCCAAAGAGTTAGTTGCTCGTGTACAAGCTGTGCTACGTCGTTTAGAGCGTAAGGCCGAGCCTGAGCAAAATGATTCTTTCCGAATTGATAAAGCACAACAAAGAATTTGGTATCAACAAAAATCGTTGAGCTTAACGCCAACCGAATTTCGCTTACTTGAGCTATTTTTAGAGCATGTGGGGCAAGTTTATTCACGTGCACAATTATTAGATCACATTAATCCAGATAGCTTTGATGTTGCCGATCGTGTGATTGACAGCCATATCAAAAACTTGCGCCGAAAAATTAGTGAAGCGGCTGAAACTGGTAACCGTCATGAGTGGATTCAAGCAGTTTATGGTGTAGGTTATCGCTTTGAATATCCTGAAGAGTAAGTCTTCATAAAAGTTATTCTGTGGATAACCACAATGTTATCCACAGAAAATGTGGATAGTTTTAAAGAGTTATGGATAAATTATAATCTTGGTGTGATTGGGTACTAATTGCCAAATTTCATCTATATCTACATTTCTAACAGCGATACATCCTAAGGTCCAATCCTTATGGGGCATATAAGTCGAGCTAAAAGGCATCGATATTAATGATTTTGGAACGGATCCATGAATCATGATATCTCCTCCCGTTGGTTGATTATGTTGCTTGGCATAAGCAATATCTTTCGCATCGGGATAGGAAATATGCAGCGATTTATAGTAAGCACTTTGTGAGTTTCGCCAATCTATAGAATAAATCCCTTCTGGTGTTTTACCATCATTTTTAAAGTGTTTATGTCCTTTGGGATTAAAGCCGAGACGAATCGGATATTGCCGAATTACCTCTTCATTATTTTTAAGTAGAAGTAGGCGTTGGTTTTTAAACACTTCAATTGAGGTAACTTGCTTGGTCTTTATGAGTTCTAATATTTCTTCATTTGAGAGTGCTTGATGACTTGACGTAAAAGTCGGTAAATATTTTTCATAATTATAAAAAGCGATTCCCAGTGGAATGATAAGAAGTGTGCAAATAATGAAGGGGCTAATTTTCATATATTATTTTTTATACTCAATGAACTCTCTTAAGTGTTGAGAATGACTTAAGAGAGTTTAGTTTTTTAATATTAAGACGAACAGCTCACTGCTACATCTGGAACATCACTTGGTAACGGCCCTAAATCTTGTGGTTGCTCAAGCTCTGGTTGTCTTGTGTAAGGATGATTAAGTAGTTTAAATAAACGATCTACTTCACTAAAATCATCTCGTTCAGCTGCTTCAATAGCACGCTGCGCCATGTGATTACGCAAAATATAAACTGGATTTGCTTTTTGCATATTCGCATCCAGCTCATCAATATCTTGATGTTCACGAATGCTTTCATATTGGCTAAGAAACTCATCAAACTGTCGAATATCAAGACAATCATCTCGTAAAGCTTTGAATTCTTTATTTTGAAGACGAATAAAACTTTGAGTGTAATCGAGTTGTTCAGTTTGTAAGATTCTTAAAAACGCAAAACTACAATCAAGACTGTCTTTATGGAAATGAGGAAGTCCCATTTTTTGACATAAACCTTGTCCATAGTGTTCTAAAAAGATTGGTTCAAATTGTTCTAAGCAACGTGCTAACTCTTCTTTGAACTCATCTTTTTGTTCAGATTCAGCGAGAGGAATTAAGTTGTTTAGCCACGTCCATAAGTTCCAATGGCCTATACTCGGTTGATTTTGATAAGTATAACGACCTTGGTAATCTGAGTGATTGTTGATCCAGTTGGGGCGGAAACGCTCCATAAAACCATATGGCCCAAAATCGAGTGTTGAGCCGGTAATATTTAAGTTATCAGTATTCATCACACCATGAGCAAATCCAACCAATTGCCATTTTGCAATCATGATCGCAGTACGCTCAACCACCTTTTTTGCAAAAGATAGAGTTGGATTTTCGGTTTCTAGGCATTCTGGATAATGCCATTCAATACATTTTTGAGTGAATTCTGACAGCAATTCAGGCGCATATTGATTAATCCATTCAAAATGCCCTAAACGGATATGACATTCAGATGTTCTGAGTAGCATTGCGCCTAACTCTAGTTTTTCGCGCTGTACGCCTTGAGTCGAGGTTGTGAAACCGACTGCATGACTAGATGCGACACCTAAAGCATTTAAAGCATGTCCGGCTAAATATTCACGTACCACAGAGCGTAATACTGCTCGTCCATCTCCCATTCTTGAATAAGGGGTAGGGCCTGCACCTTTGAGGTGTAGATCGATGGTTTGACCCTTTGTATTGAGTATTTGCGCAATCAGTAAGCCACGTCCATCGCCGAGTTGTCCTGCCCATTGTCCAAATTGGTGGCCAGCATAGACCATTGCCAAAGGTAGAAATTCAGGGAATGTACGCTGTCCACTACAGATCTCAACCCATGCATTTTTATCGTCTTCTGACCATTGTAGTTCATCAGCCAAAGCACTGTTAAAATGTCCTACTTTTGCACCACGTAAAGGTGATGGCTGCTGAACATGAAATAATTTAGACGGAAGTGAAGGGTAGAGCGGATTAAACTGCATAGGCTTAGCAAAATAGAAAGAGCAGGTTTCACTATACCATAGTTAAAAAGTAGGCATAAAAATAGCTCCCGAAAGAGCTATTTTAGATCAGAATTTATTTTAGTCTGACACCACGTTGGTATTCTTTTTAACACTACGCATAAGTGTTTCTAAGCATTCACGGTGATGACTTAGACGATGTTCAAGCAATTGGAAATCAACTTTAAGCTTATGATCCATTCTATGAATCTTTTCAGCCATTGCTGCTTTTTTCGCTTGTAACTCTTGTTCTTTAAGTTTTGCCCAATCATTTAAGGTGTGTGTAAATGCTTCGTACTCTTGTGCAATACGTTGCTTCATTTGAGTAATGTCTGCATTTACATCATGACCATAAATAGCGAGGTCTTGTTCAGCGTATTTAAATTTCATCGCCAGTTCTGCTTTCTTAATATTAAAGCTTGGAATACGACGTAAATTTTTAGCTAAACCAATTTTAGAACATGACCAGATCAACCATTTAGTTGGGTCATATTGCCACCATTTCACACCATTACGATAGTCGTATTGGAAGATATGGTGATAGTTGTGGTAACCCTCGCCCCAAGTGGCAATGGCTAACCAGAAATTATCACGTGCTGAGTTTTCGTCTGTATAAGGACGTTTACCAAACATATGACAAAGTGAGTTAATAAAGAATGTAACTTGATGGCTAATGATTAAACGTACTAGACCACCCAAGAGTACTACACCCCATAGGTCGCCAGTTGCCCAACCGATTAAGCCTAAAATACCAACATGAACAGCAACTACGAGTAAACCATAGTATTTATGCTGGAACATGACCAATTTATCATTGAGTAGGTCTGGTGCATTTTTAAAGTCTGGCTCAGATGGTGAATGATCACGGATCATCCAACCCATATGCGCATACCAAAAACCACGCTCAATTGAATATGGATCTTCATCAACATCATCAACATGTCGATGGTGAGTACGGTGACCAGATGCCCAGAACAAAATACTATTTTGCACGGCAAATGTTCCACCGATCATTAAAAGAATTTTAAGCGGTAACGACGCTTCATAAGCTCGGTGAGCCCAAAGGCGATGGTAACCAGCAGTAATCCCCATACTACTTAGAGCTAAAAGAAAAAATAAGCTTACCCATGCGCTTACACTAAAATCATAATAATACGCATAAATCGGGATTATTATTGCGGCAAGAATTGGTAAACCAATTAAGGTAATGCTAGCGGTCCAGTTAATTGGGGCTTTGAGTGGGGCGGAAGTCATATCCGGCAGCGCTCCTAGAATCCTTGTGAAACAAGGTACAAAGACAAAACGACATAGCAAAACCAATCATCAAGATATATTGCTATTCTATCCTTCATATTAGCACGTGCTTAGTGAGAATCACTAGCATTATTGTACAGATGTATTGAAAGAACCGTAACAGAATTAAACTATGTCAAAGAGTTTTTCAAGCAGGAGAAGTTGTTTAATGAACGTACAACGATTGAAAAAAAAGAACAGCATTGATATTGCAAGAAAATTATCATTGAAATGTGTCTTGGTCACAATCAGTCTTGTATTAGCCGCATGTCAAAGTGCACCCGAACAAAGTACGAAAAAAGTTCAAACAAAAAGAACAGCTCATCAGACTCAAGCACCTGTTGTAAAAAAGAGAGTGAGTCCAGATGGCATTCAAGATATTGATTGGCAGATCACTCAGATCAGTGGTCATAAGGCAAAATTCTTTAACCAATGGCCAACTCTTTCACTGAACTCAGCAGTCAAAACAGTATCGGGCCATACGGGCTGTAATGCTGTTTTTGGTCGTTATACCTTTAATTTCAGTCAGCAAAAACTTGATATGCAAGTAAATGCAGGTCATTCAAGCTGTGATGGTGCTTTGGCTCAAGAAGCAGAGCTGGTAGATGCTTTGCAACGTATTCAACGCTTTCAACTCGTAGGTAATACGCTATATCTACTTGACCAGAGTGGTCAGCGCCTCATTCAGGCACAAAAGAAATAAAAGGTGGTTTTTACCACCTTTTTTATATTTATAAAGCTTGTAACATCGTGGTTGGAATATCTGTAATTAAGCCCTGAACCTCTAAATCACGCAGCCTTTTTGCTCTTTCTACATCATTTACTGTCCAGACACTGATGTTCAAACCAGCTTGATGTGATAATTCAATCACTTCATCTGTTGCAAGCTGGTCGTGCCAACCAATATGACCGCAACCATATTGATGCGCGAGTTCAATCGCTGTTGCGCCAACTGGAAGTTCAACTAACAATCCGCATTTAAATTGAGAGTTTATATCGCGTAAAGCAGTTAGAATTTGAAGATCAAAACTTGTGATTGTTACGACTTTCTCAAAGCCCTGTAATTCCGTCTCAAGCTTTTGAACGAATTGTTCGGCTAACGCCATATCTCTTACAGCTTTAACCTCAACTTCAATATGATCGAAATTATCAAGTAAGTTTAAAACACCTTTAAGTGTAGGTGTTGGTTCAGAAGCTGGCCAATTGGGCCAGCTTTGACGATGATCGAATGATAACGCTTGAGCCAAAGTCGACTGCTCTACAATTTGATCGACTCCAGCTGTACGTAAAAAATTGTCATCATGAATAACAACTAACTCTTGGTCTTGAAGCTGACGAATATCAAATTCGACACCACGAATACCTAAATTTTTTATGTGCTGAAACCCACCAAGTGTATTTTCAGGAGCTTCTCGGCGTGCACCACGATGACCAATAATGCGCATAATTTTCTTCTATGAAATCTTTTGATTATGGTCTCTTTTAAAAAGAGTAGAGACCATGTTTAATCTAATCTATTTTTAAATAATCTCATTAATATTTTTTTGCCAAAGCACTTCTTGTCCACCCTCAGCACGCTGTAAAGCACGCGATGCGACAAATAACCAGTCAGATAGACGGTTTAAAAGTTGAAGTGCTGTAGCTTGAATATTTTGATCACGAGTTTGCACCGACATGAGTGATCGCTCTGCACGACGACAAACGGCACGAGCTTGATGAGCATAACTACAAGATAAAGAACCAGATGGTAGAATAAACTCCTTAAGCATCGGTAAGTCTTCATTCATACGGTCAATTTCTTTTTCAAGAAATTCAATACAAACGGGCTGGAGTAGATTGTAATTTGGAATACAAACCTCTCCACCTAAATCAAAAAGCCAATGTTGAATCAGACTTAAGCTTTTATCCCAATCAGCCTTATTAGTTACTTGGCTATCTGTAATTTGAGCACGAAGTACCCCAATAATGGCGTTGAGTTCATCAACATCACCAAGTGCCGTAATTCGTAAATCATCCTTGGCAACACGAGAACCATCGCCTAAACCAGTGGTACCTGAATCGCCTGTGCGTGTATAGATTTTGCTTAAACGGTGTCCCATGATGGATATCCTGAACATAAAAAAGGGATAATGTCGGTCAGAACATTACCCCGAAACTGGAGTTAAGAAAATATTTTTATAATAAAGTTTTGCTTAGTAGCTTAAGGTCACACCAGCTGATGCAAGGCGGCCACCATTTACATAGTAGTATCCTTGGTCTTGATAAGCTGTTTTATAATCCACGTCTCCAATATTTTGGATATTAGTAAACAATTTAATATGCGGATTCATATTCCAATAAGCATTAATATCTACAGTTGCGTAACCTGGATTCTTGTAATTACTATCCCAGTCTTTCGACTTTGATTTTGCAACAAGCGAAGCACTAATGCCATACACTTCATTTTGCAGACCTGTTGTTAAGGTCAATCCTTGACGAGGGCGGCGGTTTAAATCCTGATGAGTCTCTTCATTCTCAGGTTTGACATAGCTATAAGTTGCTTTTGCAAATAGATCATCTTTCTGCCAACCAACATAAAATTCACCACCTTGGTAAGTTGCTTTATTAATATTAGTTAATTTACCAAAATTCACTGAACCGATAAGATCTTCAACTTCAGTATAGTAAGCAGATAAACCTGTTTTAAAACCTGCTGGTAGAGTTTGATCTATACCAATTTCATAAGATGTACTTTCTTCTGGTTTTAAATCTGGGTTGCCGTTCCATGAGTTGAAAAGTTCATTAAGCGTTGGTGATTTAAAAGCAGTACCAATATTGGTATAGATACTTGTTTTATCTAAAAGTTGGTAACGTGCAGCAATTTGACCAACAGTATGTGAGCCATATTTTTCATTATCTTCTATACGAATACCGGCTTGAGTGTTTAATCTATCACCATTGAATTGATGTTGAAGATAATACCCTGTCGAGTCTACGTTTTCATTGTATGGTGCTCCATAAGATAGAATATCTCCATCCAATGTACGGTGGGTGGCACCAACTAAGAGTGTTTGCTGTGGTAAAAACTTCCATTTGCTATATAGTTCTACTTCCTGAGTTTTGCTATGAACAAAATCAGTAGAGTCTTTTTGATTAACTTCATCTTTGAATTGTGATAAACGAGTATTTAATTCTAAGTTATCTGTTACATTTAAACGGCTACGTAAATTGATAATCTCATTTTCGAAGTCTTGTTTAAGCAATGCACCATTAAATGTATAAGCATCATAAAGACTTGAACCTTCATTATGGCTATAGTCGACAGAAATACCGTAATCTTTCTGCTCAACACCAAACTTTGTACTAAAACCTTTCTGATCAAATGATGCTGTATCCGATGAGTTAGTTTTTTGGTTAGTTACTTTGGTTGCATCAGACTCTAAGCGTTGTCCACGAATTTGGGCATAAAAACCATCTTCATATAAATCAGCACCAATAACTGATTTATAAGTTTTATTCTCACCAATTTCACCTGTGATAAAAGCTCTATTCTTTTCAGGTGTTTTTGAAACGAGCTGAATTACTCCGCCAATGGCATCAGTACCATAGAGAACAGAGGCAGGCCCTTTCAATACCTCAATTTGTTTAATATCTGTTGTGTCAATAAATGCAAGACTTGCTGTTCCTGAGGATGCATTATTTAGTCGAATTCCATCTCGTAGCACGAGAGTATGATCAGATTCTGTACCTCTTAAATAAATCTCTGCAAGTTGTCCCATACCACCACTTTGCACCATATTGATGGAAGCATCGGTTTGTAATAATTGTGGTAAAGAAGCGATAGGAGATTGTTCGAGAACTTTTGGTTCAATAATATTAATACGCGCCGGAACTTCACTTGCTTTTTCAGCACTTTTTGAAGCAGTCACTACAATTGGATCAAGCTGAGTTACATTCGTTGTATCTTCAGCAAAAATAACAGATGAAAACCCCATCGCAATAGCGATAGCCCCTACTAGACGAGTAGGTTGAAAAGACTTAGACATAACATGCTCCATACATTCACCCCACGTGAATGATCGGGTAGATAGATGAAACAAGTAGGTCTCCGGACTTCAGCGCCATATTTAATTTATGGACATATTCACCTTCCCACATCACTGCAGTGGTGTAAGTCGAGAACGACTTAAAAAATATGCTTTACATTGTTACCGTTGCGGGGGCAGTGCCGGACTTTCACCAGCTTCCCTAAAGCATGAATTGCTTACACTTGCTTCCAATTTTACGCAGTATAAAGTGGCGATTTACTTCATACAATGTCATTTGGAGCAATTCCCAGAGAACTTTTACGCAAGGGACAAAAATTGCATTACAATGGCGCTTATTTTAAGAAATGGTTGTAGTTTAGGCAGATCATGAGCCCATCAAACCAAAAACGTACACGAGCAAAAATCTGTGGAATTACTCGCATTCAAGATGTTCAGGCAGTTGTTGCTGCTGGAGCTGATGCGATTGGTTTTGTTTTTTTTCCGCCAAGTCCAAGACATGTAACGGTTGAACAGGCCCAAGAATTAGCAAAAGTAATTCCACCTTATGTACAAATGGTAGGTTTGTTTGTAAATGCGAGTGCTACTGAAATTCAGGAGGTACTTGATTGTGTTCCCCTAGATGTATTACAACTACATGGCGATGAAACTCCAGAACAATGTCAGGAAATTGCTCGCCATTGTAAACGTCGCTGGTATAAAGCGATTCAGGTTAAACCTGATCTGGATGTAGTTGCTGAAATTCAAAAATATCAGGCAGCTGGTGCCAGTGCTGTATTGCTCGATGCGTGGCATCCTGAGCTCAAAGGGGGCACAGGACATCAGTTTGACTGGTCTAAATTCCCAAAACTTGATATTCCATTAATCTTGGCAGGCGGTTTAACCCCTGACAATGTCATTGACGCTATTCATACTACCGGTGCTTTTGCAGTAGATGTGAGCGGAGGCGTAGAGTCCGCAAAAGGTATAAAAGACCAACAACTCATTGAACGATTTATGCAAGGAGTCCAACGTGGATCAGCAAAACAATGTGATTGACTATACACAGTACCCAGATGCTGCAGGGCATTTCGGTATCCATGGCGGACGTTTTGTGTCAGAAACTTTAATGGCGGCATTAGAAGATTTAGAAAATCTCTATTCCCGCATGAAAAATGATGAACAGTTTTTGGCAGAATTCGACCGTGACCTCGCCTACTATGTAGGTCGTCCTAGTCCACTTTATTATGCTGAGCGATGGTCAAAAGAGTTAGGTGGTGCGCAAATTTACCTTAAACGTGAAGACTTGAACCATACAGGCTCACACAAGGTAAATAACACGATTGGTCAGGCATTACTTGCAAAGCTTTCAGGCAAAAAACGTATTATTGCCGAAACTGGTGCAGGGCAGCATGGTGTAGCAACAGCAACAATTGCAGCACGTTTAGGTCTTGAATGTGTTGTTTATATGGGTGCTGAAGATGTTAAGCGTCAAGCGATGAATGTTTATCGTATGCGTTTGTTGGGTGCTACAGTTGTTCCTGTACAAAGTGGTTCTAAAACGCTGAAAGATGCCATGAACGAAGCGATGCGTGACTGGGTAACTAATGTTGATACGACGTACTATGTGATTGGTACAGTTGCAGGCCCGCATCCGTACCCACAACTTGTACGTGATTTCCAGTCAATTATTGGGCGTGAAGCGCGTAAACAGATTTTGGAGCAAGCAGGTCGCTTACCAGATGCATTGGTTGCTTGTGTGGGTGGTGGTTCAAATGCAATGGGCTTGTTCTATCCATTCTTAAACGATGCCAATGTGAAAATGTATGGTGTTGAAGCAGCTGGTTTTGGTATTGAAACTGGTAAACACTCTGCGCCGTTAAATGCGGGTCATGTTGGTGTATTGCATGGTAACCGTACTTACTTGATGAGTGATGAACAGGGCCAGATTATTGAGACACATAGTATCTCAGCGGGCCTTGATTATCCGGGTGTTGGCCCTGAACATAGCTTCTTGAAAGATATGAAGCGTGTAGAGTACGTGCCAATTAACGATTCAGAAGCTCTACAAGGTTTCCGTGACTTAACTAAAATTGAAGGGATTATTCCTGCGCTTGAAAGCTCGCATGCGATGGCCTATGTGTCTAAGCTTGCACCGACAATGTCTAAAGATCAGATTATTATTGCGACTGTTTCAGGTCGCGGTGATAAAGATTTAATGACAGTTGCACGCATTGATGGCGTAGAAATGGTTGAAATGTAAGAGGAAAAAATGTCAAGTTTGTTTATGGTAATGTTAGGCGGGCGTCATGCACGCGCTAATACCGAAGTTCATGATGTTGTCATGGCTGTAGGAGATACTTTGGAAGAAGTTTATCCTCAACTTAAACAGGCTTGGTTTGGTGAGGCTCAAGGATTGCATATTGATGCTTGGGCCAAGCTCTCTGGCGTTAGCTCTCAAGGACAAAATTATCAAATTCACTTTACAGACGCTGCTCCACAACCAGATGATTTAAAATTATATTTAATTAATCTAGGTGGATATAATGCAAGTGAATTCGGTGAACTTCACCGTTATGAGTTTGTGGTTGCACCGAATGCGGTAGCTGCCAAACAATTAGGTAAACAATTTATAGATCGGCAGTGGCAAAAAGCACATACAGATCGAGTCATTGATATTGATGACTGCTTAGCGATAGATTGTGTAGCAGGACGCTATATTCATTTAATAAAAGGCGATTTTGCTGAAACAATTTGGGAAAATACGTATTTGACCGTGGTATAGGTCATTTGAAATCTAATATTCATATGGAAGTGGGTAAATGGATTTAATTCAAGAAAATGGACAGCCTCGCTACGGGCGTTTTGAATCTGTACCGTCAACCATTCACGTACAACATTATATTTATAAAACCCCTTACGGTAAGGTCCTTAAAGGCTGGCGTAAGCAATTAAAATATAAAAAATTTAAATTCTGTGGCATTCAACATAAACACTATAGTATTGGTCTGGCAATTGCAGATATCGGCTGGGTCGGGCATGGCTTTTTCTATATTTATGACCATGAAACAGGGCAGGTTATTGAGTGGAATGCCATTCAGCCTTTGGGGCATAAAACCTATCTTGATGAACAACCCTTATTTAATCAAAGTTATTTTTCTAAATCTCCTTATCAGTTTGATATCCAGCATGCCAATGGTGTGCGATATATCCGAGTGACCAAATATGGTGAGATTCAACTCAGCGCTCGTATTTTTTGTGCTGGGACCGATATATTAAGTTTGTGTACACCAACTGGCATCAATGGTTGGACTTATACCCAAAAGCAGACCACGTTGGCTGTAGAGGGAATGTTTATTAATAAGCAAAACCAAGTCGTACAATTTGATGAAAAGACATTTG
Organism: Acinetobacter geminorum; assembly: GCF_013009345.1. Classification (GTDB taxonomy): domain Bacteria; phylum Pseudomonadota; class Gammaproteobacteria; order Pseudomonadales; family Moraxellaceae; genus Acinetobacter; species Acinetobacter geminorum. Next base: position 160,452 of record NZ_JABELE010000005.1, on the reverse strand, counting down.
CATCCTTAGATGATACCTGCGGTTTTTTGCGACCTGAAACAGCTTGGTTCTGGCTTTCATGTAATTTTTGGGATGAGCAAGGGCGACGTATCGGTTTAAATTTAGCTTCTGGTGTGAATGAAAGCTTTGGTAATGAAAATTGCTTATGGATTAACGGAGTTTTATTTCCACTGACTGATGTTTTATTTGAAAAAGTAAATGATGAACTTTGGCAAATTAGCTCTCTAGATCAAAAACTTAATCTACAGGTCCATATTGGTTGGTGCAGGTACGAAAATATTAATTTAAGAATGATTGGTAGTCAGTTTAACCAGTGGCAAGCTAAAATTAGCGGCACGATTGAGCATGAAGCAACCGATATAATCAATTGCAATGAGCAATACGGTTTACTAGAACAACATTATGCAAAATGGTAACAAGCAGGTTATAAACCTGCTTGCCAGAATGCTTCACCAGCTGCAATTGGGTCATTTGTCTTTTCGAGTGTTTCAATCCAAACAGGATATTGACGAATGACTGGATGCTGACTTGGATGAAAGTCTTTTTTAAACCAATCTAAATATTGGCTTTTCATAGCTGTTAATGTCCCTTTTTTGCCAAAGAACCACGGTAAGCCTTTAAGGCTCATTAATAGTCGTTCTCTAGAACTAAAACCATCACATTTCAACATAATATTCGTGCGGTAGAGTGTAAAGCCAAACATCAGTACTGTCGTAAGAACCAATACAAATCGACGAGTCGACTCAGGAACTTCACCTACTTGTTTCATGACATCAAAAGCAACATCACGGTGCTCCATCTCTTCAATGGCATGCCAAGCAAACAGTGCTCGAACATAGGGGTGAGCATTTTCCAAAGTTTTTTTATGGCTATAAAAGGTTTCTGCCATTAGCGCTGTTAAATGTTCAGCTGCCGCCGTCATTGCAATATTGTATTGCGGTGAGCGTTTGGTGAGTTCAAAACGAAAAATTCTTTTAAGTGTGGCTGTGAACTGGTCAACAGGCATGCCTTGCTCTTTCATGAGCTGATTCATTTTGTCATGTGCAATACCGTGTTGAGCTTCTTGTTTAATGAAGTCTGCAACCCGTTTTTGTAGTTCGGGATCATCAATTTTGTCTCGGAACATACGGACACATTCAATAAAATAACGCTCTCCATCTGGAAAGGTTAAGCTGAGCGCATCAAACATACGAGTCAAAAAAGGATCATTATTAAACCAAAAGCGAGGTGCTTCGTTTAAATGAAAATCCAGATCTTTACGAACTACTGGCTCGACCTGATAAGAAACATGTGCGTTCATATTTTTATTTCTCGCATCTAACATGTTGATTAGTATGTCGCCAATAGTCGGCTTTGTTTTGACAGTTATTGCCAATTTTTATACAGTTTGCGACAAGATGGCATTAAAAAAAGGATGAGCCATGCAGGATTTTACGATTTCAAATGGTTATTTTTATCTTTGGAATACTTATCTAAAAGAAAAAGGAATCGATTGGCAGGCATTAAACCTTACAGATGTTCAGGCCCGTCAAGTTCAAAATATTTTAGCTTCATCTATTGATGCTCAATCTTCTTTAAACTTTTTTCTTGAACTTTTAGAGCTGACAGAGTCTCGTCTACAAGTTTCTAATTTAGTCCTAGAAATGGCAACTTGTATTACACCTGCCAATTTTGGTGTACTGGGATATATGGCTTCTCGAAGTGGCAGCTTCGCAGAGGTTCTTGAATATGTCATGAAATTTCATCGTCTCGTGATTGACGGTGAGCAAGTCGTGCCTATGCAAGTTGAACAAGATGCCTCTAACATTCGTTTGTACTGGCCGCTAGTTGATGCCAGTAATATCATACTTTGTGAGCTGACTTTAGCTGCTATGGTTCAGCTTGCTAAACAAATTGCCCCTTTCCATGATTTTCTCTTGCAGCATGTTGAGTTCGTGCACCGTTCACGTGGCCCATTAGTTCACTATCAGCGTTTCTTTCAATGCAAATTGTCATTTGAGCAACCTTACTATGCATTAACTTTTGCAAGTGAGGGATTGAATGTTCGTCCTCGACATGCAGACCCTAGCTTAATGCAACTTTTAGTGAAACAAGCAGAAGAGGCATTGGCTCAGCGGAAAATACATACAGATTTAGCTCAGCAAATACATTGGATTGTTCATGAATATTTCAAACACAAGCAACAAGCCCCGAAAATAGAGGATATTGCCATCGAGTTGAATATTTCAGTACGAAGCTTGCAGCGTCAATTACAGTCATTAAATACTTCATTTAAATTAATTTTAGATACTGAACGCATGAAACGCTGTGAAATATTACTTCACCAAAATGAAAGCCTCACCACAATTGCTGAACAGTTGGGATATTCGGATCAGTCGGCACTTGCACGGGCTCATAAAAATTTGACAGGACAAACTTTACTTGCGCGGAAAAGGGAATTACAACTCGCCAATAAAAATATTGAGAAATAAACTTTGTGTGGTGGTTTTTTGGTCAGTTGACGATCTAATAATGGCTCGAAAATAGGAAGCTTTGATCATTGAGAAAAGTTTCAAAATATTGATAAATGTACACCATGGGTTGTATGAATCATACAATCGAATATCGCCATAACGTTAGACCTGTTCAATGGACAAAAAATAGCGTTAAAATGCGATGTTCTTGTATTTCTACAAACAACTCCTCAATTTTAAATAATTCAAGGAAAGCACAACCCTATGTCACGTCTTGCCACCCGTTTTGAAAAGCTTAAGTCCCAACAACGTAAAGCGCTTGTATCTTATGTTATGGCGGGTGATCCACAGCCACAAGTAACGGTTCCGTTACTGCATAAAATGGTTGCGGCAGGAGTAGATGTCATTGAGCTTGGTTTACCATTTTCAGATCCAATGGCTGATGGTCCGGTAATTGCGCTTGCAGCTGAACGTGCGCTTGCAGCAGGGACTAACACGTTGGATGCACTCAACATGGTAAAAGAGTTCCGTGAGAAGGATCAGGAAACACCTGTTGTTTTAATGGGTTATCTGAATCCAGTTGAAGTGATTGGTTACGAGAAGTTTGTTTCTCATGCTAAACAATGTGGTGTAGATGGCTTATTACTTGTGGATTTACCACCAGAAGAGTCAAAAGAGTTTGGTGCTGTGTTGAAACAACATGATATGGACCAAATTTTCTTACTTGCGCCAACTTCTACAGATCAACGCATTCAACATGTGACAAATCAGGCAAGTGGTTTTATTTACTACGTTTCACTTAAGGGTGTAACTGGAGCAGCAACACTTGATACGGCAGAAGCTGCTGCGCGTATTCAAAAAATCAAAAATGCCACTAATATTCCAGTGGGTGTTGGTTTTGGTATTAGTGATGCCGCCTCAGCAAAAGCAATGGGTAACGTTGCTGATGCCGTGATTGTAGGTAGTGCTTTCGTTAAAAATTTTGCAACGTTGGCAGCGGATGACGCTGTTGAACAGACGGTGAGTAAAGTCAAGGAGCTTCGAGCAGCGCTCGATGAGTTAGTATGAATCAAGAAGTGAAACCAGGGAAAGTTCTTAGCCCTTCGACACCATGGACAAAACGTCCGGTTCCAGGTATTGAAGTCGCAGATGAGCAACAAATTCTCAAAGCAACATTTACTGAGCCAACGATTGAATGTCCTGAATGTCATGCACTAGTGACACGTACAGCAATTTCTTTCAATGCATATGTTTGTCCGCAATGTGACGAACACTTACGAATGAAAGCTCGTGACCGCTTGAACTGGTTCTTCGATAATGTTGTAACTGAATTGGGTCAAGAATTTACTGCTAAAGATCCATTAAAGTTTGTTGACTCTAAACCGTATCCAGATCGTATGCGTGAAGCGCAAAGCAAAACTGGTGAAACGGAAGCATTAATTGCCATGCAAGGTAACTTAAATGGCGTAGATATGATTGCATGTGCTTTTGAGTTCGACTTTATGGGCGGCTCAATGGGTACAGTTGTAGGTGACCGTTTTGTACAGGCTGCCGAGCTTGCAATTGAAAAACGTCAGCCATTAATCTGTTTCGCAGCTTCTGGCGGCGCACGTATGCAAGAAGGTATGTTATCGCTTATGCAAATGGCGCGTACTTCTGCTGCGATTCAAAAATTAAAAGATGCTGGCTTACCATATATCGTTGTATTAACACATCCTGTTTATGGTGGTGTAACAGCTTCTTTAGCAATGTTGGGTGATATCCATATTGCTGAACCTAAAGCGATGATTGGCTTTGCTGGTAAACGTGTAATTGAGCAGACTGTACGTGAAACTCTTGAAGAACCGTTCCAACGTGCTGAATATTTGCTTGATCATGGTGTAATCGATCAGATTGTTCATCGCCACGCTTTACGTGATACTGTATCTCGACTTGTATCGAAATTGATGAACTTACCTTGAACCAACAAGCTCCACTTTCAATAGACTCTTTAGATACATGGCTCAATTATTGGAGCCATGTTCACGTTACAGGGATAGATCTTGGTCTGGAACGTGTAATTCCTGTTGCAGAAAAGCTGGGTGTAACTCAGCCTAATGCTAAAGTTTTTACAGTAGCCGGAACGAATGGTAAAGGCTCAACCACAACCACACTGGCTGCGATATTAAACGCACAGGGTTATAAAGTTGGGTTATATCAGTCACCACATATCTATCGCTTTAATGAGCGAGTCAAATTAGGTGGAGTCGAAGTCGATGATCAAAGTCTGATTGATGCTTTTGTTCAAGTCGATCAGGCTCGTCGCGATTGTGATTTAAGCTTATCTTTTTTTGAAGCAACCACATTGGCTGCTTTTGTTATTTTTAAACAACAACAATGTGATGTATGGGTGCTCGAAGTCGGTTTGGGCGGGCGTTTAGATGTCGTCAATGTGATTGATCCCAACGTTGCAGTGATTACTAATATTGGCCTAGATCACACAGACTGGTTAGGCGATACCATCGAAAAAATTGCTTTTGAAAAAGCAGGCATTATTCGTCCACATATTCCGGTTATCTTTGCGGGTGAGCAACAATTACCGCAAGTAATTCAAGATAAAGCACAAAGTTCACAAGCAGAGTTATATACCGTTAATCGTGATTATTTCTATAAGCTCGCAGAAGATGGACAAAACTGGTACTTTGCTTCGGAAGGAACCACTTTAAAACTTCCTTTAGGTACATTAGCGATTGAAAATATTGCGGGAGCAGTTGCGGCCATTTTAAATAGCGGACTTGATATTTCTCAGTCAGCATTAGAAAAAGGTATTCAATCTGCTCGCTTAGCAGGGCGTTTTGAACAGCGTCAAGTGGATGGGAAGACGGTCATTTTTGATGCTGGGCACAATCCACATGGTGTTGAATTTTTGTTAAAGCAATTGCGAAATTTCTTAGAATACAATAAACAGTACACAGAAGTTGTCGCAGTATTTTCAATGCTGGCAGATAAAGATATAAAATCAGTAGTCGATTTATTGAAACCTACTGTTTTACATTGGAAAATTGCTGAATTGAATGTGCCGCGTGCTGCACCGATTCAGCAACTCAATGATGCCTTGCAAGGCCAGACAGTACAACAATATGGCAATATCAAAGAGGCTTTTAAATCAGCGCTTGAGCAAACAAATAACAATCAGCTGATTTTGGCCTGTGGTTCGTTTCATACTTTAGAAGCGATTTGGGAGTATTTGGAAGAATGTCAATGAATAACAAACAACGCTGGATGGGTGGCGTTGTTTTACTAGGAGGTGGTGTTTTATTGGCAGCATTACTCCTAAAAGGAAATGAGGAAATAAAACAGGTTGAAGTTCAACCCTCCGCATCCACATCCCCAAAAACTCAAACTAAACCAAAACAGACAACTGAAGGGCAAATGGTACAACTACAACCTCTTGCGGTTGATGTTGAAACTGAAAAACGGTTGCTAGAAGAACAGCGTCGTGCGCGTGAAAAAGCCGTTGCTGAACAAGAAGCACGTGCAGCTGAGTTCTTAGCAATGCAGCAGCAAGCTGAAGCTGAAGCTGCTCGTAAAGCTGCAGCAGAGTACGCTGCGATTAATGCGCGCCGTGCAGCGGCTCAAGAAAGTTCAGATAATATTCCACCGGAGTTAGTGGGTGAGGCGAAAGCTAAAAACCAGCAAACCAATACGGTGAATAAAACAACTGATACTTCAAAAATAGATGCAGACAAGAAAGCTGCTGAAGCAAAACGCCAAGCAGAAGCAGACAAGAAAGCGGCTGATGCTAAGCGTCAAGCTGAAGCAGACAAAAAAGCAACTGAAGCAAAACGCCAAGCGGAAGCAGACAAGAAAGCAGCTGAAGCTAAACGACAAGCAGAAGCTGATAAAAAGGCTGCAGAAGCGAAACGGCAAGCAGAAGCAGACAAGAAAGCTGCTGAAGCCAAACGACAAGCAGAAGCTGATAAAAAAGCTTCTGATGCTAAACGAAAAGCTGAAGCTGAGAAAAAAGCTGAAGCTGAAAAAGCGCGTGAATTGCTTGAAAATGGCGATAAAAAGTGGATGGTTCAAGTCGCTTTGGCTGCTAACCAGGCCAATGCAGATGCAGTTGTTTCCAAATTACGAGCTAAAGGCTATAAGGTCACTACAAGCCCAACCAGTAAGGGTATTCGTATTATGGTTGGACCTGCAAAAGACCGTGATACAGCAGATGCTGCTCGTAAGAAAATTTCTTCTGATTCAAGTTTAAATATGAAATCGGCGTGGGTGATTGACTGGGTGCCGTTAGACCAACGTTAACCAGAGTAAAAATTCTACTCAAGATGTCACTAAGATGGATTCGACAGTTGTTGTTGAATCCATTTTACATTTTCAGGTGTGAATAAACGGTCAATATTCTTCCAAATAATATGATAACCATAACCACCTTCTTTCATTTCCTTAACCGCATCATCAATTGCCCAATTTTCAAAAATAATGCGGTACATGGCAACGCTAGCACCTGTACGGTCTGAACCATGGTAACAGTGCAATAAAACACGTTGATTATTCTGCTTGGCAATTTTGATTTGTTGCATGACTTCTAAGAGATCTTGTCGGTCAATTGCCCAAGTGTTGATAGGAATATGCACAAGATTAAAATTTTCATTTTTAAAAACTAAAGTATCTGCGTCTTTGGCTCTTAAATTAATGATCGTTCCAATTTGATGATTCTTTAATTCAGAAATCATTGCAGCATCAGGCTGTTCACTGCGATAAACATCATTACTAATTTGATAAAAGTTATGAGTCTGAGAAACTAAGCTTCCCCAATCTTGTGGTCGATGCTCATAGGCGATACTTTCGTGCTGCATACACCCTTGTAAACTTATACAGATGATAAGTGTAAGGAGCGATAATTTTTTCATGTTTGATACCGTTTCAGCTCATCAGGGTCGTGAGCACAAATTATTTCAATCGTTGGTTCATGTTGAGCTAAATGCTGTAAACGCTTGAGATTAAAAAGACGCTTTTCATTATCTTCTGCAAATGTTTTTTCCAACAGACCGAGTGATCTTAATTTATTTTTAGGGTTTAACTCTAGGTGTGAGTAGTAGGCATCTCCACAAAATAATAACCATTGATTTTGCTGCTTTATTGCAATACCGCAATGTCCAGCTGAATGCCCCAACAGTGGTACCATTAAAATTTCATCTTGAAACAGTGGAAATCCTTTTACTTTTTCGAGGTTAAACCATGCTTCACCTTTTTGATATTCAACAGAGTTCCAGTAGCGATGGTCTTTATATTGATTGGTTCTATAACGAAGTTTGCCCTTAAAATTTGGAAGTTGGGCTGCGTTATATTCTGCAGCTAAAACATGCACAGTGGCATGTGGAAAATCTGAAATTCCACCAGCATGATCAAAATCAAGATGAGTGATAAAGATGTGCTGTACATCCTTCGGATTAAATCCTAGCTTTTGAATTTGTTGGATCGCACTAAACTCAAGGTTAGGCTCAATTTTGCCTAAACGTTTAACTAATGAGCCTAGGCGTTGCTTCATATGTAAGTAATCTTGCAAGCCAAAGCCCGTATCGATAAGCACTAAGCCTCGATCAGTTTCAACTAAAAGACAATGACAGATGACTTCAGCTCGGAAGCCTTTTTGTCCAAATAAAGGGGCGCAAACTGGGCACATGCTGCCACACTTTAAATGATGAATTTTAGAGATCATGATTTTTATTTTTTTACCGAATCGCTTCGAGTTATAACTGATCTGAGCAATAAAAACTATGCTTATTCAATACATAAATAAAAAGCCATCACTATAGATGACTTTTTTGTGTGATATTTAATCTACGTGTGCCTATGCGCTTTGCTTGTCTTGTAGCGAATCTTTCAAGTGCTTGCCTACGCGCTTCGCTTGTCTTGAAAGCAATAAAACCTAGTCGGTTTTATTGCTTTCAGGCTGTGGCGTGAGGCGTAAATAAGGTTTAACAGCCGTATAACCTTTAGGGAAACGCTGTTTAATTTCTTCTTCATCTTTAAGTGACGGAACAATAACGACATCTTCACCTTGCTGCCAGTTCGCAGGCGTAGCGACTTTATGCTTATCTGTTAATTGTAATGAATCCACAACACGTAAGACTTCATTAAAATTTCGGCCAGTTGAAGCAGGGTAAGTAATGATTAAGCGAACTTTTTTGTTAGGATCAATAATCACTAATGAGCGTACTGTCAGAGTTTCGCTAGCATTAGGGTGAATGAAACCATAGAGCTCAGATACTTTACGGTCTTTATCTGCAATGATTGGAAAGTTTACAGTTGTATTTTGTGTTTCATTGATGTCGTTGATCCAGCCTTTGTGAGACTCTACATCGTCTACAGACAAAGCAATCGCTTTAACATTTCGCTTCGTAAATTCATCTTTTAATTTTGCTGTATAACCTAACTCAGTTGTACATACGGGTGTATAGTCAGCTGGATGTGAAAATAAGATTCCCCAACTATCCCCTAAAAAATCATAAAAATTAATCGTGCCTTCACTCGATTCTTGTTGAAAATCGGGAGCAGTATCTCCTAATCGTAGTGTCATGATCTTTCCTCAATTGCGCATAATTTGATATTTGATTGAATGAATATGCAGTATTTACTTTATGATTAAAATTATTGTTTTTGTATTTTATTATGAAGTTTTTATATAAGTGTAAATATATATGACTAAAACTCATTATTTTAAGTGCTTAATCAATGTAACTTTAAGGTAAATTTGCTAAATTAGATTTCTCGGAAGTTATGCTTAATCGATGAGCGTTAATGGTGTGTTTTTGGTGCTCGGCACATTAAGGGGAGATTAGATGAATGAAAAACCACTCGTCTAACTATCAGATTTTTTTTAGGGGTTTTGTGCAAACCCCTTGTACTTCAAATTTCTGGCACCATAATAAACGACTGAGAAAAAGTTTATTCATTTGACCAAGCAAGATTTAGAGAGTTTATCCATGTTGGCAAGTCTGATCGGAGGTATCTTCGGTACAAAAAATGAGCGTGAACTCAAACGCATGCGCAAAATTGTTGAGCAAATCAATGCGCTCGAGCCGACGATATCAGCTTTAAGCGATGCAGACTTATCTGCAAAAACTCCAGAATTCAAACAACGTTATAATAATGGCGAAAGTTTAGATAAATTACTTCCAGAAGCGTTTGCAGTTTGTCGTGAAGCTGCTAAACGTGTAATGGGTATGCGTCATTATGACGTTCAGTTAATTGGTGGTATTACCTTACATGAAGGTAAGATTGCCGAGATGCGTACTGGTGAAGGTAAAACCCTTATGGGTACTCTGGCGTGTTATTTAAACGCTTTGAGTGGTCAGGGTGTACATGTCATTACTGTGAACGATTATTTGGCACAGCGTGATGCCGAGTTGAACCGCCCATTATTTGAATTTTTGGGCCTATCAATTGGTACGATTTATTCAATGCAAGGTCCATCAGAAAAAGCGGAAGCTTATCTTGCAGATATTACTTACGGTACCAATAACGAATTCGGTTTTGACTACTTACGTGACAACATGGTGTTTTCTTTAGCAGAAAAGAAACAACGTGGTTTGCACTATGCCATTATCGATGAAGTTGACTCCATCTTAATTGATGAGGCACGTACACCATTAATTATTTCTGGTCAAAGTGAAGACTCTTCACACCTCTACAGTGCAATCAATACGATTCCACCTAAATTGCATCCGCAAAAAGAAGAAAAAGTATCAGATGGCGGTCACTTCTGGATTGATGAAAAGCAGCGTTCAGTTGAAATGACCGAAGTTGGTTATGAAACTGTTGAACAAGAACTTATTCAAATGGGCTTGTTGGCCGAAGGCGAAAGCTTATATTCAGCAACAAACCTAAACCTTGTTCACCATGTATCTGCTGCTATTCGTGCGCATTTCCTATTCCAACGTGATGTTCACTATATTATTCATGATGGTGAAGTGGTTATTGTCGATGAACATACGGGTCGTACGATGCCGGGTCGTCGTTGGTCAGAAGGTTTGCATCAAGCTGTCGAAGCAAAAGAAGGCTTAGAAATTCAGCCTGAAAACCAAACTTTAGCGACAACAACATTCCAGAACTATTTCCGTCTCTATAAAAAGCTTTCGGGTATGACAGGTACTGCTGATACCGAAGCTGCGGAAATGAAAGAAATTTACGGTCTTGATGTTGTGATTATTCCAACTCACCGTCCAATGATTCGTAACGACCAAAACGATTTAATTTATTTAAACCGTAACGGCAAATATAACGCGATTATTCAAGAAATTATGAATATTCGTCGGCAGGGTGTTGCTCCTATTCTGATTGGTACAGCAACCATTGAAGCCAGCGAAATTTTATCTTCTAAGTTAATGCAAGCTGGTATTCATCATGAAGTTTTGAACGCAAAACAACATGAGCGTGAAGCTGACATTATTGCTCAAGCGGGTAGCCCGAATGCAGTAACGATTGCAACTAACATGGCTGGTCGTGGTACGGATATTATCTTGGGTGGTAACTGGAAAGCTAAGCTTGCCAAACTTGAAAACCCAACTGCAGAAGATGAAGCACGTCTAAAAGCACAATGGGAACAAGACCACGAAGATGTATTGCAAGCAGGTGGTTTGCATATTATTGGTTCTGAACGCCATGAATCACGTCGTATTGACAACCAGTTACGTGGTCGTGCCGGTCGTCAGGGTGACCCAGGTGTTTCTCGTTTCTATTTATCTCTTGAAGATGATCTGATGCGTATTTTCGCAGGCGACCGTGTCGTTGGTATGATGCGCGCGATGGGTTTGAAAGAAGACGAAGCGATTGAACATAAAATGGTGAGCCGTTCGATTGAGAATGCTCAGCGTAAAGTTGAAGCACGTAACTTTGATATTCGTAAAAACTTATTGAAATACGATGATGTGAATAATGAACAGCGTAAGATCATTTACTCACAACGTGATGAAGTATTAGCTGAAAACACCTTAAAAGAATACGTTGAAGAAATGCATCGTGAAGTGATGCAAGGCATGATTGCCAACTTTATTCCACCAGAGTCAATTCATGACCAGTGGGATGTGGAAGGTTTAGAAAATGCTTTACGTATTGATTTAGGTATTGAGCTGCCAATTCAAGAATGGTTAGACCAAGATCGTCGTTTAGATGAAGAAGGTTTGGTTGAGCGTATTAGTGATGAAGTAATTGAACGTTATCGTCAGCGCCGCGCTCAAATGGGTGATGAATCAGCAGCAATGCTTGAGCGCCATTTCGTTTTAAACTCTCTTGATCGCCATTGGAAAGATCACTTAGCTGCAATGGATTATTTGCGCCAAGGTATTCACTTACGTGGCTATGCGCAAAAGAACCCTGAACAGGAATATAAGAAAGAAGCTTTCAACCTGTTCGTAAACATGTTGGGTATTATTAAAACTGATGTTGTGACTGATTTGTCTCGTGTACATATCCCAACACCAGAAGAACTTGCAGAAATGGAAGCTCAACAGCAGCAGCAAGCTGAATCAATGAAGCTTTCTTTTGAACATGATGATGTAGATGGTTTAACTGGTGAAGTTACACTTTCTCAAGAAACCATGAACGAGTCTGCTGAACAGCAAGCTTTCCCTGTTCCAGAAAGCCGTAATGCACCATGCCCATGTGGTTCAGGACTAAAATATAAGCAATGTCACGGTAAGATCTAATCTGCCTTCACAAAAAAAAGCAGAACAATTGTTCTGCTTTTTTTATGTTTGTAGTAAGCCTGTGAATAATGTTTGCAGTTTTAAGCATTAAATGCTATTTACTTCTCATCCAGAGTGTATGTTGGAAAGACAATGAAAAAAGTATTACAACCTTTATTTTTAACTGTTCTTGCTGTACCAAGTTTTGTTTTTGCAGCAGAAGCAGCTTCAGCCCCTCAAACGACAACGGTTGACAAAGTACTTGCAGCAAAAGGCCCAACTTCGGCTCAAGCTGTAGTGAAGCAAGAAAATACTACAGTGATTAGTCCACGTACAGGTATTCGCTATACGTTGGGTAACACAGGTAATCGCCCAATTATTTTACAAACTACTGCGATTGCTCCAGCAAACTCAGCAAACATTAATCGTATTGTGGCAAGTAACCCTGCTCTCTCTGCAAAAAGCCAAGAAAAAGCAAAAGTTGCTTTAATCGGTGAAGCAGCTGTAGCAGGACCAGCGGCAGTTGCAGCAAGTAATGTAACAGCGCCAGCTGCAACAAATAGTGTTGCTCCAGCAAATCCTGCATCAATGAATTAATTCATTTACGTATAAAAAAAGCCAGTTCAAATTGAACTGGCTTTTTTTATAGGGGTGTCTTTAAAACTTTAAATCTGATTATTGACATCATCATTTTTCGTTTCACGAATAAGTAAGAACGCAACTAATGATAAAAGTGATGCAGCAGTAAGATAATAACCAACCGCATATAAACCATAAGTTTCAGCAAGTTTAGTCGCAATCAGTGGGGCAAAAGATGCACCAAAAATACCAGCCAAGTTAAAGGTTAATGCTGAACCTGTATAACGAACAGAGGTTGGGAAAAGTTCAGAAAGAACTGTACCAATTGGACCATAGGTTAAGCCCATAATTGCCAAGCCAGTACATAAGAAAAGGAATACGATTAAGGTATTTCCAGACTCTAACATGCTAGAGAAAAACAAGCCGAAAATCGCAGCAGCGATACAGACGCCAATAGAAGTTGTTTTTCGACCAAATTTTTCTGCAAAAATAGCCGATAAAGGAATGAATGCGGCGAAGCAAAGTGTAGCAAAGAGTTGAAGTTCTAAAAATTCACCACGCGCATAACCCAGTTTAGTGGTTCCCCAGTTTAAGGCAAATACGGTAGTAAGATAGAACACAACAAAGGTACAGATGGCTGCAACTGTACCAAGAATAAGCTTACCTGTATGTTTGGTTAAGACTTCTTTAAATGGAATATTAACTTCTTTTTGCTTATCTAAGACTTTCTGGAAAGCTGGAGTTTCATGAAGTTTTAAACGGATATATAAGCCAACAATAACCAATACAGCACTAGCAATGAATGGAATACGCCAACCCCATTGCATGAATGCTTGCTCAGGAATAACTGCGCTTAATAGTAAGAATGAACCTGTTGCCAAAATAAAGCCAATTGGGGCACCTAGCTGCGGAAACATGCCGTACCATGCTCTTTTTCCTTCTGGGGCATTTTCAGTCGCTAATAATACTGCGCCACTCCATTCACCACCTAAGCCTAGCCCTTGTCCTAAACGACAAACAGCTAATAGTAATGGTGCGACAATCCCGATTTGGGCATAGGTTGGAAGTAAACCAATAAATACGGTTGAAATACCCATGGTCAGTAAAGCCGCAACTAAAGTTGCTTTACGGCCGATACGATCTCCTAGATGGCCAAATAATGCGGCACCGATAGGACGAGCAATAAAGGCAATTGCAAAGGTTGCCAGAGATTGTAAGACTGCGGCACTGCCACTACTAGCAGGGAAAAATAGGTGAGGAAAGATAATCACGGCGGCTGTTGCATAGATATAAAAGTCGAAGAACTCAATAGTTGTACCGACTAAGCTTGCAAACAAAACTCGTGTTTTTGAATTAGTGGCTACTACAGGAGCAGCAGTCGCAGAAGTTGACTCCATATAAGTCCTTATATCCGTTAAAATTTATTTTTAATAGCTACTCTTTTTAAAGACGTATTTTTCTCAAAGAATAGCGTGAAAGAACATCATCCATGACTCTTTCAGGATCACTGAATATGAGTGAAAAATGGACTAAACAATGTACCAATAGATCGCAAGAAAGTGTGCTCCTGCACCTAAAAGCACAAAAATATGCCAGATCGCATGGGTATATCTTACCTTTTTTAACGCGTAAAACAATGCTCCAACCGTATAAGCTAACCCGCCAATAATCAAGAAAATCAATGCGTCTTTACTCAAATAAGTACGCATATCATCCATTACAAAAACGGCAAGCCATCCCATTACAATATAGGCCAGCAAAGAAATTTTTTGAAAACGATGAATAAAAACTAACTTGAAAAGTGTACCAATTGCAGCAATGCTCCAGAGAGCAATAAGTAAAATATGAGCTTTTTGTGTAGGTATAGCAATGCTTAAGAATGGGGTATATGTTCCAGCAATTAAATAATAAATGGCAGTGTGATCGAGTTTTTTATACCAGTAGCGTAGGTTTTGTGTTTGAGCAAAATGATAGAGTGTAGAACTGGTGAAAACTAAAATTAGACTAAATGAATATACCCATAAGCCCACCCACTGAGCAGTTGAAAGATAAGATCCCTTTATAATTAAAAAGATAGACGCTACAACTGCCATAACAACACCAGCACCATGACTATAGGCATTAAATAGTTCTTCTTTTGGATCGTAAGTTTCCAACACAGATTTACTCATAACTTTAATTTTTTTGATTAAAAATACAAATGTATAGAAATACAAAACAGTCGTAAAGTTATTTTATTTTTAATCCTAGACCCTTTAAACTTCTATTTTATATGAGTCTTCATTTTTCAGGTATATCTGTGTCGGTTTTCTCCTTTGAGCAAGAACAGCAATTCTTTCATGAAATCAAGCAAATGCTTGACCAACAAGCTTTTGAGCGTTTGATCTTGAGCCAATATAAGGGAGAGTTGGCGCAGCTGGAAAAAATCACTTTCCGCGTTGTAGAGCTACATGGTCAAAAACAGCTTTCAGCTCTATATCATCACACGACCCAAGATGTGACTAAAAACTATTCATTTCAAGAAGGTTTGCAACAGATTGAGCAATTAATCACTCAGTGTAAGCAAGCAAACTTATTTTCGACTACTCAAGAAATTCAACTTAAAAAAAATAAGAAAAAAGCCATATTAAATATGGGCAAAAAGCAGGCAATAAATACGACACAAACGGTTCAAGCGCATGACCGTGAAAAGCAGCGCTATGTACAGCAGGGGAATGCATTTTTAAAAGAGCTGGGTATTACTGATGAAAAAGCTCAGGTCATTCCAAGCATGGCTCGTAAATGGAAACAGATTAATAAATTTATCGAAATTTTTGCGAGTGCCTATGAACAGATTGATGCGTCTCAACAAGAGTTACGCATTGTCGATTTTGGATCAGGTAAAGGTTATTTAACTTTTGCATTATATGATTATCTGCAACAACAACAGAAAACACCATTAATTACTGGTGTAGAGCTGCGTCGTAATTTGGTGGAGTTTTGCCAGAACGTTGCAGACAAAGTTCATTTCAATCATTTAGACTTTTTTGAAGGTGATGTTCGTAGTTATCAACCGGAAAAGCTGGATGTAATGATTGCCTTACACGCGTGTGATATTGCGACTGACTTTGCTATTCATACAGGAATTCGTCTAAACGCTTCGATGATTATGTGCGCGCCATGTTGCCACAAAGAGTTACGTCCTCAATTACATAGTCCAGAAGTTTTACAACCAATGCTACAGTTTGGTATTCATGCTGGACAACAAGCCGAGATGCTGACTGACACTTTACGTGCGTTACTTTTAAAAGCGTATGGTTATGAAACCAAAGTTTTTGAGTTTGTGTCTCTTGAACATACCAGCAAAAATAAAATGATTTTGGCGACAAAACGTAGAAATGTTTCACAGCCTGACGCCAAGATTATGGCTCAAATACAAGCATTGAAAGAAATGTACGGAATTAAAAAACAAACGTTGGAATTGTTATTGCAAGATCAGTTGCCGATCGAAAATATCGGCTGTAAGTGCTAGGAAGGTGAATGGATGTATAAAATTGTAGAGGGTGGTTGGGAACAGCTTGAGCAAGATGCCAAATACATCCGTGAACAAGTCTTTATCCAAGAACAGGGAATTGCACCTGAAGATGAATGGGACGACTTGGATGCCACAGTTCTACATTTTATTGTCTATGACAAAGATCAGCCTATCGCTACAGCACGTTTGTTGCCGCAGCATAGCGTAGGGCGTGTTGCTGTTTTAATGCCTTATCGAAAGCAGGGTGTAGGTAAAATTTTAATGCAGCATATTATTGACTATGCACGTCGTCATAAACTGCCTTACTTAAAGCTTTCTGCGCAAACTTATGTGACAGCTTTTTACGAAGCTTTAGGTTTTCATGTGCAAGGTGAGATTTACGAAGACTGTGGCATTCCACATATTGATATGGTTTTAGAGCTAAATTGAGACTTCTTTTTAGAAATCTCAATTTAGATTTATTTCATTGCATTCCAGTTTTCGATGGCTTGTAAGCCAGTCTCTAAACCGACTTCATAGCTATAGCGAAGCTTTTTCGGATTAGTAGTTAAACGGCCAGCCATATTTTTAAGTGGTGGTGGGCACACTTCTAAAATTTGCTGTTCTGGATTTTCACCACGAACAAAATCGACCGAAGCGTTATAACGAGCACAGCGGCTACGCAAGCTGTTTGCAAAACCATAATGATGTTTAAAAGCATATTTTGCGAGGAATTGATCACCTCGACTACTTGCTTTGAAATAGTTTTTCGGACGACTACGTAAAACTAACAGTTTTTTTACGCCACTTTGCTGAGCCGTCCAGCGAATGGGTAAGGCATCTGCAACGCCACCATCAAAATAAGGTTCACCCATAATATCGACGGGATGACGCGTTAAAACTGGAATTGAGCTAGAAGCACGAAGCGCATTTAGCAAATTATCTTTACCCGCACGAAGATATTCTGGATGGCCTGTTTTAGCATGCGTCAACACCATATAAAAATCAGGATTTTTGGCAAAAAGACTCTGTTGATCAAGTGGATGTTCTTTTTCACCAATTTCCCACATCCATTTTAAATCAAGTAAATCACCGCCTTTAAAAAAGCGTTTGTAATCGATGAATTCAGGACGAAGTGAGTGATCAATATAAAACGTTAGAGTGCGGCCTTGCTGGCCTGCTAAGTAGTTGGCGACATTGGTTGAACCAGACGATACACCAACGTATAGGTCAAAAGGATTGAACTGCTGTTGTAAAAATGAGTCAAGTACACCACTGGTAAAGGCACCACGCATGCCTCCACCTTCTACAACCAGTGCGTTGCGGGAAAAATCTGTCATTTGAAAAATATCTGATTACTGAGTTGATTGCTTATGTTCTTGCATATCCATTTCAGGCATGTTGTCACTATGCTGAGCATGTTGCTCTGTAGAGTGTTCAGCCTTTTGCTGCATTTGCTCTTGTTGAGCTTTGCGCTGTGCACCTGGCATATAGTCAGGTTCATTACTCATTGCTAAATAGAAAAAGCCAAGGAAAATCGCACTTAAAACACCAACGATCAGAACAAATTTCCAGCCTAAAATTGCTGACTCGGAAGAATTTTTATCGGACATAAGAATTTCTCGAATGTGCTATAGAAGCACAAAAATGAAGTCTATTTATAGCATATTTGGGCAGGGGGCTGAAATCTTAAAGGCCATAAAGAAAAACCCATATAAATAAAATATATTTATATGGGTAAGGTTTATGCAGTTTTTTAAATATTTAATAGGACTAAATTACTGAATATTTTGTTTCTGCTCGGCTTTAGTTTTTAGTAACGTTGGGGGTATGAAGCGCTCACCATATTTGGCAGCCAACTCTTCTGCGCGTTTTTGTGCTTTATCAGTACCATATTGATTTAGGAATTGAATTGCTCCTCCAGTCCAAGGTGCATAACCAATTCCAAAAATAGAACCGACATTGGCATCAATTACAGATTCCAGTACGCCTTCTTCATAACAACGTAAAGTATCTAAGGCCTGTACAAACAGAATGCGATCAATCATATCTTGTTCAGAAATATCATGATCTTTTTTCCAGCGGTTTAAGCCTTCCCATAAATGCTTTTTACCATTTTCAGGATATTCATAAAAACCAGCTCCAGCAGCTTTACCTTTACGGTTTAACTCATGAATCATGGTGTGAACCACTTCATCTACAGAAGTTTTAGGTAAATCTTTTCCTTCGGCTTGTAGAGCTTTGCGTGCTTCACTAGCAACATGTTCAGTTAATGTTAAAGATACTTCATCTTGAATAGCGAGGGGGCCAACTGGCATACCAGCTTTCAGTGCTGCCATTTCAATACGCGCTGGGTGGACACCTTCGGCAAGCAAGCGCATACCTTCTTGAATGAAAGTACCAAACACACGACTGGTAAAGAAACCACGGTTATCATTAACAACAATCGGTGTTTTTCCAATTTGTTGTACAAAGTCGTAAGCTTTGGCAAGTGTCTCTGCAGAGGTGTTTTTACCTTTAATAATCTCAACCAACTGCATTTTGTCGACAGGGCTAAAGAAATGCAGACCGATAAAAGCTTTATCATCCTTACTTGCCTGAGCTAAACCTGTAATTGGCAGGGTTGAGGTGTTTGATGCCATCACACCGTTAGGCGCTAGATATTGCTCGGCTTCTTGAGTGACTTTAGCTTTGAGTTCTTGATTTTCAAATACCGCTTCAATAATTAAATCACAACCTTGAAGATCTTGAGCGGAAGCTGTCGCCGTGATGAGAGATAAAATCTGATCACGTTTTTCTGCGGTCATGCGGCCTTGTGAAACACGTTTATCTAAGAGCTTTTGTGAGTAAGCTTTACCTTTCTCAGCATTTTCAACAGATACATCTTTAAGTACAACTGGAATGCCTTTAATGGCTGTTGAATAAGCAATACCTGCACCCATCATGCCTGCACCCAATACACCAACTTTAGTCGCTTGCCATTTTGGAACGTCGGCAGGACGACTAGCACCAGACTTAATTGCATTTAGACCATGCCAGAAAGTGCCGATCATATTTTTAGAAATTTGACCTGTTGTAAGCTGAGTAAAGTAGCGAGACTCGATGCGCAAGGCGGTATCGACATCAACTTGAGCACCTTCAACTGCGGCAGCCATAATCGCTTCAGGAGCAGGATAGCAGCCCTTGGTTTTGTCTTTTAACATGGCTGGTGCAATAGCGAGAACTTGTGCAACTGCCGGAGTTTTTGGATCACCACCCGGAATTTTATAACCCTTCACATCAAAAGGCTGTTGAGATTTTGGATTGGCTTTGATCCAAGCAATCGCTTTATCTAAAAGTTCTTGTTCATTTTCAGCTGTGTCATGAATTAAGCCTAAAGATTTGGCTTTATCGACACCGAACTGCTTACCTTCCATTAAAAATGGGAATGCATTTTGAAGACCAAGCAGACGGACCATACGTACAATACCACCGCCGCCCGGTAGTAAACCTAAGGTAACTTCTGGTAGGCCAAATTTGCTTTTTGGATCATTGATTGCAATACGGTGATGGCAACTTAATGCGATTTCCCATCCTCCGCCCAGTGCCGTGCCATTCAATGCTGCAACCACGGGAATCCCTAGTGTTTCAATCGTTCTTAGATGACCTTTTAACTTCTCAACCATATTGAAAAAGTCAGTTGCATGCTCAGGTTGAACTTGAATCAGTTCATCTAAATCACCACCAGCAAAGAAAGTTTTTTTTGCTGAGCGAAAAATAACACCTGAAAGCTCTGTTTCTGCTTTAAGTTTCTGGGTGACCTCATCAAGCGAGTCACGAAATTCTGCATTCATGGTATTTGCAGACTGACCAGTTGAATCAAGCGTTAAAATGACAATATTGTCGGCATTTTTTTCGTATTGAATTGCACTCATCTTTATATATCCCTAAATTTTTATACACGTTCAATAATGGTGGCAATACCCATACCACCGCCGACACAGAGCGTTGCTAAACCGCGTTTTTTATTTTGACGTTCAAGCTCATCAAGTAATGTACCCAAAATCATGGCACCGGTTGCTCCTAAGGGATGGCCTAAAGCAATCGCACCGCCATTTACGTTGACTTTTTCAGCAGGCACATTGAGCTCATTAATAAAACGCATCACGACAGCTGCAAATGCTTCGTTGACTTCAAATAGGTCAATATCATCAATTGTTAAACCAGCTTTTTCCAAAGCTTTGCGTGCGGCAGGGGCAGGGCCAGTCAGCATAATGGTTGGATCAGTACCGACTAATGCAGTCGCCAAAACTTTAGCGCGTGGTTTTAAGTTTTGTTCTTTCACTGCTTTTTCTGAAGCCAGTAAAACAAGAGCTGCTCCATCGACAATACCTGATGAGTTACCGGCATGATGAACATGATTTACTTTTTGTGCTTCTGGATATTTTTGCAGGGCAACAGCATCAAAGCCCATTTGCCCCATCATTTCAAAACTTGGGTTGAGCTTTGCTAACCCTTCAAGTGTGGTATTGCCTTTAATAAATTCATCTTTTTCTAAAATCACAACACCTGCGTGATCTTTGACTGGCACAACTGATTGATCGAAATAACCATTTGCTTGAGCTGCCGCTGCTTTTTGTTGTGACTTTACGGCAAAATTATCAACATCTTCTCGGCTATAGCCATCTAAGGTTGCAATGAGGTCAGCGCCGACACCTTGTGGAACAAAAGATGATTTAAGGTTGGTTTCCGGATCTAACGCCCACGGTCCGCCATCAGAACCCATTGGGATACGTGACATTGATTCAACGCCACCCGCAACCACTAAATCTTCCCAGCCAGAGCGAACTTTCATTGCTGCCATATTGACTGCTTCTAAACCTGATGCACAAAAGCGATTGATTTGCACCCCAGCAACATCATCATTCCAACCTGCTGCAATCGCTGCAGTTTTGGCAATATCACCACCTTGATCGCCAATTGGTGTTACACACCCCAAAATAATGTCATCGACTTTAGAGGTATCGAGTTGATGGCGTTGTTGTAATTCATTTAATAAGGTGGTCAGTAATGTAATTGGTTTTACTTCGTAAAGAGAGCCATCTTTTTTTCCTTTTCCGCGTGGGGTGCGAATGGCATCAATAATATAAGCCTCGCTCATAACAGTTCCTTTTTTATTACTTAAACTTTGTTGTGTTTTGAGTGTACTGGTTTTAAAAGGCAACGCAATGACGATAAGCGCACCAGTCACGTGATGATTTTTGCCAATAGAAATACAAAAAAAGCCCAAGTTGAACTTGGGCTAAATGTGAAACTTAAATAGATTTGAGAATTAGTGATAACCATGTAGCTGGCGATATAGGCCAGGTGTTACACCCGTCCACTTTTTAAATGCGCGGTGGAAGGTACTGGTTTCACTAAAGCCAACTTGTTGAGCAACATCTTCAAGTGTTAACTCAGGGTTGAGTAACAAGTGAATTGCAGCATCTCGGCGTAAAGCATCTTTTACACCTTGGTAGCTTTTACCTTCGGCGGCCAAGCGGCGGCGTAAGGTTTGAGGAGATAAATATAACATTGATGCAACGTCATTAAGCGTTGGCATTTCTTCACCAATTTGGCTTTTGAGTACTTCACGAATACGAGAAGTTAGCGAGTTGGTGTTTTTGAATTTCACTAAAAGCTGAGCAGGAGCTGCTTTCAAGAATTCTTCTAGCGTTTTTTCATCTTGGCGGATTGGTAAATCAAGATAATCAGCTGCAAATGTAATTTCAGTACGTGGTGCATCAAACTGCATGACTGGTGCAAAAAATAATGCATCATATTCATCTGCATGTGCAGGACGTGGATAGCTAAAATGAACGCGCTCTAATGGCAAACGGCGTTCAATCAACCATGATGCTAGACCGTGCCAAATCATGAGCATACTTTCAGTAATGAAATGGTCTGGATCTAAAGTTTTTGGAATGAGGGGAACTAGGCGTGCTTCATGTTTGTCACGCTCTAGAGTTACAGACCATTCATCGCCAAATAATTTGTAGAATTGAGATGACAATTCAAGGGCTTGGCCCAATGTTTTTGCGTGAATAATCAACTGACACATAATGGCAAAAGTGCCCAGACGACGCGGTTGTACGTCAAATCCAACGTGTTCATCCTGTGTGACCATCCACAACATTTTTATAAATCGAGTGTATTGTTCTGGTGAGATTCGAGCTTTAGGTTGACGTAATAATTCCGCTTCAATACCCACATGTGAAAGGAGCATTTCAACATCCATGCCAAGGCGTTTTACGCCTGTCAAAGCCGCATTCACGAAGTGGATGCTAATCGTATCGCGACTCATATTGAATCCTTCAGTCTCTTTGATGTTCACTTTAAATTGACCTAAATGACCGTCTAAAAAAATAAATTGGCGATTTACAACAGAGTAAAAGCACTTTTTACATGTTAAATTGCCGAAATGATCAAGGTAAATGGCTGAACATGACATTGTTTTAGAATATTTGCTTAACTAATATAAAAGAAAATTCGAATAATAGTGGTTAAAAATACGATGACGACAGCATTAAATGGACTTAAAGTTCTCGATTTCTCGACGCTCTTACCTGGGCCTTTTGCCACAATGTATTTAGCCGATATGGGGGCAGAAGTCATCCATATTGAATCTCCATCACGTCCTGATTTAATTCGAATCATGCCGCCATACGCAAATGGTCAAGCAACAGCACATAGTTATCTAAACCGAAATAAACAGTCGATTGTTCTCGATTTAAAGGATAAGGCGAGTATTGATCTGATTAAAACCAAAATTTCTGAGTTTGATATTGTCATAGAGCAGTTCCGACCTGATGTCATGCGCCGTCTAGGATTAGACTACGCGACACTTGCCGAAATTAACCCGCGTCTCATTTATTGTTCAATTACAGGATATGGACAAACAGGAAGCTATAAAGACAGGGCTGGGCATGACATTAACTATTTAGCTTTAGCTGGTATTGCTGGATATAGCGGCCGACAAGACAGTGGTCCGCCACCGCTCGGTATTCAGGTTGCAGACATTGCAGGTGGTTCACTTCATGCTGTCATTGCGATTTTAGCTGCGGTCGTCGAACGCGGACGTAGTGGAATGGGACAATATATTGATATTTCTATGACTGATTGTGTTGCTAGCCTAAATAGTATGGCGGCATCCGCCACACTTGCTGCACAGGTTGAACAGGCACCAGAGCATGGCATGCTCAATGGCGGCATTTTCTATGACTATTATATGACTCAAGATGGCCGTTATTTTTCAATAGGTAGTCTTGAACCACAATTTATGTCTGGTTTATCAGTGGCGCTTGATTTGCCTTTATTATTACAAAAAGGCGCTTCCTTAGATGTAGAAGACCGACAGGAAGTTAAACAAGCCATTCAAGAGAAAATCAAAACGAAATCATTTAAAGAATGGCATGAAATTTTTGCAAATCTTGATGTGTGTGTAGAACCTGTTTTAAGCCTAACAGAGTCCTTAAACTCGCCTTTAGCACAAGAACGTGGATGGATTGTGGATGTACCTTTGCAAAATAATGCGACGGTTACAGAACCACAATTGGCTTGTCCAATTAAGTTTTCAAGATCGGAAATGAGATATTCCTTTATTGGTCAAAAACTTGGTGAAGGGCAGTGGTAAACAGCTGAGGCCATTTTTCATACAATGTGTATTAAGATTATTATTAGATTAATCAATTGATTAACATTTTGAATAATTTCTTTACATAAAATTAGCGTACCCTTAATAAACAAAGACATAAAAGGTATGTAAACATGAAAACACATAAATCCTTGATGGCTTCCTGTTTATCCGTTTTATCAATTACTCTTTTTATACAGCATGCACAAGCTGCTGCTGCATTCGACCCAAATAGTCCTTGGATGTTGGGTGATTGGAACGGTCAACGCACCGCGTTACAAGCACAAGGTTATGATTTTTCTTTTGGATATACCGGCGAATATGCCGGTATTTTAGATTCAAAAAATACATCTACTCATGGTAGTGCTTATACGGGGCAACTGGCATTAGGAACTCATTTTGATCTAAATAAAATTTTAGGTTGGCAAGATACTGAAGCTCAAATCACATTAACATATCGTGATGGACAGTCCCTTTCTGAACATTCACCAGCTTTAGCAGGGCACTTAAGCTCAGTACAAGAAGTGTGGGGGCGTGAGCAAACTTGGCGTTTAACCGATTTATGGATTAAGAAAAAATTCATGGATCAAAAATTAGACGTTAAAGTTGGTCGTTTTGGTGAAGGTGAAGACTTTAACAGTTTTGACTGTGATTTCCAGAACTTGGCACTTTGTGGTTCGCAAGTCGGTAACTGGGTGGGTGATCAGTGGTATAACTGGCCGGTTAGCCAATGGGCAATGCGTGTTAAATATAACTTGCAACCTGACTTATATACTCAAGTTGGTGTATATGAATATAACCCAGAAAATCTGGAGCGAGGCAAAGGTTTTAACTTAAGTACTGATGGTTCTCACGGTGCAATTATTCCTGCCGAAGTGGTTTGGTCACCTAAATTAGGTGCTCAAAGTATGGCGGGTGAATACCGTTTAGGTTATTACTACAGCACTGCTGATGCAAAAGAAATTGCGGATGAAACCAAAAACTCTCATAAACAAGGTGTTTGGGTAACTGCAAAACAAAAATTATTCCAGCCTGCTGATCAAACAGATCGCGGTTTAACAGGTTTTGTGAACCTGACTTTCCACGACTCTGATACCAACAAAATTGATAACATGCAAAATGTAGGCTTGGTCTATAAAGGTTTGCTCAATCAACGTCCTCAAGATGAATTGGCACTCGGTGTTGCTCGTATCCATATCAATGATGACTGGAACGATGTTCAAACTAAAGAATATGACACCGAATACAATACCGAGCTTTACTACGGTATTCATGCCACTAACTGGTTAACTATTCGTCCAAATGTGCAATATGTTCGTCATGTTGGCGCATTAAAAAATGGTGATAACACTTGGGTTGGCGGTATTAAATTCTCAACTGCATTCTAAGCGTAATTACTCCGAAAAACGGATTGTCGAGGGCTAACTCATTAATTGAATTATCCTGACCTTCCGTTTTTTCTTGATGCCTGAATTTGTTTTAGATGTATTGGTGATGCCATTTTTCTATAAGGTTCTTGGCACATCTTTCCTATAAAAATGATGATTGATAAGAGGTGGTTTATGAATCAACCTACTTCAAGATCAGGTTTAACGACTTTTACCGTAATTATTATTGGGTTACTGGCGTTATTCCTGTTAATTGGAGGTATTTGGCTCGCTACACTAGGCGGTTCAATTTACTACATTATAGCTGGAGTATTACTCCTCATTGTTGCATGGCAACTCTACAAGCGTGCTTCTACTGCTTTATGGGTTTATGCTGCATTAATGCTAGGTACCATTATCTGGAGTGTCTGGGAAGTTGGTACAGACTTTTGGGCGCTTGCACCACGTTTAGATATTTTAGGTATTCTTGGTTTATGGTTATTGGTTCCGGCTGTAACTCGTGGAATCAACAACCTTGGATCAAGTAAGGTTGCCTTATCTTCAACTTTAGCAATTGCAATCGTGTTGATGGTTTATTCTATCTTCAATGACCCGCAAGAAATTAATGGTGAAATCAAAACACCTCAACCAGAAACAGCTCAAGCCGTGCCTGGTGTTGCTGAAAGTGATTGGCCAGCTTATGGTCGTACTCAGGCAGGTGTGCGTTATTCTCCATTGAAACAGATCAATGATCAGAACGTAAAAGACTTGAAAGTTGCTTGGACTTTTCGTACTGGTGATTTAAAAACAGATAACGACTCTGGCGAAACGACTAATCAGGTTACACCGATTAAAATCGGTAATAACATGTTTATCTGTACAGCTCACCAGCAGTTAATTGCGATTGATCCTGCTACAGGTAAAGAAAAATGGCGTTTTGATCCGAAACTTAAAACGGATAAATCATTCCAGCATTTAACTTGTCGTGGTGTAATGTATTACGATGCAAACAACACAACTGAATTTGCGACAAGCTTACAAACTAAAAAGTCGACTTCAACTCAATGTCCACGTAAAGTCTTTGTTCCAGTCAATGATGGACGTTTAGTTGCTGTAAATGCTGACACAGGTAAAGCATGTACTGACTTTGGTCAAAATGGTGAAGTGAATTTACAAGAATTCATGCCATATGCTTATCCAGGTGGTTATAACCCAACATCTCCAGGTGTTGTTACTGGTTCAACAGTGGTTATTGCCGGTTCGGTTACCGACAACTATTCAAATAAAGAGCCATCAGGTGTTATCCGTGGATATGACGTAAACACTGGTAAGCTTCTTTGGGTATTTGATACTGGTGCAGCAGATCCAAATGCAATGCCAGGTGAAGGTACAACCTTTGTTCATAACTCACCAAATGCGTGGGCGCCTTTAGCATACGATGCAAAACTTGATATCGTTTATGTACCAACAGGTGTAGGTACACCAGACATCTGGGGTGGTGACCGTACCGAGTTGAAAGAGCGTTATGCAAACTCAATGTTAGCGATTAATGCTTCTACTGGTAAATTAGTGTGGAACTTCCAAACAACCCATCACGATTTATGGGATATGGACGTACCATCACAACCATCTTTAGCTGATATCAAAAACAAAGCTGGCCAAACTGTTCCTGCAATCTATGTATTGACGAAAACAGGTAATGCCTTTGTGCTTGATCGCCGTAATGGTCAACCGATTGTTCCTGTAACTGAGAAACCAGTTCCACAAACAGTTAAACGTGGACCACAAACTAAAGGTGAGTTCTATTCAAAAACTCAGCCATTCTCTGACTTGAACTTGGCACCACAAGATAAATTGACTGATAAAGACATGTGGGGTGCCACTATGCTTGATCAGCTCATGTGTCGTGTATCTTTCAAACGTCTAAATTATGATGGTATTTATACTCCACCATCTGAAAACGGTACTTTAGTTTTCCCTGGTAACTTGGGTGTGTTTGAATGGGGCGGTATGTCAGTTAACCCTGATCGTCAGGTTGCTGTAATGAACCCGATTGGTCTGCCATTCGTAAGTCGTTTAATTCCTGCTGATCCAAACCGTGCACAAACTGCAAAAGGTGCAGGAACTGAACAGGGCGTACAACCGATGTACGGCGTACCGTATGGTGTTGAAATTAGCGCATTCTTATCTCCGCTTGGTTTACCTTGTAAGCAACCGGCTTGGGGATATGTAGCTGGCGTTGATTTGAAAACTCATGAAGTGGTATGGAAAAAACGTATCGGTACAATTCGTGACAGCTTGCCGAACTTGTTCCAGTTACCAGCTGTGAAAATTGGTGTGCCTGGTTTAGGTGGTTCAATTTCTACTGCCGGTAATGTCATGTTTGTTGGTGCAACTCAAGATAACTACTTACGTGCGTTTAACGTCACGAATGGTAAGAAACTTTGGGAAGCGCGTTTACCAGCAGGTGGACAAGCAACACCAATGACTTATGAAATCAATGGTAAGCAATATGTCGTAATCATGGCTGGTGGTCATGGTTCATTTGGTACGAAAATGGGCGACTATTTAGTGGCTTATGCTTTACCAGATAACAAATAAAAAGCTTTTATAGAAAGGGCCTGGATTTATCCGGGCTTTTTTATGTCGATTTATATTAAAGCTTATCAATAAAACCGCTATTAAATATGCAAAAAAAGCATTTTATTGATGAATAAAAGCTCGCTATGCTATCCGACTTAATAATGAATCTACTAGCCATACGCCATGTATTTATATACCGATTTCGACCAGCAGCTGGTTAATGAACGAGTTGCTCAGTTCCGTGATCAAACAGAACGCTATTTAGCTGGCAAACTTTCTGAAGATGAATATCGTCCATTACGTTTGCAAAATGGTTTATATGTGCAACGTTATGCGCCTATGCTGCGTATAGCTGTGCCGTATGGCTTAATGAATTCTAAACAATTACGTAAAGTTGCCGAAGTTTCAACTGCTTATGACCGTGGTTATGCACATGTATCTACGCGTCAAAACATTCAATTAAACTGGCCAGCACTTGAAGATGTGCCAGACATTTTGGCTGAACTTGCAACTGTACAAATGCATGCCATTCAAACCAGTGGTAACTGTATTCGTAACACGACAACTGACCAATATGCAGGTGTGGTTGCTGGTGAAATTGCAGACCCACGTCCAACATGTGAGTTGATTCGTCAGTGGAGTACATTCCACCCAGAATTTGCATTCTTACCACGTAAGTTCAAAATTGCTGTTTCTGCACTTGAAGAAAAAGATCGTGCGGCAACTGCATTCCACGATATTGGTGTTTATATCGTGCGTAATGAAGCGGGTGAAATCGGCTACAAAATTATGGCTGGTGGTGGTTTAGGCCGTACCCCAATCATCGGTAGCGTTATCCGTGAGTTTTTACCACGTGAAGATTTAATTGCTTACTTAGAAGCGGTTTTACGTGTTTATAACTTGCATGGTCGTCGTGATAACAAATATAAAGCGCGTATCAAAATTCTAGTTAAGGCATTAACTCCTGAAGTGTTTGCACAAAAAGTTGAAGCTGAATTCGAACATACACGTGAAGCATTGAAGATTCAGCCAGAAATCTTGAAAAAACTGGATGAAGAATTCACACCGTTTGACTATCAAGATTTAGCAGATGAAGACTTCACAGCTTTATTTGCTGAGCATCCAAAATTCAAACAATGGTTTAATATCAACACACATGCGCATAAAGTGAAGGGCTATCGTATTGTTACGATTTCTCTAAAACGTGCAGGTATCGCACCAGGCGATATGACCACTGAAGAAATGAACTTTATTGCAGACCTTGCTGATAAATATACATTCGGTGAACTTCGCACGACTCACGAACAAAACATTGCTTTGGCAGATGTACCTCAAAAAGATTTGTTTGATGTATGGCAAGCGCTTGAACAACAAAATATGGCGCGTGCACATATTGGTTTTATTACCGATATCATTAGTTGCCCGGGCGGTGATTTCTGTTCGCTTGCAAATGCAAAATCAATTCCAATTGCTGAAGCAATTACACGTCGTTTTGATGACTTAGACAAAGTTTATGATCTTGGTCATTTAGATCTAAATATTTCTGGTTGTATGAATGCTTGTGGTCATCACCACGTAGGTAACATCGGTATTTTAGGTGTAGATAAGAAAGGCGCTGAATTCTACCAAATTACATTAGGTGGTAATTCTGATCATGATGCATCAATCGGTGACATCTTAGGGCCATCATTTGCAGCAGATGCTGTGCCTGATGTCATTGAGGAAGTATTAAATACTTATCTTGATTTGCGTACTGAAGGTGAACGTTTTGTTGATACGTATCGCCGTGTAGGAATTCAACCATTTAAGGAGCGTGCATATGCTTAATACAGCTCTACCAGTGCTTTATAAAGATGGCACGATTGCAGATAATACTTATCAAATCATTGCTGAAGATGGTGTTATTCCCCAAGGTGATGTTGTGGTTACAACAGCTCAACTCGATCAATTAGCTAACGTTCAAGGCAAAAAAGCTTTGTATGTGACCGTAAATGATTCACCAGAAGAGCACACATTTCCATTAAGTGAACTTGATGCAATCTTCATTGAGTTTGCAGGTTTTGGTGATGGTCGTGGTTATTCATTCGCTGCACTATTGCGTCGCCAAGGTTTCCAAGGTGAATTGCGTGCAACTGGTGATGTGTTTAAGGATGTTCTAAATTACTTAAAACGTTCAGGTTTTGATAGTTTTGTAATTAAAGAGGGTAAAGATGTGCAAGAAGCGGCAGCTGGTTTGCAAGACTTTACCAACCCATACCAAGCTTCAACAGCCGTACCGCAAGCAAGTTATCAAACTGGCGCTTAAATAGTTTTTAAATATAAAGGCTGAACTCAGGTTCAGCTTTTTTTATGAATAATTTTTAAATGACTCAACTGAAGAACAAAAATGTTTGGTTTAATTTCAAAAATAAATCCTGGTGCTTGGTGGCTACTTTTTGCTATTGCGACAGATGTACTCTCAACATTTTATTCTGCTAAGGGGAATGGCTTAGTCAATAAAACAGCGCAGGGCATTGCTCTGGTTTTGTATATTATTTCTTTTGCATGTGCTGCTATTGCTTTGAAATATATGCAAGCTGGAATCTTATATGTGCTTTGGTCTGGGATAGGTGTATTAGCAACAGCTTTTTTGGCGAAGATTTTTCTTGGTCAGAATATTGATGTGGCAGGATGGGTGGGAATTGGTTTTATTACTGTAGGTTTAATGATTATTGCGCAATATTCCAATATCGATGTTTAAAGCCCTTATAGAAATAGTAAGTATTTCTATAAGGGCTAAATATTAAAAATATTAGGTGTCAAGCTGGCAGTTAATCATCCACTTTATACCGAACTGATCGGTAAAAGCGCCATACAATGCGCCCCAGAAAGTTTTTTCTAAAGGCATTTCAATTTGACCATTAACAGATAAAGCATCAAAAAGTTGTTTTGCTTTTTCTTGCTCATCTTTTTCAAGATTGATCGAGATGTAGTGATTATTTCCTTGGGTAAAAACGCTGTTAGGGGCACAGAACTGATCATTAGTATCCGAGGCCATAAGCACAGTGTATTCATTAATTGGTAGAGACACATGCAGAACTAGATTTTTGTCAGCTTCAGATAGAGTCACGCCCTCGGTAGGTGGCATATCACCATATCGGCTTAACATACCGAATTCACCGCCAAATACTGACTTATAAAAATTAAAAGCTTGCTCTGCCTGACCTTGGAAATTGAGATAGTGATTGAGTTGCATTGTTATTGTCCATTGTTGTTTTCGTTTAAAGGAATAAGTTAAAACTTAAAAGTGATTTTGTGGGTCATTTTTTGTAGTTTTTTCATAAAAAATCCCACCGAAGTGGGATTTAAAAATAATGAGTCTGGATTAAATGAGTTCAATTGCAACCGCTGTTGCCTCACCACCACCGATACAGAGTGCAGCAATACCTTTTTTACCGCCAGTACGTTTGAGTGCGTGAATAAGAGTAAGAATAATACGAGAACCCGTAGAACCTACTGGATGACCTAGGGCGCAAGCACCACCATTAATATTCACTTTCTCAGCATCAAGTTTGAAATCATCAATTGGACACATTGTAACCATAGCAAAAGCTTCGTTAATTTCCCAAAGATCGACGTCTTGAGCATTCCATCCCGCTTTTTTAAGAACTTTTTCAATAGCACCAACTGGAGCGATCGTAAATTCTGAAGGATGCTGAGAGTTTGAAGCTGTCGCGATAATTTTCGCAAGTGGTTGTAAACTGCGCTGTGCTGCAACTTCACTTGAAGTTAATACCAATGCAGACGCACCATCCGAAATAGAACTTGCATTCGCCGCGGTAATTGTACCGTCTTTTGCAAAAGCTGGTTTGAGTGAAGGAATTTTATCAATTTTAGCATTTAAAGGTTGTTCATCCTGATCAACAACGACGTCACCTTTACGACTAGGTACGGTAACTGGAACGATTTCATCTTTGAAATAGCCTTCAGTAATTGCTGTTTGAGCACGTTTCAAAGAGCGAATCGCAAAGTCATCCATTTGTTCACGTGTATAGCCACGAGTATTGGCCATATCTTGAGCAAACGAACCCATTAAACGCCCCGTTTCAGCATCTTCAAGCCCGTCAAAGAACATATGATCTTTAATTTCACCATGGCCCATACGGTAGCCAGCTCGTGCTTTTGGTAAAACATAAGGTGCATTTGTCATAGACTCCATACCGCCAGCAACAACAACTTCAGCACTACCTGCTTTAATCATATCAGCGGCTTGCATAACAGCTTTCATGCCAGAGCCACACAGCTTGTTAATCGTTACAGCACCTGTAGAATCTGGTAAGCCAGCTTTACGCATTGCTTGACGAGCAGGGCCTTGTTTTAGGCCAGCAGGAAGAACACAGCCCATAATAACTTCTTCGACATCAGTAGGCTGTAAACCTGCTCGTGCGATAGCTTCTTTAATCGTTACAGCACCTAACTCAGGCGCTGTAAGTCCTGATAGTGATCCTTGAAAACCACCCATGGCAGTACGAGCACCATTCACAATTACGATGTCAGTCATTGTTGTAATCTCCGATTGTTCTTAATCTCAAAATAAGAAATGTTTAAAACCTAGGCAGTATATTGCAAAAATTAAAGAGAGATATCTTCTGCATTAGACTGTAGAGTTCTAACAATTTTTAATGTCTTCTAAACGCGTGTGTCCCATTTTACTGAGGACTAATTTAAAGTTTTTAAGCTGATTATAAGAACAATAAGTAAAAGTACCGTTAGATTCACGTGGGAGTCCTGTGTCGCCCTGAAATACAATACTATTTAATTTTTTTCCAAATTTTTGAAATTTTAAAGAACCATAATGATGGTCAAGTTCAATGTTGGTTAATATTTCTTCATTATTTTCTCTTTGTAGATTCTGATTCGTGTCTACAAAGCTTATAAGACTTGTATCCCAGTTGCTATTACATGTAGACAAATCAACACTTGGGCAAAGTACGACACTCTTATGTCGTAGAATTGCGTCGTATTTGGCTTTTTGTATATGAATTGTGAGTAGTCGAGAGGAATTTTTTAATTCTACAGAAGCCATAAATTGATGGTATAAAGGTAGCGCTATAGCGACCATAATCATAAAAATTGCGAGCGTTATAGCGAGTTCCACCAACGTGAAACCGGGAGATTTAAACATTAAAATTCCTTAATATATAAAGAAATATTTTGATTTTATGTTTTCTATCAATGATTTATAATGATTTTTATAGTGAGGAAACACAAAATTAAATAAAGGTTATCAGGATGCTAGAATACTGGTAAAATCACCGTAAGCGAAACAAAGAAGCTGTTCATATTTGCTAGTTGAGTGAAAAATTACCGAATTACAACGGAAATTGTAAGTAATTTTGTCAATAATTTACTTGATTAAAATTATCAAGCACTTGGAAAGTCTATCAAGTGTTTGTATGATTCAAATGTGAATAGCTTAAAAATAATACTGGGGTAAAAATATCTCAGGGGCCAATAAATTTAGGCTGAGCTTGAACAACAATTGTTATCTCTGGAGGATATCCATGAAATTGAGTCGTATTGCACTTGCTATGCTTGTCGCTGCTCCATTAGCTGCTGCTAATGCGGGCGTAACTGTTACTCCTTTACTAGTAGGTTATACTTGGCAGGATAGTGAACACAACAACGATAAATTAACAAGTCATGCTGAATTACAAGATGATTTATTCGTTGGTGCTGCACTAGGTGTTGAATTAACTCCTTGGTTAGGTTTCGAAGCTGAATATAACCAAGTTAAAGGTGATCTTGAAGGTACTGGCGTAGCTGGTTCTGAATATAAGCAAAAAACTATTGCTGGTAACTTCTACGCTACCTCAGATTTAATCACTAAAAACTACGACAGCAAATTCAAGCCGTATGTATTATTAGGTGCAGGTCAAACTAAAACTGAGTTTGATGGTATCTATGAAGACAAGAAAGATACTATCGGTAATGCCGGTGTAGGTGCTTTCTATCGTTTGAATGATGCATTATCACTTCGTACAGAAGCTCGTGGTACTTATGATTTTGATGAGAAATACTGGCGTTATACAGCTCTTGCTGGTTTGAACGTAGTTCTTGGTGGTCACTTGAAGCCTGCTGCTCCTGTAGTAGAAGTTGCTCCAGTTGAACCAACTCCAGTTGCTCCACAACCACAAGAGTTAACTGAAGACCTTAACATGGAACTTCGTGTGTTCTTTGATACTAACAAATCAAACATCAAAGACCAATACAAACCAGAAATCGCTAAAGTTGCTGAGAAGTTAACTGAATACCCTAACGCTACTGCACGTATCGAAGGTCACACAGATAACACTGGTCCACGTAAGTTGAACGAACGTTTATCTTTAGCTCGTGCTAACTCTGTTAAATCAGCTCTTGTAAACGAATACAACGTTGATGCATCTCGTTTGTCTACTCAAGGTTTCGCTTGGGATCAACCGATTGCTGACAACAAAACTAAAGAAGGTCGTGCTATGAACCGTCGTGTATTCGCGACAATCACTGGTAGCCGTACTGTAGTTGTTCAACCTGGTCAACAAGCTCAATAATTTGAGTTTTTGAACAGTAAAAAAGCGACTCGTTAGAGTCGCTTTTTTTATTGCAATTTTTAAAATATTGAGTCATTTCTATGTCTCCTTAATAATTACTTTCGATCTTGGTTTAAATTATTTACCAATCACCTTTTCTCAATTGCTGTTTAGTGTCTTGTCTATCTCTGCGATGTTGAGCACGAGGTTTTTCCGTTTCGTGCATACCACCTTTGTGTAGTAAAGGGGATAGAGCTACTTGATTACGGACTTTGATCTTTGGCATTTCTTTAATTTTCATGCTTTAACCTTTAATACATAAAACTTGTTTAAGAGTGTGAATAACTTCAATGAGGTCAATCTGATTTGCTATGACTTCATCAATATCTTTATAAGCACTTGGGATTTCATCTACTACTCCGCTGTCTTTACGGCACTCAATACCTTGAGTTTGTTCAATAAGATCCTGCTGATTAAAAAGAATTTTTGCTTTGCTTCTGCTCATCTTGCGGCCAGCTCCATGGGAACAAGAACAAAATGATTCAGGATTTGCTTTGCCTTTAACAATATAAGATCGTGCTCCCATTGAACCAGGAATAATACCTAGTTCATCTAAGCCTGCTCTAATTGCACCTTTTCGGGTAATCAATAAGTTTTCGCCAAAATGTGTTTCACGGCTTACATAATTATGATGACAATTAATCCCTTCTTTTGTCATTTGAAAAGAAGGGAGAATAGGGCGGATCGCTTCTAAAATTAATCGCATCATCTCTTTGCGGTTTTCAAAAGCATATTCTTGTGCCCACTCTACAGCTTCTACATAATCATCAAAACTTTTTGAGCCTTCAGCAAAATAACTTAAGTCTTTATCAGGAACATGGCCAAAGCGATGCTGAGCTTCTTTTTTGGCTAACTCAATAAAGTAAGTACCAATAACATTACCAAGCCCTCTGCTACCTGAATGTAGCATTACCCATACGTCTTGATTCTCATCAATACATAACTCTATAAAGTGATTACCACCACCCAAAGTCCCAAGTTGCTTTTGCCATGTTGCATCAAATTGTCGAAGCATTCGGACAAGACCAGGATGCTTTTTGATAATTGGTTCTAAGCGTTTTTCAAGTGGAATAATGCTAGAAGCTTTCGCTTTGACTTGTTTATGCAAAGCAAAGCCAACAGGGACTTTACGTTCAATTGCATCACGCAAACGACTTAAGTTATCAGGTAATTGTGAAGCCTTTAAACTCAAGCGAATTGCATTCATCCCACATCCAATGTCAACTCCTACAGCAGCAGGAATAATGGCGTGTTTAGTAGGAATAACACTACCTACAGTAGCACCTTTGCCCACATGCACATCAGGCATAACTGCAATGTGAGAATAGATAAATTGCAGCTGAGCCATTTTCTTGAGTTGTTCTATACTTTCACTATCTATATCTTGAGTGAAAATTTTAACAGGGACACCATAGAGTGCCTCTTCGTTTAATATTTTTTGTATGCCCATAATTTTTCTCTTATTTTTGTCCGAGTAGGCATAAAAAAACCTAGCGAATGCTAGGTTCTAAGTTTAAGCATTCGGACAAGTGGTGTGAATTTGTACACTTGTCCGTGAGCTGACATCGTGCCAAATTATTTAATCTGTTTTACCTTGTACTAATGGCATGATGTCCTCCTTATTTAAAAGCGCCGTTGAAAATCTGAACGGCATTTTACGCTTTTTAAATCAAAGATCAAGCTTTTGATCTTTGATTTACTTTAATGACGAGTTTTAATCTTGCTCAGGTTTGACGTTCATTTGATCGTAAGAAATCAATTTGG
Organism: Acinetobacter geminorum; assembly: GCF_013009345.1. Classification (GTDB taxonomy): domain Bacteria; phylum Pseudomonadota; class Gammaproteobacteria; order Pseudomonadales; family Moraxellaceae; genus Acinetobacter; species Acinetobacter geminorum. The sequence goes on along the minus strand of NZ_JABELE010000005.1, from coordinate 124,277 downwards.
TTTTATTTTTCCACTTATAACCTAACCAAATGATCAAGAACAATGGCAAGCTAATATAAGTTGAAAGTAAGCCTAACCAATCGATTTTTCCACCTAAAATGGCTTGATAGTTCTGCCCTAAGATGATGATTGAACAGAGAATAAATGCAAACCAAGGTGCAAATGGGAAAAATTTGGCACGATATGCTAAATCTTCTAATTTATAGCCTTGAGCAATATATCCTTTACGGAAACGATAGTGTGAAATCGCAATTCCTAACCAAACAATAAAACCACACATACCAGACATATTGAGTAGCCAGTTAAATACTTGCTTTTCTCCAATAAAAGTCGTCAAGAAGCAAAAAGCGGCAATAAATGTGGTGGCATAGAGTGCATTCATCGGAACGCCACGACCATCGAGTTTTGCAAACCACTTTGGTGCACGGCCTTCTTGAGCCATTTTAAACAACATGCGAGTTGAAGAATACATGCCTGAATTACCTGCTGATAAAATAGCGGTAAGAATGACAGCATTCATTAACCCCGCAGCGAAAGCAAAGCCTACTCTTTCATAAAGCAATGTAAACGGAGAAAGTGCGATATCTTCAGTGGCAGCTGCTTGCAATAAATTTGGATCATCATAGGCAATCAGAGTGCCGATAATGAAAATACATAGGATATAGAATAATAAGATTCGCCAGAAAATCTGTTTGATTGCAAGTGGAATTGTCTTCTTTGGATCTTTTGATTCGCCAGCAGCAACCCCAACCATTTCCGTGCCTTGGAAAGAGAATCCTGCAATCATTGCTACACCAATCATGGCTTGTAAACCGCCTACAAAAGGTGCCTCTTTGTAAGTCCAGTTCCCAAAAGTTGCCACACCAGGGGTTAGCATAATCTTAATGATCATGGCTAAGCCAATAATAATAAATGCAACAATCGCAATCACTTTTACCATTGAGAACCAGAATTCGCTTTCACCAAATCCCTTTACTGTCATTGCGTTAATCATAAAAATAACGGCAAGGAATAGAGCACTCCAATAGAACCCCGGAATATCAGGGAACCAGAACTTCATAATAAACTGGACTGCAACAAGTTCGAATGCAACTGTAATTGCCCAGTTATACCAATAGTTCCAGCCTAGAGCGAAACCAAAGCCTTCTTCGACATAACGACTGCCATAAGTAAAAAAGGCGCCAGATGTTGGTGTATGAGTTGCAAGCTCGCCTAAGCTGGTCATTAAGAAGTAAATCATAATACCAATCAGAGAGTACGCGAGTAGCGCTCCACCGGGACCAGCATTTGCAATTGTTGATCCAGAAGCAAGGAAGAGGCCTGTACCAATGGAACCACCAATGGCGATCATATTCAGATGACGAGCCCCAAGCTTACGCTGGAGTTTTTCAGGAGCATGTGTTTCGCTCATGGAGATTCCTTACATAGTTTGTTATGCACAGGCATATAACACCTTAAAGCCTTGAAGATCAGTTTTAATCTGGCACTGACCAAAGTGCTTCTCAATTAAGATCGGATAGTTTAAAAAACGGTTTGCTACAATCCATAGCTCACCTGATGCCTTTAAATGTTTTTTAGCGTTTTGGCAGAGTCCTTCACTTGCATCGTAGTTGGTATGAATACCTTGATGGAAAGGGGGATTACTGACAATGGCATCGAGTTCTGTTGGAGCGTCTGCAATACCTATGACAGGCTGCAATCTCAACTGGTTTGACCCTATTCCATTTCGACTAAAAGTCATTTCCGTTGACCGTAAAGCGAAAGCATCAATATCTAGGGCATGAATAATATTACTTGAATTTATTTTTGCCAAATAGCAACTGATAATTCCAGCACCACACCCGAAGTCGGCAATTCTACCTGATTTCACCTGATTAAGATAAGGGAGTAAAACAGCTGTTCCGACATCTAGATGATTTTGGCTAAATACACCGGGAAGGGCACAAATCGTAAGCTCTTGTTCATTAACATGAACAGTGTAAGTTTTAAGCCAACTTTCGAGAGGTTTAATTTGTTCTGTTTTTTCAATTTTTAAGTGCCATAGCTGACAGTGACGTGCACTATCAAGTTTAAGTACTTTGCCGAAGCTTTGTAATTGTTTGGCAGCGCGTTCAACACCACCTTTTTTCTCACCTACTAAAAAAACAGACTGAGCAGTTTTAAGATTGCTCATTACGACATGCAGTATGTAATTTAACAGTTCTTTAGATTTGGGAACAAAAATGACGGCTTGATCGAATTCTTGTAATGGAAACTCAACTGAGAAATGCGCATTTGTTCCACTATTTATAAAGCTCTGGTAGTCGGCATAGTTCCATGTCCAGACTGACGCATCAACCTCAGTAGGTAATTGACTGACTAAGGCATCATTCGGTGCATTAATGAACAAGATTCTACCTTTTAAATAGTCCTGTTGTCTTAATATCACTTCACTTCTAGGATCCATGTACATCTCTCATGAAGAAGAATGCCCAGTGGAAACTGGGCAGTAATCAAAATTAAAAAAATAGTTATTTGTGTGTTTCAGGAAGTACAACATTTAAAATTAATGCTGCTATACCACCTGTCGCTACGCCAGAGCTAAAAATATTTTTAAATAATTCTGGTAGGTGTTCCAAAATTTGAGGAACTTGAGCAACACCTAAACCTAATGCAAGTGAAATTGCGATAATTAAAAGTGCTCGGCGATCTAAATGAATCGATGAGAGGATGTTAATACCTGATGCCGCCACGGCACCGAACATGACCATCACTGCACCACCTAAAACCGCTTGAGGAACTGCTTGTATTACACCGGCTACTGCTGGAAATAAACCTAATAAAATAAGTAAAGCAGCAATCCAGATACCCACATAACGACTAGCTACACCAGTGAGTTGAATTACACCATTATTTTGAGCAAAAACAGAACTAGGGAAAGTGTTAAATAAGCCTGCGAGTAAAGAGTTCGCGCCATTCACTAAAACGCCACCTTTAATACGCTTCATCCATTCAGGGCCATTAACGGGTTGGTTTGAAAGTTTACTGGTCGCAGTCACGTCACCAATCGCTTCTAAAGATGTGACTAAATAAATAAAAGCCATTGGAATGAATAAGCCCCAAGAAAAGCTTAAACCAAAATGCATCGGCGTTGGAATCTGTACAAGAGGCGCATCTTTAATACCTGAGAAATCTAGGTAACCCATAAATCCTGCAAGAATGTAACCAATCACTAAAGCAATTAAAATTGCTGAGCTTTTAATCCACACCACTCGGATACGGTTTAGCACAATAATAATAGCAAGTACGGTACATGACATAATAAGGTTGTCTGCACTTGCAAAAGTATGGTCTTGCATCGCTTGGTAGCCACCACCCATACTAATCAAGCCTTCCTTAATAAGCGTTAAGCCAATTAATAAAACAACAATTCCAGTCACCAAAGGAGTAATTAGTCTTTTTACCCATGGAAGAATTTGCGAAACACCCATTTCAATAAAGGAACCAGCAATTACTACACCAAAAATTGCAGCCATAACTTGGTTTACAGGCGTTCCTGCGGCAACCATTGCACTACCAATACCAATAATTGGACCAATAAAGTTAAAGCTTGTGCCTTGTACAATCAGAAGACCAGCACCAAATGGACCAACTTTTTTACATTGTAGGAACGTAGCAATACCTGAAATCACCAAAGACATCGATAAAATCATGTTGGTTTCAGTGCGTGATACACCTAAAGCTAAACAAATTAAAAGCCCAGGTGTAACAATTGGTACAATAATCGCAAGCAAATGCTGGAAAGCTGCTAAAAAAGCGATCAGGGGTTTTGGTCGATCATCTAAGCCATAAACAAGGTCAAGATGGTCTTGAGAGTGTTGATTGGACATGGGTGTAGGTCCGCCGCAATTTTGCAAATTGGCGCTATTCTAATCGAGATACCTATCTTTACAAAACGAAATACAGGCTATTGGAAAATTTTTTTGTCAATGTCAATAAACTGTCACTACTCAAGAGTAGTGTTTTTCTGTATAATTTGCCCTCAAATTTCAGGCGTTTCGAATTTTCATGTCAGATATCAAAAATCTCCGTAATATCGCAATTATTGCGCACGTCGACCACGGGAAAACCACACTTGTCGATAAACTACTTCAGCAATCTGGTGCTCTCGGTGAACGAGCAGGCGAGATTGAGCGTGTCATGGACTCAAATGCGCTTGAAAGTGAACGTGGTATTACCATTCTTGCAAAGAACACTTCTATTACTTGGTTAGATAAACGTACTGATACAACTTACCGTATCAACATCGTGGATACCCCGGGACACGCCGACTTCGGTGGTGAAGTAGAACGTGTTATGTCGATGGTTGACTGCGTATTACTTTTAGTTGACTCTCAAGAAGGTCCAATGCCACAAACTCGCTTTGTGACACAAAAAGCCTTTGCTCGTGGTTTAAAACCAATTGTTATTATCAACAAAGTTGACAAACCAAGTGCACGTCCAGATTGGGTTATTGATCAAGTATTTGATTTATTTGATAACCTTGGCGCAACTGATGAGCAATTAGATTTCCCAATCGTTTATGCATCAGGTTTACGTGGTGTAGCGGGTCCTGCTCCAGAAGAACTTGCAGAAGACATGACTCCGTTGTTTGAAACGATTGTAGACATCGTTGAACCACCAGCAGTTGATGTTGATGGTCCATTCCAAATGCAGATTTCATCACTTGACTATAACAGCTTCGTAGGTGTTATCGGTGTTGGTCGTATTCAACGTGGTTCAGTAAAATTAAATACTCCTGTTACTGTAATTGACAAAGAAGGCAATACACGTAACGGTCGTATCTTAAAAATCATGGGTTACCATGGTTTAGAGCGTATCGATGTTGAATCAGCATCTGCTGGTGATATCGTATGTATTACTGGTATCGACGCACTTAATATTTCTGACACAATTTGTGATCCGAAAAATGTTGAAGCATTACCAGCTTTATCTGTAGATGAACCTACAGTATCTATGACTTTCCAAGTAAACAACTCTCCGTTTGCTGGTAAAGAAGGTAAGTTCGTAACTTCACGTAATATCCGTGAACGTCTTGATCGCGAATTAATTCATAACGTAGCTTTACGTGTTGAAGACACTGATAGCCCAGACCGTTTCAAAGTATCTGGTCGTGGTGAACTTCATCTTTCAGTTTTAATTGAAAACATGCGTCGTGAAGGTTTCGAAATGGGCGTATCTCGTCCACAAGTAATCATCAAAGAAATTGATGGTGAAAGACAAGAGCCTTACGAAAACGTAACTTTTGACGTTGAAGAACAGCATCAAGGTGCTGTAATGGAACAAATGGGTCACCGTAAAGGCGAGATGACCAATATGGAAGTTGACGGTAAAGGCCGTATCCGTATTGAAGCAACTGTACCTTCACGTGGTTTGATTGGTTTCCGTTCTGAATTCTTGACCATGACTTCTGGTACAGGGATCATGACTTCAAGCTTCTCGCATTATGGTCCTGTTAAACAAGGTACTGTTGCGAAACGTCAAAACGGTGTATTGATCTCTATGGTTCAAGGTACTTGCTTGGGCTATGCATTGTTCAGTTTACAAGACCGTGGTCGTTTGTTCGCTAAACCACAGTTAGAAGTTTACGAAGGTATGATCGTGGGTATTAACTCTCGTTCAGACGATATGGTTGTAAACCCGACTAAAGCGAAACAATTAACTAACGTTCGTGCATCTGGTACAGATGATGCTTTAACTTTAGTACCTGCAATTGAATATACGCTTGAACAAGCGCTTGAATTCATTGAAGATGACGAGTTAGTAGAAGTAACACCTAAATCAATCCGTATCCGTAAGCGTTACTTGACTGAAAACGAACGTAAACGTAATCGTGATAAATAATTTTTCTTAAATGAAAAAGAAAAAACCGCTAAATTAATTTAGCGGTTTTTTTAATCGTTATATTTGAAATTAAAGTAAGCTTAAAATCATATTTTTCTTGTAAACGAATATGTTGTTAAAGTGTGAAATAGCTTTCTTTTTTTGATAAAAATATTAAATTATCAATATCATGGCGAGAACTATCTAATTCGATAAGATGCCAATGAAAAAGAAAAATATGACGTGTTTCTGCCCCCCGACATCTGGAGATGTTTAGATGAGTATTATTCAAGAATTTAAAGAATTTGCCGTTAAAGGCAATATGATGGATTTAGCCATTGGTGTGATTATTGGTGGTGCTTTTGGCAAAATCGTGGACTCTTTAGTAAAAGATATTATCATGCCACTTATCACTGTAATTACTGGTGGTGGTGTTGATTTTTCACAAAAATTCATTGTATTAGGTGCAAACCCTAATAACTTGCAATCTTTAGATGCTTTGCAAAAAGCAGGTATTAATGTTTTAACTTATGGTAATTTCCTCACCATTTTAATTAACTTTATTATTCTGGCGTGGGTTGTGTTCTTAATGGTGAAATTATTAAATAAACTTCGCCGTGATAAAGAAGAGCCAGAGGCTCCAGCTGCAACTCCAGAAGACATTCAATTGTTGCGTGAAATTCGTGATGAGCTAAAAAAGCAAGCTTAATAAGATTTGAAATAAAAAACGGTGCCTTGAGTACCGTTTTTTATTACTTAGTATTTTATGTTGTACTAAAACTATTGGTAACATTGCCAGTAGAGAGAATTTCAACTCAGCATATTGTAAAAGGTATATAAATTAATGAATCAGCTTTTTGTGTATGGTACTTTATGTCCGAATAAAGCAAATGCTCATATTCTCGAACAAATTGGCGGTAGTTGGACCAAAGCCAGTGTAAGAGGTGTGATTCATATTTTAGATTGGGGACCAGACAAAGGGTTAAAAGCGTTAGAGTTAGATTCGGGAGCAGATTGGGTAGAGGGCTATTTGTTTAGCACAGAAAAACTTGCTGAAAACTGGCAGATGCTTGATGACTTTGAAGGTTTTCAATACCAGCGTGTCATCGCAAATATAAAATTAGAATCAGGCGATTATGTTAAAGCCTGGACATATCAGCTGAATGCACAGGTTTCTGAAAAACCATAGTTAAAATTATGGAATCAACGTAAGCTGCCCATTCTAAATTTAACTTCTAAAAGATGATAGCCAAACTGGCTTTTGATTGGGCCTTGTAACACACGTTCAGCAGCTGTAAAAACAACTTTGTCGATGACGGGCACCAATTGCCCTTTTTTGACTTCACCAAGTTCTCCACCGCGCTTTGCCGAATTACAAGTAGAGTATTGCTTGGCAAGTTTGGCAAAGTCAGCGCCACTTTGTAGCTTCTTTTTTAGCTGCTCAGCTAAGTCTTTATCTTTGACTAAAATATGTCGGACAATTGCTGTTTGCATGTTGTCTTCCTCCAAAAAATTAACGCTTTCTCAGCTTTTTAAGCGGTTGGCACTGTGGGCAAAATACGCTGGCACGCTGACCAAGTTTTAAGTTTTCTAATGTGGTTTCACAGTTAACACACATTTCGCCAGCACGACCATACGCGAGCAAGGTTTGTTGAAAATAACCATTTTCTCCCATGGCATTGCTGTAGTCTCGTAATGTCGAGCCACCTAAATCAATTGCCGACTTTAAAATGCGCTTAATCTCGACAACAAGTTTCTCAATTTGTTGCATGCTTAAGTCACCAGCAGGCTGTGCAGGGTGAATACCAACATTAAACAAACTTTCAGTTGCATAAATATTGCCTACACCGACGACTACATGATTATCCATGACTGCAATTTTTATGCCGACAGATTTATTCTTGAGTTTTGAAGCTAAATATTCTGCATGAAAGTCGGTACTTAGAGGCTCAGGCCCTAAAGTATCTATGAGTTTGCCTTGAGACTCGTGGTTAAGCCAAAGAATGCAACCAAAACGGCGAGGGTCATGGTAACGTAATTGCTGATCTTCAAATTGAATAATTAGGTGGTCATGCTTTCTCAGTTCATCATTTGGCTCGGTCAGACGAAAGCTTCCTGACATACCTAAATGCCAAAGCATTTGATCTTGTTCAAACTCTGCCAAAATATATTTTGAACGTCGATTTAACCCAATGAGACGTTGCCCAACAAGTTTCTGAACATCATCTGGTATAGGCCAGCGTAAGCTAGGATTGCGTACTTCAACACTTAGAACTTTTTGATTCAATAAGGGAAATAAACTGGTTTTAGTGGTTTCGACTTCGGGTAACTCAGGCATGCCAACTCGCAGAATTAACAGATATACTGGATTAATCAAGTATAACGTGTGGTATGTAATATTTCAGAGATTACTATGTCAGATATTTTACCATTAAGCTGGTTTCAAAGAGAAACCTCAGAAGTGGCTTATGATTTAATCGGCTGCGTATTGTGTAAACGACAACCTGATGGCCAAGTGATCCGCTGTACAATTAGTGAAACTGAAGCTTATTTGGGTGTTCGTGATAAAGCCTGCCATAGTTACAATGATAAACGTACAGCTCGAACAGAGGTAATGTATGGCCATGGTGGTACGATTTACGTCTACTTAATTTATGGCATGTATGAAATGCTTAATCTTATTACTCAAACAGAGGGTGTACCTGAAGGAGTGATGATTCGTTCTGCGTTTTTAAATAATGCTTCAACCAAAAAAGACTATAAGCTTTTAGCTGGGCCCGGCAAATTGACACGCTATTTAGGTATTGATCGATCTTTAAAAGGACAAATCTTGGGAGAGGAATCTGGATTATGGATTGAGGCGGCATCAACGCAACCAGAAGTAGTGCTAACGCCACGTATTGGAATTGATTATGCCGAAGAAGCAAAACATTGGCCTGAACGATATTGTTGGAAAGATCATCCATCTTTGAGTCGATAATTTTAATCTGGAAATCAGTTCTTAGATATCGATGAAGAGTGTTCCAGATTTACAACAATGCAGATCGAATTCAATATCCAGACAAGACACTGCTTTTTGTTATCATAACTACAATATAAATAAAGGAAATAAGCATGTCCTTATTACGCTTAGACCGACTTCATTACTGTATTTTGATGAGTATGGGCTGTATTTCTAGCCCACTTGTTTGGGCAGAAGATTTAACACAAGACGTAACTGTATTGCCAACATTACATGTGGAAGCAACCCGTACCGATACAACCTATTTGCAGACACCGGCTTCGGTTTTTCGAATAGATGCACCTCAAGTTGATACTTCTTCACAAGTAAATTTAACTGAAGTTGTGAAGGGTGTACCGAGTTTACAGATTCGTAATCGTGAAAATTATGCACAAGATTTACAGCTCTCTATGCGTGGTTTTGGTGCACGTTCTACTTTTGGTGTCCGTGGTATTCGCCTTTATGTAGACGGTATTCCTGCAACAATGCCGGATGGACAAGGCCAAACCTCTAATATTGATTTAAGTAGTCTGGACCATGTCGAAGTTCTAACAGGACCTTTTTCTTCACTTTATGGAAACTCATCGGGTGGGACAATTTTAACTTCTACTAAAGAAGGGCAAGGCAAAGATTCAATTGAGCTGAGCTATTCGGGAGGCAGTCACGATAAAAGCCGAGCTGGACTGGTACTACAAGGTGGAGCAAAGGGCGCGAATGAACCAAGTTATGTTATTAGTTCATCATACTTCGATACTGATGGTTACCGAGAACATAGTGGTGCAGAAAAAGTATTAAATAATGCAAAACTCAGTTGGAATCTTGATGATGGCAGTAAAATCAACTGGGTAACCAACTATGTAAAAATTCATGCCGATGACCCTCAAGGTCTAACTAGAGATTTATGGCAACAAAATCCAAAACAAATTGATCCCGATATTCGTGATAAAAACTTTAATGTCCGTAAAGATATTGAGCAAACTCAAATAGGTGTGACATGGTCTAAGCCTGTTAATGATAAAAATGAACTCTATGCCATGGCATATTTGGGTAATCGTCAAGTTACTCAATATCAATCTATTCCTAGATGCGCATTTAAGAAAGATACACAAATATGTATCCCTAAGAGTGCACAGTTAAATCCCAACCATGCTGGTGGCGTGATTAATTTTGAACGTAATTATTATGGCGCTGACTTCCGTTGGACGGGCAAAGAATTACTTCCAAACACCACTGTAAGTGTTGGTGTTGCATTAGATGCAATGGATGAAGATCGTAAAGGTTTTGAAAACTTTAATTTAGTAAACGGACAACCTTCTTATGGCGTCAAAGGTAATTTACGCCGTGATGAAGATAATACTTTGTGGAATATTGACCCTTATTTACAAGCTTCATGGCAGTTCTTACCAACATGGCGTTTAGACACAGGTGTACGCTATAGCAATGTCCATTACAAATCTAAAGATAACTATTTAAGTAATGGCGACGATAGTGGCAAGACCGATTACAGTAAAGTTTTACCTTCTGCTGCTTTAAGCTGGCAAATTTTACCTGAACTCATGGCTTATGTGAGTTATGCAAAAGGTTTTGAAACGCCAACTTTTACTGAAATGGCATATCGTCGAGATGGAGAAAGTGGCTTTAATTTTGATTTGACCGCATCTACAAGCGATACCTATGAAACAGGCTTAAAATCACAAAATCATTTAGGTGATTTCACTTTGGCGGTTTTCCAAACTAAAACCAAAGATGACATCGTTTCTGCCGGCAACTCAAATGGCCGATCAACGTTTCGTAATGCAGATAAAACCTTACGTGAAGGCGTAGAGTTTGCATGGAATAAAAAGTTGTGGCGAGATTTAACAGCGACTGCTAGCTATACATATTTAGATGCAACTTTTGATGCTGATATTCCAGCTTATGGAAGTATTGCTCAAATTCCATCGGGTAATGCCATTCCAGGAATTGCTAAAAACCAAGCTTATGCCTCTTTAGCTTGGCAGCCATCGCACGGTCTATATGGCGGTGTAGATGTACAGTATATGGATAAAGTATACGTGAATGATACCAACAGTGACGCAGCGCCAAGCTACAGTGTAACCTCAGCTCATGTTGGTTATGCATGGGTAATGGGCGACTGGAAAGTGAATAGCTTTGCCCGTGTTGATAACCTATTTGATAAAAACTATGCAGGTTCAGTGATCGTAAATGATGGTAATGGACGTTACTTTGAACCAGCAGATGGACGTAACTGGAGTGCAGGTTTACGTGTAATTAAGCAATTCTAGGAATTAAAAATGGCAAAATTATTTGAAACGGTTAACTTTAGTTCACTACAACTGGTCAATAGAATTGTAATTGCTCCGATGTGCCAATATTCGGCAACAGATGATGGTGAAATTACCTATTGGCATGAACAGCAATGGGCGAATTATGCATTGTCTGGCGCTGGGCTTTGTATTGTAGAAGCGACTGCTGTACAACCTGAAGGTCGGATTAGCTATGCTGACCTTGGGCTTTGGAATGATCAACAACGTGACAAAATTAAAACGTTGTTAGCTAAGGTTCATACACTTTCACCGATGCCATTTGGAATTCAGTTAGCACATGCAGGACGTAAAGCATCTACTGAAAAGCCGTGGTTAGGTAAAGGTCAGATTGCAAAAGATCAGCCACATGGTTGGCAAACAGTTGCTCCAAGTACAAGTACTTTTTCGGTTCATGATGCAGCGCCACATGCTTTAACCATTGCCGAGATTAAACAAATTCAACAAGACTTTGCAGCTGCGGCCAAACGTGCAGTTGAAGCGGGCTTTGAGTTAATTGAGGTACATGCTGCTCATGGTTACTTGCTACACCAATTCTTATCGCCAATTGCCAATCAACGTACTGATGAATATGGTGGCTCTTTAGAAAACCGTATGCGTATGACGCTAGAGGTTCTTCAGGCAATTAAACTTGCTGTTCCCGAAGGTTATCCGGTAGGGGTACGTTTATCTGCAACAGACTGGATGGATGGCAATGAGCAGTGGGATATTGAGTCTACGGTTGGTTTATCAAAAGCCTTAGAGCAGTTAGGCGCGGCCTATATTCATGTCTCTAGTGGCGGTTTACATGAGCATCAAAATATTACTATTGGAGCAGGTTACCAAGTTCCTTTCGCGGAACAGGTTAAAAAACATGTAGCTATTCCTGTGATTGCTGTAGGTCTTATTACTGACCCACAACAAGCTGAACAAATTTTAGAAAACCAGCAAGCTGATGCCATTGGTCTTGCTCGTGCAATGCTATATGACCCAAGATGGCCTTGGCATGCAGCAGCAGCTTTAGGGGCAGAAGTTAAAATTGCACCTCAGTATTTACGTTGCCAACCTCATGGATTAAAACAGCTTTTTAACTCTTTTTAATTGTATTGGGCAAAGTCATCTTTGCCCATTTTTCTTTCGCTAAGTGAGGACGGTCAGTGGTTTTTCAGGTTATTTTACCTATCTTGATACTGCTATTGATGGGCTATGTTTGTGTTCTCATCAAATTGGTAACACCTGAACAAATCAGGGCGCTTAGCGCATTCGTAATTAAAATTTCCTTACCGGCTTTTTTAATTCACTCATTGGCAAATAAAAACTTACAAGATATTTGGCATCCAGCTTATTTTCTTGCTTATGGTGGCGGGTCTTTAATTTTATTTTTCTTGGCTTTCATTCTCTATCGAAAATATTTTAAAAATAGCTTAACCCATAGCGCCGTTATTTCAATGGGGGCATCTATGTCCAATACTGGATTTATGGGAACAGCTATTCTGACCATGTTGATAGGTAATCATGCTGCGATCTATATTTCTTTAACACTCATCATTGAAAATTTATTGATTGTGGCGCTGATGCTCATTTTGGCCGAAGCTGGTTTACATCAACAGCAAAATCTTTTACCGCTTTTAAAACAAACATTTTTAAACTTACTCAAGAATCCTGTCATTATCGCTATTTTGGTTGGGATGGGATGCATTCTTTTAGATGTTAATCTTCCTGCGACGCTTGATCAGTCTCTAGAGTTACTTGGACGTACAGCTTCGCCTTTGGCTTTGTTTGCAATTGGCGGAAGTTTAGTAGGTATTGGAATCACAACGGTAAATATAGAAAGTATTTTGTTAGCGACCTTTAAAGTTGTGCTAATGCCATCTGTTATTTTTGCACTTTTTTTAATAACTCCAAATGTAAGCCGTGAGATGCTTTACGCAGGAACATTAATCGCTGCTTTACCAATGCCGATTGCTTTCGGAATTTTTGGACAGGCTTATGGCTTAAATGAAAAAGCCTTAACCCCGCTTATGATTAGTACAATTGTTGGTTTTATTGGGGTGAGTTGGCTTATTGCTTTGTGGTGGTAAATTAAAAAGCCCCTCGCGGGGCTTAAGGCATTCACTATTTTTTCGGTGCTGGCTGTGCGGGAGCATTTGCAGCCTGTTTGCTCTTTTCTGCAATAATCTTATCAACCGAGGCTAAAGACTCTTTAGCGTTAGGCACATTTTGATTGGCGAGTTCAGTAAAGATCTTTTTAGCTTGCGGTAGATTTTGCGGAATGATATTGCCATTCGCCATCATGGTGGCTAAAGCCATAGACGCAGGCGCATAGCCTTTTTGAGCAATTGACTGTAAAGCTTCGATACCTTGGCGTTTCATTAAAGGATTTTTATTTTCAACGCCTTGGCTAATGTCATAGAGTGCTTTGACCTGAATAGCAGGGTAGTTACCTTTTCGAATTAAAGGCGCTAATTTTTGAAGGGCAATTTGATGTGACTGTGGTTTTTTTTGAGCAAATAAAATGGTCGCAATTTTCACAGTTGCATCATCAGAGCCTTGAGCTGATGCCTTTTGAATATATTGACTGAATTTGTTGCTATCTTTGGCAACGCCCAATTCACCAGTCTCATAAATTTGTGCAAGGGTGTAACTCGCTTGGGCGTAACCTTTATTTGAAGAATCCTCATAATATTTTAGGGCTTTAGAAGAGTCTTTTGCTGTACCTTGGCCCATTTGAGTCATATAGCCTAAGTTATAGATAGCTTGGGCATTACCTGTTTGGGCTAGACGTTGCATTTCTTGAAATGCGGCAGAGTAATTTTTTGCTGCGTAGAGTTGCTCAGCTTGTTTAAAAACATCGGTTTTAGCAGCAGTCGCTGTGTTATCAGCTGCAAAAATTGATGCACTTAAAAGAGTGATTAGGCTTGCGATTAGTAATTTCTTCATTTCTTTTTAACCTTTTACTTCGTAGCTACATCAATCCATTGATGCATGAAAGAGTTTCAATTTCTCATCATAAATATTGATTGCTGAAAGTAAACAGCCGATTTGTATATAAAGCACTGCACTTTGGGCAAATTGTGGAGAAAAAATACCCACTCACATTCATATAACGGAGTGGGTAATATTGTTATTTTGCAGTCTGGAGTAATGCTTCAATTTGTTTGGCATCACTTGGTACACCAGAGAGTCTTTGGCCATCTTGCAAGAACAGGGTAGGTGTTCCATCAATATTTAATTTTTGACCTAAAGCAATATTTTTCTGAATTGGGCTTGAGCAAGTTTTGCTATTAGTCGGTAATTTGCGATTAAGCATATAGTTTGTCCAAGCTTCTGCCGGATTCTTTGAACACCAGATTTGATTTGAAACTTTTTCAGCATTTGGATGCAAACTAGTAAGAGGATAAAGGAACACATATACGGTTACGTTATCAACCCCAACCATATTTTGTTCTAGGCGCTGGCAATATGGGCAATCTGGGTCACTAAAGACATAGAGCGTACGTTCGCCTTTACCTTTCACATATTTAATCGCCTGATTTAATGGCAAACTTTTAACGTCAATCTTACCTAATTCGGCAATACGTTCTTCTGTCATATTTTTTTGTTGTTTGATGTCGACTAAATTACCAACAAAAAAGTACTTCGCATCTTGATTAGTATAAACAATGCGGCCGCTTGTATACACTTCATAAATACCTTGCACAGGCGATTGATAAACACCTTTTACAGGCAAATCGGGATAATTCGTCTTAAGATTTTGTTCAAGTGTTTTAACATCAGCATGAGCAGAACCGAAAATAGCCAGACTCAACATGAGTGTAGCAAGTTTAGTTTTCATCTTTTTTCTCTTTAATTTCAACAGGGCTAATGATGGCATATAAAGCTTAAAAAATTGACGTTCTAATCTAATGAAATCATTAGTGTTTTGTATCTATAAAAAAGCCCACTAACTTAGCAGTGGGCAGTTCGAGCTAATAAAAATTATTATTGTGGTCTTGCAACGTCGCCACTTAAAGCTTCTGGCAACTCAAGAACTTGAAGCCCCAACTCTTGTAGAGCAGCAGGTTTCGCAACAACTAAAGCAAGATAGCCTTCATCATTTGCAATACTATTAACGACTTCAATATCGTTATTTAATTGAGTTGCTGAAGCAGGCGCTTCACCTGTACCTTGTACGAGATGTAACCAGTGTTTTGGTTTTGCTTTAAACCAAAGACGTGCCACAATTTCCTGACCTAGGTAACAGCCTTTGTCGTAATTGACGCCTTCACGTTGATGTAAACGTAATTCCTGTGGTTGGAATTCATGTTCAGTGGCCTGTGTAATCCAAGCTTGACCAGTCATAATGGCTTGTTTTTGCCATTCTGAAATATCAGTTTCAGCAGTAGTGAATTCAGTTTGATGATTCACAACTTTTGGAAACACAGCACCTTGTTCACTTAAGGTCATTTTTGAAAAGGCACCATACTTTTTAATATGCTTGGCAAACTCTTCGGCTTGATCTTGAGTAACTACAATTTCAAAACTTTCAGGATTAATCTTCTTTAGCCATAAGCCAAAGTGAATACGACCTTTAAGATCACAAATGGCTGTATAGCGAGTTGTATTTTCAGCTAAACGTTCAGTATCTACAGTAACTTGGCCTTGTAAAAACTTTTGTGCATCTACACCGTTTAAAGCATATGAGGAGAAAGCGAGCAGACTCATGATTAATCTCAAATTCAATATGTTTCTTTATGATTGCTGACTATTTTGCTCCATTTTTACTAAAAAATCAGCCATAGTTTTCGTAATTTGAGTTTGTCCTTAAGTTGGCTTTTTTGTTAAAAAAAACACCAAAAATATACGTTCTGATAAATCGGAAGGTTTAAGCTAATAGCCATAATTTCAATAATTTTAAGGAAATTAAAATAAGGAGAATATGATGGCAACAGGTACAGTGAAATTTCATCGCGTGTTTAAGGCACCAGCCGAGCGAGTTTACCGTGCATTTTTAGATCCAGATGCTTTAGTCAAGTGGTTACCACCCCACGGCTTTACTGCTAAGGTTCATAGTTTTGATGCAAATGTTGGTGGTTCATACAAAATGAGTTTTACCAATTTTTCAACAGGTTCAACCCATGCTTTTGGTGGAACATATGTAGAGTTAGTTCCAAATGAACTAATTCGCTACAACGATCAATTTGATGACCCAAATTTACCCGGGACTATGCAGGTTACTATTACACTAAAAAGCGTATTGGTAGGTACAGAAGTGCATATTACGCAAGAAGGCATACCAGAAGTGATTCCTGTAGAGGCATGCTACTTAGGGTGGCAAGAATCCCTATCTTTGCTTACTTTATTGATTGAAGCTGAAATTCCAGATCAATAAAGTTATTCTGCTTTTCTTATAAAAAATAGTAGGTCGTATGACCTACTCTTAACATAGCTCTAATTGGTTTTGTTGTTCCAATATTTTAATTATTGCTGAAAAATCGACTTGTTGTGCATCGGGTTTGGAAACCTGATTAAACTGTTGCTGAATAAGACTAAAAGCTGGAAGTTCCAAATTATTTTGAGTAACGAGATTTAGTGCAATTCCAATATCCTTTTGTAATAAATCTAATGCAAAAGTTTTTTCAAATTTACGGCTTAAAACACGTTGCATCATGATGTGTTCTGAAATATTACTTTTGCCACTAGAGTGGTTAATACAGTTCATTGCGGAGTGTAAATTTACGCCTTGAGATTTAAGGATACTTAATCCCTCTGCCAACGCCCAAAGATGTGTCGCCATTAACGTGTTATTGATGGCTTTTACTGCAAAGGCAGCGCCACTTTCGCCGACATATTCAACTAAATTAGCAAATGCTTGAATGATTGGTTTTGCTCTTTTAAAAGCAGACTCGTCACCTCCGACCATTACCGTGAGAGTTCCTCGTTCAGCTCCAATCGTTTGTCCTGAAACTGGTGCATCTAAATAATCAACTCCATTTAATTTGAGCTGTTGGCTGAGTTTTCTTGCTGTCTCTGGCACACCGCTAGTGCAATCTACCCAAATACAGCCTTGTTTTAGTTGAGAGTCCGCAATTAAATTTTCTACATCTTGGCTAGTCGGTAGGCATGAAAAGATAATATCTGCTTGTAGAGCTTGTGTCAGATCTACAGCCTGCGTACCAAAGGTTTGTTCATGTTGCTTTGCTTTAGCAAAAGTACGATTCCAAACATAGACTTGGCTGCATACTTGGGTTAAATGGGAAGCCATGTGCCATCCCATTGCGCCTAAACCGATAAATGAAACACTTTGAATCAAGGAGTTTCTCCAGAACTAGAGATGCGGGACAGAATTAAGCGGTTCTACTGATTTTTCAATAGATTGATTTTCGGATTTTTCCGTTCTGTTGAGTAATAGGTTAAGAACAATTGCTGCAAGTGTCGCAGTTCCAATACCTCCTAAGTCAAATGGCCCAATATGTAGACTTAAATTCCCAGCACCCATAATGAGACTGACTGCTGCAATAATTAAAGTACTATTTTTAGTGAAATCAACTTTGTTATCGATCCAAATTTTTGCTCCAGCCACAGTAATTAAACCAAAGACAACAATGGACGCACCGCCTAATAAAGCGACAGGGATGGTACTAATGATTGCTCCAAATTTAGGAGATAGACCGAGTAGAATTGCAAATAGTCCCGCAACCACAAAAATAGTTGTTGAATAGACTTTAGTTACAGCCATTACCCCAATATTTTCAGCATAAGTCGTCATGCCTGTACCACCAACAGAAGCTGATAAACTTGTACAGATGCCATCTGCAAAAAAAGCACGACCCATATATGGCGATAAATTACGTTCTGTCATGGCAGAAACCGCTTTAAAATGTCCCAAGTTTTCAGCGACTAAAATAAGCGCAACAGGTGCAATCAATAAAATAGCTTTGGCATTAAAAACAGGTGAGTGAAAAGTGGGTAGGCCAAACCATGCAGCTTGACTGATTGCATTAAAATCGATGGGTTTGCCTAACCCTAAGATATTGGTGAGTAGAAAATAAATAAAATAAGCACTGATGAGCCCGATGAGTAATAGAAGGCGGCGAATCATACCTCTTGTAAAAACAGCAACGGCACTAATGCATAAAATGGTAATGACCGCCATCCACGTGTCAAAGCTATTTGTCGAAACGCTTTTGATTGTTACAGGTGCAAGGTTTAAACCAATAATCATGACAATTGCACCAGTGACCACGGGGGGCATGAATTTTTCAATCCATGCAGTTCCAGTTTTCATGACAATTAAACCGATGCATGCATAAATCAAACCGCAAATGATTGTACCGCCCAGCGCCACAGCTAAATTTGGATTTGATCCAACCCCTGCATACCCTGTGGCTGCTGCGACTGCACCAATAAAGGCGAAGCTTGATCCGAGATAGCTAGGCATACGCCCACCTGTAATTAAAAAGAACAAGATGGTGCCAATACCAGTAATAAAAATGGTGAGGTTCGGATCAAAGCCCATGAGTAACGGGGCTAAAACAGTTGCTCCGAACATCGCAAAAGCATGTTGTAACCCCAAAACAATACTTTTACTGGGAGGAAGATATTCATCAATTTGTACGGGAGTTTCTAAATTACCTGTGTGCGGCTTAAATTTAGGAAACCAAGATTCTTGTGTTCGCATAACAGATCCTCTTTTTCATTTTTTATCTGCATTAGCATGCTGTTTGTAATTCGCAATAATTGCGGTTGAAGTACATAAGTGCATTAAGCCCACTTTGGTGTTTCATTGCTTTGACCGAACAAAACAAGACATCATGACTACCGATACTCATGCTTTGTACAATTTCACAATCAAATGACACCAAGGCCTCATTCAAAATCGGAGAACCAGTGATTAGCTTGCTCCATTCCCCATGAGCAAAGCGTTCTGGCATTGGTGTTTTTCCGCCGAATATTGTAGATAGGGTACTTTGATGGGCAGCTAAAGTATTGACACAAAGCACCTCGTTTTGTTTAAAAGTATTAAAAACTGATGCTGAGCGGTTGAGACAAACCAATAGTGTCGGTGGTGTATCGGTTACGCTACATACTGCGGATGCTGTAAAACCAGCCTGTCCCGCAGGTCCATCTGTCGTGATGACATTCACTGCTGCCCCAAGATTGGCCATGCCTTGTCTAAAAGTATGCTGATCTACTTCTAAGTGTGTTGAGCATGTTTGAGCCTGCTGAATAGCAGATGGAGTTAAAACCTGTTTCTCTTCTCTTTTTTGCATGATTGCTCTCCAGCCCCAATGCATGATCATTACAATGAATCGAGGCTAAAACATCACATCAGTTATGATGCTTAAGGTTTTTATCAGTGACATCGTTTATCCCACATGGGCAATCGATGCAATTTCAATTAAGGCATCGGGTTTCACCAAGCCGCACTGGATACAAAAGCGAGCAGGTTTGTCACCCGGAAAGTATTCGGCATATATCGTATTCACTGCGGTATAGTCCGCCCAATCTTTAATGAAAATGGAATTGAACGTTACGTCATCCATGGTCCCACCCGCAGTTTCAATCACTTTTTTGATTGTTTCTAAAATATGGCGAGTCTGTCCTGCAGCATCACCAATACAAACCACATTATTATTTTCATCAAAAGCCAATGTGCCTGAGACATACACAATATTGTCTGCTTTGGTTGCAGGAACATAGGGTGCAAGTGGTGCCGATGTTCCTTCAGGGATAACAACTTGTTTAGACATAAAAAGCTCCAAATCAAAAAAATTTAGATAAAATTAAATGTATGAATTAGGCAGATTGCTGTAGCAATGTTGATGCCGAACTAAAGGTTTCAATGAAACTATTGGTGTCAGATACCCAGCCAAAAAAAGTTTTAATGTTATATAGCGCTGCGTCGTGAGCCTCTTGAGGTCCGGCTTGATAGCAAGCATCTTTAAGTGCAACACCGAAATATTCCAAAAAGAAACCATCACGTAGGGTCGACTCGACACAGACATTGGTGGCAATACCTACAAAGACCAAATTACGAATGCCACGAGCACGTAAAATGCTGTCGAGCGCGGTGTTAAAGAAACCGCTATAACGTGGCTTTTCAATAATGATGTCTTGTGGAAGTGGTTGTAACTCATCAATTAAAGCAAAGTCCCAACCACCTTTAGATAAAAGTTGGCCTTGTAACTCAGGTTGTTTACGCATGGTTTTTAAAGCATTGGATTTATGAAAATTTGGTGAACCTAAACCACCAGCTTCGACGTAGTTTTTATCCCAACCATTTTGAAAATAGATGACCTGAATCCCTGCACTATGTGCAGCATCGATCGCCTTTTTAATATTTTCGACTACCGGCTTAGTCTTTGAGACATCAAAACCTGCTAAATCTAAATACCCACCTAAAGAGGTGTAAGCATTTTGCATATCAATGACAACAAGCGCAGTTTGTTCTGCTGCTAGTTGAATATGTTCAGGTTCTGCTTTTAATACTTTGCCTGTACCAATCTGTGCCGTGAATTCTGCACATACAATATTAGACATTTCATTCATGCGCTTTTCTCCAAAACAGTTGGTTCAACTTGCTCTGCCAGTTCGGTAACGACACTTTCACGACATTTCATGAGCGGTTGAATGTGTTGACCAAAATCTTCTACGCCTTGTAAAAAGTCATCAAAGGTCAACAAAATTCCCTCTGTCCCTTTAATCTCAGAAATTTGATCAAGCATTTTTGCGACATTTTTAAAAGAGCCAACAATGGTGCCCATATTGATATTGACGGGAGAAACGCTAGAGGCCATGTGGCGAATATTGGTGTCAGTCCCAGACACTTTATCTTTTGCACCTTGGTCTTGTAGCCAACGAATAGCTTCCATGTCTGCACCATCGTTATAGTGTTGCCACTTCTGCATTGCGGCTTCATCTGTTTCGGCAGCAATTACCATAAACAACACATAGGTTTGTACATTTCGTCCAGTTTTGTCGGTTTGAACTTTTAAGCGATCATTAATTTCGGCATAGGCTGTCGGTGTGTTTAAACCTTTTCCGAAAACAAAGTTGTAGTCAGCATATTTTGCGGAAAAAGCTAAACCAGCATCAGACTGTCCTGCACAGATAATTTTCATATCAGCTTGAGGCTGTGGTTTGACCTGACAATCATTCATCTGGAAGAACTCGCCTTTTAGGTCTGACTTCCCAGTTGCCCAAAGTTCACGCAAAACTTCGACATACTCAGATAAGTAGTCATAGCGCTTAGCAAAATATTCATCGCCAGGCCACATACCCATTTGGGAATATTCAGGCATTTGCCATCCAGTCACGACGTTTAGTCCAAAGCGACCGTTGGAAATCGAATCTATGGTCGATGCCATACGTGCCACAATTGCAGGAGGCATGACTAGTGTTGCAGCGGTTGCATAAATTTGGATTTTACTGGTGACAGCAGCGAGACCTGCCATGAGGGTAAATGTTTCAAGGTTATAGTCCCAAAACTCAGTTTTTCCGCCAAAACCACGTAACTTAATCATGGAAAGGGCAAAGTCAAAACCGTAGTGTTCAGCACGCTGTACAATTTGTTTGTTTAATTCAAAGGTAGGTTTATATTGCGGTGCATTTTCTGAAAGCAGCCAGCCATTATTTCCAATTGGACAAAAAACGCCGATCTTCATCTTGATTCCCCATCGTGAGTTTAGGAAGTCGAACTGAAAGCTATAAAAGATATAATTTTCAGAACCAATATGTGTTTTCAATAATGCATAGCTCGTGCCAACTTTAATATTTATATATTTATCAGTATTTTATATTTATTGTTTGGTATAATTTTTATCGAATGGTAAAGAATAATGCGATTGTGCACCAAGGAGGAACTAACTTGCTTCATTGTGCATCATTTGATCAATTTTATTTTTGGAATGTGCATGACATCCAATGTTCTAAAACAGCAGAATAAAAAGGGCGACATTAAAGTCGCCGTGTAGAACTAAAGTATTTCTCTTTTGAGATTGAAGAGGGTGTTATGTATTTAACTCATTCCACCCGACAAGCCTCTTCAAAATTTAAACGGGGAAGGCGAGTATAAACTTTTTGAGGGTCGCCATAGCCGATGTTAATGATGAGATTAATATGATGATTTGTGCCTGCAAAAAATAGCTCATCAACTTGTTTCGCGTCAAAACCAGACATTGGACCTGTATCTAAACCTAAACTACGACATGCCATAATCAAATATGCAGCTTGTAATGAACTATTACGAAAAGCAGTTTCATGTGCTACGGCTTCACTTGATGTAAACCATGATTTTGCATCAGCATACGGAAATAGTTCTGGCAGTTTGTCATAAAATCTTGCATCGGTTGCAACCAAAACAGTGACAGGAGCTGTCATCGTCTTTTCTACATTGCCAGACGACAATGCTGGCTTGAGTTTTTGTTTAGCTTCAGGTGTTGTTAAAAATACAAAACGAGCAGGACTACAGTTGGCAGAAGTTGGCGCCATTTTGACCAGATCATAAATTTGTTGAATTTGCTCGGGGCTGACGGCTTTATCTAACCACGTGCTGTGGGTTCTAGCTTCTAAAAAGAGTTGATCTAAAATATTTAATGTTTTTGCATTCATGATAAGGCCTTAATGCTATGGAAAAATTGAATGAAAGTTTGATTTAGTTGTTGAGATTCGGTCACTGTGGAAGCATGGGCACCAGAGGGTAAAATGCAGAGTTGACCATGACCAAGTTTGGTAAAAAGATCTTGTGATTTATGTGCTGGAACTAAAAAATCATCTTGATTGGCAACGATATGAATTGCGGTGTCTTGCAATGCTTGTAAGTGCTCTGCTTGTAATTGAAAGCGCATCAATGCTTTGAGTCGTGCAAATACATTTGTCTTAGGTGGAAAGTTTTGGAGTTGAATATCTTCGGTATTTTTAATGTAGCTATGATTCTGAGAAATCCATGCTGGAGGATACAAAAATAATGCCTGTGCACGCACATAGGCTTCAGCACCTGCTGACGCTAATAGTGCGATACGGGCATCAAAACATTTTTGTGTATGGGCATCTAGCTCATCCCACGCATTAATCAGTGTCAGGCTGAGCATGGTAATTGAGCTGGATTGTAGTTGTTTTGCTAGCTCCATTCCGATGATGCCGCCTAAAGCATGCCCGATCATATGGAATTCATGAATTTGAAGATGTTCTAATAAGTGTAGTACTTGATTTGCCATGTCACACATATGGTAGTGTGCAGGTAATAAAGCACTGTCTTGGTGACAGCCTTCTTGGTCATAAGTCACGATATTGAAATGCGTACTCAACGATTCAAGTTGTGGGCTCCAAAAACTAGCATGACCACCTAACCCAGATGAGAAAATCAAATAAGGGGCATCTTTTTGAGATGAACACGGATAAATATAATATTTCATTTTTTACCATTTGATAAAATAATGAAAAATTCAAAAGCAATTTATATGCCTGAATTAATCATTAATGGCAAATTGAGACAATATTTAGCGCAAAAGATTTAGATTGTAGAGGAAGGCAAATCAATGTGATGATTAAGCCAATGATATTTAGATTGAGCTGAGTAGGTGTTAGAAGTGGATATACATATTAAAAGAATTTATGAAAATGCAGAGCCTAGTGATGGAAAGCGAATTTTGGTTGACCGCCTATGGAGCAGGGGAATTAGTAAAGAGAATGCCCACTTGGATTTGTGGCTAAAAGAAGTGGCTCCTTCAACTGAACTTAGAAAGTGGTTCCATGCTGCAACACCAGATCATTGGGAAGAATTTAAACAGCGTTATTTAGAGGAACTTGAAACCAACTCCGCCGTTGAAGAGCTACAACAAATCGCATCAAGGAATACAGTCACACTTTTATATTCAGCAAAAGATGTTGAAAACAATCACGCAATTATTTTGAAGGAATATTTATTAAGTAAAAACTTAAAATAATATATAAATTTTTTTTTGGTAAAAGTCTATTATTTAAAACTTTAAAAAATGAGTCATTTCTCGCATAATATACTTTTTGAGATTTTTTTCATGTCTTTGCCAAACTGCCCAAAATGCCAATCAGAATATACTTACCAAGATGGCGACTTATTGATTTGTCCTGAATGTTCACATGAGTGGAAAGAAGGAGAAGCATCAACAACTGAAGAACAAGAAATTATTAAAGATGCAAATGGAAATGTCTTGGCAGATGGTGATAGCGTCACTGTAATCAAAGACTTAAAAATTAAAGGTTCTTCTTCAGTCGTTAAAGTAGGTACGAAGGTAAAAACGATTCGTCTAGTGCTAGATGCAAGTGATGGTCACAATATTGATTGTAAAATTGATGGTATTGGTCAGATGAAATTAAAATCTGAATTTGTAAAAAAAGCTTAAACTGTTAATTATTATTACATTTCAGCAGAGATACACGGTTATATCTCTGCTTTTTAAATTTCTAACATCATTATAATTTTATTACGAAAAAGTATAAAAAATGGACTATTCAAGGAATGTTCGCGTCTTTATATTGTCATTAATAACAAATAACTTTCGTCCAGAATAATAACGAAAGTCATACTCACACCAACAAAAAAATGAGGTTTTTATGGCAGGATGGTACGAAATTTCACAGGCGAGTGATGGACAATACCGCTTTATCTTGAAGGCAGGAAATGGTGAACCTATTTTAAATAGTGAGCTATATAAGGCAAAAGCTTCTGCTGTAAATGGTATTGAGTCAATTCAGAAAAACAGTGGTGATGATGGCCGATATGAGCGTTTAACTGCAAAGAATGGGAAACCTTATTTCAATTTAAAAGCTGCAAATCATCAGATTATTGGCACGAGCCAGTTCTATGCGAGCGAAGCTTCACGTGATAAAGGAATTGAGTCGGTTAAAAATAATGGTTCATCTACGACTATCAAGGATTTAACTCTTCAAGCATAAAAATTGAAATAAAAAAGCAGCTTCTAAAAGCTGCTTTTTTATTTATGTATTTATTAACGCACTAATTTAGCTAAAAGCTCTTCTTTAGTTAAATTACTCGCTTCAGCATCGCGGCGGCCTTTGTATTCAAAAGTACCAGCATCCAAACCTTTTTCACCAATTACAATACGGTGTGGAATACCCATCAATTCAAGGTCAGAGAATTTAACACCTGGACGTTCGTTACGATCATCAAGTAACACATCAAAACCTTGAGCTTGAAGTTCTGCATAAAGAGACTCTGCTGCTTCAAGAGTACGTGGTGATTTGTGCGCATTCATTGGAACAATTGCAATTTCAAAAGGTGCAATAGCTTGAGGCCAGATAATACCTTTGTCATCGTAGTTTTGTTCAATTGCAGCTGCAACAACACGTGTTACACCAATACCGTAGCATCCCATGGTTACTGTAAATGGTTTGCCATCTTCACCTAGAACTTTACAGCCCAAAGCTTCAGAGTATTTAGTACCAAGCTGGAAAATATGACCTACTTCAATACCGCGTTTAATTTGTAGTGTGCCTTTGCCATCTGGAGATGGATCGCCTTCAACCACATTACGTAGATCAAAAACTTCGCTAATTTGTGCATCACGTTCCCAGTTTACGCCAACCGCATGTTTGTCCGCTTCATTTGCACCAGCAACGAAATCAGAAAGAACAGATGCAGCACGGTCAACAATTACAGTTAAGCCTTTTTCGACTAAACCTTGTGGACCTGTAAAGCCAGCAGTTAAACCAAATGCTTGGAGTTGTTCTTCAGTTGCAAAAGTAAGCGGCGCAGCAACTAAAGGATGCTTCTCAGCTTTAATCTCATTAAGTTCGTGGTCGCCACGTACAAATAGAGCAATGACAGGAACATTACCTTTTTCATCAGCAACGCCTTGAACCAATAATGCTTTAACAGATTGCTTTGGATCAGCATTTAAGAATTGGCAAACATCATCAATCGTTTTTTGGTTTGGTGTTTCAACCAATTTAAATTCTTGTGTCGGTGCTGCACGTTCACCAACTAAAACAGCCTCAGCCATTTCAACGTTTGCCGCATAATCAGATTCAGTTGAAAATGCGATGTCATCTTCACCACTTGCAGCCAATACGTGGAATTCGTGTGAAGCTGAACCACCAATAGAACCTGTATCTGCTTGTACTGGGCGGAAATCTAAACCTAAACGAGTGAAAATACGGCTATAAGTGTCGTACATCACATCATAAGTTTCTTGTAATGACTCTTGAGTTGCATGGAAAGAATAAGCATCTTTCATGATGAACTCACGTGAACGCATTACACCAAAACGTGGTCGAATTTCATCACGGAATTTGGTTTGAATTTGATAGAAGTTTACAGGGAGCTGCTTATAACTTTTTAATTCGTTACGAGCCATATCTGTAATAACTTCTTCATGCGTTGGCCCAAGTACGAATGGGTTCCTATGACGATCTTTAAAGCGTAATAACTCAGGACCATATTGTTCATATCGACCTGATTCTTCCCAAAGACTTGCGGGTTGAGTCACGGGCATGAATACTTCCATCGCGCCTGAACGGTTCATTTCTTCACGAACAATCGCATCTACTTTTTTAAGCACACGTGTTCCCATCGGCAGCCATGTATATAAACCAGATGCCAATTTACGAATCATCCCCGCACGTAACATGAGCTGGTGTGAAATCACTTCAGCATCATTTGGGGTTTCTCTCAACGTTGCAAATAAAAAGCGGCTTGCGCGCATGGAAAAAGTCCTAAAAGTTAAGCGTTATAAAAACGCAGATTATACGATAATCGCTGCATTATGACATGAATCGTCGAGTTTGATGCAGCATAAAGTTTTTCAAGTCATCCAGATAAGTGAAAATGACGGGTACAACCACAAGAGTTAATAGGGTAGAGGTAATCACTCCACCAATAACCGCATGAGCCATTGGTGCGCTTTGTTCACCGCCTTCGCCGAGACCTAAAGCCAATGGAACCATCCCCATCACCATAGCGCTTGTTGTCATCAAAATTGGACGTAAACGGGTCTTACCAGCTTGCAAAATAGCGTCATAACGGCTGACACCCTGATCCATCGCTTTCTTAATAAAATCGATCAGCAAAATCGCATTTTTAGTGACAAGCCCCATCAGCATGATAATACCAATAATCGAAAACAGATTTAGCGTGCTTTGGAACAGGAATAAGGCAAGAAAAACACCAATCAATGACAAGGGTAAAGAGGCCATAATTGCTGCGGGATGAATAAAGCTATTGAACTGAGAACCTAGCACGATATAAATAAATACAATCGATAGGGTAATGGCTGTTAATGCGTATCCCGCAGATTCAGCCATATCGGCGTTTGCCCCTTGCGTATCGAATGTATAACCTGCAGGTAACTTAAATGCTTTTTGCATTTTGTCGATGTCTTGACCAATATCGCCACTAGGGCGACCTGAGGTATTTGCCTCAATAAGAACCTCACGTTCAAGATCACGTCGGTTAATTTGCGAAGCCCCAAGCTTTTCTTCGGTCGTTGCGACGGCACTCAATGGAACTAGTATATTTTGTCCAGCTGCATTGGTTTTATTAGAGTTGATATATAAATTTTGCACATCTTGCGGAAGCATACGTTTATTTTCATTTAAACGTAAATTCACATCATAAGTTTCACCATCACGGTCTTCCCAAGTGGTGACATTATCGCCCGCAATTAATGGTCGAATGGCATTCGCAATTTGGGAAACAGATAAGCCCAAATCACTTGCCAGCACGCGATTAATATGAACACCCAAAGTAGGTTTAGGTTCTTTCAATGAACTTTCTAAATCAACTACGCCTTTAATTTTTTCCATTTCTGCAATAAAGCGATCTGAAATTTTTTGTAGTTCATTTAGGTCAGATCCTTTAATCGAAATCATGATTGGTTTCTGACCGCCAGATACAGAGTCTTGTGCTGCGGCAACAGAAGTCACTTGAATACCCGCTACAGTTTGCAAACGATCACGGAACTCATTATTGAGTGTATTTAGATCTGAGCTACGTTCTTGTTTTGGCTTTAAGGTCACTCCTAAACCGGCATGGTTTTTACCAGAGTCTACTTCACTGTTCACTACACCATAAGTAGAAACGACATCAGGGAATTGTCTAATAATTTGATCGACCTGATGTAATTTTGCTTGGGTATATTCTAAAGAAGAATCTACAGGAGTCTCGAACTGAATGCGCACTTCACCCTTATCTGGTGTAGGTACAAATTCGGTCCCAATCAGTTTCGATAGTCCTAATGCAGCAAATAATGAAGCGATTGCAACAATAACCGTGATTAAACGGAAGCGTAGAGCAAGTTTTAATAGCTTTTCATAAACATGGGTAAGCCGATCTAGTATTTTAGAAATATGGTTAAAAAACCGTTGTAGCCAATTATCTTTTTTCTTTACAGGATCTTTCCAATGAGCAGAAAGCATTGGATCGAGCGTAAAACTAATAAACATTGAAATTAGAACAGCTGTACTGACTGTTACACCGAACTGATAAAAGAAACGTCCAATCAGACCACCCATAAAGGCAACAGGTAGAAATACTGCCACAATGGTAAGTGTAGTTGCGAGTACGGCTAAACCAATTTCTTTTGTCCCTTCAAGAGCTGCAGTTACGTGGTCTTTGCCAAGTTCAGTATGTCTGACAATATTTTCCCGAACTACAATTGCATCATCAATAAGTAAACCAATACTGAGCGATAGTGCTAACAGCGTCATCATGTTAATGCTAAACCCGAAAGCCCAAATAAAAGTTAAGGTTCCGAGCAAAGTAATAGGTAAGGTTAAACCGGTAATAACTGTAGAGCGGAAAGAGCCTAAAAAGAGTAAAACAATGAGAACTGCTAAAGCAGCACCTTCAATAATGGTTCGAACAACATCTTTGATTGAAGCGCGAATACCTTTAGAGCTATCAGCTACGACTTTGTAATCTAAACCCGCAGGCATTTGATCTTTTAATTTCTCTAACGTTAGATAAGTCTGATCGACGACTTTAATTACATTGGCATCGGAGCTTTTTAAAATATCGACAGAAACCGCTGTTCTTCCATTATAAAAGGCACTCGATTGTAGTTCGGCTTGAGTATCTTCAACGGTTGCTACTTGTTTTAAAAAAATAGGGGAACCATTTTTATTAGCAATAACTAAATCACCAAATCCAAGAGGATGGATGACTTTTGATTGAATCTGTACAACCAGTTCAGAATTCTTTTGCTGTAAGGTTCCTGCAGGTACTTCAATATTTTCATTTTTTAGCGTGTTAATGACCTGATCAATACCAATACCGTAGCTTTGTAATTGTTCAGGATGAACCTTAATCCGAATTTGACGTTTAGCATCACCTAGTAAATTGACATTACCCACACCAGAAACAGTTTTAAGCTGAGGCACAATACGTTTATCTACATAGGAACTTAATTGCGCCAGACTCATGCTGTTTGATTCAAATACGACTGACATGATTGGGCTAGACGAGGGGTCATAGCGTTGCACAATCGGTGTATCAATTTCGTCACGGAACTGCGCAGTGACGGTTGCAATTTTGTCACGAACATCCTGAGCAGCAATCGCCGAAGAAGTATCAAGATTAAACTCGGCAATCACCATTGAAAGGCCTTCACTTGAGCGTGAAGTAATCTGTTTAATGCCCGAAATAGTATTGATTTGATCTTCAAGTTTTTTTGTTATATCTGACTCAACCGCTTCAGGCGACGCACCCGCATATTGTGTGGTGACTACTACGAATGGGAAATCTATATTTGGAAACTCTTCGACAGTCATACGTTTCCAAGACGCCAACCCGAGTACCATTAAGCTGAGCATCATCATAATGGTAAAAACGGGGTATTTCACACTGATTCGAGTAAACCACATACGCTATTTGCTACCTTATTTATTTTTGTCGGTTGTAACCGTCACTTTTTTATTAATGTCGGAATCTTCAAATTGAATACGGCTGACCATATCTGTGCTTTGTAAACCTTCGACTAAAGCAATATTGTCGTTATAACGCTGTTCAACCACCCGAATTTTAACTTTTTGAATGGTGTGATTGCGTATCACCCATACAAACGGGTCATGTTGCATATTTTGAATGCTGTCTAAAGGAATCGTTTGGCCTTGATGAGTGTCATTGCGCAAAATATTTCCATTAATAAACGCTCCTATGCTTAACGAATCAATTTTTTCTTTAGGAGCAGCAAAAAACTCAATTTGTCGGCTCTCTTGATCTGCAACAGGTGAAATACGAGTAAGCGTTGCGTTTAATTGTTTAGAATTTCCCTGAATCTGATATTGAATGCTGTTACCTACCTTAAGCGCAGACTGTTGCTCAATTGGTAACTTGGCCTGTATTTCAAGTTGGTCGGGATTTACGATTTCAAATAATGTTTGTCCAACTGAAACAGTTTGACCTGGTTCTACTTGTCGTTTAGTAATCACACCTGAAATTGGACTGATAATAATTCCGTCCTGATCAGCTTTTTTAGCAATGTCGACATTTGCTTGTTGTGCTTTTACGCTTTCAAGCTGGCCTTTGTAGTCAACCTGACTTTGTTCAAACTCGACACGAGCAATAAAACCTTGATTAAATAATCTTTGTTTCCGGTTCATCAAATTACGTGCAAGTTCAGCTTGTGATTGAGCTGATGCAAGGTTGGCGCGTGCTTGTGCTAAACGTGCAACATTGTCCTGATTATTCAATCTCACCAGCACTTGACCTTTTTGTACCTGTTGACCAACATTGGCAGTGACATTCGTCGCTGTTGCACTCACTTGTGCCTGAATGGAACTTTGCTGAACCGCACGAATTGTTCCTGTAAATGCAGTTTTGGAGTCAAGTGCTCCTTCTTTAACTGCAATAAGGTCTTGAGGAATAAGCTCAATTTTTACAGGAGCTGATTCAGTAGTTTTGGTTGTTTCTTGCTGATTACATGCAGTTAAAATTAAACATAAACTAATAATACTCAGTTTAAAAAAAGTAGAAGGGGTGAGATGCATTGTGTGCATACAGCATCATCCTATAATTCAAATTTTATTTTGCCCCTATTCTTGATAAACCTTTGCCGTTATTCAAGCTTTTTTAAACGTTCGATAATATTTTCATACTCATTATTAGTTCGACTATAGATCTTGGAAAGTGTTTCAATGGTTTGTTTAACCCGATTAATATTATTTAGATTGTTTTCAATCAATGCTTTATGACGCTTAGGAATCGGTTTTCCTTTTCTGAAATACTCCATTTCCTGACGCTTAAATAAAATTTTGTCTTGTTGTAATTGGTTAAGTTGTTCCTGTTGATAATTAATTTGCTTTTTTATAGACACTAATGCCTGATCTCTTTTAATTGAAGCTGTCTTACTATTGCTATAAGCTTTTTTTAATTTGATATCTTGTTCTTTATGTCGTGCTAATAATGCGCGTTGAGTTGATTGATTTAAATCAGCTTCAGCATTATACGAATGGTTTCTTTTTATTACTTGCATATTGCGATCTAGAGCTTCATAACCATAACGAATATGGGCTGGTGTAACCGATGTACTAATATTGGCAATACCATGTTGATCATAATAACGATACCAAACCGCTTTAGGCGTATCGGCAATAGCAATACTAGAGGATAAGAAAAAAAGTGATCCGAAGGAAATAATGCCTATAGATACAGACAAACAGTTCCTGTAAAAGGCATATTTCATTCTGTCATTCATTGAAAATCCCCAAAAAAGATAGCTAAGTCGCTTATTTTTAAATATTTAATCTTCATTATATTAATTATTATTTAGCTGAATAAAAATATAGTCATTATAAAAAAAATGATAATTTTAATTAAAGTGTGATGAGGTTAAAAGTTATTGTTTATAAATGAGAAAGTAGACAAAAATGCCTCATTGAAAATAGAAGGTGAGATATGTTAAAAATGCGTATAAATGTGTAAAAACAAATTTAAGTTAAATTGCATTTATATTTTATTTTTATGGGGATGGAAGATTAAATGGAAGATGCGTTCCAAAATCTGAAAGTAATGGTGATTGATGACTCAAAAACCATTCGCCGTACAGCAGAAACCTTATTACAGCGTGAAGGCTGTGAAGTCATTACTGCTGTGGATGGATTTGAAGCTCTGTCCAAAATTGCAGAAGCAAATCCAGATATTGTTTTTGTCGATATCATGATGCCTCGTTTAGACGGTTATCAAACCTGTGCGCTGATTAAGAACTCTCAAAATTATCAGAACATTCCCGTTATTATGCTCTCTAGTAAAGATGGTCTGTTTGATCAGGCAAAAGGGCGTGTGGTAGGTTCAGATGAATACTTGACGAAACCTTTTAGCAAAGATGAATTGCTAAATGCGATTCGTAATCATGTAAGTTCATAATTAAGTAATTTAAGGGCAAAGAAATGGCACGTATTCTTATTGTAGATGATTCACCAACAGAAACTTTTCGTTTTAAAGAAATTTTAACCAAGCATGGTTATGACGTACTTGAAGCATCTAATGGTGCAGATGGTGTAACTTTGGCAAAAGCAGAGCAACCAGATCTTGTATTGATGGATGTAGTCATGCCAGGTGTAAATGGTTTTCAGGCAACACGCCAGATTACTCGTGATGAAGACACTAAACATATTCCTGTTGTAATTGTGAGTACTAAAGATCAAGCAACCGACCGAGTATGGGGCAAGCGTCAAGGTGCACTTGACTACTTGATTAAGCCAATCGAAGAAAAGCAATTGATCGATGTAATTAAACAATATCTAAATTAACTCATCCAACCATAAAAGCATAAATGGCGGGGTACGCCCGTCTTATAGGATCGAGTATGGCCGCGAACGGATTTATTGAGTTACTTCGTTTGTCTAAACGAGGTAACAAGAATTACGCTTCAGTCCAAAATGAAGCAGAACGGTGGTCAGGAATTGCTTTTGAAATGAGAGGGCAATACTTCGTCGCACCACTTGGGGAAATCTCAGAAGTTATCTATCCACCAAAATATACATCTGTTCCAAATACCCAAAGTTGGGTAAAGGGATTGGCAAATATCAGGGGAAGATTACTTTCAGTTTCTGATTTGGCGCATTTTATTTCAGGGCAACGAAGTTCATTTTCGTCTGCCCAAAAAGTATTATGTATTAGCCATCATGACCAGTATGTGGGGTTGGTTGTTGATCAAGTCTTGGGGATTCAACACTTTAATAAAAAAAGCTTTTTTTCTCAAAGTTTTAACTTGGAGGAAAATCTAAAAGAATATTGCCAAGGGTATTTTCACCAGCACAATCAGCACTGGCATGTCTTTTTATTTAGTCGATTATTGCAAAACCCACATTATATGAATGCATCGACAAAATTTATAAACTAATTTTTATGCTGTTAATAAACAGTATATTTTTCTGGGGAGAAGCTGTATGGGCTTTAAACTTAAAAAGAAAAGTGGCAATCGTAGTGTAAACGAAAAATCGAATGTCAACTTTATTGCGAAAATCCAGTCAGAAATTGAGCAATATGCCAGTTTATTTGGGGAAAGTAAAAAGTCCAAGCCTATCCTTTATGTAGCTTCTGTATGTTTAGTATTAGCTTCAACTTCGCTCACTTATTTATTTTATAGTGTACCTCGTCATAACCAATTGACACGTAGTATGGGTGAGTTGCGCTTACTATCACAAACAATTTCTAGACAGGCTACGGAAGCAACGGCTTCTGGATCGCCTGAAGCGATGAAAGCGTTAATTGAATCACGCCAACTTTTTGCCAAAAATATTAAAAATGTCGAAAACATTTATGGCACATCTTCAAAAGAATACAAAAAAGTAGCCAGTCTGTGGAAATCTTTGTCTTATGACGTTGACTTGATCTCATCACAACAGAGCGTAATTAACCAATTATATAATATGAATATCTCGATTAGTGATTCTATTCCTGAGATTCAAGCTGAATATAACTTGATGGTTGATAAGATGGTTCGCGAAAAAGTATCAAGTAATCAGGTTGTGATTGCTAAAAACCAGGTATTTATTGCGGAACGTATTTTACGATCTATTAACTCCGTTTTCGTTGGTACAGAGAACTCTGAGAACTCAGCACATGACTTTAGTATCGATATCGAGACTTTCGGCGTGTACTTAGAGGCGCAGCTAAACGGAAATGCTGAATTAGGCGTAGCTAAAGTTGATTCTCCTGAAATTCGTGAATCCTTGGAAGGTATTAAAAGTGAGTATGATAAAGTTTTAAAATCTGCGGCGACATCAGTACTTAAAAATACAAACCAGATTGTAAACGTACGTCAATCGTCTAGTGAGATCTTCTCACAGTCTGATGCAATGTTAACTGCATTAGGTGATCTTTCAGAGCAAACACAATATGGTTGGAAGGCTTTTGCATTAGTTGCATTACTCACATTATCACTGCTTGGTTTGATTGGTTCTGTCTTAAAACTTTTATCCCTTCGTAGTAAAGCAGATAAACAACGTGTAGCTACATTACAAGAAGAGTATGATCGTAACCAGAATGCAATTTTACGTTTACTTGACGAAATTGCCGATCTTGCAGATGGTGACTTGCGCTCATATGCAACGGTATCTGAAGACTTTACTGGTGCGATTGCCGACTCGATTAACTTTGCGATTGACCAATTACGAGACCTCGTATCTCGAATTCATGAAACTTCACAAGAAGTTGCTCGTTATACACATAATACTCAGAATATTACTAACCAGTTGGCAGAGGCATCTGAACACCAAGCACAAGAAATTGCAGGTGCATCAACAGCAATGAACGAAATGGCATTGTCTATTGACCAAGTATCATCTAATGCATCTGAATCCGCTAACGTAGCACAACGTTCGGTATATATTGCATCTAATGGTGCACAAGTCGTAAACCGTTCTATTGAGGGTATGGATACGATTCGTGAACAGATTCAGGAAACATCTAAGCGTATTAAACGTTTGGGTGAATCTTCACAAGAAATTGGTAATATCGTATCACTTATTAACGATATTGCAGACCAAACAAACATTCTTGCATTAAATGCAGCAATCCAAGCATCTATGGCCGGTGAAGCGGGGCGTGGTTTCGCCGTGGTTGCCGATGAAGTCCAACGTCTTGCAGAACGTTCTGCTTCAGCGACTAAGCAGATTGAAACGCTTGTTAAGACGATTCAAACGGATACCAACGAAGCCGTTATCTCGATGGAACAAACGACAACTGAGGTTGTACGTGGTGCTAACTTGGCGAAAGATGCGGGTATTGCACTCGATGAAATTCAAAAAGTATCGGGTGACTTGGCAAACTTAATTGCGAGCATTTCCGATGCTGCAAAACTTCAATCAGCATCTGCAAGTCATATTGCTGCAACCATGACAGTCGTACAAGAAATTACTTCACAAACAACAACGGCAACCTTCGATACTGCTCGTTCCGTGTCGGAATTGGCGAATATGTCGGAATCATTGCGTGAGTCAGTAACGGACTTTAAATTACCTGACTAAATTGGGGGATGAGAATAGCTATTCTTATAATAGCTATTCTTTTAAAAGTATGAGCAGCGCCAAACAAATATTGGGGAAATAGTTATTTTTTTGGTGTTGACTCTGTAGTTTTCCCCACTCAGGGGGTAAGCAAAAGAAGCCTTTGCTATGAAAGAAATATTAAAAACTTTAACTGAAGCAATGATGCTACCTGAAGATAGCTATTCTGAACAAGATGCTGAGTTTCTTGAGATTTTCGTCGAAGAAATTGAAGAAATTTTTGTTGATTTGCAACCATTACTAAATGAATGGATGCAGTCCGAGAATATTGCTACGCTCACTGAAATTCGCCGTCATTTCCATACCTTAAAAGGTTCTGGGAGAATGATTGGCGCTAAATCTTCAGCTGAGCTTGCTTGGACAGTTGAAGATACGCTCAATCGAGTAATCAATCAAAGCCTTAAGTTGACTCCAGCTATCCAGAGTTATGTTCAGTTAGTGTTTAAGTTCTATTTCCTTAAATTAGTAGATAACTTTAAGCAAAAAAGAGCACATGCAGTAGATTTTAGACCGCTTATTTTATTGGGACAACAATTACAACAACAGCAAAGTTTAGAACCTGCTTTAGAAGAGCTTTTACAGCTTTCAAATATGCTTACTGCCGAAACAATGACTGGGCTTGAGCTAGACTATATTGAGCAAGATTCATTGGCTGGGCCAACTGTTGAAGATGTACATACTGAACTAAATGAAACTTTAGCCTTGTTTATGGAGGAGGCAGAAGAGCATTTATCGACAATTCATCAGTTCTTAAATCAAGAACTACATCAGTATGATAGCTACAATGCTTTAATACGTGCGCTACATACTTTGCGTGGCAGTTCTGCAATGGCACAGGTCGAAACAATTTTTGAAGCCAGTACTAAAGTTGAGCACTTATTTAAAATCTTATTGCAAGAAGAACTCTCTTCTAACTCAGATGAAATTTTATTACTACAAGAATATCGTGATTTTATTAGAGAGAGCTTAGAACTGCTATCTAGCAATAGTTCAGGTGAACAGCTTGAAGCGAGATTAGCGCAGTTTAATCAGTCATGGGATGCTTACGTTGAGCAACATGGTGATCGAACAGATCCATTAACGCCTTCACATGGTTTAGTATCGCAATTATTGTTATTAGATGTTTCTGAGCTACTCGATGCAGAATTAGATTTTGAGAAAGGGATTCGTAACGAGTTTCCTGGTTATCTTGAACGTCTAAGTGAACAGGCTAATTTGTTGCTACAGCATACCCACTCTCAAGCAATGCTTGGTTTGCATGAATATACGAGCCAATTGAAAGACAGCTACAATGTATTGCTTGATAAACCTGTGTTATTGCAATCGGACTATATTTTTGAAATTTATCAAAAAGCGCATCAACAACTTATTCAATTGTTCGATGCTTTAGCTGCTGGCCAGCGAGTCGGTATTGTTAAGCAACATCAAAGTATTCTAGAAGAATTAAAACTTTATACGCTACATACACCGAGTATTCAAAACGATTTATCTCAGCAGAATTTTACTTTTGATGAGTCACTATTCAATATTGAACTAGAGTCTGAAGTTCCAGAAGTTATTAGAGTAGAGAATTTATCAGACTCTGCTGACTGGACCCTATTAAGCCAAAGTGTACAGCAAGATCGTCAATATATTTCCTCTACACAGATAAATCGAAACTTTGATCCAGATCTATTAGACATTTTCCTCGAAGAAGCTGATGAGTTGCTTGAAGGAATGGATACAGATCTTAATATTTGGATTAATGATCAAGAGAACTTTGCGGCTCTCAATAATTTGATGCGTTATTTGCACACCTTAAAAGGTGGAGCAAATATGATCCAAGCAACTTATATTGGCTTAATTGCACATGAATTGGAAAGTATTTATGAGCGCTTAATTCAAAGGCAGCTAATTGCTTCATCAGCTCTCATTGATTTTATACGTCTGGTTCAAGATGACTTGGCTGACCGTTTACAAATCATGCGTGAAAAACAGCTAGATTATGAAGCTTATTACACAATTAACGCATTGAAAAGAGCAGGTCAAAACTCTAACTTCCAATCTGTACCTGAGATTGAAGCATCTGATATTGAACGTGAGATATTCTCTGAACAAGAGGTGATATCTGAAGTATTAATAGATGAAGTACCGGCAGAAATTGAAGCTGTTATTGAAGAATTAGAAGCTCATCACGATCAAGTATTCGATGCAGTTGTTACTGAATTGGCTGCGCCAGTGGAAGCAATAGCATTAGTTGTATCGTCGCAAGAGAATGACGCTCTGGTTGATGAAGAGGACATTACTGCTGTTGTTGAGCAGACATTCCTCGAAGAAGCTGCTGAATTGTTAGAAATGGCTGATATGCTATTGAAACAATGGTTTGATCAGCGTACGAATCGTAGTATCTTGCTTCAATTACA
This sequence comes from Acinetobacter geminorum, assembly GCF_013009345.1. Classification (GTDB taxonomy): domain Bacteria; phylum Pseudomonadota; class Gammaproteobacteria; order Pseudomonadales; family Moraxellaceae; genus Acinetobacter; species Acinetobacter geminorum. The sequence continues at coordinate 86,223 of NZ_JABELE010000005.1, read as the reverse complement.
AAGGGCCGTGCACAGCTTGAAGGGTGGTGCACGAATGGTTGGTTTAGAAGCCGTGTATGCGATTGCCTATCAACTGGAAAATACTTTTGAACAATTTGCACTACATCACTTCAACTCGAATATTTATGACCATTTGCTCGAAAGTTCAATTGCATGGCTAAAAGACGCAATTTTCAAGTACAACTACCAGCATTTCGATGGACTACAACAAAGTTTAGAAAATATTCAATTCTTTGAAACGAATATCCAAATTCCAGCTAAGTTAAGTAAAGCTGATTTGTTTAGCTCAGAACCTGTGATGACCTTTATACAAGGTGATGGTACAGAACCACCGCCAATGATGGGAGCATGGGAACAAACTCAACGGCTCGATCAAAATAATGAGATGATCCGAGTTTCGGCAGATTTAATTGAAAAAATGATTGATCTGTCGGGTGAAAATTCGATTAACCGTTCGCGAATTGAAATGGATTTAAGCCAATTTGGACATACGCTAGCGGAAATGGAATTGGCCATTCAGCGACTTGCAGATCAGTTGCGTCGAATGGAAGGTGAATTGGAAACCCAAATTATTGCAAAACACGGTATTGAGCACTCTCGCTATACGGAGTTTGATCCGTTAGAGATGGACCGATATTCGTCTTTAAATCAATTATCAAAATCTCTTGCTGAATCTGCATCGGATTTGGTCGACTTTAAAAATACATTATCTGACAAGATCAGAGATACAGAAAGCTTACTTTTACAACAGTCGAGGATTCAAGCAGAAATTCAAGAAGGTTTGATGCGAACGCGATTAGTACCTTTCTCTCGATTACTGCCGCGTTTACAGCGAATTGTCCGTCAGACATCTACAGCGTTGAATAGACCAGCAGAACTTTTTGTAAATAATACTGAAGGTGAGTTAGACCGTAATATTTTAGAACGATTAGTGACCCCGCTTGAGCATATGCTCAGAAATGCAATTGACCATGGTCTAGAAGACCGTGTGCAACGTGAACAAGCACAAAAACCGGAAACTGGACGTATTGAACTCAATATCCATCGTCAAGGTACAGATGTTGTTGTCACATTTAAGGATGATGGAAGAGGGATTGATATTGAGAAGGTCCGTCAAAAGGCCTTAATGTCTGGTTTAATTAATGCTGAACAAGTATTAGAACATCACGATATTTTACAGTTAATTTTCCACCCTGGTTTAAGCACAGCTGATCAAGTCACCCAGATTTCAGGTCGTGGTGTAGGACTGGATGTAGTACAAAGTGATATTAAGGCCTTGGGTGGTCACGTGAGTGTCGACTCTGTATATGGGCAGGGAACTGTCTTTACCATACGTGTTCCAACTACAGTAGCTGTCAGTGATGCTTTAATGGTTAAAGTTGCTGATCAGCAATTTGCAATCCCATTAGCTCAAATTGATCGAATTGTACGAGTTTCACCGACATCATTAGAGCAGTATTTTGGAAGTACACAAGAATTCTTTGAATTTGAAAACAAACACTATCCATTACGCTACTTATCTGAGTTCGTTGGCAATCAGCCAATTCCACGTTTAAGTGGAATGATGTATTCATTACCTGTATTAATGATTAAAGCAAATAATGGACAAACGGTTGCGTTATTAGTTGATCAGCTTATTGGCTCACGTGCACAAATTGTGGTCAAACCAATTGGACAACAATTCTCTAGTATTGGTGCAATTGCAGGAGCAACTATTCTAGGTGATGGTCAAGTTTGTCTAATTTTAGATGGACAAAATATTGCTCGCCAAATTCAGGCTAGTCGCCGAAATAAGCTGATTAATGACACTATTTATAGACAACGAGAGTCTGATGAACGACGTCTCATCATGATTGTAGATGACTCGGTAACAGTACGTAAGGTGACGTCTCGATTACTCGAACGTCAGGGCTATGATGTAGTCACAGCTAAAGATGGGATCGATGCGATTGAGCAGCTAGAAAATATTAAACCCGATCTAATGTTACTTGATATCGAAATGCCACGAATGGATGGTTTTGAGGTACTCAACCTGGTTCGACATCATGATCTCCATCAAAATATGCCAGTGATTATGATTACATCTAGAACTGGTGAAAAACACCGTGAACGAGCATTTACTTTAGGCGTTAACCAATACATGGGCAAACCTTTCCAGGAAGAAGATTTACTTCACAATATTGATGCATTATTCATGACATGTGAAGGGGGACTTGCATAATGAAAAGTAATATAAGTACATCCTTAATTAATGAAATGGATCAGCAAGAACTCCAGCATTTAATTACTGTTTCAACAGGCTTTATTGATGCATATATTATTGAATGCGATCAGCAAGTACCAATGCTATTGCCACAAAATATAGTGTTATCAGCTATGGATGTTAAAAATGGTATAAAGTATATTGAATGGCATGATGTAAAACTCCCTGTTTATTCGGTTCATAATGAAACTGATTTACGAGCAGTAGCATTAGTAATTGAAAGTGAAGATATTAGTCAACGGTTTGCACTCATATGTAAATCGATGCCAGTCTCAGTTCGTTTGCGTATTTCTGAAGTCGTAGATGAGAATGATGATATACAAGATTCTTTGCAGCACCCTAGTGTATTTAAATATGTGCGTATGGAGAATCAACGTTTCCACGTTCCAAATTTACAATATATCCAAAACTCACTTTAGTTATAAAAAAAGGAACTCATTTTGAGTTCTTTTTTTATAAAAACTAAACAGTTTGTAAAAAAGTAAGTTAATGTTTTTTATAAATATATAAATCGTTCGATCTAGATTTTGTGTAAGAAATGCAGAATTTTTAATCCAGCTTAAGCTAATAAGGCTGTAGAAATTTTATGCTAGAGGAGAAGATAACTGAACTAATTGCACGAACTAATATATTCAAATATAATATATTTTTAAATATATTAAAAAGATGTAGTGACTATGGATATCGCCGCAATTAAAAAATTCATACAGAAAAATAAAGTTAGACATTTATCAAATAAAGTTTTGCATACTCATCCTTCACCTAAAATGTGGAAAACGGATTTAAAAGAGGAAGAAAATAACTATTTGCTAAAAAATACAGAAGCTAAGTATAAATCTATAAATTTATATTTAGGTATTCCATATTGCATCCCTACTAATCCACCTCATTGTGGATTTTGTCTTTTCCCTACTCAAGACTACAAAGGAAAAAAAGAGATCGATTATTATCTAGATTTTTTAAATAGGGAGGCGCATTTATATAAAGAATTTTATCATGGCGCTAAACTAGAGAGTCTATATGTCGGAGGAGGTACTCCTAATTTACTTCAACCTCATGATTATATAAAACTGACTAATATTGTATCTTCTCTTTTTCCTAACATAGGGTTATCTAAACCGATAGAAATGACTTTAGAAGGTATTCCTCAACTTTTTAACGAAGATAAAATAAGAGCAATTAGAGAAGCTGGTTTCAATCGTGTCAGTATGGGGGTACAACAGGTTAATGATGAGTTGATCGCTACAAGTGGTCGAAAACAAACAAGAAAGCAGGTTTTTGATGCAATTGAATTGTTTCATAAGTATTCTCTATCTTGCAATGTTGATCTGATCTATGGCTGGCCAAACCAATCTATTGAAGCAATGCTAGGAGATTTAGAAAGTATTGTTCAATCAGGAATAAAACATATTACTCATTATGAGCTTAATATTTCTGGTCATTCTGATTTTGCGACAAAACAAAAGCAGAATACGCCATCTATTGAGAGAAAAATTGAAATGTATAACATTGCAAAACAATTCTTAATAAGTAAAGGTTATAAACAGAAAACAGTGTATGACTGGGAAAAACCAAATGATAATCATCTGATCTCAGAAAAATATTTATATGAAGATAATCTCAGAGACTGTTTACATGAAAATGGTCAAAGTAAAATGACAACAATGAGCGGATTAGGTTATGCAGCGGTTAATATGAGATTACAGCCTAACTCATCAGAAATTAAGTCTGTTTCAGCAATGAACCACCGAAACCTAAATGAATATTATAATGCGATATCTTTGAATAAGCTTCCTATTGAACGTATGTTTGTTCATGATACTGAAGATGTAAAGCTAATCTGGATATTCCAAGCATTACAAGAAATGAAAATTAATACTAAAAAATATGAGAAAATTTTTAATAGTGATATTAAACTCGACTATAAGCTTATATGGGATGCTTTAGTTGAAGAAGGCTGGGTAGAGTATAGAGACGACTATATTAAACTTATTAATGAAGGTGAGTTTTATACTCCACTTATTCAGTCGTTATTAAGTCAACCTAGAATAAAGTCTTTGCAAAAGTAGAAAAAGTAAATGTCAATTCATAAAGAACTACATATTTTAAAGACAGATGATCATGGCGAATTTGCTTTATGGAAAATTTCTAAAAGAAATAATTCTCCAATAAAAAAAGAAGCAATTTTCTTATCTCATGGTGCTTTTTCGGATAAAACTGTTTGCATAGGCGTTGCAGATTATTTGGCAAATCATGGTTATATTTGTTTTATTTTAGAGTGGCGAGGGCATGGTACTAGCCCAAAAACAGATATACCATTTAATTTTGAAACTATTGCATTATATGAATATAAAACTGCATTTCACTATATTCACCATCATTTTAATATAACCTCCTTGCACTGTGTAACACACAGTGGTGGAGGTTTATGCTTAACCATGTTCTTAATTAATTATCCTGAATATTTAAAAAATATTCAAAGTATTACTTTTATTGCTTGCCAAGCATTTGGAGCAGTAAATAATTCCTTTGATTTTATTAAATTGTTTTCTGCAAAATTAGTTGTAAAAGGTCTAGGTCAGATTCCTGCTAATAAATTTAAGTTGGGACGAATAAATGAAACTTACTACACGATGCGTCCATGGTTTAATTGGAACTTAAAGGAAAATTTTATAAGTGAATTTAAAGATATAGATTATAAAAAATTTATGAGCTCTATTAGAGTTCCAATATATTCTATTTGCGGGGCTGGCGATAAATTTATTGCCCCTGCTAAAGGATGCTATAAATATTTGCAAGCTTTTGAAAATGAAAATAATATATTTCGAGAATTTGGTCATTCCAATAATAACTTGGAAAATTATTCTCATAGTCGAATTGTACTTAGCCAAAATGCTGCTAAAGAAGTCTGGCCAACTATATTGCAATGGATAGATAAGAATTCAAAAGCAGCTTTTTAAGCCATTTATATTAAAACTAATTTTCTAATTTATTGAATTGAAAAAGCGCCCCCAAAAGGGCGCTTTTTCAATTCATCAGATCTTAACTTTTACTTAGCTAACAAATTTTCTAAAATTTGCTCATAAATATCAGTTAGTGGATCAAGGTCTTGTACATCAACGTGTTCGTTAATTTGATGAATTGTTGCGTTCAGAACACCTAGCTCTAATACCTGTGCGCCTGTTGGAGCAATAAAACGGCCATCAGAAGTACCACCACTTGTTGAAAGCTCAGTTTCAGTACCCGTTACGTTCAAAATAGCAGTTTGCGCTGCATTAACGAGTTCACCCACGGGTGTTAGGAATGGTAAACCAGAAAGATTCCAGATGATTTCATACTGTAAACCGTGTTTATCTAAAGTCTCATGCACACGTTGTTTAAGCTGTTCTGCGGTCACTTCTGTTGAATAACGGAAGTTAAAAGTAACTTCTAGTGCGCCCGGAATAACATTTGTTGCGCCAGTGCCAGCATGAATATTTGAAATCTGAAATGATGTTGCTGGGAAATATTCATTTCCATTATCCCAAACAGTTTGGCATAGTTCTGCTAAAGCTGGCGATGCTTCATGAATCGGATTACGCGCTAGGTGTGGGTAAGCCACATGACCTTGCTTACCTTGAACTTTTAATACGGCATTGAGTGAACCACGACGACCATTTTTAACAATGTCACCCAATTTATGAGTACTTGAAGGTTCGCCTACCAAACACCATGTCATCTTTTCGTTACGTTTTTCAAGAGTCTCAATCACTTTAACCGTACCGTTAATAGCAGGGCCTTCTTCATCAGAAGTAATTAAAAAAGCAATTGAACCTTTATGATCAGGATGTTTTGCGACAAAACGCTCAGATGCAACGACCATGGCTGCAAGTGCTGTTTTCATATCGGCCGAACCACGACCATATAATTTTCCATCACGAATTTCAGGTGCAAACGGATCTGAATTCCATGCTTCTAACTTACCTGTCGGAACTACGTCAGTATGACCGGCAAAACAAAATACAGGTTCTTCAGTTCCACGACGTGCCCAAAGATTGTCAACTTCACCAAAACGCATCGGTTCAATATGAAAACCAATTTTGGCTAAACGGTCTGCCATGATGGTTTGGCATGTATGATCAATAGGAGTAACAGAAGGTTGTTGTAACAGTTCTAAGCTAAGCGAGAGAGTATCTGAATGGTTCATACCGAAAATTGCGTGCTGATCAGGTGAAATATAGTTCGATATAATAGGCGAATCTCTATGGGATGGGTACGTAAAAATAAAAAAACCTTATCGGAACGATAAGGTTTTGACGTAATAACTCTAACTTACATTTTATCTTGTGTTTTTTCAGCAGTATTTGTTACAGCATCACCTGCTTTAGAAACATCTTGCCCAAAACCTTTAAATGTATTACACCCTGTTAAAATCACAGCAACCATTACAGACGCAGCTAAAACTTTTTTCATCATTTTCTCCGTTTAAATTTAATAATGAAGTAAATTTAGATTAAAAAACAAACGGGAAAAGAAACATGACTGTTTAATAGTAAAAACGTTATAAAATGTTTCTAGAAGCTTAAAACTTATTGTTAATTAGCTTAATTTTTGCAGGTGAGGCTTGATGTTTAAGTAGGAAGGATGTCTAAACATATAAAACAAAATCTCTTCACTATTTTTACAATATAAACCGTCTGTCCACCAATGTGCTGAATTCGAACTAGGTTGTTTATTTGGACACAACCATTCGTGTCTTTCCAATCGATAAAAAGAAGAGTGTGGAATGCTAGTGCCCCAATATCCCAATCGACGCTTTAAATTTATCCAGTCTGGTAATGATTGTTGCAAATTTAATTGTAAAGGAAGATAGAGCTGTCCTTTTAAAACAGCAAAACGTTGTTGAATCTTAAAATTTAATGCTTCAGGGAACTGAAATTGTTTGTTAGTAAAATGATAAAGTTTTTTGCTTAAAGTATCCTGACGATTCAATCCAATCCATTGTTCTAAATCTAAATTTGCTTCACCTAGATAGTATTTTAATGCGACCTCCCAATGTTCAATTTGTTGAGTTTCTTTATTCAAAATTAAAAAATCTAACTCACCTAAAGTTCTTGCCCCATCAATTTTTTGAATACTATGACCCAATAATTGGTAAGGATGATAACTATCTTCTTGTAACCAAAACCAAAGTAAATTTTCAAAACGTAAACCTAAACGTGTGCTTTTAAGTTGAAACATAAACTGAAGTAAAGGTTGAGGTGCTTCATCGAGCTGCTTTAAACGTGGTAGATAGTTCTGAAAATGTTGTTCCCAAATCTGATCAGTATGTAATTGGAAACTATGTTGAATAGATAGAGTTTGGGGAAGGTGACAAAGTAGATTCGCACTAGCAATCGTAAACGCTAATTGTCTGACCATTGGGTGGTTAAATTGCAACCATGGCTCAAAATAGGATGCTTGAACTGAGGCAATATTCATACGTTTAATACTCGCAATAATTCATCCTAATTTCATGGTTGATCAACAAAACAATACCAGAAAAACACTTTATACTATGACCAACAATAGCTTAAGGTTTCTATATGCAAACATTGTTTTGGCGAACGCTGGTCGTGATTTTTATCACGCTTGGTATTATCGGAGCAATTTTACCAGGCATGCCTACAACAGTGTTTCTTATTCTGGCTGCTTGGGCCGCATCAAAGGGATGGCCTCAGATGGATGCATGGTTGTTAAATCATCCGAAATATGGACCAACCCTACGTGACTGGCGAGCAAATGGTACAGTACCACGTAAGGCAAAGTGGATTGCAAGCATTATGATGGCTGCAAGTGGTATTTTAATGCTATTTACCTCAGCGCCGTTTTGGGTAAAAGTTTTCACTGATACTACCATGTTCATCGTTGCAGTTTGGTTATGGTTACGTCCTGAGCCAAAAATAAAAGATTGATAATCTTTTATTTTTGGTCTAATGCAAGTTTTCCCATAAATTTTCATTAAAACTCAAAAGATAGTTGAGTTCATATAATTAAGAGAAGAAATTCCATGTCCCAATTTAAACTTGAAGATGCCGATATTCTCATTGATTTAGAAAATCAAACTTTAAGCCTACCTAAACAAAATAAGTTTTATGTGGTCTCTACAGGTAAGAATGGAATTGGTGAACAAGAAAATACTGGAAAAACTCCGCGTGGCTGGCATAGGGTTGCAAAAAAAATTGGCGCACAATCTCCTCAAAATGCAGTTTTTATTGCACGTAAGCCAACAGGAGAGGTCTATAGTAATGAACTTGCAGCACAATTCCCTGAGCGAGATTGGATATTGTCACGCATTCTTTGGTTAGATGGCTTAGAAGAAGGCTTCAATAAAGGCGATGGCCACGACACCATGCAACGTTATATCTATATTCATGGGACACCTGATAAAGAACCGATGGGAGTTCCAATGTCTCATGGGTGTATTCGAATGCGTAATGAAGAAATCATTGAATTGTTTGATTTAGTCTCTGAAGATGCATTGGTTTACTTGTCTGAGCAATCTTTAACCTAAAATAAGATTTTAAATATTCCTGTTTTATTCGTCGAATGATCAAAATATTAAAATAAGTGCTTAAATAAAATACAAAAAATTGTTTTTTACTTAATAATGACTTATTTTTAATCATTCATTCGCATTTTTTTGAAAAGTTGTCGAAAAGCGTTTGACACCTGTTAAAGATTCTCTATAATGCACCTCACAAACGATGAAGACGTTAAGGGCGCTTAGCTCAGTTGGTAGAGCGTCTGCCTTACAAGCAGAATGTCGGCGGTTCGATCCCGTCAGCGCCCAC
>NZ_JABELE010000005.1:0-77050 GCF_013009345.1 Acinetobacter geminorum | reverse complement strand
TAGGGCGCTTAGCTCAGTTGGTAGAGCGTCTGCCTTACAAGCAGAATGTCGGCGGTTCGATCCCGTCAGCGCCCACCATAATTTATATCAGAAATTTAAAATCCCCTAAATTTATATTCATCTATAAATATCCTATACTTACATGTAAATTTATTTACTATGTGGTTCAGTATAGATACAACTTTTCTATTCTAAAATTAAAATCCTGAGATCTTTAATTTATTCTTTTTAGTGATCGCTATTTTTTTTAGTTTTTAACATTAGTGTTTCTTCAAGCTTTTGATGGGATTCCTCAACCTCATTAAATTGCGTTACTAGTGCTTAAAGATAAGAATCTAGCCTGTAATTTACTAGTTTTAGCTAATATCAGCTTTGTATCTGTACCGATCACGAATATTTTTTACAAATAAAAAAAACTGCTATTTTTTTAAATAGCAGTTTTCCGATTAAATTACTTTTAATATTCGTTTAGAAGCCATCCACTTGCATAAGCAAAATATTCACGTAACCATGCATTGTAGCGAGTAGCTAATGGGGTCTCGGCCGCTACCCCATGAACTTGGGTATAGCCCTGTTTTGTCGCAATTGCTACTGCGCGAGGAATATGAAAATCACTTGTGACAATAGCGATTGGCTGGTCTAAGGTAATGTGGTGCTGTTCTAATAAGGGTTTACTATTTTTTAAGTTAAGCTCTGTGCTGGTGCTTTTATCTTCAAGGATCATTTGATCTCTTGCGATATGATACTTTTGTTCAAGATAACGAGACATAACCAATGACTCACTTTCTTTTTCTGAAAAATCAAGACCACCTGTTAGAACAATCTGGGCTTGCTGCTGTTTTAGGGCTAAAGAGACGGCCGTATCTAAACGTTTTGCAAGAATTGTGGAGGGCTGACCATTCTCAACACCGCTTCCTAAGACAATAATTGCTTTTACAGGAGGAATATTATTTGAAGTATCTTTATTTTCTTTAATAAAGCTAAAAAAATAGCCTAAGCCAATTAACCATATCCAGAAGCATAACCATCCAAAACGCCAAAGTGTGTGCAAGCGATAGTGATAGAAGAAAAAGCGTTCTAAATGATAATAAAATAAGGAATATAAGCAGAAGAAAGCACCTAAAATTAAAGGAATAACAGTGCCTACATTAATTTTATTGAGACAAATTAGAACTAATCCATCTAGAAATAAAATCGAACCAATGATTGCTAGGAAAATACGGATCCACTTACTGACTTGCATTGTGCTTAGAGTTGCAATTTAAATTGCAGACAGTGTATGCAAAATTATTCTGAATGCAATAAAAACCGAGTAAAGCATTTAAGCTATTACTCGGTTTTTTGTTTTTATTGATCTTTAATAAACATCACGGCGGTAACGGCCTTGTTGTCTTAAATCATCTACCTGTTCTTCACCTAGAATTTCGATAAGTGCTTGATCAACTCCGCTTGCCATACCATCAATACTACCGCATACATACAGAACAGCACCGCGTTCTATCCAGCTTACTAATTCTGCTGCATTTTGACGGATTACATCCTGAACATACATGCGTTGTTCTTGATCTCTCGAAAATGCTAAATCGAGGCGTTTTAACATTCCCGTGGTTTTCCATGCTTCAATAGTTGATTCATAGAAGAAATCACATGCTCTTTGACGTTCACCAAAGATTAACCAGTTTTCAGTGTAATCATGACGTGTACGGGTGTGTAATAGGCTCATTAAACCAGCAATACCAGTTCCGTTACCAATACAAATAATAGGGCGGTTGTCATCAATAAGATGGAATGATTCATTGGTACGAATACGCAAAGCAATTTCATTATTAACTTGCGTATGTTGAGTCAGCCAACCCGAACCTAAACCTAAACTACCAGACGCATCATATTGTTGACGAACAACCAAACGAAGGACTTGCTGAGACGGAATGCTCGCAATCGAATACTCTCGTGTTGGTAAGGTAGGAAGCTGTTCTAATAAATGATCCAGATTGGCAAATGGTTCAATTTCACCAGTTAAATCTTTATTCCAAAGCGCTTTTTCGATTGAAATCTGTAATGAATCAACTTTTGAATTTTTAAGAATATGATGCTTTTGCAAAAAAGCGTGAATACGTTCAGGACTATTACCAGGCTGGATTTCAGCAATATCACCCGCTTGCCATATCGCCTCATGATTTGCTTTAAGTTCAATATTATAAGCAGGCTGACCTAAGCTATTTGGATTGAGTAAATCACGTTGCTGCAATATCCAACTGTCAAATACTTTTTCCAGATTTACAGCATGCAAATCTAATTTAGTTGCCTTCGCGAGAGATTGATTCCAATTTTGAATATCCGATGGGTTTGCATTATCAACTTCAATTGTATTGAAGAGAGCGTGGGCACCATTTGCTTTAAGCCAAGCATCTACTGCATGGCCAAAACTACAATAAGTGTCTGGATATTCTTTAGAGCCTAGAGCTAGAACAGCATAGTTGATGTGCTTAAGATCCACATTCAATTTTAAAAGTTTCTTAGCAAAGCTTGTAGCGAGATCAGGAGCATCACCGGTACCATAAGTACTGATCACGAATAAAACCTGTTGATGTTGTTCTAAATCAGTTTGGGTTAGTTGCTGTACAGGTTTTACCTGAACAGGTTGATGAGCTTCTTGTAAACTTGTTGCCGTGCTCCAAGCGAGTTGTTCAGCTACGCCTGTTTGAGTTGCATAAGTAATAAGCCAAGGCTTTGCATTTGGATCAATGTATTGTCCTGCTAAAGACTGACGAGCCGCCTGTGTTAGTTTTTTCTGTTTACGGCGTTTAAGATATAGCATCCACCCAGTAACCAAGAACAAAGGCATTGCTAGAGAAGCAAGCATTGCAACGAATTGATAAATTGGTCCAAAGAAGCTACCACGGTGTACGGGTAACATGCTGCTCATAATCTTTTGATTAAGCTTTTTGTCTTCGTAAAGCTCCATCTTTTCGATGTTGCCAGTTTGATAATTATAGATGGCTTGATTGCGTGCACGTTCGTGTTGTGGGATAGCATCGACAAAGCTTAACTCAATTTTCCCATCATCTTTTTTCGGTAAGCTTAATGTTAGTGTCGAATAATCACGTCCGATTTGGCTATTGAAGCCGCTCCATGTTTGATTAAGTGCTGTAATGAGCTGAGTATTATCTAATTGAGGCTCTGATTTTTTATCATTATTACGCTCAGATTGTTTGCCTTGCTGCATTCCTCGATTTTGATTTTGAGGAGTAGCGCCATGATCTTGTCGTTTAGGCTGTTCAACGCCCATCACTTTGAACATGCCACTACGCCACCAATCATAAGACCAATATAGGCCTGTACATGCGAAAAGAAGGTAAAAAACAATGACCCATGTACCAACAACCGCATGTAGATCCCAAATAAAATTTCGGCCTTTGAGTTTTGGTTTTACGGCAAGCCATTGACGAGCAGAATGCTTCTTAGGCCAGCGTAAATACAAACCGCTAAGTACAAAGTAAATTAACATGAGTGCGCAGGCACCCGTAATTTGTTTACCAACTTCACCGGCTGTTAAATTACGATGAATTTGTTGTATGAGTAACAATAACTTTCGGCCTTTAACATCTGGAAGAACCTCAGCGTTATAGGGGTTAACCATCATATTGTAGCCACGACGTTCACCTTCTTTTTCAATGTTTACCACAGAAGAAGAGGTGGGGTCCTTAGCAATCGTAATGCTATTAATTTTGATTTCAGGCTGAGTTGTATTGAAATGCTGATAAAGCTGAGCAGGAGTTAGTTTAGGAGTATTTTCAGCTTGAACAACATAACTATCAGAATTCACCCATTTTAAAATTTGTTGATCATAAGAATAAATTGCACCTGTGACACCCATAATGGATAAGATGAGGCCAGCAGTAATTCCCAGAAACCAATGAATTTGAAATAAAATCTTTTTAAACATGGTCGAAAATGTAAATATGATGGAGATCTTGTAACGAAGTATAGCCGAAGATTGGGGAGATAATATGGATTTTGGAGATAATATTAATTTTCATTATCATTTATTTTTAGCTTAATAAAAAACCTCCGTGAGGAGGCTTTTTATAAAATCTAGAATTACAAGGTTTTTGGTTCGCCTACAGATTCTTTTAAGTGTGTGCGAATTGTGTTGAACGAGAAGTTTTTCGAATCCATGCGCTTAGGTAGAATATAAGCACCTTGTTGTTCTTGGCCTTTTGGATCTTTTACTTTGAAATTGACCAAAATAAAATCAGGTGTATTGTACCATTCGTAGATATTTTTCCACCCAATAGTACCTACGCCTTCTTGTAAGCCCATTTGTTGACGCATCACAATACCATGAGGTTGCACACCTAAACGAATACCTTTGATTTCCTGTACCGGAAATTCATTCATCTTGCGTTTAACGTACCATTCTAATCCGTATTTACGTCCTACGTAGTAAAGGACTACGCAGACAATAGCAACCCAGCAAAAAATAGTAGAGTAGTTCTTGATAAAAACAAGGCCTAAAATAGCTAGGGCTAAAACCACACCCATAATTACCCAGATTTTTGTGCTGATTTTATTGGTACTGCGCCAGATAAGAAGCTGTGCATGACGTTGTTCAGCTTCTGACACGTCATAGGGAACAGGCTGAAGCGTATAAGCGTATAAAGTTTTCGCGGTCATAGTGCAAATAACAAATTGTAAACTGTTTTAAGTTTAGCATTAATTGGCATAAGTCAGGAAAGGATATTATGCCAATTTCGTACTAATTTCCGACTCAGATTTATAATGATGCAAGCTCACTGGCATCGTTATCAAGATCATGACTTAGGCGTTGTTTTAGCATACTGAAACGGTTTAATACACTAAGCATGAGTGATAGCTGTTGTAAGATAATGAGTGATTTTTGGTCCTCTTCATTATTTTGACTCAAACGTTGACGTATCGTTTGGAGCATATTTTGTGCTGTAAGATCAGGCATCTCATCTCTTAATAGAGCACCTTGAATGTCATCTAGCGCTTGGTCTAAGAGTTTAAGAACAGCTTGGTCTTGAATGCTTTCTCGATGTGCTCCAAGTGCGGCGATATAACTTAAAAAAGTATGGTTTAAACACAGAAATTCAAAAATATCTGATTTACGGGTTGGGTCAAAGTCAGGCTCTGTCGCTAAAGTTGAAATAAGCGAAGCAACCTCGGCATCTGTATTATGAGCAGCCCGTCTTACAATACGATAATTCAGCGCATGATTGCGGCCTTCATGATATTGTTTAACAACTTCAGCTAAGTAATTGCATTGAGCTTGTAATGAACGTCTGATGTTGCGAGGTAAGCGTCGGAATTTCCAGTCAGGCCAAATAAATGTCACCCCAAACCAAGCTAGAGCACATCCAATTAAAGTATCTACAAATCGCGGAATAGCAGCGGCCATTGCAGAGCCATCTAGATTAAAGTTAATTAATGCCAAAATTGTAATGAATGCGGTTGCTTGAGCATATTGCTTACTGCGTAACTCAAAAAACAGTACTCCGCTCAGGATTAGCATTAATAGTTGTCCTTCGACGGAAGGCACGAGAAATACAATGGTAAGACCGACAATAATTCCGACTAATGTTCCGAAAATTCGTAAGCGTAAGCGACGTTTGGTTGCGTTGAAGTTAGGCTGGCTTACAAATAGCGCTGTAAGCATAATCCAATAGCCGTACTCAATATTGGTCATTTGAATCAACACATATCCAATAAAAAGAACAATCGAGACGCGAATTGCATGGCGGAAGAGTACAGATTCGGGAGTTAGATTTTGCTTTATTCGGATGACAATATCATTCCATCCCTGTAAATCATCATCTTTAAGCTGGTTCTCTGCTTGTTTAACTTTATCAGCCTGAATGTGTTGTTCCGTTTCTAAGTTAAGTAACTGAGAGTCGATAGATTTTAAATTTTGGTATAAAGCGAAAAGAGCATTTACCCATAAAAGATCATAATGCTGATCACGTCTTAGCTTCTCTAAAGATAGTCTTAAGTTCTCAAAACTCTGCTTGAAACGTTTGTTATGTTTATAGGGTTTACGTTGTAAAATACATTCATTTAACTCTTGGCAAGCTTTACCTTGAACTGCCAAAATTCGTTGAAATCTAAACAAAATATCGCTGTGCTGAAAAATTTTGGCTAACTTTTGATAGTCGATATGGGCTGAGTCAGCACGCTCATGAATATCTTGAGCGACAAAATAATAATGTAAGCTTCGACGTGTATCTTTTTGTCCACGGTCACCTTTTAAACGAGTCAATAAAGCTGTTTTTAAGTCATTAAAAATCGTAATTAATTTACCATTTTCTAATGACAACTCAATCATGCTTTGCTGATAGCTGGCAGGAGTCATATCTACATCAAATAAGTTTGATTTCGCAAATAGAAAATCACCTAGAGAGGCATAAGACGCTGCGAGTTTGTCTTGAAGTTGGCGAACGGGGAATAACAAAAAGCTAATCGTGGCGATAAGGCCATACCACGCAGCACCTGCAACTAAAAGAGCAGGTTGAATATACCAGTGATCGAAAAGGTGAACACCCAACATGGTATAGACCGAAACAACCAAACAGCCATAAGAAATGGTGGCGTAACGACGTCCTAATGAACCTAGTAAAATCCAGCCAATACATGAGGCAATCAACCCTAAGGCGAAAGCCATTGGGTAGGGAAAAAGTAGTTGTACAGAAGCTGCAGTAACGAAGAACCCAATATAAGTATAAATTAGGTTCATGATTCGCACGGAAAAGCGATCATCAATATCACTCAAACCTGCTGCGACTACACCTAAAGTGAGTGGAATAGTTGCTAATTGATAGCCTAAAAAATAAGGCACGAAAGCAGTTCCTGAAAAGGCTATCAGCATTCGCACGTTATACATAAATGTTGTGTTATAAGTCGCTCTTTTTAGGCGTTTAAACCAAGATTTCAAATGAAGTCCTTGCTGATCAACCTGAGTGATAAAGGATTTGTGTATTTCTACACCAATGTTGCACAAATCATACGATAGACAGTGTAAGCTTGTCTGTATGCAAATGAGTGAAAAATGAAATATCGTTATGTCTGAACAAACAGCCCAGCGTCAATATTCTATTGGCTGGATTATGTTGCTCGCTTTACTTACGGCTTTAGGGCCGTTATCCATTGATATGTACTTACCTGCGCTACCACAAATGGCCCATGATTTTGGGGTAAGTACGCAAATGGTGGCAAATACACTGCCAGCTTATTTTTTTGGTTTAGCCATTGGGCAATTGGTTTATGGTCCTTTAAGCGATCGTATCGGTAGAAAGAAACCACTTTACTTTGGCCTCGCGCTTTATGCAGTCGCAAGCTTATTTTGTGTAATGGCTACTAATGAATGGAGCTTGATTGCGGCCCGTATTTTACAAGCTTTAGGTGGTTGTGTTGGCGTAGTCATGGCGCGTGCGGCAATACGCGATAGATTGGACGTACAAGGCTCTGCACAAGCTTTTTCTAGCATGATGATCGTAATGGGCTTAGCACCAATTTTGGCTCCTATGATCGGAGCATGGATTTTAATTTGGTTCCCTTGGCAGGCTATTTTTATTGCACTTTCAATTGTGGGTGCGCTGTGTTGGCTGTGTGTACATTTCTTTTTTAAGGAAACTTTGGCAAATGATAAAAGGCTTAAGCTATCGCTCTATCAAGTGGTGACTTTATATGGAGCTATTTTCAAAGATGCGAGTTTCCGCTTACCTATGTTTGCAGGGTGTTTAACAGGGGCTGTATTATTTTGCTATATCAGCTCAGCGCCTGCGGTTTTTATGGATCAGTACGGGCTTAATCAGCAAGAATTTGCCTACGTATTTGGACTAAATGCTTTTGGTATTATGTTGATGTCTTCTTTAAACAAGCATTTAACAACACGTGTTGAAATTACCAAACGCTTAAAATCAGGTTCACTTGTGCAAGTGACTGGAGCCATCATTGTATTTATTGCTGGTTTAATTCCTGCGGCGCCTTTATGGCTGGTTATGGTAGGGTTGTTTTTAGCTATTTCAGGCATTGGATTAACAGGCCCAAATGCGATGGCGTTAGCAATGTCCAAACAAGGTGCTCGTGCTGGAACAGCAAGTGCAATTATGGGAAGTATGCAATTCGCTTGTGGCCTTTTAGGTGGCGTGCTTCTTAACTTCCTGATTTGGTCTGCATCGCTCAATATGGGGGTGATGATGGTGTTATTTACACTAAGTGGTTTTATTGTCGTCTTGAAAGCGACACAACAGGTCAAAACCAAGCCATTCTCATAGCTTTTAGAGAATGGCCACTTATAGCTTATTCGTCTAGAAAAACTGTGAAATTTTCAACAGGTTCTCTAGGTGTGATAAAGGTATTTACAATATGATTAGGGTCAGCATGGCCTAATGCAATTGCACATACTAGTTCTTCGTCATCTGATGCACCCACTATATCTAAAACAATAGGGTGAAAATGATTCCAAGCTGCTTGTGGGCATGTATCTAAGCCACGCGCCTTGGCAGCGACCATCACGTTTTGGATCATCATGGCGATATCCATTTTAGAACCGATTCCCATAGTTTTATTTACGGTAAAGAAAAGGCCGACTGGTGCATCGAACAATTTAAAATTACGTAGCTGCTGTTCAGCCATTTTTTCTTTTTCGCCCTTTTTGATTTCGAGTAAACCATAAAGGCCCCAACCATTTTCGCGGCGGCGGTCAATAAAAGGGGATATCCATTTTTCAGGGTAATAGGCAAAAGTTTCTTTATATTGTTCTGCAAGTTCAGGATTTTTTGAAACTTCAATTTGTGCAGCACAGACACGTTCAACTATTTCATCACGCTTTTTGCCTGCGATCACATAGACTTTCCATGGTTGGGTGTTCGTTCCAGAAGGTGCTCGACTTGCGACTCGTAATATATCTTTAATGACTTCTGGCTCAATTGGGGTATTTAAAAAAGCGCGGACAGAATGTCGAGAAGTGATAGCTTCATCAACGAGACGAACTTGTTCCAGATTCATGCGTACTCCTATATCTTTTCTTAAATACTTAATACTTTTTTGAAGCTTAATTTCATGTTTTGAAAGTACTTCATTTATAAGCAAAAAATATTAGAAAAGGGGTATCCTTAAAGATATGATGATGTGTTTAGTTTGGATATGATGTCTAATTAACTCTAATGTGAATATGCCACTTTAGATCTAAATAGACAAAAAAGTATGATGTTTTTGACTATAAAAATAAATCTATAGCATTAGATGGATTAAAAATCACTCAATTGAAAAAAAGGTATAATATGTTTAAAAACAGTGCAAAACAGATGGTTTTGGATAAAAAACAATCGGAAATAACATAAAATTTTAATGAAAAACATACACAAAATTTTAAATTTCTGCATAATACCGACTTTTTTACGCAGGTATGATTTCTCCATACTCATGTTAGGAAAGAAATGGCTGCATACAAAATCCCTTTACAAAAAGGATTTGGATGTAGAAATGGAGAAATACACGAGGAATAAGGAGCTTTACATGAGTTTACCGCTCATCAACAAGCAGTTCATGAAACAAGGATTGGCGATTACCATTGCAACCATGAAAATGAACGTAACTCACGCAACTACTGAGCCACAAGAAATACAACAGCTTGGTACAGATCTAAATGCACTCTTCTCCAATCAGAGGGAAAAGGGCGCAGATAGCCGCGTTATGGCGATGGCTCGTTACAGTCTTTGAAATTCATATCCATTTTAGACATTCGCTCTCAAGTATATGTAAATATGCTTATTGGCTTAAATCCAGATTTTTATAACTCGATTAATTGATGGGAATCATTAAGCGAGCTGATTTAGCGGTGGTCATTTGTTAGTTTCCAAGTTTGTAGCCGAGTCGATGCATTCTGTTCACCCAAATGGGAATATGTTCAGTGGTGCGATGAATTCATTTTATCTGAAGGGTGCTTTCTCTCATGCGACCTTCAAAGGCTTAGTGCTGGGCATTATGTTGCTTAAACTTGTGACGTTAATTGCTATTCAAGTGACATTAAAAGTTTTTTCTTAAATGTACTGAAGAAGTCCCTATTTTGAGGGGCTTTTTTGTTTATTGCAGTATTTTGGCTTGTGCTATTAGCACATTAGCAAGAACGTAAGCGGACCGAGTATGAATGAACAACTCAATGCCACACTGATGTCGTGGGTACAATTTTTTAATGATCCTTTATGGGATTTTCTGGTTATTTTCTTGCTGGCTGTCGGTATTTTTTATACGGTCTTAACAGGGGCAGTGCAGATTCGCATGTTCTTGCAAAGTATCCGTGTCATGAAAAGCAGCCGTACAGAAGGCGAAGATGAGCATGGACTTACACCTTTCCAAGCGTTTGTAACGGGTCTTGCGAGCCGTGTTGGGGTCGGTAACATTGCAGGTGTGGCAATTGCGATCGCAATTGGTGGTCCTGGTGCTGTGTTCTGGATGTGGGTAACTGCTCTCCTTGGTATGAGCTCTGCTTTTATTGAGTCTACACTTGCTCAGCTCTTTAAAGTTAGAGATAACAAGACTAAACAGTTCCGCGGTGGGCCAGCTTACTATATTACCCAAGGTTTACGCAGTAAAACCTTTGGTGTGGTTTTCGCACTAGCACTCATCTTTACCTACGGTTTCGTATTCAACTCAGTCCAAATCAATGCGATTGCTAATGCTTCTTCACATGCTTGGGGTTGGGACAAAGCCAATCTTATTGCTCATTTAGGTGGGGTTGATCTAGAAATTTCATGGGTTGGTCTTGCGCTTGTCGTTATGGTTGCATTGGCAATTTTTGGTGGTATTAAGCGTATCGCTAAATTTGCGGAGATGTTTGTACCTTTAAAAGCGGGTCTCTATCTAGCCGTTGCTCTCTATATTGCAATTAGTAACTATGCAATTTTGCCGGATATTTTAAAGCTGATTGTGACTGAAGCTTTCCAATTCAATGCTGCGGCAGGTGGTTTCTTTGGTGCTGCTGTATCTATGGCAATGATGCAAGGTATTAAGCGTGGTTTGTTCTCAAACGAAGCAGGTATGGGTTCTGCGCCAAACGCAGCTGCTGCATCTGATGTAAAACATCCTGTAAACCAAGGTTTAGTACAAATGCTTGGTGTATTCGTAGATACGTTCATTGTATGTACAAGTACCGCAATCATTATCTTAGTTTCTGGCGTTTACCAAGACGCAGGTTTTGTTGGTGTTGAATTAACACAACGTGCCTTAGAAACTCAAGTTGGACATTGGGGGGCTGATTTCCTTGCAGTTTTATTATTCTTATTCTGTTATTCAGCTGTACTAGGTAACTATGCCTATGCAGAAGGTAATGTACAGTTTATTAATAACAACCCGAAAGTTATGTTCATCTTCCGTATTTTTGTATTGGTCATGGTGTACTTCGGTGCAATCGGTAGTGTTCCACTCGTTTGGTCTATGGCTGACTTATTTATGGGTATCATGGCAACCATTAACTTGATTGCGATCTTACTGTTAACGCCAATGGCACGTACTTTGTTAAAAGATTACCGTGAGCAATTGAAACGAGGCATCAAAGAGCCTGAGTTTAAAATTGACAAGTATCCGGAATTGAAGAAAAAAGTTGATTCAGATATCTGGTAAGTTTCAAAAGGCCTCTTATACATAAGGGGCCTTTTTCATATAGGCGATAAATAAAATACTTGAGTCTAAATTTTAAACATGACAAATTAAATAAATTCACTACAGCTTTTCACGAAAGTAGCAACTAAAATTGCAATCCGAACTTAAACCTCATAGTGCGAAGATGGGCCATGAAACAGCTTAAATTGTGGGTTCTCGGACTCTCTATGGTGTTGGCGGGATGCCAGACCACCACACACTTGTCTGCTGCTCTAAAACCGCAAACGACAGAAGCTTATGCTCGTCCTGTCGATCAACCTTTTGCAAGAATTAAAAAAATGCAAAAACGTCCTATTGTTGCGCTTGTATTGGGTAGCGGTGGAGCACGAGGTTATGCTCATATAGGGGTGATTGAAGTTTTAGAACAACATGGTATTCGCCCAGATTTTATTGTAGGTACGAGTGCGGGTAGTATTGTTGGAGCAATTTATGCGAGTGGTAAAACACCTGCTGAACTGCGTGATACTGCTTTAAAAATGAAAGCTGGCGATGTCCGTGATATTAGTATCGGTTTAAAAGGCTTTTTTGATGGCAAAAAAGTAGAGAACTACGTTAACCAGCAAGTAAATAATATGCCACTCGAAAAAATGAAGATTCCAATGTATGTGGTGGCAACTGAACTGAAGCATGGCACTAAGACCGTATTTAACTACGGCAATACTGGGCAAGCCGTGAGAGCCTCTGCTTCGATTCCGAGTATGTTTGTGCCGACTAAAATTGGTAAATCTGAATATGTTGATGGCGGCTTAGTGAGTCCTGTGCCAGTTGAAGTGGCTCGTGATTTAGGTGCTGATGTCATTATTGCAGTTGATATTCTAGCTCAACCTATTTATACAGAAACTTCGAATGTTTGGGGACTGTTTAATCAGAATATTAATATTATGCAAGGGCGTTTGGCAGCAGAAGAATTGCAATATGCAGATGTTGTTATTCAGCCAGATTTAAGAGAAAAAGCACATATTTTTGATGTCAAAGGCCGTGAAGCTACTATGAAATCTGGTATGGATGCAGCTAATGCCAAGCTTTCTGATATTCAGTTTGCTATTGATGAAAAAATAGCTGAACAAAATATGTCTACGGAAGGCTTGAGTGCTCAAAGCCAATAAATAAACGTTAATATTCTGAAAATTAAATAAAAAGCCCACAAAGGGCTTTTTTTATGGAAGTTTAAATCTTCAATTTTTGGAATAAAATTTTTTGTATATTAGAGATATGTTGGATATGCTGAAAACTCTAATGGTCAATATGAAATATTGTTGCCGTTTTTAAAAAATAATTGATTTGTAGTGTATTGAGGCTGACTGGATAAATGATACAGCAACAGGTTAAAAATGGCTTTCCAACATTAGATGATGTTCATGCTGCCGCAGAGCGTTTGGAAGGTTTAGTTGTAAAAACTCCCTTTGTTTTCTCAGAAACCATTTCTAAAACCTTAGGGGCTGAGATGTGGTTGAAATTTGAAAACTTACAATTTACAGCTTCATTTAAAGAGCGGGGTGCTCTAAATAAACTGTTGTGTTTATCTGAGCAAGAAAAGCAACATGGTGTTATTGCAGCTTCGGCAGGCAACCACGCCCAAGGTGTAGCCTACCATGCTCAGCGGACAGGTGTGACCGCGACCATTGTGATGCCGAAATCGACACCAAACGTTAAGGTACAACGAGTACGTGAGTATGGTGCACGCGTTATTTTGCATGGGCAGGACTTTTCAGAAGCTGCTGCTGAAATGCACCGTGTTGCACAAGAAGAATCTTTAACGATTATCCACCCATTTGATGATGCTGAAATTATTGCAGGTCAGGGAACTATTGCACTTGAAATGCTTGTAGCTGTGCCTGATCTGGATATTCTGGTTGTGCCAATTGGTGGTGGTGGTTTAATTTCTGGTATTGCAATTGCTGCTAAGGCGATCAATCCAAAAATAAAAATTATTGGGGTACAATCAGTTGTATACCCAAGTATGGCAAAACTACTTTGTAATTATCAACATGCCGTTTCAATGGGCTCTACAGTTGCTGAAGGTATTGCGGTAAAAACTCCAGGTGAGCTTACGACCCAAGTTGCTAAAGAATATGTTGATGACATTGTTGTTGTCACTGAAGACATGATTGAAGAGGCAATTGCGCTGTTACTTAATATTGAAAAAACAGTATGTGAAGGAGCAGGGGCGACAGGTATTGCTGCAATTATGTCGCGTCCCGATCTGTTTTTAGGTCATAAATTAGGTGTGGTTCTGTCAGGTGGCAATATTGATACACGTGTTATGGTCTCTGTATTACAACGCCATTTAACTCGTACAGGCCGTATGGTTCGTATTCGTGTTGAATTACCTGATAATCCAGGTGCCTTAGCTCGTTTAACAGCCATTATTGCTGAGCAGGGCGGTAATATTTATGAGCTGCGTCATGAACGCTTTGCGGCAACAAGCCGTGCCAAAGAAAGCGCTGTGAGCGTTGATGTCGAATTAAAAAGTGCCTCGGACCTAGATTTGCTTATTCAAGCAATGCAATTAGAAGGCTATATTGTTCGTAAGGAAGAGATTTAATCTCTGTATCACTGTGTTATAAAAGCCGTCTATGACTCTATCAAGAGTCATAGACAAGGTAATTTAAATGGATTAAATTGCCAAAAAAGGGATTAATTTACAAAAAAACGATCAAATCCTTCAATGGAATAGGAAAAACTGACAATTCTCTAAACTTTACCCTTCACAATTTTAAGGTTTAGGTTTTAGTATTCCTTTCATTGTAAATTTGAAGAAATATAGGGATATCCACGCTCAATGTTCAAATCATTTTTTCCATCACCACGGTATTTCTTTATATCTGCGGTCATTTGGATCGCACTCAATATGATGCTTTGGTATTCAGGTGGAAACACGTGGGGAACTTTTATCGGGTTTCCTCAAGGCTATCATGATGCTCAACTACCAGTGGGTGTGAGCCGTTTTTGGTCTCCAACTTTCTTATGGTTTTATGTCTGGTTTTTAATCTCTACTGCGCTCTTTGCTGGATTTTGGAAAATTGTTTCTAATAATCCATGGCAGGGTTGGTCAGTGTGGGGTTCCGCATTTATTTTGTTTAATATTTGGTTTGGTGTTCAAGTCAGTGTTGCGATTAATGCATGGTATGTACCATTTTGGGATTTAATTCAAAAAATGCTTTCGGATGGCGGAGGAGACCTCTCAGCATTATATAGTGAGACAATGGTCTTTCTTTATATTGCTATGGTGGCTGTGACTCTTGCTGTGATTAATGCCTTTTTTACAAGCCATTATGTATTCCGCTGGCGTACAGCAATGAATGAATATTACACAGAACATTGGGAAAAGCTTCGTCATATCGAGGGGGCTTCACAGCGTGTGCAAGAAGACACTATGCGCTTTGCAACCATTATGGAAGACTTAGGCGTTGAACTGGTGAAAGCTGTTATGATCTTAATTGCCTTTTTACCTATTTTATTTCAACTGTCTAAACATGTTCCTGTTTTACCAATTGTTGGTGAACTAGAACATTCTCTAGTATGGGCTGCAATTGTATGGGCTGCTTTTGGTACTGTTCTTTTAATGGTGGTTGGTATTAAATTACCTGGACTCCAATTTAATAATCAAAAAGTAGAAGCGGCTTATCGTAAAGAATTAGTTTATGGTGAAGATCATGCAGAGCGTGCAAGACCAGCTACTTTAAAAGAACTATTTAGCAGAGTTCGTAAAAACTACTTCCGCCTCTATTTTCATTATGCTTACTTTAACTTGGTAGCAACTTGGTATAAGCAATTAGATATTTTATATAGTCTAGTTGTTTTATTTCCTGCAATTGCAAGTGGGAAGATGACGTTAGGCTTGATTAACCAAATTGGTGGTGTATTCGATAAGGTTCGTGAATCCTTCCAATATTTAATTAGTTCATGGAAAACGATTATTGAATTGCTTTCAATTTATAAGCGTTTAAAAGCTTTTGAATCGATATTACACAAGTAAAAAAAAAGCCCGCGAAAGCGGGTTTTTTTATAAGTATTGGATTAGTGTGTTGCATTATAAAAATTAAGGATAGGGCCAACTAAAGATTGTTGGGATTTATCTAAGGTGACTTGAATTTCTTTATAGTTAAAAGTGTCTTCATCATAATATTTGGCAATGCCATGGGTTTTATTGTTCACTTGTGGAATTTGATAACTAAAAAAAGCCACTTTTTTAGATGGGTGAACAATATGGATGAGTTTTTTAGGATCTTTAAATCCGCCAAATTCATTTTCCAGACTTTCTTTTAATAGTTCGGGAAAATAAAGCGTTGCATTCGGTAAGCCACATCCAACGCAAAATGAAGAGTCGTAAAGTTTTATTGCTTGCTTCTGATCTGGACTCATTATTAGAGCAAAACCAGTTCCATACGCACCTGCATTTGCTTGCACATCTTGCCAATTTCTTGGAACGAGCACTAAATCTGTTTCAGGTAATGCAAGAAGCTTGAGTTGCTTGGCATGTTGAGCATCGAGTTGAAAATTAAAACGGCAGCTTTTAGGCGTGCATTTTTCAAAATCTTTAAGTAAACCATCCTCTATTGGGTTCTGTGCAGTAACACCATAAAACGGAACTGTAACGCCGTTTAAAAATTTTGCCTCTCCTAGAGTGTAGAACTGATTGTCTGCTTTGCGGGTTGCAGCAGAGCTATAAAATTTGGGGAAATGGGGTGTAAAACTTTTTACTTCTGCATAAGCAGATGAGGTTAGACAGGTAAATGCAGTAAATAATAAAAAATTCAGTTTTTTCATTTTTAGAAAGTAATCAATTTAAATCTTATATAAATCTAACATATTCTTTTAAACTAGACGGTAACTCAAAATTTAACGCTATTATTAACTTCATAATAAAACAGACCAATCGAGACATGAAATAATGAAAAATATACTTTCAATTGGTTGTTTGGCAGTAATAAGTTCTTATAGTTTTGCTCAAGATATCAAAGGTATTTCATTTTCTCACCAAGAGTGGGAAATCTCTTGCAGTAATACAGGCACCTGTAAGGCAGCAGGTTATCAAAACGAGGAAAATGGTGACAATCCTGCTTCAATTTTATTAACACGTAAAGCTGGCCCAAAACAACCTGTGCAGATTGAATTTGCTTTGTCAGACTATGAACAAAGCATGCCAGCAAACCAGCTTAAAAATATTCATTTTTATATAAATGGCAAAGATTTAGGCGCTGTGAGTGTAGATGGTACTGAGTTACCACTTATGGGTAAACTGAACAGCTCGCAAGTCAATGCTCTACTACAGCAATCCAAACAGAAGACCGAAATTTTATTTAAAAATGCGCAGCATGAATGGAAAATTTCTGATGCTGGAATGACTGCTGTGTTATTAAAAATGGATGATTTTCAGAAGCGTATCGGAACTGTTGGTGCTTTGGTTAAAAAGGGCAGCGCCAATGAAGCCAAAGTGCTTATGCCTGAGCCAAAACTACTTGTTAAACGTATTAAGACTTCAAACAAACCTTATTTAACTTTACAGCCTAAAAATAAACAGTACCAAGCAATACACCGTAGTTTGATGGCTGCTAAACCGAATCCGAAAGAAGACGGTTTTTGTGAAGGTGTTTATAGTGGTAATAGCGATGGAGCTGAACCACAGAAAATTGAGCTATATAAACTAACCAATAAGAAAGTTCTGGCGACTACGTTGTGCTGGAGAGGCGCCTATAACGAAGGGTATGGCGCTTGGGTGCTAGATGAGTCATTAAATGGTAAGGCCGCGTTTGTGACTGAATCCGCTTCAGATTTTGATAGCGGTATGATCAGTAGTGCTCAAAAGGGAAGAGGCATTGGAGACTGCTGGGTAAGTGAAGAATGGGTGTGGGATGGCAAGAGTTTTGTACATACTAAGAATATGTGGACAGGTATGTGCAAAGGCTTGGCAGCAGGTGGGGTGTGGGAGCTTGATCGAATAGAGTCTATGGTGAAATAAGTATTTTGCGGTTACAGAGTCATAACAGGTAACTTTGGTGACTCTGTGATAAAAAGAACAGATTGTTTATTGGAGCTAGACCTATGTCACATCATCTTTACGCTATTGCTCGCCGTAAGTTTTCACATCTGAGCCGTTCAATATGTGTAGCGGCTGCTGTATTGGGGACTACTCAAATTGCGATGGCTGGCCCAACGGTTGATCAGTTAAGTGACTGTCTGGTTAAAGCAACAACTGCCTCTGACAAAACTACTGTACTTCAATGGACATTTACGGCTTTAGCTGCCCATCCCGATTTAAAAGCATTTAGTAATGTAACACCTGAGCAAAAGGATCAGTTAGATCAAAAACTGGCACAGGTTTTACAACGTGTGATTGTTGAGCAATGTTCTGCTCAGACCAAAGCTGTAATTCAGACTGAAGGTGTGAAAGCAGTTGGAGAAGCTTTTCAACAGTTAGGTCAAAGTGCGGGTGAAGATATTGTTAAAGACCCGGCTGTTAAACAGCAGTTGCAGGGCACATTACGCTATATTGACTTAAATAAATTAGTGACGACGTTTTTAACACCAGAAATTTGGAATAAGTTGGGAATCACAAGATAAAAAATCTAGTTTTTTTATTTTATTAATAAAGCCTGCTATCTAAGTGCAGGCTTTATTGTATTTGGAATAAAGAGATCTTTTAGATCGTAATTGTAGCCCCTAAAACTTTCACAAATTGAGCTAACCAAGCTGGATGTGCAGGCCAAGCTGGTGCTGTCACTAAATGTCCATCTGTAACGGCTTCAGTCACGGCAATGTCTGCATATTGTCCACCTGCCAGTTTTACTTCGGCCGCACATGCTGGGTAAGCTGAGCAAAGGCGGTCTTTTAACACATCTGCCGCAGCAAGTAACTGAGCACCGTGACATACAGCTGCAATTGGTTTTTTCACTCTATCGAATTCACGTACAATTTCAATAACACGTTCATTCATACGTAAATACTCTGGTGCACGGCCACCAGGAATCACTAGACCTACATAATCTTCGGTATTAATGGCATCAAAATCATAGTTAATCGCGAAGTTGTGACCACGTTTTTCGCTATAAGTTTGCTCGCCTTCAAAATCATGAATAGCAGTCGCAATATGGTCGCCGTTCTTTTTATTCGGGCAAACAGCATGTACGGTATAACCTAAACCAGTTAAAAACTGAAAAGGAACCATAGTTTCATAGTCTTCGGCATAGTCACCGACCAACATTAAAATCTTTTTAGACATGATTTATCCCTCTTTTTAAAATGTAATTTATCTAAATTCTGAATTTAAATTAGCACAGTCACTGAGTAATTTTTTAGGAAAAAAGTGCATTCTTTAGTCGAAGGGTGCTTTAGAAGAATATAAAAAAGCCCCGATAAATCGAGGCTTTTTCTGGAGTTGACTAATGAAATTAACCAATCAATTTTTTCATTAATTCATTTACTTGAGCAGGGTTGGCTTTACCCTTAGAAGCTTTCATAACTTGACCAACAAGACCGTTAAAGGCTTTTTCTTTACCAGATTTGTACTCTTCAACCATTTTTTCATTGGCTGAAAGTACTTCTTTAATGATCGCTTCAATTGCACCTGTGTCGGTTTCTTGCTTTAAGCCTTTTTCTGCAATAATGTCATCAGCAGATTTACCTTCCGATTCCCACATAAAGCCAAAGACTTGTTTTGCAATCTTACCGCTAATGGTGTTATCAACAATACGAGCAATCATGCCGCCAAGCTGTTCAGCAGAAACAGGTGAGTCAGCCAAATCTAGGCCTGCTTTGTTTAAAGCACCTGAGAATTCGCCCATTACCCAGTTTGCAGATACTTTACCTTGCTTCGCACCGCCAGCAGCAGCCACAACAGCTTCATAGAAGTCCGCCATTTCGCGTGAGAGCGTAAGTACATGTGCATCGTACTCAGTTACTCCAAAGTCTGCGATAAAGCGCGCACGGCGAGCAGCAGGGAGCTCTGGAAGTGCAGCGCGAGCAGCTTCAATTTGCTCATCAGCAATAATCACAGGTAACAAATCTGGATCGGGGAAGTAGCGGTAGTCATTCGCTTCTTCTTTAGAACGCATAGAGCGCGTTTCCATTTTGTTTGGATCGAACAAACGAGTTTCTTGGTCGATACTTCCGCCGTATTCCAAAATTTCCATTTGGCGTTCAATTTCAACATTGATCGCTTGCTCAATGAAACGGAATGAATTGAGGTTTTTAAGTTCACAGCGCGTACCAAAAGGTTGGCCCGGACGACGTAAAGATACGTTACAGTCCGCACGGAATGAACCTTCTGCCATGTTACCGTCAGAAATACCTAACCAACGTACTAGCGTGTGAATCGCTTTGATATAAGCAACAGCTTCTTCAACCGAACGCATGTCAGGTTCAGAAACGATTTCAAGCAAAGGTGTTCCAGCACGGTTTAAGTCAATACCAGACATGCCTTCAAACTGGTCATGAATCGATTTACCTGCATCTTCTTCAAGATGGGCACGGGTTACGCCAATACGTTTGGTCGTGCCATCTTCAAGTTGAATGTCGATGTGACCTAAGCCGACAATTGGATTATCCATTTGGCTAATTTGGTAGCCTTTTGGTGAGTCAGGATAGAAGTAGTTTTTACGTGCAAACACAGATGCTTGATCGATGTAAGCATCGATACCTAAACCAAAGCGAATTGCAAGATCAACCACTTTTTCATTCAAAACAGGGAGTACACCTGGCATTGCCAAGTCTACAAGGCTTGCTTGCGTGTTTGGGTCTTGACCAAATTCAGTCGATGAACCAGAGAAAATTTTAGAATTGGTTGCAAGCTGAGTGTGAATCTCGATACCAATAACGACTTCCCAACCGTCAATCAATTTCAACTTTTGAGCTTCAGCCATTATGCATTCTCCTCAGCAATTGCCGCACGTTGAGTATGGAAATCGGTATTTTGTTGGTATTGATGAACAATCGACAATAATTGCGATTCTGACCAGTAGTTACCAATTAATTGTAAGCCTACAGGTAAGCTGTCTTTATCAAAACCAACAGGAGCATTAATCGCTGGCAAGCCTGCTAAGTTCACTGCAAGTGTATAGATATCGCCTAAATACATTTCAGTTGGACTTAAGTTCGCACCAATTTTATATGCAGTTGTTGGAGCAGCAGGAGCCGCAATCACATCTACATTTTCAAATGCTTTTAAGAAGTCTTGTTGAATTAAACGACGTACTTTTTGTGCTTTCACATAGTAAGCATCGTAATAACCCGCAGAAAGCGCGTATGTACCAATCAAAATACGACGTTGAACTTCTGGACCAAAGCCTTCTGAACGAGAACGCTTATAAAGATCCATCAAGTCTGCTGGGTTTTCACAGCGGTAGCCATAACGAACACCGTCATAACGTGACAAGTTAGAAGATGCTTCTGCTGGCGCGATGAGGTAATACGTTGGTACATAAGCTTCAGTCATGTTGAGATCAATCTCAACAAGCGTTGCGCCCATTTCCTCAAGCTTTTTCAAAGACTCTTCAACACGTGCTTTTACGTCAGCATCTAAACCTGCAACGTTAAAGTATTGTTTAGGAATACCAATGCGTAAGCCTTTTACAGACGTGTTATTCAGGTTTGCAACGTAATCATCGACTTCTTTTTTAACCGAAGTGGAGTCTTTAGCATCATGACCTGCAATAACATTCATTAGGTAAGCACAGTCTTCAGCAGAGCGTGCCATTGGACCTGCTTGGTCTAATGATGATGCATAAGCAATGATCCCGAAACGAGATACACGACCATAGGTTGGTTTTAAGCCTGTTAAGCCACAGAATGACGCAGGTTGACGAATTGAGCCGCCTGTATCAGTACCTGTAGCGAAAGGCGCTAAATCAGCCGCTACAGCCGCAGCAGAACCACCTGATGAACCACCAGGAACATGGTCAAGTGCCCATGGATTGCTCGTTGCGCCAACATACGAACTTTCAGAAGTTGAGCCCATGGCAAACTCGTCCATGTTCACTTTACCTAAAGTGACAAGACCAGCTGCTTTAGTTTTTTCAACAACAGTTGCATCGTAAGGAGAGATGAAGTTATCTAGTATTTTTGAACCAGCAGTCGTTTTAATGCCTTTGGTACAAAAGATATCTTTATGAGCAAGAGGAATACCCGTTAAAGCTGTTGCATTACCTGCTTTTAAAGCTGCATCGGCAGCGTCGGCTTCAGCAAGAGCTTGTTCAGGCGTAACTGTCACGTAGCTTTTTACCAGAGGGTCAATTTTAGCAATACGTTTTAAATAGTGTTCAGTCAGTTCGCGAGATGAAAACTTCGCTTGGCTTAAGCCCTCAGCAAGTTCACGAATTGATAAGCGATGTAAATCAGTCATGAGTAAAATTTCTTTACATTCAAAATAGGGAAGATGGATTAATTGACTAAAAGTTATTCAATCACGCGAGGAACAAGATACAAACCATCTTGAGTTGCTGGTGCAACTGCTTGGTATTCATCTCGATGATTACTTTCAGTTACCACATCAGCACGTAAAGGTTGAGGATTGTCAAAAGGACTTTTCAAAGGTTCTACGCCTTCCGTATCAATGCCTTTTAAGGTTTCCATCATGCCTAAAATTTTATTTAGACTTTGAGCATATTCAGCAGATTGCGTATCATTGAGCGACAATCGAGCAAGATTGGCGATTGCTGAAACTGTTTGAGCATTTAAATCTGCTGAATGCTGTGCATCCGATGTAGACATAACATCACCTAATCAGTATTAAAAATTTTCAAAATATCGTGCGTTATAATAAGCGATTGACTTGTTCAAATCATCACATTTAGTTTAAAGTTGCCACCTTGCATCCACATGAAAGTTTAACTGAGAACGAACCGTGATTCTAAAACGACTAATTGGCTTGTTTTCGCCGGATCTAGCCATTGATTTAGGTACAGCAAATACACTTATTTATGCACCAGGCCGCGGCATTATATTAAATGAACCAACAGTTGTGGCAATTCGTCACAGTGGTTCACAAAAAATTGTTGCTGCTGTAGGTCTAGATGCTAAGCAAATGCTGGGCCGTACGCCTGCGAATATTTCTGCAATTCGTCCAATGAAAGACGGTGTAATTGCGGATTTTGAAGTGACTGAAACCATGTTAAATCAGTTTATTGGTAAAGTTCACGAAAAACGTTTGTTCCCACCTGCACCTCGTGTAGTTGTATGTGTACCATGTAAATCAACTTTGGTCGAGCGTCGTGCGATTCGCGAAGCAGTATTTAATGCTGGTGCCCGTGATGTTCGTTTGATTGAAGAGCCTATGGCGGCAGCAATTGGCGCAGGTATGCCAGTTGAACAAGCATGTGGTTCTATGGTTGTGGATGTTGGTGGCGGTACAACAGAAATTGCAATTATTTCATTGCAAGGTTGTGTCTATGCTGACTCTTTACGCATCGGCGGCGATGTTTTTGATGAGCAAATCATCAATTATGTTCGTAAAGCTCACGGTTGTGTGATTGGTGAAACCACTGCTGAAATTATTAAAAAAGAAGTAGGTATGGCTGTTTCTGATGGTACAACATTAGAAATCGAAGTACGTGGTCGTAACCTTGCAGAAGGTGTACCTCGTGCAATTACCGTAACTTCTGACGAAATTACTCAAGCTATTTCTGATCCGTTACAAAGTATTGTAAGTGCTGTGAAATCTGCTCTTGAGCAAACTCCTCCTGAACTTTCTTCTGATATTGCTGAGCGCGGTATTGTGTTGACAGGTGGTGGTGCGCTACTTCGTAATCTTGACAAGTTATTGGCTCAAGAAACTGGTTTACCAGTTGTTGTTGCTGAAGATCCTCTCACTTGCGTAACCCGTGGTGGTGGTAAAGTATTAGAATTCTTCGACAACCCGAACCATGACATGCTTTTCGTCGGTTAAGTTTAAGGATTAGGCGGTGCAACCGAATATTTTTTCAAGACAGCCGCCATCTTTCCGCTCGTTCATTATTGCGGTCATTACATGTTTGGTTGTGCTGTTCTTTGATTGGCGCATGCCTTATGTAATTCAGCCAGCAAGGGATGTCTTGTACGCTGCATATAACCCAATTTATGCATTGGCTAGTTATCCGGTACTGTCGAGAGAATGGCTGAATCAACAAACAAAATCTGAAGCACAACTGCGTCGTGAAAATACCGCGATGCAGGCTGAGCTTTTACAAGCTCAAGTCCGCTTACAGAAACTTTCTGAACTGTCAGCTGAAAATACCCGTTTACGAGGACTTCTTGATACCCCATTAATTATTGATGGTCGTATGGAAATTGCCGAAGTGATTGGAACAGATGCAGACCCATTACGTCATATCATCATTATTAACCGCGGCTCTATGGACCATCTAAAGGTCGGTCAAACGGTTTTGGATGATAAAGGTATTATGGGGCAGATCATTAACGTATATCCTCATAGCTCACGCGTGATGTTGTTATCAGATAAAGAGCATTCACTGTCGGTACGTCTTGAGCGTACAGGGATGCGGGCGATTGTTTCTGGTACAGGTGATTTGGGCCGTTTAAAAATGGAATATGTCCCGACCAGTGCGAATATTCAGGTGGGTGATAAAGTGTTTAGCTCAGGCTTGGGTGAACATTTCCCAGCAGGTTACGCAGTGGGTACAGTTGCCAAAATAAGACGCCATAATTCAGGTGAGTTTGCTGAAATTGATGTAACACCATCAGCACAATTAGCAACAGGGCATCATGTAGTTGTACTTTTCTCTGAATCATTAGCGAAGGAGCAGCCATATGCCGATCGCTAAACTTAAACGAGAAAAGCGTAAAGATCCATTATGGGGAATTATTCTCTCCGTTATTGTGGGTTCTGTACTCATGGTTTATCCGCTATCCTATGATATTTCAGGATGGCGGCCACTGTTCATGTTAATGATCATGCTATTTTGGGTAGTATGCCAGCCAACATGGTGTGGGGTCTGGTTTGCATTTGGGATGGGGATTTTTACAGACTTACTGCTTGATGCACCTTTAGGACTCAATGCCTTAAGTTTTGTAATTGTGACTTTTCTTACCCGTTTTTTAATTCGGGAACGCCGTATTTTAACTTTTGTTAATTTATGGACGATAGCAACGTTGGTCATTATTGCCCATTTAGCATTTATGTGGGTAACACAGACGATGGGTGGAATTCATTTTTCAATTGCTAGACATTGGCAGCCTTTGATGACAAGTATCATCACGTGGCCAATCGTCTATTATTGTTTGGCAAAATGGCGCATATAGTTTTAGCATCTAGCTCTCCTCGTCGGAAGGAGCTGTTGCAACAGCTAGGCTTGGATTTTGAAATCTATAGTCCTGACATTGATGAGTCTGTTCATGAAAATGAGCTGGTTCATCACTATGTTGAACGGTTGGCTAGAGAAAAAGCTCAAACTGTATTGAAGCTTTTTCCAGAAGCTATTGTTATTGCTGCCGATACAAGTCTGGGACTTGACGGTCAAATTATTGGAAAGCCTGAATCGAAAAATCATGCCTTTGAAATCTGGAAACAATTATCTGGACGTTGGCATGATGTGTTTTCGGGACTGTGCGTTGCGACTCAACAACAGATGTTAAGTCAGGTAGTGCAAACACAAGTTGAGTTTCAGCGCCTGACTACACAGGATATGGAAGATTATTGGGCTACGGGTGAGCCTGTTGGAAAAGCGGGTGGATATGCAATTCAAGGAATTGCCTCGCAATATATTCCCCAAATTCAAGGAAGTTATAGTAATGTGGTAGGACTTCCTTTATACGAATTTGCACAGTTATTCAAAAGAGTAAAGACATAAGGGGTTGTTATCATTCTTCATTGAATAGCATTGTCGATGAACACTAGACAACGTTAAAGTTAACAGCTTCTCTGACTCTTTAATAAAAAATTTTATAATGCTTTGAGTTTATGTATGTCAGAAGAACTACTTATTAATGTCACGCCTATGGAGTGTCGGGTGGCATTAATCGAAAATGGAACTGTTAATGAACTGTATGTCGAGCGTACAGTTAAACGCGGGCTAGTCGGCAATATCTACAAGGGTAAAGTTGTACGAGTGCTTCCGGGCATGCAAGCTGCCTTTGTTGATATTGGTTTGTCTCGAACAGCCTTTTTACATATCAATGATATGGTTTGGCCTCGTTCACAACCTACCCCGAATGTTTTTGAGCTATTACATCCTGGGCAAACCCTTACTGTCCAAGTAATGAAAGATATGTTGGGCACAAAAGGTGCACGCCTCAGTACAGATCTTTCAATCCCTTCTCGCTATTTGGTTTTAATGCCGTATGGCAACCATATTGGTGTTTCGCAGCGTATTGAGTCTGAAGAAGAGCGAGATCGTCTGCGTAATATTATTGAAGGTATTCAATCTGAGCATAATTTACCCGGTAGTGTGATTGTCCGTACGGCTGCAGAAGGTGTGGACGAGGCAGAAATTGCACAGGACATGTGTTATCTGAGCAAATTGTGGGAGTACATCCAGCGCAAGCAGACGGATGTTGCTGTTCCTTCTTTAATTTTTGAAGAACTTCCATTACCTCAACGTATTATTCGCGACTTAGCAAGCGAAGAAACCGCAAAGATTTATGTAGATTCGCGAGAGATTCATGCAAAACTGCTTGAGTTTGTAGATGAGTTTGTCCCGAATATGAAGAGTCGTCTCATCCATTATCCGGGGGAGAGACCACTATTTGATCTTTATAATGTTGAAGAAGATATTCAAAAAGCCTTACAAACTCGCGTAGCTTTGAAATCTGGCGGTTATCTGATGATCGACCAGACTGAAGCCATGACAACGATTGACGTTAATACAGGTTCATATGTAGGTGGTCGTAGTCTTGAAGACACGGTTTTCAAAACCAATATGGAAGCGACTCAAGTTATCGCGCGTCAACTTAGACTGCGTAATTTGGGTGGTATTCTGATTATTGATTTTATTGATATGCAAGAAGCAACTCACCGTGAAGAGGTGATGCGTCAGTTTGAGAAAATGCTTGAGCGAGATCACGCGAAGACCAAAATTACTCAAGTTTCAGAACTTGGTCTGGTAGAAATGACGCGTAAACGAACTCGTGAATCATTAGAACACTTGTTATGTGAATCATGTCCAACATGCCAAGGGCGTGGTTTTGTCAAAACAGCGGAGACAG
Organism: Acinetobacter geminorum; assembly: GCF_013009345.1. GTDB lineage: Bacteria > Pseudomonadota > Gammaproteobacteria > Pseudomonadales > Moraxellaceae > Acinetobacter > Acinetobacter geminorum. The sequence goes on along the minus strand of NZ_JABELE010000005.1, from coordinate 50,236 downwards.
TGTGTTACGAAATATTTCGTGAGATATTACGATATACCCGTGCATTTGAGTCAACGAGTGGCTTTACTGTTGTTGCCCATCCTTCTGTGATTGACCGATTATTAACAGCAGAAGCACCAGCAGTAGCCGATTTAGAGCATTTTATTAACCGTGTTATTAAATTTCAGGTCGAAAATTTATATACGCAAGAGCAATACGATATCATTTTAAGTTAAAGTTGTAACAAGATATCGCTTAATCCTTGTTACAACTGAAATTTTACTTTCATTCATGAATTTTAAATACTACTTACATACAGTAGCCCTAGACGTTCTCCCTATTAAACGTCTTAGCAAACAATAAGAGGTATAACCCATGAATGTAAGTGAAAATTTAATTAGCAACGGTCTTAAACATGTTTTAGAGAGCACGCCAGTAAATAGCTGCTATATGTTGAATGACCAAGGTAAAGAAGTACCGATTACAACTGCAATGATTCGTTCAGTATGTCATCAGTTGCTTAACCAGTGCCGCACAATCAAAAAATAAGGGGCCAATTCAAAGCCCCTTAATTTTCTAACTTGCTGAATGATGTTTCAGCTGTTTTTCTGCAATAATTTCTTCAAAACGTTGAATCTCATCTTCTAAATGAGTCAAAAGGTTTTGCATTTTTGGCAAAGCATTTCGACAAGCTGTTAATCCAACTTCAAGCTTATCTAAATAACTGGTCATGGTAATGTTGAGAGCTTGTCCATCCATGACAATCGAAGCCGGGTAGAGTGCATCTAATTTCGCGCCATTCCAATAAAGCGGTTCACGTGGTCCTGGTACATTGGAAATCACTAAATTGAACGCCTGACGCTTAGGAAGCATTCCTGACATGATGTTTAATCCTGCCGGACCATAAACAACCGCACTATAGTTTAAAATTTCATTCGCAGTCATGCGGCTAAAGCGTTGCTTTGAATTTTGCATACTACGGCGAATGATTTCTAGACGCTCTAACGGTTGATCTTTATGCGTCCCTAAATTTGCCAAAATCATGGTAATTCGATTACTCATGTCAGAATCATCTGTACGTAATGAAGCTGGAACCATGGCAATAAGTGGCTTTTTAGGTAAGCTGTTTTGGCTAATCAAATATTCACGTAAAGCGCCTGAACATACAGCTAGAACAACATCATTAATTGTCACGCCTAATGCTTTTGAAATTTTTCTAAGACGGCTTAATTCAAATGATTGGGCCGCAAAACGACGTGAAGCACTGACTCTTTGGTTCAAAATAGAAACTGGTGCCTGAAAAGTAGAAACATAATCAGGATTTTTACCCATTTCCTTGAATATGGTTTGAGATAGCTCGTGCATGACTCTTGGAGCTATGTCAAGTTGAGACTTAATACCGCCTAAAATACTTTTAATTTTACTAGTACTTGGAGTTGGTACTTTTAGACGCTTAGCTCTCTTGCTCTCAACACACCATAAAGGAACAACATGTTTCTCTTCTGGTGTTTTTGATAGAGATTTCTCGATCAAACGCATACCAGCAACACCATCTACCATGGCATGATGGATTTTAAAATACATGGCAAAACGATTGCCTTCGATTCCTTCAATAATGTCACAAGTCCAAAGTGGCTTTGCACGATCAATTAGTGAGCTATGCTGCAGTGAAATATAAACCAGAAGTTCACGAATACGGCCCGGGTGAGGCAAAGCGATGTGGCGAAAGTGATGATCGATATCGAACTCTTCATCTTCATCCCAAAACAGGCCACTTAAGCGGTTATTAAAGGGCGGAATAGGAATGCTCTTTGAGCGTTTAATATCTTCTACTAAATCATGTACAAAGGTTTCTGGTGCATTTTCAGGAATTTCAAATAAAAATAATCCACCGACATGCATGGGTTGCTGTCTTTTTTCAAGTGACAGAAAAATGAAATCAATTGGGTGTAATGGACGCATAAATCATTGTGCCTCATGCATTTTTCTAAGAAGCCCTTATATGAGCTCTTATTAGAATTATAGAACCGTAAAATTAAGTATATAGCGTTTAGAGTAGAGAAAATATGACTTTGTGTACGGAACATGACATAAAAAAAACCACTGATTTGCCAGTGGTTTTTTGATATCCAATTACTTTTTCATATTACCTGCGTGTAAGCCACACTCTTTTTGAGTGGCTTCTTCCCACCACCAGCGTCCTTCACGCTCATGTTGATTTGGTAATACAGGTCGCGTACATGGTTCACATCCAATAGAAACAAAACCACGCTCATGAAGAGGGTTATATGGAATTTCCATCATACGGATGTAGCTCCATACCTCAGCACTTGTCCAGTTCGCTAGAGGATTATATTTAATAAGTTGCTTATCTGGACCCGAGAAACCTGCATCAGCTTGTACTACTGGAATCTCTGTACGCGTACCAGGACTTTGATCTTTGCGTTGACCCGTAATCCAGCCATCTAAAGTCGCAAGTTTTTTACGCAAAGGCTGAACTTTTCGAATACCGCAACATTCTTGATGCCCATCTGTAAAAAAGCTGAATAAACCTTTTTCGTTTACCATGTTTTGAACAGCTTCAGATTCAGGGAAACAAATTTCAATATTGATATTGTAGTGTTTACGGACAGTTTCAATAAATTGATAAGTTTCAGCGTGGAGTCGGCCCGTATCGAGACTAAATACACGGAAAGGTTTGCCTAAGCGTGAAGCAATATCAATTAACACAACATCTTCTGCTCCCGAAAATGAAATTGCAATTTCACCTTGTTGGCTTAAGGCAAGTTCTAAAATTTCTCGAGGGCTTTTGGTTGCATATTCAGCAGCAAGAGCATCTACGATATCAATAGTCGGAATAACGGTCATGTGTGTTCCTGGCAAAAGGCTTGGGCGCATTGAGTTATGAAAAATATTCTAAAGGATAGTTGATAAAGTGCTTAGCACTTTAATTTCGATCCTTATGAATAAAATTGATTTGATCAATAACAACGCAAAACTGAAAATCTTAATGGTATGATACAGCAATTTTTAACCAACGTTGGAAGCATTCATGGAAATCGTATGCCTAGATCTTGAAGGGGTTTTAGTTCCTGAAATATGGATCAATTTCGCAAAAAAAACAGGGATTAAAGAACTCGAAGCAACAACTCGTGATATTCCGGATTATGATGTTTTAATGACTCAGCGCCTTAATATCTTAAAACAACACGGTTTAGGTTTAAACGACATTCAAGAAGTTATTGCTCAGATGGGGCCATTACCAGGTGCAAAAGAGTTTGTTGAATGGGTAAGTACTCATTTCCAACTTGTGATCTTGTCAGATACTTTCTATGAATTTGCACATCCTTTAATGAAGCAATTAGGATGGCCAACAATTTTCTGTCATAAGTTAGAGACAGATGAAGAAGGCATGATTACCGCTTATAAACTACGTCAACCAGATCAAAAACGTGAGTGTGTTAAAGCACTGCATGGCTTGAATTTCCGTGTAATCGCTGCAGGTGATTCGTATAACGATACAACCATGCTTGGTGAAGCGGACCATGGTTTCTTGTTTGATGCACCAGAAAATGTGATTGCTGAGTTTCCACAATTTCCAGCGATTCACGGATATGATGCATTAAAAGAAGCAATCCGTTCAGTTTCACAGCGTACAATTCCAGCTTAAAAATAAATAATAAAAAAGGCGCTTTAAGCGCCTTTTTTATATGAATGAGTTTTGAAACTTAGAATTTATAACCAAGTTTTAAACCATAAGCGATGGCATTGTTGTCAGAAAAGTCTGCAACATATTCATCACTACCTGCTTGTGCACCTGTTTGAGCTTTAGCATCACCCAACCAGAAGTATTTTACGCCACCAGCAATAAATGTTTGTGGAGTAGGGCTATATTGAAGACCTAAACCTACGTTCCAGTAACCTTCTGTTGGTCCTAGTGTTGTTACAGGGTTACCTGCACCAGAGTCCCAGCCTACAGACATATTACCAGCCCATTTATCATTCAGTTTACGGCCTACACCAGCGTTCACAGACCATTGGTCATCGGAGTATTCAACTAGGTTAAAGCCATTTGGACGTCCAACAAGCCCACCTACAGCTTCTGAGACTTTGCCAAATTTATATGGTTGAATTGAGAAATCTTTCCAGTTCACCCAACGTACATTCGCAAATGCAACAGTATCAGCCATGATGCCTGTTTGGAAATCAAGGTTTACAGATTGAGGGGTAGTAATTGTAGTTTTGCCTTCTGAATTAATAGCTTGAAGTTTAGAGGCAGGAACATCTAAACCAGCAAGTACTGAAGTAAGACCAGGGAAATTTAATATAGATAAGTCTTCATTAATATTCACTTTATGATCAATTTCAGATCGATAGGTTAAAGATGCTCTAAGTGCAATTTCAGGAATTTGATAAGCTGCACCTGCTAACCAACCAACGCCTGTAGTTTCTTTAATATTTGCGTCATAACCATTATAAAGGCTGTAAGCTTGACCTCGAAGACTTACATTACCTTTTACGGTTTGTAATACAGGACCTGCGTAGAAATTGAAGTTTTGATTTGGTTGGAAACCAAGAACAAAAGATAAATTTTGTGTATCAACTTTAACTTTAGTTCCACCTGTACCTAAATAATTATTTGCAGCATTAATAGCAGCTTGGGTGTTTTGTAATGCTGTCAGTCCTGCACCTACAGTTGTATTTCCTCCAGCAGCAACTTGTTGTAATGCACCTAAGATCTCTGTTTGAGTTGGTTTTGTAGGATCACCGCCAGTAGCATTCGTCACAGCTATAAGAGCTGGTGTAAATGCTGATCCAGATGCTTGAACTAACTTGTTAATTGAGCTGGTTGCTAAGTCAGTTAATGCCTTTTGACTTAAAATAGTATCAGTGCCTGGATTTGAAACGAATACATTGTTGCCTGAATATTCTGCATCTGCTCCAAATGGTTGATCATAGAGTAGACCGAAAGAGAATTTATCGTTGAGTTGTAATTTTAATGCCGCACTTGGAAAGTAATAATCATTAGCCATATCGCCAATATCGCGGCGTGTTGCGCTTGATCCTGCTTCTTTACCCGCTACATCTGGGTCTAAAACAGAAATACCTGCTTCAAAATAATTACCCGGTTGGAAGAATGCAGACATTGATTGTCCAGAGCGATCCAATGCTGCTGCAAAAACCCCAGTTGCAGGCAGCATTGCTAAAATCATTGCAGTGCTCAGATGTTTTAATTTCATTTTAATCTTTCCTTGAACTTCAAGACATTTTTTTAAAAGTAACAGAGTTAAACCGTTTAAACTGTGTTGCCTTCAAAGCTCCTAATTACAAGTAATAGAAGCTTTGATAACTCCATGTAACAAAAATAGCATAATTAAAATAAGAGTAAATCTATTGTATGAACTGAAGAGTACTCACTTTTTATACAAAATCTGTCAATAATGAATGAAAAATGAAGGAATATTTGTATTGTTAAATTAATTTAATTTATTGATATTTATATTTTTTATCTATTAGTAATGGTCTTTATTTTTATGACATTTTTGTCACAAATCCAAGAAAAATGGTCAAAGATTTTTTTGTAAAAATATGAATTAAGTGATTATGAAATGAGTATTAGTTGTCATTTTTAGTTGATAAGTCTCGTTTCTCTACATCTGTATATTATTGATTCAGTTTTATATTCTTAGCCTTATAAAAAAATTTACCTTAATTTTTTTACCATTTGATCTATTTTTTGAGCGAATTTGGATTCTATATTTGAAAGTTATATGCGATAAAAAACTGTAAATAACAATCTAGATTCGGTTATTTAACTTTTATAGCTAAAACATAGCATTAGAGTGGATATAGTTTTTCATCAAATTGCTCAAGCTTTGGAAATGTTAATGACTCAAGCTGGTCCAAATGAGTAAGGTAGATTACATAGTCTTCAAGAAGGGTTTCTCGTGCTTCTTGGCTAATATAAGGTACATGGTAAGCAATGAATGGAGGCAGGACTTCAAAACCAGCATATGCCAAAGTACCACGTTGAATCGGGGATAAATAATTTTCAATTGGACCATGAATAGAGTTTTCTCCAAACATGTGTGTTCTACCACCGAGTGTTAAACACAACATCGCTTTTTTACCTACCATGCCGCCGTGGTTGTAAAACCGTTTGCCTCCATAAAAAAGCCCTGAGACAAATACGCGATCAATCCAACCTTTTAAAATTGCTGGCACAGATGTCCAATAAAGTGGGAAATTTAAAATGACTAGATCTGCTTTTTTTACCTTTTCAATTTCTGCTTGAATATCTGGAGCTAGAAGTTGATTTTTACTGGCATTCCTTTGTTCTAGTGCATAGTTAAAATAGTCAGGCTGATTAAGCTCTAAAAAATCCTCTTTGGATGAAACAGGGTTAAATTGCATGGCATATAAATCTGAAACCTCTACGCGATGTCCCAATTTTTCTAGAGTTTGTTTAGCTCTGCTTTTTAACGCGGTTGTAAAAGATTGTGGTTCTGGGTGAGCATGGACAATCAGGATATTCATAGGGGCACCTGTGTTTTTCAGAAATTGTACTGTTTAGTGCAATTAAGCGGATTTTGTTTTGAATCACTATGCCTGAATTTAAAAGCATGGCATAGTTCATGAACTGACAGTTTTTACCATTTCGCGCCATTTATTTTGCTCAATGGGTTACTCATGAATCCAGAATTACCCGGAACTTATATTAACTTAATCGTCGAGACTGTTAAGCGGTGGGGTGTCTCTTGCGAGCAGCTTTTAGATGGAAGCGGCATAAGAGTAGATCAATTAAAAAAACCATATTGGTATGTTGAGTTTAATACCTTAAATCAGCTTATTGAGCGGGCGATTGAGTTATGCAAAGAGCCAGCACTGGCAGGATATTTAGTTTTAAGCATGACGGCTTCATGTTATGGTTCAGTAGGAATGGCTGCCATAGTTTCTCCAAATTTAGGAGAAGCGCTGAAAATACTTGAACAATTCATTGGTTCACGTTGTAAGGTTTTTAAACCAGAATTAAAACAAGAAAATAATGATGCATATTGGTCCATTCATCAGCCCGTCAATGCATTTCAGCTGAGCCCAAATGCCAACATTTTTTTGCTACTCGGTTTTGTCCAAATTGCGAAAAAATTAACAGGACTTTCTCATTTAGGAAAGGTTGAATTACAAATGCCAGAGCCGATAGGTTTTGACCAAATCAGTCATCAACTGGCTGTGACTTGTTTATTTAACCAAAAGTTTAATCGTTGGATATTCCCAAAAGAGTATTTAGCACAGCCTGTTTTAACAGCAGACCCAATGCTAGCGCCGTTGTTAAATGCACAATGTAAGCGGGATATAGAGAAATTAAACTTAAAAAGTGGTTGGAAAGGGCAAGTCAAACAAGTTGCCGAAAAATTGCTTTTAAATAGGAATACTGACGCATTAAAAGTTGGGCAAGTGGCTCATATCATGAATATGTCGGAGCGAACTTTGCAACGCTATTTAGCTCTTGATCATACTAGTTTTACCCTCTTGGTAGACTCACTGAAAAAGGAGCATGCCCAGAAACTTTTAGCTCAAAATAACATGTCGATCGAAAAAGTCGCTTTAATGCTAGGTTATGCCGAGACTTCTCACTTCACTCGTGCGTTTAAGCGCTGGATGGGGATGACGCCTAAATATTTCCAAACCCAGCATAAAATGGCGGATTCAAATTAAAGGGTCATAAATTTAACTTCATGGCCTTTCATTTATCATATGAATTAATTAAGTAGATTGTTCTGGCTTAGATGAGAGAGATTCAATCACTTTAAAATAGCTAGGTGGTGCCGGAACATGGCCACGCTCTCTCAATAAACGATGCATACGCGGCAATTTGAAGTAGGGCACCGAAGCCATTAAATGATGTTCCATATGGTAATTGACATGAATAGGCGCCACAAAACTTCTAGCAATCCAACCTGCACGTGTTGTTCGTGTATTTGTTAAGGCTGTAAGACTCGTTTGCATACCTGCATGCTCCGCCATTGATCGAATTCTTAAAAATAATGGAAATGGGGTCAAATAAGCTAAAGGCCATAACCAATAAAAACGTTGCTGACCAAATGCCTTTAAAACACTATAAAGAGCTGCGTTGGTTGCAATGGCTCCACTACTGTTTTTTACAAGACTTTTGGCATAATCAACAAGATGTTTATGGCTGCGGTCTAACCAGACTTGATCATTTGCAACTGTCCATTTCATTAGATCTAGGTCCATTAACACTCGACCAAAGCTAAACTTTAATCCCGTCATACCCGTTAAGTCGCGTAAAAATTTACGAGTAAGCGATTTTTTGCTTACAGGAAAACCAGAAACTAAAGAAAGATCTGGGTCATCTGGAGTAGAGGTTTTTGCATGATGACGAACATGATGTACGCGATATTTTTGTAGATCATTCCAGATTGGACGGGCGCATAGCCATTCGCCTACAAAGTCATTTATTTTTTTATTTTTGAATAAGCTCTTATGAGATGCATCATGCATCAAAATTGCTAGGCATAACTGGCGACCTGCCAATATAGCTAAAGCTAGCATACAAGCAAGTAATTTTCCCCAGTTAGGTAAGTAATCCCACATCATGATTAAGCTAGCAAATGTTCCTCCAATAACGGCCCACGTACTAGCAACAGCCCAAGCACCGTATATATCTGAAGGTTGTGTGAGTTCCTGTATTTCTTCTCTGCTAAATAGATCGGTCACACTCACTTGTGCATTCATTTTTATTCTCCCAAAACAGATTTTTGGTATTCATATTTAATATTACAAATATAATTATAAAATTTTAAAAAGTGAAATATTTGTTTGTAAAAAAATAAATCGCCCGTTAGTGAGCTAATTCATTTTCATAAAGTTTCTGCCATATCTTTTGTCCAATCGAATCGAGTTGTTGTACATTTTGAGCAAATTGATTGCGGGCATGCTCGTTAACAAATGGAGAGGGTAGTAGAGGATCATTCATGAGTAAGGTAATTGTTTCACGTCCTAATAACAAAGCTTGGGTAGCGGCCTCATTTAAGGATAAATTTTTATAATTCAAAAGCCATTCTTGAATATCTTGACTATACATTTCATAGTTTTTTTCAAGTTGTTGGGTATCCCACAAAGAAGGAATTAACGAAACTGTTTTTGAATCAAATTTTTGAATAATAGAAATTTTAGCTTCATTTTCAAGCCCGGCTAAAATGAGTTCTTCACATGTTTTTTCAAAGCTATACGCTAAATTATCTGGACGTATATAAATTCCAGTTTCGAGTTCTCTAAAACCAAATTGACGTAAAGCGTGTTCTCTCTTTTTTAAAGCGGTGCGATCTATGCGACCTAATGTGCCTGTAAATACTGCAAGATAATACTGTTGCCATTCTTTGGTTTGTTTAATGCCATTTTTGCGGTTCAAAATGATTTTTGCCCATTCTTTGGTTGATGGCGAAAGTTGATAAATACCGCGTTCTACACTTTCTATCATGCCTTCATTTAATAGCCGAGTCGTAGCCACACGAATACCGTTGTCACTCATATTAAAAAGTTTAGCGGCAATCAATATTTGTTTAATGGTGAGTTGAGGGTAGGCCGAGGAAAGAAATAAATCGATAATGAGATGGCGTGCATTAATTTTGGTATTTTTCATTCAGATTGAATTTTTGAGATGAACTGCATTTGATCAGAATAATATCATGTTTTTTTAAGGACTTTTTAAGATCATTTTGTAGAGTAAGTAAAGGTAAAAAGCTTTATCTATAACAAGAAAAACCTTGGCAGTTCTTAACCAAGTTTTATCTTTTTACGATAGTTAACCCAAGTTTGTCATCATGATGTGATACATTATCGCACTTTAAATAAACTGCCTTTAACTAGGGGCAATAACCACAAACGTTAGAAATGATCTGATATTGAACATGTGTTAAGTCTAATTTGAGACTTACCAATTGCGATAAAACAAATTTTAGGTCGTTCTAATGATTAACTTTCTTTGAGCAAGTTATGGAAAATTTTGAAGTTATAAAAGCACTGTTTTTAGGCTTTGTCGAAGGCTTAACTGAATTTTTACCCATCTCGAGTACAGGTCATTTAATTTTATTTGGTCATATTATCGATTTCCACTCAGACGGCGGTCGTGTATTTGAGGTCGTAATCCAGTTAGGTGCTATTTTGGCAGTGTGCTGGTTATACCGACAAAAAATTATTAACTTGATTAAGGGATTCTTTAGTGGTGATGTGGAATCACGTCATTTTGCGATTAGTGTGCTTATTGCATTCTTTCCAGCAGTTATTATTGGGGTTTTGGCAGTAGACTTTATTAAAAGTGTTCTATTTAGCCCAATTGTGGTTGCGATTGCCTTAATTGTTGGTGCCCTGATCATTTTCTGGGTTGAATCTAGACAATTTGAACATAAGACACTCGATGCAACTAAAATTACTTTTAAGCAAGCGCTTTTAGTGGGTCTTGCTCAGTGTGTGGCGATGATTCCAGGAACTTCACGTTCAGGCGCAACAATCGTAGGCGGAATGTTTGCGGGCTTATCACGTAAAGCTGCTACAGAATTCTCTTTCTTCCTTGCTATGCCAACCATGTTGGGCGCTGCGACTTTTGATTTAATTAAAAATGCCGACGTACTCACCTCAGACAATATGGTTAATATTGGCGTAGGTTTCGTTGCTGCTTTTATTGCTGCGCTGTTTGTTGTAAAAGCATTGGTACTGTTTGTAGAACGTCACACTTTACGTGTATTTGCTTGGTACCGAATTGTCCTCGGTGTAATTATTTTAATTGCAGCCATGTTCTTTAATTTATCTGCTTAAATAGCCTGATAAAGTGAAAAAACCTAGAATGCTCTAGGTTTTTTTATGCCTAAAAATTGATTTGAATTGCCTATTTATACAAAGTAAACGTAAGACAGATGTTTTCATTTTGGGTTCATTGTTATATTGATTATTAGATTACCTCTCACAATAAAACTATGCCGCAAAATCATCTTACAGAACATTTGGTCGATGCTTTTTTGCACTTGGCTCCAGCAGAAGGCCTCTATCCTACTTTTATCTCTAATATCACTTTAATGCGTGTAGATCATTCCACACCACCGATTGCTGTGCTGCAAGAGCCTTCAATTGTTTTAGTGATACAGGGATTAAAGCGAGGGTATATTGGTAAAGAAATCTTTCCATTTAAACAAGGGCAGTGCTTATTTATCTCTATTGCTATACCGTTTGATTGCGATACTGTTGTTGAAAATAATGAACCAATGCTGGCGATAGCCATAAAATTTGAACCACAAATGATGGCTGATCTCATTACTAAAATGGATAAACAACAACAAGTGGTTACTGAAGATGCTCATTCAGAAGATTTAAAATTAAGCTGTGGGCTTAGAGTGATTGACATGAATGTGACTATTTCGGAGGTTGCTCTACGATTACTCAATTTACTTCGTTCTAAACAAGATACTTTTATATTGGGTGAGCAAGTTAAAAGAGAATTGGTTTATCGTGTGGTGCAGGCTTCAGGCGGCAATCTAGTCGAGAGTTTATCGGCTATGGTAAGCCGCAATGGTGTGATTTACACCATTTGTGAAATTATTCAGCGTGATTATTATTATAACTTAACGGTTCAAGATTTGGCGAAACAAGCGGGCATGAGCATATCGCTTTTTCATCAGACTTTTAAAAAGGTGACGAATTATTCTCCCTTACAGTACATCAAAATTACTCGGTTACATAAAGCACGTGAGTTGATCATGAACAATAAAATGGGAATCGCAGAAGCAGCCTATGAAGTGGGTTATGTCAGTGCTTCACAATTTAGCCGAGAATTTAAACGACTGTTTGGCGTTCCACCGAAGTCCTCAATTATTTAACGTAGATTAGTAATTTTGAAATATAAATCAAACATGGAGCATTTTATGACCCTTCCAACAACCATGAAAATTATTGAAATTACGGCTCCTGGTGGACCTGAGGTTCTAAAAGTTCAAGATGCTAGTCTTCCAGCACCTCAGGCAGATGAAGTCTTGATTGAGGTAAAGGCTGCTGGAATTAACCGTCCTGACGTTTTGCAGCGTATGGGATTATATCCAATGCCTAAAGGTGTTACTCAAATACCGGGACTTGAAGTCGCTGGTGTTGTGGTCGCTGTAGGTGACCAAGTGGATCAATTCAAGGTTGGTGATAAAGTTTGTGCGCTAACAAATGGCGGCGGTTATGCAGAATATTGTGCGGTAACTGCAACTCAAGTATTACCAATTCCTGAAAATTTATCTTTTACACAAGCTGCTGCGATTCCAGAAACATTTTTTACAGTTTGGGCAAATCTATTTGATATTGGCCGTTTACAGAAACATGAAACTGCACTGATTCATGGTGGGGCAAGTGGTATTGGAACCACAGCTTTAGCCATTTGCCATGCTTTGGGGATTAAAACTTTTGCTACGGTTGGTAGTGAAGATAAAGTTGAAGCACTCTCTAGTTTCACCACAGCAATTAACTATAAAACCCAAGATTTTGAGCAGGAAGTTTTGAAGCACACTCAAGATCAAGGTGTTGATGTCATTTTAGATATTGTAGGCGGTTCTTATTTCACGAAAAACCTAAATCTATTAAAACGTGATGGCCGATTGGTCATTATTGGTTTTATGGGTGGACGAATTGCAAAAGAATTTGATTTACAAAAACTGATTTTAAAACGTGCCACAATTACAGGTTCAACGATGCGCGCACGTAATAGCCAAGAAAAAGCCCAGATTGCCCAATCTTTGCATGAGCATGTGTGGCCATTATTGGCACAAGGTAAGTGTTTACCGCAAATCTATAAGACGTATGCTTTTTCAGATGTACAAAGTGCTCATGCATGTATGGAGCAAGGTGACCATATTGGAAAGATCGTTTTAGAGATGAATGCTTAATCTTATCTGTGACAGTTTAGGTGAATGACATGTTTGCCTAAACTGAAATTTTATAATTCTAGATTCTGCCTATTTCTCTATAAAAATTGCCAAATTCTATTGGCAGATTGCACCAGTTCTATAACTTCACCTATAAATTGAGTAAGAAATAACAATTGGTTCTTACCTTATTATTTCTTTCCATACTGATGAAAAAGGATAGTAACAATGAATACTGCAAATATTGATGATAAAAATCCTACTCCAGATTTGGCTGAAGATAATGCCTTTTTCCCATCACCATATTCACTGAGTCAATACACTGCTCCTAAAACAGATTACGATGGCACAACCTATACAACGCCGTATGCAGGCAATAAAAAAGTTTTAATGATTGCAACTGATGAGCGTTATATCCAGATGCAAAACGGTAAGTTCTTCTCAACAGGTAATCATCCTGTAGAAATGCTTTTACCGATGTTTCATTTAGATAATGCTGGCTTCGAAATTGATATTGCGACACTTTCAGGAAATCCAGCCAAACTTGAAATGTGGGCAATGCCAAAGCAAGAACAAGTGGTGTTAGACACCTTTCAGAAATATGCAGATAAATTAAAAAATCCGCTAAAACTAGCTGACATTTTAGAAAATGCAGTCGGTGAAAACTCACCATATGCGGCTATATTTATTCCGGGTGGGCATGGCGTATTAGCTAAAATTCCACATAGCCTTGAGGTGAAAAAAGTTCTTAAATGGGCGGTTGAGCATGATAAATTTATTATTACATTATGCCATGGTCCAGCTTCATTACTTGCTGCGGCTGTAGATGAACAGCCAGAAAACTATATTTTTAAAGGCTATCAAATTTGTGTATTCCCTGATTCATTAGATAAGGGAGCAAATATTGATATCGGTTATATGCCTGGAGCTTTACCTTGGCTAGTGGGTGAAAACCTTGAAAAACTTGGTGTGGAAATTTTAAATAAGGGCATTACAGGTCAATGTCATAGAGACCGTAAATTGCTAACTGGTGATAGTCCGCTTGCTTCTAATAATTTAGGCAAACTTGCAGCTGAAACATTGTTGGCTGAAGTGAAGGATTAACGTATTAAGTATGTGCGCCCTGCGGGACTCGAATTTAATAGTTAAAATTAGGTTTTATTTAGTTATTTTATTTTTAATTATTTTTGATACCGTAACTCGTACCGTAAAAAGTAAAGCCCTCAAACAAATAAGGCATCCTTTTTAGGATGCCATTCTGTGCTTTTCTATCCAACAGTCTATATCAGATTCAAGCCATCTCGCAATTTTTCTTTTGCCCTCTCCAAATAACATAGAAGGAGGGAAGTAGCCTGTTTTCATCCAGTCATAGATAGTTGACTTTGGAAGGCTGGTTTTTAATTCAACCGCCTTCAAGTCAAGCAAACGACTTTGCTTTTCTGACATTACCCCTCCTTACTTTCCGCTTTAACACTTGAACTAAAATGTGGCTCCATTTCCATCTCAACAATAAGTGATGCTATCGGCTCAATAGATTGTTCATCTTTAAAGATGCGAATTTCTAAAGGCCATGAAGATTCCCAGCCATCATGATTATCAAAATAGTCTTGGGCACACTCAGTGCCAACAAACTCTAAATCCTGCTCCAGCCATGTTTCGATATCTTTGAATTCCAACTCATATCTAGAATTTGGGCATTCTCTTGGAATGGTATAAAAAATTGATTCACTCATCCCTCAGCTCCCTCAACCTTCATAAAAGTAATCCAATGTGTATTGCTGCGTTTTCCGCTAATGTGGCCAAACAATGGTTTTTGATCTGTGAGCTCTAAAAGTTCACTAACTTTGATCTGTGTTTCATTCCATTTGAAAATTAAAACACCGCCATTGGCCAACACTCGAAAGCACTCTGCAAAACCTTTGCGAATATCTTCGCGCCAATCTTCTGACAACTTTCCATACTTGGCAGCTAACCAGCTTTGTTTACCAGCTTTCACTAGGTGAGGAGGGTCAAACACAACTAAAGTAAATTGGCCATCTTTAAAAGGCATGTCGCGAAAGTCCATCATTACATCCGGTTCAATCACTAAAGACCGACCATCACATAATGTATGTTCTTCTTTTCTGATATCGCCATACACTACATTAGGGTTTTGACGATCAAACCACATCATGCGAGAGCCGCAACAAGGATCTAAAATTTTTGCATTCATCCCTCAGCTCCCGATTCGCTTGGTGCCTTAGGCAATGGCATCCAATAATTAATCGCACATTCATCAAACTCATCTAAAGCTACAACTTGATAAACATTAAATTTTGCTAGCTTTGTTGTTGAAATACCTAAAACTAAATCACCTTCATCAGGCTTCATGAAGTCAGCTGATATCCAGACTGGCACCGCCTGAGCTTTGGCTTTTTCTAGCTCTGCTCTAAGCCTGTCAATTTCACATGCTGCATGGTTACAAATAACACGTAATTCATCTTCGTTATATTCATCGCTATGCATCATCATTAAATGACTGATTTCAGTTCCTTGGTGGCTATCTCCATCAAAGACCCAAACAGCACCATCATCTTGCTCAAAGCGTAGATTAACTTCACTTCCCTTATTCAAATCTGTCATGTCATCACCCAATTACTGTAAATTTTAAATTCTTTAAGTTAATAGCAGTCATCTTGTTGCAGTGCTGACACTTGGTTCGGGCTCTTTTCTTTAGCTCCTCAAGGTCTTCACTAACCTTCCTTTTCTGCTCTGTAATCCTTGTTTGTTGTATTGACCAATATTTCATAGTGTCTTTGATCCACATCACAGGATTTACTTTTGCTCCGCACTTCATGCATATAAGTTCCAAAGCTTTAGTGTCAATTTCAACTTGAGAATGTTGGCACTTATGTAGATTTGTTCTTGGGAAGGGCACTACGTTTTCTTCAACATTCAAGACGATGTGATCTTGAAAAGGGTAGTTCATATTCCCTCTGTATTCTTGATCTGTCATGCTGCCTTCCTCACGCATTGCCATGTGTGCCAATTAAAGAATGCTTGCGACTACTACAAGCGCTAACTATTTCAGCTTCACAATCAGTACCTTTGAACTGTGAATAGATGATTCCAAGTTCAGCAACATCTGTAGTTGCATTGATACGCTTGATAGCTTCATCAAAAGCAGCTTGAAGCGCTTCTTCTTGGCTGCGACCATCGTTAAGCCAAGCAATGAGCTTTTCGCCAGTTTCCTTTGTGATTACTTCGCCTGTTGGATTAAAAAGTTTGGTTCGGTCTTTTGTGGGGATTGCTAATTTATTTTCATGCAACATATCGAGTGAAACGGTAAGCTCATACTCATAGCCTTCACGCTGCTCAGCTTTCATACCAAGTTTGATAACTTTTCCTTTTTCACCTTGTACAGTCTCAGTTTTTGCACGAGTTGTAGTGATAATGTGCATATCTGTTTGAAGAATCGCGTCAATAAATTTGCGGTGACGTGGTGTAGTTTCTGACCAAGCTGACCAAGTGTTACCTTTAAAACGTTTAGCTGCTTCATCGTTGATTTCCAAACATCCACCAGTTCCAATCCATTCATGACTAGCACTATCAATGATAAGAACTTCATAGCCCATGTTATGTGCTGCATGGATCGCGCCTGCAAAACGTTCAGGGCTATAGGGCGGTTTTAATGGCAATGTGTCAAAGTTAAATTCATTTGCATATAAAGATGCAGATTCGTTTTCTGTATCAATAACTGCAATCTTTTTGCCAAGACTTGAAGCCAACACAAGGGCAGAGTAGGTTTTACCCGAACCACTGGCGCCATTAAGATTTAGCTTAAGCTTTGCTTTTTTACGTTCTGCTTTAGTGAAAGAGAACTGTTCTTTACTTTGCATGTTCATCTTTAATCACCTTTATATTTCGAATCTGAGTAAATTGGAGACAGTTCGTGAGTCGTTTCGTCTTTCATAACTACGACTTGATTAACTGGTCCGCATTTGTAATTTGGTTCTTTCTCGCCGATCGGTGTGCAGTGCTCTAGAGTTAATGCCCATCTTTTCCAAGATTTTGAAAGGGCATCCCAGTAGAACATCTGGTCTTTATTAGCTTTCAATTTCCAATCGCTGCCACCAAAAGTGCTGTAGTGAGTTGCTTCATCTTCTTCACCAACACTGAAACCAAACTGTTCAAGAAATTCTGCATTGAAGAAAAAGCCCATACACACCTCACGCTTTAATAGTCGCCAGAAGGTTTGCAGTGTGTTGATGCTCCATTTCTGCAATCTGGCTTTTCCAGTTGCGGTACTCTTTAGGGTCGATATCACCACGCTGGAATGCGTATTCGACTGCACCGGCTAATAGTTCAGGATGTTTGCTCAAGTCCTTTAAAAGCTTTGATTGAGCAGCATCAAACGAGATATTGGCTAACATATTCATGAGTTAGCTCCTTCCACTTGCACACGCACATACATGTTCTGTTTTGCTTTGAGTTCGTTGACGTGTTGCTCGTCGGCACATGAACGAAGGAAAGGGACTACGATAAAAACACCGATGACCATAGATAGCACCGAGCCACCTAAGAAGCCTTTGAAGCTGTCTATTGCAGCTTGGCTAAACTTGTACTTTTCAATTCTTTGATTCATACTTATCTCCGCATTTGATGCAAACCGCCTAGACTCTGACCCCTATGGCGGTTTTTGTTTGTCGATGAGATAAATATCGCATTTCCGATATTATTAGTCAATAGGGAATCCGATATTTTTATAGAAATTCCGATTTTTTGTGTTTTAATAGACAAAAGAAAACCCACACAGGGTGGGTTGGAGGTATAACTATGTCAAAAGTAAATATTCAAATTACGCCAGTCGCTCCGGAATCATTTATTAAACTAAACACTGCAATAACAATTAGAGTGGGCAAATTAAATATTAAGCATCATCATCGTTTTTCGCGGTAGTAAATGTTCCAAAGTTAAAAGCAACAATATCTGATACCCTAACTTGTATTGCAGACCCTTGATTATTTTCACTGGGAACAAATGTATTCCCAGTCATATATCTTGCATCTTTTAAATACAAAAATCTTTGCCAAAGAGTATCTGGAATTTTATCAATTTCTTCATCAGTTATATCTTCATTTTTAAAAGAACCATTCGTATTAAAATATTCAGATTTTTCTTTATAAATCAATTCATAAATCGGCTTAAGGGCCTGATTTGATTCTAAATTATAAAAATTTTTTTCACTAATAATTAGTCCAGTTATAAGTTGCCCACCAACAACTAGTGTGATTGGAAACTCAATATTGTCTTCAGAACCATCTATTGAGTCACACAATATACTTAATGCTAGATTCGTTTTTTTATCTCTAGAATTACTCATTGATCATCCTTATAGCTTTAAAAATTAATTAAAATATTCTGAATTACGTTTTTTAGGTAAAACAATATTTCTTTGAGAGATATTCATAATATTGACTGGGCTATTTTTTAAATTAACTGTGAAATTGCTACTTTCTGAGTGTTCAGTTGCTAGAAAATGCTCTAAGGCTCGTATCACCACTTCATTAAGCGAGATGTTATTTTGATATGCAAGCTTAATAGCCGCTTGATGAAGATGAGTGCCAACTCTCACATTAAAGGTTCCACTACATGGTTTCTCTGGCTTAATATTGTTTGCTTCACAATGGAGAATATAAGCATCAACAGCCTCTTCAAAAGATTTTTTTAACTCACTATAAGTTTCACCGATATAGATGATTTTAGAACGTATAAATAAGACCTCGCCTACTAAGCATTCATCTTCTGAACTGAACTCCATTGAGCCTTCAAAGCCCTTATATTTAAAAGTTTCTTTCATTTTATACTCCAATGCCATGCTCTCTAAGGAACTCTCTTGCCTTCTTCACATAAATAACTTTTAACTCATCATTTGGATGAGGTTTTAAGAAGTTAAGTACGATTTTTGGATTATCTTTGTAGAATATGCAATGGGAGCTACCTCTTCCATTAAATACTAGAGTAAAGCCTAAGCGTTCCATCATTGTAACGAAATCATTCCACTTAAAATTTTTAGGGGGAGGATTAGTGAAAAATCGTTCTAATAATTTCTCTGCTTTGGTCACATTATTTTCCTTGTATTTAAAAAATATTGCAACTAAAATTTAGTTGCACTTTTGTGGATTAAATTTAACCCTTCATTAATTTCTATAGAATCGTGTCGAGCCGCGGTTTAATTTGCTTTAGGGTGTTGCTGTCTACCCTTCTTACTCATACGATTTTACTTTTTTGTATTATCAATCCGTTGTCCAAGCTTTCCTTCTTTTACCAACTGCACTACTTGTTCATTTGTAAGGACTGGAATAAAGACTTTATCACCAATGTCCTTTGAGAGGATCTTCACTTCTTCGGCTGTTAGCACCAAAGCTTCACCATGTTTCGCAGCATCATTGATGCGAGCAATAATCTGGTTGATTGGTAGTTTAGAGTTGTCCATGTATCACCTAAAACCTTAATTTAACTTTTTCTAACACGCTTTGGGCGTGATCCACCTAGGGGCCTAAACGCATCAATAACCAAGCCTACCAGTTCCATACCGTCTTCAAATTCAATAATATTCGGGTGAAAGTTAGGATTTAGGGCTTGCAGGTATTTGCGCTGATCGCTTTCAATTACAAGCTTTTTAAAGGTTGCATCTGTATTATTTCGAACAACAATTAGATCATCAGGAAGTAAATCACAAACCTGATAGTTTGGATTAACTAAAATATAGTCACCTTCTTCATATTTTGGGGAATTACTTACGCCAACAACTCTTAAATAAAAACATCCATCTGGATCATCTGCACTAAGGGGTGGCAACCATTCATTTATTTTATTAGGATCGATAGCTTCTACTGATGTCATTGTTCCTGCCTGCACCCAAGAAAGAACGGGAATTAGCTTTTTAGTTATAGGCTCAACGTTATTATCAAACTTACTGACAATGCCTTTTTTTAACTCTTCTGCGGTAACACCAAGTGCGGTAGCCAACTCAAGTATAGAGCCTGTCGATTTGGCATTCCCTGTTTCGAGATCAGAAATTACAGATTGTTTAACACCTGACTTCATAGCCAGTTCTTTTTGAGTCATTTTCTTAGCTTTGCGAATTGCTTTTAAGTTTTCGCCCAAAGTAGCCATAAATTTGTCCATTGTTACTTCTATCGGAATTCTGATACATATTTCAATCGGTTTGGCTATTGAATAAATATCGGAAAACCTATATATTTAATAAAAATTATCGGAGACCGCCCATGAATCAATGGCAGAAGATGATCTCTGAGTTAAGGGAAAAGGGTCTTACTCAGACATTTATAGCCGCAGAAATCGGGTGCTCACAGAATTACGTTAGTGATTTAGAGCGCGGGTTATGTGGGAAACGCCTTTCATATGATCTAGGAAGAAAACTAGAAAATTTATGGAAGGAATATTGTTCAGAACAATTAACCGCTTAGGAACTAAACCATGAGCAAAGTATCAACCGAATTGAGTGCAAGGGCTAGAAATGAAGTTTCTAGAGTTTTGCAAGCCCTTGCATCAAGCAATCAAAGTCAGGTTGCTGAACAGTTGGGGATTGATCCAAGCACATTATCACGAATGAAAAATGATAGAAAATCCAATGGCTTGACTGAGCTTGAGAACTGTTTAGTGCTATTGGATGTTCTTGGATTCAAAACTGTACTCAAGAAATATCGAATGATTAGCGAGGAAAAACTAAATGCGCTTTTTGTGATGTCAAAAGCGTGGATGGAAAGCAAACAAACAATTGACGATCTTTTTCAAGATGACATTGAAGATTTCGGCATGTGTTTTGAGCTTGGATATAAAGAAAAAGCCTGATTTCGTGGATCAGGCTTAGTGTTCAATCGGAGAAGGACCAAATGAACTATCAAATATTAGCAGACATTGAACTAAATCGGAAGATTAGTTTGTTTCAAAAAGCGGTTGAGGCTTATGTGCTTAATCGAACTCTCGAAAACTCTATGGCATTGGCTAAAGCGAAAGCTGATTTAGCTGCATTTGTATTGAGAGGTGTTTGATGGGTGCATTGAAGCAGGCTGAAATTATTCCAATTTCAAAAGGTAGGGACAAGATGACAGACAAGTTCGAAAAGGGCTATGTGATGTCTAGTCGTCTTTATCGTAGTGATGTGCGTCCATTTCTTAGTGATGCAGCACGTAATGTGTATGCTGAACTGGAAGACCGCATCAATGGTTTTAAAGACAAAACTACTGATTTTGTAAGTTACTCTCAATTGCAGGGCGGCAAGCTTGAAGGTTCTAAAAAACTAAGCACTACTACAGTTCGTAAAGGCCTAAAAGAATTAACCGATTTAGGCGTTGTAACTGTTGTTAGTTCTGATTCAAGAAAGGGTAATGAATACAGAATTAATGAGGTGTCATTAGTCGAGCACTTTAAAAACTGCAATACCACTTTAGAAAGTAAAGCACTACAGAAAGTAAAGCGCGAGCACTTTACTAACGAAAGCGCCAGCACTTTAGAAACTAAAGACACAATAGAATTATATAAAAATATTTATAGAGAGGAGAGCACACAAGAAAATCCAGTTGATGAAGTTCTGAATATCTGGAAACCAGATTTACAACAATTGAATTCTTGGATGCAAAGATCAGGTTTACCAAAAATCAATCAAGCTCAAGTTGAAGAATTACTTCTTGAAATCAACCCACACTACGAAAACAAAATCATCACTGGTGCAGTAACAAGCACTCAGATGTATTCAAATTTCGTGAAGTGGGTTAAGCGTGATTGCAAGCTCTTAGAGCGTTTATTCCAACAAGCTAGCGGTGTTGCACAAAACATCAATCCTTCTGAACTCAAAGCAGACATGGGGGATTGGTAATGTCGAATATTCATAACATCCCTATGGAACAAGCAGTTCTTACAGCATTGATGACTGTAGACAAATCATTTGATGTTGTAAGTAACGATCTTGATGTTGAGTGCTTCTTTCCAGAGCGCCATAAGCAAATCTTCCAGGCTATTGCTGACCTTGCTAACGAAAACAAGCCTTATGACTTCGTTATGGTTGAGCAGCAGCTTAAACAAAAAAACGTAATTCATTTGATGGGTGGTTCTGAATACCTGCTTCAAATGAGCAGCGAAGCGCCTTCAAGCTTTTACAACCTGGAGTCTTATGTTGCAGAACTAAACAAGTTCAAGGCACACCGTGAAGTTGAGCATATTGGTCAAAGCATTGCTGAGATTGCTAAAGACTTAACAATCCCTGACGTTCACATTGCAGCAGAAAGCATCCTAGATGGAAAGAAAACTTCAAACGATGTTGAGAAAACCAGCTTCACATTTGAAGAGGCTATGAACCGTGCTACAGATCGTTTAATCCAAAAGGCTGAGGCTAAAGCTAACAAGCAGTACACAGGCGTAAAGTTTAACTTAACTCACCTGGATAACCTTGTTGGATTAATTCAAAAAGGACACTTCTGCATCGTGGGTGGTCGTCCTGGTTCAGGTAAATCAACTCTGGCTCAAATGTTAGTTATTCAGACAGCAGTGCGATACAACGAGCCTGTATTGGTTGTATCTGCGGAAATGGATGTGGAGACATTCACAAACCGCTGCATCTCAGCATTAACCAAAATTCCTTATGACAACATTCATAACGCTGAATTATTTGATGGGATGTTGGCTCAATTTGCAGATGCTCAAAGACGATTCAGTTCTTTGCCAATCCATATCGAAGACAAGCAAAAGCCGACAATTGCAGAAATACATTCTTGGGCTCGTAAAGCGAAACGTAAGTACAAGAAACTTGGCTGTATCGTAATTGATTACCTTCAGTTGGTTCGTGACCCAAGTAAGAAAGACCGTTACCAGGAAGTGAGCTCAATTAGCCGTGATTTAAAGGCATTGGCTAAAGAGTTTGATTGCCCAGTTATCGCATTGGCACAGCTTAATCGTGAGTCTGAGAAAGGCAAGCGCCCTAAAGCATCAGATCTAAAAGAATCAGGTCAGATCGAACAAGATGCAGACCAAATCATCCTAGCGAATCCAATCATTGGTGAAGACGACCTACCGTCAGGTGTCACCGAATTAATCGTTGCTAAAAATCGTCATGGCAAGAAAGGCGTAGTTCGAGTTATGGACCGCTTAGATATCTGCCGTTTTGTGACTATTCGAGAAGAAGAGAGAGGTGCAGCGTGAAAACTTTAAATAGAACAAAGAAATTAAACTTTGATGACCAGCTTAGCTTACTCGTGTTTGGCTGTCATGCATCAGCGCCTTTCAGTGTCAAAGACGTGAAGGAATCAGTGTTTGATTTCAATCGAGGAACCATCTACAGCAATCTTCAAAAATTTGTTGAATGGAAATATTTCGAACGTGTTGGGAAAAATCATTACAAGGCAACTCAATACGCAAAAGACATCCTGAATGTTAAAGGGGAGCTGAAAGCATGATCGAATTTGCAGATTACAACTCAATGATGAAGCTGCGTAGAGCGTACAACCTCGGTACTCGTAATGAAGAAACAAGAGCAGCAGCGAACCTATACGAGAAATTAAGAAAGCTGAAAATGCTAGACCAGCTTAAGCAGGAAGCCATTACTAAACGTTACAAGGAGGCGGTATGAACACAATGGCGCAAAGCAAGCTGTTTGGTCTTGCTGAAAATAGAACAGATGTATGGTCAACGCCGCAAGATTTTTTCGAAAAATTGGATCGAGTATTTAACTTTGATTTAGACGTTTGTGCTCTGCCTGAAAATGCAAAGTGTGAACGATTCTTTAGCCCAGAACAAAACGGTTTAAAGCAAGAGTGGACCGGTACTTGCTGGATGAATCCTCCATACGGCCGTGAGATCGTAGACTGGATAGCAAAAGCAGCTTACACAGCAGAACAAGGACATACAGTTGTTGCATTGGTTCCAGTTAGAACTGATGCACGCTGGTTTCAAGACTATTGTTTAGGGCGTGAAATCCATTTTATTCGTGGGCGTTTAAAGTTTGGTGGTTCTTCATCTAATGCGCCATTCGGTTGCTGTGTTGTCGTATTCCGTCCAAGTCTTAAAGATGTCCAGTGGGACAAAGGAGCCAGCCATGAGTGAGTTTAAAGCAAAAGACATCGTCGCCATGAATGTGCCTTCTCTGCCCGAGCCAGTTGGGAGTTTACAAGAATTGCATCCTGAGTTCGCAAAGGTGCTTCACGAGAACTTTCTAGAGCTGATCGGAGACGACTTCCCCATAGAAAACCGCATTTCGCCTAACTGCAAAGTAACTGAAGCGCACATTAACGAAGCTGACAAGCTCAATAGATTGGGGTGAAGAATGGATAAACCAATGACATTTAACGAATGGTTAGGCACTCAAGGCAATATGGTTCTGCTTCATGCCAATTGCTGTCGCATTGCCTATGAAGCTGGTCAGCAGTCAATGCAAGCGAAAGTGGAGGAGCTGCAACGCAGAAATCAGATGCTTAACGACAACATAAAAGAGCAAGGTCAAAAGCTCGTTTATCAAAACGAAGTGATTGAAACACAAGCTGAAAAACTGCTTGGTTTAAGAGATGAGAAAGCAGAGCTGCAAAAGCGGGTGGATGAGCTTGAGCGTAAATTACAGATCAAAACTAGACATTGTGAGTTCTATGAGCAAAGTCGCAAAGGACATAGAAGTCTGGCAATTCATCGCAAAAAGCAAATTAACAGTGCCTTAGAACAAATTGAAAAGCTCTATTCAAGAGCAGAAAGCGATTATCAGAAAGATCGTAATCCTTACTACGACGGCATGTTGTCAGCTCTAGATTTGGCTGAGCAGGCAATTAGAGGTGAGTTGGAAGAGCAAGCGCTCAAGGGGGAAGGACTATGACAGCACATTTACCAAATCAATCAGTATCTGTTGAAGATGATGAATGGGGTACTAATTGCCATAACCACCCAGAGCGTTCTGCGGTAAGAAGAGTTTGTGTAGAAGCAGATAGCTTTGGGGCTGAATATTCAAATATGTGCCAGGAATGCTCAGATCAATATACAGCTTATAAAGAACAAAAACGAAATGATGAATCTCAATGGGAGCAATGCCCAAGATGCAAAACGTTAGTGCCTGAACTCTCTTCTTATCGAGATCCTGATGAAGGTAGTCATGGGCCAGTTTATAGCAGATGTTCTGATTGTGTATCTAAGTTTTGGAAGCGTTGGAACGAAGAAAACCTTGACGATTATTACTACGACTAGGGAGCTTGCCAATGACCACATTCAAAGAGGCTCAAATCATCATTGGCATCGATCCTGACTTGGAAAAGTCGGGAGTTGCCATTCTAGGGAATGATCTTCAACTCAAAAATCTAACTTTTCCTGAAACTGTTGAGCTATTCAGAAATGAACAGGACAGCATCAAAAAGGTTGTGATCGAAGCAGGCTGGGAAAATAAGAAAGCAAACTTCAGAGTAGGTGGTGGTCACTCAAAACAAGTGAACGAGCAGATTGCTAGACGCGTTGGGATGAACCATGCAACAGGCATCTTGTTAGCAGAAATAGCACAGGCTTTAGGCTTAGCAGTCTTACTGGTGAAGCCTACTAAATCAAAACTCAATGCAGAGCAGTTTAACAAGATTACAGGTTGGCAAGGGCGTACGAATCAAGAGCAGCGTGACGCAGGCATGTTGATCTGGGGAATGCAAGGGAAGAAGGTGGCGTGATGGTCTTTTACGAAGTTGGGACATATGAACAATACGAAGAAGGTTTTCATGCTTTCTTTCGCACTCGATATGAAGATAAAGCTGAACAAGTCAAAGCATGGGCAGAGGAGTACCAAGCTAAGACACCTGAATGGCCTACAGGTGAGACTGATGAAAAGCAAATTCAATACATGGATCTGGTGCGCAAGCTTGATGATGAATTTGCGGAACTGATCGGCAAGAAGTTCCCAATATCAAACTATTCAAAAGACATGTACTCAATACTTATAAACAAAGCAGAATTAGACGATTAGGGTGATGGTATGAATGCGGCAGTAGTAACACCAGTAATGGATTGGAACAAATACACAATTGATGGATGGCTAGAGCAATTCGGCGCTTGGTGTGAAACTGTGCGCATGAAAGGAGGGGATTTACCAGATGATCTTCATATCAATCAAATTTACTGGTTAATGCGTGAAGCAGACAGAGAGCTTCCAAAAGGTAAATCTTACATTCGATGTGAGATTAATGACTTTGAGGCGGATCAAGTACAGGCTTTGTTGCGAAGTGTCCTAAGATCAGAAAAAGTGGATTATCAGGCTAAATATGCAGTGATGTGCTTAGTTCGACATAAGGTGGAAAACAGATCATTAAGTGCTGTGGGTATCATCACGAAGCAATCTAAGGCACAAGTAAATATCATGGTTGGATGTGCAAGATTCTTTCTTCATGCACATGACAAAAGATTAAGAATATCATAAGTTTATTTATTATTATGGTATAATATTTAAGCAAGCCATACAGGTGCTACCAACACCTATATGGCTCTAATCAAATCGTTAAAAGGGCAACAAAATGACTGGAAGCAATTCTATTGTCATAGCGGAAGCTATGCAAACAAAAAGTTCAAGAACAAAATTAACACAGGAGCAATATATTGAAAATTGCAAACAAATCCATGGCGACAAGTATGATTATTCAATAACTAACTTCCAGAGACTATTTGGGAAGGTATCTATAATTTGTAAAGTTCATGGTGTTTTTGAGCAAAGGGCTGATCGACATATGCGTGGAATGGTTTGCTCAAAATGTTCAACCAAGGCGAAGTTAACAAAAGAAGACTTTGTTAGAAAAAGCAGGGAGAAGCATGGTGATAGATATGATTACACTGAAACTGTATATGTGAAGTCTACTTTAAAAGTAAAAATTAAGTGCTACAAACATGGTTTCTTTGAACAAAGAGCTAGCGCGCATCTTTTAGGTCAGGGATGTCCAAATTGCTTCTTAAGCCCTTTAAGCAAGACACAGTATCAAAAATTGTGTAGTGAAAAATATCATGGCAATTCCAGTATTTATCTTGTTCGTTGTTTTAGAGAAAAAGAATCGTTTATAAAGATCGGTATTTGTGCAACAACTGTTGAGCAGCGCTTTTTAACTATTTCCAAGATGCCGTACAAGTATGAGCTTATAAAGCAAATTGAAGGAAGGGCTTCCAGAATCTGGGATATGGAAAAGAAGATTCACAAGTTCTTATCAAAATTTAAATATTCTCCAAAAATTGGTTTTGCTGGAATGGGCGAATGCTATAGAGATGATGATTTAGTTCATGAAAAGTTTGAAGAAGTGTTGACTCGTTTAAACGCGTAGGGTAAATTATGTGATAGAGTGGCAGAGTTACAAGCATATGTCACTTGTCATTTAAAAGCTCACTTAATCGTGGGCTTTTTTGTTGCCTATAGGAAAGTTGCCCGAATTGGTAAAGGGGATGGCCTGCTAAGCCATTGTTGCTATCAGCGACGCATGAGTTCGAACCTCATACTTTCCGCCAAATTCTAGGAGGTTCACATGCTCCGAATCATTAAGCAGGTCTTTTGCATACATGTTTGGGAATATGAATCCGACATGTTCAATCAGAAAGAATGCAGAAAGTGTGGAAAGATTAAGTGTTTATAGCCCTGTCGTTTGACGGGGTTTTCTTTTTTGGGGTGAACATGGACACAATCGAAGCGAAGAAGAATTTAGAAATCTATAAACGTAATCTTAGCCGGTTAGAAAACTATAACCACTTATTCAGCAGCCATACGTTTAAGACTGAATGCCAGCGTGAAGTAAATACTCTCAGAACCAGAATAGAGAACCTAGAAAATGCGTTCGACAAAGAGGCTAAACGAAATAAGAGCGTTACCATGCGTTAGATGCGGATATCCTCACTCACAAGCGGCTCATTCTAATTTCAGTGAACATGGTAAAGGCAAGGGGATTAAAGCAGATGATAAATACACAATACCTTTGTGCCATTCCTGCCATCAATGGTTTGACCAGTATCGAGGGATGGGACTTGTAGAATCTAAAGAATGGTTCGACAAGATGTTAGAAAAAACAGAGCGCATGCTTAATCTTAAAGATGATGAGGTGTTTTGATGCTTATACAAATTAATAGCAAGATGGTAATTAAGACTGAAGAAGTAAAATTATTAAAGAAAGAAATTGTGGAAGGACCATGTAATCCTGAAGCATGGTTTGTCATGACAGTTGATAATGAGTGGTATCGTCTTACTGAATACTCATTAGAAGAATTTTTGTTATTAGTGAATAAAGAAGCTTAGCCACCTTCAGTGGTTTTTTTATTGCGAGGTCAAAATGGAACCACGATTCGTCATCAAAAACCATTCTGACATCAACTATGTAATTGGCTATCTCAATAATAATCATGCAAAGGCAGCGAGTGAAGGGAAGCCTTTAGTGGTTTTAATTGCACCACAAGAGAAAGACCGGACAAAAGCTCAAAATCGTTTGTACTGGATGTGGCTTAATCAATGGGCTAAACGTCAAGGTACTGATAAAGATTATGAGCATCTGTTCTTTAAGAAGAACTTCTTAGCAAAAATCTATGACCGTGATGACGTTGGCCAATACAAAAAAACATTCAAGGCTGTTAGAGAATTGAAGGATTCTAAACATCCAGCCTATCAACAAGTAGCTGATGGACTATGCGAGCTAATGAGCACTACAGATGCAAGCACAGCTCAATTCACAGAATACCTAAATGACATTCATGCATTCTGCAATAAACATGGGTGTTATTTGGAAACACCTGATGACCTTAAGTATGTGTTGGAATAGTTAAGCAGCTAAGATATATTGTTTTTTCTTTAATCATTACTAATAAAGGAAAAATAATGTTTGTTCAGCATAAATCCGAATACATTAATTTAAATCATGTGGTAAAAGTGAAAAAGGCTACATCAGAAAACAATAAATTTGCTAATAGAGATTTTTATAAGTTAGTTTTAACTTTAACCTCCAATGACATCCTAGATCTAGAGTTTAATTCTGAGGAAGAGCTAGATCGGTTCTTGGAAAAGTTGGAAATTGTGAAGTAGTTATGACCGCCCAAGTGGCGGTTTTTTAATGGGTGAGATTTATGGCGGAGTTAAAACTAACTCCGAAGCAAGAGAACTTTTGCCAATTGTTTATCGAATTGGGGAACGCTTCGGAGGCGTATCGACAAGCCTACGATGCGGATTCAATGAATGAAAACACGGTCAACCGTGAGGCTAAAAGATTACTTGATAACCACAAGATTACAACAAGGCTCGAACTCATTAGAAAGGAACATCAAACCCGCCATAACTTGACTGTGGATGACTTGCTTCAAGAATTAGAAGAAGCACGTAAAGCCGCATTTGAAGGAGAGCGAGTTCAAGTTTCTGCGGCAGTTGCAGCAACAATGGGCAAAGCTAAGCTACTAGGGTTGGATAAAGTGAGTGAACTTCAGGTGAAGAAACAAGAGCTTGAAATAGCAAAACTCCAAAAAGAACTTAATCCAGAAGAAGATGAAGATGTAACCCCAGTGCAGGTGACTATTCATGTTGTAGATGCGAGTAAAAAAGATGCCGAACATCAATCCAACACTGAATGTGCCTCAGGCTAACTTTCTCCAATTGCCAAATAAGTTTAGAGCTTTTGTTGCAGGGTTTGGTTCAGGTAAAACTTGGGTAGGTTGTTCAAGTCTTTGTGATAAATCTTGGTCATTTCCAAAGGTGCCGTTGGGTTACTTCGCTCCAACGTATCCGCAGATCCGGGATATTTTTTTTCCCACTATTGATGAAGTTGCTTTCGATTGGGGATTAAAGACAAAGATCTATGAATCAAATAAAGAAGTGGATCTTTATTATGGACGTCAGTATCGAAGCACAATTATCTGCCGTTCAATGGAAAAGCCCAACACTATTGTAGGTTTTAAGATTGGTCATGCTCTGATTGATGAGCTTGATGTGATGACAAAGGTCAAGGCTCAACAAGCTTGGCGCAAGATCATTGCTCGTATGCGATATAAACAAGCTGGTTTGTTGAACGGTATTGATGTTGCAACAACGCCAGAAGGCTTTAAGTTCACTCATGAGCAATTTGTCAAAGAAGCAAACCAAAGCGATGCTAAGCGCGCTCTATATGGAATGATTCAAGCTTCCACCTATGACAATGAAGCCAATCTTCCTGATGACTACATTGCATCATTGTTTGAGTCTTACCCACCTCAATTGATTTCAGCCTACTTAAAAGGGCAGTTTGTTAATTTAACGAGCGGAGCAGTTTATCCAGACTTCGACCGGACCTTAAACCATACAGATGAGGAAATAAGACCTAATGAGGCTTTACTCATTGGTATGGACTTCAACGTCTTGAAAATGGCAGCTGTTGTTTATGTCATTCGAGATGGCAAGCCAAGAGCCTTAGATGAGCTGGTAGGCGTTCGTGATACGCCAACTATGGCTGATCTTTTGATTGAAAAGTTCCCAAACCATGAGATGACAATTATCCCAGATGCGGCAGGCCAAGCTACTTCATCGAAAAAGAGTAGCGAATCTGATCATGCAATCTTGAGACAGAAGGGTTTAAGGGTCGAAGTAAATTCAACAAACCCGAACATTAAAGACCGAATTAATGCAGTAAATGCTTTGATCTTAAATGGCAATGGTGAGCGAACACTCTTAGTCAACACAAATAAATGCCCAAGACTCACAGAGACCTTTGAGCAGCAAGTTTATGACGATTTTGGAATGCCAGATAAGAAATCAGGCTTGGACCATGTGGGAGATGCTGGCGGATATCCTCTTGCTAAACGCTTCCCGATTATTCGTCCTGCAAGATCACTAGATATAGGAATGGTTTACTAATGCCAGTTAATACTGAACATCAAGCTTATGCAGACATGAAAAAGCGTTGGGAAACTATCGACGATGTCTGTGATGGTTCTGCCACGGTTAAGAAGCGTGGCGAACTTTATTTACCAAAACCCAATGTATCGTCTGATTTAACGCAGAATGATCAATATTATTTGGCTTACTTAACCCGTGCTGTGTTTTATGAGATTTCTAAGGACACATTAAACAAGATGGTCGGCGTGGTATTTGCAGAGGATCCAACATTCGAACCAGATGGAATGGATTTTCTTAAATACGATGCAGATGGTACAGGTAAGTCAATTTACCAAGTTGCACAATCTGCCTTGCAAGGTCAGCTTAAACATGCACGTGGTGGTTTATTTGTTGATTATCCAACTACTGACGGCAATGTGTCTGTGCAGCAGGCAGAGAGCTTAGGCATTCGACCAACAATCGTATTTTATGAGTCGTTGAGCATTATCAATTGGAGTCTAAAGCGAGTTGGTTCGGTCTATAAGCCTGAACTTATTGTCTTGCATGAGAAGACTACGGAAAAGGATCCAGAAGACGAGTTCTCTAAGAAAGAAATCAATATCTACCGTGTACTTCGCCTTGATGAAAACAATGAATATAACGTTCAAGTTTATACAGATAAGTCAGGAGAACTACAGGGCGGGGATATCTTTTATCCAACAAATTCATTAGGCCAAAGATGGAATGAAATTCCTTTTATTCCTTTGGGGTCTTTGGCTAATGATTGGAATATTGACCCGATCCCATTAGAACCAATTGTCACTATGAACTTGGCCCATTATCAGAACAGCGCAAGCTATGAAGAGATGGTATTTATCTGTGGGCAAGCTCAACCAGTTATTAATGAACTTGATGAAGGTTGGCGCGACTGGTTGCAGAAAAATGGAGTGCGGTTAGGTTCTAAGAATCCTTTAATGCTTCCGAAAGGTTCATCATTTGATTACAAGCAAGTAACTGAAAGTACCTTAGCCAAGCAGGCTATGGATGCTAAAGAAAAGTACATGCAGGCCATGGGTGCCAAGATTCTTGAGACCGAGCAGGTCAACAAGACAGCTACCCAATCAAATAATGAAAAGCTGGCTCAGTATAGTGTTCTTTCTTTGTGTGTGGCGAATACCAATGAGGCGATGGAATATGCGCTTAAATGGTGTGCTGCATATTATGGAAGCGGATCTAAAGCGAAACTCACAATTAAGCAAGATTTTGCTAAAGGTAAGATTGACCTTGATACGCTTAAGTTCTATTGGGAAATGGTGCTTGCTAATCGCATGAGTATGGAAACCTTCCATGAGTTGCTTACAACTGGGAAAGTGCCAGAAATTAGCTTTGAAGATGAGCAAACACGTATCGAAAGCGAGTCAATTAATAGACCTATGGTGGTTTAAATCGCAGGAGTGACAAATGAACGTCCAGTTGTCACAACAAGCTCTACTTGATGCCCTGGTATCACATCAGGCCTATCTGTATCGGCTCTCTTCAACTGAAATCAATAATCTCCTAACACAATTTGATTCGCTCTCTAGTGAGATGCTTTCAAAGTTAAGAGATTTGTTAGATGACTTGAGTGACGCTGAAAAGACTGCATTGATGGCAGCGCAATACACAACACCTGCTTTGAAAGAAGTTAGAGCACTGGTTCAGACTTGGCAGGCAAGTGTAGCATCAGGATTGCTTGAGAGCTTCACAGTAAGCGCTACTGCATTAGCGGTGTATGAAGCTACATATCAGGCTAAAACCCTCGCTAATCGCAAAATAGAACCAAATGGAAAGACGCTATTCAACAAGGCAAAGAAAACGCCTTTAAGCGGTGGTGTGCTGCTTGATTACCTATTCGAGAAGATCGCAGACGATGCAAAAGTTCGGGTAGAGCAAACAATTCGAGATGGTCTATCTCGGGGTCAGACAAACCAGCAGATTGTTCAGCGAATTAAAGGCAAGAAGGCTCTTAATTACCAAGACGGTTTGCTTGATCAGAGTAGAAACCAGATTTCAACTATGGTTCGCACTGCTCGAAGTCATGTGTCCAATGTTGCTCTGAATGAAACATATCAGATCATTGGTGTTGAATATGTAAAGTTCATCGCAACACTAGATAGCCGTACTTCTAAAATCTGTATGGGTTACTCTGACAAGGTTTATAAGAAAGATGAACCTCATCCAGTGCCACCACTTCACCCCAACTGTAGATCGATCCTAATTCCGGTTTCGGATGATTCAGGGAAAACAATCGGCATGCGCCCATTCAACAACAAAGTGAATGGAGAGGGGGAGATAGGTGTAGTTGATTCAAATACAACATTCAAAGGGTGGTTTGATAAACAAGATGCAGCTTTTCAAAAGTCTTGGCTTGGGCCGTCGCGATACAAACTATTCAAAGAGGGTAAGTACTCATTGGATAAGTTTGTGGATCCGCTAACAGGTCAACCATTCACGCTTGCAGAACTAAAAAAGCTTGATGAAGAAATGTTTAAGAGGTTGGGATTATGATCATTGATTTAACAGGCGAAGGCTCATTAGAGCTTTCAAGACTTTCAACGCGAAGTAAGTTCAGATTGCGCCGATGGCTTAGAAGAATTAACAAGCCTACCAAATAAATTAAACCATAGCACCTTCGGGTGCTTTTTTATTGCCCGCAGTTTGTGACTGCAAAACCGCTCAGGGAGCAAAACATGAAATACAAACTCGATAGCCTAGAGGGCTTATCTGATGAAATTAAAGCACTTTATGAAGAAAAAGATGGTGCATTTTATTTAAAAGTTGAAGGTTTGCCGCAGCAAGATAATTCAGAACTGGATGGGCTGAAGAAGAAAGTTGAAGAACTTCTTGGTGAAAAGAAATCTGCTCAACAAAAACAACGCGAAGCCGAAGAGAAAGCTCAACGCGAAGCCGAAGAAGCAGCCCGTAAAAAAGGTGACGTTGCTGCAATTGAAGCATCTTGGAAAGCCAAGCTTGAGCAGGCAGAAGCAAAACATGCGGAAGCAACCAAAGCATTGCAAGACCAAGTCTACAAATTAACTGTCGGGCAAACAGCACAAGCATTAGCAAGTGAGCTTTCAATCAAAGGCTCGGAGGCAGTTTTGCTTCCACATATTACAAATCGTCTTCAAGTTGAAACTGATGAAAACGGAGAGGTCAAAGTACGTGTACTAGATTCGCAGGGCAAACCTAGTGCTTTAAGTATTGATGACCTCAAAAAAGAGTTCCGCGGCAATGTGGCATTCAAGCCATTAATTGTTGCTTCAAATGCGTCAGGAAGTGGGGCTTCTGGCGGTGGTTCAGGTGGTGGAGCTGCCAAGAAACCAAGTGAAATGACCACGCAAGAGCGCTTGGAATTCCAAAAGAATGATCCTCAAGGGTTCCAAGCAGCAGTAGCGAATGGTGACTTTAATAATTAATTATTGGGAGTAACTCCATGCCTTCTTTAGTAGAAGTATTTAACCGTGACGTAGTTTTATCTTATCTACGTCCAAATCCTGTGGCAGTTTCGCCACTCGTGCATTCAGGTGCATTCGTATCTGATGAATCTTTACGTCCTTTGCTTACAAGTGGTTCATCAACATTCGTCGTTCCATACATTAACGGTGTGGATGGTAATGTTGAACAGAACTATGGCAACACCATTTTGACTGATATCGCAATGCCTCGCACGATTGATGCAGGTGAAATGCAAGGCCGCGTTGCTTATATGAACGAAGGCTTTCTTGAGTCTGTTCTTGGGCAGTATTTATCGAAGGTCAATTCACTTGAGCTTATTGGTGGAATGCTGAATAAGTATTGGCAACAAGCTGCCGAAAACCGTGCTCTAGCAACAGTAATTGGCTTGCGTAATTATGACCAGGCGAACGGCAAGCGATTCACTACTGACATCTCTGCTTCAACAGCAACAGATGCTTCACGTTGGTCAGTAGATGCCTACATTGATGCGGAAAGCACAATGAATGCTTCATTACGTGGACGTGGTGTGATGTTCGTGCATTCACGTATTGCTGCGAAGATGCGTAAACAGCAATTACTTGAACAAGTGACCACAAGTGATAACTTGCCACCAATCACCGTTTACAACGGGCGCGCAGTCATTGAAACAGATACCAATACGCAAATTGGCACAGGCGCAAACGCTAAGTTCATCACGATTCTTGCAGGTCCACGCGCATTTGCATATGACTCTGTTCCCGGTCCAAAAGATTTGAAGGTTGAAGAAACACAATCAACTGGTAATGGTGCTGGTCATGAAATCCTTTGGACGCGTCGCAACATGTTGATCCATCCGCAAGGTTTTAGCTTCATTGCACCTAAAGACACTTTAACTGGTGGTACAGAGCGTGAGTCTTTAAGCGCTTCTTGGGCTGATTTGCAGAAGGCAGCTAACTGGGAACTTGTAACCAAACCAGAAGACACCTCAATCCGCTTCCTAATTACTAACCTTTAAGGAGAGCAGTCATGGCTGAGAAGCAACCAGACTACAAATACCAATACCCAACTGACCGCCGATATGCTGATGATGCGACTGACACATTAGCAGCAGGCACTATGTTTGACCCTGCCAAAACAGCGGGTGACTATGGCATTAAGGACCCAGAAGTAGCAGTTCCTGTGCCAGAAGCACCGCTGAATGGTGGTGCATAACTAAAGCAGGGCGGCTTTCGGGCCGTCCTTCTTAATTAGATTTTTAGGATTAAGCTATGAACTATGTAACAGTCGAAAGTGTGACTCAAAAGCTAGGGCCTGACTGGTGGGGAACTGGTGATCCGGTTATTGCTGTGATGCAGGCTAATGCGTGGCTTAATGCTAGAAATTTACCAGATTATCCAGAAGGCGAAGTGCCAGATGCGATTCTTACGGCTGGCGCTTACTTAGCAAAACTGGCAGCAGCAGGGCAACTCTACACAACTAAAGAAGGTGTGGTTGCTTCTAAGACCGTATCTGCTCAATCTGGAACATCAGTAAGCAAGACCTATGTTGCAGGCAAAGAAGAGTCAGTAAGTGGAGATATGCAATTCATCCTTGACCTTCTAGAACCATTCTTTAGCGAGAAGTATCACATCAACACATATGTCATTACGGAGTAAGTCATGGGAATGCGTGATGAGATTCAAAAAGAACTTGGCGCTGCCTTTGATGCTGAAGATGAACTGGCAGACGCGGTTGATTCCTTTACCTGTACTCGCAAACAATTAGTCAGCTCCAATCCTGCTACTGGTGAGGATACTTACACCGAATATGTGTATAGCGGCAGAGGCGTCCTATTTGGAAGCTGGGCAAAAGATTTGGTCAAGCCTATAGATTACCGAGCAACAGACTCTAAAGCCGTGCTACTGCAAAATGAAGTGAAGGATTCAGCAGGAACTTTAGTTAAGCCAGATGTTAATGATATTTGGGTGATTGAAGGTGGCAATTATCGAGTTGTGAGTTATGGTCAGGATCCATCATCAAGTGTATGGACGGCCCAACTGAGGAAGGTGTAGCGCCATGGGCTGGACAAAGAAACCAACTAGCTTTATTCAAACTATTGAAGCCGATCTAACTAAACTACAAAAAGATATTGTGATTGATGCATTGCAAGGTGTTGTTCTTTCGAGCGCGGTGGACACTGGTGCAGTGAGAGCAAATAACCGTATTGGGATTGGTCATGTAGATGGAAAAGCTGATGAGAATGACGTAGATGAGGGCGGGCAACGCACGCTAAGCCGTGAGTTAGCTAAATTAGGCAGCCTTAAGCCATTCCAAACGGTGTACTTATCAAATAGCCTACCTTACGCATATGTTCTTAACTATGGCCTTTACCCTAAGAATCCAAAGGTCGAACCGAGTAAAACGGTAAATGGGTATAGTCAACAAGATCCAACAGGTTTTTATGAAACAACATTTATGTATATATCTGAAAAGTATAGGTAAATATGATATAATTGCATTCTGATATTTGCCTATTTAATGGAGTGGCCATGCGAAAATCCACCCTTACAAAAGAAGATTTTATCCAGCAAGCTAAGCTAATCCATTCAGATAAATACAATTATGATCAAGTAGAGTTTTCATATAAGAAAGACATTATTTCTATTGAGTGTAAGGAGCATGGCTTTTTTCATCAAATGGTTGGTTCTCATTTAAGAGGATTTGGCTGTTTAAAATGCAGAAAAACAAGGCCAAGTATTGGAATAGATGAGTTCATTGAAAGAGCAAACAAAGTTCACAATAGTAAATATAGCTATGTTGGCTCTATATTTAATGGAGTTGATAAGCAGATAGCAATAATATGCCCTAAACATGGTGAATTCTACCAAATGGCAGGGAATCACATGAAGGGGCATGGTTGTCCAGCATGTGCAGGTTGCAAGAGGTTAGATAACATCACTATTATTCAGCAATTCAAAGAAGTTCATAGTGATACTTATGATTATAGTAGGGTTGAATACATTGGGATTGATAAGCCAGTAGAGATAATTTGTCAATCACATGGGGTTTTCTCTCAAACACCATATCAACATCGACTAGGGTCAGGGTGTGTTAAATGCAGCACATTAAAAACAACTATAAAATCAATCAAGACATTCAGTGATTTCGTAAACCATGCCCAAAAAGTGCATGGAAATATATATAAATATGATGAAAGCAGTTATGTAAGTAGTAATAAAAAAGTAAAGATATTTTGTGAGGACCATGGGTGGTTCCATCAGAAAGCGGCAGGACATACGAATGGACTTAAATGCCCAAAATGTGCCGATCTTTGCAGAAATGCTTATGCTCGACAAAAGTACATAAGAGCTTGCAAAGACACTGATGGTCTGAGCAACCTTTATATAATTAAGATGCATTCAGAGGGTGAAGTTTTCTTTAAAGTGGGAATAACCAAACACAATCCAAAGGTGCGATTCAGGAAAGTTAAGTGCTATTCAATTAAGCATGAAATCTTGTATAGGGGCGAGGCTGGCTTTATTTATGATCTAGAACATAAGCTGCATAAACTTCTAAGAGACTTTAAGTACAGACCTTTGAAATCGTTTGAAGGGCAATCTGAGTGTTTTTCTGAAATTCCTAAGCAAATTACTGACTTTGTTGAAGGATTGTTTAGAACGAATCAGCTCCAACTAATTGTGTAAAGGGAGCATATCAATTTAAAGGTTAAGGGAAACATCATGGCGAACAATATTGATCAGGCTAGAAAGTTCATAATTGAGCGAATGATGGCCTTCCCATATCTCGAACAGTCTAGAATTCAATATCCGAATGCAAAACTAATTTCTGTTCCAGCAGAAGGATTGTGGGCAGCAATATACATTAATTGGGGCGGGTCTATTATTGCTTCCTTAAGTGATTCGCCAAGCGTAAGAAGAACAGGAATTATTCAGATACGGTTAATGTGTAGACCGGAAACTCATGAAGTTCTTATTACTCAAAAGGCTGACCAGGTTCTTCAACATTTTGAGTTTTATAGGAAGGAAAACCTAGAGATTCTTGAAGGCTCTATCCAGCCTCTTGGTACCTCAGATTTCTATGAATTTATGGTAACAATAAACTTTAGAGTCAATTAACATTCTCGACAAATTAGGCCCAGCAATAGCTGGGTTTTTTATTGCCAAAAATTAGGAGCTTATTATGAGTTCAGGCGCTCGTCAGCTAACACAAATAGCTAAAGAAACAACAATTGGGGTTACACCAAGCCCATTTGATCGTCAAACATTTGAATTCACCGAAAATGCATTAGATGCTACGGTAACTAAAGAATCGTCTAATTCGATTGCAGATTCGCGAATTGCCCGATCATCAATGATTACTGGTGCTGAATATGCGGGCGATTTAACTTGTGAAGCTAAATACAGTCCATTGATTCAAGACTTGATGGCCGCAGCCGCTTTCAATAATTGGGATAACAATGTTCTGACGTTTGGCGGAAATGTGCGTCAAACATTTAGTGTGCTCCGCGGTTTCACTGATGTAAATGACTACCACATCTTTAAAGGCACGCACGTAAACACCTTTGGAATTGATATTCCAGAGCAGGGCTTAATCACCATGACTTTCGGGTTAATGGCTCTAGGTCGTTTGGGTGCAACTACTCCTCCATTGGGCACAGTAACGCCAGCCGATGACAATCCTAAAATGTCTAATATCTCTGTAGGGGATATTTTGATTGATGGTGTTTCTCAAGCGGGCATTTCATGTATTACAGCTTTTACATTCAATTGGGATAACTCAATGCAGGTTCAACGCTGTTTAGGTAGCGGCATTGATCCTAAAAAGATTCTTGAAATGATTGCAGCAGGGACAGGATCATTTACAGCAGCTTGGTCTCAAAACACCTCTGAGATGTACGCTAAACAATTCACGAATGCCAATATCTCTCTTCGTGTGCCAATTACAGACAGTGAAGGTAATGAATATGAGCTATTCATTCCTAAAGTTGAAATTACGGCAGGATTACCTACAGGTGGTACAAGCGACATCTTAAATACTTCTTTTGACTACACAGTGGTTGATGAAGCTCCAACAATTACTCGTACACCAGCAACGCCTTAATACTGATTTGGCAGCTTAATTGCTGCCTTATTTTTGGAGATATAACATGGCTCTTGAAGTCAATATTCAAAGAAATAAAGACGTCAGTTTGTGGCGCGAATATAAAGATGAAGAAGGTAATGTACTTGCTGAGTTCAAAATCCGAGGCATTGGATATAAGCCTTATCAAGTAGCTTTAGAACGTGCGAATAACCAAATCACAGCTAAAGGATTTGATGTTGCTAAAGCTTCACCCGATGACAAACTCTTTCATGAATTACTATTGGAAGCAGTTGCATGCCATTTAATTGAAGACTGGAAGGGTGTTGTATTTGTCGAAGAAGGTCCTAATGGCGAACAGTTAAAGTCCGAACCTGCATACAATGCAGAGAACGCTACGAAATTGCTTAACATGGGCGATTTAGGGGTTTCTCTCTGGTCCTTTATTCGAACTGAATCTGAAAAGATCCAATCTGAAGCAAATCAGTATCGAGATGATGTTGTGGGAAAGTCGTCAGCCTCTACGAATGGGCAAAGTTCAGCTCAGAAGAAGAAGCGAGCGACTACAGCAAAAAGCAAAGCGCAGTCGCAAAAGCTTTAAATCTCAACAACACTAAGGTTTTAACTAAACCTGACTATTCTTATGTAGCTAATGCCATCCTGTCTGCATATAACACAATTGCACGATCTAGACGCTATGAACAAGGTGTTCCTCTGGCGCTAGATATCTCAGCAATTAATGCTTATGTTGAGCAATATGATTTACCAGTTGAGCGTTACATCTTTAATGACTGTATCTTTACACTCGACGATATGTTCTTGGATGAGGCGCATAAGAAGGCGACAAAAAAAGCACCGTGAGGTGCTTTTTTAATAACGACCTTCAAGATTATCAATACGTCGACTATGGTCGTTTGCATGGTATTCTAAATCAGAAACAGTGTCTTCTAACTTTTCAATTCTATCAATTAGATCTTGAATATGATCATCATGCTCGAATGTCATTTCAAGGCGAAGAATCAATTCAGCAGTTAAAGTCCTACCATTTTCTTTGGCAGCATTATCAAGCTTATCCTTTAATTCAGCAGGTATTCTAAAGTTTACTTGAGGATCTGTGCGGGCCATAGCAGTCAAAGAGATTGTACAAAGTACATTAACTATAGAGTGCTATAAATAAATAGTCAAAAAATCTTGACTTGGCGTAAAGCACTTGCTTTAATGTGATTGTGATTGAAATAAACATCACATGCTATAAGGAGTGAAAATATGGCAAGACATGATCCACAGATGAACGTACGAATCCCTGAGAATTTGTTAAACGAAGTTAAGAAAGAGGCAGGTGATCAGCGAAGAACTATGACAGCACAGATAAATCTAATTATTGAAGAATGGTTAGATAGCAAAAAACAACAGGATGCGAAAGCATGAATCTAATAGACAACAAAAAAGCCCCTGAATCTTGGCGGATGCGGAGCTTGATTGAAGTCATAACAGTGAGATATGAACTATGTTAAATATACCATTCGAATTTGATAAAGACAAGGTTCTAGATATTACCGATCTACTGCCAACCATTCCTATTGAGATTCTTGAGAAAGTAACAGATCAAAACGGCTCTGTTTCGGCAGATGAAGAAAATTTTCTAAAATCTGTAGGCCGTGCTGCGGAAAATGCAAACCTTCCAGTTTTAAAGGGATTAAGTGCTATTGGTGTGTTGCTTGCCAACGCAAATGAAGAAATACCGTTAGGAACATTTAATGATGTTGGCTGGTTAATACAATCGCTTAGCGAACAAGTTTTAGCTATAAGCCATATGCAAGGGTTCGCTGACTTACTTCTTGATGCAAGTAATAAGAACAAAATCTCTAAGGGCAATGGAGGGCTAATGTCATGAATATGCTTATTAACCAAGAAACTTTAATTCCAGTTGTTGATAGAGATATTGGCGGAGAGGTTCAGCCTTCTGTTGATGCACGTGAATTGCATAAGTGGCTTAAATCTGGGGAAATGTTTGCCACATGGATAAAAAAACGGATTAAGACCTATAAATTTATTGAAAATGAAGACTATATTAGTTTTTTGGTAAACCCCAAAAAACCTAATGGTGGGCGTTCTTCAAGAGAATACATATTAACTATTGATATGGCTAAAGAGCTTTCGATGGTTGAAAACAATGAACAAGGTAGAGCTGCAAGACGCTACTTTATTAATTGTGAGAAAGCCTTGCGTCAAACTGCGTTTGGTTTGATGAACCAATTCAACAGAGCTGTATTAGAGTTTGAGAAGTTTACTGAAATTGCTTCAAATGCTGGAAGAACATTATGTTTGGTTGGTAAGCAGTACAAACCTCAAGCATTAAGTAAGGTTGAGGAGCTGAAGCAAAAGATTACGCCTTTGCTCCCATTCGAAGAAGACGAGATGCAAGCTTAAAAGAATTAAGAACCCGCCAAGTGCGGGTTTTTCTTCGTGTGACATTTAATGATCAGTTTGTTAAAGTTAGTACACTTTATAACAAACGGTGAAATTCATGAAAAAATTATTGGCTACTGGATTATTGAGTTTGGGATTAGTTGGGTGTGCTACTACCCCTCAGCAACCATCAGAACCTGTAAAGTTTGAAAAGGTTTATCAAATAGATGGATTAAAGCAAGGCCAAATTTATGATGGCGCACGTCAATGGTTTGCAACAGCTTTTCGCTCAGCAAATGCAGTAATTCAGTACGAAGATAAGACTACGGGTTCAATTATTGGCAAAGGTAATATGCCATACCGTTGTTCTGGGTTTGCTGATTGTATGACTGTTACTGCTGGTGATCGAGTAGATTTCACAGTGCGCGTAGATACAAAAGATGGAAAAATGCGAGTTAGCTACGACAATCTTAGCCACTACAAACCTGCACAGGTGATTAGTGGAGTTCGCTACAATGAAACTAATAGACCTATTACTGAAAACTATCCATCAGCAAAATTAATTGTAGATGAATTAAATAAATCATCTGATGAAATGGCTGAAAAAATCAAAACACAGCAAAAAGCTAACGCGGATTGGTAATTAACATGAGCACAGAAAGTCAAGGCATGACCGAGAGTGAAGTTTGCAATGCTCTTGGATGGGGAATAATTGTTCTAGGTATTATTTCTGGATTTATTTTTATACTTGTATTTGGGCGAGTTGAAGTGCCAAGAACTTATTATGGTACCGAGACCGTATGGTCAGGAATCATGGTGATTACAGGTATTGGGATAATCTTTAATGGATTTTTAGTAGGCTATCTGTTCCAAAAGATTGCCAGCATATTGAGATATCACGAGAACAAGAGCGCATCTTAAGCAAAAACACTAACCCAAAAATCAACCTTAACAACCCACTCATTGAGTGGGCTTTTTATTGCCTAGAGGAAAGTAAGATGGCACAAGAATCCCGTTTGGTCATTGTAAT
The DNA here is from genome assembly GCF_013009345.1 of Acinetobacter geminorum. Classification (GTDB taxonomy): domain Bacteria; phylum Pseudomonadota; class Gammaproteobacteria; order Pseudomonadales; family Moraxellaceae; genus Acinetobacter; species Acinetobacter geminorum. The sequence goes on along the minus strand of NZ_JABELE010000005.1, from coordinate 7,545 downwards.
TGATGCTAAAAATGCAGAGCGAAATGCACGCAATCTAGGCAATGAGCTGGATAGCATTGAGCGTAAAGGCGACTTTGCCACTAAATCAATGGATGCGTTATCTGTTGCGACACGTCAACTTGCAGGTTATATGGCAGGCGTTATAACTGTTGGAGCTGCCATTAATAGAATGGATCTCTATACAGGTATTAACAATAAACTGAAATTAGTGACAAATAGCCAAGAAGAATTAACTCGGGCCATGGCTGACACTTTTGATATTGCTCAAAGATCGGCTTCTTCTTGGAGTGCAGTAAATGATGTCTACTCCAAATATATGTCAAATGCAAAAACACTAAATCTAACTCAAGAACAAACTGCAAAACTTACCGAAATTACGTCAAAAGCGGTTGCAATTAGTGGCTCTAATGCCGAATCAGCTTCGGCAGCACTATTTCAGTATGGGCAAGCTTTGGATGGTGGTGTGCTTCGTGCAGAGGAATTCAACAGTCTAGTAGACGGGGCTGGTGGTCTTTTAAATGCCATGGCAAAAGGACTAGGAGTAACACGTGGTGAGCTTCGTCAGATGATGCTTGATGGCAAGCTAACTGGGGAGGTAATCACTAAAGCACTTCTGCAAGCTGGTGATAGTGTTGAAGAGCTTTATGGGAAAACCGATAAAACGATTAGTCAATCTCTTGGAATGCTAAGTAATGGGATTACTAAATTCGTAGGTGAAGCAGGCAAAGGATCTGGCGCAGCGCAAGTATTATCAGGGTCCATTCAAACGCTTGCAGGAAATTTAGATACTTTAACTAACGCAATGATGATCGGTGGTGCATATTGGCTTGGAACCTATATTCCTGCAATTTATGCCTCAGGTGTTGCTGTAGTTGCAAAAACAAAGGAATTAGTTGCTCAAACAGTTACGCAATATGCTGCAATTCAAGCCGAGCGCGCAGCTGCAGCTCAACAAGTAATTAGCACTCAAACAGTTGTTGCAAATACTCAAGCAACTTTAGCTGCAATTGCCGCAGAAAAAGCCTTAGAAGTACAGCGCTTAAAATCCCAAATCTCTGAGAAGGGGCGTACAGCGACTTTAACTCGTATGGCTGAACTTAAGAAGATTGAGGCTCAAGTTACAAGAGAATTGGCAGTAGCGGAAGGTGCACTGGCAACAGCACAAGCTAGATCGGCAGCGGCAGGTGCGGCTAGTGTAGGGATAGGATCACGGCTTTTAGGTTTACTTGGTGGTCCAGTTGGTATTGGGATTACAGTAGCAAGTTTAGCAGCTGGATATTTATTAATGCGAGACAATGGCGATAAAGCCAATGATATGCTTGAGAAGCAATCACGTTATGCAGGCATGGCAGCTGATGAACTCATGAAGCTTGAAGGTGCACAAAAGCGAGCAGCGGAAGGTGAACTGACAAAGCAACTAAGTTTACAGAATGCTCAACTATCTAAATCTCAGAACGAGTTCTTGTTACTTACTCAGTCTATCACTGACAACAATAAGCAAAGTGCTGAAGCTTATCGAATATGGGCAGAATTAAAAACTGGCGTTATTGATGTAAACCAAGCTTTCAATAGATTAAATCAACTTTCGTTCATCAGTTCGGATCAAATTAACCAGCTGGCTGATAGCAAGAAGAAAGTAGATGAAAACTCAAAAGCTGTTAAACAAACAAACGCAGAGTTAAATCAGGTTCGCGCGTCTGGTGCCAATGCAAAAGCTGGTTTTAATGATGTGAGTCAAGGAGCGAAAGGAGCGGTTCAAGACGTAACCGAGCTTAATAAAAAGCTTAAAGACATCAATAAATCGCTTGCAGATCGCAAATGGGATGCAGACTTTAAGTCCGTTCTGATCACTAAATATGGGAGATCAGCAGAAGAAGCAGAGCTTCTGTTACAGACCTATCGAGAAAATCAGAAAAAAGGTTTTGCAGGCGTCACAGTTGAACAAGACAAAATCATTAAGGGCATTGTTAGTCAGGAAAGTGCTCTTGATAATCTTGTAAACAAGGATAAGGCACGTACTAAAGAGTTAGAGAAACAAGAAAAGGTCAGCAAACGTCTAGTCGGTATTTCCGGTCAATCTGGTATTGGTACTGGTCCACATCTTGATGTTCGATATGGTGGCTCAATGTCGGGCCAGAAAGTTTCTAATGAACATCTGGCTCGATTACAGGCGGGAGGCAAACCTTTAACTTCCTACAAGATCAGTTCTAATTATGGTCCACGAAAAGCCCCTACTAAAGGGGCTTCTTCATTTCATAAGGGTATTGATTTTTCAATGCCTGAAGGAACGCCGATCACGACTAATGTTGCTGTGAAAGATATCAAGACATGGTATGACAGCAAGGGTGGTGGTTATGTCAGTGAAGTAATCTTTGAGGATGGTGTATCTCTTAAGTTGCTTCATCAATCTCCAAAGATGCAAAGCAAGGTGAAAGGTGGTGCGAGTAAGGGAAGTGATAAAGCAGCAGGTGACATCCAGTCTCAACTTGATCGTCAATTAGATGCTCAGCGCTCTCTTGAAAATGAAGTAGCTTCTGAAGTGCAGCGGATCCAGAATAATTTGAAAGTTAGATTGGAAGACGTTGATAAGGCAGGATTCTCGCCAGAACGAACAGCTGAAATTAAGGCAGAATTACAGCGCCGTGCTGATAATGATGTGGCTATTGCCAAACAAGCAATTAGAAGCAAACTGGAAGACTATAAGGAGTTCCAGAAAACCGAGGAGCAGTTACTTGAGGAGAGCTTTAACCGTAAAAAGTTCAATGCAGCTCATGACATTGAATTAAGTAAGTCTGAGCAGAAGCAAGCCGTTGAATTGCTGGAACAGCAAAAACAGCAAGAGTTAGGGTTATTAAAACTCGCTCAGGAACAGCGGTTGTTTCAAGCTAAATTATTCTTGCTTTCAGAAACTGAGGCAATGCAAGAACGCTACCGATTGGAGCGAGAAGAAATTGCTAAAACAGCAAAAGATGAGGAGGAAAAACGTAAGCGACTGGCATTATCACGTGATCAAGAACGATTAGAAGCCCTTGATCGTGCAGCAAAAGCTGGTCAAGCATGGGGTGGTATTCAAGCTGATATGAATGGCAGTGGTGAGTTCTATAGACTAGATCAAGAACGATCTAGCCGCCTAAGTGCCGCGACAAATCTACTTGATAGCCAGCTTGCTGATATTGAAACTCAGGAACAAGATCCAAATGCAAATATGGTAGCTCTAAATGCACAACGTGAACAAATCATGAAGGAGCACTTTGAGCGTTTGAAACTGATTGAATCAACTTATCAAAATGACTCAATGAACCTTCAGTTAAGTTATGGAGCTAATGTAACTGGTGCATTAGCTGGCATGTTTAAAAATATGCTTGGTGAGTCATCAAGTGCATACCGCATTCTTTATGAAAGTCAGCGAGCATTTGCTTTGGCGCAGGCTGGTATGAATATGTGGAAAGCTGCTTCAGATGCTTATGCAAATGAGCCAGGTACTTGGTACCAAAAAGCGGCAGCAGCAGCGATCGCGACAATTAAATCGGGTACATTTGTATCTCTCATCCAAGCAGCAACTCCGCAAGGCTTCTCTTCAGGCGGCTACACAGGCAACATGGGCCGAGGTGATGTAGCTGGTGTGGTTCATGGTCAGGAATATGTATTGAATGCCGCAGCGACTAAGCGAGTTGGCGTTGATACATTGAATGCCATTAACTCTGGTGGGAGTTTGGAGAGAACAGTTTCATCTTCTGGACAGCCTGTCACAATCCAAGTCTATGTAACTGATTCAGGTGTTAGTACTAATGGTGCTAATACTCAGGATCAGAAGCAGCTTGGGCAAATGATCGGCAATGCTGTTAGAACGATTATCCGGCAAGAGCAACGACAGGGTGGTTTATTATCAAAGTAACCCACTCGAAAATGTGGGTTTTTTATTGGAGATCTAAAAATGAAATCTCTTAGAAAGCAAAAACGTCGATTTACTTTAAAAGAACACCAAAAATCAGAAATGACTTTAGGTGCGCAAATTGGTGAAGCCGTAAAGAAATTAATTCTGAAAGATAAACGACAAGGAGGCTTACTTTCTAAATGAGCAACCTTAAATTTACTTTTGAGTGTGACTTAAACGGAAATAGTAATACTCAGCGCTTTAATACGTTATCAAGCAAATTTGGTGACGGTTATGAACAAAACATTGCTGTAGGTATCAATAACCGATCTGGTACATGGCAATACACTAGAACAGCAGTAAAAGCCGAAATTATGCAAATCAAAGCATTCTTTGATCAGCACAAGGGAGCTGACTCTTTTCTTTGGGATTCACCTTTAGACGGTGAAGTCCGAGTTAAAACAGGTGAATATCAACCCCGTTGTTTAGGTGGTGATATTTGGCAAATCTCCACGACTTTCACCCAAGTTTTTTACCCTTAATTTAAACCCCTTTAAAGCCCCTTTTTAGGGGCTTTTTTATGCGAGTAAGAAAATGACAATTCAAACTGTTAATCTTGGTTCAGCACCGACTGGCGCAGGCGGTGATACTTTCCGTTCAACTGGCGCAAAAATAAATGAAAACTTTACGAATAACAACCATGCAGCTAGTCGTTTGGTTGGGACTGCTGCTGGGAATGTGATGGAGGTAGGGGCGTTTGGGATTGGAACAACAGGTGGCTCGAATACATTCTATTCAAATATTAATATTGGAAATATTCCAACTGGTTATTATGGTATTTCCCCCACAGCTACAGGAGCACCTGGAGCAATGGGGGGAGGGTATCTATTCGCTTTTGGTAATCCAAGTTATCAAACCCAAATTCATAAGCAAAATCTTAAAAACCAATTAAGTATACGATTTGGAACGGGTCCAGATTCGTTTACTGGCTGGGGAAATATCTTAATTAGTGGAATTAATACAACAACAGACTCGAACGGTTTCATTAAGTCAGCATCTCCGATCGTAAAACTATTTGCAGATAAAATTGAACCTAACGATGAAGCCGCTGAACAACCTCTTGCTTTTGAGAAGTTGGGTATTGGTCATTATTTAGTTAAAGGTTCTTCTGGATTCGCTAAAGAAGGTTGGTGGATTGAAATTCCGACCGACACTCACGGCAATAAGATTTGTGCAGTTGAATATCAGACATTGGAAAATGGTGATCTTGAAATTAAAACATACAAGAAAAAAATGAATGAAGAGGGTGACATTGTTGCGAATCTCGATGCACCAATTGATATCCCAAATAACGCAAACGGTGAGCCGCGCTGGATTGATATTCGTTTAAACAGTATCAAGAAGACAATCGTCAGAAAAATTCCACGTACTGAAAAACAACCGCGTATGGTCCAGCAAGTAAAATATGCACCGCAATTGACCTATATCACTAAATACGAAGATTTATTTGATGATGAAGGAAAAGCTGTAATTGTGGATGGCAAGAATTATAAAAAGCCAGTAACTCACATTCAAACTGATCAAAACGGTACGCCTATTTTGTCGAATCAACCAGTCATTAATGAAAATGGTGAGCCAGTTTTTGAATGGGTTCAAGCAGTTGATAGTGATGGAAATCCAATCTATGACGAGGTGCCAGTCTTAGACAAAGATGGAAATCCAATCTATGACGAGGTGACTTATGACCCTGAATAGTGATTTCCAGAAGCTGTATGTTGATGGATTAATTCATTTGTATGAACTAGATGCCAGCAGCTTAGGTGCTGGCATCTTGCGTTTTCATGGACATATTTCTTTTCAAGACTGGGAGAAAATCTACTCTTCAATTGGTTCCGAAGGTTTAATTGGTGCCGACTCTGGCAGCATTGGCAAAGTTTTTGATACCGGTGATCAAAAAGTATGGAACCGAAATATTATCTGGCAGGGTCAAGTTTTTGAGCCTATGGCTTTGGAAGTATCTGGGCTTGAAATGCGTTCAGATGGTAAAGCTTCAGCACCCACTTTAAGCATGGCGAACAATATTAACGGCATTCAAAATGCTGTGTCTGCTTACTGTTTGCAGTTTAAAGACTTTGCTGGTGCAAAACTTAAAGTCATTACCACCCTTGCTAAATACCTTGATGCTGAAAACTTCACAGCAGGCAATCCAACTGCATCGAATGAATCAAAAGAGCAAATCTGGTACATCGAGCAAAAGACATCGGAAAATGCCCAGCAGGTTACTTTTGAACTTTCAAATCCGATTGATTTTGAAGGCTTGAAAATTCCAGTTCGCCAAATTACTTCACTTTGTCATTGGTGCATGGTCGGGAAATATCGAGGCGAAGAATGCGGTTACACAGGTGTTGCAATGTTCACTGATAAAGATGAGCCAACAGATAATCCGGCACTTGATCGTTGTGGTGGACGTTTGCGTTCTTGCGGATTGCGTCACGGTGAAAATAAACCATTGCCATTTGGTGGGTTCCCAGCTTCAAGCTTATTGTGAGGTCTTATGAAACTTACAGCAAAACTTAAAAAAGCAATCATGGCGCATGCTGATGAATGCTATCCGCTTGAATGCTGTGGGGTGATTGTTGATAAGCAATATATCCCATGCCGTAATATTTCAAATCAACATGATCAATTTGAAATTCATCCCGAAGATTTGGCAAATGCTGAAGATCAAGGTGAAATTACTGCATATATTCATAGCCACCCAGATGGAACTACAAAAGCATCTGAGCTTGATCTGATTCAAATTGAACTGCACAAAAAACCATGGGTGATTTGTTCATATCCAGATCTGGATTTTCAAGTTTATGAACCATTTGGTTATCGCGCCCCCTTAGTGGGGCGTAATTATATTCACCATTATCAGGATTGTTATGCATTGGTTCGTGACTTTTATGGCCGCGAATTTGGTATTAAATTGCCAGACTTTGAACGAAAAGATGGGTGGTGGGAAGACAAAGATCATCCGTCAATTTTGATTGATAACTTTCCGAAAGCTGGTTTCTATGAAGTGGACACTCCGCAATATGGAGATATGTTGATTTGTCGAGTACCACGAACAGAACACCCAAATCATTGCATCATTTGGCTTGGTGATAATGCATTGCTCAAGTCCGAAGATACTGAACCTTGTATTGGCAATACATTAATTTTGCATCAGCTTCACGGCCGTAAATCTATACGTGAAATCTATGGACCGCAATGGTCAACCAGAACGGTAAAAATCTTGAGGCATAGAGATGTTAAAAACAATTAAGTTGTACGGCATCTTGGGGCAAAAATTTGGCCGCGAATTTAAGCTTGATGTCGCAAATACCCGCGAAGCAATGCGAGCATTATCTGTTCAAATTTCTGGCTTTGAACATTTTATGTTACATGCACATGAGCATGGCCTACGCTTTGCCGTGTTTTTAAAGGGTAATAACTCAAGTAATAAGCGAGGCAAGAAACGCCCAGCAATTTATGACCATGAAACTAAGCGCCTAATCACTGGTGACAATATCGGTGAAGAACAGCTTGATATGAATACTGAAGCTGAGGTTATTCATATTGTTCCACGTGTAGTTGGTGCAGGCGGTAATGGAATATTACAGACTGTTTTAGGTGCTGTGATGGTC
>NZ_JABELE010000059.1 GCF_013009345.1 Acinetobacter geminorum | reverse complement strand
TCATGCGTTGTATACCGTGAGGTATGGGGCGAAGCGTTGACAGGGGTGTTGACAGGCCAGCCATTGAGCCACGAAATGTATATTAAATTCCCGGGTGCCGACGTTGTACTGTTTACGGAAGGCAACATCATAGGGTGCGTTACTGCGAGTGCCATATGGACCCGGCGGGGTCTGAGACCCTGGCATGTCAATACGATCTTTACGCGGGAACCGGGAGATCTCCCCTCTGACCGTCTGCCAGTGCCGGAGATGGCCCGCACCGGGAAGGCGAGGA
>NZ_JABELE010000058.1 GCF_013009345.1 Acinetobacter geminorum | reverse complement strand
AATATCGCAGAACAAATCAAGAGCTTTGAAGCGAAGCGTGCAGCGCTGGCCGCATCACTTGATGAAGTGATGTCAAAGGCGGCTGAAGAGGGGCGCACCCTGGACGCTGAAGAAGAAGAGAGCTACGACAACACGTCCGCAGAAATTAAATCAGTTGATGCACACCTCAAACGACTGCGCGACATGGAAAGCAATCTGGCATCGACTGCAAAGCCGGTATCTAAAGCAGCCAGTGGCGAAGTCACCACCGTTAAAGCAAACGCACCGGGGATCATCCGC
>NZ_JABELE010000057.1 GCF_013009345.1 Acinetobacter geminorum | reverse complement strand
CAAGCGGTACGTTCGACAGATCCCGCCCCGCCGCCATCCAGCGCTTCGCCAGCTTGACGGTGCGCGCATCGTTGAACGCCACCAGCTGCGTCAGCCGCCCGTTTTCATCCAGCGAGAAGAACAGCGCATCTTCACGCACTATCGTTTTACTCTCCGGCTGCGGAATACCGAGGATCTGAATATTGTGCTGATATTGATCCGACCACAGCCACGGCGCGTCGTCATAACCTGGCGCATCGGGGTTGAGCATCGCTTTCGCCGTCGCCACCGCCTGATTCTGGGCGAAGGCCC
>NZ_JABELE010000056.1 GCF_013009345.1 Acinetobacter geminorum | reverse complement strand
GGGTAACGTTCTTCATCAGCTAATTCATTAATATAGTTGTTATAGCTCTCTTTAAACCTTAAATGAGGTTTTACCAACATAACGGTCATTTATTGATTACTCCCGATAAAATTGTTCTTTTTACAACCAAACTTAAACATAACATATTGTTATCAATAGCAACTCTTATTCTTCTCAACATCTTAAATGATTAGGTATAAAAGTAAGCCCCCTCTATTCGCCCTCTCTGTAACTACAAAACGCCTCACACCATGTTTCAATGTACGTTTTATCCTACAAAGTTTTAGGGATTTTGCGGATTGGCGAC
>NZ_JABELE010000055.1 GCF_013009345.1 Acinetobacter geminorum | reverse complement strand
TTAAGGGCGCTTAGCTCAGTTGGTAGAGCGTCTGCCTTACAAGCAGAATGTCGGCGGTTCGATCCCGTCAGCGCCCACCAAGCCTTTACGTTAAGCTCTCAAGTGCAGCGGTAGTTCAGTTGGTTAGAATACCGGCCTGTCACGCCGGGGGTCGCGGGTTCGAGCCCCGTCCGCTGCGCCACTTAAGACTTAACATCGTTTACCCCACAATTGCGATATTGTGAAAGTGCAGCGGTAGTTCAGTTGGTTAGAATACCGGCCTGTCACGCCGGGGGTCGCGGGTTCGAGCCCCGTCCGCTGCGCCACTTTTCAGTTCGGGTTGTGTTTGGAAGAAGATTTAAAATATAAAAGTTTTAAATCGGAAAATTAATAATTTATTAGTTTTTTCTTCTTAGGGCGCTTAGCTCAGTTGGTAGAGCGTCTGCCTTACAAGCAGAATGTCGGCGGTTCGATCCCGTCAGCGCCCACCA
>NZ_JABELE010000054.1 GCF_013009345.1 Acinetobacter geminorum | reverse complement strand
ACGGAGTCAACTCTCTCATCTTGTGGAATCTGATCGAGTAAATCACCAAGTACCTGTGAATCACTCACATTGTTGGTTGTGAGCTGAACAGCGCGTATTTGTAAGGTTTTAGCATCTATACCCATATGTAATTTACGCCATTGGCGACGATATTCAGACTGATGTTTTTTACGCTTCCATTCACCCTCACCTAAGAATTTCAGACCTGTAGAGTCAACGATTAGATACAGTCCATCACAACTTTTTTGATAGCTAATCACAATATCAATATGCTGTTGTCGTCTACAAATTGTAGTGTAGTCTGGCGCTATCCAATTTAACCCACAAAGATGGATGAGACTTTGAACAAAGCCAGTGACCATGCGTAAAGACAATCGGAAGAGAGATTTAATCATTAGGCAGCATTGGATAGCTGCGTCGGAGTAAGTTTGATTTCGTCCTTGTTTGCCTTTTGATGGGGCATACCATTGCGTAGCAGGATCAAACCAAATGGCAATATTTCCACGATTAATGAGAGCTCGGTTATATGAAGACCAATTGGTTGTGCGATAAATTTTAGGTGTCGACTTATTCATTTGAAAATTATATTGTGGAATAAGCCTTTAGAGATAGGTTTGTGCAACAAAGCC
>NZ_JABELE010000053.1 GCF_013009345.1 Acinetobacter geminorum | reverse complement strand
GCAGTTAAAGTTGTTTTACCATGGTCAACGTGACCGATTGTGCCCACGTTTACGTGTGGCTTATTACGTTCAAACTTAGCCTTAGCCATGTTTATAGTCCTCGTTTACGTCGAACACAATTCTGAGCAAAAACTCAGCATCGACATATCGCCTAAAAAATCAAACACCCAATACTTGAAAAGCAGACTAATAAGCCTGCTTTTTAAATCTTTGTAGAAAAACTACTAAACTGTATCTGGAGCTCTTATCGAGATTTGAACTCGAGACCTCTCCCTTACCAAGGGAGTGCTCTACCACTGAGCTATAAGAGCGATTATCCTTCGATGGAGCGGGAGACGAGGATCGAACTCGCGACATGCAGCTTGGAAGGCTGCCGCTCTACCAACTGAGCTACTCCCGCACTGTGTTGGTATATATACCACTTCAATCGAAGTTAATGGTGGTGAGAGAAGGATTCGAACCTTCGAAACTTTCGTAGCGGAGTTACAGTCCGCCCCCTTTGACCGCTCGGGAATCTCACCATATCACACTTATTTCAGTGTTGTTCTTCACTTCACAACTACACACCCTTAAGATGGTGCCGGCACACGGATTCGAACTGTGGACCTACTGATTACAAGTCAGTTGCTCTACCAACTGAGCTATGCCGG
>NZ_JABELE010000052.1 GCF_013009345.1 Acinetobacter geminorum | reverse complement strand
TGACGACCACCTTCTTCTTTAGAAAGTACGTATACTTCTGCGTCGAATTTAGTGTGCGGCTTGATTGTACCTGGTTTAGCAAGTACTTGACCACGTTGTACGTCTTCACGCTTAGTACCACGAAGTAAGATACCACAGTTCTCACCTGCACGGCCTTCGTCAAGAAGTTTACGGAACATTTCTACGCCAGTTACAGTTGTTTTAACTGTATCTTTAATACCAACGATCTCTACTTCTTCACCAACTTTAACGATACCAGCTTCTACACGGCCTGTTACTACAGTACCACGACCAGAAATTGAGAATACGTCTTCGATTGGCATTAAGAATGCTTTGTCGATAGCACGTTCTGGTTCTGGGATGTAAGAGTCAAGCGCTTCAACAAGAGCAAGAACTGAAGACTCACCATATTGACCAGCATCGCCTTCCAACGCTTTAAGCGCAGAACCACGGATAACTGGAGTGTCATCACCTGGGAAGTCATAAGTAGAAAGAAGTTCACGAACTTCCATTTCTACTAATTCAAGTAATTCTTCATCATCAACAAGGTCACACTTGTTTAAGAATACGATGATGTAAGGTACACCAACCTGACGAGAAAGAAGGATGTGTTCACGAGTTTGTGGCATTGGACCGTCAGTCGCAGCACACACAAGGATCGCGCCGTCCATCTGAGCAGCACCAGTAATCATGTTTTT
>NZ_JABELE010000051.1 GCF_013009345.1 Acinetobacter geminorum | reverse complement strand
AAAAGGCACAGCAAAGCCGTAAGACGGTGCTTGGCACATCTCAAGTTTTGTTTTGCTAAGTTTTAAGTAAAAATGACTAAAGCCTGAAAAACCTTATGGCATTCAAGCTGCTGTAAATTTTTAAGTTGTGTCGATATAGACTTTGGCAAAGGCTGCCAAGAAATGATGGATGTGCATAGCCAACTCCTGATTTTGGGAGTTCTGCCAGACATTAATAGAAATTATGGTGGCAGAACGAAAGAGGGTTGACAGACTGGCTCAAGACCCAGCACACCCGAAGGTGTCCCCCTTCCGTCCTACCGCTACAAAAAGGGAGACGAACGGGTCTACATCAAAAAAACGAGTTTTTTCAATGTTCTTGAGCGCGGCCTGTCAAAGCCGGCTGGCAATGTGGCCAGCAGGCAAAGGATAGTGCTCTACCCTATTGCAGTCAAGCACACAAAACGACATTTGCACTAAAATAAATCATTAAAAAGTAAGAATAAATAATGAAAGAGTTATTGTTAAATTGGGGTTTATAACGGGATTGAAATTTATATAGATATATTAGTTTCAACAGGTAAGATTAGAATATAAAAAATGGTAAATGATGAAATTAATGATGTAGAAAGTTTTTCTTAGAATTACTACTAAATTTACAATCACAATAAGTCACCGATGTCTTTAAACGGGACTGTTCTAAATTTTGTGTAAGTACTTAATTTTCATTTATCCTTCAGAGGATAATTACAAAAGGTACTTCACAT
>NZ_JABELE010000050.1 GCF_013009345.1 Acinetobacter geminorum | reverse complement strand
TTATTCATATTGTTCCACGTGTAGTTGGTGCAGGCGGTAATGGAATATTACAGACTGTTTTAGGTGCTGTGATGGTCGTGGTGGGAGTCTTAGTAACTGTAGGCACATTAGGCGGTGGAGCACCACTCGGTGCTGCATTGATTGGTTCAGGTATTGGAATGATGCTTGGTGGTGTGGCTATGATGCTTATGCCGAAGGTTGATACTACTCAAGACCAAAACCAAGATGGAAACAGAGCGAATAAAGGCTTTGGCGGTGCAGTTACCACAGTTGCACAAGGTAATCCTGTTCCAATTCTTTATGGTAGACGTGAAGTCGGTGGCTTCATTGTGAGCGCAGGTCAATATCCTGAAGATCAGATGTAAATTTTAATTATTTAACAGGCGCTTTCTAGCGCCTTTTTTATTGCGTGAGATTTCTTATGAATGCAGTAGTAGGCGCAAAAAAGGGCAGTAATAAACAACGGCAACCTGTCATTTCACCAGATTCTGCTCAATCGAAAACCTTTATCAAGGTTCTATATGGTTTAGCTGAAGGAGAAATTGAGGGGCTAGCAAATGGGCTTCAGTCAATTTATTTAGAAGAAACTCCACTTCAGAATGCAGATGGAAGCCTTAACTTTGAAAATGTAAAAGTTGATTTTAGAAATGGTACTAATGATCAGGAATACATTGAAGGTTTTCCTGCAGTAGAAAATGAAACTGCTATCGATGTGGAGCTGAAGTCTGAAACACCGTGGGTCCGCGCTTTTAGTAATCTTGATCTTGACGCAGTTCGTCTGCGCTTAAAATGGGGACCTTTACGTACTCAGAACGCTACAAATGGTGA
>NZ_JABELE010000004.1 GCF_013009345.1 Acinetobacter geminorum | reverse complement strand
ATCTCTTGAATTAAATAATTTTGCTGATTAATTTGATCAAATAAATTGTACGTTTTTTGATTTATGACGGAAGTCTATTTAGTTTCGTTAAAATAAATACATAAATATAATTATAAGTTTCTGTTTTAATAAGTTTTTTACAAAAATAAGCATAAATATTTTTTTACTTAACATGAATAAAAATCAATAAATAACAAAAACATAAATTAAATATTAAGTATATATTGGTTTTAATCTCCCAATTTTAGTTCAAAAAAAGCACACTTAAAATTTATTTATCGCTGTTTTGATTACTACAGAAAGATTACAATAACGACTAATAAATAGATTAATCAACTTGCAATCTTTCTAGGCATGTTATGACTTCAATGTCGAACAACACCCAAAAGCATTTTATTGTTGAGCAAATTCCTCTACCCACCTGGGTTAGTGATGAAAATGGCTTGATATTATATTGCAATGTAGAGTGTACAGAATATTGGCTGGATACCTTTTCTCCATTGCCTCAGCGATGGCTAGATTTTATATATCCTGTCGATTTAGATGAAGTCAAAAATAGATGGCTCGAAGCAATTCGCCTACAAAAAAGAATAGAATTTAAATGTCGACTTTTACAAGTTGAAAATGAATATAGATGGTGCAAACTCTCCATCCAAGCTTCTAAGTATCGCGGCCTATCTCAAAATAATGAATGGTATGTTAGCTTTTTAGATATTGATCACGATATTCAAGAACAACAAAACTTACAGAAGAACATTGAAATACAAAATCAAATGTTAGATATCAGTGTAGATTGCATTAAGGTGCTTAATGTAGACGGCACAGTTTCACATATGAATAAATCAGGATGCCTCGCTTTAGGCATCCCTGTTGATGAAACAGAATTTGGAATGAAATGGCTTGAGTTATTGCCACCTCACATTCGTAAACGCGGGCGGGTCGCTTTAAAAAAAGCCCTTCAAGGTAAAGTTGCCAGATTTGCAGGAATGAGCTGCTTACCAGATCAAGATCCTGAGTATTGGGATAATATGCTTACCCCTATTCATCGGGAAAATGGAGAAATCAGACAAATACTCTGTGTCTCACGTAATGTTACTCAACAGCATTTGGCAGAAAACCAACTTAGGAATATGAGTGAGAGAGATGAACTGACGGGGTTATGTAATCGACGCTCATTTAAATTTCAGCTTAAACGTACCCTTGCCTATTCAAAAGACACGCAAACAAGTGTGGGATTACTTTTAATTGACCTCGATCATTTTAAACATATTAATGATACTTTGGGTCATAGCGCAGGTGATCATTTATTAAAAGTTTTATCCAAACGCTTTAGTCATTGTATGGATGATGAAAGATGCTTTGTTGCCAGATTAGGTGGCGATGAGTTCGCAGTTATTATCAATAACCTCAAATCTGAAAACGATGTTCGTGAATTAGCAGCAATTTTACTGCAACAGTTAAATCAGCCAATTACTTATTTAGGAAATGTATTAAATGGTGGCATGAGCATTGGGTGTGCGATTTATCCCCAAGATGCTATAGACCAGTCAGGTTTACTTAGTTGTGCTGATATGGCATTGCATGACTTAAAAGCGCGTGGTCGTGGTGGTATCCGCATGTATGATCCGTGCATGATGCAAATGACTGAAACTGTCGCTTCTCAGCTTAATTTAGCTCGCCAGTTGATTCGTCATCATACAATCCAGCCATACTATCAACCTAAAGTAGACCTAAATACCCATCGTGTAGTGGGGTTTGAAGCTTTATTGCGCTGGCATACAACCTCAGCACAAAGAGGTTATCCCGCACAAATTGCTGAAGCTTTTAAAGATTATAATTTAGCGAGTAAAATTGGTGAAACAATGCAACACCAAGTTTTACGTGACATAGCCAAATGGATAAATCTTGGTATTAAGCCGCTCCCTGTTTCATTAAATGCGGCTCCAGTTGAATTCTTGAGAGACACCTATGCTGAAAGGCTTTTGAAAAAGATTAATCAATTTCAAATACCGACTCATTATATTGAAGTTGAGGTCACCGAACACATGCTAGGTGATCGTGGTTCAGAATATGTAATCCGTGCACTTAATAAATTAAAGCAACATGGTGTACGTATTGCACTCGACGACTTTGGTACTGGTTTTTCATCATTAACACATATTCGCGACTACCCAATTGACAGTTTAAAAGTAGATTGTAGTTTTATACAAAAGATGCAACACGACCCATCAATTTACGCGATTGTTCAGGCAATTGGTTTACTCGCTCCAAATTTATCACTTGGACTCATCGCAGAAGGAATTGAAACTCCAGAACAAGAAGAGTTACTTCGTCAATTTGGATATAGCATTGGTCAAGGCTTCTTATTTGAATCGGCTATAGATGCCAATCAAGTCATTTCAATACTTAAACAGAATCAACCTTACTTAGTAAGCCATTACAATCCCTGAAGATAAAACATTTAATAAACTTTCTGGCTTTTATTCATACTAAAAATAAACAATATTACTTTTAAAATTGTTCATAATATAAGCACAAAGATAATAATTCGGTGTTTCCACACCATACATTGTCAAAGGACAATAAGGAGCAATATATGAGTTATCACCATATCTTGGTTCCAGTCGATGGCTCTCCTACTTCACTCATTGCTGTTAATCACGCAACAGCAATTGCTAAAGCCTTTGGTAGTAAAGTGACTCTAGTATATGCGCTGACCATAGATCCTTTCATTTCTGTAGAATTTATTGATAGTACAGAATTAGCACAGGATTATTTTAATAAAGCTAAAGCATCTATTCAGAGTATTCTAGACGAGGCTAAAGAACAATTTAGCAAACATGGAATTTCTGTTGATACAAAAATTGTTGAAGGTCAAACAATTCATACAGAAATTATTAAAGCAGCTACTGAGTTAAAAGCAGACTTGTTAGTCATTGGTTCTCATGGTCGAAAAGGCTTTAAAAAATTCTTCTTAGGAAGTGTCACTCAAGCCCTTTTAGGAGAAATTCATTTACCAGTATTAGTCGTAACAGAATAGTTTTACTGAAGCTAAAAAAACCGATCTTTATAGATCGGTTTTTTAATGGACTGTATTACTTAGCCTTATATGTAAACTTAATGAGAGATCCTGGATTCTCTAATGTATTTGTTACGGAGCCATCATCTTTTTGAACATTCCCAGCTGTATCCGTCAACACGTATAAAACATTCCCGTCTGGACTCGCAATCACATCACGATAGCGGTTATTGCTTTTAAACATCGGCACCGCATCATCATAAGTAGTACTGTAAGTTGGATCTAGCTTAATACGGAAAATAACACCGCGTTTTAGAGATGGAACCAATAATGTATTTTCCCAACCAGAAATTGCTTTTTTGCCGCCTTTATAGACATAGGCAGATGACGGCGCAACTGTTGGCCAACAAATATAGGTCATCTCTCCACAAGTTGGATCGTTATAGTTGTAGGTGTCTTGAACGGTATATAAAGTTTTTAATGGTGGGACAAAGTTTTTACCAGTCCATTCAGATTCTTTCGTCACAGGAACCCCTGCGGCTACTTTTACTCCGTTCTGAGCTAAATCCTTAATTGACTTATTGGCTGCTGTTGAATAATTTGCATAAGCATAGCCGCTATCGTCTTTATAACCAGCTACGTTCGGCCAACCATAGTTGCCACCTTTGACAATGAGATTAATTTCATCGTCAGAGTTTGGACCTTGTTCAGACTGCAACAATTTACCATTTGGAGTGAATGCTAAGCCCTGCGGATTACGATGCCCGAGTGTATAGATATGGCTAACCACTCCATTAAAACTTGGATTATCTTTTGGAATACTTCCATCAAGATTTAAGCGTAGTACTTTACCCATGTAGGTGTGATAGTCCTTGCCATTCAGCTCTTGTTGAGTCGGCGTATGTTGTGCTTGATTTGGCAAGAACAAATAAGCAAGCTGGTTACGCCCTTGGTCACCAATCGTATAATAAATCTTTTGATCTGGACCAATGACAAGACGACCAGACTGATGGTCTTTCGATGATGGTAATCCTGCCAATAAATCTACTGGCTTCTCAAGCGTATCTGTTGACTTATTATAGGTATATCGACGAATAATAGTTTGATTCGGTAGCTCTTTATCTGTAGATTTCGGATTTTTAAATGTACCTGAAATGTAGATATAAGGATTATTTTTAAAATCCGGATGGAAAGCAAAGCCTAATAAACCATTTTGTCCATCAGCATCATTGACAATCTCTGGCACCTGAAAAACTGTCTTTACACTGCCCGACTCAGGATTAACTCTTAAAATCTTGCCTGTTGCCCGCTCAGTTAACCAAATTTGATTATCAGGCCCCCATAACAAAGCATGTGGCTTATTTAAATTAGATAGAATAACTTTCTTGTCAAAGTTTTCTGTTTTCGCCTTAGCGAATTGAGATGGAGTAAGAGGAACATCAGCAAATGCTGAATTGAGAGTAACTAACTGAGCGGCGCTTAATAAAGCAATTTTTGCCAGTAAATGTTTATTCATGAGTCCACCTTATAAAATTGTCAAAATTTTCCGAGAATTTTTAAACCTTTACGGATTGGTTTATACAAGTTCTCTATATGATTTGTATTATGATGAATAGCAGAACTATTAAAATCCAAATTTATGAAAGGCTCTGTTGCATAAAAGTAGCTATGCAATTTGTGTAACTAGCATTTTTAAATATCTTTAAGCTTAGTAGAATTAGGTTAGTCAACCTTAAAAACTTATGTTATTCTTCGGGCACTTTTAAATGCCTCAAATCTCTATACCTATGACACTTACGCCACCTTAAGTTTATTTACTCGTCTCATCCGTAAATAACTCATCACTGTTTAGTGATGTGGTGTAGTCGCTTGTGTTGGTATATCACATCACTAGCCTTTTAAATTTAGAACTTAGGCTATTTCTCATGTTATCCAATGTCCGAGAACAATGGTTCTCTAATGTCCGTTCAGATATTCTTTCTGGTCTTGTTGTTGGTCTTGCTTTAATTCCAGAAGCAATTGCATTTTCAATTATTGCGGGTGTAGATCCAAAAGTCGGTTTATATGCCTCTTTTTGTATTGCCGTTATTATCTCTTTCGTAGGCGGTCGTCCGGCTATGATTTCGGCAGCTACGGGTGCCATGGCGTTGGTTATGACAACGCTCGTAAAGGACCACGGGCTTCAATACTTATTTGCAGCGACAGTATTAACTGGCGTCATACAGATTTTGGCCGGATATTTCAAACTTGCCAAACTCATGCGCTTTGTTTCCAAATCAGTGGTCATTGGATTTGTTAATGCACTCGCTATTCTCATTTTTATGGCCCAATTACCGGAATTAATAAGCGTTACATGGCATGTCTACTTACTAGTAGCAATTGGTTTAGGAATTATTTATCTTTTCCCCTATATTCCAAAAATTGGAAAGTTCTTTCCCTCACCCCTTATTTGTATTGTAGTAGTCACATTACTCGCTATTTTTTTAGGGTTTGATGTTCGAACGGTTGGTGATATGGGTTCATTACCAGACACTTTGCCAATATTTCTGATTCCTAATATTCCTTTTAATTTAGAAACTCTTATTATTATTCTTCCATATTCTTTAGCGCTGGCTGCAGTTGGCCTACTTGAATCCATGATGACTGCAACAATTGTTGATGAAATGACAGATACTTCTAGCGATAAATTTCAAGAATGTAAAGGTCAAGGTATTGCTAATATCGCTTCAGGTTTCATGGGGGGTATGGCTGGTTGTGCCATGATTGGTCAATCAATGATTAATGTAAAATCTGGTGGCCGTACACGTTTATCCACTTTTTGCGCAGGAATATTCTTACTTATTCTAGTTGTGTTTTTAAGTGACTGGTTAAAGGTTATTCCTATGGCTGCTTTGGTTGCGGTCATGATTATGGTATCGATCAGTACTTTTGAGTGGAGCTCTCTAGCACAATTTAAAAATAATCCTAAAAGTAGTAATGTCGTTATGATCACTACCGTTATTGTAGTGGTTGCGACCCACAACTTAGCGTTAGGCGTATTAACTGGCGTATTACTTTC
Organism: Acinetobacter geminorum; assembly: GCF_013009345.1. GTDB lineage: Bacteria > Pseudomonadota > Gammaproteobacteria > Pseudomonadales > Moraxellaceae > Acinetobacter > Acinetobacter geminorum. The sequence goes on along the minus strand of NZ_JABELE010000004.1, from coordinate 226,246 downwards.
AGCACTTTTCTTAGCAAATAAACTGGAAAATGATATTCGTATAGAAACTTCATTTGAAGATCAAGCTCGTCTATACGAATTAAGAGGCCAAATATTTTTTAGTTCTTCTGAAAAATTTATGCAAAGTTTTAACTTTAACGAAGATGCTAAAGAAGTCATTATTGATCTTACCCACTCACATATTTGGGATGTGACTTCAGTTGCGATGCTAGATTCAGTAGTGAATAAATTTCAAAAAAACGGTATTAAGGTAACGGTTCGCGGTTTAAATGAAGCCAGCTCAATCATGATTGATAAATACGGTACTCATGCAAAAATCTAAAAAAGGTCCTTCGGGACCTTTTCTAATTTAAATAACTGCTTTTACTGAGGAGATTTATATAACAACCGATTTGGGCTACCAGAAGGATTTTTTACAACATTACTACTTGCTTGATTTAAAAGATTGGTCGAGATTGTCTGAGGCGTTGCAGTGGGCGTACTTTGCAACATTTCAGCTACGACACCGACAACATGTGGAGCTGCCATTGAAGTTCCATTCAAAACTTTAGTTGCTGTATTACTCCCAATCCAAGAAGAGTTAATCTGGCTTCCAGGCGAAAAAATATCAACACAACTTCCATAATTAGAATAACTAGCTCGAGTATCTGTACTATCTGTAGCAGCAACAGTAATTGCCTTACTTACTCTGGCTGGTGAAGTACTACAAGCATCTGTATTCGAGTTTCCTGCAGCCACAACCATTACGTAACCATTATTAAATAAATTTTCTACTGCACTATCTAAAGATGTGTTTGCTTCACCACCTAAAGACATATTCACTTGTATTAAAGCTTCTTAAAAACTTCAAGATATCCATAAATAAAATATAAACAGTGAATTATAAAAATTCTTGCAAATTTCAATACTAGCTTCAACTAAAATAAATTTACCATTTCTTTAACTATATGTATTCAGTATCAAATATGTAAAGATATATTGCAAAAATATGTGATAATCAAGGAAATGTACAGTCTTTTAAATAGCCATAATTAATAAATACCAAAATCAATTATATTCTATATTTTTTTAATTTTAGTTCTGGCAGCTCAACCTTACACCCAGCTAAATGATGCCTACAATTAATGCTATATTCGATAAAGCCATCTTTAATAAAGTAATTACAACATTCATTTATACTTATGATGGGATCAAATGTCGGTTTTTCCAAGTGACCATTAAAAAACCATTGGTTGCCGTTAGAGAAAGGATAATGTACAGGAATATAATGAAGATATCCGCAAACAGGACACATATGTTTATACATGCCTCCTTCGAAATACTGTACTTTCATCAACACTCCTTTAAAAATAAAAAAGACAACTCACAAGAGCCGACTAAACCAATTATTTGCAGATGATATATATTATTAAACTATACGCCATAGCCTTCTCTTTTTATTTTTCTGTGTTTAATTTATCTAACCTATATGACAAATTCATGAAGTTCTGAGCGTAATCTCACACTCTGTCAGTTTGGTAAAATATATTTTATATAATCCATTAATTAAATGATAATTCCAGTTAAATAATGAAAAGTAAATACTATTTTTTTATTTAACAGAGGGCTATGTGATTAATTTATTTGAATAATTAAATAGATATTACCGCCATATCCAAGAATAAAATTCGCTTTATATTATTGTTTTTAAAAGTCAAATAAAAAAGTCCGTATCTTGGGAAGCTACGGACTTGAAACTCAACTAAACAACAGCTAAACATTTTGCCGCTTAGTGAGAAAGCACTATCTTTTCAATCTAATTAAGTTCTATAGTCAGGTCAATAAGAACACTTAATTTTTATAAAAATCAGGTTGAGTTGTGATTGATCTCACATTTTATCTTCTAATAAGTTTAATCTGTTTTTCTTTACTCAATTACATTCTATTTCAAACAATTAAATTAAAATATTATTAAAGTAATGATTTAAAATAGAATAATGGTTAACTCCAGAAATAAGCTTGAAAGAAACAAAATCCTGATCTTGCCTTTTCTTCATTTCAAAATAATTTTGGCTTTGCCATTTCAACTCATCAAGTTCGAGTTCACCACAGAAAATTGAACATGGAGTAGTAACTCGTTTTGACTGGTGAACAGGGCTATATTTTAAGATATCTTCGCTTGAAAGCGTGAGAGCATGATTTAAATGGGTACTTTGTATAGGTTCCAGATCATAAATTCCACTTAACAAAACCATCTCAGATATCAGTGGATGACCTAAGAACAAGGCTGCTAGATGTGCTCCTGCCGAATGCCCAACTAAAACTACCTCATCAGTTTTCCAGTCTTGCTCTCGAATAAAATCGAGAGCTTGATTAACTTGAGAAGCAATATCTGAAATTTTACTTTGTGGTGCCAAATCATATTCTAAAAGAACACACTGGGCTCCTTTTGCTAGAACATACAGTACGATGAATCCAAAATCTGATTTATCACACCATTGCCAATATCCACCATGAATAAAAATAACAGTCTTTTTGGCTTGTTCTAATGGGAATAAATCTAAAGTTGACCTTGGGTGCGTCCCATATTGAATATCTGCGATATGGGTAAATTTTTGATAGCTCAACAAGCTTGTTCTTTTAAATTCTGCCAATATTTCATGTTCATTCGCTACGGTTCTAGAATTATCATATGGTCGCATAGGTCTCTCACTTCAAAGATTCTTCATGACTATTTAAAGCAAGCTTGGCTGATGAACGTTTGAAATAATAGAAAAATGTAAGAACAACAACTAATGGGACTCCAAACTGTAAAGTTGACTTAAATTCATTGGTAAACCACGTTGTGATAGTAATACTCAAAATTGCGATTAATCCCAACAGTGAAATTAACTGGCTCGCTGGAACCTTAAATTTTAACTGTTCTCCTTTTCGTGCCATATTCCTTCTAAAAAACATATGGGTAACAAAAATACTGCCCCATGTGAACAACGCACCAAACATAGATAAAGCAATCATGATCGGGAAAGCAGAAGCTGGGTTAATCGTATAAACAATACTCGCGACTCCAATACCTACTGCTGACAATAACAATGCATTAATTGGTACACCATTATGACTAATACGGCCAAATAGTTTTGGTGCATCACCAGCTCGTGACAAGCTAAATAGCATACGTGTTGAGATATACAACATACTATTCATGGCTGATAAGGCCGCGACAATTACAATAAAATTTAAAATACTGTCCGCATATGGAATGCCTACAATTTTCATCACCATCACAAAAGGGCTGGTCGCGTCGGCTCCAATTAAAGTTGACCAAGGAACAAGTGCCACAATAAGAAATAAAGACAGTAAATAAAATAGAATTAAGCGAATCGCAGTACTTTTAAAAGCTTTCTTAACAGCTCTTTCCGGATCTTTAGCCTCACCTGCCGCAACAGCGATCATTTCAATACTTAAATAACTAAATATTGAAATGATTACCCCAATCCAGACTCCACTAAAACCATGAGGGAAAAATCCTCCATGCTCGGTTAAATTAGAAAGAACCTGATCTGTGCCCCCATGACTTTGGGTCAAAATACCAATTGCTAAAAGAATAAATACAATAATTGCAAAGACTTTTATGGTCGAAAACCAATATTCAACTAATCCAAAAGCTTTAACACTATAGGCATTAACAACGAGTAAAGTTAGCGAGAAAAAGGCAATCCAGACCCAAGAACCTACATGTGGAAACCATAATTTCATATAGTCAGCAACTGCTGTAATTTCTGTACCGACCGCTAATACAATACACGCCCAATAACAATAACGGACTAAAAAACCCGCAAGAGGACTTACATAATGCTCAGCATATGCTCCAAATGAGCCTGATGTAGGATGCTGAACCGTCATCTCAGCCAAACAAGCCATAATAGCAAATGCGATTAAGCCTCCAATGGCATAACTCACAATGACGGCTGGGCCAGCAAAGCTAATTGCAAACTTGCTTCCCATGAACAGCCCTGTACCAATCGCTCCACCAATTGCAATCATTCCCATCTGTTTTGCGGATAATTTTTTATGTAAACCCGCTTCTCGATTTTGTATTTCATCAAAACTGCTCATAGGCCCTCCTAGCCATTTTCTAATGTTGATCTTTAACGATCAGGTCACTTCACTACGCACCAGATAACGCTCATTTTTCCATTCACTATTCAGCATGATTTGCTTAAGTTGTTGTACGGCATTCCAAATATCTTCAAACCCTAAATATAAAGGTGTAATTCCAAAACGTAATACCTCCGGCTCTCGATAATCCCCAATCACACCACGAGCAATCAGCGCTTGAATAATTTCATAACCGAACTCATGTCTATAACTGACATGACTACCACGATATTTATGATTTAAAGGTGTAATCAGTTCAAAACCAAACTGGGCACACTCTTGTTGAACAAGTTGAATAAACAAATCAGTTAATTTGAGCGATTTCTCGCGTATTTGTTGCATATCAGCTTGTAAGAAAATATCGACACCACATTCGATTAGACTCATAGAAATAATGGGTTGAGTTCCGCACAAGTAACGGCGAATACTGTTAGCTGGTTCATAATGCTGAGCCATATCAAATGGTTTTTTGTGGCTCCACCAGCCTGAGAGAGGTTGCCAGAACTGATCACGATGCTTTCGATTTACCCATAACAACGCTGGAGAACCTGGGCCACCATTTAAATATTTATAAGTACAACCGATGGCAAAATCACTATTGCTCTGATTAAGATCCATAGACACCGCACCAACTGAGTGACATAAATCCCAAATAATCAAAGCATCTTTAACGTGAATTTGTTGATTCATAGATTCCATATCATAGAAATATCCAGTCCGATAATTCACATGAGAAAGAACAACTACTGCTACATCTTTTTCTAAAACACGAGATAAATCATCTGCACCATCAATTAACTCAACTTGATAGCCCTGATGAATCAAATCTATAAAACCTTCAATAATATAAATATCGGTTGGGAAAGCATCTTTTTCTGCAACAATAATTTTACGGTCTGGAAATTTTTCAGCTTGAATTTTTACCGCTGCTGATAAAACTTTGAATAAATTTAATGTTGTGGAATCTGAAATAACGACTTCCCCTTTTTCAGCACCGATAAGCTGCGCGACTTTATCTCCGAGTCTAGTCGGTAAGCCCCACCAATCTGCTTTATTCCAACTATTAATAAGATCCTCACCCCACTCTTTGGCAATAATATGCTGAGCAACCTCTAATGATTTTTTTGGTCTTGCACCCAAAGAATTACCATCTAAATAAATGACATTTTCTGGTAGTGCAAATTCATCTTTAAACTTTTTGAGTTCATCTTCCTGATCCCAATAGAGGCATTGTTCATGAGTAATCATTTGTTATTTCACCTATTTTCAACATTTCCTTTGTATTTGAATTTTATCATGCCAATTCTTTCGATTTATTCGATAATATTTGATTAAAATTTGCTATTTTCGTATAAAATTCGAATTAAAATTAAAAAACATGGATGAAATTCGAAAATGAATGTAGATGCAATTGATCTTAAAATTTTGAAGTACTTACAAGATAATGCTCGGTTAAGTAACCAAGAACTGGCCGATCTCGTTAACCTTTCGGCTTCAGCTTGTCATCGGCGAGTTAAAATTTTAGAAAGCAATGGTGTAATTGAAAAATATCAAGCGAAAGTTAACTATGAAAAACTAGGTATAAAAATTGAGGCAATAGTCGAAATAAAGCTTGCCCAACTCACAGAAAATGATCACAACTTCTTTTTAAGCCAGATCAAAAATTTTGATGAAGTCATTAATGCATATATTATTACTGGTGAATCTAATTATGTTTTACACGTTGCGACCAAAGATTTGAGTTCTTTTTCTCATTTCGTCATTAATACCTTAAATAAAATAAAAGGTGTAGTGAGTATCAATTCCAAGATCATTTTACAAAAGATTGTGCAAAAACCACTTTGATCCCTTATTTTTAATTAAAGAGACATCTCATGATCGAAACAAAGCGTTTAATTTTAAGACAGTGGAAAGAAAGTGATGTTGAGCCTTTTATAACAATGGGCTTAGATCAAGATGTTATGCAATTTTTCCCAAATCTATTAACACCCCAAGAAAGCCATAATTTAATTCAAAAAATTTCATCTCTCATTAATGAAAATGGTTGGGGTTTCTGGGCAGTAGAATTAAAAGAAACTCATCAATTTATCGGGTTTATTGGCTTACATAGTCAACCTGAACAATTTGACTTCTCTCCATGTGTGGAAATTGGGTGGCGACTTGCAAAAGAATTCTGGAAACAAGGTTATGCAACTGAAGGAGCAAAAGCAGTTTTAGACTATGGTTTTAATGTACTGAAGTTAGATAAGATCGTTTCATTTACCGCTAATATAAATACACCCTCTCAAGCTGTCATGGAAAGACTTGGAATGCACAAAGTTAAAAACTTTGATCATCCCAAGGTTCCTTTCCATCACCACCTAAAAGCACATGTGTTATATGAAATTACGAGCTCTTCATTTAATTTTTGCTTAAAGTTAAAATTTTAAATTATTAATAAAAATTTTCTTAATCATCGAAATCATAGCCAACAGATGTAGAGCACTCCCAATACTCATGGATTTTACTCGCGATATCATCTTTTCCCATTGTAGTGAGTACATAAAAGAGTTTAGCCTCTTTATTTTTTCTTAGTATTAAGAGGTTGTAGTAATCATACTCAGGCCCATTAAGACCTAATGTTGGCTGTGCTTCACAGTGCTTTTCTGCTTTGTAATGCCATTCAAGCTTATAAGTATCAAGACCATCAGCAGCATTGATTACAATACCGTCATTGGCTCCGCCAATAAATCCAATTTTCATTGCTTTCTCTAAATTCTTATTAAGGTTAATTTTAAATATAACTTTAAACAAGTATCCTTCAATTTATAAAATGTATGTCAATACATATCCTATGTAAGCAAAATTAACCATAAATATAGATGACTTTTAAGATTTCTTAATTGCAAAACTTTGGCTGCCTATTTTTACTTTAAACACAGGAAAAGTTTTCTATTAAAAAGCATTTATTATTGTTTTTTGTTTGCAAAATTACACGCTATAATTTTCAAATCATTTATCCTCCCTACCCATCACATTAATCAAAACACCTTTTGAAAGAATTAATGGGTGGAGTTTTAAATTAATTTTATATCTCGAAGTTTCTTTAATTAATGATTTTAAAAAGGATATATGGTAGATGTGTCTTAAAAAATTTGCTTTAAATGATTTTGGAGATATTTAGATATGTCTAAAATCGTAATGTTTGACATGGATGGTACGCTATTAGATCTCGCTTTTGATGATTTCATTTGGAATGAATGTCTTCCCAAGCGACATGCAGAGATACATCAACTTCCACTCGACCATAGCCAAAAAACACTATATCAGTTTTATCAATCACATAGACATACGCTTGTTTGGTATTCATCAGCTTATTGGACCAAAACTGTAGGCGTTGATGTACTCAAATTACAGCAAGAATTTCAGACAAAAATTCAAGCTCGCTCAGGTTGTATTCAGCTTCTGCAGGAACTGAAAGAACAAGGATATAGTTGTTGGTTAGTTACAAATGCTGACCGTGCAAGCTTGCGCCTAAAGCTCGATAATATTGCAATTGAACACTTCTTTGACGTAATTGTATCGAGTGAACAAATTGGTTATGCAAAAGAAGATATTCATTTTTGGCAAGATCTCCAAAAATTACAACCTTTCGATCCAGACGCAACCATTTTTATTGACGATACAACTCCTGTACTCAAAACAGCAGAAAAATTTGGTATCAAACACTTGTTTACTATCTTGCAGCCCTCAAGTCTAAAGAATGCAAGAAAGCATGAAGATTTAGAATATAAAGCACTAGATCGACTTACAGAATTGCTGTCTATTTTGAATCAAATTGATAGAAAGGATAATGATGTCAAAATCGCTTGAAAACGATGCTGTAGAGACCATGCGTATCGACAAATGGTTATGGGCTGCTCGTTTTTTTAAAACTCGTTCAATTGCTAAAGCAGCAATCGAAGGAGGTAAAGTACATCACAATAATGAGCGTGTAAAAGTTTCCAAAGAAATTCGTGTTGGAATGGAACTGATTATTCAACAAGGTTTTGATAAAAAAACCGTTGTCGTAAAAGCGCTTTCGAACACACGTGGTCCAGCACCAGTTGCCCAGCAACTTTATGAAGAAACAGAAGTAAGCATTGCTAGACGGGAGTTGATTGCATCCCAACGAAAATTGCATAATCTTGCTCGACCTGATCATAGACCGAGTAAAAAGGATCGTAGACAGATTAATCGGTTTAAACAGGACAATGATCAGCACTGGTCGTATGGTGATGAATAAAAACGTCGAGTTGTGTCGCACACACACAGACAACACATAGAAGCTATAGAAAAAATCTGTCACTATTAGCCCTGTGAAACAAGTTGAGATTCAATGCATCCACTTGGGTTAAACGTGATGAACTTAGAGTATTGAGGTTTTTGAGATGGATGAGAATAAAAGCAAAGCATTACAAGCCGCGCTAAGTCAAATTGAGAAACAATTTGGCAAAAATACGGTGATGCGTCTCGGTGACAACACTGTTCAAGCAGTTGAAGCTGTATCTACAGGTTCTTTGACTTTAGATATTGCATTGGGGATTGGCGGTTTACCGAAAGGTCGTATCGTTGAGATTTATGGTCCAGAATCTTCTGGTAAAACCACAATGACTCTCCAAGCGATTGCACAATGTCAAAAAGCTGGTGGTACTTGTGCATTTATCGATGCAGAACATGCATTAGATCCACAATATGCACGTAAGCTGGGCGTGGACATTGATAATCTACTTGTATCGCAACCTGATAACGGTGAACAGGCTCTCGAGATTGCAGACATGCTAGTTCGCTCTGGTGCAATTGATTTAATCGTTGTCGACTCAGTTGCTGCTCTTACTCCTAAAGCAGAAATTGAAGGCGAAATGGGTGACTCTCACATGGGCTTACAAGCTCGCCTAATGAGTCAGGCACTACGTAAAATTACGGGTAACGCTAAACGCTCGAACTGTATGGTTATTTTCATTAACCAGATCCGTATGAAAATTGGTGTAATGTTTGGTAGCCCTGAGACTACGACTGGTGGTAACGCATTGAAGTTCTATGCTTCTGTACGTTTAGATATCCGCCGTATTGGTCAAGTCAAAGAAGGTGATGAAATCATCGGCTCTGAAACTCGAGTTAAAGTTGTTAAAAATAAAATGGCTCCTCCATTTAAAGAAGCTATTTTTCAAATCTTGTACGGTAAAGGTACAAACCAGCTTGGCGAACTTGTAGATTTAGCTGTACAACAAGATATCGTGCAAAAAGCAGGTGCTTGGTATTCGTATCAAGGCAATAAAATTGGTCAGGGTAAAAACAACGTTATTCGCCACTTTGAAGAAAATCCTCAAATGGCTGGAGAAATTGAAAAAATTATCCGTGAACAACTGCTAACTACGGGTACTAATGGTGCTGTACAGGTGGAAGATGAAGAAGAAGATCTTCTATTAGAGTCTTAATTATCGCTTATAAGTCTTAAAACGCCCTTCGGGGCGTTTTTTACAAGGAAATATTAAATATGTTCAAAAGAACAGAAGAACAGTCCCAACAACGCGCTTTGCTTACAGGTCAACGTTTGCGCTCATATGCTTTTGCTTTATTGACTCGTCGAGACTATTCGAAAGCAGAACTTATCGAGAAATTGAATCGTTATGCACAAAACCCTGAAGAGGTTAAGCAACTTGTTGAAGAGTTATCTGAGCAAAACTATCAAAGTGACCAACGCGTTGCAGAACTAACATTGGCTAGCCAAATTCGCAAAGGTAAAGGCCCAAAACATATTAAACAAGCTTTAAAAACAAAACAAATCGAAAATGATTTAATTGCAGATGAAATTCATAACATTGATTGGGTAGAACAGGCTTATCAGCTTAAAGTTAAAAAATTTGGTGAAGAAGTAGAAAAAGATCCTAAACTTAAAGCAAAACAGATGAGATTTTTACAGTATAGAGGATTTGATTTAGATGTAATTATGAAGGCAATCCAACGAAGATCGGATTAGAAGATGGTGGCAACCCCACTAGCAAAACTTCGGCACATCATAGATCTGCTACCGTTGCTACCTTCCGGTCCTGGCGGGGTTCACAGAGTACAATTGCGAAGCCACCAGCGGGGCTACCATTGCAAAACAGAGTATAGAGATTTTTAAAAGAGTTGCAAGCCTTCTTCTCAATTTTAAGCAAGTTTATGTTTCAATTGATTAATTCATCGTCAAAAACATATAAATTCCTAGAATCTCTTATCTTATATTCTTTCTTGATACTTATTTTGAATAAAATATGCTTGAAGATTGTAAACTATTCTTGCATTTATATTGTTAGCTGTTTTAATTGCAGTGATCAATTAAAACCTTAGATAGCTAATGTGAATAGTTTACATATTCCCTTGTCAAGTTAGCTTTTACATAAAATTATGGACCTATACTCATGCGATTGATGAAGCATTCTTTATTATTTATTGCCTTAATGAGCACTACTTCTCTCTATGCCAATATTCCAATTGAATCGCGCGGTTTAAGTCAAAGTGGTGGTAGCTCAACTAACACTTCATCGAATAACGCTTCAGTCCCTAGTAATCTAAATTGGGAATTGATGCAAAAAAACCAACAATTAGAAAATGATATACGCACCTTGCGCGGTCAGTTAGAAGAACAATCGAATGATATTGAACAATTGAAAAAAGAGTTATCTAATCGCTATACTGATTTAGACCAGCGTTTGGAATTACTTAATCAAAAAGTAGATCCTGAAAGTGCAACACCAGACAATACAAATAATAGTGATGCTACAGCTACTGGAAGCTCAGAAGCTCCACCTACCGACAATAAAGCAACAAGTACTACAACTTCTGCAAGTCAAGTTACTTCCCCCTCACAAACGCAAGTAACACAACCAGCTTCACCGCCTGCTACACAAAATCAATCGAACCCTGTAGAACTTGAAAAAGCAGCTTATACTGTTGCTTTAGATGCCTATAAACAAGGTGGAGCAAAAAAAGCGATTGCTCCAATGCAAAACTTTATCAAAAATCATCCTAATAGCGTTTATACAGGGAATGCCTATTTTTGGTTAGCCGAGTTTAATTTAGCAACTGATCCTGTAAATTATAATGAAGCTAAAAAGAACTATAATGTAGTCGCTACGCAATATCCAAATTCTAGTAAAGCTCCCCGTGCGCTTTATCAACTCTACAGTATTGCCAATGATGTCGATAAAAACACTGTATCAGCAAACCAATATAAAGCTAAAATCTTAAGTCAGTATCCAAAATCGGAAGAAGCCAAATTTTTTAATAAATAAAAGTTTTTAAGAAAAAAAGACACCGCAGATTGCGGTGTCTTTTTTTGAATATCTAGGCTTAACGCACAATACCACGTTCTGATTGCTCAACAGAGTCAATTAATAATTGAGCTTCTGGAACATTCGGCAGAATATCATTTTTAATCTGCTCAACAGCTTGAACAGAAGTCAGGCCTGATTTAAAAATCAATTTATAAGCTTCTCTAAGACCTTGAATTGTATCCTTAGACCAACCCTTTCGGCGCATACCTTCAATATTGATACCAAACGCATGTGCTGGATTACCAGATGCCATAACATAAGCTGGCACATCTTTTAAAATTAAAGATGCTCCACCAACCATACTGTAAGAATCGATTTTACAGAATTGATGAATTCCTGAATTACCACCAATAATGACATGATCACCAATATGGACGTGTCCAGCAACACCTACATTATTTGCGAAAATATTATGATCACCAACAATACAGTCATGCGCAATATGCGTATTAACCATCAATAAGTTATGACTACCTATTTTAGTTAAAGCATGATCTTGTACAGTTCCTCTATGTAAACTGCAATGCTCACGAATTAAATTATGATCTCCAATCTCTAACCAAGTTTCTTCACCTTGATATTTCAAGTCTTGGCAAACCTCACCAACACTTGCAAACTGGAAAATCTCATTATTTTGACCAATTTTGGTAAAACCACCAATTACAACATGTGAATGTAATTTAGTACCAGCTCCAATCGTCACATTTGGACCAATAATACAATAAGGTCCTATCTGGACATCCGGGGCAATCACTGCAGATGGATCAATAATGGCCGTAGAATGAATTAAATCGTGATTGCTCATGCCTGCTCTGTTTTTTGGTGTGAAATCATAATTTCAGCGGTTGTTGCTACAATACCGTCAACGGTAGCCGTACAGTTATATTTGTAGATACCGCGTTTTTGCATTACTAATTCAGATTTTAATACAAGTTGGTCGCCAGCAACTACTTGTTTTTTAAATCTAACCTTTTCTGCACCAGCAAAGAGGAATAAAGAACCCGGTTTTGGTGTCTCGTTATTCATAATAAAACCCAGAACGCCTGAAACTTGAGCCAATGCTTCTACAATTAAGACACCTGGCATAATTGGGTATTCTGGGAAATGCCCTTGCAAGAACTCCTCATTAATGGAAACATTTTTATAACCAACAATACTATTGTCAGTAACTTCAGTCACACGATCAACCAATAAGAATGGATAACGATGCGGCAAATATTGACGAATCGTTTGAATCTGCATTGGTAATTCAGGGATGGCAAATTTAGGTGTAGTTGACTCGGTCATAATATTCTATTTACGCAAATTAAAAGTTGATTCAAGAGACTCTATTTGAGCTTGTATATGATCAAGTCGTTTAGTGATTTGGGTCAATGGCACATCTGCTAATTGTCGCAAGCGTACAATCGTCTTTTTCCAATGACTATTTTCAAACAATCCAATTCCTGAAGAATAAGTACCAGCTTCAGAAATATTTTTTGTGACCATTGACATTCCAGTTAAAGTCACATTATCAGCGATTGAAAGGTGACCAGACACACCGCAGGCTCCTGCAAGAATACAGTTTTTGCCAATTTTAGTGCTTCCAGCAATTCCACATTTAGCAGCAATAGCTGTATTGGAACCAATATGAACGTTATGTGCGATTTGCACAAGATTATCAATAATTACCCCATCTTCCAAAATCGTATTATCTAGTGCCCCTCGATCAATACTACAATTTGATCCGATGCGGACATCATTACCAATGATCACTGAACCTAATTGTGCGATACGATGCCATTTCCCTTGATATGGTGCAAATCCAAAGCCTTCACTACCAATTACAGTACTTGCATGAACTCGAACACGATCAAGTAATTTAGCTCCACCCGTAATAGTGACATGAGAATCGATAAAACAATCCTTGCCAATTTCTACATTATCATCCAGACGAGTATGAGACTGAATAATCGTGTTCTCACCTACTACACAATTCTCACCAATTACAACGTAATGGCCAATATATGCTTTTTCAGAAATAATTGCAGAAGTATGAATTTGAGCAGTACTTTCAATACCTATTGATGTGATCTTTTTATCAAAAGCATGGGTAAGGATGGCAAAAGCCAAATATGGATTATCAACAATAATAAAATTTTGTTTATCAGTAAGCTGTTCTTTAATAGAGCTTGTAACAATGTACGCACCCGCACGGCTAGTCTTTGCTTGATCGATATACTTTTCGCCATTTACGAAAGTAATATGAGAAGGTTCAGCATTTTCTAAACTTGCTAAGTTTATAAATTGAAGACTACCCGCACCGACTAACTCACCATTCACTAGGTGAGCTAGTTCATCTAAACGATAATGTTGCACTTTCATTAATTTATTTCATTGAATTAACCTTTTGTATCATTTTATCAGTTAAATCATATTTAGCGTCATAGGCAACAGTCGAATTTTTATTCAAAATAAAGTCAAGATTATTTTCTTTTCGTAATTGTTCAGCTGCTTGCTTCACACGACTCTCGAAAGTTGAGTTCATTCCTTGCAAGCTAGTTTGAACTTTAGACTGCAAACCTTGTTGAGTTGAGTTAAATTCATTTAATTTCGACTGATATTGAGTCTGAAGCTTTTTAATATCATCTTCTTTCATTTTTTGCCCTTGGGTTTGGGCTTGACGTTGAAGACCTTCTAACTCTTTACCCAACTGCTCAAGACGAGTTGTTGTTGGTTTAACAGATTGATTTAAACTTGCATTTTGTTGTTTTAAATAAGTACTACTTTCAACAACTTTAGCAAGATCAATAACGCCATAACCAGCTGCATTAGTCATAGCAGAAACTGTAAGGCCTAATCCCAACATTAATATATTTAATTTTTTCATCTTAATTTGTTTCCTTATTTCATTGCTTAGTCAAGTCGTACTTAGAAAGTACGACCGATTTCAAACTGAATCTCTTTAGTTTCATCACCAGGCTTATCATTTAATGGGAAGGCATAGCTAAGAGATAATGGCCCAATCATGGTAATCCATGTAAATCCTACACCTACGCTATAACGCATATTGCCTAAATCAAAACCGTAATTGTCTTCACAGTATTTTTTAGCATCTGCGATTTGCTGACCATTCATAATCATAGAATAAGAACCAACGTCACATTTAGTATCAAATACTTGACCACCTTCAGCAAATAACACTGGACGTACTTGGCGAGTCCAATCTCCTTTAAAAGGTAATGGTAAAGCTAATTCAGTACCAAATTGTACAAGAGCGTTACCACCTACTTCTTCTGGAGAACCGTCATTTTGCTTGGTTTCTTGTAAATTTACACTTGCATACTTAGGACCCAAGGTACTGTTATCATAACCGCGTACAGAACCATAACCACCTGCATAGAAGTTTTTATAGAATGGTAAATCATTACCATAACCAAGTTTACCGTAACCACGCAGCACGAAACCTGTGTCTTTAATTGGCCAGAATGCCTGTGCATCATAAGTTGCTTTTTGATAATCAACATCACTACCTGGCAAACCAATTTCCAGACCTACACGATGTGACATACCTGAAGTAGGGAAAATTGGTCTATTTAAGGTGTTATATGACCAACCTAAATTTAAGTTATATGTAAAGAACTCACCTTCAAATGCATTATTATATGGAATTGGTGTAACAAGGCATTTACCAGTATATGTAACCGCTCCTGTAACTGGATCTGTAGTTGTTTCCAACTGATCTGATGGGCAGTAAGTATCTTGACCTGTCGCCTTACCCCCATTCGCTAATAAATAATCACGAACATAGGTAGACACATAAGGACCCGTCGTTACTTTAGTATTATCAATACCAACCGAAGCACTCAGGCTTTGGTTTTCATCAATAGGATAACCAAAACTTAAACTACCACCAAAACTATCGGTAACATAGTTATTAACGTTATAGTCATCATTTAGCTTTGTTTTACGATAGTAAACGTTATAACCGCGGCTTACCCCATCAATCGTGAAGTAAGGGTCAGTAACACTTAAGTTATAGTAGTCTTGAGTTTCAGAACGAGATAAATCGATCGAAACACGATTACCCGTTCCCATAAAGTTAGTTTGACTCAAACCTGCTTGGAAGGTGATACCACCACTTTGCGAGTAACCTACCGCTAATGTCGTAGTTCCCGAATGCTGTTCTTCAACATTTACGTTTAAATCCACCTGATCTGGTGAGTTTGGAATACGAGCTGGTTTAATATCAACTGTTTTGAAGAATCCTGTACGCTCTAGACGAACCTTAGACAAATCAATTTTTTCATTACTTGCTAAAGCGCCTTCCATTTGACGCATTTCACGACGTAGTACTTCATCAGCAGTTTTACTATTACCTGTAAAGTTAATACGACGTACGGTTACTTGCTGGCCTGGGTTTACATAATAGTTTAAGTCAACAACACCCGTTTCATTATTAATCTGCGGAACAACGTTCACATCTGCAAAGTAATAACCAGCATTACCATATTTACGCAATAACAACTGCTTAACAGCATTTACTTTTTCTTGAGAATAAGTATCGCCATCTTTATAGATTTTTAAAGCTTGCAGTTCTTCAGGTTTATAAAGTGCATCACCTAAAAACTTGGTTTGACCAAATTTGAACTGACTACCTTCCTCTACAGCAACTTCAATAAAGATGTTCTTTTTATCTTCACTAATATTAAGCTGTGAGTTATTGATATGAAAATTGATATAACCTTTATTCAGATACATCGCACGCAAAGCTTCAAGGCTCGCTGCCATTTTCTCTCTAGCATAACGGTCATTACGGGTTACAACTGAAGCCCAACCGCTTTCTTTAACTGCGAAAGCTTGCTTAATTTCACTGTCTTTAAAAACTGTATTACCAATAATATTGATATTAAAAACTTTAGCCGCCGTACCTTCATTAAAATTTAATTTAAGTTCAACACGGTTATTTGGACGAGCTATCGTATCAACAGTTACATCAGCATCATAACGGCCTTGCTGAGTATATTGCTGCTCTAATTCGGTTTCAATTGTTTGTAAAGCTGACTTCTTAAAAACTTCGCCTTCAGCAATACCCATTTTTTTGAGGCCTTGCTCTAACGCCTCTTTAGGAATAAGTTTGTTACCCTTAAATTCAAGTTTTGAAATAATTGGGCGCTCTACAACATTAAAAACTAAAGTATCGTTATCTCTTGATGCTTTAATATCGTCAAAAAGTCCAGTGGCATACAATGTTCGAATTGCTTCTGCGATCAT
This sequence comes from Acinetobacter geminorum, assembly GCF_013009345.1. Taxonomy (GTDB): domain Bacteria; phylum Pseudomonadota; class Gammaproteobacteria; order Pseudomonadales; family Moraxellaceae; genus Acinetobacter; species Acinetobacter geminorum. The sequence continues at coordinate 209,519 of NZ_JABELE010000004.1, read as the reverse complement.
CGGTTCATTAACGCGATCGCCACTGTTGATTGGCAACATGGTAGAAACATTTGCAGGAGTTAGACGGACCAAACCATCTATACGAATATCTCGAACAACGAAATCATCAGCTGCATATGCTTGTTGTACCGCTGCCATAGCGCTAACAAGTGCCAAAGGCATTAAAAAATGTGTGTGCCGCATGCCAGTTTTTCCAGTAAGTTATAAATCCATATACGTTTACAAACGCATAAAATCGTTAAATAAAGCTAAAAGCATCATACTACCGAGCAGTACCATACCAATTTTTAGACCAAACATTTGTATTTGTTCAGAAACAGGCTTCCCACGAATAGCTTCAATAATGTAATAAACGAGATGTCCACCATCTAGCATTGGAATTGGCAATAAATTTAAAATTCCAAGACTTACACTCATTAAAGCCATAAATGAGATAAAAGTCTGCCATCCCATTTCTGCACTTTGTCCCGCTACTTTCGCGATTGTAATTGGGCCAGAAAGATTCTCTAGACCAATCAATCCCTTAACCATTTTTACTATTGAACTCAATATCATGCTAGAGATTTGGCTAGTCTTATCTAACGACATCTGGAAAGCTTGTATTGGAGTATATTGAATTGTTTGCTTATATTCGTCAGGAATTGTAATTTTTCCTGCATCGCTTTTTACGCCTAAAACCCCACTCACTTGCCCCATGTTGTCACGCTTTCCTTGAGGCATGACTTGCAAATGAACGAGTTGACCATTACGCAACACATCAATATTAAGTAACTTTTCTGGTGAATGTTGTACGACTTCCACAACATCAAACCAATCCTTCATTACTTGACCATTAATTGAAACAATACGATCACCAACCTTCATTCCTTGACGAATTGCTGCCCCATCTGCAGTCAACTCAGTTACAACAGCAGGAATAACTGGACGATAGGGTGAAAAACCCAATACATCTAAAGCTGATTCATTTTGGTTTTTTAAAAAATCTTTAATCGGTAAAACAATATTTTTCTCAGTGCCTGCACGATCTACATCGATATTCAAGCTACCAGTTTCACCTACACGATCAATCAAAGCAAAGTTAAGTTTTTCCCAAGTTTGCGTTTCTTTTCCGTCAACAGCAATAATCTTATCACCTACTTGTAGTTGAGCAGTTGCTGCTGGCGAGTTAGGTATAACTTTACCCACTCTAGTGTTTAGTTGTTCTTGCGCTGGTAAAAATAAAATCCAGAAAAGTAAAACAGCAAAAATCAAGTTAATTAAAGGTCCAGCCGCAACAATTGCTATACGCTTCCATGGTTTTTGACGGTTAAATGCATAAGGTAAATCTTGCTCTGCAACATTACCTTCGCGCTCATCGAGCATTTTTACATACCCGCCTAAAGGCAAAGCTGAAAGTTGGTACTTAATTCCAGATTTTTTTGATGTCCATTTAAGTAATGTTGGACCGAAACCGATGGAATAGACTAAAACCTTAACACCGAGTTTTCGCGCTACCCAATAGTGACCAAACTCATGAATTGCAATTAATGGACCGAGCAAGAGAGCTGCTGCTGCAATCATAAATAATGCGCTCATTTTCAGCCTCCTATACTTGATATATACTGCTGTGCTACATGTCGTGCTACTTCATCTTTATTTAAAATAGACTCGATATTATCAGCAACTGAGTTTTCCAATTTTTGCAAAGTATGCTCTACCACTTGTGGGATATCTGTAAATCCAATCTGTTCCTTTAAAAATGCAGCAACAGCAACCTCATTTGCAGCATTTAAAATAGTAGGTGCTAGCCCTCCTGCACGCATTGCCTGACGAGCTAAATCCAGTGCTGGAAATTTCTGGATATCCGGTGCTTGAAAATTAAGCTGAGAATACTCAAATAAATCTAAAGCAGGAACACTAGTCTGTAAACGTTCTGGCCATGCTAATGCATGAGCAATCGGTGTACACATGTCTGGATTACCCATTTGAGCCAATGTTGAACCGTCAACATATTGCACCATAGAATGAATAATACTTTGTGGATGAACAACAACTGTAACAAAATGTTCAGATATTGAAAACAAATGGCATGCCTCAATTAACTCCAACCCTTTATTCATAAGAGTAGCTGAGTCAACTGAGATTTTCTGCCCCATAGACCAGTTGGGATGCTTACAAGCCTGTGCGGGAGTAACTTTTTCTAATTGTTCTAACGAATGGTTTAAAAATGGTCCACCTGAAGCGGTCAATAAGATTCTTGATACACCCTGTTGCGGTTGTCCATTTCTTTCAGCTTCTAAATAGTTATGAGGTAATGATTGAAAAATAGCGTTGTGTTCTGAATCTACCGGTAATAATAATGCCTGATGATCACGTGCTGCTTGCATCATGATTTCACCAGACATGACCAAAGCTTCTTTGTTAGCTAGCAAAACGCGTTTACCAGCTTTTACAGCCGCCAATGTTGGCAATAAACCTGCAGCTCCAACAATTGCAGCCATAACTACATCAACATCTGGATGAGATGCGATACTTACCAGCCCTTCCTGATCAGTCAAAATTGCAATATTTTGTAATTCTTTTTTTGCAAATAAAGCTACTAATTCGTCAACTTTTTGCTTTGGAACAACTACGACTTTTGGTTGGAATTGTTTACAGATATCAACCAATTCAGGAATTCGACTATGAGCTGAAACTGCAAATACTGAATACTTATCAGGATGTTGATTTAAAATTTTTAAGGTACTTTGCCCTATGGAACCGGTTACGCCCAATATGCAAACAGATTGTGTCATTTATAAATCTACACCAATAAGTTTTAATATATACATTCCCGTTGCAAAGATCGGGGCTGCAGCAAGTAAAGAGTCAATACGATCTAAAACACCACCATGGCCAGGTAGCACACGTCCAGAATCTTTAATACCAGCACGACGCTTAATCATTGACTCAAACAAATCACCTAGAACTGAACCAAATACTGTAATCAGTGACAAGATAAGAAACAGGATTTGCTGTATTAAAGTTAAATTTAGATATTGGTATTGCACAACCAACATTACCAGTATGGTCGTGATAATACCACCATACAAACCTTCTACTGATTTGTTTGGACTTACAGTTGGTGCTAATTTTCTTTTACCAAATTTACGACCAACAAAGTAAGCACCACTATCTGCACCCCACACGAGTAAGAACAGATACATTAACCACCATGGCGAACTTTGCCAGACAACAAAAATTGAAGTTACCGCCGCACAAACTAAAATAATGCCAATTACATATAGAGTAGCGTTATACCACCCATCAAATTCAGGAAAAGATTTGACCCAATAAACGCTTACAAGCCAAGTCAAAATTGAAGCTGACCACAACAGTAATGCAATATCATGGAAAAATAGAGCAACGCCTGAAACGAATGCAACAAGCAGACCGTAGCACCAAGCTTTTGGCTTTACAGCATTTACAGTTTCATGGGGCATTAATTTATACCATTCATACCCCGCAACCCCTGCTGCTACAATCATAAGAACCAACATTGGATAATGTGATTGCGTAGCAAACATACAGCCTAAAACAACTGCGACAAGTACCAATGCGGTAACAATCCGCTCTAACATTATAAGTTCTCTATTTTCTCTTGCTGAATTTGTTCAGATGTTTTGCCAAAACGACGTTCACGCCCTGAAAAAACATTCAATGCATGATCGAATTCTTGTACTGTAAATTCTGGCCATAAAGTATCAGTAAAATACAGCTCAGCATATGCTGCTTGCCATAACAAGAAATTAGATATGCGATAATCTCCACCTGTACGGATTAATAAGTCCACAGCTGGCAGATCGTTTAGACTGACATATTTTTCGAACAAATCAACATTTATTTGATCAGCACCAAATTCACCACGGGAAACCGCTTCAGCAACTTGTTTTGCTGCATTTGCAATATCCCACATCCCACCATAGCTCACAGCAATAGTTAAGGTCATTGTGTTATGGTGTGCTGTCTGTTGCTCTGCATCTTCCATTAAGGCAACTAGGTGTGACGGTAATCTGGAACGATCGCCTATGAAACGCAAAGCAATATTAAATTTCTTCATGCGAGGTATTTGCTCATGAATAGTTTCTTCAAGAAGCTTCATAAGCAGATCGACTTCAAATTGTGGTCGATTCCAGTTTTCACTTGAAAATGCAAAAACCGTTAAAGCATGAATACCTGTTTTTTTACAATGTTCAACGATAGGATCAAGAACATTTTTACCCTCTCGATGTCCATCACCTTTTTGCATTTGATTTTTTTTTGCAAAGCGGTTGTTGCCATCCATGATGATGGCAACATGCTTAGGAAGATGATACTCTTCTGAATCGGTCATAAAATTTAGACCTTCATCAATTCTGCTTCTTTCGCTGCAAGACGCTTGTCTACTTCTGCAACATATTTGTCAGTGATTTTCTGGATATCATCACCTGCACGGCGCTCATCATCTTCAGAGATTTCTTTCTCTTTTAATAATGCTTTGATATCACCTAACACATCACGACGAATATTACGAATTGCAACTTTTGCATTTTCAGCTTCGCTACGCGCAATTTTTTGCATATCACGGCGTGTTTCTTCAGTTAATGCAGGTAAAGGTACACGAATTGCATCCGCTGTAATCGGGTTTAAACCAAGATCACTCTCACGAATTGCCTTATCAATAGCTGAAACCATGGTACGTTCAAATGGCTGAACAAGAAGTGTACGAGAATCTTCAACACCAACGTTTGCCACTTGATTTAAAGGCACATCAGAACCGTAGTAAGGAACCATTACCCCATTTAAGATTGATGGGTGTGCACGGCCGGTACGAACTTTAGCAAACCCTAGTTCCAAAGACTCAAGAGTTTTTAACATACGCTGTTCGCTGTCTTTTTTCAGATCGTTAATCATATGATCTACCTTACTTATTTATTCAAGGATGTTTTAACAAATTTAATTTAGCGCTAGTATAAAGAGCTTTCGTCAACACGTACATTATTTAGTAACGCGCGTACCTTCTTTTTCGCCCATGACTACTGACAATAGCGCGCCTGATTTATTCATATCAAAAACTTGTAATGGCACATTATGGTCACGACATAAACAAATAGCGGTCAAATCCATAACACCAAGTTTTTCGTCCAATACCTGATCAAAGGTTAAATGATCATATTTAACTGCATCCTCGTATTTACTTGGATCTTTATTATATACGCCATCAACTTTGGTCGCTTTTAGAATTAAATTTGCTTCAATTTCAATTCCACGTAAGCAAGCTGCTGTATCAGTTGTAAAGAATGGATTTCCTGTACCAGCAACAAAAACACAAACTTCACCCTGACTCAAGTGACGAATAGCATCACGACTTGAATAAGACTCAACTACTGTACCAATTGGTAATGCAGACATAAGGCGAGTTCTGATATTACGGCGAACCAATGCATCACGCATAGCCAAGCCATTCATTACAGTTGCAAGCATACCCATTTGATCGCCTGTTACACGACCAACCAAGCCATCTTTTTGCAACTGACTACCACGATACAAGTTACCGCCACCAACAACGATACCCACTTGCACACCTAAGCCAACTAAGTGAGCAATTGAAAGGGACATTTGATCAAGAACTTGGGCATCAATACCCATATCTTTGTTACCTGATAATGCTTCACCAGATAGTTTTAATAAAATGCGTGAATAACGGGGGCTAATTGTTTCCGCCATGAGTTTGCTCCAAAACCTCTTAAACTGAATGCTTTTTTGAATCGTTATCGATTAAACCGACTTAATTTTAATTAACTTTGCAAATAAGTCGTATTCATCCGCATCGGTGATTTCGACTTCCAACATATCGCCTGGTTGAATAGTGCTCTTATCGATATCTTCTACAAAGACATTACCGTCAATTTCCGGAGCATCGGCATAAGAACGTGCAACAGCAACAGGATATTCATCTTCCAAACTATCGACTAATACAGTCATCGTTTGACCAATACGTTTTTGCAACTTAGCAGCAGAAATTTGTTGCTGCACTTGCATAAAGCGCTCGTAACGCTCTTGCTTAATTTCTTCAGGCACATGATCGGGTAAATCATTTGCCGTAGCGCCTTCTACTGGTGAGTAGGTAAAGCAGCCAACACGATCAAGTTCAGCTTCAACTAACCAATCGAGCAATATTTGAAAATCTTCTTCAGTTTCGCCTGGGAAACCCACAACAAATGTAGAACGAATTACAAGTTCCGGGCATTTTTCACGCCACAATTTAATTTTTTCGAGTGTATTTTCACTGTGAGCCGGACGCTTCATTAACTTAAGAATACGCGGGCTTGCATGTTGGAATGGAATATCAAGATATGGCAGAATTTTACCTTGTGCCATTAAGTCAATAACCGCATCAACATGTGGGTATGGATAAACATAATGTAAGCGCACCCAGATACCAAGTTGGCCTAGTGCTTCACACATATCAAAGAATTTTGTTTTAACAGGCTGGCCATTCCAGAAATCAAGTTTGTACTTGGTATCTACACCATAAGCTGATGTATCTTGCGAAATAACCAAAATTTCTTTAACACCTGCTCTTTTAAGCGCAGCAGCTTCTTCCAGTACACTTCCAACTGGACGCGATACTAGATCGCCACGCATACTTGGGATAATACAGAAGGTACAACGATGGTTACATCCTTCAGATATTTTTAAATAGGCATAATGTTTTGGTGTTAAGCGAATTCCTTGTTCAGGAACCAAATCAACAAACGGGTTGTGTTTAGGAGGTGCCGGTACATATTCATGCACAGCTTCCATTACATCTTGATAAGCTGCTGCACCAGTAACCTTTAAAACGTTTGGATGCATTTGACGAATTTTGTCTTCGTCTTTACCTAAGCATCCAGTAACGATTACTCGACCATTTTCACTCATGGCCTCGCCAATTGCATCTAGCGACTCTTGTACCGCAGATTCGATAAAACCACAGGTATTAACAACAACTAAATCAGCACCATCATAATCTGATGCAACTTGATAACCTTCAGTCTTTAACTGAGTTAAAATTCGTTCAGAATCTACCAATGCCTTAGGACAACCTAAAGAAACAAAACCGACTTTGGGGGTCTTCATGAATCTGCGCTCCACTTGAATGCGCGTATTGTATGTCTTTTCTTGTCTCAAGCATAGGTGGAAAGCCTACTCTTTGTGTAATGCACCAAAATACGACCAACATTTGCACCAAAACTCACCTTTGCACCAAGTTGGATCATGTTATTATCTATATTCAAGCCATCAGTTTTGATCAACCGATATAAAGACCGATTTCAGCGCGTTTTTAAATACTTTAAAACTTTAAAATAACCCATAAACAAAGTTGGCGTATATTTTGCATCGTTCATGTTCTATAACGGTGAAAATCCGATAACCAATGAAGATGCCATTGCGCTATTTTAAGACAGGAACGATTCGCTAATGGATCAACACAACCCTATCGACTATCGCCTATTGGTAGACAATTTAACTACTGCGATTTTATTGATCGATGGTAACTTGAATATTTTTTACTTAAATTCTGCCTGCGAAGCACTATTTGACATTAGTTTGCTTCGAGCTTCAGGACAGCCGGTTTTGAACTTACTTCATGCACCAGATGATACTTTTAATACACATGAAGCTTTATTAAACACCATAAAAACGGGTCAACCTTATACTCGTCGAGAAGCGGTTATTAATGTCAACTTTAAAGACCTTCATGTTGATTACACAGTGTCTCAATTAAATGCAGGTAAAAGTTATCACCCATTACTCTTGCTTGAGCTCAACCCGATTGATCGCATGTTAAAGATTTCTAAAGAAGAAAATCTGGTACAACAACATCAGGTGGCTAGGCAGCTTGTACGTGGCGTGGCTCACGAAATTAAGAACCCACTGGCAGGTATTCGTGGTGCAACTCAATTACTCGCTCGCAGTTTAAACGATAAGAGTTATGCTGAATTTACAGATGTCATTATTAATGAAGTAGATCGTTTAACTAACTTGGCAGATACTATGTTGGGTTCTAGACAACTCCCAAGTTATGAAAATGTTAACGTACACGAGCCTTTGGAGCGAGTGCGTTCACTTATCGCCAACCAGACAAAGAAGAAAATTAAAATTATACGGGATTATGATTTGTCTTTACCCGATGTTAATGCCGATCGTGATCAATTAATACAAGTCATGCTCAACATTAGTGTAAATGCAATTCAAGCCATAACAGAAAACAAAGCATTTTTTATAGATCACGAACCGGAGTTAATTCTACGTACACGCATACAACGTCTTGTCACGATTAACGGTGTACTAAATCGATCTACAGTGCGAGTCGATATAGAGGACAATGGACCAGGCATTCCTGAAAGTATTTTGGAGTCAGTATTCTATCCATTGGTTACTGGACGAGCAAAAGGTACTGGGCTTGGCCTGAGTATTGCACAGAATATTATGCATCAACATAACGGAATGATTGAATGCCAATCTGTTCCTGGAAAAACAATTTTTAGCTTATATTTACCTTGGGAGTCAGACCGTGTCGCGAAATAAAATATGGGTTATTGATGATGATCGCGCCATGCGATGGGTATTGGAAAAGACCTTTAAAGAGGAAGGTTTTGATGTTACCAATTTTGAAGAAGCTCAAACTGCGCTGGAACGTTTGCACCATGATGCTCCCGATGTCATCTTAACTGACATCCGCATGCCTGGAATTGATGGTTTAACTTTTTTGTCTAAAGTCAAAAACACCCATCCAGATTTACCTGTCATTATTATGACAGCACATTCTGACTTAGAGTCTGCTGTATCAAGCTATCAAACGGGTGCATTTGAGTATTTACCAAAACCTTTTGATATTGATGAAGCTTTAGCTTTAGTCAATCGCGCGATCCTGCACATTAATAAACTACAACAGCAAGAAGCTACAAAAACAGCCTCACCTCTTCAATCAACAGAAATTATTGGTGAATCTCCGGCAATGCAGGAGGTTTTCCGCGCCATCGGTCGTTTATCTCAATCTCATATTACTGTTTTAATTAATGGTGAATCAGGTACAGGTAAAGAACTAGTTGCGCATGCTTTACACAAGCACTCCCCACGCCGTGCTAAGCCTTTTATTGCTTTAAATATGGCTGCAATTCCAAAAGACTTGATTGAAACCGAGTTATTTGGTCATGAAAAAGGCGCTTTTACAGGAGCAAACACTCAGCATCAGGGCCGCTTTGAACAGGCAAATGGTGGAACATTGTTCCTTGATGAAATTGGTGATATGCCATTTGAAACTCAGACTCGATTGCTTCGCGTACTCGCTGACGGGGAGTTCTATCGTGTAGGTGGACATATTCCCGTTAAAGTAGATGTTCGAATTGTAGCGGCTACACATCAGGATTTAGAAAAGCTGGTAAATGAAGGTCGCTTCCGTGAAGACCTATATCACCGCTTAAATGTTATTCGTATTCACATTCCTAAACTTGCTCACCGTAGCGAAGATATCCCGATGCTTGCGCAGCATTTTCTTGCTCGTGCAGGCAAAGAGCTTGGTGTAAGTCCAAAAATCTTACGCACTGAAACAACGGACTACATGCAACAGTTACCATGGCCCGGTAATGTTCGCCAACTAGAAAACACATGCCGCTGGTTAACTGTAATGATCACTGGTCGTGAAGTTTATCCAGAAGATTTACCATCAGAGCTTAAACAAGTTCCATTGCAAAAGAATAGTGATTCTGGACAACCTGCACCTTCATTTGAGCGTATCTCCTTACACCATTGGGATGAGCTACTAAATCAATGGGCCATTCAAAAGCTTAAGAATGGTGAAATGAAGATTTTGGATATTGCCACACCGATGTTTGAACGCACATTGATTAACGCAGCTCTACAACAAACACGTGGACGCAAACGTCACGCAGCGGAATTATTAGGTTGGGGTCGCAATACCTTAACACGCAAATTAAAAGAACTTGGAATGGATTCTGCAGATGATGATGAAGAAGATGAGCACAAGGTTACTCAAACTGAGGCCTAAAACACTTATGCGTTAACTTCAGAGCGGTTAAGTCATTCTTAGCCGCTTTTTTTAAGATCGGATTTCCATTAAATTTTAAAATAAACACGAGGTTACATCATTTAATCATTTCAAAAACAAACTAACCCCATATTTTTTATTATTTTATTTGCTTTAATTAGTTAATTACTGTTCAGCATATGATCTAAAAAAATAGCAATCAGCATCCTTAAAGATAGTTTTGCTATACTAAATAAGCAAAGTTAGTCGTAATTATTAAATTTTATGCATGATTCAGTCATGGATTCACATCATCTTGTATGTGAAAAACCTCAAACACGCCGCGGTATTGAACGTCGTTTAGCCCTATTGTTAAGCGCGACCGAGCTGTTTCTAGAGAAAGGATATGATGCAGTATCTCTTGATGATATTGTCAATCATGCAGGCGGTTCTAAGGCGTCAATTTATAAGTATTTTGGCAATAAAGATGGTTTATTTACAGCAATTTGCGATTACCGCCGCGAAATGTTCTTTAAAGATATTTGTGTACCATTTCAGCCTTCACAAAGCTCTCTACGCGATTATTTAGTTCAAACTCTGATCCGCTTTTATACTCATATTATTCAACCTGAACACATCGCTTTTTTACGTCTAGTTATAGAGCAAACACAATGCAATGCAACTTTGAGTCAATATCTATATGAAAAGTGCGCTCTAGACGTACAAAACACAATTGCTCAAGCACTTCTCTTCTCTCACCAAGCAGAAGAAATTTTTTGCGCATCTCCAGATTATTCCTCTTTAATGTATTTTGGAATTTTACGTGATATCGAATGGCGTATGATTATGGGAATGCCACTTCCACCTAATGAGAAAGAAGCTATTGATTATATTAATTATTGCGTAGATATTTTCTTAAAAGGCCATCATAAAGTCTATTTCTTTTGCATTTTAAAATGCTTATAGTATAGTAGACTTCTTTTTTCCCACATCCACCCAGCCAACAACAGATAATTGTTATATTTCAAAACAATTATTATGGAGTAGCTACATGGCTCTAAGACATTTCCTGACTTTACGTGATCTATCCACTCTAGAACTTAATCGCATTTTGGAACGCGCAAGCGAGCTTAAAAAAATGCAACATGACAATAAGGTCTACCAACCTTTTGTCGGTAAAGTATTGGGAATGATTTTTGAGAAATCAAGCACACGTACACGTATCTCTTTTGAAGCAGGTATTAACCAATTTGGCGGTAGTGCGATTTTTTTATCGCCTCGTGACACACAATTAGGCCGTGGCGAACCAATCGAAGATTCAGCACGTGTAATTTCAAGTATGCTTGATATTGTGATGATTCGTACCTTTGGTCATGACATTGTTGAACGTTTTGCTTCTTATTCAAAAGTGCCTGTAATTAACGGCTTAACTGATGACCACCACCCTTGCCAGTTATTAGCAGATTTACAAACATATATTGAACATCGCGGCAGCATCGAAGGCAAAACCGTTGCTTGGATTGGCGATGGTAATAATATGTGTAATTCATACATTGAAGCTGCACACATGATGGGTTTCAAACTCAAGATTGCATCGCCAAAAGGATATGAACCTAAACCTGAATTTTTAGCGGAGTTTGGTCATTGCGTTGAGCTTTATGATAATGCGGAAGATGCAGCAGTAAATGCCGATCTCATTGTGACTGATGTATGGGCAAGTATGGGCCAAGAAGAAGAACAAAAACTTCGTGAAAAAGCCTTTGCTGATTTTCAGGTTAACGAAAAATTAATGGGTCTTGCTCACCCAGACTGTTTATTTATGCACTGCTTACCTGCTCATCGTGGCGAAGAGATTTCGGAAACCATGCTCGATCATAAAAATGCAGTGGTATGGGATGAGGCAGAAAACCGTCTTCATGCTCAAAAAGCTTTAGTCGAATTTTTATTGAATGAAAATCTAAAAGCTTAAGTATTTAGAAAAAAACAGCATCTTTATGATGCTGTTTTTTTATTTTTATAAGACTTGTAGTTCTCTAGTTAATTATTTTTAAAATTTTGATAACGTTGTCGAATATATAAACACTCTATATTTCAACTCTGATCTAGAATCGTGTATAACATTCTACACAATAAGCTAAGCCTACTCTTGTAGAGTGCGATCATGACAACCGTTGAACAATCATTATCCCAAATTCCCACATTTTCAATTATTCATGAACATTTATTTAGTTCAGCCCAACCTTCTGTCGAACAACTAAAATTGATTAAAGAGTATGGGTGTAGTACAGTCATTAACCTTGCTTTAACTAATGCTTCAAATCATCTTGAAAATGAAGATCGTATTTGTTTAGACCTTGGTTTAAATTACATTCATATTCCAATTGATTGGGAGATTCCTTCTGCTGAGCAGTGCTTATTAGTTTTAGATTTGATTGATCATTTAGTGCAAAATGAAATTGTTTGGATACATTGTGCCAAAAATAAACGTGTAAGTTGCCTTATGTATGTCTATAGACAGTTTTATATGAATATGGATATGCCTACGTCTCAAGATTTATTGCACGAAATTTGGGAACCAAACGAAACTTGGACTGGACTCATTCATAGTATTACCTTACAGCTACAAGGCCGTAAGGCAACTCTAGAACTTCAGCAATCTTTGCAACAGGCCGATCATTTAGTGTGATGAGAGACTAAAACAGTCGCTGTTGCCAAAATGCCTTCTTGACGACCGGTAAACCCTAGTTTTTCGGTTGTCGTTGCTTTAATGCTAATTTGATTAATATCTACATTTAGAACGTCAGCAATGCTTTGGCGCATTTCTAAATTATGCTTAGCTAGTTTTGGACGCTCACAAGCCACCGTAATATCGGCATTATTTAACTGATATCCGCGGTCTAAAATTAATTGATAAACATGCTTTAACAATACTCGACTATCTGCGCCTTTGTATTCTGGATCAGTATCAGGAAAATGCTGTCCAATATCTCCAAGCGCTAAAGCGCCTAATAAAGCATCACATAGCGCATGAAGTACGACGTCACCATCCGAGTGTGCTTTCAAACCATGTGTATGTGGAATTTGAATACCCGCCAATGTAACGAAGTTCCCCTCTTCAAAGGCATGTACATCTATTCCTTGTCCAATACGAATCTGAGCAACCATATAAATTATTACCTTCCATAAAAACTTAAGAAATCTTGTATTCAGCCTTTCTGTTTCGCTATAGTACACCTAGCAAAGTAGACTGAAAGTATAAGCGATCATGCTGTCTAATACTGATATGAATCAATTGAAAAGATTAAGTTTTGTCGTGACACTGAGTTGTTTATGTTCACCTCTTGTCTTTGCAGAATCAATAGACTGTTCCAATACTGGAACTAAGCTTAAAATCTGCTCAAAAACATTTAGTGAATCAAGAAAGCAACTCAATAATAAATATCTTTCTGCATATTTAGTTACTGATGCCCCCTTACAGCTTTTACAGGATACACAAAAGTTATGGTCTAAACATACTCAGCAATGCAAGAGCAATACATGTATTCAACAACAGTTTGATTTACGTACTGATGACTTAAATTTTTATGCGTCGCTTAAGCAAACGCTTACCCAACATTATCTTAAGTTTGAGAATGGACATATAGCAAATCAGCCTGTACACATTCAAGTCCATCAACTTGCGAAAGACAAAATCAAGATTGAAGGGATAGCATACCGCAGCCCAAATAATCGCAAAGAAACTCAAACGATTTCATTGATGGCGTATAGTTCGCCTGAGCAAAAAAGTGAAATTTTAGACAATGAGCACAACTGTAAATATCAGTTTAATTTTCAAAAAGCTTTACTGAAGGTAAAAACTCAGCAAAAAGGCTGTGAACGTTTCAGTGGAATCTACCGCTTATATGATTAACGCTTAAAATAAAAGCCAGTGCTTAAACACTGGCTTTTTAGTTCCTACACTGGATATTTTTGTGCAATATCCTGACCCACTAGAACTGCGGTCGCCGCAGACAAAGTCCAACCTAAGTGCCCATGCCCTGTATTATAAAAGACACGAGGTTGTTTAGATTGTTTTACTACTGGCAGCATATTTGGCATCATAGGCCTTAACCCAGCCCAAGGCACCACATGCTCTGTGGAAATATCAAAATTACGGTTTACCCAATTCACTAATGGTTGAATACGATCAGCCCGTATGTCGCGGTTATAGCCATTAAACTCAGCAGTCCCTGCCACACGCAGTCGATCTTTACCTAAACGAGAGGTCACAATTTTTGCACTTTCATCTAACAAGCTCACCCAAGGAGCATTCTTCACACTGTGCTCATCTTTTAATTGCACTGTAATTGAATAACCTTTTACTGGATACACATTTACTCGCTCACCAATCATGTCGGCAAGTTGATAACTCCCTACACCACCACAAACCACAAGTACATCACCTTCTAGCTGAATGTTGTCGGACTCAACCAGATAGGGATGCTCAGCACTTGGCTGACAAGTTACGACTACTTTGTCTGCGCTGCACTTAATATCCATAACTTCTAGGCCGAACTTATATTCAACGCCATATTGTTTAGTCTTCTCGGCCAAAGAGGTTGAATATTTATGAATATCACCCGTCGCATCACTTGGTGTGTAATAACCACCGAAATAGTCACCCGTCAAAGATGGTTCTATTATTTTCATTTCATCAGGTGAAACCGAATAGCGCTCCAATGTACCTTTGTTCAATACATTATTAACTTGTTTAGCAATCTCGTAGTCAGCCTTACTGTGATACATATGGAGAATTCCACGTTTCTCTAAATCAAACTCAAGTTGCTCTTTTTCAGCTACTTCAAATAAACGCTTACGAGCGAGTAATGCCAAACGAACTGTCTCAATCGTATTCGCTTCATAGTTTTTAATATGTGATAGAAATTCAACTAGCCAACTATACTTATGCAAACTAAATGAAGGGTTCAACAATAGAGGAGCATCTTTTTGTCTCATCCATTTAAAGCCTTTAATCACGGTAGCTTTTTGGTTCCATACTTCGGCGTTACAAGCCGATAATTGCCCTCCATTGGCAAATGATGTTTCCATTGCAGGATATAAATGTCGATCAATCACTGTGACTTGATAACCCAGTTGAGATAACTCATAAGCAGAGGTAACCCCTGTGATTCCCGCACCTATCACAATAACATGTGGCATAACAGACTCCTCAGAAATGCAAAACATTTCATCAGTACAGCCCATCTGTCATTGGTACCTGAGAGTTTCGACCCCAACGTTACCTTTTAACGTTTAGATCTTCCCCTTCGGTGAGTTTATAATTTATAAGTTATTGTTTTCCATTCTTATAAATCTAAGCTTCTCTCCAGATTTTTTAATTATTACAGTCCTTTTGCCTGAGAGTTTCCGGGCTTGTTGCTCCTTCGGCGGGTTCTTAATGAACCTCTCTCCCGCAATAATTTTGTATTTATATAAGCAATGTATCTGCCACATTAGAAAAAACGCATTCTTTTCTTGTAAACTTTTGTATAAGCAATTTTAAAAATATAAGTTATTGATTTAATTAGCAATAAAAAAGGTGAATTTTTATAAATTCACCTTTTGCACTTAAATTAGAGTTTTCCGTTGAGCACTTGGTCTGAAACCGTACCCTTCCATTGCTCACGCAAAGTTGGTAAATAGAATTTTTCACCAATAGTGACCAGCTCAGCATCAATCAATGCATGAACTTCGTGCATAAAAATATAATCCAAAGCAACTAAAGAAAGCTGATGATTTTTTTGCGCTGTTTTCTTACGTTTTACCTGTGCTTGTTTCACTAGCTCATTTGCAAAGTTTTTATCTTTATAAGCAGTAATTGCATTTAAACGAAGCTCTATCACACCCCATCCCGCTAATAGCTTTTTAAAGACTTCAAAATCTTTTGAGGTTGATTCCCACGTTACGTTTTCTAAAGCATTATTTTCAGGTAAAACTGGTAATAATAAATCCGCTGTACTTGGGAAAATCTTTTTAAGATTTAACAGAAACTTAACCGGCTGATCACTAGGATAATCATTAAATTGCACGTGTTGTTGGGTATCTGTCAAATAAATAGAGAGCATTCAAAAATCCTTAACTAAGCAGCTGTTTTTAATAATTTTATCTCTAACTTTGCGAAATAAATGCAAAACAAAAAACAATATAAAAACAGGACAAGGTGGGCATTTTAACAATTATGACGGCTTATTCAACGCCAATTCGCCATTAATTAGTGAAAGTTTCAACCTTCGTGATAAAAAGCTCTCCGAAGAGAGCTTAATTTTACATAGGATAATTAAAAATCTACTGCAATTCCTGATTTTGATTAACCTTGATATTGATCAACTTTATGGTTTGGTTGATCTACAAGCAATTCAATAAAAGAGGGAATAGATGTAGTGTTAAGCAGATACGGATTAAACTCATCAACATGATGATGATGAAAGAACTCTTTTATTTTCGTGTTAATGGGAGCAAATTTCATACTCCAATGTTTAAATAACCGTTGTTCGGATGGTTCTGAAAAGATGATTTCACAGTTCTGATGTCTCGAATCTTTCAAAATTAATTTATAAAATAGCGATTCGACCTGTTCTTTCTCACCTTCTAAATACTGCAAGAAGTATCCATTACCATAGTAAAGTACTCCTGTAATATCATTATGTGAGTTGAATTTGACTGCTTCAGTGAGAATATCAATTAAATCTTGTTTTATTTGACTATGTTCACTATTGGTTTTACTTGCATACATAAAGCCTATTAAACTCATAGCGATACTCGAAGATAGATTTCATTGTACATTCTGACATTTGCACACATTTCTTACAATGTAACCTAATTAAAACCTTGTATTTCAAAAGTAAAGATTATTTTCTTTTTGAAAATGACAAACTTTAACAACCCGAAATCTTTTGTAAATTAATACCAACTTAACAAGTTAATGAGACACTATTAATTTTAGTACAATTGAAAATTGTTTTTAATGTGTGGATGTCTAATGGAGAATCATGAAGTTATTCTTCAAGATGAACATCATAAACAGTTTAAAATTGTCAAAGTTCAAGATGTTCGTTTTGATAAGAATACCCTTAACAATAGCTATCAATGGTTATGGATATTTGATCATAGTTCGGAGTTTTTCCCATTTGAGTTATGGGATGAGCTTGATCATGCAACTGTTCATCAAAAAATCAAACTTGGTAATCAAGTTTTCAAGATTATCAAGATTCTGACGAAGAAAACGAAAGTTAGGCCCTCATGAAAGATAACTACTTAACCAAGTTAAAACCACTGAAACCAATGCTTTCGGCTGTTCAATCGGAATCATATGGCCCGTATTTTAAATTATCTCAAGCTTTGCATGTGGCAATTGATCTAATAATTCTATGGCTTCTTCCTTGGAGCGGAGCTGGTCCTCAGCACCAGAAATAATTAAAGTTGGACATGCGATCTTACTCATATCATAAGAGCTTCTATCTAACATCGATTGTTTTACGAACTCTTCATAACCCAAAGTTTTTCCCATTTCTTGGATTCTTTTTACAAGAGCACGATTCTGCACATTTGATGGATGAAATGTTTTTTCAATTGATATTGAGCTTAGCCCATGGAAAGTTTTCTCAGAATTAAGTTTAATTGCGGTTAACTTTTGATTTTTCTGCTCTTCTGTATCTGAACGTAATGAAGAGGCTATTAAAACAAGCGCCTTAACCTTTTCAGGAAATTGCTCCACTATAGATCTAGCGATATATCCTCCAAGTGAGAATCCAATCAATACAAAGCTCTCAGGCGCATTTTTAACAATATTCTGAGCAATCTCTTTTATTGTTTGCCCTTCTTTTAAAGTAGCTCGAGATATATTCCACTCTTTAGGCACCTCATTTATGACTTCATTCCACAGAGATTCGTCAAGCATATAACCAGGAATTAAAACAACTGAAAGTGGCTTTTGATTCATAAGTTTTTTAATACCTTACTTGTAAATTATAGCTAACAGCATTTTATGCTAATAAAAAATCGATAATTAGAATATTGAAGTAAAAAATAAAATCACTATATAAATTAAACAGTATTAACTCTACAAGCACGCCAGACTAAAACATTCCCTTTTTACGCTTGAAGGAGGTACACATGAAAGTTAGAGCATCACGTACGTATTCCGCTTCAGCAAATAATTATTTTATTTCCAAGGAATATGATTGTACTGTTATTCCTGTAAAAGGAATGTGTTTTATAGATTCTGGTTTAACTGAGAGTGGAGTGATTGAACCAGTAGAGATTATTGAAGTGACTATAGAACCAGAAACTAACTCGTATCATGTTCTTTTAGCACGCGATATACATGACTACGAAAAAGAAGAGCTAAAAAAGAAGTTTGAAGCTATGAAATCTCATGGCTGGGAATATATAGAAGGCTTACTTTGATATTTTCCTATCTCAAGCTATAAGTTAGTCTCTACCTATAAAAGCCCTCAGATGAGGGCTTTTATATAAATATTAACGCTTACATTGTTTTTAGTAATTACTTACTATTTGGCGAAACCATTTTTTCAGGTTTAACTACTTCGTCAAATTGTTCTGCTGTAACTAAACCAAGCTCAACAGCTACCTGCTTCAAAGTTTTATTTTCTTTATAAGCAGTCTTTGCAACTTTTGCAGAATTTTCATAGCCGATTACCGGATTTAGAGCTGTAACCAGCATCAGAGAATTATGCAAGAAGTGATCAATCTTGTCGCGATTAGGCTCAATTCCTACTGCACAATGGTCATTAAAGCTATTACACGCATCACCAAGCAATTGAATAGACTGCAATAAGTTATAAGCAATCACAGGCATAAATACGTTTAATTCAAAGTTACCTGAAGCACCTGCTACATTAATGGTCGTATCATTTCCAAGCACTTGCGCAACAACCATGGTCATTGCTTCACTTTGTGTGGGGTTTACTTTCCCCGGCATAATGCTTGAACCAGGCTCATTTTCTGGAATACGGATTTCACCAAAACCACAACGCGGTCCACTTGCCAGCCAACGAATATCATTCGCGATTTTGTTTAAGCTTACAGCCAAAGTTTTTAATGCACCTGATGCAAAAACAGCTGCATCACGACCTGCAAGTGCTTCAAATTTGTTAGGCGCAGTTACAAATGGCAAGCCAGTCAGCAAAGCAAGTTGAGCAGCTGCTTTTACGGCATAGTCAGGATGTGCATTTAACCCAGTCCCTACCGCTGTGCCACCTAATGGCAACTCATATAAACCAGTTAAAGCTTGCTGTAATCGAACTAATCCATGCTCAAGCTGAGATACATAGCCACTAAATTCTTGGCCTAAGGTTAATGGAGTAGCATCTTGCAAATGAGTACGGCCAATTTTGACAATATCTTGAAATTCATCTGACTTTCTTTGCAAAGTCGCTTTAAGTTGCTCTACAGCAGGGATGAGTAATTCGTTAATTTGTAAACTTGCTGCCACGTGAATGGCGGTTGGAAATGAGTCGTTTGTTGATTGAGCACGATTGACATGGTCATTTGGATGTACAGGTTTTTGGGCACCTAACACTTGACCTAATTTTTGGTTTGCAATATTTGCAATCACTTCATTGCAGTTCATATTACTTTGCGTACCAGAACCGGTCTGCCAAACGACTAAAGGAAACTGTGAATCCCATTTACCATCAATTACTTCTTGAGCCGCGCCCACAATATATTGACTCAAATCTTGTGGTAATTGCTCAAGTTCAGCGTTAGTTATTGCAGCAGCTTTTTTTACCAAACCCATTGCTCGAATCATGGCACGGGGTAATCGTTCTTGCCCGATTTTAAAGTTCTGCAAGCTGCGTTGAGTCTGTGCTCCCCACAATGCTTCATTTGGAACTTCAATCTCACCCATAGTGTCATGTTCAATTCGTGTTTGCATAGAAACCTCGGTTATCTCAATAAAGAACTCACGGGCTGAAGCAAGTGTTTGCTCTGGCTAGTTAATTTTGAATATCGTACTCAAGCATACTAGCATTGTAAATAAGAATCATTATCCTATCTCCCATTTAGAGTATTTTGATAAAAGCGCCATTCATCTTCGATCATTTGTTTTAACGGGCGTTTTGGTGACCATTGCAATAATGTTTTCGCTTTTTCAATATTAGCCCCAACTTGATCTAACTCAACATGTTTATAAATTGCTGGTTGTGTTGAAATCTCAGCTTGAGTGACCTGTGAAATTTCATCGAGTAATTGACGAATTGAATGAACTTGGTCATGGGCAATATTAAATGCTTCGCAACAATGCGTTTGTTCACGCAGCCAATGTAAACTCGCACTAACCGCCTCACATAAATCTAAGACATGTAGAAAACTGCGTTCAGTCGTATGATCTGACGTTTCAGCTTGATCTTGTAATTCAATCAAATCACGTTGCATTGCAGCGACTTGCATGGCAAGTGGTACGATATTTTTAGGCAGCTGAGCGACATACTCTCCAAGCACTCCATGCTCAAATGCACCCACGATATTAGATAATCGTAAAATCGCAATTTTCCACTCATGATCAATTTTATAAGTATCACGGATAATTTCTTCAATCATCTGTTGAGACTTAATATAAGGATTAGGATAAGCATAATTAAATTCTTCTGTTTCGCTCAATTGCAAACCAGATTTCCCATAAGCTGCAAGGCTAGACAGATGAATGAAGTGACGAACACCCGTACGTTGCATGGCACGCAGTAAACTCATGATGCAGCTAACATTATCATTATAATATTCAAGAGGTTTAAGGTTAGACTCTTCAATTGATTTAAATCCGGCAGTATGAATAACTGCATCAATTGAATATTGCTCAAACACCTTATTTAGCGCTGGTGTATTACGTACATCAAGTTTGACAAATGGAACATACATACCAGAAATAAACTCTAGTCGCTCCAAAGTTTGCAAGGTTGAATTAGCCAAATTATCGACGATTACCACCTCTTGCCCTTGAGCCATTAGACTCAACGCAATGTGTGAACCGATAAAGCCTAAACCACCTGTCACTAAAATCATTGTATACTTACCTTTCTCTTAATGTATCTACGCCCATTTAGACGTATGACCATAGTGAATTCTCAATGAGTACATTACTACTAATTACCTCTGCTCCTACTTCCATTCATGCTTGGCATGCGTTAGGACTTGCTCAGGCACTCAAAAGTAAAAATGAAGACTTCCGTGTATTCTTTTACCAAGATGGCGTGCAGGTTGCTAATGATTTTCAATGGGTTCCTGACGACCAGCGTAATTTAACGCATGAATGGCAAAAGCTTGCGATTCGTCTTCCTGTTTGTGTGAGTGCTGCCCTCGCTCGTGGTATTACAGATGCAGAAAATGCCAGTCGCCATCACCTTACTCATCACAACCTTGCCAAAGACTTTGAACTTGTCGGGTTAGGTGAACTTGCTGATGCAGTACAGTCAGCATCTCGTCTTATTCAATTTTAAGTTACTTTGTTTGCTTAGATTGTTGCTTTTAAAAGGTATATTGTGTGAAATCTGTACTCGTCATTTTAAGCCAAGCCAATTTAACCAGTCTTCAAATCAATGAAAGCCTTTCTGCTACTATGGTTTTAGCAACCTTTGGCTCACCAGTCAAAGTATTATTGAAAGATGCAGCTCTTAGTCTTCTGCAAAATGATTTGAGTTTTGATCAGTTTTGTCAGGCTTTCAAAGTGGCCTCAAATATGGTCGAAAGTTTTGAGTTCTACGACTTGAGCCCTATTCTGATTGAAAGTAAAAATCAGCAGCATCCTCTTGTACAAAAAACCGAACAAGAGATTGAATTCGTTCAGTTGAATGCTGAGTTCATTCAATCTTTTGATCATGTTCTATATTGGTAGATAAAGGTGTAAGTTTAATGAATCCGTCAACGCTTTATCTTGTGCAATCTTCTTACCATTCTACGCCGAAGATTATTGATGAATTAAGTTATCTTTTTCAGATAGGTGATCAAGTTGTTTTTATGGGTGATTCAGTTGCACACCTTTCTGCTGAAATGATTCAACCATTTGAATCTGTTTCATGCTTAAGCATCGAAAAAGACTTACTTGATACAGATACTTTATCTCAGGTGAAGGTATTAGATTATGATCAATTTGCTGATCTGGTTTTAACGTTTAATCGCTGTATTTCTCTTAAATAATTATTTAGGCTAGTTTCATGAATTTAGAATTAGACCAAGATGGTCATTTGGTTGATTACACAATCTGGAATCCTGAAGTTGCCCAAGAACTTGCCAAATCGCTTGATCTTGAACTCACCGATTGGCATTTTGAAGTTTTAGCGGCTGTACGTCAGTTTTATCAACAGTTTGGACATTCTCCAGCAACTCGCCCGCTGATTAAATTCTTAATAAAAACCGTCAGTCCAGATATTAATAATGCTGTTTTACAGCAAAAATTTAATACTGGTTTAGTGGCGCGTCACTTAAGTCGTTTAGCAGGGATTCCTAAACCAGCAAATTGTTTATAAAATTAAGTAAATTTCTTGGCAGCAGCGACGCATAAAATTGTTGCTGCTGTAACCACCAACATTGACCAACTTACTTGTTCGTGTAACAAGACCGCAGCAATACCTAATCCCATTAAAGGTTGCAAGAGTTGTAGTTGGCTAATCGCAGCAATTCCTCCTTGCGCAAGCCCTTTGTACCAAAAGAAGAAACCAATCAGCATACTAAATAAAGACACATAAATAAGACCTACTAAAGCTGATGTAGATATGTTCTGAAATGAAGCTGGCATATAGAAAATAGTCAAAAATAGCATAAAAGGTAGTGACAAAATAAGCGCCCAACAAATGACCTGCCATCCACCAATTTTTTTTGAAAGTACACCGCCTTCTGCATAGCCAAAGCCACAAAAAATGATCGCCATCAACATATAAAAGTCTCCTATCCCAAGTGAGGTATCACCAGAAATCAAAAACATATAAGTGAAGACAACCGCACTCCCTAAGACTGCAAATATCCAGAAAAATTGATTCGGTTTTTCACCGCCTCTTAACACAGCAAATATTGCAGTTGCGAGAGGTAAAAGGCTAATAAAAACGATTGAATGAACTGCATTCATGTATTGCAGAGCAAGCGCTGTAAATAGAGGAAAACCTATCACCACACCTAAAGAAACGATGGCAAGAGGCCACCAATCTTGCTTGGCTGGTTTTTTTTGTTTTAAAACCAAAATAAGAATAAGGCCTAAAATACCTGCAATTGCCGCACGTGCCGCAGTTAGAAAACCAGGATCGAAACCCATTACGGCTACGCGTGTTGCTGGTAGTGATCCCGCAAAAATAGCCACGCCAATAAAACCATTCACCCAGCCATTCATAAACCTATTCATAATTTTCTCCGTCACTATACGAAGAATTTAAGCTGTGCTAAGGTGAATAAACCAGATACAAAGCAGTACAATTTTAAAGAACTGTAATGTATTAATAACCAGTACAGTTCGGATTGTAAGTCAGTGAACCAGAACAAAACCAAAATTGAAATTGTCATTTCAGAGATTGAGCAACAAATAAAAAATCGATCTTTAATGCCTGGAGCACGCTTGCCTTCTGTTCGTAAGTTAGCAAATAATCTTGGCTTTTCTGTATCAACGGTTGTAGAAGCCTATGAAAGATTAATTGCTCTAGGCAAAATCGAATCAAGAAGTGGGTCTGGATTCTATATTGTTGGTCCGCTTGCCCCTCTTTCTTTAAGCGAATTAGGTCCTAAATTAGATCGTTCAGTCGATCCATTATGGATTTCACGCCAATCTTTGGAGGCGAAAGCAGATGTTTTTAAACCCGGTTGCGGTTGGTTACCTGATGAATGGATGCCATTAGACAGTATTCGTAAAGCATTAAGGTCGGCTGCAAGGAGCCCAGATGATTGTTTGATGGGTTATTCAACGCCATTAGGACTACCAGCTCTACGTGATTTACTGGCAAGACGCGCTCAAGCAAAAGGTATCAATGCAAATCTTAATCAAGTACTTTTAACAGACTCAGGAACTCAAGCGATTGATTTAGTATGCCGATTTTTACTAAAGCCCGATGATGTCGTTCTCATTGATGATCCTTGTTATTTTAACTTTCATGCATTACTTAAAGTTCATCAAGTTAAGGTTATTGGTATTCCCTACACACCAACAGGTCCTGACTTAGAAGCATTTAAAGAAGCAATTGCAACTTATAATCCACGTCTTTATATCACCAACTCAGGAATTCATAATCCAACTGGTGCAGTACTTTCTCTTTCTACGGCGCATCAATTATTAAAACTCATTGAACAATCAAATTTGATTGTTGTTGAAGATGATATTTTCTCAGACTTTGAATATAGCCCTGCTCCTCGACTTGCTGCTTTGGATAATCTTTCACGTGTAATCTTTATTGGAAGTTTTTCTAAAACGTTATCAGCATCTATTCGCTGTGGTTATATCATTGCAAAACTAGAATGGATTGATCAGCTCACAGACCTGAAAATTGCCACAAGCTTTTCTCACAATGGCGTGTCAGCTGAAGTTTTATTAAGTGCTTTAACAGATGGCTCGTACCGTAAACATATAGAATTACTAAAGGTTCGTTTAGCAAAAGCGATGCACGATACTATTACTAAACTTGAACCATTGGGTATAAAGCCATGGATTAAGCCACAAGCGGGAATTTTTGTTTGGTGTCATTTGCCAAAGGGAGTTGAAGCTTCAGAAATTGCAAAATACTGTATTAACCATCAGGTTATTCTTGCGCCAGGAAACGCGTTTAGCCAAGCTTCTAATGCTGGTCAATTCATCCGCTTTAATGTAACCCAGTCAAATCATGACCACATCTATAAGACTCTAGCTGATGCGATTCAACAAGAGTCTTCATGACTGGTAATAAGAGAAATTAAGCTTGTTTCTGCTTTTGCTGTATATATGCAAAATAACCCGGCCCAGCTGAAACTTGAACTTGTTTTGCATGTAAAGGTTCACGGCAAACCGAACATACCATGACTGGTTCAAACTTATGACCACAAGTTTTATGACGATATTCTAAAGGTTTGCCTAAGCCTTGATCCATCCATTTATCTGCCCAATTCGCCATAGACAAAATAATTGGATAAAGTTCAAAACCTTTATCAGTCAATTTATATTCAAAGCGTTCCTGACGATCAAAATAAGGAGCTTTGACTAAAATTTCATATTCAACCAACCGCTTTAAACGATCCGAAAGGACATGACGAGTGACACCTAATGACTTTTGAAAATCGTCAAAACGGCGTATTCCCATAAAAGCATTACGTAATATTAGCATCGTCCATCGATCGCCAATCACTGATAGCATACGAGCAACCGAACAAGGTTGATCACCGATGTCATCCCATTTCATCTTTATGCGTTCCTCGATATTTCCTAGCCTAATGGCCCTATTGTTTATACCCTAAACCACTTACCACGAATTATGCAAGATTCATTATAAAAATAACTTCTTATCAACTTTATAAAAGAATTTTTTATTATAAAAAAATAGTAAGCTATTATATGAATTCACTTAACAAATATAACTCACCCAATTGTATAGTGAGTTATATCTATTATTATTCATCATTAATTTGAGATGAATACGCCCTTCAAAATATGACCTGCTTCTAGTTTCACACTTGCTGGAATTCGTACCAGACAATTGGCCTGTATTAGATTACTGAGCATGTGTGATTGCTGTTTTGCCAGACTTTTAACTTTAAGTTGTCCATTGTCAAAATAAGCATGCATCCGTAGAAAACGTTCACGCGCATCATCTTTTAAATCATGATCTAAAATTGCACTAAACCACTCTGGTCCAGCTAAGTTTCCCTGCAAAATGTCAAGTAATGCTTTACCGTAAATCTGCATAGACACATAGACCGCAGCTGGATTACCCGGTAATCCCAGCAAATAACAACGGTGATCTTTTTCCGTGTGAGAATATTCAGCAAAAAAGAGTGGCTTGCCCGGCTTTTGTTTTACTTTCCAAAAGATCTGTTCAAAGCCAGTCTCAAAAGCGCATGGTCGAACAAAGTCATAATCACCTACTGATACTCCGCCTGTGGTTATGATGACATCATGACTGTCTTTTAACTCATTAAAGTAATGCGTGACTTGCGCCGCTTCATCTGTCACATGAATGAGTTCAACCTGCAAGCCATAATCTTCAAACCAAGCTTTTAGTAATGGGCCATTTGCATCAAATATTTTACCTTCAGCTAGATCTTCTGCTGTTTCGGCAACTTCATCACCCGTGATCAAAACAGCGACTTTCGGCGCACGATAGACCTCAACGGTTTGCACACCTGCCATACTTAAAGCAGCCAAACTTCCAATATTCAAAAATTGTCCAACTTGTGCAAGTAACTGCCCTTGCTGGATTTCTTCGCCAGTAAAACGAATATCAGCTTGAGGTCGTATATGCTCCGTTAAACAAATCTCTTGAGGCGAAACAACCGATACGATTTCTTGCCTCGCAACATGCGTTGTACCTTTAGGAATTTTACCGCCCGTAAATATACGAATTGCCTGACCTTCACTCAGAATGTCATGACTTTCGCTTCCAGCACGAATCTCGCCAATAACCCGAAACTTTTGATTGTTTAAATCTTCGGCATGACAACAAAGTGCATAACCATCTACAGCACTCTGAGAAAAGCTTGGTAGATTAATTTCTGAATAAATTTCCTTAGCAAGATACCTATTCAGGCTATTTTGAAGAGGTTGCTGAATCGAACCTAA
The DNA here is from genome assembly GCF_013009345.1 of Acinetobacter geminorum. Taxonomy (GTDB): domain Bacteria; phylum Pseudomonadota; class Gammaproteobacteria; order Pseudomonadales; family Moraxellaceae; genus Acinetobacter; species Acinetobacter geminorum. Next base: position 182,712 of record NZ_JABELE010000004.1, on the reverse strand, counting down.
TTTTTTTGGTCGGTTACTAATCAGCTCAAGTGCTTCATTTATGCTAATCAAACCACGTTCTGCACCACAACCTGACATTATTCATAGCCTCCTGGATGTGGTAAGTCACGGCAAACATCAAAAATATGAACTAAGGCAGGTAAAATAGCAGCCATTGATTCGCTCGCTCCACCACGACTTCCCGGTAAAGTCACCACTAAAGAACGATCAATAAAACCAGCCACTCCACGTGACATTGCAGCATATGGCGTGCGTTTTTGTCCAAATGAACGAGCAGCTTCCATTAAGCCATCTAGCTTACGCTCTAAAAGTGGCTCTAGCGTATCAACTGTAATGTCACGCTTACCAATTCCTGTTCCACCAACCGTCATAATGCAAGCATATGATTTGCTCAACTCAAGCACTAAGTTTTTTAAAGTATCCGCTTCATCTGGCAAAATTTGGTAATGAATTGGGTCGAATCCTGCTTCGGTTAAAGTTTCAACCACAGATTTTCCAGCAGTATCGGGCTTTCTACCCGCTGCCACGGTATCGGATAAGACAATAACAGCAGCAGAAACAGGCTGACGAAGAACGCGCTTAAAGTGTGATTTTCCACCTTTTTTCTTAAGCAATTTACATTGATCCATCCAAAGCTCTTCTGGTTCACAATGTGGCTTTAACATGTCGTAAATAGTTAACCCTGCAAGACTTGCAGCCGTTAAGGCCTCCATCTCTACGCCAGTTGGACCAATGGTTTCAACTACAGCAACGATCTTTACAAAATCATGTTCTAGTTCATATTCAACATCTGCCCGATAAATAGGCAGTGGATGACACAAAGGAATCAGCTCATCGGTACGTTTTGCTGCCAAAATTCCTGCCACACGTGCGGTTTTTAATGCATCACCTTTTTCCGTATTCCCTTGTCTTAATAATTCAATACAGTGCGGTGGTGCATATAAAATTGCTTGTGCTTCAGCAACACGATAACTTTCCGGCTTCATTCCTACATTTTTCATTATTTATCCTAGTCGTACTTATTTCAGTGTGAGTGTTCATGGCCGGCATGATGGTGATGCTTGTGTTCGTGCGGTGCATCCTTACGAATACAGCAGCCCTCTACATAATGACTCGTGCCATCTGTAAAGAACTCTTCTTTAAACACAGGAACTTCATGTTTTACCCGCTCAACCGCTTCTTCGCATGCTTGAAAAGCTTCACGGCGGTGGGCTGCATAAGCAATGGCAATGATTGCTGTTTCGCCAACATCTAAATATCCAATCCGATGAACTACTCGCACATAAGATACCTGATACTTTTTCTCAATTTCCAGTTCAATTTCACGTATCATTTTTTCAGAAAGCGGTTTATACGAGGTATATTTCAGCGCTTTAACAGCTTTACCTTCATGATGGTTACGAACCGTTCCCATAAAAATATCGATTCCACCACATTCAGGAAATGTTTCAATAGGATCAAAAATATCTAGGCTTAAAGCCTGCTCTTGTATACGGGCAAAATCTCGCATAGCTTAGCCTCCTGCAACTGGTGATAATAAAACCAAAGTACACGGCTCACTTAAGGCCGATTGTCTTGTTATGACATTATCGCCAACAGCACATGCACATTTTTCCATCGCCTGTGTACATGACGGGTGTAATGAAACAATTTCATCTAATACATCTTTAACTAAAATATGGCTTGGACAAACTAACGAAAGATCTTGAGGTAGCAATTTTTCAATTGCACCAAATGATTCGATTTTAATTTGAATAGATTGCTGCATTTATCCCCCAAGCATATGCATGCTGATTTTACGGGTTTGTTGATGTTGTAAGGCATGGAAACCTTTGGCTTTATGCCAGATATAAGGATGAACCAAATTCTTTAATTTTTGGATATACATACCATATTCTGGAGTATGTTGTTTGCTTACCAGCGTTTGAAGCTGAGGCTTAATATTTAAGCCTTGCGGCGCAAATAAACAGTTATATAGTTCGCCTTTTGCGGTAAGCCGTATACGGTCACATTGGTGGCAAAATGAATGCGTAATTGTGGAAATAATTCCTAAATGGTAGCTACCGTTAATTAGATATTGACGCGCTGGCTCATGTTGCTGCTCGATGACTTGTACCGAATAATACGGTTGCAATACCTGTAAAATTTCAGCCTCACTTACCACATCTTTATTTGACCAAAGTGCATCACCATCAAGCGGCATAAACTCGATAAAACGCAAAGGAATATGATGAGCAATTGACCATTTCACCATAGGTAAGATTTGATCATCATTTCTATCTTTCATTAACACGCAGTTAATTTTAAAAGGTAATCCTACTTCTTTTGCAGCTTGAATACCCTCAAGAACTGGTTCTAACTTTTTCTTAGTGAGTTCTTTAAATTGAATCGGATCTAGGCTATCTAGACTAATATTTAAATCATCTAGGCCAGCGTCTTTTAATTGCTGAGCGTACTTTGCAAGGTAATGACCATTGGTAGTCATCGATATACGTTTTAAACCTAAACTTTTTAAAGACTGTAGATCTCGAATGAAATGAACAACTCCTTGACGCATTAATGGTTCACCACCCGTAATGCGAATACTTTCGATACCTTGCTGCACCATAAAACTGCAAAACTGAAAGAGCGCTTCGAAACTAAGCAAATTCTGTTTATTTAACCATTCAGGATGCTCAGGCATGCAATATACACACTTAAAATTACAGCGATCAGTTACAGAAATTCGTAACTTACGCTTGATGCGTCCATATTGATCTTGCAGAAGACTTGGCGCAGTTTCAGAGTGATATTGTTTCATCATTTGCACTCATATCGAGAACAGTTCAAATATTGCGAGCACCGATTATGAACAATCAAATACAAAAAATTGCGCCTAAATAGTGCTTTGTTTTTTATGCAAAATTTGTTCCAGCTCTACTTATCTTCCATAATATTTAACTTTTTATAGGTTTTTAACCGTACCTTCTCAAGAACAATTTAAAAATAAATCTCGAGATAGCGCGGTAAAATCTATGTTTTACTTGATTCTATTTCTAACACTTTTCTAGACGGATGGGTACATATTTATGGTACGGCGTTTTAGATAATGGATCACAATGTTCAGCAGAAATAAGTAAGTTTAATTGTGGCCCAATTGGTTCACCATTTTGAAATCGCATGCCATAACCATGTGGAAGTGATACAACACCTCTTCTCATCCCATCATCCAACTCAATAGCTACCTGAATTTCTCCATGTTTTGAAATACATTTAAGCTGACCACCTGCATCTACATTAAGCTGCCTCGCATCTTCAGGATGAATTCGTAAAGCACCTTCAGCATCTACTTTTCGCCAAGCAGGGTCACGGTAAATTTGATTAGCGTTATAACTACGTCGCTCACCCGACAAAAGGATGAAAGGAAATTCTTCAACATTCACCTCATGGCTTTTCAAGGTTGTGAGTTCGCTTAACATTTCGGGAATCGCAAGACGTACTTTCTTATCTTTATAAGCAACCAATTTCCAGACTTCATCATATTCATGTTGTGATAAAACCATACCTGAACGTTGCTTTAATATCTGCTCAAATAATTTGACACCTTGTGTTAATGGATTACCTTTATAACCTGCACGACGTACCGCGTTGGTGTGTAACACAGCATATTGAATAGACAGTGGCAATAAAAAAGCAACTGAAGCAGCCGAGTTTTCTAACTGCTTACCTAAAGTACGATAGATAATTGAAGCAGCAAAAGGAATATATTTTTTATGCCGTGCAAAAGTGAGTCCTAATGCTGACAAATACGGTAAATAAGCTGTTTTTTTAGAATCGACTGAAGCTATTTTTTCTAAAAGTGGAAAGCGTTTTGGAATCACCTGCATGGCTTCGAGTAATCGTGTATAAATTTCGGGTTCCGGCAAAGTATTCGCTTGAGCATTCAATACTGGATGTCTTAGGTGAAAGCCATTCTTAGGAAACTCAAGATTAAATCCCGTAAATTCCCATTTTTCAAACTGAGTGTGAGCCGGCAAAATGTAGTCTGCAATTCTCGCTGTTTCTGTCATAGCAACATCCACCACAACCAATAAATCTAATGCTTTAAAGGCTTCCTCAAAAGCTGGTGTATCAGGATAGGTTAATAGTGGATTACAACTATCTACAAACACAGCACGAATTCGCTTTTCCCCTGCTTTTAAGATTTCATCGGGTAAAATATTAGGCGGGAAAAATCCGGAAATCGGAAACATTTTATGGTAAACACTACGACGATATTTCGGCTTTCTTTCATCTGTATCGCTTAAGATTGGAATAAACATGGTATGCAAATTATTGGTACCTTGTTTTCCAAAGTTTCCAGTCAGTAAGTACAGTAGTTTTTCTAAATATCCGTTTAAGGTAGTATTTAAAGTATGTTGAATACCTAAATCAATACGTACACAGCCTCTTTTTGCCTTTGCAAAATCTCGAACGACTTGGTAAATCAAATCGACTGGAACATCAGCTTTGGCAATATAGTCTTCAATTGGAAATCGAATAAATGCTGTTTTTACATCGTCAAATCCTTGCGTATGTTGCTCAATAAATACTTCGTCATAAAGCTTTTCTTTAATAATGATCGCAATCATAGCCGACATTAAAAAAGCATCAGTCCCTGGTTTTAGCTGCACATGAATGTCTGCTTGTTTGGCCGTTTCGGTAACACGCGGGTCAAACACGACCATGGTTCGATTCGGATCTTTCTTAATATGTTTTAGGGTATCTCTTGCGTTAGGAATGCCATGGGCCTGAAAAGGATTTGTCCCAATGAAAAGTACATAATCTGCGTGTTCAACATCTTCTGTGGTATGGCAAGCCTGACTACCGAATAGGCGGCCATTGAGCCAGAAATCACCTGTTTTTTCTTGAGCAAGTGAGTTGTAGGCATAATAACTTTTCATGGCCAACAAAAGTTGTCGACCATACGCTGCGCCGAGGTGGTTGCCCTGACCACCGCCCCCAACAGAAGCAAAAGCAGTGCCGCCAAAAGTATCTCTAATCTGTACTAAACGATCAGCAATTTCTTGTATGGCTATATCCCAACTCACTTCTTGAAATGATCCATCAGGTTGACGTTTTAAAGGTGTAGTCAAACGGTCTGCATGTTGCTGGTAATGCTGTAATCTGGCAGCTTTTTGGCAAATGTAACCTTGAGAAAAAGGATGTTCGGGATCACCTTTAATTTTGACAAACTGGTTATCTTTAATTTCGACACTTAAACCGCAGTTTCTAGAACATAAGATACATGCGGTCACATCTGTTTTACTTTGCTGAGCTGCGTCCATCATTTTCTGGCTCCATTTATTTTTATACATCTGGCTAGAATGAAAATAACAAGTTCCAAAATAGAACTTAAACAATAAATAGTCAACCTCATAAAGATTAAAAATGTGGTTCACTCGGCCAATCGTTAAATGACAATTGATGTGAGATTTTTGACACATATTTCAGAATTTTAAAAAGAATTTATATATCAATCACAAATTTCAAATGAACTTAGGTATTACAATAATGAAAACAAACATGGAGATGATGCTGTTGCATTAATTCTAGCTTGGTTCACTAGTTTACATTTAGTTTGTAAGATTGAGTTTACCCCTATCCCATCTAAGGATGAGATAGAGTTAAAATTTGATAATTATGATGACTGGTTTAGTTCGGCTGGCTGGATTTAATATGAGCGCTCAGTTCGATCAACTCTAGAATATTGAGTTTCTGTTTCTGTCTTTTTTCGAGCTATAACTTCAAAATTTTGATATTGGGGGTTGTCTAAAGCATCAAGATAAATAATAGCGTATTTTAATTTCAGCTCATTATTAACATCAAAACAATCAGGGTAAGGTAAGCGGATACTAACGTTCTGTGGTTTAGATAATTTTTCAAATGTTTGATATTTAAATTGCTGGACAACCTCATCAGATTTTAAAACAGAAACTGAAACCTCTCTAGCAATAGCTCTACTATTATCTAAGCTAGCAGAAATAATAATATTTTTAAAACTTGAATCAGCTATCTTCGTACCGAACACATTATCTGGTCTTTCTTTAAAAACTCTTGGAACTGAAAAATGCCAAAATGGTTGAGCTTCGATAAGTTCTTTTCTTCTTTGAGTTTGGATTTGTTCCTTCGTTATATTTAAGTCATCAATTGTTGCCTCAGCTAACAATCTTTGTTGTTCAACACTATTTTGTAATTCTTGAGCCTGAAGGTTTAAAGCATGTGTATTTTGTTGTAACTCTCGACCTTGTTGCTTATATCCTAAATACAAAAATAAGAATGCTAAGGGTGCAAAAACACCAGCTAGAAAATCCCCCAATTCATTTGATGTAAGAAGAACTTTCTTTTCTGGATCAATAAAAATAAAAGCTAAGTTATAGCCTAAAATAAGTAAACCATAAATTAATGCCCCAAATATCCATGATTTAGAGAACGGTGTTTTTTGTGGTGTTGGATTCTGCATGGAATCATTTCTGCCTTATCATTAAGTTTAAAAAATCCACTAATTTAAAATGAGGTAATGAAACTGTTGGAACACTCCCCTTTGGTATCCGATTACCATAAGATTAGCCTCGTTATTATATAAAGTTATTGCAGGCTCACAAAATTGAATGCAGTTAGCCCGTATGACTAGTTTCACTCCGATCCCATCAACAGATAAGATAGAGCGAAATTTAGATGGCTATGATGATTGGTTTAGTCTTGTTATATGTTGGTAGTTTCTTCAGATTTCTCCCAGAAAATATGTGGAAAATTTTCAGGGATATGCGGAACTTCAATTGCAGTCACTCTAGGAAGGTTATGAATCCCGAAACTATAAATAAAATGAATATTTTCTTGAGAACCTAGCTTTGGAGGCTGCCAAAGTTTATAACTATCAACTTGTTGACTCAAAAAACACAACCTTAATTCTTCAGGCTTATATTCTAATTTTTCAGCTTTAAAATATTCAATCAATGAACTATTTACAAGCTCATATATATAAACCAATTCATCAACAAATCCTTCAGAAGCAATAGGCCTCAAATATGCAAGAACTCTTGGATTTCCATTTACACTGATACGAAAAATTGGAATTTCCCACCCCATCATATTTCTCCTAAATAGCTGGAATTTTTCAGCTTTAGTAATAAAAATTTAATAATTCAAAAATGAGATATAGCAACTCTTGTTTGAACAATAATTACCCTCTTGGATAATGGATTACCTGGGCTAATTCTTGTTACTGTACCCACTGTTATGCAGGCTATCAGAAATAAAAAAATTTTGCAGTAGACGAAAGAATGAAAACCAAGCCAATATTAATTGGATTAGTTATAAGCAATACCTCGTGTCATAACTAATTGAAAAAGGAGCTTATAAAATTGGGATACCCCTATCACATCTAAGGATGAGATAGAGTTAAATTTTGATGATTATGAGTGGTATCAAGAAAAAGGGGGTATTTGATTAATTTTTTGAGAAGAAACTATTTATAATCTCTTTTCACTATTCTGACGTTTACTTGGGCATCTTCATGCCCATCATATTCAAAAAATTTGACAACTAAAAGGTCTCTATATTTACTTCCGTATATATCGGAATATTTAACAACGAGATAAAACTCAACTGCACGTTGTTCAATTAATTCCTCAACATAATCAACATCTACGTAACAAACAATAGTTACAGTACCATCTTTCTTAATTTCATAAGTAGAATCTAACTGAATCATTTTATTACTGTCAGTAACAGTTATATGTTTTGCAACTTCACCCAAATTCTTAATTTCAAATATTAATCTAAGTACTTCTTCTGGTTCTTGAAATTCTGGAACACCATCAATCAGAATAGTATTACCTCCTTCTACCTCAAAGCTATATCGAACGTGATTAATTTCTAGAAAAGGTTTTGCTGCAAAATATTTAGCTTGAATTTCTTGCTGTTGAAAACTTACTAATTTAGATTGCTGTTCCACACTATTTTTAAGTTCTTCACATTGCTTATTAAAAGCTTCATTACTAATTTTTAGTTCTTTACCTTGTTGTAAATATCCTAAATAAAGGAAAAGGAAAGCTAATGGAGCAAATACACCAGCTAAAAAATCCCCTAGTTCATTCGAATTAAGAAGACGATTTTCTCCTTTACTGAATATTAAACATACGGTATGTATAACAACCAAACTTAGATAAATAACAACTACCCAAAAAGTCCATTTTTTGTAAAATACCCAAGTTTTATAGAATGGCTGTTTAGGTGGTACTGGGTTTTCCATGGAATTCATTACTCGTTAATTGATTAAAAATAGATCACTTATGTAATTAATAATAATTAGGATCATCTGTAAAGTTTTTATTATGCAACCATGAAATTGCATAAGGAACATTTAATTGAGGTAGTATTTGATTATGATCTATAGTGATTTTTAAAATTTGAATTCTTATTACATCAATTGCATCAGTATAAAAAAATTTTAAGTAAAGAACTGATATATCTTCCCTTTCATCAATGACATAGCGGGAATGAATGTTAAAATTAATATTTATTCCTTTTTCTAAATCAGTTGGTAAAAAATCAGCCCCTTCCCATACGAGTTGATTATTTACATAATCTTTTGAATACATTGTAAAAAGACTTCTGCATAGATTTCGACTATTTTTTAAATTAAATGAGAAAATAAAACATAGAGCACCATGAGTCTGTAATTGTTTAATTTCAAAATCTTTTACATGGAAATAGGGCTGAGCATTAATGATTTCTAATTCTGTTTGCCTCTTTTCTCTATCTATTAATAAATCTAATTCTTGTTGAGCCGTAATTGCTAAGCTTTTCTGTTGCGCCACACTATTAGATAATTCTTCTATTTGTAGACTTAATTCTTTGCCTTGTTGGTGATAACCATAAATTAGCCACATAAATACTAAAGGTGCAAAGAAGCCAGCTAAAAAATCTCCCCACTCATTTGGTCTTAAAGTTCTCATCCCCTTCACATCTAAAAGGCAATATAAAATAACCATTGCTAAGTACACTATCGTGAATATAAGCATATATGGGAATTTTGACTTTTCTTTAGTTTCTTCAATTTTATTGGTATCCACTACAATATTTTCCCGTAATGTAAAAAATGTAAATTAACAGAAATAAATATACTTATAAATAATGATTAATCTGATTAAATAAAATGCACCTTACTTTGTAAATTGATAGAATATAATGTCTAACTTGCTGTAAATATCTCTTTAAAAGCATTGATTTGTTTATATTGTTGGAGCTCATCCAAAGAGTTAATGCTATGAAAAAATAAGTTTTGTTTTTGAAATACGGCGACTTGTGCATGTAAAAGTTTAAAGCACTCTTTCAAACTTAATCGTTGTTTGTCAATTTGCTCTCGTATCGTAATCAGGCTTTCACGCTTTAATAAGCAAAATGGATATAAAGCATCTCCATTAATTGAAACATAGGCTGCCTGAGCTTGTTTATTTTTGCGTAGTGCGCTGTGTAATTTCGCAACGACTTGCGTAGGTATATACGTCACATCACAAGGAATAAACAAAACATAATCTGCTTTTACATGTGACCATGCGCTTTTCATGCCCATAAGTGGACCGAAAAAACCGGAAGCATCATCTTGAAAACACTTAATATCAGGCACAATACTTTGATAAATCGAATAATCACGATGACTATTTACCCAAATTTCAGATACAGATGACTTTAGTTTTTGATGAATTTTGAGTAGTTGCGTATCGCCATCAAATTGCTGTAACAGCTTATTTAAACCATTCATACGGCGGGCTTGTCCACCCGCCAAAATGACCAGATCAGTTACGGGATATCCCTTATTCACACTTCCACCTCTTGTTGGCAAACTTTAATCAAGCCACGAATCTCAGGTAAACATGAACCACAGTTCCCACCTGCTTTTAAACATGCAGTAACCTGTTTTTCATGGGTAATGTTTTGTGTTTTTATCACGTCGATAATTTTATTCTTACCTACTTTAAAACAACTACACACCAAAGGCCCATCATTATTAGTAGCCGACATTGGCATACCCGCAAGTAAAGCTTTTCGGTGCAAGGCGCTCAAACGTTCTCGTTTAAACAGACTCGCAACCCAATCACGATCTGGCAATAAATCTGGCGGTGCAATATATAAGCTTGCAATTACAATGCCATCTTTCAAAATAACACTATGGCTCAGTTGTGAAGAGATATCTTCAATACTTAACCATTCAAAAGTTTCATCGGCAAATGGTAAGAAATTTTTCAGGTTCTTTTGAGTATCATGAAAAGTTTGGCGGTCTGCAAGTTCATAACGGTTGGTTTTAACCATTTTGACCTTAGTCCACCATGCACAGTGATGTAGCGATTGTTGGATATGCGAATCATATCCTTCCCGAACATAGAGCACACCTTGCCAAGTGGTATAGAACGGCTGAATGGTGACAGGCGTATGTTTAAACTCAGGCTCGCCTGAAATTGCATCAACTTCTGGGTTAACCACTTTACCAATACGAGCGTCGGAGGCAACTTGTTCAGTCCAGTGAATCGGTGCAAAAATTTGCCCACGACGTACACCCGATGAGAATGTCACACGTAATACACAACTGCCCCACTTTGAACGAACTTCAACCAAACCTTGATCACGCACACCAAACTTTAACGCATCGCTCGGATGAATCTCACAGAATGGTTCTGCACGGTGACTGGTTAAGTTTGCTGACAAGCCAGTACGGGTCATAGTATGCCACTGATCACGAATACGGCCAGTGTTCAAAATGAGTGGATAGTCTTCTGAAACTGCATGAATCGGATCAATTGCGACCGTTGGAATCAGTTTTGCCTTCGCATTTTTATAGCTAAATTGGCCCTTGCCAAACAGTTGCTGAACGGCTTTAGCATCTTGGGTTTTATCCCACACTGGCCATTGTATAGGTTGCAAAGCATCGTACTCAGCAGTATTTAAGTTCATCAAACCTTTAAGGTTGAAATAACGAAAAATACTACTTTCTTCACGCGCATCTATATCTACATTATCTTGTGCAGATAGTGCGGCATGCTCATTAAAGATGTCACTAGGCCCAGCAAAGTCAAAACCATTAAAGCCTAATTTTTTCGCAACTTGGCTCACTAACCACCAGTCTGCTTTTGCTTCACCTGGAGCAGGTAGGAAAGCACGCTGACGAGAGATACGGCGTTCGGAGTTAGTTACAGTACCGTCTTTTTCTCCCCAACCTAAAGCAGGAAGTAAAATATCAGCATATGCTGTCGTATCTGTATCTGCACAAATATCTGACACCACGACCAGCTCGCATTTTTCTAATGCACGTTTGACTTGGTCTGCATCTGGCAAACTCACAACTGGATTAGTTGCCATAATCCAGATGGCTTTAATTTTTCCTGATTCAACAGCACGGAACAAATCAACTGCTTTTAAACCTGCTTGATTAGCAATAAATGGGCTATCCCAAAAGGTTTGCACGACTTTTTGATGCAGTGGGTTATCTAAGTCCATGTGAGCTGCTAGCATATTTGCCAAGCCACCCACTTCACGGCCGCCCATCGCATTGGGTTGGCCTGTCATTGAAAATGGTGCAGCACCAAGCTTTCCAATTTTGCCTGTTAGTAAATGGCAATTAATAATACTGTTGGCTTTATTTACGCCCTGACTTGATTGATTCACACCCATTGAAAATAGTGTTACCACTTTTTCAGTTTGAGCAAATTTCTCAAAGAACTGTTGCAGCTTATCGAGTGCAATTCCCGTACGCTTTGCTACATATTCAATATCGGCTTCTGGCTGACTGCTTGCCAAAACTCCTTGCAAACCTTCGGTATAAGCATCAACAAAAGCCTGATCGGCATGACCATTTTGATATAAGTATTGAAATAAGCCATTAAACAATGCGACATCTTGGCCCGGTAAAATCGGTAAATGTAAATCCGCTTGTTCACAGGTACTAGTAAAACGTGGGTCAATTACCACCACAAACATATCTGGATTTTGGCTTTTAGCCTGCATAATCCGCTGATATAGCACAGGATGGCACCATGCGGTATTAGAACCGACCAATACCACCATATCTGCATGTTCAAAATCTTCATAACTTGCAGGGACAATATCTTCACCGAAACTACGTTTGTGACCTGCCACCGCAGATGACATACAAAGTCGTGAATTGGTGTCGATATTTGCAGTGCCCAAATAGCCTTTTACAAACTTGTTCACCACATAATAGTCTTCAGTCAAAAGCTGACCTGAAACATAAAATGCAATGCTGTCACGACCATATTGGTCGATACAAGATTGGAATTTATCAGCGATCTTGTTAATTGCCGCATCCCATGTGGTTACAGTCCGATGTGGCTTACGACCAAACATCGGTTGAAGTAGACGTGTTTCTAACCCCAAAGTATCCGCAAGTCGGCTACCTTTAATACATAAGCGTCCAAAGTTGGAAGGATGCTCAGCATCCCCCTCAACTTGCACCACAGGTCCTTGAGGTTTTTGTTGGACGTTTACGCTAACACCACAGCCCACCCCACAATATGGACATGTTGTTTTGATTGTTTTTGCAACATGATCGGAGCTATCGATTTCAACGCTTGGAATACTATTCATAACTGCTCCTTTCCCTATTTAGCCTGCATTTTTTAATGCAAAATCTCGACCAAATAGCAGTTTATTTCTGAATGAAGAAACAGGTGTTTGGTCTGCAATTAACTCTGCATACCACATGCCATCTTCGGTATCACCAAACAATACTGCACCGATTACTCGATCGCTTTGAATGATAATACGCTTATAAATCTGGCGTTTTTCATCGTTCAGGATAATGTCTTCATAATCATCTTTCGGCTCAAAGTTACCCGCCGAGAATACATCGACTCCACTCACCTTTAACTGAGTCGGTACGGTCGGAGCTTTAAAAGTTAAGCTGCCGTGTTCTGCCAAATGGGTCGCGCAAATAAAAGCTTGGCCCCATAGTGGCTCAACCAAACCAAAAGTTTGACCACGATGTTCAATACACTCACCCACTGCATAAATACTTGGGTCAAATGTTTGCATGGTGTCATTTACCAATACACCACGATTGCAACGTAATCCTGCACTTTGTGCCAAAGCAATATTCGGACGGATACCCACAGCGAACACCACAAGGTCAGTATCTAACACTATGCCATCTTTCAAACGGATTTGCTTCACATGACCGTTTTCATCACCAATTAACGCTTCTGTATTTGCTTCGGTAATAATATGAATACCTTTTTGCTCAATACTATGACGAAGTAAATGACTTGCACGCCCATCAAGTTGACGCTCCATGATGCGATCCATCAAATGCAACACAGTCACATTCATACCGCGTTGTTTTAAACCGTACGCCGCTTCTAAACCGAGTAAACCGCCACCAATCACGACTGCATTAGTTTTTGAACCACAGTATTCAATCATCGTGTTAACGTCATAAATATCGCGGAAAGTTAAAACACCTTTTAGGTCAACACCTTGAACTGGTGGAATAAATGGGGCCGAGCCTGTTGCCAGAATCAAACGGTCATAATCAACTGTCTGGCCTTTTTCGGTGTAAACCACTTTACGCGGACGATCAATTTTTACGGCTTTATCACCGGCAATAAATTTAATGCCTTTATCGTCATACCACTTTGGTGGGTGCAGCATAATATCTTCAATGGTTTTTTCACCCGATAAAACTGGAGACAACATAATACGGTTATAGTTACCCCATGGTTCTTCACCAATCACCGTAACTTCATAACGATCTGGCGCCATATCAAGTAAATCTTCCAGACAACGCATCCCAGCCAAACCATTCCCGATCAGCACCAGTTTAAGTTTGTCTTGTGATACACCTGTATTGGTAATATAAGTTTTTTGCGGCACCGCATTGACCCAAACACGACCATCAACAATTTTGCTCGGATAGACCGCCAATTTTTGGTCTTTATCTTCTAAACAACGACCCGTTGCCAAACTAAAATGTTGTTTATAGATTGGCGATGCAATGACACGCTCACCTTGTAAATCTCCGATAATCCCACGGCTCATCACATTCGCTTGGCTAAACGGATCTTTATTGCTCAGCACGTAAACACGTTTTTCATGTCCTACACGGAAAATCGCAACAGCCTGTCCAGCCACGAGCGCACCCGCGCCAGTGTTTGGGGTTAAATCATCGAGCGCACACACATCAATCCATTGATCATCAGGAAGCATATTTTTGTCTTGTACAATATTCATAGAAACTCTCCTTTATGCTTCAACCATTGGAATACGGTCTTCTGAACGTTCAGCTTCAGTTAATGGGCGGATTTGACCACGTTCAGTTGTAAATTGAATGTGCGGATCAGCCTGTTCATTTGCACCTGCGTTGATATACGTTTGGAAGCGTTTGCGAACTTCAGGATTTTCCACCGCAGTACGCCATTCGTCTTGATATGTACCAATAATATGTTCCATACGGCGCTCAAGCTCGGCAGCCAAACCAAGTGAATCATCCACAACTACAGATTTAAGGTAATCTAAGCCACCTTCCATGTTGTCGCGCCATACACTCGTACGTTGTAAACGGTCTGCTGTTTGGATGTAGAACATATAGAAACGGTCGATGTAACGGATGAGTGTTGCTTTATCAAGGTCAGATGCAAGTAACTCTGCATGACGTGGTTTCATACCACCATTACCACATACATAAAGGTTCCAACCTTTTTCGGTCGCGATAATACCAACGTCTTTACCTTGTGCTTCCGCACACTCACGAGTACAGCCAGACACGGCCATTTTTAATTTATGCGGTGAACGTAAACCTTTGTAGCGGTTTTCAAGTTCAATCGCCAAACCAACCGAGTTATCTACCCCGTAACGGCACCAAGTGCTACCTACACAAGATTTCACTGTACGCAACGACTTACCATAGGCATGACCAGACTCAAAGCCCGCAGCATTTAACTCTTCCCAAATAAATGGAAGCTCATGAACTTGCGCGCCAAACATATCAACACGTTGACCACCAGTAATTTTGGTGTACAAGTTATATTTCTTCGCAATTTGACCAATCGCAATTAAGCCATCCGGAGTGACTTCCCCGCCTGCCATACGCGGTACAATTGAGTAAGAGCCATCTTTTTGAATGTTACCTAGGTAGTAGTCGTTACTGTCTTGCAGACCTGCATGACTTGGCTTAAGTACGAAATCATTCCAGCAAGATGCCAAAATATTTGCTGCCGCTGGTTTACAAATATCACAACCTAAACCATGACCATGTTGATCAATCAAATCATCAAATGTCTTGATTTCATTGACACGAACCAAGTGATACAACTCTTGACGCGAGTACGGAAAGTGTTCGCAAATGTGATTATTAACAGTCACACCTTGACGTTGTAACTCTGACTTCAATACTTGAGTCACTAATGGTGCACAACCACCACATGCTGTTGCTGCTTTGGTGCATTTCTTTAATGCACCTAAAGAGGTCGAACCATCACTAATTGCTTGGCAGATGTCCGCTTTTGATACGTTATTACATGAGCAGATTGTTGCGCTGTCTGGCAGTAAATCCACACCGCTACCACTAGACTTACCTGCTGATTGCTCAAAACCCGGCATGATTAAACTTTCAGGCACTTCCGGTAAAGCCAGACCATTCAACATCATTTGTAAAAGGTCGTTGTATTCTTTGGCATCACCCACTAAAACCGCGCCAAGCAATTTGGTTTTGTTGGCATTTACAACAATCTTTTTATAAACCAGTGCATGTTCATCTGCATAGAAATAGCTTAATGCACCTGGGGTCATAGCATGTGCATCACCAACAGAAGCAACATCAACGCCCATCAACTTCAACTTGGTGCTCATGTCTGCGCCAGCGAAGCAATGACACTCTTCATCTAA
The DNA here is from genome assembly GCF_013009345.1 of Acinetobacter geminorum. Classification (GTDB taxonomy): domain Bacteria; phylum Pseudomonadota; class Gammaproteobacteria; order Pseudomonadales; family Moraxellaceae; genus Acinetobacter; species Acinetobacter geminorum. Next base: position 166,797 of record NZ_JABELE010000004.1, on the reverse strand, counting down.
AATGTGTTTTGCTGCAATACGCGCCATGTCATAGCCCGGTGCAACCAAGCCATAAATTTTATTTTGCCAAAGCGCACATTCACCAATGGCATAAATGTTTTGATCTGATGTTTGGCAATAATCATTAATTACAATACCGCCACGCTCACCAATCGCAAGCCCACTGTTGCGCGCAAGCTCATCACGTGGGCGGATCCCCGCAGAGAATAAAATCACATCAGTTTCGAGTTCACTACCGTCGGCAAACTTCATCACATGAGTGGTATTTACCCCAGACTCAATAGACTGAGTCGCTTTTTGTGTATGGACTTTTACACCTAAATCTTCAATTTTACGGCGTAAAACCTTGCCTCCTAAATCATCAATTTGAACTGCCATCAAACGTGGTGCAAACTCAACAACGTGTGTTTCTAAATCTAAATCACGTAATGCTTTGGCTGCCTCAAGTCCAAGTAAACCACCGCCAATTACTACGCCTGTTTTAGCCTTTAAACTTGCTGCACGAATGGCATCTAGATCTTCAATGGTACGGTAAACAAAGCAGTTCTCGCGGTCATTACCCGGAATTGGCGGAACAAATGCATATGAACCAGTCGCCAGCACCAACTTGTCATAGCTAATCACATCACCATGATTGGTTGTTACGGTTTGTGCAGTCATATCAATCGCCACTGCTTTAGTATTTAAACGCAGGTCAATGCCATACGCATCGGCAAAATCAAAACGTGCTAAAGATAAATCTTTTGCCGATTTCCCAGAGAAATATTCTGTCAAATGTACGCGGTCATATGCGATACGAGGTTCTTCTGCAAGAATCGTGATTTCCAATTCATCATCTGCTTTTTCTAAAATGGCTTCGATGAATTTGTGGCCCACCATACCATGACCAATCATTACCAATTTCATAGTGTTTCTCCTCAAATCACGTTGCTTTTAAGCTGCGTTCTTGCGTTCTCAAATAGACATTGTTGTTTTGCCTTGTGCTCTATCGAGAAACGTATCAACATCACAAAGCGTATAGCTGCTTGGAACCCATTTTTTCCACTCGTTGACGACACCCAATGCATAGCAAAGTCATAAAAACAAATAAAAAAAGCGAGCCCCCTCATAGAGAAGGCTCGCATCGCTGGAACTGAAAAATTAAATAATTCAGATGTAACTTTTTTATGCAATAAAAATAAAGACATGGCCTTCACTCCGACTGAACGTAAATTCTTCGTGTGTACAGTTGCACTCACAAATTCGATCAGAACGGACATCGTTGGCCGTCTTTAAAACTTATGGTCGTCTTCGACCTGTAATTAAGTAAGCATTTTGCATGCCAATTGTTTTAAGATTCGAAATTCATAATTTTTATATTTATTTTCATATAGATATAATTTTCCTGCTTCTCATATAAAAATAATGTCTTATTCAATTTGCACCAAAGCTCTACATTTAAATGGTTTAAATAGAAATACGTCTTGCCACAAAATGAATCGTCTTATTGCACCAATATTGATCATATCGATTTTTTGACTTCTTAAATTGCCAATAAATCCTGATTTTTAGTTTAGTTTTGGATGGCACTAATCTTGCTTAAAAATTGATAACAAAAAACGCGTCGAATTGGCGCATTTTCTTAGCCTGATTTTCTGACCTTATGCCAAAACTCAAAATAGCTCTTATTGATGATGATCATGCGCGGGCCGACTATATAAAAAACAGTCTGCTTGAAAATGACTTTGAAGTGGTTGCCTGCCTTACTTTGGACCACTTGAATATTTTTCGTCTTGAAGATTTACAAGCCGATGTGATCTTGCTCGATATGGATCATCCTCATCGTGACATTATTGAAAGTTGTGTGAGTAGTTATGACCTGCCAACCGTTCTATTCACTAAAAATTCAGATAAAGACACCATCAAACAAGCCATAGATGCGGGAGTAACTGCTTATATTGTAGATGGCATAGACCCTGCCCGCTTACATACCATTTTAGAAATCTCGATTGAGCAATATAAAAAGCATAAAAAGCTTGAAGGTGACTTAAAAGAAGCTCAAACCAAATTGGCAGATCGTAAAGATGTTGAAAAGGCCAAAGTATTACTCATGCAACTGCATGGCTTACCTGAAGATACAGCCTTTCAATTACTCAGGAAAAATGCCATGAGCCATCGTATAACCATTGGGGAAATGGCGAGGCGTTTACTTGATGCCCAAAAATTACTAAATGATCAACTAAAGGATGAATAAATGAGCACATTAGAAAAGACTCAATTGCAACTCGGCTATATTCCTTTACTTGATTGTCTTGCATTGCTTTGGGCAAAACAGCAAGGTTTCTTCGAAGAAGTCGGTTTAGATGTTACTTTAGTTAAAGAAGCATCATGGGCAAGTCTACGCGACCGTTTGGCTTTTGGCTTATTGGATGCCGCACATTGTTTATCTGCCATGCTTCCTGCCGCAGCAGTGGGTGCCGACCAAATTGGTATTGCACTGCAAACTCCTCTCATTTTAAGTAAAAACCGTGCTTTTATTAGCTTAAGCCAAAAATTAATTCATCAACTGGCTATTAAAGAAAATGAGGATGCTCAAGCAACAGCTCTAAAAGTAACTCAATACATTCAAGCAGATCATCCTTTGTCCTTAGCCCATGTATTTAAACATTCAATTCATCATTATTGTTTAAGAGAATGGCTCGCTTTGGCAGACTCTAAAATAGCTCAAACGCTCAAGCTCAAAGCACTTCCACCACCATATATGGTCGAAGCTTTAGATAACCATGTGATTGATGGTTTTTGTGTAGGAGAGCCTTGGAATACACAAGGCGAACTTTTAGGTCTAAGTAAAATCGTATGCTCAAGTCAGGACATTATTCCCAATGTGGCAGATAAAGTTCTCGCGGTAACTCAAGAGTGGGCTGAACAGTATCCTCAAACTTTAATTGCACTCACAACAGCAATTATGAAAGCTCAAAAAGAATTAAGTGACTTAAAAGATTTTGTACCTGTCTTAAAGTTGTTAGTCGAGTTTGGAATTGTCCGATTTCATTGTTCTGAAGAAGTGCATGTCGATAAATATTATATGATTCAAAATATTGTAAAGCACTTGGTTAAAGAAAATGCTGCTCCTCAACCTGAAGACTTTCATTGGCTATTTGAACAAATGCAAAAATGGGAAAAACTTCAATTAACCCCTGCTCAAATCATAGAACTAAGTAACCAATGCATCAATCTTGATTGCTACAATCAAGCTAAGCACTAAGAAATACTAAAACTCAATCATCATAAAAAAAGCTGTCTTTTTAACAAAGACAGCTTGAAAGACCCATAAGACAAATGCGTTATACGCATTACTATATTTAAAGGACTCAACCCATCTATTAAATATAGTTCTTATGGTTTCGATCATAACCAACTAAAACTTATCATTTTCAGACATTTCCATATCAATAACTGCCACTTAATCAATTTCAGCTCATTATTCAAAGCATCTTAAGTCAGTCTTTAAATACTTTTCTCTTTTTTAAGCCTTAAATCTATCTATGATCTCTACAAAATAGTGATGTACAAAGGATGTGGATCAAGTCATAAATTTCATTTTATTTCTTCAAAATAATTTCTCGCATCTGTCTTAATTAAATTAATTTTTTTAGCCCTAAAGTAATTTATTGCCTATGTCGTTATATTTAAAAAGATTTATTTATTAATCCTTTTGTAAAACTTAAATATTACGATTCAAATAATTACACAAAAAAAATTAGTGAAAAATCCTCTAAGTCCCTCCCTTTTTGAGTTACAAACCGCAACAATCATGGCACAAATGGTAATAATAATTTAATTAATAATCATTATCATTCACATCACATAAAAACCTGAGAAGGTCTACCATGATCCATGAAAATATTCTCGAATGCATAGGTGAAACGCCACTATTACAACTATCAAGGCTGTTCACGCATCAATCAGTCTCAGTGATTGCGAAAATGGAATTGTTAAACCCAGGAGGAAGTATTAAAGACCGTCCAGCATTATTCATGCTACAGGAAGGCCTAAAATCTGGAGTCATTAATAAAGATAGTCATATTGTTGAAAGCTCATCAGGCAACTTAGCGATTGCGCTTGCAATGGCTTGCAAAATATATGGATTAAAATTTACTGCCGTTATTGACCCCAAAATTGCCTCAGCAAACTTACAAATGTTGAAGCTTTATAAAGCCAATATCGAGATGGTCTCTGAAAAAGATCAAAACGGCGGTTATTTAAAAACCAGAATTGACACTGTAAAGCGACTCTGCCAACAGCTTCCAAATGCTGTTTGGATTAATCAGTATGCAAACCCAAATAACTGGAAAAGCCATTATTTTGGAGAAGCAGAAGAAATCCTAAATCAAATTGATCGCAAGATTGATTACCTCGTGATTGGAGCAAGTACCTCCGGCACGATTATGGGCGTATCTCGTCGCCTTAAAGAAAAGTTCCCGGAATTAAAAGTCATCGCAGTCGATATTGTCGGCTCTGTCTTGTTCGGTGGCACATCTGGTCCACGCGAAATTCCCGGTATTGGTGCAAGTACAGTCCCACCGCTGCTCTCCCCCGATGAAATTGATGATGTCATTTATGTAGATGACTATGAATCGGCACTCGGTTGCCGAGAACTCCTTGAGCATGAAGGAATTTTTGCAGGTGGTTCAAGCGGCTCATCTATTTCAGCCATCAAAAAACTGATTCCAACCATTCCTGATGGATCATGCATCTTAACGCTGTTGCCCGATCGCGGCGATCGTTACCTCGATCTGGTTTATGAAGATGAATGGTTCGAAATGATCAAGAAGCGTCACTTCAATCGAAACGTACGACGCCAAGAAAACCTTACTTTACAAAATGTTGTTTAACCTTCTCCTTAGGAAATATTCATGAGCAATTTGGCTACCCTTCGCTATTTAAGTCAATCAGATTTATTAAATCTTGGCGCAAATCATAGTAATTCATTTATTGAAGCGATTACTGAAGGCTTAACCTTGCATGCAAATAAGCAGTTTGTACAACCCTTAAAACCTTATCTTCGCTGGCAAGGTGCAGACCATATTGCCGACCGTATTATCGCAATGCCTTGTTATTTAGGCGGCAACGACCCGATTGCCGGAATCAAATGGATTGGTTCAAGACAACATAACCCTAAAAAATTCAATATTCCGCGTGCCAGCGCACTGATTGTTTTAAATGACTCAGAAACAAATTATCCAGTTGCAGTGATGGAAGGCAGCCTCATCAGTGCAATGCGAACTGCTGCAATTACCGGTGTTTCGATTAAGTATCTAGCGAAAAAAGACTTTACAGACATTACCGTGATTGGCTGCGGACCAATTGCACAAATGCAGATTAAGACTGTGCTTGAACAATATGCTCAAGTGAAAAAAGTACATTTATTTGATGTAAACCCTGAAGCAGCTGAAAAACTCAAAGCACTGTTCTTATCGGAATATCCACATCTAGAAATTGAAATTCATAACAGCGCAAAGTCTGCGATTCAGCAAGCCGATGTCCTCATTACCTGTACCGTTTCAGATAAGCCTTACATTCCTTTTGAGTGGCTAAAAAAAGGCTGCTTTGTTTCAAACATTTCAATTATGGATATCGAGCCCGAAGTCTTCTTAAAAGTGGACAAAGTCATTGTGGATGACTGGGACCAATCAAACCGAGAAAAGAAAGTCATCAACGTGCTGGTTGAGGATGGCTTATTCAGCCGTGAAAAACTACATGCTGAACTTGGCGACATCATTATTGGTCATAAAAACGGCCGCGAACACGAAGATGAAATCATTTTGCTCAACCCAATGGGCATGGCGATTGATGACATTGTTTGCGCTAAATGGTTCTTCAATGCCGCACAAGAACAAAACGTTGGCACGGTTCTACCACTTTTATAAGAATAGGAATAACTAAAATGTTAGATCGGATTTACACAGCACAACTACAAAAAACAATAGATGCCCTCTACATGGAGAATTATGGAGATTTTAAAGATCATATTTCCTATAAAAAGCCTTATCTGGCAATTACTCTAAATGATGAGTTGGAACTCTATTTCAGCTGTTTAAAAGTAGATGGTGTAAATCCTTTCTATGTTACTCAACCGGAAGTTTTACTTCATAACGTCTTGAGTAATACAACTTCTAAAATTTCTATTTCTGAAGTATTTACCTATTTAACAAAAGCCTCTTGGTGGCCTTCACCGCATCATCAAAAAGCGATTGATTATTGGCTCGACAACTTAGTAACGGCTGAAAAAATCCCTCAGATTTTGCAGTTAGCACTTTCATTTTCTTCGCCTTTAATCAAAAGCGAGTTGCTATCGCTGGTAGCTGATCGTCCATTTCATCCATTCGCTCACTCAAAAGGTGAACTTGCACCACTCACAACTCAAAAAGAAATTAAGGTGTATTGGTGGGCATTTAAGAAAGATGACGTGATCAATAATATGGAATCGATTCCTCATAAAGAGCTTCTGTTAACAGAAGTTGAGGAAAGTCTTATTGCTGAAAAAATGGCCGAGCTTTCAGATGAATACTTAGCACTTCCTTTATTAGAGACTCAACATCGCTATTTAAAATTTGAAGAAAATAAGTATGACGGTATTGACCTGAACCATGTCACGACAATTGGTTTACCGACTTCATCTTTAAGAACTCTCATTCATAACGCAAACCCTAATCTGCATTTAAAACTATCAACAAATGCCAAAACATTAGGTGCGATCCGTTCTATGCCTGGACGTTATTTAATGAATGGGCATACGGCTTACGATTTTTTAAATGAAGTCATTAATGAAACGCCTTTATTAAAAAACCGACTCTTTCTGAGTAACGAAACTCACTGGTGGGTACTGGGTAAACAAGAACACATTGTAAAAAATTTAGGTGTAATCGGTTGCCAAGTCAGACATCTACCCGACTTTTGCCAAGATAAAAACGTCACACCAATTACCATGTCGGCTTTAAGCTGCATCTATGTTGACCCTTGGGAAACTTTAGGCGTTGAAGGTGATAAATGGTCATTATTAAAAGACCTCAGTGTCCATTTTATTCAAACATTCTTAACGCTTTGGTCGAAAGGAATCATGCCTGAATGCCATGGGCAAAACACTATGGTGTGTTATGAAAATAATAAGTTCAAATGCTTTATTTTGCGTGACCACGATACCTTAAGAATATGTACACCAGCCATTGAAGAAAGTGGGTTTACTCCTCCAACCTATACCATCGACACGAGCACGCCAAACAATCTTATCTTTAGTAAGAATGAAGACTTATTTAACTACTTCATCACATTAGGGATTCAAATTAACCTCTACCCAATTGCTTTAGCTACCTTGAAATATACAGATCGTTCAGAAAGCGATTTCTGGGAAATGATTCAAGACATTATTCAGAGTTTTGTAGAAACCCAACCGATTTCAGAACAGACAAAATCCCAGATTCAAACCTATCTTTTTGACAATAAGACTTGGCCGTTCAAACAGCTACTTACACCTTTACTCGCTCAAGAAAGCGACTCAACAGGAATGCCAAGCAAAATCGGAACCACGTCAAACCCTTATCACAGCTTATCTGTTTCTAGCTATGAGACCATGGATATCTAAATCATGCGCTCATCTCGCCTAGATCATTTCATTATTTTGCTCTGTCAGTTTTTTTCCACTTTCGGGCTCATGGTGCTTATTCCGATCATGCCGCTTTATATGGAAAAACTAACGGCGCATATGAGTGCTCCCACAATCTGGGCAGGTTTGGCACTCGCGGCTCCAGCCATTGGTAGTTTATTTACCGCACCAATTGTGGGGCACCTATCCGACACATTCGGCCATAAAAAAGCCTTGTTACTTTCTCTGGCTGGCTTCTGTATTTCAATACTGCTCATGGCGAGCGCCCAGCATTTATACCTATTTATTTTTGCGCGGATTTTGCTCGGTTTTTGCGGTCTTTCCGTCATTTTGAATGCCTATGTTTCATATCTTTCGAATGAACAACAACGAGGTGCCGCTTTTGGACAACTACAAAGTAGTGTTGCGCTAGCTTGCCTATGTGGTCCCGTGCTCGGCGGTATATTTATGGACCACTGGCGGGTTGAAATATTACTTAATGCAACTGCATTTATTGTAGTTATATTAATTGTGATCGCATCCTTTTTATTAGCCAATCCAGTTAAAACTGAGGCTGTAAAAACCAAAGAAAAATCTAAAATTCCAGACTTTTTTGATAGAACAATTTTTTCTTGGTTGAGTGCCGGCATCTTGGTGCAAGCCGGTGGTTTTGGTTTAGTGTCTTGCTTCGTTTTATACATTAGTGAAATAAGCCAAAACATTCACTCATCGTTATCTGCTGCAAGCTTAACAGGCACAATCCATGCACTTTCATGGGGAGCTGCTTTTATTGCGGCAACCTATTGGGGAAAAAGAAATGATGACAAAGGAGATTCTTTTAATAATTTTATCTATGCCTCTTTAATTTGTGGCATCACGATTTTCGCATTGATATGGGTTTCGAATCTCTGGCTCATTCTCGTATTACGACTCATACAAGGTTTTTGCTTTGCAGCGCTTATTCCTTCGATCTTACACACGATTTCTCTAAAAGCTGGCACTCAAAGCCAAGGAAAAGTGATCGGCATTTCTAACAGTGCCTTTGTCTTAGGCCAACTTTTTGGTCCGATCACCATCACGCTTACCTACTCATTTTTCAATATTACAGCCGCATTAATCTGCACTTCTTTATTTTTTATTGGTGCGGGATTAGTGGTGATTTTGAACAGATTCTTAATGGATACAATTTTAGAAGAGGCACAAGAATGAACTCAATTATTACAACCGATGCATGGTCTTATAAACTTTTCGAACAGTACCTGAATACTTTCTTTCGTGAACTTAAAGTAGATCTTGAAAAGCACATTATCCCAGCTCAAGACTCTCCTTTATTTACACAAGATGCGGAACAGCCGAACTCGATCTATTTTTCTTACACGTTTAATGCGTCTAATACGATTGTTTATGGAGCAGTTCAACACTTCTCAACCACTGGCTATCATCGATATCAACGTAGCTTTGCTCTGCAAAACTTAAGCGAAAATACATTTGACTCTCTAACTGATCCTAAAAAGTTAGTGAAGCTCATTACCGATGAGTTAAATAGCTTATTTAAAGACAAAAACCAGAACAAGAACCTTTATTCCGATATTGCCAATAGTATCGAGAACACAAAATTCTTTTTAGAAAATAGACCATCTCAAACAACATCTAATGCAGTAAGTGGTTTTCAGGCTACTGAACAAGGCATGTTATATGGCCACCCTTTTCATGTCACCTCTAAAGCCAACTTAGGCTTTTCTAAAGAAGACATGAAAAAGTATAGCCCTGAGTTAGACGCAAGTTTCCAGCTACACTACTTCGCGATTCATTCTTCTTTAATCGAAAAGCTAGTCAGCGAGACCGAACCTTCTCACCGTATTGAAGATGAAGTTTTAGAAACTGCGAAAGAGCGTTTGCAAGAAAACTTAGCAAATTATGAGCTTATGCCGACCCACCCTTGGCAAGCCAACTTCTTAGTTCAACATCCATCTTTAAAGAAATATTTAGACAGTCAAGAGATCATACATCTGGGTGCATTAGGCCAAACCGTATGGCCAACCTCATCAGTTCGCACAGTCTGGCTGCCTCAATCGAACCTATTTTTAAAACTCTCAATTGACGTGCGTATTACCAGTTTCATTCGTAATAACCCAATGGATGAAATGGAAAGAGCTATTGATGCAAGCAAAATTATTATCAATCACAAGATTAATGAACAATATCCTGACCTTGTGATTCTGCCGGAACTAGAAGCAAGAACAGTCAAAATTCCAGAGCTTGAAAGTTCATTTGGCATTATTTATAGAGCTGGACTCACACCTGATGTATTAGAAAATACCAGAATGCTCGGTGGCCTAGTTGAAGAAAATGAGCACCATGAAACTCCTCTACTAAGCTTTATTCAACAAGCTGCACCCAACCAAAATTTACAAGCACCTGATGCAAAAGACTTCATTACTTTTTGGTGGAAACAGTACGTTAAAGTTTCACTCATTCCATTAATTGAATTGTTTGCAAACAAAGGCATTAGTGTAGAGGCGCATATGCAAAACAGTTTAATGGAATTTAAAAATGGCTATCCACATCGCCTCATTCTTAGAGATATGGAAGGCATTAGTATTGTTCCAGAAATGATAGAAGATGACTCATCTATTTCTGAAGATAGTACCGTTTGGTTCTCTCAAAAAGATGCATGGACCTTTTTAAAATATTACCTCGTCATCAACCATATTGCGCATCTCATCAGCGCAATTTCACGAGTTACGGTTATTGAAGAAAGCGTGCTATGGCAAGCCACTCGCCTTACGCTCACTAAAGAAAGCTTTACCGATAAAGGTCAGCACTACCGCGATTTATTAATTAATTCACTCACACTACCAATCAAGGCAAATATGTTAAATACGCTCTACCACAGTGGTGGCAATCCAATCTGGATTGAAGTTGAAAATCCTATTTATAAATATCGCGGTGCAGAGGCCCTTTGCTCTCTTCAACCGACACAGCAAGCCAACTATAAGACTCTTGCAGAAAATCGAGTGATGGGCCAATTATTAGAAGCGCTTATTTTTGAAAATACGTTTAAATATGAACTTTCTAAAGGTCAGATCAAGTTTTATATTTCCGATACAGTTTTCTATACATGCGCAGCTAAACGACATTTCAGCTTTAAACGAATTAAGCTAGATCCTTCAAGCTTAGTCCGTTCTGATATTACTTTAGGCGCTGAAACTCGTCCTAACTTAAAAATGCTACTTGCCGATCTAAAAAATATTATTGAAGCTGACCCAGTTAAATGGCAAAACTTTAATGATGAACTCAATTTAACTTACGTTAAACATGCGCAGACTTTGAGCCAAGCACCTGCCCAACCTTTAAGAACTTTGCCTTATTTAGAACAAGAAGCAAGGATTACAAATGCGCATTTATACCATCCAAGCTTTAAGTCTCGTATCGGCTTCGATTTAAAAGAAAATCAAAAATATGCACCTGAGCTTTCTGAAGGTTTTACGGTTAAATGGGCAGCGACTCATAACAGTTTATGCAAACTGGTTTTAAGTGAAACCATTAACTTAGAGCAGCTTTATAAGCAGCATTTTTCAGAAAAAGATCTACAAACTATTAATGATCAATTGAAAGAGCAAAATGTAGATTTTAAAGATTATATCCTGACCCCAATTCATCCATGGCAGTGGGATAAAATTATTGAATTATATTATCAAGATGCAATCAGCAACCAACTGATCATTCCGTTAGATATTGAAGGTCCGACTTACTTACCGCAACAGTCAATTCGAACCTTATCGAATATTAGTGATATCTCGGCGCTTTCTCTCAAGTTGGCAATGAACTTAGTCAATACTTCTACCTCTCGTGTATTGGCACCACATACCGTTCAAAATGCGGCAAAAATGAGTGATTGGCTTTATAACATTGTTGAACAAGACCCTATTTTAGAAAAACAGCGCAAGCCTGTTATTTTAAGAGAGATTGGCGGCCTTTCAGTGAACCAGCAAATTGCGCTACCTGTTCAATACGGCGCACTCGCCTGCATTTGGCGCGAAAGTATTTACAGCTACTTAAAAGAAGGCGAATCGGCAACGCCAGTAACAGGACTAATGCAAGTTGATACGGACCAAAAACCGCTAATCGATGAGTGGATTCAAGAGTACGGTATCGAGTTCTGGTTAGAAAAATTACTCACCAATGCTTATTTACCAATCATGCATATTTTATGGTGCCACGGCCTCGCTTTAGAGTCACATGCACAAAACATGGTACTGATTCATAAAAATGGCTTACCCGTTAAAGCTGCATTGAAAGATTTCCACGATGGAATTCGTTTTAGTCGTCATCTTTTACGTGAGCCCGAGCTTTTACCTAACTTACAAGATGCACCAAAAGAACATGCCAAGATTAACCCGAACTCGTTCTTGGAAACCCATTCTCCAAATGAGTTAAGAGATTTTACCCAAGATGCGCTTTGGTTTGTAAATTTGGCAGAGTTAGCGATTTTCTTAAATGAACATTATGACTTCGATGAAATCAAATTCTGGACCATGTTAAGAACCATCATCAATCAACATAAAGAAGCTCACCCAGAGTTTGCAGAGCGATATGAATTGTTTAAATTTACAGATGACACCATCGATATTGAACAGCTTGCAAGCCGCCGTTTCCTTCCGGAAATTCGCTTAAGAGTACAAACCACGCCGAACCCGCTCAGCCTCATTAAGGAAATTGAATATGAATAAGCATTCGATTTCTTTTAAGAAACGAATAGCAAATGGAGAGATGCTTTACGGAATATTTTGTTCCGTAGCTTCTCCGATTAATGTCGAGCAACTAGCACTTGCGGGCTATGACTTTATTATTATCGACTTGGAACACACTTTATTCAGTACATCCCAAGTCGAGATCATGATTTTAGCCGCTAGAGCCATGAATCTTGATGTTTTTGTCAGAGTTCCTCTAAGCGCTAACCATCTAGTACTACCTCTGCTCGATGCAGGGGTAACGGGTATTGTTTTCCCGCGTATTGAAAATGCCCAGCAGGCACGAGAAGCTGTGAATTATTGCCACTATATGCCGCTTGGTCAAAGAGGACTGAATTCGACAAGGTTGAATCGATACGGCATGGATGATTTAGCTAGTTTTGTTCAACACGCAGCAAGCGAAACGGTTGTCATTGCTATGATTGAAAGCTTGGAAGGATTAGGACAGCTTGATGAAATTTTAAAAGTTGAAGGTATTGATATTATTCTGGAAGGTGCTGCCGACCTTTCTCAATCTATGGGAATGCCTTGGCAAACCAGCCATCCAAAAGTGAAAAAAAAAGTTCAAGAGATGTATGCAAAGACTAAAAACAGCCAAAAGCATTTCTGCGCAATTCCCCGAAAACCTGAAGATATTGCTGCTTGGAAACAACAATCTGTTCAGCTTTTTGTACTTGGAGATGACCGAAGCATTATTCGCCGTGCTCATCAAAACCACCTCAATACTTTTAAGAACACCTAATCACTGTTCAAACCCTTTTAGGGGAATAAATACCTATTCCCCTAAAAGGGTTTGAATAAATTTCAAATATATTATTTTAAAGCAATTAATAATATTGTTAATTACAATGATTCTCATTTATAATCCTGACAATTTAAAATCACTCTCAGGGCGAGACAATGGGAAATAAGAAGAGTAATAAGCTTTTTACGAGGAAGTCTGAAGTAAAAAATATCATTCCAGTCCTTTCACTTGGTGGGGCCATCTTTCTCTCAAACTCGGCCTTTGCAGCCTCAGCCTCTGAGACAACAGATGTTGAAAAAAAGCCTGAAGCTCTCCCGACAATTACAATTACTGCTTCACGCGCAGATGAACTCTCTACCTCTGCCAAACAAGTCACCAAGCTAGATGAGAAACAAATTGAACTTTTAAGAAATGGTTCATCTGGAAGTATTGCGACTGTTTTAGCAAAAGCCGTACCGGGTTTGTCCGATTCAAGCCGCACCATTACCGATTACGGTCAAACCTTACGTGGTCGTAATGCCCTCATCTTAGTCGATGGCGTGCCGATGAACCTTACACGTGACACATCACGCGGACTTTCAGCAATTGATCCTGAAAGTATTGCAAATATTGAAGTGATTCGCGGCAGTAACGCAATTTATGGTGGCGGTGCTGCGGGCGGTATTATTTCAATTACTACAAAAGCTGCGGGCGGTGAACCTACAGCTAAAACCGTGGTTGGGCTTCAAACACCTTTAACAAATTTCCGTTCTAATGCTTTAAGTGGCGATATTCACCAATATTTCACAGGTAGCTTTAATGCCTTTGATTACGCGTTCGACTTTGGTTATCAACGTATTGGTAGCCCGTACGATGCAAGTGGTGACCGTGTTGCACCAGAACCAAGTCAGGGTGATTTATATGACTCCGATGGCTACAGCGTAGGCGGTAAGCTTGGTTACCATATTGATGACAACCAATATCTACAATTCGCTGCAAATTACTATAATGCTGAGCAAGATTCAGACTATGCATCTGATCCAAGTGTTAAGAATGCCGCTGCTGGAACTGTACCAGCAAAAGCAATTAAAGGCTTAAAGCTCAAAGACCAAAATAAAAATGAAAACCAGATATACAATTTGACTTACAACCATAAAGATTTTTTTGGCAATAAGGTTGATGCTCAAATTTATTACCGCGACTTCTTTACACGTTTTTCACCGTTTGATGCGCGTGGAAATGCGAATCGTGGTAAGCAAGTCGATCAGATTTATCAAGAAAATAACGTACTCGGTAGCCGTTTAACTGTGACCACACCACTTGAGTTCTTAGGTGATACATCATTGGTTTGGGGTGGTGACTTTAGCCGCGAAAAAAGCGAAATGCCTTTAGATATTTTCGATCCTGACATTTATGATCAATCTGGTGGCTTAGAGTTTGTAAAAATTGGCAAACTTACTTATTTACCTGAACTCACCACGCAAAGTATGGGTGGTTTTATACAGTTAAAACACCGCTTTAATGACCAATGGTCAGCAGAAGCTGGTACGCGTTATGAAGACAGCTATGCCCAAATTGATAGCTTTGTTCCTTTATCACAATTAGGTAAGCCCAACCCTTACACCGTCGAGGGCGGAAAAGTGAAAGCTGATGCATGGTTGTACAATGCTAACGTGACTTTCTCTCCAAATGACAAACACTCGATTTATGCATCTTTTAACCAAGGTTTCCAATTACCTGATGTTGGTTTGATTATTCGTAATGCTGGTGAAGGTTTTAACCTTGGTTCGTCATTCTTAGAACCCGTAAAAGTAGATAACTACGAGTTAGGCTGGAAAGGGAACTTCAATAACTTCTCTTCAAGTTTAGCGGTCTTCCACTCCACTTCCGACCTAGGTGCTGTGCAATCGTTCAACAATGGTTTAGTACTCGCTAGAACCAAAGAAAAAGTCACTGGTATTGAAGCAACTTTTGATTATCTTGATGATGCCAATGTTTGGGGAACTGGTGGTAGTGTTACGTGGATGAAAGGCCGTGAAAAACCTCAAAACGGTGCTGAACAAGACATGACAGGTTTCCGTATTCCACCATTAAAACTCACAGGTTATATTTCTTATAGTCCAACGGAAACTTGGACGAATCGTCTACAAGCCACTTACTTTGGTTCAGAAGATTACCGCTTAAATGGCAAAAATAGTTTTGGTCGCTATGATGTAAAAACTTATACAACAGCAGATTTAATCAGTAGCTTTGCGCTTAACAAAAAAGACACTGTGACGATTGGTTTAGAGAACATGTTTAACCGCAAGTATTATCCTCTCTATAGCCAATTATTACGAACTAGCGATAACACTAGCCATTTAGTGGCAAATGGTGCAACGCTTAAAGTAACTTATAGTCATAAGTGGTAATCAAAAACTGACGTTGAATGTGTCATAAAAAAAAAGGAGATCGATGCGATCTCCTTTTTTTTTAAAAATATTAAAACCTTATCTATTTTTTCCATGGTTAACCTAAGTTAAACCCACAGAACCACCCTAGCATTCTGCTAAAAATTTTGTTAACTTGATTTTGTTACATATTCAAAATCCAACTTTTCATTTCACACTCCACATCGCTGTGTTTATGAAAACCCATACAAATATGTAGCTTTACCAATATTTTTAATGGGGCGAATCATAATGGAAATCTCACACCGCGAAATTTATGCGCTTGTAGACATTAATAACTGTTATGTCAGTTGTGAGCGACTATTTAACCCAAAACTTATTGGCGTGCCTGTCGTAGTACTTTCTAATAACGATGGATGTGTTGTATCACGCAGTGAAGAAGCAAAAAATATGGGTATCAAAATGGGTATCCCATGGTATCAAATCGAACAAGAAGCTCTTCAAGCAGGTGTACACGTCTATTCAAGCAACTACACTTTATATGCTGAAATGTCACGTCGCTTTTTTTCAATTCTTGGTGAGTTTTTCTCGCCCGATGATTTAGAAGCTTATTCTATTGATGAATGTTTTATTCGTCTTACCCCTTACCTTCAATCTCTAGATATCCATTCTTACTGTGTCAAAGTCGTAGAAACCTTAGAAGAATGGCTAAGCTTACCTTGTTGTATTGGCATCGGATATTCAAAAACTCAAGCAAAATTAGCCAATCACTATGCTAAAAAAATTAGAAGCTTTAATAGAATCTGTAATTTCACCACTTTAGATCCTTTGCTTCTTGAAGACCTCATGCAACACACTTCAGTCAAAGAAGTCTGGGGAATTGGCTATCAATTAGTCAAACAATTACGAAGTTATGAGATTTACTCATGCTTAGACTTAACTTTTGCCAATGAGCATCATCTAGCAAAAGCTTTTTCTGTGGTTATGGCACGTACCATTCGTGAGCTAAAAGGCCAATCCTGTATTCAACTTGACGATCCTGCTATCATCACAAAACGAATTTTGGCATCACGTAGTTTCGCTCAAGCTTTATCCAGCATTGAGATTATTAAACAAGCGCTTATTTTTCATCTTAACCGAGCTCATCGCCGCTTAATGAAACAAGAACAGCTGTGCGCCTGCGTTCAAGTCATGCTTTATGAAAAAACAGATAAACCACCTTATAAAAAAGCATCTTCTCAGGCGATAGGCCTAAATTATGCAACAGATGATTTATGCATATTAACAAAAGCAGCTATGCAACAAATTGATGTTTTATATAAAGAAAATAAAAAATACATTAAAATTGGAGTCTTATTTTGTGGTTTGCATCCCCGTCAACATCACATTGATGATTTATGGCAACCTCTTGAGTTGATTCAGCAAAGACAACAATTAATGCAAACGCTCAGCACAGTTCGTAATCGATTCGGTAGTCACTATTTACAAGTCGGTTATCATTCCCGTAGTCCATCTTGGCATATGAAACAATGCCACCGTTCAAAAAATTATCTAACTCGATGGAATGAGCTATTAGTGATTGGAGAGAACTCTATAGCCGTTACACAAAATACATGAACTGTTTTTGTCAATTCAGTTTAAAATAAGATCCATAAAATTACTTGAAATTTTGTCATTTTTTAACATTGCTAAATCATCGCAAAATTTACAATATATAAGCCGAATTTGGTGTACCCTTTCTGCGACAATAAAAACAAATTATAAAAAAATTGTAGAAACATATGCCATAATAAGCAAACTTTGCAGACATCTTGCAAAGAATATTTGCAACTTTAGAGCTGGAGCAATCTGAATGAGTTCGACCATTTTGGTGATTCATGGACCGAATTTGAATTTGCTGGGAAAACGCGAACCAGAGGTATATGGTCATCTTACCTTAGATGATATTAACCAACAACTTATTAGCCAAGCTCAACAAGCTTCAATCACATTAGATACTTTTCAAAGCAACTGGGAAGGTGCCATTGTTGATCGTATTCATCAAGCACAAACTGAAGGCGTAGAACTTATTATTATCAACCCTGCAGCCCTCACCCATACATCTGTTGCTCTACGCGATGCCCTACTTGGCGTTGCGATTCCATTCATCGAAGTACATTTGTCGAATGTCCATGCAAGAGAGGCATTCAGACATCATTCTTATTTATCTGATAAAGCAATTGGCGTGATTTGTGGTTTAGGTGCAAAAGGCTATCGTTTTGCACTCGATTACGCTATTGAAAAAATTCAACCATCTAACCCAAACTAGTTTAGGAATAGTCGCCCATGGATATCCGCAAAATTAAGAAACTCATCGATTTAATGATTGAGTCTGACTTGCAAGCGATCGAAGTTAAAGAAGGTGATCAATCAATCGCTTTAACTCGTCGCAATCCTGTCGTTGCTGCGGCTGGTGTAGCACTTCCGGCTGCTCCTGTTGCAGAAGCACCAGTTGCAAAAACACCACGTGGAGCAGTTGAAACTTCTCCAATGGTTGGCGTGTTCTACGCTGCTCCAAGCCCAGGTGAAGCACCATTTGTTAAAGTAGGTCAAACAGTATCTGCTGGTGAAACTTTGGGTATTATTGAAGCAATGAAAATCATGAACCCAATTGAGGCAACTCAAAGTGGTGTGATCGAAGAAATTTTAGTGAAAAATGGTGAAGTTATCCAATTCGGTCAACCTTTATTCCGTTATCGCGCGTAATTACCCCGGGGACGTCTATGTTGCAAAAAGTTTTAATTGCAAACCGTGGTGAAATCGCTTTACGTATTACCCGGGCTTGTAAAACATTAGGAATCAAGACTGTTGGTATCTATTCAGATGCCGATAAGGATTTGATGCATTTACGTTTTGTTGATGAAGCAGTATGTATTGGTCCGGGCGCAAGTAGTGATAGCTATTTAAATATCCCGGCAATTATTACTGCTGCAGAAATTACCGGTGCTGATGCTATTCACCCGGGTTATGGTTTCCTTTCAGAAAATGCTGAGTTTGCTGAAATTGTAGAAAGCTCAGGCTTTACTTTTATTGGCCCACGTCCAGAACATATCCGCCTTATGGGGAATAAAGTTTCTGCGATTGTTGCCATGAAAAAAGCTGGCGTACCTACTGTACCAGGTTGTGACCACGCAGTAACCATCCACAATGCCTTGGCAGAAGCGAAAGAAATCGGCTTCCCGCTTATTGTTAAAGCGGCTTCTGGTGGTGGTGGACGTGGTATGCGTATTGTTGAGCGTGTAGATACACTCCTTGAATCAGTTCAAGCAGCGCAGCGCGATGCAGAAATGTGGTTCGGTGATGATACCGTTTACATGGAACGCTTCTTACAAAAACCTCGCCATGTCGAAGTTCAAGTTCTTGGTGATGGTAATGGTCATGCAATTCATTTATATGACCGCGACTGTTCATTACAACGCCGCCATCAAAAAGTACTAGAAGAAGCACCTGCACCAAACCTACCAGAGCAAGCTCGAGCTGATATCTTAGAAGCTTGTGTTCATGCATGTCAGTTGATGCAGTATCGTGGTGCGGGTACGTTTGAATTCTTATTTGAAGATGGTGAATTCTTCTTTATTGAAATGAATACTCGTGTTCAAGTAGAGCACCCTGTAACTGAAATGGTTACTGGTGTTGATATTATTGAACAACAGTTACGTATTGCAGGCGGTCTAGGACTAGAGCTTCAACAAGAAGATATCAAAGTTCAAGGACATGCAATTGAATGCCGTATCAATGCAGAAGATCCAACAACGTTCTTACCGTCACCAGGTAAAATCGAAAGCTTCTATGCGCCAGGCGGTGCTGGTATTCGTTTAGATTCTCATATCTACCCAGAATACAGCATTCCACCTTACTATGACTCTATGATTGCTAAATTGATTTCTCATGGTAAAGACCGTGAAACTTCAATTGCTCGTATGCGTCAAGCATTAGATGAAATGATCCTTACAGGAATTAAAACAAATATTCCTCTGCATAAAGATCTTATTTTGCAAGATAAAAGCTTCTGCTCTCAAGCAATGGATATCCATTACCTTGAAAAACACTTGTTAAAGCAAGTTGAAGAAAAGAAAGCTGAAACTGCATAATAAAAAAGCCTCTTATTTTTAAGAGGCTTTTTTATATCTATAATTTTATGGTAACACTCTACGCAAAGTCGCAAAGCACTGCTCACCTTTAGCTGTCGAGCAAAAATTGATTGTATGGTCGTTTTTCCATTGTACAAAATATTGTGATACATCACCTGTTTGGTCTTGTTTCTGACCAGAACAATCTACTTTATTATTATCAAATTTAATTTGCATCACTAAAGCAGCTAGCTGTTCTTTAGGATCATCAGATGGTTGGTATTCATAGATACCATAAGACCATTCCTGACCACTTTTAATCACTACATCATTACTACTACGAAAGTTATAATATTCTACACATTTTTTATTATTTGGAATTTCCATTCCCCATAATCCCATAATTTCAGGTCGCGTAACAATACGTATAGCATTAGGATTACTTGCAGTCCGAACTGGTTGTTCGACTGGCTTCTCTGTTACTGTTTCTGCCACAGCTAAACCAGAACAAACCCACAATAATCCAATAATATAAATATTTTTCATAGATTTATTAATCATTAAACGCATGGAGTTAAGTTAGCATATTTTTTTAGAAAATCATTGCTCCATAACCATATAAAAACAATATTTTTCAACCGTAACATGTGACTATATCTCATCAAACAATTTTATGTTTACTTGCTTTTTTCAATATAAATTCTGTGTTTTGCATGATCTCAAGCTTAGGTGGTTGAAGAATCGACCTGTTTCGGAAGCCACTTTACAAAGCACAAACCTAAGAGCACAACCACACTGGCACACATAAAGATGAGTTCACCAGAAAAAGTTTTCCAGAAATGCCCAGCCAGAACACTACCAAAAGCTACACCTAACCCCCACATGGTGCTATAAAGTGCTTGTCCACGCCCTTGCTGTCCAGCAGAGAAGTTTTGAAAAATAACTCTCATTGCAATCAAGTGAAATAAACCAAAACTAAAGGCATGTAAACACTGCGCAAAAAGTTGACCAATAAAATAATGTGAAAATACTGCAACTAGCATCCAACGTATACTCGTCACCAGCAGACACACAACGACTAAACTGCACCACGAAAAGCGTTGAAAAATCTTTGAGGCAATTGAAAACATAAAAATTTCAGCAAAAACGCCCATGGCCCATAAAAATCCAATTTCAGTCGTACTGAAATTCAAAGATTTCAGAAAATTACTATAAAAACTATAAAAAGGCGCATGTGAAAAAAGTAGAATAAATTCAATTGCAAAAAATGCAGCCACTGTTGGGCGCTTAAGAACAGGAAGTAAAGGTTCTAAATATTTTTGGGAAGTAGGCGCGCTATCAGGTTCGCGGATTGTGAAAGACCAAATAAACGCTAGTGACGCGATAATTAATAGTAAAATTGGAAGCATTGAAATATGCACTATTTCTAAAATAGCCCCAATAGTGAATACCCCAACAATAAACCCAACCGATCCCCACTTACGAATTTTGCCGTAAAGTTTAGCTTTTTGATCACCCAACCAAAATAAAGTCACTCCCTCAAATTGAGCTAAAATCGCATTTTGAAAGAAACTAAAAATAAGCATAAGCAAAGCAACTGATTGAAAAGTATTTGGCACTATAAAAATAGCTAACCATATACAAGATTCCATCCAAGTTGCTATCCGAACAAGTAACATCCGCTTACCAGATTTATCAGCAATCCAACCCCAAACTAAAGGCGCAAAAAAACGCGTTACAATCGCAATTGATGATAAAACACCAATTTCTTGATAATTAAATCCCTGATCTTGGAGATATAAATTCCAATACGGCATGAATGTGCCAACAATGGAATAGTAGAAAAAGTAAAATCCACCGAGTCGAGTTTGGATAGTAAGTGGTTGAAACAATTTACAAACCTTTGTATTTTCATGAGGTTAAAATTCGGGATAGCTGTCACACATATAGACATTTGTCTTTAGTACTACTAAGCATCCACAAATTTCAATTCGTAGATTCACCGAATAAAATACAATTAAACATATCAGAGCATCTCAGCCTTTCAATTTTAACACTTTGTTTTCCAATACAAATAATTAAATGATTGATAAGACAAAATAAAGAAAGAAAAGAGAACTGTAATTTAATTTGTACAATCTGTTAACTTGTGTAAAAATACATTTAATATTCACAAGGTATATATTTATCAGATGTTTTTTCTTATTTTTTTAATTTGTCTTTTTCTGTTTTTACTCATCCTGAAACAACATTATCGCTAACCACTTATCATCCCTACTTTTTTAAACTTATCTGCTTCTTTTAAATTAGAACAATTAAACATCAAATTTTATAAACAAAGCCCTTTTTAAACTACACCTTTAAGTCAAGCCTAGCTTAAATATCAATTTTAAAAACTAATTATTATTCATCTCCGCCAATCAAAACATTGGCAAAATATCCAATCTTAGAATCAAAAAATTCTTAATAAGTTACTGTAACAACGATCGTATCTGAGTAATTACCCGGAGCTGTTGCAATAGTAGTACCTTGCGGAATTTTTCCATAGACATTTGTACCCTGAGAACTGCCCGAACCTGTTTTAGAAACACCTCCAGAACCTCCAACTGCGCTTACACCACCAGTAGTATCCCATACCGTAATATAATTCGAGTTCTGATATAACTGATACTGAATGTACTGACCACTACCATTTGCCATTTGCCTAAAGCCACCGGCAATACGGTTATTTCCATCCCCCAAATAAATACTATATGGCAGTCCATTATTACAGGTCGTATTCACCACTCCTTGAGCTGTATAATCACGAGTAGTCTTACCAATATCATTAATATTTCCAAAATCGACATTTGATGTTGAATCTATTTGACACAAACTTGGCACAACATAATTAGCAGTTATAGTGGTATTACCCGAGTCCCAACCTCCACCACTATCCCCCTCACACACAGTGCTAGAGCTTGCTTGCATGTCCCAAAATAGCTGAACCGTACCCGTATAGGTTCCTTTAGGATATGCCATGAGCGAACCCGTACGAGCTGGTACTTTTATATTTACTGAGTAACTTATAACCTTCTTTGAAGAGACTGTTCTCACTGGCCCATACCACACATTGGAGGTTTGATTCGTGGTAGAAGAGCCTGCTCCACCTACACTTGCAGTTACCGTATAGGGTAATGAAACATTATTATTACTACTCGTGGTTCCAGTAAAAACGGTTTTCATACACATATAACCTGAAATTTCTGGTGTTGAACGTGCTCCATAACAACGTATTGTCCCAGTGTATGTCAGTACTGCATCACTGTTAATTGTTGCAGCAGTGTATGTATATGTGCCAGAATTTGGCGCTGTAGCTGTGCAATCTGCATGGGCGGAATTAAAAAATGTAAAGATCAGGCATAGCAAACCCGTTCCCAAAAAATATTTCAGGATAAATGAAAGTGCTCTAAATGTTGTCGGTTGGTTAAAGCTAGCAATATTTATCGACATACATAAGGCCCCAATTTTTTAGCACTGTATTGCTTATTTTCATACGCAAAAACAACTTGGCATGAACCATGATCCAGAAGATCAACTTCAAGTTTGTTTTGCTTTAACAGGTTTGGAATAAATACTTCACCGTCGTAGCCAACCACCCCATCTTGCTGACTATTAATTTGAACGGCATAACCCGGCATTAACGGTGAATTGCTTTGATCAACAAGTTTCACTAACCCTGAAATGACCTGATGAGCACCGAAGTCAACCAAGGTTCCTTGGCGGTAACCTACAAACGCTGTCTGATTCGTAGAGCTAACTTCCCACTCTAAAGGTAAATATGATGGGTCTAGGTAGATATGATGAGACATGTAGGGTCTTAAATTCGCAATTAAGAATCGGCCAGACTTATCGGTCGCACCTAAATTAACACCACCATTTATAATTTGGCTTTGTGGTCCTGCATTAATCACAACTGCGTAGCCGTCTCCAATTTCATTAGCCGCAAAGATACGTCCCGCCGCAGCAACCAATGAACCTGTCGCTGAAAGTGCAACCTGATCGTTATCTCCAAATCGGTTATAACGTCCCGTCAGGTAAGCCGCTCGTGCTCGGTAAGACGCATAGACCGATGCATTGTTTTCTTTTGCATCCTGATCTCGCTCAACATAGCCACCCCAGCCAAATGAACCAATTTGGGGTTCTGACAAACCGAATATTTCTTGGCGGTACCGTAGGCTACCGCTGTCACTAGATACACTCGTGATCGCATTCACTTTACTGGACGGGGTATATCGCAGCGCAAAGTAAACTCCATAGTCCTTGTGGTTTTCATAATCTTTATACGCTGATGCATAAAAACCCCAGTTCTTGTCCAGACTTCCACTTAAATTGGTAGACAGTAATTTATAGGAGTTATCGCTATATTTGATCTGGTTATAACCCAGATAAACCCCGTAACCTGCATAAAAGTTATAGTTAATCCCTGCCCTAAAAATCTCATCTGCCAGTGCGCTGTAGTTCAGATAGTTCTGTGACTCGGCATTGATCTGGTTATCTTTTAAATATCTCACTTGAGACACACGGGCAAGGTCAAAGTAGTTATCGAATACTTTGCGGTAACTGGTGTTAAAGGAAATATTCTTGCTAATACGCCCTTCTAAACCGACTAAAGCAGAATAACCGTTTTCATCTTTATACTGGCTCGCTGCAATGTCGGCATTGATCACACCAATACCCAAAACATTTTTGGCAAATCCTGTGCCGAGATTCGACAGGCCATCTGTTGAAGCTTCTGCCCCACCGCTTAAGGTCAGTGAGTTGCTGTAGCCGTATCGGATCGCACCTGAGGCAAAGGTGGCATCGTCATAATCATTTGAATAGAGTCCATAGTTGTAGCGTGGAATACCAACATCTACTGAAAACTCATTTATGCCTTTTGCCAGAATCTTAGATGAAAAATAGTAAGGCTTTTTGGTAATGCTCTGCTTTCCGGTTGCATCGGTAGTCACAAGGGTGACTTCATTTCCTGAAATAAATGGGAGCTGTTTAATATCAAATGGGCCTGAAGGCACTAACCCTGAATAAATCTTTTGTTGATTGACATATAAATCTAAGGTCGAAGGCAATGCTGCCGAGCCGGAAAATTGTGGGAGTGCCGAGGTGACAATATCACCGCGTTGGCTATAAGCACTCGACCACTGGAAACCGGCCAGACGGATACTGCTCCCCCAATCCGGGCTATTGGAAATAAAATCCCCTAGGGTATATATCCTGATCTTTTCAGGGTCTACATACTGCCACTTACTTTCCAGTCGTACCCATTTTTCATGACTATAACTATTTTGATTACTACCGTTATATAAAACCCCTGATGAAAAGTTACCAATTGCACTGTTAAAGATCCCCTCAGCCGTACCTGAGAAAACGTTCTCGTCATTGGTTATGGTGTTATACAGACTGTAATTCAGAATGGCTGCGTTTAAGGGTTTCATCTTTAGCAAATGTGGGCTAGTGACCTGCTGGCCACTTAAGTCGACTGAGTAACCCGTTAACATGTTCGATGGAACTTTTAAGTTTAAAGACTGCTCATTTTCCAGATATTTAAACTGAATTCCGTTTAAATCATTAATACACACCCATTGGTTATCTGGGATATCTTCATCCATTTTTAGTCTTAAAGTTCTTAAGTCACGAAAGCGGATATATAATTTTCTATCTTGATCCTGCCGTACCGATATTAAATCTTTAGAAATATTTGAGTTAACAGAAATATTTAAAAATAGCTGTATATATCCTTTATCAGAACCAAATGCATGATAAGAAGAGTCCGTGATTTCTGGAATACTTGGTAAAACAGCATTGGTACTATCTTGTAAAGATTCAGCAAAAGCATGAGTCGGCAAGTATGTAAGACATAAGGCACTTACGAGATATTTCATGTGTGCCTCTTTAAAGAGATGCTTGCTTACCGTTAATATTCAATGAAATATTATATTTATGATCTGCTTGAAATTTAAAATCAGGACTAATATTAAAGTTTCTCGATTTCCCAGCAAGAATATAACCATTCACAGTATTTACTTTAATCGGATAACTTTTTTTCGCAGTTGTATCAACAAGCATTAAATTATTTAAAAGCGCATGTCGATTACCAATGTTACTAATCGTCAGATAAGCATTATTTTGCTCTTGTTGTATTGACCAACTCAGTTTAGTAATCGCATCTTTATTGACTACAAATACAGGTAATGATGAGCGTAGAAGTACGTTTACTCCTTGAGATGCTTTACGACTATCAACAGGTTTTGGTAACTCATCAATAATAATACGATAAGTTTTTTCACCAGAAATAGGTTCTGGATTAATCCTAACTACACGCAAGTTATAAGAATCATTAGGTTGTAGTTTTAAAAATGGTGGACTAATGACAATCTCATCCGTAGGGACTAATTGATCTTGTCCAGCATTTTGCCTCCACTCAAATACACGCACCTGCAAATCAGCACTTTCATTTGACTGGTTATATAAACTAATTGAGGTTGCGCTTTGATCATTTAACATCTCAACACTTACAGGTGAAAGGCGAATTGATGCAGCATTTAGCATACTAGGCAAAAACAACAATAAACTTGTAGCAACAAAGATATTTTTTTTCATGATTTGCCCAACAATACTTTTCTCAAATTGAGCTAGCTCTATTAAACAAGAGCTAGCAATGACACAATAAAACTTATTAAAAATTAGTAAGTCACTGTTACTGTCACAGTATCAAGATAGCTGCCTGCACTTGGCAAAGTAGTGCCAGCAGGAATACGGCCATAAACGTTCACTGTCTGTACATTACCAGTTCCTGTTCCACTATAAGCAGTTGTTGAAATACCAATTGCGGTGGCACGCCCTGTGTCAGAAAAAAGGTTGTAAGGAATATATTCGTTGCTTGTTGCCCCACCAATCATACGGCGTTGTGTCGATTGCGCATTTTTCCCAGCATCGAAGGCTAAAGTCCATGGCACAGTGTTATTACATAAAACTTTAATTGCCGTACCACCTGTTGTTGTGGTGTCTGCATCGACATTGCTAGCAAGAGAACTCAATGTCCCAAAATCCAGAACTGCATTAGCTGTTGTGCCTGTAGCTGACGTATTAAGTACGCAACTATTTGTGATTGTTGCTTTAACAGTTAATGTGCCGGTAGCTGTAGCTGCATTTGCAGCATTCATCGACATTAACCCCATAGCAACTGCTGATAAATAAATGAGAGACTTATTCATGGTTAAAAAAACCTTTTACATTACGCCAATAAAATTAATAGATGTAAAAACTAGCCTTCCCCAATCCAATCACTAGCTTTTTTGACTGTTTTTTCAAAGCGTTATTTTTTCACTCTACTAGTCGCACATAATACAAAAAAACAACAAAAATACTAATATTGATTTCATTCTAAATATCAATTAATAATTCAAGTTCTGATGAATTTCTCAATTATATAAATTTTTATGATTTTCCTCCTTGTTAAATGTTTTTTTGATAATTTCTTTTCCATTTTTATTAGTTTTTCTAAAAAAATAATATTTTTTCATTAATTAAAATTTACCATAGACTCTCATAATTTATATTTTTTTAATATTTGGTCAAAAAAGTAAGTATAAAAAAGTAAGCTATCAATTGCTCTATATATTTTAAATAAATAAGAAAATAATATTTTATGAATAAGAAATCTAAGCTCTCTATCAAACTTTGCTTTTTTCTTAGAAATTTCAGTGATTAGAGACGAATCTTTATAAATAACACCATGTATCTCTAGCTCAACTATTTCTAAAAATTAAATGAAAAATCAAACCCAATAATCTTTGGATTTTGTTATACCGTCCTTAAGCTAACAATTCCATACTTGTGGTTTTAGTTCCTTCTTGGCAATGTATGTACCAGTAAAACATTAGGAATTTGTTCCAATATGGCGAGTCCAGCACAAATCATTCGACATAAATTTCTCAATACATTCTTTTCACGCCATTCTCTCTGGTTCTTATGTATTTTTACTGCACTCAGCATTACATGGTTTCGCACCGTATATACCCCTCATAGTATCTATTATTTTATTTCAGATACTCTACTTAACGGTTTATGGGTACTCACGGGTGCACTAAGCTTATTAGGCCTTTATGATGTTTTGCAGAATAAACATTCAATTTTAAGAAACTACCCAATTATGGGGCATTTCCGTTTTTTGTTTGAAGATATACGCCCAGAAATTCGTCAATACTTTATTGAAGCGGATCAAGATGCTCTACCTTTTTCGCGTATGCAAAGAAGTCTAGTTTATCAACGTGCTAAAAATGAAAATGCAGATAAACCCTTTGGTTCAATTATTGACGTTTATCAAGAAAACTATCGCTTTATTGTCCACTCAATAAGCCCTTGCCCACCAGCAGATCCAAAGAGTTTCCGTATTCAGGTGGGTAATGCTCAATGCCTT
This sequence comes from Acinetobacter geminorum, assembly GCF_013009345.1. Classification (GTDB taxonomy): domain Bacteria; phylum Pseudomonadota; class Gammaproteobacteria; order Pseudomonadales; family Moraxellaceae; genus Acinetobacter; species Acinetobacter geminorum. The sequence goes on along the minus strand of NZ_JABELE010000004.1, from coordinate 138,741 downwards.
CAACCCTATAGCGCTTCCATTATGAATATCTCTGCCATGAGCTTTGGTAGTTTAAGTGCCAATGCAATTCGTGCACTCAATAAAGGAGCACAATTAGGTGGGTTTTATCACGATACTGGTGAAGGTAGTTTAAGCCCTTATCATCTCGAAAATGGTGGAGATATTGTTTGGCAAATTGCCAGTGGTTATTTTGGTTGTCGTACCCTAGATGGAAAATTTGACGAGCAAAAATTTGCTAAACAATCTCAATTGCCACAGATCAAAATGATCGAATTAAAGCTTTCACAAGGTGCAAAACCGGGTCATGGCGGTATCTTACCTAAGCATAAAATTACCGAAGAGATTGCCCAAATCCGTGGCGTTTCACGCGATCATGATTGTATTTCCCCTGCTAAGCATTCTAGTTTTTCTAACCCAATTGAAATGATGCATTTCTTACAGAAGTTGCGAACATTATCTGGCGGCAAGCCAGTTGGTTTTAAACTGTGTATTGGTCAACCTTGGCAATTTATGAGTATTGTTAAAGCAATGCTTGAAACAAAAATTGTTCCCGACTTTATTGTTGTAGATGGTTCTGAAGGTGGTACTGGTGCGGCACCAATTGAGTTTAGCGATAATATTGGTACGCCATTACGCGAAGGCTTACGCTTTGTGCATAACACTCTTATGGGGGCAGGACTAAGAGATCAAGTTAAAATTGGTGCGAGTGGTAAAATCATTAGTGCTTTTGATATTGCTAGTACTTTTGCACTAGGTGCAGATTGGGTTAACTCAGCACGTGGTTTCATGTTTGCTGTTGGGTGTATTCAGGCACAAAGCTGTCACACTAACCAATGCCCTGTAGGTGTTGCAACCCAAGATAAAGACCGTCAAAAAGCAATTGATGTACCGACCAAATCAGAACGGGTATTTAATTTTCATAAAAATACATTGCATGCTTTGTCAGAAATGATTGCTGCGGCTGGTTTACGCCATCCTTCAGATATTAAAGCCCATCATTTGGCTCAGCGAGTAAACGATCGTGAAATTAAGAACTATGCTCAATTGCATTTTTTCTTAAAAGAAGGTGAACTTTTACAATCTGAACTTAATAACGACGATGATAATTTTTATTATCGAATGTGGAATATGGCTGATGCCGATCATTTTTGATTTATATTGATTCTCTAACTTGAGCATTACATTTATAGTGTGATGCTCTTCCATATTTAAAAATAATATGTGATTTTTGATTAAATTCCACTCTCTTTTTAATTTGTATTTAATCGATTTTTCACCTAATATAAAAGTATAAATAACGTACACACTTTAATTTTATTTCATAAAAATTTTTTAATGCTTATAACAAGAAGGTACCTCATCATGTTAAAAAAAACATTCATCTTTTCTTTTGTCGCACTGGCAGTAGGTTTAAGTAGCTATGCTGTTGCTTGTACACGTGCCGTATATTTAGGCAATAACCAACATATTATTACTGCTCGCTCAATGGACTGGAAAGTTGATACAGGTACAAATTTATGGATTATGCCAAGTGGAGTAGCTCGTGATGGAAGCGCAGGCCCCAATTCAATAAAATGGACATCTAAATATGGAAGTGTGATTGCCACAGGTTATGAAGTTTCTACAGCAGATGGAATGAACGAAGTCGGCTTAGTTGCCAATATTTTATGGTTAGTGGAATCTCAATACCCAGATGTAAAAAAAACAGATAAACCGTTACTTAGTATCGCAGCTTGGGCGCAATATGTGCTCGATAATTTTGCAACTGTAGATGAAGCCGTTAAAGCCCTAGAAAAAGAACCATTCACTATCGTTAGTGATAATGTTCCAGGTGAATCAAGATTAAGTACACTACATTTATCTATTTCTGACAAAACAGGTGACAGTGCAATTATTGAATATATTGACGGAAAGCAAGTGATTCACCATAGCCGAAGTTATCAGGTTATGACCAATTCACCGACTTTTGATAAACAACTCGCACTTGCTGAATATTGGAAACAAATCGGTGGAACCATCATGCTTCCAGGCACTAACCGTGCATCAGATCGTTTTGCCCGCGCATCATTTTATATTAATGCAATTCCTAAAAACGATGATGTAAAACGCGCTCAAGCCTCTGTATTTAGTGTAATTCGTAATATTTCGGTTCCTTATGGTTTAAATACTCAAGAAGAGCCAAATATTTCTTCAACTCGCTGGCGAACTGTTGCTGATCATAAACAGATGCTCTATTTCTTTGAGTCAGCCTTATCACCGAATGTATTTTGGGTAGATTTAAAAAAAATAAATTTTAAAGATGGTAAAACACGTAAACTTGACTTAGGACCAGAGCAAAGCCATACCTATGCAGGCGATGCAACCTCTGCTTTTAAAGTTGCAAAGCCATTTTTATTTTTAAATCCAACTATTCGTTAATTTATGTCAAAATTATTGGCCTTAACATAAATAATATTAAACATACTATCTTGGAATTTATATGATGAAGCCATCTCTACTCTTATTGGGTTCTTGTCTACTTACAACGGCTTGCAGCATCACACAATTTGGTACAGATAAAGCAACAGCTCCTACAGTAGTAAAGACAGCTGGTCAGCTCAACTGTTTACCAACTGAATTATGTCCTAGCTTGCTCGTTAAATGGAACGAGAATCAAAAAGATCAGCTGCGCGTAGATGTTCATTTAAGTAGTAGTTATAACTTTTATGATATTAACGAGTTAATATTTGATATTGATGGGAAGCGATTTACTTATCAGCCCGCTCAAGCGACTGAAAAAACGAATGTAAGTCGATTAGTGCCTAAACATTCAACAACTTTCTTTATTATTCCAAGCCAATTCTTAAAAGAGTTTAAAAATGCTCAAAATGTAAACGTTTTGATAAAAACGGATAAAGGAACGATTGAACGCAATATGTATAGTCCACAAAAACAATCATCAGTTTATAAAAACTTTATGCAGCTTTATCAAAATTCAAAATAAAGCAGATAGATTGAGTCATGCATCTATCCAAAATTATTGGATAGATGCATTATTTTTTAATAATAAAAATGTTTGGGCTTTGCATGCAAAAAGGCCGGAATCAATCCTGTCAAAGCCGCACGTATATCTGCACGTTCATTAATTAATTGATGTGAACCTTCTTCAAGCATTAATAGTGTTTGAAGCCTAAATTTACGACGAATAAATTCAATGTTGTAACGCCAGTCAACCGTTTGATCGAGAGCACCTTGTGCAAGCCAAACAGGAATACGGCAAGCGGGCCGCTCTTCCATTTCTTGCATCCATTTTGACATTGCCAAAATCCAGTCCATCCCCATCATCCGAGGCTGCAACGGATCTTTTAAGCGAATAAACCGCAAAAATTCAGGGTTATGATTATTACGTCTAAAGTGTCTTGGTACTTGGCGTTTAATACGGCGAATAATGCCTAACCCGACCGGATTATGCCACCATGCGGTTTTTGCAGGGCGAATCAAAGGAGAAAGTAATAAGACTCTATCTACAATCGGATCTTGGCGTTTTTCAGCATATTCTAATAAATGATGCATCCAAATTGCCCCGCCCGTGCTTTGCCCAATTCCAACCCAAGGTTTAGGCAACTGATCTGCATGTTTCACATATTGATAAACAGCCATCAAAACTTGTTGGTAGTGGTCAAAATTTTGAATACTTGCTGGTGAACCGTTACTTAAACCATGCCCTGGTAAGTCGTAGGTAATAACACTAAAGCCTTGTTCAAGAATTTCACGAATGATGGGCTGATAAATACCGCTATGCTCAAGATAGCCATGTAACAAGCAAACGGTACCTTGTATTTTGTCTATTTTAGGTTTGAAAACTTGCACATGCAAACGGAATAATGGCATTTGAACATAGCCTTGCCAATGGTCACATTCAAGTAAATGTAAACCATACAATTTGCGATAGGCTAGCAAATCACGAGAAGGTTCTTCTAATGTATTTAAATTAAGTGGGCTCAAAACCTGCGGCGTAAGATCACGATTAGGAACCGGTAAATCTAATTGTTTTAATACGGCAGGATTGAGAAATGGAATATCTGACATTAAGGAACCTCTCGACAATCACTTGAGCCAAACAACATGTCACGAATTGTCGCAAGTAATTCATAATTTGCACGGCGGCTATGATCGTAATTTTGTACACTTGGTTGCCAACGTGTCAGTGGAGTTGGCATTGGAGCTACAACAGGAATAGTTTCTATACCATTTAAAGCAAACAGTCGGCGTGTACGTGGCATGTGATATTCATCTGTAACCAACATGACCGTAGGTGCACCGCCTTTTTTCTGAAGCAATAAAGAGCTAAAACGAGTATTTTCACATGTATTCATACTACGCTTTTCTAATAGCTTTGCATCAACACCGCGCTCTTTTAACCAAGCTTGCATATAAGGTGCTTCTACACCGCTAAGCACAATAGGCAGATGATTTTGTTTTTCAACTTCTAAAGTTTTTTCTAATCGCAAACGCGTATAGCCATTAACTACAATATCCTTACCATTTTTATCTAAGGTTAATCCGCCCCCCAACACAACAATTGCATAAGGTTCTGATAACTTTTTAGGTTGTGCAGGCAATGGATTTTTACGCACATACTCGACTTTTTGTTCAGGTTCACTGACAGCTTCTTGATGCTCTGGCACCACAGGTTTTCTGGCTAAAAACTCGGTATATTGTTCAGTAAGCGCTTTATTTTCAGAACTACTAATAAAGAGTGCCTCGTCAACCGGACTACTCGCTTCGTCTGCAGCATCAATTTCTGAGTTTTTAGCGACTAAAGGAACTGTTACAGAGGCTGCTTGTTCTTCTGAATTCTGTTCCTTTTCTTCTAAAAGAATAATTTGCTGTAAGGCTTTATAATTCTCTTGAATATAGGTCAGATCAGATGTCTTTTTTTCACGTAACGCTTGCTCTGTCAGTTTTAAATAGGCCTGACGAGCAATCCATAAATTCGAACCCGGCTCTAAATTATCATGCTCACTTAATGCGGCTTGTCTCTGGCTTTCAGCTGCGACTTGATTAACATCAACAGGTACAAAATAGTTAAGCCCAGCTACAATAAGTTTTGAATAAAATGGTGAATATAAAAAAACCACGAAACAGCCTAATAGTACAAATAGTACGGTGACTACTTGTACTAAACGTACCATTAAGTGTACTTTTGGCATAAAATTATTCCGTATGATTTTCAATTAAACCTAAACTGTTATAAAGCACAGGCTCTGGTTCTAACATAATATGGAAACGCTGATCAACATCATGTTGAACAGCTTGATAAGTTTTCCTTACATCAGCTAGAGATGCATTGGCATAATTCACCAGAACTAATGCCTGTTTATGGAACATCCCTACCATATCGAGTTGCTTCCCTTTCCAACCCGCCTGATCAATTAACCATCCTGCTGCAATTTTAACGTTTCCGTTAGCTTGAGGATAATGTGGAATTGTTGAGAATTGTGTGATTAAACGTTCAAACTCTTGAGGTTTAACAATCGGATTTTTAAAGAAACTCCCGACATTTGGATATTCTTTTGGATCAGGGAGTTTACTTTGACGGATATGGATGACCTGATTTTGTAAATTTTCGGCAGTCTGATTGTCTCCAACTGCTTGTTTCAAATCGCCGTAGTTTAGTTTTAAATGCGGCTGTTTAAGCAATTTAAAAGTGACATGCGTGATAATGTAACGGTTCGGATCATCTTTAAAAATACTATGGCGGTATGCAAAATGGCAGTCAGCCGCTAAAATTGTCTGAATTTGCTTCAATTTACGGTCATACACTTGTACCGACTCAATAAACTCGCCTACCTCTACCCCATACGCCCCAATGTTTTGTACGGGTGAAGCACCGACTAAGCCTGGAATAAGGGCTAAATTTTGCAAACCAAACCAGTTCTGTTCAGTGCTGTATAAAACAAAATCATGCCAGACTTGACCTGCGCCTACTTTAACTCGCACAAAATCTTGATCGTTTGATAAAACTTCAATTCCATGAATATCAAGATGAATCACTAAAGCATTGATCTGCTGCGGCAATAACATATTACTACCGCCCGATAGTACAAGTACATTTAACTGATGCTGCTCAGCAAACTCTAAAGCTGCTTCAATATCTTGAATATTGCCAACTTTAGTATAGTGAGAAACAGTTGCATCTAAACTTAAAGTATTGAATGGCTTAAGCTGTACTTGATTCTGAATTTGCATTGTATTGAAAAACCTATTCTTAAACATTCAATTGTTTTTTTAAAATATTAACCCACGCCAAACTACTGGACTCACATTGATTGAGTACACGTTCAAAACCATCAGCACCGCCATAATAAGGATCAGGCAACGCTTGTTGTGGATATTCAGGATCATGCTCACTCATTAAAGCTACTTTTGCACGAATTTGGTGTGCGCCATATTGAGAAACGGCTCTTTGCAACACGTCATGAATATCTTCAAAATTTTGATGATCCATTGCCAAAATCAAATCAAACTCTAAAAAGTCTTGGGTTGAAAGTTGTCTTGCACGTAAAGATGATAGGTCATAGCCCCTTTTCTGAGCATGCAACTGACTACGCTGATCTGGTGCTTTATTTGGATGATAATTACTCGTTCCAGCTGAATCGACAATGACATTGAGTTGATGTGCGTCACAATAATGTCTGAAAACCACCTCAGCCGTGGGAGAACGGCAAATATTTCCTAAACAGACACATAACACCTTATATTGTGTTTCCATTAGAAATGACTTCCAAACATTTGAATTACATAAAAATAAACAGGATCATGCACAATCTTAACAGACTATAAGTTTGTGAGAACCGAATTGACCATTGTGACTTGTTGCATTTTGTCAAAACTCACTTGGGTTGAAAAGGAAAATAATGTTTATCAATAGATTAAAAGTTGATAAATCAGGCGATAAATTAGCTAATTTTGTATTTTTTGTAGTAATTAAATAAAGCTATCTAAACAGTGTTCTTTTGATTGCAACCTAAAGTTCATTAGACTGGATAAATTAAACAAATGTCTGTTAAATAAAAATGAAGCCCTAATTTATAGGGCTTTACATCACTTAGATGCGGTGATTAATTCTATCATTTCCTTCGTAGGCCTTAAGCTACCTAGTTGCCAACGCTCAGGAGGATGTTCGTCAATTCTGATCCATACATGTTCTCGAAAAGCAGGATTTCCCTTTCCTTCAATTTCTACAAATAAATCTGTTATTCGCTTAAAAAGCTCAGCCTTACTATCTTTATCTAGTAAACCTTCTATAGTTTGTATATTTATAAATGGCATAATGCTACCTGAATTAATGCTAGGTCTAAATTATAGACTCATACTAATTGGAGCTTTCTCTGATGTCAAATCAAATTATTCCGGATCATAAATTTCCAGTAGATGTATGCGGGATCTTTAAAATTACAGAAATATTGAATGACAGATGGACGATCCTCTTGTTAAGAGAAGCCTTCTATGGGGTAACAAAATTTAATGATTTTCTAGAAAATACAGGCATATCAAAGCAAATTTTATCTAATCGTCTAAAGCATCTTATCCAATTAGAAATATTTGAACTGTCAATTTATAAAGAAGTTGGTGTGAGAGAGCGTAAAGAATACTTACTTACTAAAAAAGGCAAAAGTCTAAATATTGTTTTACTCGCCATGCTTGAATCTGGCGGTAATTTCATTGAAGCTGGTAAAGATGCGTTGAAAGTTTTTAATAAGAGTACTAATGATGAACTTAAATTAAAACTTGTTGATTCTTCTAATCAAGTTATAGATTTTAAGAATTTGGAACTTAAGCTCATTCATTGCAAAAAATAAATTTTTATAACTTAGCTACACTGATCATAAAGTCCTCAGCATACTTTTATAAAGAAATAAAAAAAGCCTACTCTTTCAAGTAGGCTTTCCCCTTATGACTTTTGCGCTGATCATTAAGGTTTATTGTTGTTTAAAGCAACGGAAGGATATTACAGAAATACTTAATAATAAAAAAGCTTATTTACTTAACTGAATGTAAGTACTCATAGGCTCCTTTTTCATTACTTTCCAGCTTAATGACTGCATCTGTTTCATCATTTAGTGTCAGGTTAAATACTTTTTCACCATCATATGAAATTTGATGCCCCATACGAAACTCTGAATCAAGTGACTCAAGAATAATAAAATTTCCTTCGTTGTTAGAAGCAATATAGTAAGTGTTGTTCCGATGAACATATCTAATTGTGTACATCACTATTTAAATTCCACCTAAAATTATGTTTTTTCTTAATAATAAAAAGATCTTTGTTCCCTTCCCAATCAGAAAAGATCCTACCGAAAACTAAACCCTCCCTTATTAATTATTACCCCTGATCATTTAGTATTTTTTCACCCTATACTATTAAATTGATATTACAGAAATACTTAATAATAAAAAACCCCGCCATTAGTCGATAGTTAGCGGGGTCTTTTGCGATTTAATTTTACTTTAATAGACTCATCTATCAGAGATATTTACCTCATTTCTGAAATAGAAAAATTATTTATTTTTAAAAAGCTTATCTGTCATTTTTCTATCGATTTTACTGCGATGCCCATTCTCAAAGTATCGATCGACATGGCATAGTTTTGTTTTAGTATCACAGAACACACCGTTTGAGAGCGTAAACGCTGAAGTATCAAAATCACCTTGAGAGAAGGCTTTATTCGCTTTATAAGTGCCTAAATATTTAGCTGTAAGCTTTTTAGAAACACCTTTTTTGTCAGCACAAATATATTTGTCACAAATTACACCTTTTGTAGGCGAATATACACTAGAGCTGGTTTTCGCGATTGCTGCCGAGCTAAGCATCAAACACGTACATCCCATAATACTAAGAAAAGTTTTAGAAATTTTCACTTTTTAGAACCGATAAAATTATAAATTGTTAAGGCATTATATAAATTAGAAGCTTGCCAGAAAATCTACAGAACCCTATAAATAACAAAAAGCCCACTTTTCGACGAGGGTTTAAATATTTTGGTAATCCTCACTTACATATCGGACCCAACATTGCAAAAAAGTATTTATCTATGGGTGGCACAAGGCTTAAGAAAAGTATAGTCACGTCAGAACTACTTTATTTTAAAGTTTCTTATGCTAACTTATTTGGAGATTGAATCTTATAGAACCATTCAACAATAATGTTCAAAAATAAGGAAATAATGTATATGAGCCATTTTCAATTTCAAACCGTTCCAAATATCATCTCTGGCTTAGGCTCTATACAAGAATTACAAAATGTTTTGTCATCAAAAGCTTACCGTAAGTTATTACTAGTCACCGATGCAGGCATGGTTAAAAATCAATTACACCGTCCCATTCTTCAAATTTTAGATAACCTCAATATTGAATATGTCATCTATGCCAATGTGCAAGCTGATCCGCCTGAACAAGTAGTACTAGATGCAGCCAATTATGCAAAACAGCAAAATGTTGATGCCATTATTGGTTTTGGTGGTGGTAGTTCTCTAGATGTTGCAAAAGTTATTGCTTTACTCGCCCACCCTAACCAGACTCAAAGTTTGCAAGAGATGTACGGCGTAAACCAAGTCACCACAGCTCGTCTTCCGCTTATTTTGATTCCTACTACAGCCGGTACAGGCTCAGAAGTAACGCCAATCTCAATTGTCACTACAGGTGAGACGACAAAGATGGGGATTGTCTCTCCAGTACTCTACGCCGACACTGCGATTCTTGATGCTACTTTTACTCAAAACCTTCCAGCACATATTACCGCTGCAACAGGTATTGATGCGATGGTACATGCTATTGAGGCATATACCTCTAAACATAAAAAAAATATTTATACGGATATTTTAGCCAAGCATGCTTTGAAGTTGTTAAATCATAACTTACCAAAAGTTCTTAAAGATGGTAATGATTTAGAAGCACGTCAAAACATGCTGTTCGGTTCAATGCTCGCAGGTCAAGCGTTTGCAAACTCGCCTGTTGCCGCTGTACATGCTTTAGCTTACCCATTGGGCGGTCATTTTCATTTGTCGCATGGACATACCAATGCCTTAGTGCTGGTTGAAGTATTAAAATTTAATGCACCAAATGCAAAAAAATACTATGCAGAACTTATGCAATGGCTTGATCCATATAGTAATGGCAGCACCGATGGTTTATGCGATCTGTTCATTGACCATATGCAGAACCATTTAGACCGTAGTGGTTTGACTTTAAGACTTAGTGATTTGGGTATTGAAGAGTCTAGCTTACCAAGGCTTGCTCAAGATGCCATGTTGCAAACCCGTTTACTACAAAATAACCCACGAGACATGACAGAAGCCGCTGCTTTGGCAATTTATCAGGCGATTCATTAATGACTAAACCAGTTTTAAAAACCCGTGATCAATTTAAGTTCTTTTTAGACATCCAAACTCGCTGGGCAGATAACGATATTTATGGTCATGTGAATAATGTGACTTACTATAGCTACTTCGATACAGCCGCCAATGCTTTGCTTATTCAAAAAGCAGGTTTTGATATTCATGAAGCAAAATCAATTGGCTTAGTGGTCGATTCTGCTTGTAGTTTTCTTCAGGAATTATCATTTCCAGAAATTATTCAGGTAGGTGTTGCGATTGGTAAAATTGGTACTACTTCATTGCGCTATGAATTGGCAATCTTCAAACAAGGTCAGGACCAAGCCTCAGCTCAAGGACATTTTGTACATGTTTTTGTTGATCGCGAAACGCGTAAGACTGTGCCAATTTCCGAGACAGTTCGTGAGGTTTTAGAGAGTTATTTATTATAAAAAATGAGGCAAAAAGAAAATACACAGCTCTTTTTGCCTCGTCTTAGCTTACATCATTGCAGGATCACTAAAGGAATCTTTACCTGTTTCGACTCGGCCAGCAAAACGTCGGTAATAATATGGATCACTCTGACTGGTGATTTCAAAATCATACCAATGCCCAACATCAGCCAAAGCCCAATGTTGCTTAACAATCTGTCCCGCTTTTACGGTAATTTGTAATGGCGCATCTTGTCGATAGGCACAAGGTTTTACTGTCAATATTGCATCCTTCGTTCCTTCATTCATGAGTTCGACATAAACATCACCGTTCGCAATGTCATAGCACACTCGAATTTCAGGTTTAATACCATTATCGATAATACGTTGAGTATCCCCTTTAAAATGGCGGTGGTAGCCATTTGGACCAAGTACCCATAGGTCATAACGGCCTAAGTTATCGTTTAAAGCATCCCATTCATCATCTAAAGTTTTATTCGGCTCGACAATATAACGCTTTGGAATACGGTCTAAATTGAGCTTGTCATAAACATGAAAAACCGCTGCTTGCTGACCTGTATTAGAGAAAATCAATTGTACTTTGCCGTCGGCTTTACAGCGTGCACTGGTATGCAACTCGTAAGGTAGCGCACGCGAAAGACGTATACCACTTTGCTGGATCGGTAACTTTACATCCGTGGGTACAGAAACAGCTGGCAGAGCTTCTTGATTTTCTCTTAGTGTATCTGCCTGCACACGTGTTTGTTTACCATTCAGATGAGGTAAAACATCTGCATTTGGTGTTTTAAAGTTAAATGCACTGGTTAAATCGCCACATACTGCGCGGCGGTATGGACTAATATTCGGCTCTTTCACACCGAAACGTTTTTCTAAAAACATGAGTACGGAAGTATGGTCAAAAACTTGCGAGTTCACCCAACCACCACGACTCCATGGAGAAATCACATATAACGGAACACGAGGACCCGGACCATAAACGCGTCCATCAGGTGTAGGCTGAGAATGGCTTCCTTCAGGTGCAGCATGATCGAAATATTCGTCCTGCATATCGGCACTACTTAATGTCGATTTACCTGCGTACTGGCCGTTTTTAAGTCGAGATGGCGCTGACGGTGATGGTACATGGTCAAAGTAACCATCATTTTCATCGAAATTGATAATAAGTGCTGTTTTACTCCAAACCTCTGGCACAGCAGTTAAAGCATCAATAATTTCTTGAATAAACCATGCCCCTTGAACGGGGCTTGAAGGGTCTGGATGTTCGCAATAAATCGATGGCGCGTTAATCCAAGAGACTTGAGGTAACTTCCCTTCACGAATGTCGCGTTTAAAAGCGTCGAGATACTCTTCTGGTTTATTGCCCGGTAGCGTATTTGCAATGCCCTTATATAATGGATTTTTGGCATTATCCGTTTCAGCATCATAGGCTTTATACGGTAGTTTTTGACCCGTATTCGCATACGGTTTATTCGGTTCACCGCCACTTGCAACCGGATAGCCAGACGCAATGTTCGCCTTTCTAAATGAACGAAATGCCCCAAGCATGTTATCGCCCCATTCATCCGGCATATTTTGATAACAAATCCAACTTACTCCTGCATCTTCTAAGCGCTCAGCGTAAGTCTTCCATGTATAACCGCGATCTGCCGTCGCTGGGTTACCATCAATCCAGTCCCACTCATTGTTTACAAATGAACGTTTGGTCGGTGTTGCACCATTTGTCCCCGTTAAATGATAGGACCGGTTTGCATCTGTTCCAGTGTGCATAGAGCAATGGTAGGCATCACAAATCGTAAAAGCATTCGCAAGTGCAAACTGATATGGAATTTCTTTTTCTTTAAAATAACCCATAGATATATCAGTTTTATGGGCTGGCCAGTTCGCCATACGCCCATTGTCCCAAGCCAGCTGACTGTCATCCCATGTGTGAGGCGTACCCTCTGCACGCTGTGCATTATTGGCTGTACCATCTAAGTGAAAAGGCGTTAAGACTTGCCCATTACTTCTAAGCTGCTCCCAAACACGGCGGCCACTTGGCAAAGGAATCGTAAAACGATCAGCAAACCCTCGAACACCTTTTAACGTTCCAAAGTAATGATCAAAAGATCGGTTTTCCTGCATTAAAATAATAACGTGTTCAACATCCTGAATGGTTCCAGTTTTATTATTTGCAGGAATTGCTAAAGCTTTTTGAATACTAGATGGGAACGCTGCCAATGCCGCAGCACCAAAACCCATATTTAAAGAGTAATTTAAAAATTTACGACGTGTAATCATGATTAGGTTCTTTTTATTATTTAAGTTTATGGAGCACAGCGCATTACAGGTTTTTTCCCTGTATCTGGTGTATTTGAATTATCATTTGCCGAGTCGTTACAACCACTCAGCAGAATCGCGCCGATTAATAAAAAATATGAATATTTAAAGGAAGTTATTCCTGAGCATTGCCTTTTCATTGCTATGTACAATCCATTTAAAATCTAAAATGGCTAACATAGAAAAGTACAATGACAGTGACATGACCCCAATATTTCAATCCAGTGAAAAATATGAAAAGTCTATTATTTTCATATTCTGCACCAGATCAAAATCAGATGAATCTAAGGCTTTAATTGAATATTTTGTAGCTCGCCATCAAAAGTTTCTATCAGACTCTTAATAACTGGCTGTTGATGCAATAGCTCAGCTGCTCGGTGAAAAGCTTTTTCTTTACGCGCACTTTGAATGGTATACGGTGTAGATGTATTTAAAGCACCATATTCAACTGTAAATTGAGTATTCGGCCATTGCTCATTTAATGCATCAATAAGGCCTTGTTGTAATTGGGTCAGCATATTTTCATATTCTTGAGGAATATGGAAAATAGTATTGCCACCAATTTCACCAGTCATCACACCATGTTGAGCAAGTTCTTGAACAGCTGGAGAAAGCTGACTATTTCTAAACCAATATTCCCACTTTTCGAGTGTCCATTCACCTTCTAAAACTTGAGGAGAAAGCTTCAAGATATCTTGAGGCATCAATTGACCGTGATCAGTTGCACTAGACTCTTTTACAACGGGAACTGTTTCAACAACAACTTCAGCCTGCACCAATGACTGCTGCTCAATAACAGGTTCAGAAGACAAATCAGGAGTTATAGGCGCATCTTGATCAAGAGAAAATTCAGCGCTAGATGTCTCAAACAAACCTTGAGGCTCAGTAGCAAAAGCTGGTTCTGGTTCAATTTGTTTTGCTTGGGTTTCTGCCTGAGCTTGTACTAAATTTTGTTCGGGTACCGGAATGAAATCTTCTTCCAGAACACTAACAGTCTTTTGAACAACTGCTGACTCAAGCCCAATCAACTCATGATGATTTGGGTCAAATACCATTAAATCCTGATTAGACTGAGGTTCAGGTTCAGGTTCAGGTTCAGGTTCAGGTTCAGGTTCAGGTTCAGGTTCAGGTTCAGGTTCAGGTTCAGGTTCAACCATAGCGGGCTGGTTAATAACTTCAACAGGTTGAACCGCATTTACTGGAGTAATCTCTTGGACCGTTGGCTGAGCTTGTGAATTTAGACCTACTTCTGCTTGTCCATTTTGTTGAACAGGCTCTGACACCACAATTTCATTTGGTGCTAAAGGACGGAATGCCAACAAACGTAAAACACACATTTCAAAACCTTGCTCTTGCGTCACGGCAAGTTGCAAGTCTGAACGACCTTTACATGCGATTTGGTAATATAGCTGTAAATCTTGAGCAGAAATCAGCTTAGACAGTTGCATGATCTTGCGATTGATTTCATCGCTATATTTCAAACTCAAATCAGGTAGATATTGCAAAATTGCCAATTCATGCAATGTCGAAATGAGCTGATCAAGCACGAGTGAAACATCTAGCGCTTGGTGTCTAAATTGTAATAAAAGCTGACTAACTTTCTCACGTTGGTTTTGATGAATCGCCAAAATCAAATCATAAATGATCGTACGGTCGATTAGACCAAGCATTTCTTTAACATCTTGGTGATGTACAGAACCCTGCCCGTAAGCAATGGCTTGATCAGTTAAAGATAATGCATCACGCAGTGAACCTTGGGCAGATTCAGCAATTTGCCAAATTGCATCTTGATCAGCATTAATTTGCTCTTTTTCAAGAATAGCGCCAAGATGCTTGGTAATTTCATCAACGGCTAAAGGTCGTAGAGTAAATTGCAAACAACGTGAAATGACTGTAATCGGTAGCTTTTGTGGATCAGTCGTAGCAAACAGAAACTTAACGTGTTCCGGTGGTTCTTCTAGTGTTTTTAATAACGCATTAAAAGAATGCGTCGATAGCATATGTACTTCGTCAATCAGATAAACTTTAAAACGACCTTGCGTTGGCGCATAAGGAACGTTGTCTAAAAGTTCACGCGTATCTTCTACTTTGGTTCTTGAAGCAGCATCGATTTCGATCAGGTCAATAAAACGGCCTTCATTTACCGCTTTACATGTTGCACAGACTTCACATGGTGTGGAAGTCACACCCGTTTCGCAGTTCAAACACTTGGCTAAAATACGTGCAATTGTAGTTTTACCTACACCACGCGTTCCTGTAAATAAATAAGCATGGTGAAGACGACCACGTTCCAATGCACTACTTAATGCACGAGAAACATGGTTTTGCCCCACTAACTCATTGAAATTACGTGGACGGTATTTTCTAGCAAGTACTTGATACATGTATGCTCCTTGTTACAGGCATAAGCATACTTTGTTTTTAAAAGAGTGTGAACGCATAAAGCTCATATCCGTACAGATAAACTGCGAACTGGCTTCTTTTCTCTACCAGAACCGTTTATTTGTCTAAGGATGATCATGGTGTAACTCCTGATCTGTAACACCTTCATCCATCGTTTGCACGAGCCCCACGCCATCCTTAATTTCAGCCGAATAATTCCCCTTCTCGGTAAAAATTTGCATGATTGTATAGTGGTCTTTTTGACTTTGAGTAATGGTAAAGAAATTTTGATTCGGATCGCCCTGATCAAATTTACCGGTCCACCGAACAATATCTTGGTCAACGGGTTCGATCTCTACAATTTTGCCTGTACGATTAATGCCATATTCCAACATTTGAAACTTAACAGTGTCGCCCACTTTTTTAAGTTCAATCACATTTGGATCATATTTAATGACCATACCTTCTGCATTTTTAATTAGTGGAAAATTAACATTAGAAGGTAGTTGATCCTTTTCTATTTCATTAAAAATAATCTGTTGCTGAGACAATCTTTCTTTTTCGGACGGACTCAAATTCAGTATATTTTGACGAGCAAATTCATTCTGATTATCTGCCAGTTTTTGCCCAGTCCCTTGCCCATTTTCTGAAGACGATGTTAAAGCAGAAGAGCTTTGCTGTGAAAAGGCAAACCAGATTAAAACTGCTAACGCCACGCAAGCGATAGCAGTTCCTATTAACAATTTATTTTTCTTCATTATTTACAGCTAAAAATAGAAATTAGTTATATAGAGAAATTTTCAGTGCATTCAGGTTAATAACACTGACCGCATCAATTTTTCCTTCTACACCTAAACGTACGCCATATTTCGGGTTGTATAGATATGGACTCGAATAGAAATTAATATTATTGCCACCCATTGCAGTACTTCCTAACGGATGGGCAAAACCTGAGCCAATATTAGTTGAACCATTATGGTACAGACCAAGATTGTGCCCGACTTCATGACGCATGGCCGCGAAAGAACAACCTGCAATATCATTTGCGCCAATCATGTTATATGCAGAAGCATTAATCCAAGCCCAACCACAACCGCCATCACCTGGTTCATTACCTTGATAATAAACACCGTCTGCCAATACACGTTTACGCTCATTTTGTACAGTCGTGTCATCTCGTCCAGTAGAGATTGCTTCTTTTAAAGTGGCAGCAGGAATTTTGTAAGTTAGGTAACCTACATCTCTTAAGTAAAAACGTGCATTCGAATTTTCAGCAGTTAAATTCGTTAAATTTACGCCTTCAATCATTCTAAGTTTTGCAGCGCTTTCTCCTAAAATTGAATTTACCTCTGGGCTAGAAACCAACAACATATCAATTGTATAACTATCTACTGTCCAGCCTTGAGCGGTGTAAATAAAACGGCGATTTTCACCATTTTTAATTGCAGTAGACAAGCCATTAGCGGCATTAATATAGGTGTCTGCCGATGCATTAGACACAATAACAACTTTATCGCCGACTTGAGCTTTAGCAGGTAGTTGTAAGGTTGGTTGCCAATTTGATGTAGACAGTTTCACCTTTAAAGTAGGCTGAGTCATATTCGGTAAAGTTGCAGGGATTGTTGCTGTAGAATCAATCAGCTTTGTTGGTGAAGAGATCAACTGCCAATATCCTTTGTCACTTACATACATAAACTCATATTGATCGCCTGTTTTAAGCGTTAAAGTCGCTTGGCTATTAATATTGGTATTATTAATTTTTGCAGACCAAGTCGCTGTAGACTTGATAATAATTCTATCCCTATCACTTGCAGTGGTCGGCAAAGTGAAATTGGAAACCCAATTTCCATCTCCAAATGAAACTTCGGTAAGTGGACTATTTACTGCTGCTAAAGATGTTCCGATTTGCTGAACATTTCGCTTCTGTGGTTTTATATATTCTGGAACCCATTTTCCTAAAGCAGAATAATATTTAAACCAATATTCAGATCCATTTTTTAATATAAAACTGCTCGGGAATAGTAAGTTTGTTTTATCAATCTCCGAACTTGTACTTGCTGTAGAAACAACTTGTACGGTTGTTCCGTCACGTACGTCACTCGGTAAAGCAATGGTTTGTGCCCATTTGTCATTTTGAATGATTACTTTTTGCATAGATGCAGTTGTTAATGGAACGACTTCATAGGTTGCACCATTAGTAGGACTCACAGTCGCTAACTGAGCGATCCATTTATTTTGACTGCTATTAAAGATGAATTGATAAACATCTCCACTATTTATTTTTAAAACCTCTAACGGAATATTGGTATTAGAAGTATCTAAATAACTACTATAAGCAGCACTAGAACGAATTGTAATTTTGTCCAAATTATTAGCGCTTGTTGGTAAAGTAAGGTTTTTGACCCAATTCCCATTTGCTAGATTAAATTCTAAATCTGAATAACCGGATGGAATTGATCCACTATTATTATTCTGATTTGGTGAAAGTACAGTTGCGGCATATACAAGTGAAGATGCAACAATTGCTCCAATAATGAGTGATGTTTTTAATTTAAAATTCACAGCAGCCTCTTTTATTTGTTTTTAGATTTTTCGAATAGCAGGTTAGCAAACCATTTTTACGCAGTCAATTTCACAACAATTAATTTTTTATTAAATTTCAATTGCATGACTACTGAATCATTTTGAAATAAAAATATGAACCTTTTTAAAGAATAGTTTGTTTATGAGAATTAAATAACCAATTTTTAATATGTAGAAAATATTAAAAAGATATTTAAGGATAAAAAGAAAGGTAGTCTCTCTTTTTATCCTTTAGTTTTAATTTACTTTCTTTGGAAAGCTAAACCAGACAAATACAGTTAAAAGGAAGAAACAAATAGCTGAGACAGTAAGCACCCAGCTATGCGCATAGCTAAAAGCTTGCTGCGCAACTGCAATTAATTGCCCTCCTAAAGGATTTTCAAGGTTAGAGGCTAATTGCATGGTTTCACCAATTGAAATACTCGATTTTTCAATTAAGTCTGACGGAAGCTCGGCTGGCAAAACAATTGAGCGGCTATAAAACCAAGATAACATTAACCCAAATATAGCAACGCCCAAACCAGCCCCAAGCTCGTAAGCCATCCCTTCAATGGCACCTGCTGCACTCGCCTTTTGCGGAGGTACAGATGACATAATCGCAGCAGTTGAAGCAAGTAAGGCAATCTCAATGCTAAATCCTAAAAAGACCATACATGTCCATGCTAAAAAGTGGTCAGTTGAAAAGTTGAGCTGGGCAAGTCCCCATAGACTAAATCCACTTATTAAAATACCAACAGTAGATACAAGTCTAAGTCCCCATTTATTTAAACAAATTCCGGCTAATGGACCACCTAAACTAATCGCTATCATGAATGGAATAATAAAGATGGCTGCCTGCAATGGTGAAAACCCTTGGACAAACTGCAACTCTTGAGACAAAAGTAATTCAAAGCCAACCAAAGCAATCATGGAAACAACGGCCATAACAATACTGGTAGAAATCACTGGATGTTTAAACAATTCCAGATCAATCATTGGCGTCGTAGCTCTTTTTTGGCTTCGAATGAAGTGGATTAAAGTACTTATGCCTACCACAAACATCACGACTGTAAGTACCGAGAAGTTATACATCGCCGATTTGATTGAATAGATCAAGCTTAAAATGGCTACAACCAAGATTAAAGCTTGTCCTAAATTAATTGGCTGATCAGTCTTCTCTTGTTGTTTAGGAATGATGATTACAATCATAACCAGAACCACTAAAATAATCGGGATATTGATAAGGAATACAGCTCCCCAATGGAAGTGTTCCAACACAAATCCACCCACTAATGGACCAAAAGCTGCTCCGCCACCACCCACTGTAGACCAAAGACCAAGTGCAAAATTTCTCTGCTTTTCTTCGGTAAAGGCATTACGGATGCCGGATAAAGTGGCAGGAATAAGCATCGCTGCCCCTAGCCCTAAGACAGCACGGGAAGCAATTAAGGCATAGGCAGTTGGAGAAAAAGCCGCAGCTAACGAACCAACACCAAAAACTGCTGTTCCAATAAATAATAATTTTTTAAAGCCAATACGATCACCGAGTGCACCCATCGGTAAAATCAAACCCGCCATAATCAGTGAATAAATATCAATGACCCATAAAAGCTGATTGGCAGTTAAATTCAATGCTGCACTTAAAGATGGTGTTGCAACATGCATCACCGTTGCATCAATCGTAACCGGTAAATAAATAAGGACGATAATTGTCAGGATTAACCATTTTTTTTGCATAACGCTCTTCAATATCCAAAACTTGGACATGTGTTCAAATTGTGGTTATTATATACACAATTGGACACTTGTCCAAGTTTTAGTTTTAATGTAATTTGTGTCGAATTCAGTCAGGTGAAAAAACATGGCCTATCTTAATCGCGATCAACGCAGAGAAATGATTCTGCAAGCTGCCATGCAAGTTGCTTTGGCTGAAGGTTTTACAGCCATGACGGTACGTAGAATCGCAACAGAAGCACAAACCTCTACCGGACAAGTTCATCATCATTTTTCTTCGGCATCTCATTTAAAAGCTGAAGCTTTTTTAAAGCTGATGGAACAGCTCGATGAAATTGAACAAACTCTCCAAACAACCAGCCAATTTCAAAGACTTTTCATCTTATTAGGTGCAGAAAATATCGACAGACTTCAGCCCTACTTACGTTTATGGAATGAAGCTGAACTCTTGATTGAGCAAGATATTGAAATACAAAAGGCTTATAACCTTGCCATGCAAAGTTGGCATGAAACAATTGTGCAAGCGATTGAGTGTGGCCAAAAAGAAGGCGAATTTAATAACAGATCAAATTCCACAGACATTGCATGGCGACTCATTGCCTTTGTATGCGGATTAGAAGGGATTTATAAACTTGGTTTACATGGTTTAGCTGAAGAAGACTTCAAGCGCCATACCGAAGCGATTATTCGCCTAGAATTATTATAAATATAGAAGCTGGCATTGATTAGAATGCCAGCTTTAAAATACTAAAATTAGAACCAGCCTTTACGACCTTTTAAAATTTGGTCGCTGCAACGTAAGGCTTCTTGAGTCAGTCCCCACAAACGATAATCGCCTGTGATTGAACCAATCTGGAAGTTATGGGTATAAGCAAAGCTGAGGTCACGCTCAGGATCGCACCATGCACCTGAACCATTGTAGCCAATATGCCCAAATCCATTTTTAGCGCGTTTACCCATGGTAATAATGCGGTGATATCCTAAGCGCCAATTCATCGGAATTGGCATAACACGATCACGTGCATAACTTTGGATGGTGCTGAGCTCTTTAAATACTTCTGGGCGAATAATTTGCTGTCCGTCCCATTCACCTTGATTTGCCAGCATCGCATAAATTTTAGCAAGACTATTTGCAGTAAAAGTGCCGTTCGCCGCTGGAATAACTGCTTGCAATCCCTCGTCACTAAAGAAACTAAGATGTTTCATTCCTTTTGGAATCATGGCATCTTGAAAGTCTTGAGGGTCTTGTCCAGTCCACGTAATCATTTTTTCAGAGAGTGAGCTCTTGCGCGTCTGTGGCTTTTTAGGTTTTTCAACTTGAGTAGACGCTGGTTTTTCTGGTTTTGGTTGAATAATTAAACGTGCTACACGATCCAACTCATTTTCAGGCGTCCCAAAATATGCCCCATCTAACTTTAATGGTTCAACAAGATAATTTTGCATGAGCTGATCTAAAGATTGGCCAGTTGCTTTTTCAAGTACACCACCCACAAGCCAACCAAATGTTAAAGCTTGATAAGCATTACCCTCTCCTGCAAAAAATCTTGGCTTAGTCGCTGCAACCACATCTAACATATGTGACCAGTCGAGCATTTCTCTCGCACTTTCGATGATATTACGAACATCAAACATGCCACTTTGATGGCTGAGCACATGACGCAAAGTCATTTGCTCTTTTCCATTTTGAGCAAACTCAGGCCAATAAGTCGCAATCGGTTTGTCGTATTCTAAAAAACATTCACTTACTAAAATATGCGCTAAAGTTGCAAGTATGCCCTTACCTGTAGAATAGCAAACTGCCAATGTGTCAGGTTGCCAAGCTTCAGTTTGTGATTTTAGACCGGTGTAGATATCTACAACTTTCTGACCTCTAAAATAAACCGCTAAAGCAGCTCCACCTTGTCCTGTTCTAGCATCTTGAAGACGGCTAAACTGGTGAGCTAAATCAATAAAACGTTCATCTAAAATACCGTGATAGTTATGGGTATCGGCCAGTAAAATCTCTTTAATCACATGAAGTTCCTTGCATTTTTTGTTATTTTGCTCAAAAGCAGCCCAAACCTCTGTTCAGGCTGCTGATATTTTTATAATGCTTTTACTGTTCCTGCAACATGCGGTTTTTGGGATTTCGTATTACGAATCAAGAAATCAGTCTTTTTATCTGTATTGGCAGTTAAAAACTCAACTTTTGATGGCAAGAACATTGGCAGCTTAAACCACACATCTGCTTCATAAGCATTTGGTAATTCAAGGTTTGCTAATGCTTTAGCTTTGCTCCACATACCATGCGCAATGGCTTGCTTAAAGCCAAATGCTTTTGCAGTAATGGCATGAATGTGAATTAAATTAAAATCACCAGACACTTTCGCATAACGGCGACCTGTGTTTTCTAAAATATTCCACTCTGCCTTTGGAACATAAACTGGTGCTTGTTCTTCTTTGGCTTTCTCACCTACTCTTTTCTCGACTTTTTGGCGAGATAAATAAGTCGTTAAACCTTCCATCACCACTTCATTGCCAACTTTTGCCGTGGTAATAAAGTCAAACTGAACACCTTTATCATGCGGTTTTAGTTCCCCAAACTTACATGACAGAGTGAGTTTTTCAGTTACACCAATTGGTCTGGTTTGTTTAATCTGGTTACGGATATGCACTAAACCTAAAATTGGAAATGGAAAGGCTTCTGCTGTCATCATGTGCATTTGCAAACTTTGAGAAAGCACCGCCAAATAAATTGCGGGTACAAAGCCATTATTTTGAAAGCCACATACTTCGTTATAAGCTTTGAGGTGATTCTGATCAATTTCTAAAGTATCTACCACATATTCAACTTGCGGTAATATTTTTGGACCTTTCGGCTTTTTAAAAATTAAACCTTGCACAACTTTTGGATAAGCCAATGCCGCTTTTGGTAGCTGGCTAAAATGACGAGTATTCATACCTAACCTTTTATAATTTATAGATTCTTGAATAAAAAAGTGATGCACAAGCACCCCTATTTAGCTAAAAGTGCTTAAGCGCCCAACAAGCTTTGACCACATACACGCACAACGTTGCCATTTACCCCTGTAGAAGCAGTTGATGCAAACCATGCAATCGTTTCTGCTACATCAACAGGTAAACCACCTTGTTGCATTGAGTTCATACGGCGACCAGCTTCGCGAATTGCAAATGGAATCGCAGCAGTCATTTGAGTCTCGATAAAACCAGGTGCTACTGCGTTAATGGTAATACCATTTTTTAAGATAGGCGCAGTAAATTTCACTAGACCAATCACACCAGCTTTTGACGCAGCATAGTTCGTTTGACCAAGGTTACCAGCAATACCACTAATTGATGATACACAAACAATACGGCCATTTGCATTTAGACCATCGTTTTCTAACAAGTAGTCATTTACACGTTCAGCAGCAGACAAGTTAATGTTAATTACCAAGTCCCAAAGCTCTGGCTTCATGTTTGCCAAAGTTTTGTCACGTGTAATACCCGCGTTATGAACAATAATATCTAAACCGCCTTGTTTTGCTGCAGCAGCTTTAATTTTTTCACCTGCATCGGTAGCTGTAATGTCAATTGCCAATGTAGAACCGCCAATGTCAGCAGCTACACGGTCAAGGTCAGCTTGTTGTTGTGGTACGTCTAAACAAATAACATGCGCACCGTCACGCGCCAACACATGTGCAATTGCCTCACCAATACCTCGGCTTGCACCAGTTACTAACGCAGTTTTACCAGCAAGCGGTTTTGCCCAATCAATATCAACTACATCTGCTTTAGATACACGAATCACTTGACCAGATACATAAGCCGAACGTGGAGAAAGCAAGAAACGTAGAGTTGATTCAAGGTTTGCAGCAGCACCTTCATCTACATAAACAACTTGAGCGGTAATACCCTTTTTAAATTCTTTACCTACAGATTTAATAAAGCCTTCAAGTGCGCGCTGAGCAATCGCTTGTTTTACAGTTTTTGCAGTTTCAGGAGTTGTACCAATCACAATCACTCGACCAGAAGTCGCAACTTGACGTGCAATCGGGTTAAAGAATTTATAAAGTTCATTTAACTGTTCTGAGTTTTGAATACCAGATGCATCAAATACAACTGCTTTGAATTTTGATTCTTTATCGCCTGCATTGAATGGACGTAAATTTAAACCAACTTTTGCAGCTTCTTGTTGCAAAGCAACGTTATTGCCTACATAGCTATCTGCATGAACATTGCTAAGTACTTGTGCAATCGCACCAGACAATACACTTGACGGCGCTGCGCCAACCAATACTGCACCATTCACTACTGGCTGAGCACTTTCAAAACGCTCTAATACAACTGGCAATGGTAAACCCAGATTTTTGACAACGAATTTACCAATAGGAGATTGTGTAAATGCTTGGTATTGATCAGTCATGATTATTATCTCTCAAAGAAATGAATTTTCTACGACAGGCTTCATTATGTTATGAGATGGATAGAAACAATATGAAAGCAGTCGTTCATTAGAGTTACTCCAAATCATACTTGACTTCATCTTTGGATGTCTTGACCTGAATGCTATCTACAATGTCATTCTAGTCAATACAGGTCTATTTGAATTGTGTTAAGGTAGCTTACAAGAATATCGTTATTATGCTTGGAAAAGCCTTATGAGCAAAACAACTCAAGAAAATCCAGCAGTCGAGAATTCTGCTCAGGAAAAAGTGTCAAATACATCAAAGTCGGCTTCTAACACGGCTAAGCGTAACAGCACTACTTCTAAAGCAGCAACTAATACATCAAAAACGACACGTACTCGTTCAACGACTGCACCTGCACGTAGCCCTCGTACCAAGAGCGCTGCTTCAGAAACCTCGTCTACATCTTCAAATGTAGCTGCAGCACCAAAAGCAACAAAAACCAAAACTTCTGTTCAACAGGATAAAACCATGAGCCAAAACACTGTTCGCCGCGTTGCAATTATTGGTGGCAACCGTATTCCATTTGCACGTTCAAATACTGCTTATTTCAAAGCGTCAAATTCTGACATGCTGACAGCAGCATTGAATGGTTTGGTTGAACGCTTTAACTTACAGGGTAAGCGTATTGGTGAAGTCGTTGCTGGTGCTGTTTTAAAACACAGCCGTGACTTTAATATGACTCGCGAAGTTGTATTGAGCACAGATCTTGCTCCTGAAACTCCTGCTTATGACATTCAAATTGCTTGTGGTACAGGTTTACAAGCAGCGTTTGTAGTTGCAAACAAAATTGCGCTTGGTCAAATCGACGTAGGTATTGCAGGTGGTGTAGACACAACTTCTGATGCACCAATCGCTGTAGGTGATGGTTTACGTAAAGTTTTACTTGAGCTCAATGTAGCTAAAACAGGTAAAGACCGCCTTAAAGCTTTAACAAAAATTGATTTTAAAAAGCTTCTTGATGCACCAAGCAACGGTGAACCGCGTACTGGCCTTTCAATGGGTGAGCACCAAGCAATCACTGCTTTAGAATGGGGTATCACTCGCGAAGCACAAGACGAGCTAGCTGCAAGCAGCCATCAAAAACTTGCTGCTGCTTATGAGCGTGGTTTCTTTGATGACTTAATGACTCCATTCTTAGGTCTAAACCGTGACAACAACTTACGTGCAGACAGTACAGTTGAAAAACTTGCTAAATTGAAACCAGTTTTCGGTAAAGGCGAAACTGCAACAATGACAGCAGGTAACTCAACTCCGTTAACTGACGGTGCTTCTGTTGTATTGCTTGCTTCTGAAGAATGGGCAAAAGAAAACGGTCATGAAGTTTTAGCTTACCTTTCTTTCTCTGAAACAGCAGCTGTTGATTTCATTGGTAAAAACGGCCCTAAAGAAGGCTTATTGATGGCTCCTGCTTATGCAGTACCTCGTATGCTTAAGCGTGCAAACCTTAAACTTCAAGACTTCGATTTCTACGAAATCCATGAAGCATTCGCATCCCAAGTGTTGTCTACTTTGAAAGCTTGGGAAGATGAAAAATTCTGTAAAGAACGTCTTGGTTTAGAAGCACCTTTAGGTTCAATTGACCGTTCTAAACTGAACGTAAATGGTTCATCTTTAGGTGCAGGCCATCCATTTGCTGCAACTGGTGGTCGTATCTTAGCAACTGCTGCTAAATTGATTAATCAAAAAGGTTCAGGCCGCGCTTTAATCTCGATCTGTACAGCAGGTGGTGAAGGTGTGGTTGCGATTGTAGAAAAATAATTTCTATAACGCCCTAACAAAATAAGCACCCATTTGGGTGCTTATTTCATTTCAATATATTAGCTTAATGAAGTGATGCAGCTTTTGCATCTGGGAAAAATTTATCTTCAATATGGTCATAGCACCACTGGAAAATAAAGGTATAAACCAAAATACATAAGGTTAAGCCAATATCTAAAATAAATGCATCAATAACACTCATCTGGAGTATATAGGCAATCATCGGTACTGTTGCAAGCAACAACCCACCTTCAAAACCAATCGCATGTAAAATCCGTACAGGGATCGTTCTTTCCCAATTATATTTATGCTCTACTTTTTCAAAATAGTTGTTAAAAATCATGTTCCAGAAAACTGAAACCACTGCCATAAACACACCGAGTGTTCCTGTTACTTCCATCGGCATATCAAAAATAAAACTTAATGCAATCGCAATGATGACCAATAAAATTCCTTCATAACTGATTGCATGAATGAGTCTTCTCTTGGAAATCAACATTTTTAAATACTCAATAATAACTTGGATAATGTGCATTTTATTTTTATAATATTGATTAATCCAATCAGGTTCTTTCAGTTTTTTTGACAGATGAACATTAATCAAGAACAACTACTCATGTTTCAAGCCGTGATTGAGACCGGCTCTTTTTCTGCAGCAGCCCGTAAACTTGGCAAAGTTCCTTCGGCTGTCAGCATGTCTATTGCCAACTTAGAAATTGATCTGAACCTGACTTTATTTGACCGTAAAGGCCGTGAACCCATCCCTACTGACGAGGCTCGGGTCTTATACGAAAAGACATCTCAGCTTTTGATTGAGATGAATCAATGGAAACAGCATGCTCACGCCTTAAGTACAGGGTTAGAAGCTAATTTAACTATTGTGATTGTGTCTGAACTTTTACACACCAATTGGACCGACTATATTTGTCTTTTAGAGAATCGTTTCCCTGACCTACAAATCAATATTGTGTCTGCCCCCCAAGAAGATGCTCTGCAAATGTTATTAGATGGGTCTGCACAACTTGCACTGATGTTTGAACGTGAGAATCTAGATAACAGAGAACAATTTGTAGAGCTTAAACGTGAGGCTTTAATTCCAGTTATTTCAAATAACCATCCTCTAGCAAGCCAAAATCAGGTTACTTATGAACAAATCCTTACTACACGACAAATTGTAGTTGCAAGCCGAGATGAGACTTTAAAACCTGAATTGCTATTTTCAAAACACTATTGGCGCACCGATAACCACCACTCTGCTTGTTTAATGATCTTGCGCAATTTGGGTTGGGGTGTACTTCCTCAAGAAATGTTTAAAGAAAATCCTGAATTAAAAAATAAACTTAAGGTATTGGATTTATTAGATTTCACTCCCCGATTTGAATATTATGTCGACTTGGTATGGAGCCGAGAAAGTGAACTCGGTGCCGCTGCTAGATTTTTGATTGAACATATCCGTAAGCAACGAATGCAACCACTACCTTAAAAATATTTCAAATTAGATGCAGAACCTAAACGTTTTTCTTTGAAATATAACAATTGATATATCGACAGCATGAATAGACTTTGTGCTATAAAAGAAAACATAAGATTTATTACCGAAGATGTTGAATATCAATGACTCATACAGCACTTGACCAATTAAAAACATTAACGACCGTTGTTGCCGACAGTAGTGACCTTGATGCAATTCGTAAATTCCGTCCATTAGACGCAACGACTAATCCTTCATTGATTACGGCAGCAGCAGAACAACCAGAAAGTAAAGAGCTCATTGAAGATGCTTATTATCAAGCCAAAGAAGAAGGCTATAGCAACGATGAGTTAATCGAAAGAACCATTGATATTTTAACCGTAAAATTTGGTGTAGAAATTTTAAAACTGATTGAAGGCCGTGTTTCAACGGAAGTTGATGCTGCTCTTTCATATGACACTGACGCAACCATTCAAAAAGCCCATGAATTATGTGAACTTTACAAAGGTTATGGTATTGATCAGTCTCGCATTCTGATTAAAATCGCATCGACTTGGGAAGGTATTCAAGCTGCCAAAGTGCTCGAAGCTGAAGGAATTGCTTGTAACCTCACTCTCCTTTTCGGTTTGCATCAAGCCCAAGCGTGTGCAGATGCAAAAGTGACTTTAATCTCACCATTCGTAGGCCGTATCCTAGACTGGTACAAAAAAGCTGAAGGTGTAGACGCTTATCCAATCGAAAAAGACCCAGGTGTCGTTTCAGTTAAGAAAATCTACACTTACTACAAGCAGCAAAATATTCCAACTCAAGTGATGGGTGCGAGCTTCCGTAGTATAGATCAAGTGCTTGGTCTAGCTGGATGTGATTTGCTAACCATCTCGCCAAGCTTACTTACCCAACTTGAACAAGATAGCCGTAAAGTCGAGACGGCACTTGATGCATCTCAAGCAAAACAAGCAGAAGCGATTGTTAGACCAGCTCAAGATGAACAAAGTTTTAAAGATGAGCTTAACCATGACTTAATGGCATTCCAGCTTTTACAAGGTGGTGTTGATGGATTCATTAAAGCACGTGACCAATTAAGCCTTTTGTTACGTCAGTCTTTTGGAATTGATGCGGAAATAAAATCTTAAAAAACTGCACTTTTCATACAAAATTGCCGATTTTTGTTATCATGATAAAAATCGGTTTTTTATTGGGTTTCTCGTGTTCGGCATAACAGATTTAACAACATATATTATTGGTACATTCCTAATTGTGTTATTGCCGGGACCCAATTCTCTTTATGTGATGTCAATTGCTTCACGCTACGGGGTTAAAACAGGATATATGGGTGCATTCGGTATTTTCACCGGTGACCTTATTTTAATGCTATGTACAGTACTCGGAGCTGCGTCTCTACTCAAGGCATTCCCATGGGTATTTGTCATTCTTAAATTAACAGGTGCACTTTATTTATCTTATTTAGGTTTTAAACTGTTGCAAGGCAGTATTCAACGCTGGAAACAACGTAATCAAACTCAACCAGAAATGGCTGATTTACCTGCTTTAGATAAAGTTCATCCTTATAAAACAGCACTCAGTATTAGTTTACTCAACCCTAAAGCGATTTTATTTTTCCTCTCTTTCTTTGTTCAATTTGTTGAACCAGATTATGCTTATCCTGCTCTGAGCTTTTTAATTTTAGCAATTATTTTACAGATCATTAGCTTTAGTTATTTAACTGCATTAATCTTCTCTGGAATTAAACTCTCGGCATTTTTTAAAGAGAACCATAAAATTGCAGCAAGCGGTATCTTTTTAGTAGGAATTCTATTTTTTGGATTTGGTTTAAAACTAGCAACCTCAACGATTTAATTATTTTTACTCTAATAAGTTTTTGCATTGGAAAGTTAAAACATCATGAACTGCTAAAAGTCCAGCATGCCATCTGTTTTAACTTCATTAAGTACAAAAAAAGTTCTGACTTGTCTTACTCCAGGTAAGGCAATAATCTTTTCACTATGAAATCGGTTAAAAGCAGCTAAATCTTTAACACGAATTTTTAGAAAATAATCGACTTCTCCCGCCACCAGATAACACTCTAAAACATTTTCCAAATCACCCGATGCTTGTTCAAATGCTTGAAAGCTGTCAGGGGTTGAACGGTCCAAAACTACACCAACTAACACCACAGTACCACGTTGAACCGTATTAGGATTGATCCGAGCACGGACATCTAAGATTGCTCCAATCTTAAAAAGACGCTGAGTATGATTCCAACAAGATGATGTACTAATACCTACAAGTTTTGCCAATTCAGCATTACTTAAACGCCCATTTTCTTGTAAGGCGCGCATAATTTTCAGTTCTAATGGTGTTAAATTTTCGGCTTTCTCTTCCATAAAATAATATTCTTGATTCATTGTTATTTATGAAATAAATAATAGCATTATTTTATAATTTTAAAATATTATTTATTTTTTAATCTAAAAATAGAAAGCACCTTCTTAAAAAAAATTGTTAAATTCACCCCAACTGGAAGCAATGGCAGAAGCCTATTAATTTTTCTTGGATTTAGAACACGTATCATGCAAAAAATTCTTCAAGATTTTTCAATTCCAGCAGTGTTTGCTGGTTTTATTACCTTTCTCATTGGTATTAGTGTTTCGGCCGTTTTAGTGATTCAGGCGGCTCAAGCTTTAGGTGCTTCACCTGAACAAATCACTTCATGGTTTTGGGCTTTGGGTTTGGGTATTGGCTTATCAGGACTCATCCTTTCTTGGAAATTTAAATATCCTGTAGCGACGGCGTGGTCAACCGCTGGTCTTGCTTTAATTATGGCAACAGGTAGTGGATATAGTTTAAATGAAGCGATTGGTGCTTTTTTAGTTGGTGGTTTACTAACAGCTATTTTAGGCTTTTCAGGTATTTTTCAAAAAGCGCTGTCATACATTCCTCAAAGTTTAACTAGTGCCATGCTGGCAGGCGTCCTACTCAAATTTGGTATTTCACTTTTCGCAAGTTTACAAAATGATTGGGCATTTGTTTTGTCCTTACTTTGCATTTATGTCATTACAAAAAGATTATGGCCGCGTTATAGCATTGTATTTACCGTAATTGCAGGTATTACCCTGTGCCCTATCTTTTTAGAATTTCATATGCCTACAGTTCAGTGGTCTTTAGCAAAACCTGTTTGGATTAGTCCTGACTTTAGCTGGTCAGCACTTTTGGGCTTAGCATTGCCACTGTTTGTGATTAGTATGGCTTCTCAATATTTACCGG
Organism: Acinetobacter geminorum; assembly: GCF_013009345.1. Lineage (GTDB taxonomy): Bacteria > Pseudomonadota > Gammaproteobacteria > Pseudomonadales > Moraxellaceae > Acinetobacter > Acinetobacter geminorum. The sequence continues at coordinate 107,996 of NZ_JABELE010000004.1, read as the reverse complement.
GTATTGCCATGATCAAAAGTTATGGCTACAAACCACACGTAAATCAACTCATTGGCTGGACAGGTTTAACCCAAGTTGTGCTTGCACCGTTTGGCTGTTATAGCGTCAATATTGCTGCGATTAGTGCTGCCGTAAGCTTAGACGACCAAGTCCATCCTGACCCAAGCAAACGCTATATTGCAGGTATAAGCTGTGGTTTTTTCTACATCTTAATGGGTTTGTTTGCTGCAACACTCACAAGTTTATTGATGTCTTTTCCTCATATTTTTATTGTAGTTTTGGCTGGTATTGCATTACTTGGTACAATCAGCCACAACATTGCGATTGCTTTTGCTCAAATTGAAGAACGTGAAGCAGCATTATTTACCTTTTTATGTAGTGCTTCGGGTATTCAATTCTTCGGGATCGGCTCAGCATTTTGGGGATTGGTTGTCGGAATTATTGTATTTGTTGTGCTCAAATTTAAAGCCCAAAAAAGCGAATAAAAAAAGCGTTCATAGCTCCCTATTTTCAATGCTATGAACACTTTTTATGATTTCTTATAATTCTCTTACTACGACTGTTTTTGCCATTTTGTCGTGCCAGCCTTGTTTTTTAGCGTCAAATGCCACCCAAAAAAGACCAATACCAAATACTAAAATTGATGGAATATAGCCAATATATCGAATAATGCTCTGCATGACTGTGAGCTTATTACCTGTTTTTTCATCTAAAACTTTTAATCGCATCAAACGTTTGCCGGGTGTACCTGCAAAATACAACCAACATAAAACTGAATATAAAAAAGGAAATGCGTAGTTCACAATCAGGTCAAACCAATAGTTTTGTGGCTGACTACTTAAGCCAGTAGCAAATACTAAGTCGTAATCTCCCCGATAAAAAATCCATGCGGCTGGAATAATTGCTAAACAAAGAATAAGACTATCAATAATCATTGCGCCAAATCTTAACCAGAACCCTGCATACTCATACTTATAAGTCATGCCTACCTCACTTTGTTATTGTTTAATAGCTAAAATGGTCTTACTACTTTACTTTTATCCTAAATGAAACTTTTTTATTTTTAAATACTTAAATGAAATTAAAACATTCTAATCAGATATTTTTTTGTAATTATTTTGATCAAATAATGGCTATTAAATATTCTATTAGGATAAAAAATAATTTAACTTTTAAAACTGACATTTTTTTATGTCAGTTATATTCAAATAATTTTATAAATAGATTAAATTACAAATAAACATTATATTTATTTCCAAAATAAAACATCTATTTTAAACTCTTTTTTTAATAAAAGTGCTGCAAATAACAGACCTAATCCAATAATAATTAAAAAAACACTTAAACTGATTACTCCACCAATAATAGCTAGTGTGCCTAATATAGCTAAAATATAAAATATAATTACACTGAATGTTGGCATTTCAATTTATTCCACCACTTAAAATAAAAGCAATTTATTCTATCGAGTTTATAAACGATTGCTGTTTTCAAATGTTGATTACACTATTAATTTGTATCTTCATACAATAATCATGTTATTAAACTTATTTAATGTTACTTTAGTTTAGTAAACAGTGATGGAATTCACATAACTTTTATTTGATTTCAAAGTAATGCTTTTCAGTCACAAGTTTAATTTTTAGGTTTTTATATAAGCGTTCTTTTGAATCTTCTAGTGAAGGTACAACTTTTTCTGCAAATTTATCTTCAGTCATCAGTCTAGCATACGTTTTGTAACCAATAATTAATTTTTGGGGTTCGTTACCTGTTTGACGGAATTCTTCAATGAGTTTATTGACTTTTTTTGCTGTTAAATCTGCCATCTTCCTTAGTCCCCCTTAATTTACTATTTTGTTATACGGCTTCTCTGTGACAGAAATATGAACCGTAATTTTTTGTAATTTTCATGTAAATATTAACAATTATAGGTTTATAGCTTACCTACCAGTTCAAAACTAGCAAAGTAATCAACTCAATTATTTGATTTATAATTATTTTATTTAATTTCAATAACTTTTAATTGAAGAGATGTCTCCAAAGAATGAAATATGTTAATCTTTAATTAATAAAAGCTTCATACATATAACAACTGTAAATAAGAGGAATAAGATCATGAATTACCAACATATTATTGTACCAGTAGATGGTTCTGAGATTTCTTTAGCAGCAGCTCGACAAGCAGCTCACATTGCAAAAGCATTTGGTAGTAAATTGACCGCCATTAGCTTGGTTGCGGTAGATCCTTTTAGTGGCGTAGATTTTTATTACATCTCACCTGTTGTAAAAGATTATTTTGTTGAAGCACGTGCCAACGCAGAAAAAACACTCGCAAAAGTTAAAGCTTTATGTGCTGAAGAAGGTATTGATGCAGAGACTCAAATCATTCAAGGTGAAATTTCTTCAGATGGTATTTTGAAAGCCGTAGAAGACTTAGGTTCTGATTTGATTGTGATTGGTTCGCATGGCCGTAAAGGTTTCCAAAAACTAATTTTGGGAAGCTTTGCTCAAGATGTTTTAAATAGCACCAAGATTCAAGTTTTAGTCGTAAAAGAGTAAAATTCTTGAAAGATAAAAGCCCAATCTAATGTTTGGGCTTTTTAATAAAATAGCTTCTAGAAATTTTACACCCACTAAAAACTCTATAGAATAGTTCACTATTCCATCAATTTCGTGAGTCACGCCAATGAAGTAAGTCTTTTTTCTCATCAATTTTTTCTTTTTTTGATGTGCAAAATAGACTATTTTTGTGATTTACCGTCTCTATTAAAAATTATCATTCTCCTATTTTGTACATCCTGTATTTATGAGGTTTTTTATGACTCAGCAGGCATGTGTAATATCGCAACTTACCTTAGAGTTCCCTTCAAAGGTAATGTTTAAGCATCTAAATTTTAGTCTTGAATCGAATCAGGTATCTGCCCTAATTGGTCGTAATGGCCAAGGCAAATCTTTGCTTATGCAACTGTTAAATCAAACGTTTACATCAGATTCAGTTGTTACATCAGGGCAAATATCTTGGCATGTAAAACATGCTTATTTACCACAATTGCATCGTTTGACAGCACTGACGATTGCTGAAGCCTTAGATATCTTAGATATTTACGACGCTTTTAAAAGAGTTGAACAAGGTAATGCCAACTTCGATGATTACGATTTATTGGAAGGTAAATGGGACCTACCCGCTTTATGGAACAACCTCTTAGAATCTGCTGGTCTACCAACAGATTTAGATTTCCCAGTTAAAAATTTAAGTGAAGGTCAAAAAACCAAGTTGGCTTTAAGCTGTTTATTTTTAAAATCAGACCACTATCTATTACTTGACGAGCCTAGTAATCATCTAGATCAGCAGTCTAGACAATGGTTAATTGATCATTTAAAAAAACACCCAGCAGGTAGTCTTCTCAGTAGCCATGATCGGGCTTTATTAAATGAAGTTGACCATATTTATCATTTAAATGAACATGGCCTCCATCACACTACCGGAAGCTATGAAAAATTTTATGGGCAGTATCAAGCAAATATTGCAGCTCTAGAACAATCTATTCAACAGAATCAACGTGAAGTTAAACACATGAAGCAAAAGCAACATGATGTATTAATGAAAGCTCAAAAACGTGAGCGTGCTGGCAATAAATTAAGAGAATCAAATTCTCAAGCCAAAGTTTTGCTCGACTTTAAAAAGGAACAAGCAGGCCAAAGCATTGCTACTATACAGTCTCAACATCAACGTCAAATTTCGAACAGTCAAAATGATTTAAAAGATAAGAAATTGCTTCTCGAAACGGTTAAACCTCAACAGTTTTTCTTCCCTTCTTTTCATAAGAAATCTGGTGAAATTCTGCGGATTAAAAAATTGAAACTGAAACATGGTACTCAAAACCCCATCGATCTAGCTGTACAAGCAGCTCAAAAAATTCACATAAAAGGACAAAATGGTATTGGAAAATCTACTTTACTTAAGGCAATTCATGTACAGAACAATCAACCCTGTGACAGTATTCACCTATCTGTAGAGTGTTTCTATCTAGACCAGAACTTTAGCTTTTTATGCGATGAAATGAGTGTTATTGAAAATTTATCTCATATGAATAATGAACTTTCAGAACTCGAATGGAGAAATTTGCTAGGTCAACTTCGAATCCGCGGTGATAAAGGTACTCAACTATTGTCTCAGTTAAGTGGTGGTGAAAAATTAAAAGTAGCTTTATTGGCCCTTAGCCAAATAAAACCTACACCAGAACTTCTGTTATTAGATGAACCCGAAAATCATTTGGATATTGAATCTAGAGAGTTACTTGCTAATGCTCTTCAAAGTTATGAAGGTGCGATATTGCTCGTTTCACACGATCAACTGTTTGTTGAAAGCTCGGGCATTAATGAGTCATTTTCCTTAACGAAATAGTTAGTAATATACCAGTTTTCAAATTTACTAGTTCTCATTTGAGAGCTAGTAAATTTCATCAGTTATTATTTTTTTACGTTATTTAATAATTCGAGATCTAAATTATATTTGACAGTTTTATTTTTACGAGCACTATTACGCATTTGATAAACCTGAATAATATAATCACCATCGGTTGGTAAAATAAGTTCTCCTTTAAAACCTACGGTTGAGCCAATCAGTAATGCGTTATCTTTACCAGGCTTTGTACCCGGTGCAAAAATATTAATGTATGCTAAATTACCAAGGCTATTAATATTAAATTTTAATATTTGGCCCTTTTTTGCATAAATTCTATACCGCACATCATTGTAGCCCTGAAATTGTCCAGTTAAAGTGGTATGCGGTGAACCTTGTAAAAAATTAACTTTTTGCTCAATATTTTTTGCATAGATAGTAAATGAAGTAGCTGAAATGAGCGTGGATAGTAATAATGTTTTAATGATTTCTCTCAATTTTTTGACCCTCAAAATTATTTTTAAATAATTATATTAAAAATAATTTTCATAAAATTTTACTTTATGTATGAGTTTGATGAGTAATAGTTGCTTTTTATAACCAGTAACAAATAAAGTATGTTGAAAAATCTAAATTACCTTTCTCTTTTAGAATAAGAATTTAAAAGTTAAAGCGTATGGTTAATCCATAAATCTGGAAGAATTTTTAATGGATATTATTATTCGTGATGAGCAAATTGAAGATATAGAAGCCATCGAAAAGCTAACTAAAGCAGCTTTCCAAAATGCTGAGCACACAAGTCATACAGAACATTTTATTGTTAATAGTTTAAGAAACCACGGACAACTCACCATTTCTCTAGTGGCAGTTGAAGATAGCTCTATTATTGGACATATTGCTATTTCTCCAGTTGAAATTAGCTCAGGTGAAACAGGTTGGTATGGTTTAGGCCCTATTTCAGTTCACCCAGATAAACAAGGATATGGTATTGGTTCCCTTCTGATGAAGGAATCACTAGAAAAGTTAAAGCAATTCGGAGCACAAGGATGCGTTCTTTTAGGTGATCCACGCTATTACAGCCGATTTGGTTTTAAAAATTATCCTGAGCTGATTTTGCCTGATATACCGAGTGAGTATTTTCAGGCTCTAACTTTCTCGGGCAATATTCCAAAAGCGAATGTCAAATACCATGAGGCTTTTAATGCGACGCAATAATAAAAACTTACTATCTTCAAAAGAAAACTCCTAAAAATAGGAGTTTTCTTTTTCATTGGTTTTGAATAATATTTACTTAAAATATCAGCTTTTATTTAACACGCTCAATTTGAAAAACTTCGATATCGGTAGGTTTAACTCTATGCTTGTCTACCTCTCCTAAAATGCGTACTTTATCTCCTGCTTTTAGTTCGAGAGGCTTCCATAAGTCATCATCAATATCAATTACGATTGAGCCTGTTGCATCTTTAAACTCAAAATGATCCCCAGCAATATGCTTTACGATTTTACCCGTCAAAGTTACTCCAGATTCATCATCTAAAGTTTTTGCTTTAGACACTGTGACTACATTTTTTGTCGCTTCTTTTATTAATGTAGCATCGGCTTTAGCCATCACGGCACCACTACCTAATAAAGCAAATCCAGTGAATGCTACAAAGAATATTTTTTTCATTACTGTGACCTAATTTCATGTTCAATGTTCTTAGTTATATAAACAAATTCTTTTAAAGTTATAGATTTAGCTTTTGTGGTTTTTTGTATCTTATTAGAGTCTTTGTTTAATGAAAATTAGTGAGATATCAAATAATTTGTAGTTCTCTTTTCCAATAACTATGTTATTGTCTTTATTTTTCGTGAATTTACTTAAGAAAGCTTTTTTCTTAAGTAAATTAAACTCAGCATTAAAATAACACGTAATTGTTAAGCAACGAGTTGTCCTAAATTCAATAAAATATTTATGGCTTCCGCCTCATCTGTTGTTTGCGTAACAATCATTCTGTCATATGAAATTCCACCAATCTGAATATAGATTTTCGGATGTGGAAGCTGTGGGATATAGACTTTTAGCGGCTGATAAAGAGCAAGAAGATAACCAAATGAATCATATGGATAATGATCATCTTTTAATGTCTTCTTTATGACGACATAATTGTTCAATATATTTAAAATAAAACCATATTCATTTTCAGAATGAAATTTAGCATCCATACCTACCTCCTTGATTAATTAATATTTTTATAATCAAATTTAAAGGTTAAATTTCTGATCTGACGATATTTGAACCAATTCACTTTAAATATAGGGTTCTATTTAAAATAATTAGTGTCGAATTTTAATATATTTAAAACCTAGTGTATTAGTCAACATATTTTGAACAGTTCCATTAAAAATAAATATTTCGAGTTACAAATCACACTTTAAGATTAAAATAAAAAGATATAAAAAAAGCCCATCTTACGACGGGCTTTAGCATTCATCTAGATTATGAGTCTTTATCCATTGAATGAGGAGTTGTGGTTTGATCTTGCTGCTTTGTGTCGTTTTCACCTTGGCAAGCACTCACACCTAAAGAAATAAAGGCGGCTAAACCCAAGGTCACTATAATTTTTGTCATGTTTCACCTCATGAATTGTTCAGATTGATGAGTTAATAAATACTTATTATTAGTTTTACGATCAGCATAAGTTTCTAGGCTTTTTTGTAGATTTAGCGCAAGAATGTAAAGCTATTTATTTTTACATTTAAATATTAGCTCACATCTAACTCGCAAATATCAAATTTTCCTATATCAAGTAAATTAAACATTAACTGAATGTCTGAGCGTTTTAATGAGTAAATCATATAAGTGATCTACAGCTTTAGATTCTAATGATACCCTACTCCGATATACAGCAGTCTCCATTGGTTCTAAAGGTCCAAGACCATGATCAGCACCTAAAATAGTTAAATGCTCAGGTGCACTGCACTGCGTGAACACTGCAATTGCTAAACCACTTTCCACTGCTGCAATTTGACCCGCTAAACTTGAACTGTTGTATACCACACGATAACGGCGTCCTTGTAATGCTAAAGAATGGATAGCACTTTTTTTGGCTTGGCTGGTACTTTCATAAACTGCAATTGGGAGTGGATCTTCTCGCCAGAGTTCAAACTGTGGAGAACCTACCCATACCATTGGCTCATGGAATAAAAGTGTTCCTTGACGAGCGTTATCTCTCGAAATTAATGCCAGGTCTATATCCCCACTTTCTACGCGTGGTATTAACGAAGTAGACTGCTCACAGATTAATTCAATTTCAACACCTCCATAACGTGGAGCAAATCGCTTAAGCACAGGTGTTAAATATTTGGCAGCATAATCATCAGGTACTCCGAGACGTATACGCCCCTTCAGTTCATCTCCATGAAATGCCATTTGCGCCTCTGCATGCAAGTCAAGAATACGGCGTGCGTAGCCTAAAAGTAGTTGCCCTTGAGACGTTAATTCAATTTGCCGATGAGTTCGTATTAAAAGTTGGCAATGTAGCGCTTCTTCTAGTTTTTTTAATTGCATGCTAACAGCAGATTGTGAACGGTATAGCTCAGGTGCTGCGTTTGATAGCGAGCCTGTATCTACTACTGTGACAAAACACTTTAACCAGTCAATCTGTAGGTTTTTTAAATTCATTAGGATTTATCTATTCGATTTTCAAATAGTATATAAAAGAATTATGCGCTTTTCTTTATTTATTGTCTCTCTCATACTGAAAATAGAAGAAGTTAAAACAATTCATTTTTCTAAAAGAAGTTATCCGTGAATTGATTAATGTCTGAATAACACGTTAATAGCAATACTTACTAACAATTTCACCACTTCGTATTTCTTAGGTATTACGCACTAGGAGGAGGTTTTATGCGCCTAAATAAACAGATGCTTGCATCACAAAGTGCGACGTCCATTTTCGTTTTACTTTGGGGAAGTGCTGCAATTTTTACTCGATGGGGACTCGATAATGCATCACCCATAGCATTATTGATGCTGCGCTTTGCCATAGCTTTGTTTGTTTTATTGTTAATTGCTATTTTTAGAAAAAGACTCTTACCTAAGCATGGAACTCGAAAGCAAGTTTTATTAGCTGGACTCCTCATTATTGCAGGTTATTCAATCTGTTATTTTAAAGCCATGGCTTACGGAGTCACCCCTGGTTTAATGGCCACAATCATGGGAATACAGCCAATCTTGACGCTTTGTCTTTTAGAAAAGAATTTACAAAAAGAAAAGCTATTTGGTTTACTCATTGCTTTAGCCGGACTCATACTTTTAGTGTGGAAAAGTCTGACCATGTCTTTTATCGCTCCAATCGGTATATTCTTTGCCTTGACTGCCCTAATCTGTATAACCTTCGGGGCCATAATGCAAAAGAACATTCAACAGGCCCCGACAGATGTCTTGCCATTACAATATATAGTCAGTCTTGTGGTCTGCTTGTTTATAGTTCCCTTTGAACATTTTGAAATAACATGGAATTCACAACTGATTATTTCGGTCTTATTTCTTGGAATTTTAATTTCTGTAGTTGCACAGCTTTTACTTTATCGGCTTTTAAATCAGGGTAATCTTGTAAATGTGACAAGCCTATTCTATTTAGTGCCTGTCGTTACTGCACTTTTAGATTTTCTAATTTTGAAAAACAAGTTGCCGCTAGCAGGCTTAATAGGAATGATTGCAATTTTAATAGGCTTATTGCTTGTATTTAAAAAGAAATAACTCATAGAAATAATATAGAACCCTCAAATGAGGGTTTTATATTGAGTAAAAATTTAATCTAAATTTTTCCATTCTGTACCAATTTGAGCTAATGCTGGAAGCTCATCGCTATTAAAAACATTAGAATTACGATCAATAGCAAATCGATAGACGGGCATAGAATCAGCTTCAGTTTTCTTAAAGAAACTGAAGTTTTCATTAAGATGATAATTACCACCCTCTGTAGATTTTGTTGCTGTTCCTGAAGGTATATGAATATAACTTTCACACTCCACTTCAACATTATTTCCGGCAAGATCTTGGTAGGAAAATTTCATGTTTTAATCCTTTCTAAATTTTTATGATTGAGAAAAACTTAGCATGCTATCCGGATAGCTTATGGAGTTTTTTTCAACTAATTGTTTAAGTGTGTATATTTAGTTAACACTAGAAAAATTTATAAAATAAAGCTGATTTCTGAAATGGATATATTTACAAATTTGCCTTACATCTAAACTAAATTGGATCTTTTATGCTGAGTAAAACAGCATTACTCGGAATACTTTTAAGTATTTTCTTTTGTTCTTTACGCCATTCTTTATAAAATTTTTTATCAGATTGTTCTGAAAAACTATCTCTCTGCTTGTGAGAGCAAGCATCGTCTGTATTTGCTAATTGAACACATGGCCAATTATTTAATTCAGGTGTCAAAACAGCATTACTCATCAATGAAAGTTCTTTTAATCTAATCAAATTCATATCTACTTCCTTGCTTACATTCAGCACCAGACTCTTCAATATGTTCGTTCAAAACTTTATCTTGAATAATTTAGAGGCGGCTATTGTTCTATTTTCAAAGCCAATCCAATCAGGCCTACACACAAATACCACATACTTAAGAATGCAAAGTGCAAGTTTTGTGTCTTGATTTACCAATGATGTAACTTACTACATGCTTGAATAAATTAAGTTTAGGTAGAATAAGAAAGGTATTTCTACCCTTTCCTTCTCTGCTGCTCCAATTTCAGATATAATGACCTGAGTATGAGATGAGCCTTATATAGTTCATTGGTAGATCAATGAATGACTAAGCCCTTCGCTTTCGAGCAAGGGCTTTTTTAATACGTATGATTTGGAAAAATTACTTTTATCTGACTTAGCAATTCAACCCTCGGTTTGCCTTTACTGAGCAGGTCTGTTAGATTGGTCTTGTTCACCAACTCCTATTGTTGATGAATACTGAAGCCTGATTCGTAGCATCAGGCTTTTTTATGCCTAGATTTTATTAAAGATCGGAATGGCTTTTCTGATAAAACCCTATAAAGAATTAAAAAAACTACGAAGCTAAAAACAATTTCTTTTCAGTTGCTCGACGTCTAACCAACCCAGGCAGACGATTACCCCCTGCGTTTATCCATACATCAAACTGGTTCGCAGCCCCTTTATAATCTCCTGAATTTAACATTTTTAGTAAAGTCGAGTTTTTAAAAGCACTAACCCCTATATTATAAGTCAGAGAAACCAAGGCATCGAATTGATTCTGTTTTAAAGGAACTTTTACAGCGCTGTTGACTGCACGCTCAAATATTTTCAAATCATGTTGCATATATGCCTGTGCCTGCTCAAGAGTACATGTATCGCCTTTTTGAACCCTCGACCCATTTGGGTATCTGGTTGTACCATAACCAATACTCCAGACACCTACGCCATCATCATAAGCACTGAGCCTTAAACCTTCAAAATTACAGATTTGATTTAAGCCAACTTGACTGAGAGACAACTCATCAATTGCAAAACCAATTTCCTCATCGCTATTGTCTATTGCTGTAGCAATCGAGCTATTTGTCGCAACAGTTGACCTAGATTTGGCACTAAAAATCTTGCGGAGATAATCCAATATTTTTTGCATTTAATGCCCTACTATTTTATTTTTTTCGGTAATCCAAAGCGTATATCCTCTTGAAATAGGGAGTGTACATCCGCTCTATAGACAGCATAATTTACACTCATACCGTTAGGTAACTATTTAAGATACTAAAGAATAAAATGCCCAATATAAAATTGGGCTATGAATTATTCTTCAATTTCTATGGGATCACCATCCTCAGGGCGAATGTGTCGCTCACCATCATCGGCAGGATCTACACTGGAACCATCTTTGGTAATGCTGTTATATAACTCATCCTCTTTTCTATCATCGATAAATTCTTCATCTGAAAAATCAAGAGGCTCTTCATCATCGTCAAAATTTAAGGGTTTTTCTTCATCTATCATGAGATTCATCCTTTATTTATTAACTTGTGTTATTCCATGCTCAGATAATTGGCTGATACATTCAACATGAAACAATCATCATTTATGTAACAGACATTTTAAGTTACATATCACTAAAAAAACCGCCTTTATAAGGCGGTTTTTTATTTCTAACCAGTTAGAAATAAAAGTACAGTGAACTTATAACTGTTTATATTTTAAGAAAGTAATTTATTATTTTTAATGTAGTCATCTGATTTAAAATAATTAACAATCATTTCTGCATTTTCTTCTTTTGCGGATAAAGGATTTACTGGAATGCTTTCAATCCCCATACTAAAACCTTGAGGAATCAACTGAGAAATGGGAGGAAGATGAGCTTTACCTCCATCAGTGATTCTTTCAATAAATCCAGCAAGCCACAAAATAAACTCACCTTCATTTTCAAACTTAGGCATAAGGCTAAAATCAATTTTGACCGATGATTGCTCAAGGGGTTTGGTTAAACAATCTTCAAAATTGATAAAATTATACTTTAATTTAAATTCAGTACCTTTTATCGCATTACGAATAAGACCAACTAAACAATTTAAATTTTCTATCACATCATCAGAAAACAAGTTGTCATTTTTAATTTTTTTATAAACCTTATCTGCTATAGCTAGATATTTTGGCATCTTAACCTCCTATCTTCTCATGCGTATATTTATATACTTCTTTAAAATATTCTTTTTTTACGTAAGATAGAGTAAAACTCATAAACTAAATGTAAGAAGTACAAGGTTTTTGAAATTACATAATGAAGCACATCACACTTAGCCAAATAAATGCCAATCAATTATCTTTATTTTACAAAATAGAAAGAGTTATTGAAAAATTTACTTTCAATTTTTATGCCATTTAAAAATATTTTAAATAAAATCTGAGCACTACTTAATATAGATACTGATTTTGTTAAAAAATTTTATCTTTTATTATTTTCAAGATGGTACAAAATACTACTAATTTTTAAAAGTAAATAACCGAACAGTAGGCCATTAAATATAATAAAAAGCCCTATTATTACCATTTGTGTAGACCAAACTTGAATAATGTCTAAATTATCATTTCTTGTTTCGACTTGCCCAAACGATAAAATAAAGGCTATTCCCAAAACAATTCCAAATAAAATTACACACCACGCTACAACCTTTGTAGCTTTACTTTCATTATGAGGTTTCTTTGATTCACTCATATTTTTCCTAAAACTCTTATTGAATTATTTATTTTCTATAATAACTTCATAGTCTGTTAAAGTTTTATTTATGTTACCTTTTGATATTAATGTAACAAACTTTTATTCTTTTAATTTATAAATAAAATGTCATACTCTATTTCTAGACAGAAATGTTGCCTTTTTCGGAGGGAGGAAAAATTTTTCTTTTAAGCTTTCTAGCCCATACTAATCCACTATTTCAATATTAAAAAGCTTCTAAAGAGCAAATTTAATTTCCATTAAAATTATAAATTTGCTCTTAGCATTTAAAAAGAACTCATTTATTTTACCTGAAATTTCATATTAAATTTCCTTGCTTGTTTTCTTACTTCCGGATTAGATGGTAAAACAAATGGACTTGCACGCCATATTGCTTTTTCAATACTTGTTTTAAATTTTTGTTCTTCTTTATCTAAAAAGATGATTTGCTTAATTTCACCACGATCACTTAAAAATATTTTAACACTTGCACTCATCCCTGCAGAAGATGTTGGAATCTCCCATAGTTTATAAATTTTCTTTTGATATTGTTTTTTATACTTTTCGGCTTCTGAAGCAATTTTATTATCAGTCACTTGTACAGGAGTGATATGTTTGTGACTAGTAGTACATCCAACCAATAAAAATAAAGAAGCAATAATAGTGAAGTTTTTCATTTAAAATACCTTGTTTTCAATAATTAAAATTTAACAGTTTAAAATTTAAAAAACCACCCAAAAGGTTGTATTAATGATTGATTATTATGAGTTAGCAAAGATGTTAAGCCACCTTTGCTCCACCCATTGATAAATTAATGATTTATTTTCAAAAGGGAACTTCATAACGAAAATTCAGATTTGAATTTTCTGATATATTCATATTATATACATCTCGATCAGTAAAAATCCCGTGTTCAGGTGTTTTAAAACTATTAAAAGCTTTATTCTCTGGAACTATTGGAGGTTTATTCAAATAATTTTCTTGAGAATTATATGGAGATGAAGTACAGCCAATCAGCCCAAAACCCAATAAGGATATAACTAAAAATGTCTTCATAAATTTGTCTACTTTGATAAAAGCTACACAATTTAACAAATTGAACTGCTATTGTCACACCAGAATAATTTAGTTTAACTTAACAATCAGAAGTCGAGTTAAATGACGCTCACAATTATAAATTTGTGAATACTCGTGAAGAATTACGAAATCACGATTATCAAGAAATGAATCAAAACCTCTTTATTTTTCTGGATAAATTGAAAGAAGAATATTCAAAACAATATTAAAAAAACGAGTGTAAAAAGCCTTTTAAATTGGCTTTTACGCTCCGCTACAGATCTTATTATTTACCAGTTGATCAAACAGTTTTGAAGTCAAACCTTCAAAAAATAAATTTTAATTTTATAATACAGTGATTTACTCAATTTCAATTGGACTTCCAAAGAGAAATGAATAGATTTTTATTAACTTTTTTATTTTTAAATATTGGGCTTTCTTCTTCTTCCGCATTTGCTGAAACAAACACATTTCAAATGAAACAAGAATATAACCGTCCTAAATTTAATCAGCATAAAAGTATGCTTGAAGTAAATGCTAACACTCAGAACCATCAGCTGACTGAACAGCAAAATTCATTTAATTCTCCTCATTCTCAAAACGTAGATTTTTTTGAAATTGCAAAACAATATCAAGAAAATGAAGCAAAGCCTTCTTCGTTTACTGATGAAACAGTGAATATGAGTGATCATGAGCGTAGCCTTTACTACATTAGAAATCATGATAATGTGGGTATTCAAAGAGAAATTCGTGGCCAACAGTTTAGATCGCTAAAACAACAGCGAGATAAAGGTGTTATTTCTAATGATGTATATAAAGAAAAGGTCTACAAAATCTTAAATCAACCTACTTTTAAATAGATTTGAAGCCCTCTTCGGAGGGCTGTTCTGTGAAAATGATTAAATAAAAGCTATGTTTAGTTTTCCTAAAAAAATTAACTTACATTTATAAAATTTTGTTACTTTTTCGCTATAATGATTATAATTATCGTTTAGGATTTCGATACATAAACATGGACCGCTCAACCCCTCTTTCACTACCAAATTTTAAGTTCAAAGTTTCTACGCTTAGCTATGCAATCGGAATTGCTTGTACTTATCTCGCACTTCCTGCACATGCTGAAGATACAACGACTAGTGCATTACCGACTATTACTATTAAGGCACAAGGTAACTGGTTAGAAGAAGCAAACGCTGAAACTGTTCACAAACATCCTGGCGCTCGAACTATTATTGACCGTAATCGTTTAGATGAAACGGCGGCAACTTCACTGCGCGAAGCTCTAAAGCAAGTTCCTGGAGTTCAGGCTCAAGACAGTAGTGGCACAGGTGGTAGTGATGTTTCACTCAATATTGGGGTTCGTGGTTTAGCATCTCGCCTATCACCTCGCTCAACAGTTCTTGTTGATGGTGTTCCACTTTCATTTGCACCGTATGGTCAACCACAGTTATCTTTAGCACCTGTTTCAATTGGAAATATTGAATCAGTTGACGTTGTACGTGGTGCTGGGTCAGTTCGTTTTGGGCCTCAAAACGTAGGCGGAATTATTAACTTTGCTACTCGATCAATTCCTCAAGATTTTAGCGGAACTGTTAGCCTAACTTCAGAATATGCTTCTGGTACTGACCAAGTAAAACTGAGCCCTAATTTATTTGTGGGGGGAACTTTAGACAATGGATTAGGCCTTGCCCTCTTATATTCGGGGACCAAAGGAAACGGTTATCGAGAAGCAAACAACAAAATTGATATCGATGATGTAATGCTAAAGTCTGCTTATCAATTTAATGATAAAGACTCGGTTGCTTTAAATCTGCATCACTATGAAGGTCGCGGCGAAATGCCAGAGGGTTTAACTCAGGCGCAATATGCTGAAAACCCGTATCAATCTTCTGGTGAAAAAAACTATTTTGCAGGTCGACGTACAGATGTCTCTTTACGTTATAACCATAAAGATGAAAAAAATAACTTCGAAGTTTTGAGTTACTACATCGACTCTTTCCGTACAAGTAATCTTGAAAGTACAGTAGAGGGTGGACAAAAACGCCTCGACTCTTCTCCACGTGATTACAAGGTCTATGCGATTGAACCGCGTTACTCCCGTATTTATCAACTAGGTAATACGCAAAATGAAGTAACAGTAGGTTATCGCTACCTAAAAGAAGAAAGTTCTGAATTTGCCGGACGTACTGCATCTTATGCAGCAGGTTCATCCGTCCCAGATTTTGCTCCACGTACTATTAGTGATGGTGGTACCAAAGCACATGCGGTATATATCGATAACCGTATGGAAATCGGTGGTTGGACCATCACACCGGGTGTTCGTTTCGAATCAATTGAAACTCATAATAACTTTTCTGTTTATGACAAAAATGGTCTTGTTAATACCGTTCATCCAAAGATTGATTCTGATGAATTTTTACCAAGTTTGTCTGTGATGTACTCGGCAAATGAAAACTGGAATATATTTGCAAACGCAGGCGTATCTTTCGGTCCACAGCAATACAGTCAATTGGCACGTCTTGAAGAAGACAAAAAAAATAATAAAATATTTGCAGCTGCTACAACTGATGGTTTACATCCAGAAAAGTCGAATAACTATGAAATTGGAACAAAATATCTCGGTAATGGGTTAAATGCCGAATTTACGGTGTTCTACCTAGATTTTGATAAAGAGCTTTCATTGGTTCGTGATGCTGGTAATAACGGGATCTGGACAGACTTAGGGGCAACCAGTCACAAAGGTGTCGAAACAGGTATTAGCTACGATTTCGGTCAATTATCCGATGCACTGGAAGGCTTAAAAGTATATGGCAACTATACTTTCACCAAAGCAGTCGCTGAAGCTGGTCAATTTAAAGATAAGGATCTACCGTTTTACTCACGTCATGTCGGTAATGTTGGGTTAGGTTACACAGTAGACAAATGGTCTTTAAATGCTGATATGTTTGCGCAATCTAAACAGCATTCCCCAAACAATCCGTCCAATAAAAATATCTATCAAACAGAAGAAACTGCTGATGGTAAATATGGAGATATTCCGGGTTATACCACTTTTGCGCTACGTACCTCTTATGACTTAAGTTCACAAGTTAAAGGTTTAAAAATCGCTGGTGGAATTAAGAACGTCTTTGATAAGCAATATTTTACTCGCTCAACAGACTCTACAGGCGGTAAGTATGTAGGACTGCCACGTACGTTCTATCTACAAACCTCTTTTGATTTTTAAAGCTAAACCAAATTGAATAAAAAGCCCTCTTCGGAGGGCTTTTTATAAGTTAAACACTAGAATATTAATCAATCTAAGTAAGCGTCGACATAAAATATTCTAATAATTTATCTCTTTCATCGATTTTATTTGCATTTAAAAGTTGGGTCATTGCCCCATCAATCACAAACAAAAACATGTAGGCATCTTCAACTGTAGCGGTAACTTTTACGGTTAAAAGCAGCTTATAAATTTCATTTATGAACCACTTTCGATAGTCGCTGACGACCTTATAAGCTACTGGATAAAGCTTTTCAATTTCAAAAATGGCCTTAAATGGCAAACGATAAAAGCCTTCTAAGTTTGCATGTAAAAAGTAAATTTTCTTCAGCTTATCAAACATCATAAGTTCACGGTACGAATGAATAATTGAAAACACCTCATGTTTTAACGCATCTGTTTGAAAAGTTAAGCTCATCTGAATGAGCCTTTCTTTGGAATGAAAATAGTTATAAAAAGTGGCTTTGGGAATTTTGGCATCCGTAATAATTCGGTCAATCCCGATGTAAAACCCATGTTGAGTAAATAAATCTTTTGCCGCATGGAGCACGCGTAGTGCTCTAAATGATGCTTCTAAATTTGGCATTTTTATACCGTATAAAATAATTTTTTGTTGTAAGTAAAAGAGATAGAAATACCGTCACTCTTAAATTGAGCGCTAAAAACAGGCATGCAAAAGCGGCACAAAAAAGGTGTGCTCACCTATCTCAGGTTTATTGTTGCTATGATTTTTTAGTCGTAACGATTCTTAAGGTGCAAAAAACCTAGAGTCGATTAAACCATTTGAAAGACTGTTTAAATGGAATGAATAGAGAGATTTTGGCAGAGACCAATAAAGAAGAAATAGTACGCATAACGGTGGACTCCTTTTGATTTAGAAGAGTCTTACCAATTACTGTCAAATAATGGTGGCAAGACTAGAAGGGTTGACAGACTGGTACAAAAGGAAACCAGCGCACGCAAGCGTGCCCCTCCTAGCCTCACCATAAAGGCGTGACTTAGGAGAACGCACAAAACGAAATAATACGTTGTTGTGCGCCTTTTGTACCAGCTCTGTCAAAAGCTGACTGGCAATGTGGCCAGCAGGCAAAGGATAATCGGAGAGATTTTGGGTGTCAATGTAATATTGGCTAGAAAACAGTTAAATAATTATTGTTTTTCATTCTCTTAACTTGATTTTATTTAATGCCACACATAAAGCTTTTTTGTCAGCGTCTTTAAGTTGAGGATGCTGAACAGGCCACATATAACTACAGCCATGAGGCGCTTTGTTATGATTTCTCTTGAGTTCATCGGCGATATTTTTTAGAAGCTCAGTGTTTAGAGAACTAATTTTTAAACGTACTTCTGCTAAATCTTGTGGCTTCCAATTGCTTTCTGGACTCGACAACCAATCAGCCCGATAACGGTATTGAATGGCCTTGGCAACATTCATTTGCGTCACAATAAATGGCTTTACTGTTTCGCTGTTTAAGCCAAAAGATTCAGCTTCAGAAAGCGATTGATCCAAAACTTTCTTTTCTTGGATTAAATCTTCAATCGGCAAATGCTGCTCTGCTTTATAACCTGCTACATCTTTCATATAAGATAAACGCTCGTTAACTAAACGAGCAGTTTGATCATATTGATATGCTTGGGCGAGTGAAGAAATACACATAAAAGCTGCCAAGGTCGACACGATCTGAACAGTTCGCTGAAAACTCTTTATATTCACCATTTAAAAACTACCGAAATTATTGTTCTATGATCATTTCAGCTCAGTACTGTATTTCAAGAACATGCGAAAGTAAAACTTTAAGATAGGCTGAGTTCTTGGCTCCATGCAGAATCAGGTTGTTGATAAATGTGTTGGCATACTTGCTTGAGAGATGAGCTAAAGTGCTGGTCTTGCCCTTCCCATTTTTCAACCATGCAATAGGTAACATGGATGCCTTTAGGTTGAAACTCTCTCGCCAATGACTGCGCTAAAGCACGAATGCTTGCAAACATGCTTTGACTTAACACATCGTAATGGGGCGAGTTATTAAATGGAGCTCCAAGAAAAATAACTGTGCCTCGCTGTTGTTTAAGCATAGGCTTAATCACAGCTTGGGCGACACTCACGGCACTTAAACCTGTGGTCTGCCAACTGTGTTCAATCTCTTCTAAAGATAACGCTTCGATATTTGATGAAGATGAAAAACTCGGCTGAAATACACAAAGCTCAATGATATGTCCATGACTTGAAATATAACGCAACAAGCATTTTAAATGATCTACATTCACTAAATTTAAGTGAATTACTGTCACACCATCATTTAAAGAATGAACTTGCATTTTTTTTACAGCTGAATCATGTACAACTTGATAAAGATGTAAAGGGAAATGCCCGTTTTTATCTAAAATTACAAAATCACGCTCAATCAGTTGAAGGTCATGACCAGCAACGACAACACAGCCCTGCTTTTTTTGAAATCTTTGAAATATTTTTTTTAGCATTTTAGTCTCTCAAAATTTTTCTTGATAAGGGCGTAAATCCAGCTCATGTGTCCAGAGTTGTGGGGTTTGTTGGTAAAGCATCCAATAGTTTTCTGCTATTGCATCAATATTGAGTCCGCCGGTTCCACGAGTAAGACGGGCTAACCGCCCTAAACCGAACAATGCTTTATTCACTCTATCGCCATTGACCATTCCATCAATAATGACATGAGCAATATGTATGCTTTGTGTTTTATAGATTTGAGCTAGATTTAATGCATAGGTTCTTAAAGCAGATTTCCCCATCGTAAAAGCAGCGAAAAAAGGTTTACCACGTAGAGATGCACTTGCTCCAGTAAAAATAAGCGTACCGTGATTTTGATCTTTAAAGATTTTTAGACAGCTTTGAGAAACTAAATAGGCCGATAAAAAAGTGGATTGCCACATTTGAGTAAAAAACGACAGTGGACTGCGTAAAAATATCGAGGGAATATTTCCTCCCACGTTATGAATAACAACACTAATACGCTCATTTTGACTCGTGATTGTGTCAAATAAGGCCTGTACTTGATGTATATCTTCTGCATCTAAACGGAACGCGACAGCTTCCCCTGCATTTGCATGTATTTCGGTGGCGACTGCTTCAATTTTCTGGAATGTACGTCCAGCTACATAGACTTTTAAGCCTTCTTTTGCAAAAAGACGGCTCACGGCTGCACCAATACCTTGTGATGCCCCAACGCCAATAACAACTGCACAATCTCGCTTTTTATCTAATATTGCTGATGTCATAGACGTTTCATCCTGTTTGTTTTTTATACCATACTGCAATAAAGGGGCGATCCAAAATTTCTTTACCAAATTTTTTACTTGTGCGAATCACTTCACCGAGTTGGGCAACTACGGCAATATCTGCAATAGTTTGACTGTCTCCAATTAACCATTCACTTTTTGATAAAACTTCCTCAATACGGTCGAGGTGTCTTATAAACTCTTCTTCAACATTTTCAGCTTTAATTCGTCCTAAGCCTTGAAAGAAAAGCTGCGTTTTTAATTCAGCCAAAATAAAACCTTTTACCAATGGTTTTTCATACGCTGGACGACCAATACTACTAATGCGAATCGCTTCTTTTAAAGCTTCTGAGTCATTTACGCGTAAATAGACTTCATAAAAATAAAGAGATTCATCTGCCCAATCTTCCCACAGCTCTGCAAGTGCTCTTTGATTTGGATCTTCAGGGTAAAGCCGAGGTGTGTCTGGAAAAGCTTCATCTAGATAGCGTGCAATCCGAGTGCTGTCTTGAATTCGCTGACCATTATGATCAATGACAGGTACTTTACCCACTTTACTCAGTAAAGGAACTTTAGCCCCCAAAATGCCGTTATAGTTAACTGTTTCAAATGAAATTCCTTTAAATTTCAAAATTCTTGAAACTTTCTGACAAAATGGAGAAATTTCCCATTGATGCAAAATAATATTCGACATTTATTCACCTTTATTTTTAATTGCCTTTTATCTAGTTCTCTTTTAGAACTAATCAATAAATATACAGAATGTTTTTTTAAGTCAAACTATTTTTGATGACGAATAAGTTCCGAAAGCTAAGAATTATTTGATTTTTACTACTTATTTCAGAACATTTTTCAAGCGATATAATTTGAATTATAGGAAGCTCTGCCTTAAAAAAGAACTTCCTATATAATAGATTAGAAAATTAATAAGTCACTGTAACAACAACACTATCAGAATAGACGCCAGGTCTACTTGCGATGGCGGTACCTTGCGGAATCTTTCCATAAACTGTAGTCGTTTGAGCACTGCCTGAGCCTGTTTTTGAGACTCCTCCTGCCCCTCCAACATTGGTTACGCCTCCTGTAGCATCCCACACCGTACTATAGTTAGAATCTTTATATAACTGATAGGGAATAAATTCATTATTGCCATTGGTCATACGCCTAAATCCACCGCTTATACGGTTATTGCCATCCCCTAAATAAATGCTATATGGCGTTCCAAAATTACAGGTCGAATTTACAGCTCCTTGCGCTGTGTAATCCTGCTTAGTCGTACTAATATCATTAATATTGCCGAAATCTACAGTTGAGGTTGAGTTTAATTGGCACATACTTGGTACCACAAAGTTTGCTGTTAGTAATGTATCACCTGAATCCCAGCCACCAATTAAATCACCGCATGATAAACCCAAAAGATCCATATCCCAATACAACCGAACCGAAGCCGTATATGTTCCTTTAGGATATGCAATGAGTGACCCCGTTCGAGCTGGTACTTTTATATTTACCGAGTAACTCACAATATTATTTGATGCGACTGTTGCTACTGGGCCATACCACACATTGGAGGTTTGGTTTGTGGTAGAAGACCCAGCTCCACCTACAGTTGCAGTAACCGTATACGGTAATGAAACACTGTTAATTGCATTTGTGGTTCCCGTAAATACGGTTTTCATACACATGAAATTAGAAATCTGGGGAAGTCCTAAATTCGTACAAGTAATTGTTCCTGAAAGGTTTACGGTTGCATCACTATTAATATTTGCTGCGGTGTAGGTAAAAGTGTTATTTGTGGTCCCACTTACCGTACAAGCTGCATGTGCCGGACTAAAAAATGCATAAACGAGATAAAATAAGCAAATGCCTACAAAGTATTTTAAAGACAATCGAAAAAACTTATAGCTCTCTATTTGAGCCTTATTCATAATATTTAATGACATACATAAGGTCCCAATTTTTTAGTTGAGTACTGATTGCTGTTATAGGTGAAGTCAACTTGGCATGAACCATGATCTAGAAGATCGACTTCAAGCTTGTTTTGCTTCAATAGGTTTGGAATAAATACTTCACCGTCATACCCAACCATCCCATTTTTCTGACCATTAATTCGAACGGTATAACCCGGCATTAACGGTGAATTGCTTTGATCAACCAGTTTCACTAATCCCGAAATGACCTGATGAGCACCGAAGTCAACCAAAGTTCCTTGACGGTAACCCACGACTGTTTTTTGATCTGTAGATTTAACATTCCAATTCAGAGAAAGATACGATGGATCTAAATAAATATGGTTCACTTGATATGGCATGAGACTAGGAATCAGAAATCTTCCAGACTTGTCAGTTTCTCCCAAATTGACCCCACCATTTATAATTTGACTTTGTGGTCCGGCATTAGTTACAACCGCATAGCCCTCTCCTATTTCATTGGCCGCAAAGATACGTCCCGCCGCCGCAACCAATGATCCTGTCGCTGAAAGTGCAACCTGATCGCTGTCTCCAAATCGGTTATAGCGTCCTGTCAGGTAAGCTGCCCGAGCTCGGTAAGATGCATAGACCGATGCATTGTTTTCTTTTGCATCCTGATCGCGCTCAACATAACCACCCCAGCCAAATGAACCAATTTGGGGTGCTGATAATCCGAATATTTCTTGGCGATACCGTAGGCTACCGCTGTCACTAGATACACTCGTGATCGCATTCACTTTACTAGATGGTGTATATCGCAGTGCAAAGTAAACCCCATAGTCCTTATGGTTTTCATAATCTTTATACGCTGATGCATAAAAACCCCAGTTCTTATCCAGACTTCCACTTAAATTGGTAGACACTAACTTATAGGAGTTATCGCTATATTTGATCTGGTTATAGCCCAGATAAACCCCATAGCCTGCATAAAAGTTATAGTTAATCCCTGCCCTAAAAATCTCATCTGCCAGTGCACTGTAGTTCAGATAGTTCTGTGACTCGGCATTGATCTGGTTATCTCTTAAATATCTCACTTGAGACACACGGGCTAGGTCAAAATAGTTATCAAATACTTTGCGGTAACTGGTGTTAAATGAAATGTTCTTACTGATGCGCCCTTCTAAACCCAGCAAGGCGGAGTAACCGTTTTCATCTTTATACTGACTCGCTGCAATGTCAGAATTGATCACCCCAATACCAAAAATATTCTTGGCAAATCCTGTGCCGAGATTCGACAGGCCATCTGTTGAAGCTTCTGCACCACCGCTTAAGGTCAGTGAGTTGCTGTAGCCGTATCGGATCGCACCTGAGGCAAAAGTGGCATCATCATAATCATTTGAATAGAGTCCATAGTTGTAGCGTGGAATACCAACATCTACTGAAAACTCATTTATGCCTTTTGCCAGAATTTTGGATGAAAAATAGTAAGGCTTTTTGGTAATGCTCTGCTTTCCAGTTGCGTCGGTAGTCACAAGGGTGACTTCATTTCCTGAAATAAATGGGAGCTGTTTAATATCAAATGGGCCTGAAGGCACTAACCCTGAATAAATCTTTTGTTGATTGACATATAAATCTAAGGTCGAAGGCAATGCTGCCGAGCCGGAAAATTGTGGGAGTGCCGAGGTGACAATATCACCGCGTTGGCTATAAGCACTCGACCACTGGAAACCGGCAAGACGGACACTACTGCCCCAATCCGCGCTATTGGAAATAAAATCCCCTAGGGTATATATCCTGATCTTTTCAGGGTCTACGTACTGCCACTTACTTTCCAGTCGTACCCATTTTTCATGACTATAACTATTTTCATTACTACCGTTATATAAAACCCCTGATGAAAAGTTACCAATTGCACTGTTAAAGATCCCCTCAGCCGTACCTGAGAAAACGTTCTCGTCATTGGTTATGGTGTTATACAGACTGTAATTCAAAATAGCCGCGTTTAAGGGTTTCATCTTTAGCAAATGTGGGCTAGTGACCTGCTGGCCACTTAAGTCGACTGAGTAACCCGTTAACATGTTCGATGGAACTTTTAAGTTTAAAGACTGCTCATTTTCCAGATATTTAAACTGAATTCCGTTTAAATCATTAATACACACCCACTGGTTATCTGGGATATGTTCATCCATTTTTAGTCTTAAAGTTCTTAAGGCACTAGAACGAATATATAGTTTTCCATCCTTAGATTGCTTTACAGCAACCAAATCTTCAGAAGCATTTGAATTAATCGAAATATTTAAAAATAGATGAATGAAATTAAGATCTTGCTCCTGCTCATTCGTTCCTACGTGTCTATATTCACTATTGCTACCTACAGATTTAGGAACACTGGGAACTGCAGTATTCGTATGATCTAGTAACTGTTCGGCAAAAGAATATGCAGGAAAATACGCAACACATAAGACACCTATAATGTATTTCATATAAGCCTCTTAAAGTGTGGTTTTCTTACCATTAACTGTTAGAGATACGCTGTATTTATGATTTGGTTGGTAGGTAAAGTTACTAATCGAGTAGCTTTTCGACTTCTCCGCAAGAATATAACCATTCACAGTATTTACTTTAATCGGATAACTTTTTTTCGCAGTTGTATCAACAAGCGTTAGACTATTTAACAGCGCATGCCGGTTACCTATATTGCTAATATTTAAAGAAGGTGTGTTCTGGCTAACATCAATTTTCCAACTCAGTTTGGTAATTGCATCTTTATTCACTACAAATACAGGTAATGACGAGCGAAGTAATACATTTACTCCCTGAGCAGCTTTACGGCTATCAATCGGTTTTGGTAACTCATCAATAATAATACGATAAGTTTTTTCGCCAGAAATAGGTTCCGGGTTAATTCTAACTACACGAGAGTCACTAGGTTGTAGTTTTAAAAATGGTGGACTAATGACAATCTCATCCGTAGGGATTAACTGATCTTGCCCAGCATTTTGCCTCCACTCAAATACACGCACCTGCAAATCAGTACTTTCATTTGACTGGTTATATAAACTAATTGAAGCAGCATTTTGATTACTTAATATTTCTATATTTACAGGTGAAAGACGGATTGTTGCGGCGTTAATAGAGCTAGATAAAGATAAGAATAATCCCGTAATAATAAAAATATTTTTTTTCATGATTTGCTCAAATATAACTTTTTAATGTATTAGCCCTTTCAAAAGGGCTAACGTAATTCTAATTTATGCAAATTAATAAGTTACTGTGACAGTCACACTGTCAACATAGCTACCAGCACTTGGTAAAGTTGTTCCTGCAGGAATACGACCATACACATTTACAGTTTGAACATTACCCGTTCCGGTTCCACTGTAGGCGGTCGTTGCAATACCAATTGCTGTGGCACGTCCAGTGTCAGAGAAAAGGTTGTAAGGAATATATTCGTCGCTAGTCGCCCCACCGATCATACGACGTTGAGTTGATAAAACATTCTGACCACCATCAAATGACAAAGTCCATGGCACAGTATTATTACAAAGGACTTTAATTGAGGTTCCACCTGTCGTTGTGGTATCTGCATCGACATTGCTAGCCAGCGAACTTAAAGTACCAAAGTCTAAAACTGCATTTGTTGTCGTACCGGTTGCAGAGGTATTCAATACACAACTATTGGTTACTGTTGCTCGAACAGTTAATGTACCTGTTGCTGTAGCTGCATTTGCCGCATTGAGAGAAAATACTCCTGCAACAACTGCTGATAAATAAATACAAGTCTTTTTCATGGCCAAAACCTTTTAAACTAAACTATCGAATTAATAGATATAAAAAATTTAACCCTTATTCTTACAATCATTTTTATTTGACTGCTCTTTTAAAGCTTATTTTTTTACCCTACTTTCCAACATAATACATAAAAATAAATAAAATGCATGTTCACGTTATTATTTTAATTTCTAATCAATAAAACAAATTTACCTAAACTTATCTTACGGATACAAAAAAACAATAATTACAAAATTTAAGTTTTTGATTTAAATAACTTTAATAAAATTTAAAAAAAATTTATTTATTTAAATTTAAATAAATATGTCAAAAAATTATCAAACTTTATGAAATTAAATTCTATTTACATAAGTACTTAGTTATTTCCTGACTATACTTTTAATGGTAATTTTATATTATTACTTAAAAGTTTATCTCTAATAAAGTATTCAAGATTATAATTTATATAAAAATAAAATGATCAAACTTGATCTACAGATGAACTATAACAAGGATAGTTTTATTTATTTTAAATCTTGAAGAGCGATGAGATATAAAAAATAAAGGCCTCTTTAGAGACCTTTATTTAGTAAGTTTAAATAATTAAACGCTCAGCATGCTATTTAAGGTTTCAGAAACATTTTTCGATTTCACTTTAGGCTGCAATGCTTTTAAAGCTTGTTGAACTTGTGTTCGCTGAGGCTCTGCAAGCGTATACCAACGAGATAACACCTGTAACAGACGTGAACCTAAAATCGGGTTTTTCTCGTCAAGATATTCTGCAAGGTTAATAAAGTGAGCGACACCAAAGCCCCAAGTATTTTCAGGATTATTTGACAAGCCACCACTTACCGCACGAATACGGTTTGGAGTTGTTAAATCATAGTCGGGATGTTGAGTTAAGTACTCGATTGTTTCTGTTTTGGCATTTGGGTTTGCAGCCTGAATCATAAACCACTGGTCTAAAGATAAAGCTTCATCTTTAAAGCGGTCATAGAAATCAGCAAGTGCCTCTTGAGCTTGAGGTGCGTTTTGCCAAACCAATACACGTAGCGCACCTAAACGCTCAGACATATTGCCTGTGTTTTGGTATTGAACATGTGCTAATTCAAATGCACTTTGATCACCCTGACGAGCCATCATCATCAGCATGATATTTTTTAATGCGCGTACACCCATGGCTAAAGAGAATTCTTTTTGCAAGTCAGGGTCAAGTGTAAGGTAGGTATCTTTCCAAAACGAACCCAACTCTTGTGCTAAACGATTTAGTAAAGCTTCACGTTTTACATGAATATCAGCTGGTACATAGTTCTGATCAATACGACTACCCAAATAACCTTCACTTGGAACATCAAACAAACGTGATGCTAAAAGCGGGTCGCGGCCAACCAACTCAGGCAATGTGCATTGAATAGCTTGAATGTATGCATCTGCAGAATGGTCTTCTAACAAAATACGTTCAAGCAAGGTTTGTGTTGCTTGCCACTGGTTAAAACCATTTGTTTCGTGCTGAATTAAGAATGCTAATTCTTCATCACTGTAATCAAATACAAGATTTACAGGAGCCGAGAAATTACGCAGTAACGACACAACGGGTTGCTCAGTCACCCCTGTAAATTCAATAGTTACCTCATCTTGGTCAAACAAGTACACGCCATCTTTAACATCATTTACGAATAGACTGTTACTGTGCAATGTATATTGTTCACCTGTTTTAGCGTTAAAGAGCGCTAAAGCAACAGGAATCGGCACAGCTTTTAAATTTGGATATTTAGGGTGTGCTTTTAGGCTTTGTTTAAAGCTTAAACGGTATGTTTGTGCTGTTGCATCGTACTCACCTTTTGCTTCAAGCTTTGGTGTACCTGGTTGGTTGTACCAAGTTAAGAATGCAGATAAATCAACACCTGAACCTGCAGATAATGCAGCAACCCAGTCTTCTACTGTTACGGCTTGTCCATCATGACGGCGGAAATATTCATCGGTTCCTTGACGGTATTTTTCTTTACCGAGTAAGGTCGACATCATGCGGTTAATTTCCGCACCTTTTTCATAGACTGTAGCTGTGTAGAAGTTATTAATTTCTACAAAGTGATCTGGACGTGGTGGATGCGACAATGGACCAGCATCTTCTGGGAATTGATGCGATTTAAGTACAGCGACATCATCAATACGTTGAACTGCAGCAGATTGTAAATCTTCAGAGAAAGACTGGTCACGGAAAACCGTTAAACCTTCTTTTAAGCACAGCTGGAACCAGTCACGGCAAGTAATACGGTTCCCAGTCCAGTTATGGAAATATTCATGCGCAATCACAGACTGTACTCGCATAATCGCTGCGTCAGTTGTGTATTCTTCATCGGCAAGTACGCATGAGGTATTAAAGATGTTTAAACCTTTATTTTCCATGGCACCCATGTTGAACTGACTAACAGCAACAATCATATAGTTGTCGAGGTCATAAGCACGGCCGTAGTGTTCTTCATCCCAACGCATTGAATGCTTTAATGCTTCCATCGCGATATGGCATTTTGGAATGTCTTTCTCGATTGCATAGATTTCTAAAGCAACATCGCGCCCTTCCGAAGTCGTATAACGATCTTTAAGAACAGCTAAATCACCAATAACACAAGCAAACAAGTAGCTTGGTTTTTTAGTCGGGTCTTGCCAGATCGCAAAGTGACGGTTTTCACCTACCTCACCTGTTTCAAGCAAATTACCATTGGCAAGTAACACTGGATATTTTTTGTCTGCTTCTACACGTGTCGTAAAGACTGAAAGTACATCTGGACGGTCTGGATAGAACGTGATTTTACGGAAGCCTTCAGGTTCATTCTGGGTTACAAACAACTCATCTGCTTTATATAAACCTTCAAGCTGAGTGTTGGTTTCAGGATGAATAATCACTTGAGTTTGTAAAATGACTTCATCTGGTGCATCAGTGATCACCAGTTGTTCACTATCGAGTGAATATTGTGCAGGAGTAAGATCTTGACCATTGAGCTGAATAGATTGCAACTCAAGATCACGACCTAATAATACCAAGTCTCCAGCAGTTTGACGCTTCATGACTAATGTTGAATCAACAATTGTTTTATCGTCATATACTTGAATATCAAGATTAATAGATTCAACCAAGAATGAAGGTTTTTGATAATCTTTTAAATAAACTGTTTGATCTGCCTGAACTGGAGGCTGCGCCGCAATATTCATCTTTATTCCTTATATACTTTTCGGAAACCGTAGTACGAATTTTATGAACTTGATCATACACATTCATACATACCGTGTTTGTTTACCTTTATAAAATTAATGGGACTTCATTTATACATTTCAAATTAGAATCGTCTTTTATTAGCACAGATTAAACCAAATTTACGATAATCGTTGCTTATATAATCAATCTATACAATAAAAATAAAACAAATTCAGCTTTTAACATTTTTTAGAGTCAGCTTACATTTTGGGCATGGTTCTTGCCTTCACTAATACACCAATATAAATATTTCAATCAGAACAAGAGGTGTCGGTATGGAATTAAAAGCACATTTTCATCGTTTAGAAAATATTAAAGCAATTCATGATCTAGACGCAGCAGGACTCGATCACCATGTGATTGCGGTGTTTTTATCTGCGGAAGGTATTTCTATTACAGCTCAGGAGGTGACCTCTATCGTTAATACTTATGATGCTTTAGGTAAAGTAAAATTACCAAGTAAAAAAGTGCAGGCACTTATCAATGCCAAAAAGCTTGGACAGAATGATGAGAGCTTGCCGTGCCCTGTTTAATTTTAAATTTTAACCCCTTATGAAAACCTAAAGTTAAAACAAAGACTTTAGGTTTTCTATTTTTGCACCAAACAAAAAGACAATCTCAGCTATCGGCAATTTGGCTGTGTATAATAGCTCTATCCTGACTAATTTATGCATTCGGAGCGAAATGGCCTTACAAATTCTACAGAAACAGCTAGATGAAAGTAGCCATTGTCCTCTCTGCCAAGCTTCAATGTACTGGGTAGATGCCGAGCAATTTGAACAAGACATTCAGTTTCATGAATGCAGTCATTGTCAGCACCGTGTATTTAAAGATACGAAAATGACTTGTCATTGTGAAACATGCACAAAACAACGGAAAAAGCTTTTACAGCAAACACGCCTACAAGAACAACGCCAGTTCAAGTCAAAAGAGCAACCACAACGCAGTCTGGAACAGCTCAGTTTTTTACATAAACTTTTTTTACTCAGCCTACTTGATGACTATGCTCGTGATGATCTTGCACATGACGAATATATTCACTGGGACCAGATTAAATATCAGTCCATTACACCAAACTGGATTTTTCAAAACTATCTGATTAAGCAACTCCATAAAGATGGAATTTTAAACGCCCAAGATCAAGCTGATGAACCTCAGTGCTTTTATTTAAACATTCGCTTGGACGGTTATAGTGACCCAAGTTTATTTAGTGTTGCCCAGCAATTACGCTACTGGTTTTATGAAAATTTAAGTCTTGGTATTCCGTTTCGTAGTGCCGATGAAGTAAAAGACGTACTTTTTCAGGTGCTATATCAAGAGATTATTCAGTTTATGCAGTTCTATTGCCGAACTTGGGGCATTCAAATTGCAGGAAGCTCTAATTTCCAAACTTTTTGCTATCGTTTAATGGATTCATTAGCAATTGGTCAAATTTATTATTTAATTCAAACCGCGCTTGAGTACCTTTATAAACAGAAAGCCCTACAGCCGCGTAATGAAAAATTTATTAACACCAATTTGTTAAAGAAAACCTTAGAGCAATATCGCGAGAGAGCCTTAGCTGAAAAGTGGGAAACCTCAATGTTGCCTCGTCCTCACAATATTCCCTACAGTAAAATGAGTTATATTTTACTTAACCGCTTCTTAGGCTACGACGAACAGATCTTTGTACAACCTGTCTGGAAAGCATGGCGAAAAATTGAACCTCGATTAAACTTTTATTCAGTTAAACGCTGTATGCATTGTGGTTCAAATGATTTAAGTGTTGATTATGATGCGGCAGATTATGTTTCCTTAATTTGCCAAAGATGTAAGCATCAAGATCATTATTTTACTCACTAAATCTAAAATCACTTTGGCTTAATAAGGATAATAATATGACATCAGCATCGACTTTGATTGAGCAGATCATTGACGCTTGGCAAAACATGCAGGCAAAAACGCCTCTTGTGCAATGCATTACCAATAGCGTTGCAGCCAACTATACAGCCAATGTCTTACTTGCTTCTGGTGCTTCACCTGCCATGATTGATAATCCTTATGAAGCAGAAAGTTTTACCAAAATTTCATCGGCTTTAAGCATCAATTTAGGCACCCCGACTTCAGAGCAAATGCAGGCCATGCAAATCTCTGCAAAAACAGCACAGCTTAATAACATTCCGTGGGTGCTTGATCCAGTTGGCTATGGACCAATTTTAGCTTGGCGTAGTCAAATGACAGACGAGCTTTTACAGTTCAAGCCAAGCGTTATTCGTGGTAATGCTTCAGAAATCAGTACGCTTGCAGGCAACCAAGTTCAATCTAAAGGTGTCGATAGTACCCTAAGTAGTGCTCAAGCCTATCAACAGGCTTATACACTATTAGCACATGCGGACTGTATCGCTATTTCAGGTGAGTCAGATTATATTTTATCTAAAGAATTAGATGCTGTGATTCAAGTAAACGGCGGAAGCCGTTTACAGCCCAAAATCACAGCAACAGGCTGCGCTTTAGGTGCGTTAATCGCAGCATATAGCGCTGTGACGACGCCAACGATTGCTGCTCTTTCAGCTCATGTTCATTTTGCGATTGCGGGTAAACTTGCTGCAAATCAAGCACAAACTATGGGAAGTTTTAGCACTATCTTTATGGATTATATCCATATGCTAGATGACAACTTGATCGAACAATATGCAGATATTAGGCTTTTAGAAATACAGGCATAACCTAGATTATGCCTGTATCACGCTAGACTCACTTTAAAAGTAAGTAGATATCTGTAATAAGATCGGACTGCTTTTACACAGTGCTGATCTCTATTCTTGATCGAAATTGCGCTTTTTTAGGATTATATAACTTGCTTAAAGTAATCTTCTCTTGGCATATCGACAAGCTCAACGCACAATTGAATTTCTTTATTAAACTCTGGTTGTAGATATTTTTTGTTGCTGAGTGCCGCTAATAACTGCTCACCCATAAGTTGTTTTTGTTCAGCCGTTCTTCCTGACAAAATGTAGGCTTTTAAATGAATGTAGGCTTGATCGGCCCCTAAGCCAATGAGGAAAACGTCATCTTTACGCGCACGGCTTTTAATGTCTTCTGGACTAAATAGCTCTGTCTCAATCAGTGTGGTATTAATTTCTTCAAGTAATTGTTTTGCATTCAATCCAGTTAAGTTTTCTGAATAATCAACTACAACGTGCGGCATAGCCACCTCAATTTATATAATAAGTCATTAAGCCAATTAAACTTTACTCAATAAATAATAAAGCTAATCGAACCTGATCATATCCCATTCGAGGGCTGGTTGCTTCAACAATTGGTCTTAGTTTGATCGAACCATCATCAGAAAAATGATCTGGATTTTGACGTTTTTTTAGCTTCTTATAAATTTTACGAATTTCTTCGACCACTTCCTCACCCGGATGGGCAACCGAAATATCCAGCTTTTGTTCTTTATGAAGTCGAGCCAAATGATTAATGATGGTTGCTGGTGTCAGACCACGCTCATGCGCGATGTCTTCAATCTCGTAACCTTCTTCAAACAACGCACGTGTCTCATCTAAAGTTGCCGTAGCATAATTTTGCTTGCCACCTTTTGCGAGTTTCTTCTCATTACGAGAAATCTCGGTTTCATTTAAGGTGCCACCACAGTGACGAATAAAGGCTTTATGCTGAGCCGTTAAATCTACATCTGCAAAGTTGTCTTCGGCCTCTTTTGAAAGCTCTTGAAAACGACGATCCGCTTTTACAGCTAAACTATCTAACTCTAAAGCTTGCTCGTTAATCCCTAATAATTTTAGACCAGTTAAAGATTTTAAGCGCGACAATGCAACATAACCCTGACCTTTTTCAAAGGTGTTCATGAGGTTAATTTCAGCCGCTTCTAAAGTCATCCCTTGGCTTTTATGAATAGTAATCGCCCACGCTAAACGAAGCGGAATTTGCTGAAAACTTGCAATCACTTTGCCTGCTTCATTTTCAACGGACCATGTTTCAGGAGCAACCAGCAAAGTCGTGCCATCGGTCAATTTTACCTTTGGCAGTAAGCCATTTTCATCATCTTCTTCAAAGCCGATGACTTCACCCAAGCTTCCATTGATATAACCCATATCAAAGTTATTTTTTACAAACATGACTTTGGCATGTTTTTTAAGTGTGAGTTCTTCTGGCGCACGAACTGAAGATTTTAAAGTTTCTAATAACTTTTCATTACCATCTAAAACAGCATTGAATTGATGCCCTTCGTTATCAATTTCATTTAAATGCTGATAGTTGATGTTGTCGACATCCATATTATGCGTATAAAGACGAGTAAAGGTCTCACCAATATCATGCGAGCGTGATTGACGCAGTGCTTGCAAATGATCTGGTTGAATATTTTGCGCACGAATAGCGTTTAAAATCTGGTTCAGAATTTCATCGTCTTGACGGTGCTGTTCTGTTAAGTAACATACACGGAATTTGGCTTCGACCCATGCATCTGACATAAAACAGAACTTATCACGGTTGGCTTCACCATTACGCCCTACAGGCGGCAACTGGAAGAAATCTCCAGCCACAATAACTTGAATACCGCCGAATGCTTCATCACTTTCTTTAAAATATTTTAGAACCTGATTGACCAGATTAAGCTGTTTCGCATGTAGCATTGAGATTTCATCAATCACAAGAACTTGCGCATTTTCAAGATGTTCCTTGAGATATTTACGCTCTTTCATGCGTTTTAGATCGTCGTCAGTTAACAGATCTTTAATGCCAATGCCAGCCCATGTATGAATGGTCATACCGTTCATATGTGTTGCTGCAATACCTGTAGATGCCGTAATTGCCACAGGCACTTTACGTGCTTTGAGGTATTGGATGTACTGATTAAGTGTATAGGTTTTCCCTGCACCAGCCGAACCGGTTAAAAAGACATTTTCACCTGCTTTAAGCAGTTTAAGCGCAGTTTCCTGTTTCATAATCTCATATGTACATCTTTAACAGCCCATAGCTTAACGATTTTCCCGAAAAAATTAAATGAATGTGCCAAACTTTCTAAAAAGTAAATATAAATCAATAATTAAAAACAAAATAATATTTGGTAGGTTTTTGGTAGGTAGGAAAATAAACTTCACATCACAATACTAAGGCCATGGTGAGGCTCACCTGTAATAACAAACAATGGATTTATGGAAGAAGGAATCACTCCATGGCTTTTAAAAATATTGCAGATCAAACAAACGGTTTTTATATTCCATGTGTATCACTC
This sequence comes from Acinetobacter geminorum, assembly GCF_013009345.1. Taxonomy (GTDB): domain Bacteria; phylum Pseudomonadota; class Gammaproteobacteria; order Pseudomonadales; family Moraxellaceae; genus Acinetobacter; species Acinetobacter geminorum. The sequence goes on along the minus strand of NZ_JABELE010000004.1, from coordinate 73,647 downwards.
TTTGGACCAGGATGTGCTAAAGAAATTGGTACAAAGGCACAAAACCTTGGCGCAAAAAAAGCATTAATTGTGACCGATGAAGGCTTATTTAAATTTGGTGTTGCAGATCTTATCGCAAACTATTTAACTGAAGCAGGTGTTGCAAGCCATATATTCCCAGGTGCAGAACCTAACCCAACCGATATTAATGTTCATAATGGCGTAAATGCCTATAACGAAAATGGATGTGACTTTATTGTCTCTCTAGGTGGCGGTTCATCTCACGACTGTGCAAAAGGGATTGGTTTAGTCACTGCGGGTGGTGGTCATATTCGTGATTACGAAGGTATTGATAAAAGCAAAGTTCCAATGACACCATTGATTGCAGTAAATACAACGGCTGGTACTGCATCTGAAATGACTCGTTTCTGTATTATTACCAATACCGATACTCACGTAAAAATGGCGATTGTTGACTGGCGTTGTACTCCACTTATTGCGATCGATGATCCGAAACTCATGATTGCAAAACCGGCTGGTTTAACCGCTGCAACAGGTATGGATGCGCTAACTCATGCAGTTGAAGCATATGTTTCTACGGCGGCAAACCCAATTACTGATGCGTGTGCAGAAAAAGCGATTACGATGATTAGCCAGTGGTTACAACCTGCTGTAGCAAATGGTGAAAACATCGAAGCACGTGATGCGATGAGCTATGCACAATATTTGGCTGGGATGGCATTTAACAACGCATCTTTAGGGTATGTTCACGCAATGGCGCACCAGTTAGGCGGTTTCTACAACCTACCTCACGGTGTATGTAACGCAATCTTGTTACCACACGTTTGTGAATTTAACTTAATTGCTTGCCCAGATCGTTACGCAAAAATCGCAGAGTTAATGGGTGTAAATACTCACGGACTCACCGTAACAGAAGCTGCCTATGCTGCAATTGATGCCATTCGTAAACTGTCTTCATCAATTGGTATTCCATCTGGTTTAACAGAGCTTGGTGTGAAAACTGAAGACCTTGCGGTGATGGCAGATAATGCTCAAAAAGATGCATGTATGCTCACCAACCCTCGTAAAGCAAATCATGCACAAGTTGTGGAGATTTTCAAAGCAGCACTTTAATACTGATGTAATGGCATATCCCTCTAGTAAGTCAAATCCCTCCGACCGTTGACTTACTTTTTTGGGAATACTTAGCTCCAGCGGTATTCCCTTTTTTTAGAACCTATACTCTAACCTTCTCTAAACCTGATTGACAATTCGCCCATTTCATTGAAGGATACTCTGCATGTCTTAATTACAATAGCTCGATAAAAATGAATACATCTTTAGCTAATCAAACTTATGTTCCAGATATTTTAGGCACGGGTTACGAACAGCTCACACTTAGTTTTCCTGATGATTATGAAGGGAAAGTTGTAGCCACCTTAGTCCGTAAAAAAGCTGCTCAATCTACTCAAAAAGCCGTACTATATATTCATGGTTTTTTAGATTATTTCTTTCAAACCGAAATGGCTGAGCAATTTAATGCTCATGGTTATGACTTCTATGCACTTGATTTAAGAAAATATGGCCGCTCAAAGCTGCCTCATCAAATTTTCTATAATGTGCTTGATTTAAATGAATACGACTCCGAAATTACTCAAGCATTACAGATTATTGGCGAAGAGCAACACACTCAGGTTTTACTCGCAGGCCATTCAACTGGTGGTTTGACAGCAACGCTTTATGCTGCCCATCATCCAAATCATCCTCTTATTAAAGCGCTATGGGCAAATAGTCCGTTTTACGACTTTAATTTAAGTCTAATCGAAAAGAAATTTGGTATTCCAATGCTCAGTCGAGTAGGAAAATATCTACCAAAAGTTAAATTCCCAAGCCAACTCAACAAATGGTATACCACCAGTCTTCACAAGCAGCTCAAAGGTGAATGGGAGTTTAACCTTGACTGGAAACCAACCTCTGCCCCTACAGTTCAACTCAGTTTTGTACATGCGATTCATACGGCACAAAAAGAGATTCATCGCGGGGTTAAACTAAACGTTCCCGCAATGATTATGCATTCGCATCAAACTAAAAACCCGCGCAAATGGGGTCCAGATGCAACTCAAAGTGACGTGATTTTAGATGTTAAAGACATTGAGAAACATGGTAAAAAAATTAAAGGTGATGTCTCTTTAGTCTCTATTCACAATGGATTGCATGACTTAGTCCTTTCGGCCCAGCCAGTACGAGAACAAGTCTATCAACAATTGTTCCAGTGGCTGGATCAAAAAATTACTTAACTAAGCTTAGGTGAGTCAAGGTATTTCACCAGCAGTTGATGCGCAGGATGCTCACTCGGTAAAAGCTCCATAAGGCGTTCTACCGCATCAATGGCTTCAGGGAAATGAGCTAGATGCTTTAACAGTAAATCTGTTTCTTGGGTTTTAAAAATTGCATCGCTTAAACGTGATTCAAGGCAGTCGCGCCATGCGCATAAAAATGGACTTTCAGTTTTTGCCAGAAACACGCCTGTGTAAAGCTGCAAAGCAGATGCGGCATATCCTGCATCGAGTGCCTGTTCAGCTTGTAAGAAATCAGCTTCAACGTGTACAAGTAACCGATACGGGCGTGAACCAAGTAAACCTCCCAAAATATCTCGTAGTTGAGACATTTCAGCTTTAAGTGTGCCCATGCTGACTTTACGTTCGCCATAGAGCGCCTGATAAAGATGCTCTAAAGTTAAACCATGCGGACATAAGGCCAAGATGGTTAAAATTTCAATTTGACGCGGCGTTAATAACAAGCTTTTACCGTTAAATTTAACTTGCGGCGTCGAAAATGCCCGGATGTGTAAATGGTGACGCTGCTGCTCTAGCAAAGCAGACTGAATAATGGATGCACAACGTTCAGCAGCCAGAATTCCTAAACTATTATGGTTCTTCCACGTGGTTGATAGATCAACAACACCTAGCGTTTGTTTTGAATATGGGTCGATAATCGGTGCGGCATAACACACCCAATCATGAATCGACTCCATGTAATGTTCATTAGAAAAAACACAACTTGATTGTTGAGTTTTTAAAGATAAAGCCAAGGCATTGGTGCCAACAAATTCTTCACGCCACTGACCACCTTGTACAAAATGTACACGCTCAGCAGCACTTTGCATTTGAGCACTTGGTGCCGTCCAGATAATCGTACTGCCAATATCACCGACAGCAATTACCATTGAAGATTGTTCTGCAATATGACGTAAGTCGTCGGCACATTGGCTTAAAGCCATATCTAAAGCATTTTGTGAAGCAGTTTTTTTCTCGACTAATGGAGCGGCAAAACGCTCCTTAGGAATTGCGGCAGAAGCCGATCGTTCCCACGAGCTTGCAATACTTTGGCCGAGTTTGGCAGCGTTCTGAGGAGAGAGACTATTTTGCGTGCGCAGTTGATCAATCAAGGTCCGTTGCTGCAATAAATCCTTTTTTGTGAACATTTGTAAATTCCTTATATATCCACATTTCTATTCCAACCTTTCTCCAACCTTCTTCTTTATATCCTAATTATACAAAGTACGAAAGTACCTACTGACAGGGTTCTTGTTAGTCTTTAGTCCTAAAAAGCAAAGGAATATTTATATGCGCTATATCGATCCAAATCAACCAGGCTCAAAAGTTCAATTTAAATCACAATATGAAAATTTTATTGGCGGTGAATGGGTGGCACCTATAAAAGGTGCATATTTTGACAATGTATCTCCTGTTGACGGAAAAGCTTTTACACGTATTCCACGCTCTAGTGCCGAAGATATTGAGCTCGCTCTAGATGCAGCACACAAGGCGAAAGCAACATGGAATAAAGCATCACCAACAGTACGCTCAAATATACTTTTAAAAATTGCCGATCGTTTAGAAGCAAATCTTGAAATGCTTGCTGTTGCCGAAACTTGGGATAATGGTAAAGCAGTCCGTGAAACTTTAGCAGCTGACCTTCCGCTCGCGATCGACCATTTCCGTTATTTCGCTGGATGTATTCGTGCTCAAGAAGGCGGCATCTCTGAAATTGATGAAGATACTATTGCTTACCATTTCCATGAACCACTAGGTGTAGTTGGTCAAATCATTCCGTGGAACTTTCCGATTTTGATGGCAGCATGGAAACTTGCACCTGCTTTAGCAGCAGGTAACTGTGTGGTAATTAAGCCAGCTGAACAAACGCCAGTGGGTATTTTGTTGGTCGCTGAACTGATCCAAGATATTTTACCGCCGGGTGTCCTCAATATTGTGAATGGTTTCGGTTCAGAAGTCGGCCGTCCTTTAGCAACAAATCCACGTATTGCAAAAATCGCGTTCACAGGATCAACTCAAACTGGACAAATGGTAATGCAATATGCGACCGAAAATATTATTCCAGTTACCTTAGAACTTGGCGGTAAGTCACCAAACCTTTTCTTTGAAGATATCATGGATAAAGAAGATGATTTCTTAGAAAAAACGCTTGAAGGTTTTGCCATGTTTGCCTTAAACCAAGGTGAAGTATGTACTTGCCCTTCTCGTGCTTTAGTACAAGAAAGCATTGCTGATCAGTTCTTAGAGATGGCTGTCGAACGTGTAAAACGTATTAAAACTGGTCATCCACTTGATACTGAAACGATGATTGGTGCTCAAGCATCTCTACAACAGCAAGAGAAAATCTTACGTTGTATTAACACTGGTCGTGAAGAAGGTGCAGAACTCTTACTTGGCGGTAGCGGCCGTAAAGAAGTAGGCGATGGTTACTATGTCGATCCGACTATTTTTAAAGGTCACAATGGCATGCAAGTTTTCCAAGAGGAAATTTTTGGACCTGTACTTGCTGTGACAACGTTCAAAGACTTTGACGATGCAATTAAAATTGCCAATGACACCATGTATGGTTTAGGTGCTGGCGTTTGGTCACGTTCAGCACATATTTCTTACCGAGCTGGTCGTGCTATTGAAGCGGGTCGTGTCTGGACAAACTGCTATAACATCTACCCTGCACATGCTGCATTTGGTGGTTACAAGAAGTCTGGTATTGGCCGTGAAAACCATAAGATGATGCTAGATCACTATCAACAAACTAAAAACTTGTTGGTGAGTTATTCAACTAAACCAATGGGCTTCTTCTAAGTTTCGCACCAAGTTGATACCAAGCTATCAACACTACAAAGAAATAAGATGCCTAATTATATAAGGAGCCAGTAATTTAGATTACTGGTTTCTTTATTCCCGATTGTTAAGATTGAATTTTTATCATTTAGAACAAAAAAGTTTCATCTACTCCCTGAGGTGCTTCATTTAGGCATTGCTTTTGCATTAATTCATACAAACCCACTCGCAGGAGTATTGTATGAATCAACCAGAAACAGCTTCCGTTATTTCCTCAAAGACAAAAGTCTCGTCAGCAGAATATTTTGCTCAGCGTCAACTCAAACAAGGTACTGTTGGTTGGTTACTCCTGATTGGTTTAGGCGTAGCTTATGTGATATCGGGTGATTTTGCTGGCTGGAACTTTGGTATTGCTCAAGGGGGTTGGGGTGGTATGTTTATTGCCACCGCCCTTGCTGCAATCATGTATCTGTGCCTGTGTCTTTCTATGTCAGAAATGTCCACCATGATGCCGACAGCAGGTGGCGGTTATAGTTTTGCACGTGCAGCTTTTGGTCCTTTTGGGGGCTATTTAACAGGAACAGCTATTTTAATTGAATACGCGATTGCGCCTGCTGCTATTGCCGTGTTTATTGGTGGTTATTGCGAATCTCTATTTGGTATTAATGGCTGGATGATTTACCTCGCCTGCTATGCCGTTTTTATGGGCATACATCTCAAAGGTGCCGGCGAAGCCTTAAAAATTATGTTTGCGATTACACTTGTCGCAGCTGTTGCTCTGGTTGTGTTTATTGCAGCAATGATTCCGCATTTTAATGCACAAAACCTGTTAGATATTCCAGTTGGTACAGGTGTTGGCGCAAGTCTTTTTTTACCTCATGGCTATTTGGGTATCTGGGCTGCAGTTCCTTTTGCTATCTGGTTTTTCCTAGCAGTTGAAGGTGTGCCATTAGCAGCCGAAGAAGCAAAAGATCCAGCCAAATCCCTGCCACGCGGTTTAATCGGAGCAATGCTCATCTTAACGGCCTTTGCCATGCTCATTTTACTCTTAGGTGCAGGTGCAGCGGGTGCAAGTACTTTACAGAACTCTGGCGCTCCCCTCGTCGATGCTCTGGTTAAAGTGTATGGCACCAACACTTGGCTTGCGACTTTCGTAAACTTTGTTGGTTTAGCAGGTTTAATCGCGAGTTTCTTTTCAATTATCTATGCCTATTCGCGTCAAATTTTTGCACTCTCTCGTGCTGGTTACTTACCTACTTCACTCTCTTTAACCAATAAAAATAAAGCCCCTTATCTCGCAATTATTATTCCGGGTATTATCGGGTTCTTGCTTTCACTCACCAAAGAAGGCGATTCATTGATTTTAATTGCCGTGTTCGGTGCAACTATTTCTTATGTGTTGATTCTTTTGTCCCACATCAAACTACGCCTATCTAAACCCGACATGCCTCGCCCTTATAAAACTCCAGGGGGAATCGTTACTTCAAGTATTGCCTTGATTCTAGCAGTCGCTGCTGTGGTCGCAGGCTTCGTTGTCAATCCGAAAGTTTGGTTTATTGCTGCCGCTATTTATGTCGTATTTATTGCTTACTTTTTATTCTATAGCCGTTATCATTTAGTGAAAGGTACACCAGAAGAAGAGTTTGCAAATATTAAAGCCGCAGAACAAGAACTATAAAAAGGATGCAACTATGAGTTATCGCAATATTGTCGCCAATCAACAGTATCACTTTGCTGACTTGAAAACCTTGATGGCAAAAGCAACGCCGTTACGTTCAGGAGATGAATTAGCAGGTGTAGCCGCCAGAGATGCAACCGAACATGTTGCAGCACAAATGACTTTGGCCGATGTACCGCTTAAAGCCTTTTTAAATGAAGTTGTAGTCGATTACGAAACCGATGAAATTACCCGTTTAATTATTGATGAACATGATCCGGCTGCCTTCGGCCCTATTTCACACTTTACAGTAGGCGATTTTCGAAATTGGTTACTTGGCGAAGAAGCCACTGCCGAAAGCTTAAAGGCATTAGCATCAGGTTTAACTCCAGAAATGGTGGCTGCTGTAAGCAAAATTATGCGCAATCAAGATTTGATTTATGTCGCCAGCAAATGTGAAGTAGTCACCCAATTTCGCAACACAATCGGTTTAAAAGGCCATCTTTCTACCCGTTTACAACCGAACCACCCTACCGATGATGTGCTCGGTATTTCAGCCAGTATTTTAGATGGGTTGATGTATGGCAATGGTGATGCCGTAATTGGCATTAACCCTGCCACGGATAACCTGCATAATTTGTCAGAGCTACTGAAATTGCTTGATCATGTCATTCAGGAATATCAAATTCCAACGCAATCTTGTGTACTTACGCATATCAGCTCAGGCATTCAACTGGCTGAAAAAAATGTACCGATTGATTTAATGTTCCAATCAATTGCCGGCACCCAACTGGCTAATGAAGGTTTTGGAATTTCACTTGATTTACTACAAGAAGGATATGAAGCCACCCTCTCACTCAAGCGCGGAACCATTGGACAAAACGTCATGTACTTTGAAACGGGTCAAGGCAGTGCCCTATCAAGCAATGCTCATCACGGCGTTGACCAACAAACATTAGAAACTCGTGCCTATGCAGTGGCCCGTAAATACAATCCGCTTTTAGTGAATACAGTCGTTGGTTTTATTGGCCCCGAATATCTCTTTAACGGTAAACAAATTATACGTGCGGGACTGGAAGATCACTTCTGCGGTAAGTTACTTGGCGTGCCAATGGGCTGCGACATTTGTTATACCAACCATGCTGATGCCGACCAAAATGATATGGATGTTCTCCTTACTCTATTTGGTGCCGCTGGCATTAACTTTATAATGGGGATTCCGGGTTCAGACGATGTCATGCTCAACTATCAAACAACATCATTCCATGATGCCCTCTATTTAAGACAACTCCTCGGTTTAAAACCCGCTCCTGAGTTTTCAGCTTGGCTTGAACAGCAAGGTATTTTTAAACAACAAAACTCTCAAATCTGTTGGGCAGACCACATGCCCGACCAATTCTCTCGTCTGCTCATGAATTAGTGAGAACACCATGAAACTTAATCGTGATATTCAATATCCATCAAGTCCCCATCAAGATCAGTGGGAAAAACTTAAACAATTTACTGATGCTCGCATTGCATTAGGACGCGCTGGTTGTAGTATCCCAACACGCGCTTTACTTGAGTTCCAGTTGTCTCATGCACAAGCAAAAGATGCGGTTTATCAAGATATGGATGTTTCATATTTATCTGAGCAATTAGCGCAAAGACAGCTGCAAAGTCTTCATGTCCAAAGCAAAGCCCCTAATAAGGAAATCTATCTTAAACGACCAGATTTAGGTCGTCAGCTTTCAGATCAATCAAAAGATGTCTTAATTAAGAAGTATGCAGAAGCCCCTCAACAATACGATGTTTGTATTGTGGTCGGTGATGGACTCTCAGCAAGAGCGATTGAAGCAAATGCCATCCCATTCATTACAGCGCTAAGTGAACAAATTCAGCAAGAAAAATGGAGCCTTGCACCAATTGCAATTGCAACAGGCAGTCGTGTTGCTTTAGGCGATGAAGTTGCAGAAATCTTTAAAGCATCCATGCTTGTGATGCTAATCGGTGAGCGTCCTGGTTTAAGCTCTCCTGATAGTATGGGAATTTACTACACATGGAATGCATATTCAGGCTGCCTCGATGCCAAACGTAATTGTATTTCTAATGTTCGCTCAGCAGGTTTAAGTATTCCAGTTGCAGTACAACGCTTAATCGCTTTAATGAAAAAATCCAAACAACTTGGTTTCTCAGGAGTTAATTTAAAAGATGAGCATCAACTTTCAAATATAGGCTTGGCAGAAACTCAAAAGCTATTATTTTAAGCAATGGAATATGCAAAGAGATTTATTTAAAAATAGACAATCCTTTGCATAACAATATTATCTTAACGAAAAATATCAATTTTCAGGTATTGACGATTTATACAGATATTTTCTTCTTTATATTTATCGCTATACTCCACCTATTGATCTTCTATGAATCATTTGTATGAACACAACAAACGCCTTCCCTAAAACTATTTATGCCATTCAGCATCTTGCTTTCGAAGACTTAGGTTCATTAGAAGATGTCTTTTATCAACTCGGATTTCGCGTTCGTTATTTTGAAGCAGGTGTAGATGATTTAACTGCTGCTTTTGCACACGATGGATTAACTATTATTTTAGGTGGTCCAATCGGGGTTTATGAAACTGACGATTATCCTTTCTTAAAAGATGAAATTGCTTTACTTAAACAACGTCTAGCAGCAGATAAACCTACACTTGGTATTTGTTTGGGTGCACAGCTTATTGCTCATGCGCTTGGTGCAAAAGTATATGCAGGACATCAAAAAGAAATTGGCTGGGGTCCACTCAGCTTAAGTTTACGCCCTAATCAGGTATTATCTGCTTTGCTTAATAATGTCCATGTTCTACATTGGCATGGTGACACTTTCGACCTTCCTGAAAATGCGGCGCTCTTAGCAAGTTCAGAGATTTATACCAATCAGGCATTTGAAGTCGGAAATAATATTCTTGCCTTACAGTTCCACATTGAAACGACTGAAGAAAATTTTGAGAAATGGTTAATTGGTCATACATGTGAACTTCGTAATGCCAAAGTTTCAATTCCGAAACTTCGAGAAGAAAACTTACAATATGCTCAAGCACTTGAACATGCTGCATTTGAGGTTATTCAAAGATTCTTAAAAAGAATTGGTTATAGTGGATAAACTATAAAGACTCGAATGTGCGCGAATATTAAATTTTACCATTTGGTATTAATTGTTTATTTTTCAAGCAAAGGAAAGTTTATATTCTATCTTTGGAAACATTTCTTAAAATTTTCAGTGTATTATTAATTTGTAACATAAAATATACGCTGAATTACTATGGATATCTGGAAATTTATTAAAAGCTTTAATACGGTCAATACTTATTTATTGCTTTCATGCGTTCTCCTCATCACCTTAGTTCTTTATTTTTATGTGATTAACCCGGCCTAAGCTACTTTGCCAAGGACGTTAATCATAAAGAAAAAGAAAATATGAGAAGACACCTAAATAAAAAGCCCAACTGAGTTGGGCTTTTTTATATCTGTTGTTTACTCACAACATGTTGTTCGTCTTACTTTTTCTCAGGCTTGAAGCTATCTTTCAAATCAAGAATACGGTTGAAAACCGGTTTTTCTGGTGAATGATCATATTGATCTGCAACGAAATAACCTTCACGCTCAAATTGGAAACGGTCTTCTGGATTCGCTTGTGCCAAAGCTGGCTCAATGACAGCTTGTACCACTTTCAATGATTCAGGATTAAGATTTGCCAAGAAGTCATCATCTGCATCAGGTGCGGCTTCAGTAAACAAACGGTCGTAAATACGCACTTCAGCAGGAATACCTTTAGTTGCAGATACCCAGTGAATCACCCCTTTTACTTTACGGCCTTCCGGATTCTTTCCTAAAGTTTCAGGGTCAATTGAACATTTCAATTCAATCACTTCACCATTTGCATCTTTAATGACTTCATCACATTTAATCACGTAAGCATGGCGTAAACGCACTTCACCATCAGGAATTAACCGTTTAAAGCCTTTTGGCGGTACTTCTTCAAAGTCTTTACGGTCTATATAGATTTCCTTGGTTAAAGGAATCACACGATCACCCATATCTACATTAGGATGGCGAGCATGCGTAAGATCCATATCGTCAGGTAAGTTAGTTAAAGTCACTTTAAGTGGGCTTAAAACAGCCATACCACGTGCAGCAGTATTTTCTAAAGATTGGCGAATACAGAACTCAAGCATTGCAACATCAACAATACCATCAGTTTTTGATACGCCTACACGCTTACAAAAATCACGTAAGCCTTCTGGTGTAAAACCACGACGGCGCATACCAACTACGGTTGGCATACGTGGATCATCCCAACCATTTACGTAAGCACCTTCCACCAATTTACGTAATTTACGTTTCGATGTGATGGTGTAATCCACGTTTAAACGTGAAGATTCGTATTGATGTGGAACCGCTTTAGATTTTACTTTTTCAACAATCCAGTCATAAAACGGACGGTGATCTTGGAATTCTAATGTACAAAGCGAATGGGTAATTCCTTCAATGGCATCAGACAATGGATGAGCATAGTCATACATTGGGTAGATTTTCCATTTATCGCCAGTTTGGTGATGCTCTGAATGCAATACGCGATATAAAATCGGATCACGCATATGTACATTTGTACTTGCCATATCAATCTTGGCACGTAAAACTGCTTCACCCTCTTTAAACTCACCGCTACGCATTTTTTCAAAGCGAGCAAGATTCTCTTCAATAGATGCATCACGGTATGGAGAGTTTTTACCTGGCTCAACAAAGCTACCGCGGTTTAACTTAATTTCTTCTGGAGATTGTAAATCTACATATGCATCGCCTTGTTCAATAAGTTGAACTGCCCATGCATATAATTGATCAAAATAACCCGATGCATAGCGTGGTTCACCATTCCAGTTAAAACCAAGCCATTTCACATCATTCGCAATACCATCAACATACTCTTGTTCTTCAGCATCAGGGTTTGTATCGTCAAAACGCAAATTACACAAACCATTAAACTCTTCAGCCACACCAAAGTTCAAGCAAATCGCTTTTACATGGCCAATATGTAAATAACCATTTGGTTCTGGTGGAAAACGCGTTACGATCTGCTTTGCACGTCCCGTAGCCAAATCATCTGTAATGACTTGGCGAACAAAATCTAAGCCAGCCTGTTGTTCTTGCTGCGCAGAATCGACAGAGGCATGAGTATTCGGTGTCGGGTTATTTGGCAGGTTCGAGACAACATCATTAGGCTTCATAGTGTATCAATCACTTCTTTGTAGATAAATTTCGAAAAATTTAAACGCTATCTTCATTTTTCACAAAGATTTTAACGTTTTTTACTTGCCTTGTAGTTTACAGTTTGCTTATGCTTCTCTCAACCAAAAACCCATGGTCATAAGCCCATGTTTAGGAGATTAATGTAATGAGTTTTCCTCAAGTCGAATTAAACACCAATAAAGGTCGTATTGTTCTTGAACTAAATACTGAAAAAGCACCAAAAACAGTAGCAAACTTTTTAGAATATGTACGTGACGGTTTTTATGACGGCGTTATTTTCCACCGTGTCATTGATGGCTTCATGATCCAAGGTGGCGGGATGGATGAAAACTTCAAAGAAAAAGCAACTCGTGATTCTATCGAAAACGAAGCTGACAATGGTTTAAGCAATGACGTTGGTACGATTGCTATGGCACGTACTCAAGCACCTCACTCTGCTTCTGCACAGTTCTTCATTAACGTAAAAAACAACTCTTTCTTAAACCATACCTCTAAAACTGCTCAAGGTTGGGGTTACGCTGTATTTGGTAAAGTTGTTGAAGGTATGGATGTTGTTGAAGCGATCAAAGGCGTTCGCACTGGCAACCGTGGTTACCACGCTGACGTTCCTTTAGAAAACGTGGTAATCGAATCCGCTAAAATTATTTCTGAATAATTTTAGGAATAAGCTGTGACTTATCTGTTTATCTCTGATTTACACTTGTCACCTGAACACCCTCGACTTGTTCGAGGGTTTTTAGATTTATTAGTGCATTATCAAAATAAACAAACACAGCTTTATATTTTAGGTGACTGGTTTAATGCTTGGATTGGCGATGATTACTCGGCACCATGGCTCGATGAAATTATTGAAGCATTAAAAGACTTTAACAAAAAAGGAAATCGGGTTTACTTCCAAGTAGGTAACCGTGATTTTGCTTTAAATCAAATTTTCCTCAATAAGTTTAATGGTGTATTACTACCCGATATTTATTATCTCACTATTGCTGGACATCAGTACCGCCTAGAACATGGTGATGCACTATGTACAGATGATATTTCCTATCAAAGATTTAAAAAAATTATTAGAAATCCGCTCTTAGTCGCTTTTTTACGCCGTACACCACTGAGTTTTCGCACCAAACTGGTTAATGGCTTTCGAAAAAGAAGCTCCGCAGATAAACAGCAAAAAAGCTATGAAATTATGGATGTAAATGAGCAAGCTGTACTTTCTGCTTTAACAGATGTAGATATACTTATTCATGGCCATACCCATCGACCTTCAATTCATAAGGTAGAAGCTAAACAACGAATTGTTCTTGGCGATTGGCGTGAAGATCAAGCTTATATTTTGGAAATTGATCCTACTGACAATGCTCCACAGCTAAAGTTAATTGACTGGACATACTAATTTAGAAATATATATTTATAAAAAATTATTTAATTTCTATATTACTGCAATACATTTTTTATCAAATTAAAGATCAAATATCTTTGAATAAAATAGCGTATGATGCCAAAGATTAAAGTCTCTCAATTGCAATAAGATTGATATGGAGTAAAGTATGGATTTATTAAATACGGTTAAAAGTCGCTACACAACAAAAGCATATGATCCTGAAAAGAAAATTCCTCAAGAAAAAATTAATAAATTATTAGAAATTTTACGTTTCACCCCTTCTTCAGTAAATATTCAGCCTTGGCACTTTGTAGTTGCAGACAATCTTGCAGCTAAAGAACGAATCGCAAAAGCATTAACAGGAAAGTATGCTTACAATGCTCCTAAAGTGCTTGAGTCATCACATACACTTGTATTCTGTACAAAAACGGATATTACATCTGAGTACTTAAATCAACTACTTGAGCAAGATGATTTAAGTGGCCGTTTTAAAGATGAAAAAGCAAAATTAGGTCAAAAAGATACTCGCCATGGCTACGTCGAGTTCTACCGAAATGAACAGAAAAATTTATTTGGGTGGATGGAAAATCAAACATTCATTGCTTTAGGACAGCTACTCTTTGCTGCCGGCTTAGAGGGCATTGATGCGACTCCAATGGGTGGGTTTGATGAAGAAATTCTAAATACCGAGCTAGGTTTAACTGAAAAAGGTTTACGAAGCTCTGTAATCGTTTCTTTAGGCTATCGCAGTGAAAATGACTTTAATGCCAAACTTCCTAAATCACGACTGCCAGATGAAGTAATTTTTACCTATTTATAATAAAACCTCTATAGTTCAAGAGATTCTATTCTCTTGAACTATCAAGCCATTGCGCTAGCTAAACACATTACTCCGCTTATTCCTAAAAGAATCCCCAAAATAGTAGGCCATTTTAATTTTTCTTTATATAAAACCACTCCACTCGCAATTCCTAATAGCACCACAAGAATATTCATGCTTGCAAAAACAATTGCAGGTGAATCTTTTAAAAGAATATGAGCTTTTACATATAAAGCAATATTTGAAAAATTGAGTATGCCTAATATTAATCCAGCTATCGTACTTTTAAACTGCCACTTTTGAGTCTTCTGTAGCAATAAATATGAAATCGACAATATAAAAGCTGTAATAAAAATAAGATTTAAAGTAAGTGTAAACTGAAGGCCTAAACTACTTGTATATTTTAAAAGAATATCTACTGCCGCATAACCACACCAAACACTTAATAAAGCAAGAATTGCTTTTCTAGATTGATGATTGGAAAAAGAGTTCATTTGTCCAAATAAAACAAGTAAAACTGCAAGAATTCCTAAACCTATTCCCCATAGTTTTAATGCATTAAATTGCTCATGAAAAAAGAAATATGCTGCGAGCAAAGAAAGAACAACTGAAAGGCGCTGTGCAAGTTCAGTTTTAACAATTCCTGCATATTCTAGTGATTTAGCAAGACATAAAAAAATACTAGGTAAAATTACCCCCAAGGCAAGGATTAACCACCATGGAGTATGCACTATTGAAACATGTTGGATATCGGGCTGAAACCACAAAAAGCAAAGAAGACTAGCACTTGCATAGTTCCATGCAATCATCTGTAATGGCTGATAACCTTTTTTCTTTAAATTTTTTAATAGGATAGACACCAAGACACTGCTCAAAGCAGCAGCTAATATTAATATCATTAATTAAAGCCCTATCTATTTAAATATATTAGTCATCATGGCCAAATCGCTATCCATGACCGTTTAAATGCTTTGGATTAACTTTTAAATACACATAAAAAAACCAGTCATTATCTGACTGGCTTCTTTTTTAGATTTCAATTAACGATTATTTTCGTCGTCTTGACCATCTTCAAATTTAGAATCGTTGTCAAAACCACCTTGATGACCGCCGAAGCCGCCTTGGCCGCCAAAGCCACCTTGACCACCGAAGCCACCTTGACCACCGAAGCCACCGCCTTGACCACCGAAGCCACCTTGACCGCCGAAGCCACCTTGAGCGCCACCGAAGCCGCCTTGAGCGCCACCGAAGCCACCTTGTGCGCCGCCAAAGCCGCTACCTTGACCACCAAAACCGCCTTGAGTGCCGCCTTGTGCTGGGAAGCCTGTACCTTGTGCGCCTGCTGGACGTGGATTACGTGCTGGAACAACAGTTGAAATCGCGTGCTTGTAAACCATTTGACTTACAGTATTTTTTAATAAAACAACATATTGGTCAAAAGATTCAATATGACCCTGCAATTTAATACCGTTCACAAGGAAAATAGAAACAGGGATACGTTCTTTACGGAGAGAATTTAAGAACGGATCTTGTAAAGTTTGACCTTTAGACATTTTTAACTCCAAAAAAAAATTTTAAATCAGCGCAAAAAAACTATCTTTATTTTTCAACTAAAAATTATAAAAAGACAGTGTGCAAATTTTGCTTTATCCATAAGAGTTTCGCAAGTCTTCTTTCGCCTGCTTTATCGTCAAGTAAGTTTTAAAATCGTGTATTTCTTGCAAAGAACGTAACCACGTATATTGACGTTTGGCAAGTTGTCGTGTTGCAAATAAAGCTTTATCCTCCATTTCACATTTACTTTTGAGACTTAAGTCACTTTTTAATAGAAATTCTAGTGCTTGTCGATAACCCACCGAACGCATTGAGGGTAAATTTTCATCTAAATCGTATTTTTCAATTAGATCTTCAACTTCACTCAAAAAACCGATATCCCACATTTTGCTTAATCTTTGCTCAATGCGTTGATGTAATTCTACCCGATCTGGAAGTAAAGCGTAGTTATGAAATATGTATCGATATGGTACGTTTTTTGGTTGTTCTGCCTGCAATTTAGTGATTGGTTCACCCGTAATTTTATAAACTTCCAGAGCCCGAATAATTCGTTGCTTATCAGTTACATTAAACTTTATAGCGGCAGCAGGATCTACAGAAACCAGTTCATCATAAACCGCTTGCCATCCTTCGTTTAACGCTTTTTGTTCAATTGCTGCCCGAACTTCAGCATCAGCACTTGGTAAATTACCAGATAATCCTTCTAACAATGCCTTGAAATATAACATTGTCCCTCCTACTAAAATAGGAGTTTTCCCACGTGAATGCATGTCATCAATTAATTTGCAGGCATCCTCAACAAACTGAGCAGCTGAGTAAACTTCAAGAGGAGTAATAATATCAATAAGATGATGAGGATAGAGTTCTTGCTCTTCACGAGTTGGTTTAGCCGTGCCAATATCCATATCTTTATAGACAAGAGCGGAATCAACAGAAATTAGTTCAAAATTTCCACGCTCGTATAATTCACATGCCAAAGCGGTTTTCCCGCTCGCAGTTGGTCCCATTAAATTGATGACGGGCAATTGATTTGACATGTAGAACTACTCTCCTCGAGCAAATAATTTATCTAGTTGAGATAATGGAAATGCACGCCAAGTTGGCCGCCCATGGTTACATTGGCTCGCAAATTCGGTTTGTTCCATTTGACGAAGTAAAGCATTCATTTCTGAAAGGCTGAGTTGTCGATGTGCGCGCACTGCCCCATGACATGCCATTCCCGCTAACAACTCATCTCTTTTTTGAAGTAATCCTTGTGCTTCATCATTTGGATCTAAATCATTTAAAAGTTCTGGAATAAGATTTTCAAAATCAGCTTTTTGTAATATGGCTGGCACACCGCGAACAATAACTTGCTCATCACCATATAAATCAATTTCCAAGCCTAAACGCTCAAGCTGAGATTTTAGTTCTTCGACCCTAACAGCTTGCATACGGCTAATAGAAATCACCTTAGGTATAAGCAGTTGCTGAGATGTCCAAAATTCAGGTTTATCCCAAGCATTTTTCATTTGCTGTAATAAAATACGTTCATGTGCCGCATGCATATCAACAATAATAAGCCCTTCTGTATTCTGAGCTAAAATATAAATCCCATGCAGTTGAGCAATTGCGATACCTAATGGAAATTCATCTACTTTAGCAACTGGCTCAACATCCTCATTTACCGAAAAACTAGCAGGTTGGTCGCGAAGTGGAGCTAAATAAGTTTTTAAAGCATTATTTAATTGAGCAGAACCATTATATTTTGGTGTTTGATCTGCATAGTGAATAGCTTGCGGACGACTAGCGTTAAAATCAGTTAATAATTCTGTCGGTGCATGCTGGGTTCGTGCTTCACTGTCTGAATTTAAAGTTTCATTTGCGCGGTGCAATGAAAATTGTTCTTGATATTTAGGCTGAGGTTGTACTGAATAATCTGAGTTTTCATCCGCTTTCATCGCTTGAGCTAGATCAGCACTCGCTGTCTGAAATTGTGCGAGAGTTTCTTTTGCGTAATGCCTTACAAACTCATGCACTTCTCTTTGATTTAAAAATCGAATCTCATGTTTGGTCGGATGAACATTGACATCAATATTTTCAGGATCAACTTCTAAAAAAAGTAAATAAGATGAATGCTGGTGGCCATGTAAAATACCATCATAGGCCATGCGTAGCGCATGCGAAATCGTTTTATCTTTGACAATACGACCATTTACATAGACATATTGCATATCCGCTTGTGCACGTGCATCTGAGGGATGGCCTAGCCAACCCGATAAACGCATGCTAATACTTTCGGCATCAATCCAATATGCATTTTGTACGAATTGCGACCCTAATATTTGTTGAACTCGCTGAAAACGTAGTTCCCCACTATCTGCTATCGGTAAATTAATTCTAATATTATCATTATGCTCAAGCACAAACCGTATATCGAAATGTGTTAGAGCCAGACGACGCACAATCTCTTCAATATGACCAAATTCTGTAGTTGGTTTTTTTAAGAATTTACGGCGTGCAGGAACATTAAAAAATAAATCCTGAACACGAATATGGGTGCCCTTTTGAGCAGCAACAGCTTGTACTTCTTGATGATCAAATGCTGTACCATTTACTTCAACTTGATGACCAATACCACTTTCATCTTGGCTGCTAGTCAAAGTCAATCTTGAGACAGCAGCAATTGAAGCAAGAGCTTCCCCACGGAATCCCAAACTCACAATAGCATGTAAATCCTCAGCGGTTTTAATCTTACTTGTAGCATGACGCATGACAGCAAGTGCTAAATCATCCGGGTGAATACCATGCCCATTATCAATGATTTCGATTAAAGTCGAACCGCCTTGAGCAATCCTTACAATCAGTTCAGTTGCGCCAGCATCGATAGAGTTTTCTAATAATTCTTTGACCACAGAAGAAGGTCGTTCAATTACCTCACCCGCTGCAATCTGGTTCGCTAACGCTGCGTCTAATGTATGAATACGACGTTGTGTTAGCTTTTCATCAGTCATGAAGCTGTTCCTGCAAAGTCTGATACAAATTTTCTGTTGGTAAAGTTAACGTTACCAAACGGCTCAACTCATCATCTGACTTTTGAATGTCAATGATGATATCTGCTTGTGGAATTTCATCGCCACCTTTAGATGGCCATTCAAATAGAAATAATGCATCTGTGATATCTAAATAATCACGAATTCCCATTAATTCAAGTTCATACGGGTCATTTAAACGATATAAGTCAAAATGAAAAATTTCTTTATCATTAATTTTATATGGTTCAACAAGCGTATAAGTTGGGCTTTTAACAGAACCTTTATGGCCCAAAGCTTGCAAGAAATAACGCGTAAGTGTGGTTTTACCCGCACCTAAGTCCCCAATTAAATAAATTACACCCGACTGAACATGCTGCGCCAAAGCTTGAGCTAGACGCTCAGTATCTTCTTCATGATTTAAGACCAATTTCAATGAATACGACATAGCACACATAACATGATTCGAAATAATCGATATGATAACATTGCCCTGCCTTAAAAGCCTACTTAAGCCCTAGAAGTTGGCTTTTTTTATATCAATTTTCTTAAATATTCACACTTTTTTATGTCTAGTCCGAACGAATTTCTCCCCCCCATGATTGATGGAGTAAGTGCGAGTAAAGTCTATCTTCCTCTGCAAACACAGACTCAAACTATTTATGAGTATCTCTGTAGTCACTTTGCACACATTAAAACTGAAGAATGGAAGCAAAGATTTGAAGACGGTCTTATATATGCGGCAAATGGGGATAAATTAACTTTAATCAGTCCGTATGTCGGCAACACCCATATTTTTTATTATCGCTTTCTGGCATATGAACCTCATGTGCCTTTTGAGCATCAAATTTTATTTGAAAATGATGATTTATTAGTAGTCGATAAACCACATTTTTTAACAATTAGCCCGACAGGACAATATGTTCAAGAAACTCTTTTAGTGCGACTAAAAAAACAAACAGGCAATGAATTTTTAACACCTATTCATCGTTTAGACCGTGAAACTGCTGGTGTCGTTCTATTTTGCAAACGGGTTGAATCGCGTGGCATATACCAACAATTATTTGCAGAGCGCCAAGTCAATAAAATTTATCACGCTGTTGCACCTTATAAAAAAGATTTAAATTTTCCTCAAACCTTACATTTGCATTTAGATAAAGGTCATCCTTTTTATACGATGCAGGTTATAGAAAATAAGAAAGCCAATACCCAGACTTATATTGAGCTTATAGAGCACAACCAGATTTGGGCAAAATATCGTTTAACTCCTACAACGGGGAAACAGCACCAACTTCGCGTGCATCTTAATTATTTAGAAATCCCGATTAAAAATGATCCATTTTATCCCGTAGTTCAGCACAAAGCTGAAGATGATTTTTCAGAACCATTACAGCTTCTGGCTAAGCATATTTCATTTACAGATCCCCTCACAAAAGAGGGAATGTCTTTCAATTCTGAGTTTGAATTGACATTGTAATGTAACCGTAATGACAAAAAGATTATTTTTTATGCCAAAAAACATTGAAATTACATTGCGATGGTTTAAAATGAATTCCTAAAAATTAAAAATCATTTGGTTTTGTTATTCATGCGAAAAACAGAAGTTTATCAGGTTCGACTTGACTCCCAAGAGAAAAAACAGGCTTTTGCTGTTTTTAAGCAATTGGGAATTACCCCTGCCCAAGCGGTACGACTTTTTTTTAAACAGGTCGTATTAACTAAATCTATTCCATTTGCTATCGAAAATCAGAATATTAATATGGAACAATTATTAAAACTGAGAAAAGCAAAAGCATCGTCATTAAACCAAAATTCATCGACTTTAGCTGAAGATGATGACCATGAAGATTTATTTGAAGAATTGAATGCACTTCTTGGTGAAAGCGACAAAACTTAACCCTGTTGCATTTATAAACAAGTTTTAACGTCAAAAAGCTCTTTTTTCCGTTATGCTCTCTTTGTAAAAACATAATGATAAGTTACAAGGAGTGCCAAATGATCGTTAGACGAGCGACTTTTGAAGATTTAGAGCAACTCGCCGTTTTATTTGATGAATACCGCCAATTTTATGGGGCCTCTTCTAATTTTAATGAATCACTTCACTTCCTTAAACAACGTTTTGAGAATAGAGAAAGTGTGTTCTTCATTCATATTAAAGACGATAAAATTACGGGTTTTATTTTACTCTATTTAGGTTTTTCTTCAGTTGCATGTTCAACATACTATATCTTAGATGATGTCTATGTTACGCCTATTTTCCGTCGTCAAGGTTCTGCTAAACAGCTAATCGATACAGCAATCCTATTTGCAAAACAAGAGAATGCTTTACGGATTAGTTTGGAAACTCAAAGCAACAACCATGAATCTCATCGTTTATATGAACAAATGGGATTTATTCGAGATAGCGAGTTCCAAACCTTCCATTGTTTTCTCAAATGATATTTTGAGCGAGCTGTTTTTGTTGTTCAGATAAATAAACCCATTCTCCATCTTCAAGTTCAGGTAAAACCAATTGCCCTACTTGATGGCGATGTAATGCTTCCACCTTATTTCCCACAGCTGCAATCATTCTTTTTACTTGATGATAAACACCTTGATGGATCGTCATGGTTAATTGATGCGTTTCTAATATCGCTACATTCGTTGCAGCGAAAACACCTTTTTCTTGATGTAGGCTCACACCTTGGCTCAGCATTTCAATTTGCTCAGGTGTAACTGGATCTATAGTCGTAACATGATAAACCTTTGGCACATGTTTACGGGGATGAGTTAAAGCTTGAAGGTATTTACCATCATCGGTAAGTAAAAGTAAGCCCGTTGTATCTTGATCTAAACGACCAATAGCTTGCACACCACGTTGAATCATGATTTCTGGTAGAAGGCTAAATACGCTTTGATGATGATGAGGTTGGTGTGAACATTCAAAACCTTTTGGTTTTTTTAGAGCAAGGTAAACTTTTTCTCGATATTGATAAGTTTCCCCAAAAAGAGAAAATTCTAAATTTTCTTGAGAGAATTGCTTTTTAAGGTCACTTACAACCTCTCCATCAATACTTACAGATCCATTTTTTATTAACTGCTGACAATATTTACGAGAACCAAACCCTTGTGATTGTAAGATTTTTTCCAGCAGCATGAAGTTTTCTCATTAGAACTAAGCTGTTATTTTAACGTAGTTTCCATTTTTTACTAAACACTACTCGCTACTGTTTTCATCTACTTGAACTAGTTAGCACCCTTACTCCTCAACGACTCGATAAATATTTTCGTTCTGTTCACTTTCAAATAATAATTCGGTAGTAGGCAAAATAATTTCATTATCAACAATAATATGCTCAATACGCTGGCTTAGTTTTAAAGATTCATTTTCATGTTCCACTAAATTTTTCTTTAGTTGTGCTTTTGCATCATGAATCTTATCAAACTGATCTTTGATCTTGATATCTATAATGTCCATAAAAATATCCTGTACTCATGAGTAATGATTATTTTTATATCACAATTTTTAAACACTATAATTTTTAACTTGTTAATTTATATAACATTGTTTTCAAGCGTAACCAAAAATTAAAACTCCTTATCATTGAGGGATATACAGTCAATTTTTATTAAAAAAACATCGATCAACTGTATCTTTTAAAGCTTTAACATTAGGACTATTAAATATTATACAATTCCATTTATTTATAACTCCCCCCGCTCGCCATGCTTGCCCAATTTGATGTTAATTTAGTTGTTCTACTCGTTCTGCTTGTCTGCGGCTTATTAAGTCAAAATGCAGCTGTAACTATTGCAGCAGGTGTGTTGATTGTCGTTAAAATCACGCCATTAAATGAGTTTTTTCCTTATATTCAAGCTCACGGTCTTAATTTAGGAATTCTTATTTTAACCATTGGTGTACTCACTCCAATTGCCAGTGGGAAACTCAGTGGTGAGAGTATTTTAAAATCGTTTATTAGTGTTAAATCTCTTATGGCTATCGCAATTGGCCTATTAGTCGCCTGGCTAGGTGGTCGCGGAGTAAAACTAATGTCGAGCCAACCTGACGTGGTTGCAGGTTTACTCATTGGTACAGTTGCTGGTGTCGCCTTACTCCGTGGTGTACCAGTCGGTCCTCTAATTGCGGCAGGCTTACTCTCTTTATTTATTGGCAAATAAGAAATCGACATGAAAAAGGTGCAATAAAGCACCTTTTTAACACTTAGGCTAAATTATTTTTTAGCCAGAATAATAAGCGTTCCGTTTTAAAGAGAACTTTTCCAACTGCTTTAAGAAGCCTTCAAAATAACTTTTCTCTTTTTCTTCAGTTCGATAGCCCGCATATAAAGTTCGTCTTAAACCTGTTGGTGAAACACAATCTAAACGACGACTAGTAACCCATCCCTTCTGTTCATACTCATTCACTACCCAATCAGGTAAAGCTGCAATACCTCGTCCACTTGCAACGAGTTGAATAAGCATTTGGGTTAAATCAGTTGTCCGTATTTGTTTAGGCTGAATATTCGCAGGGATGAAAAGTTTAGACATAATATCTAAACGGTGCTTATCAACCGGATAAGTAATTAAAACTTCTTCGGCCAACTCTTGAACTGTAATATTTTCAGCTCGTACCAAAGGATGCGTATTTGATAAGACTAACCGTGATTCGTATTCAAAAATCGGAAAATACTCAATTCCTTTTAATGCAATTGGGTCAGCTGTAATTAGTAAATCAAATTCTGCATTTTGTAAGAGTTCATGCGGATTGGCTTCAAAACCTGAAGCGAAGTCTAAATCTACATCTGGGTATTGCTGGCGATACTGATTTAATAAAGGCATTAACCAGTCAAAACAACTATGGCATTCCGATGAAAAAATAATTCTGCCTGTCTGTCCATGCACAATACGCGTGATATCACTGTGGGTAATCTGGATTTGTGGCAAAACATCATCAGCTAACTTTAATAAGCGCTGTCCAACATTAGAAAAACTAACTGGTCTACTTCGACGATTAACAACTTCTACCCCATACCAATGATCTAATTCTTTTAATTGATGGGAAATAGCAGATGGCGTTAAACAAAGGTCATTAGCTGCTGAAACTAATGAACCATGCTCACGTAAAGCAACTAAAGTTTTAAGGTGGCGTATTTCTAACATGGGCCCATGCCTAAAAAACAGATTTATCTATAAATGGAAAAAGCTCATATTTGCTTTTCCATAAAACTTTCGATAAATCTTTATTGATGAATTTTATTCACTTTAACATAAAATTAGTTAGTTTGTCTCAACATGAATTTTATTTCACTATTTTTATTTGCGATGAATTTTTTTTCCTCAGAACTAAAGAGAAATTAAACTTTTTAATGAGTGAGAAGATTAAAACTAAAAATAGACCTAATAAAGGTCTATTTTTTTAAAACTCTAAAAACTATTGTGCTACATTTAAACTAATAATCGTATAGCTCTGATCTTTAGGTTTTAATTTCAAATTTAGAGGAGCTGTTACTTCTACTAAGTACTCTCCAGCTTTTGGAAATCTAAGCTCAACTTGACCGTAGCTTCCTGCCTTAAACTGCTGCGCTTGCTTGTCAGTTGCACCCTTTTCTCTTAAATTCACTTCAGCATAAGCTAAAGGTTGTCCTTTTTCAGTTATGGTTAATTTTACAGGTTGAGCAGCTTTAATCTGGTTAGGATGTACAGAGAAACTAACTTTAATCGGTGTATTCGGGAGCTGGATATCTGAAACTTTTCCCTTAGAAAGATAACTTTGTAATGTCCACTCTCGTGTTACTTGCTCTGTTTTAATTGTTTTTGTTTTAAGGTCAGTCGGAATCAAATATTCACGCTCTGCTTTTGGTGGAGCGTTATCAGCTGGCATATCAAAAAATAAATGCCATGCTTTTTGATCATATACATATTTTAAAGGGTAACTCGCCTGAGTTTGAACAATATATGTGCCTTCTTCAGGTAATTCTACATCAAAAAGAGTTGCAGACTTATG
Source organism: Acinetobacter geminorum (assembly GCF_013009345.1). Classification (GTDB taxonomy): domain Bacteria; phylum Pseudomonadota; class Gammaproteobacteria; order Pseudomonadales; family Moraxellaceae; genus Acinetobacter; species Acinetobacter geminorum. The sequence goes on along the minus strand of NZ_JABELE010000004.1, from coordinate 48,869 downwards.
CAGAGCTTCTGAGTTGACAGTTTTAAACTCATTTTTAGGTGTAATTAGAGTAAGCTTAGCATCTTTTAAAGCATATTCACTATTTAATGCTTCTTCAGCATAACCAGCAATTACAGGTACTTGAGTCTGTTCAGTCTTATAAGCTACAGGAGCTACATAAGGTTCGTGAGCAAAGCCTGTTGTACATATCAATGTAAGTGACGCCATTAGAAATCTATTCATTATTACAAAATCCTGTTATACGCAAAGTTAAAAATTTCAGACAAAATATAAGCGGATACAGTATACACAAATAAAAATAATTCTTATTATCATTAATAAATTTAATTTTACTAAAAAAAGAAATCCGTAATCTTTCTCTCAATATTTTAGTTTTTTATTATTCTTTTCTCTTTTCCCTTATACTTCTCTTTTTGTATTTTCCCTTAACTTATTATGGCGTCCCCGCAATCTCCTCTCTCCACACCTCAACATTACTCTCTCTTTTTAGCAATTTTCTCACTCGCTGTAGGGGGGTTTTGTATTGGAACCACTGAATTCGTCGCAATGGGACTAATTCAGGAAATTGCAAATAATTTAAATATTACAGTACCTGAAGCTGGTCACTTTATTAGTGCCTATGCATTGGGTGTAGTTATTGGTGCTCCTATCATCGCTATTCTTGGAGCTAAAGTACCTAGGAAAACTTTATTGCTCGGCTTAATGCTTTTTTATGGTGTTGCGAATGCCTGTACTGCTTTAGCTCATACACCTGAAACTGTTTTAGTCTCACGTTTCATTGCAGGTCTACCACACGGAGCATATTTTGGAGTCGGTGCGTTAGTTGCAGCCGAACTAGCGGGTCCGTCAAGAAGAGCTTCTGCAGTTGCCCAAATGATGATGGGCCTAACAGTGGCAACTGTGATTGGTGTTCCTCTCGCAACGTGGTTAGGCCAAAATTTTGGTTGGAGAGCAGGATTTGAGTTTTCAGCAACTATTGCTTTCGTTACTTTAATTGCTGTTGGCTTCTTTGTACCCAATATTCCAGTCCAAGCTACTGCGAGTATAAAAACTGAGTTAGCTGGCCTTAAAAATATCAACATGTGGTTAACACTAGCAGTGGGTGCAATCGGTTTTGGAGGCATGTTTTCTGTTTATAGCTATGTCTCACCAATTTTGACTGAATATACACAAGTTAATATCCAAATCGTTCCTATCGCTTTAGCGATTTGGGGTATTGGTATGGTTATCGGAGGTTTAGTAGCAGGATGGCTTGCAGATAAGAACCTCAACAAAACTATAGTGGGTGTATTAATTAGCTCAGCTATCGCTTTTGTTGTCGCTAGTTTTTTAATGAGTAATATCTATACTGCCATCGCATCTTTATTCTTAATTGGTCTCACGGTAATGGGGTTAGGCGGGGCATTACAAACTCGTCTATTGGATGTTGCAGGTGATGCCCAAACATTAGCTGCCTCACTCAACCACTCTGCCTTTAATATGGCCAATGCATTAGGTGCATTTTTAGGGGGCTGGGTACTCAGTCACCAAATGGGTTGGATCGCACCAATCTGGGTAGGTTTTGTCTTAAGCCTTGGCGGTCTGATTATTTTACTTATCGCATTTGCAGTAGAAAAAGCCAGCAAAAAAGCTTAATTAAAGAAAGGCTAACTTATTACTTCTAATCAGTTAGCTTTCCACCACAGTGTGGACAATAACATTTTTTCTCTCGGCTCGACTCTTCTTCCTCTAATACTTTTTCACGCATAATTTGAATAATCAGGTTATGCGCTTGCTCTTTTGGCAATCCTACTTTTTGACGGACCCGCTCTATTTCAATTTCATCATGTAAAATATCAATACCTCGTGCTTGAAGTAACTCACGAAACTCTTGCTCTAGTCTCTGATTCCGTTGATTAAGCTCATTTGCAAGTCCAGATGCCAAAATACCAGCTGGCAATGCTGCAATACCTACACCTAAAATAGTAATAAGCGCCCCTAATAACTTTCCAAGGCTAGTTACAGGAGTGACATCGCCATACCCCACTGTAGTTAAGGTAACTACAGCCCACCACATAGATTTAGGTATTGAACTAAAAGCTTCTGGCTGAGCCTTGTTTTCAACCACATAAATTCCAGAAGCAGTCATAATAATCATGATAATTAAAATAAAAATAACCGCTTGAAAAGATCCCTTCTCACGTTTAATCACACATAACAATATCTGTAGTGAGATGAAATAGCGCGTTAATTTTAATAAACGAAGTAAACGTAAAATCCGAAGCATACGAAGGTCGATTCGTACAAAGAAATTCAGGTAAGCTGGCAAAATTGCCATCAAATCAATGATTGCTTCCCCACTTTTCATCCAATTCAAACGGGTTTTCCATGCGGATTGTGTCGTATCTCGATCTGCAACACTCCACACTCTTAATAAATACTCAATACTAAAAATTGCGATTGAAATATTCTCAAAGTAATCAAACCAAATACGATAACTTAAGTACAAATCATTTACTGTTTCCAATAAAACAGCAGCAACATTACCAATAATTAAAATAACTAAAAAATAGTTAATGCATTTACTTACCGCCGTTTCATAGTCATGGTTGTGAAGATTATTATAAAAAAATTTACGCAATCCCTTCCAAGCTGAATTATGCATATTGATCTGACCACTTAATATTGTAGATATAGTAAGCTCATCGCCTCTATTCACCAATATTGTCTCTAACAATTTTTTGTTTCACTTACTTCAATATTTAAAAGTTAGACTTCACAATTTTTTCAATTCGCTGCTACACATCGGAATTCATTTTCTTCCCACCACATCACATCATAGATGCCCGGATGCGATTTTAAGATAATATTTATATAATTTTGCAGCACCATAATATGATGAGTAATATCAAGCTTTCTAAATAAGAATCTTCTTAAAATCGGAGTATTGGGAGAAATAAAAATTGCGAATCCATTGCTATATTCTTCATAAACACTGATTCCAAGGTACATTGTTATTTCAGGCAGTGGAATCTCAATTTCCCACCCCCAACTTTCACTATATAACTCTACATTTAAATGATATCTATTCTTTAATATACTAAAAATATATTGAGCAATATCTTCAGTTTTTTGAACTAAAATACCATCTGCATATGTTTTTTGGTCATATAATTGATAATCATCAAATTTAAATTCAACAATTGTCTTTAGCATTCTTAAGTTCCCTATATAAAAAACTCGTATTTTTTTTAATTATTATTAAGTTCATGCAAATATTTTAAAGCAAAAAACGTTTTAATATCTAGAGTAATATTTATTTTTACACTTTCATTAAATAAAATTTGATCTATTTATTATTTTTTAAGTCTTATTAAGTATAAAGTCTCATTTAAATAAAAAAGGAGCTAAATAATCAGCTCCTTTTTTGTACTAAATTGACGTATTAAGTCAATTGAGCAGCTTGGATTTTCTTAGTATCAACTTGATCAGCTTCTTTAGTATATTCGCTCATCTTGTCGAAATTTAAGTATTTGTAGATGTCAGCAGAAGCGCTGTCGATTTGCGACGCGTACTGTTGATATTCTTCTGGGCTTGGTAATTTACCAAGAACCGCAGCTACAGATGCAAGCTCAGCAGACGCTAAGTAAACGTTTGCACCTTGACCTAAACGGTTCGGGAAGTTACGAGTAGAAGTCGATACACAAGTTGTGTTCGGAGCTACACGCGCTTGGTTACCCATACATAATGAACAGCCAGGCATCTCTGTACGTGCACCAGCACGGCCATAGATGTTATACAAGCCTTCTTCCATTAATTGGTGCTCGTCCATACGAGTTGGTGGAGCCAACCATAAACGAGTAGATAATGAACCACCAGGTACTTTGTCAAGTAACTGACCAGCTGCACGGAAGTGACCAATGTTAGTCATACAAGAACCAATGAATACTTCATCAATCTTGTCACCTTGAACGTCAGAAAGAAGTTTTGCGTCATCTGGATCGTTCGGGCAGCAAAGAATTGGTTCTTTGATGTCAGCTAGATCGATTTCGTAAACTTTTAAGTATTCAGCATCAGCATCAGCTTTTAACAAGCTTGGGTTATCTAACCACTTCTGCATGTTTTCAGCACGACGAGCAAGTGTACGTGCATCGCCATAACCTTCTGCGATCATCCACTTCAACATCGTGATGTTAGAACGTAGGTATTCAGCAACTTTCTCTTCAGAAAGTGTGATTGAACAGCCAGCAGCAGAACGTTCAGCAGAAGCATCAGAAAGTTCAAATGCTTGCTCAACAGTCAAGTCATTTTCCATTTCTGATAAATCGATCTCAAGGATACGACCAGAGAAGATGTTTTTCTTACCTTTCTTCTCTACAGTTAAATCACCCGCTTGAATTGCGTAGTAAGGAATTGCATGTACAAGGTCACGTAAAGTGATACCAGGTTGCATTTTACCTTTGAACTTAACAAGTACAGACTCAGGCATATCAAGTGGCATAACACCAGTTGCTGCTGCGAACGCAACAAGACCAGAACCCGCTGGGAATGAAATACCGATTGGGAAACGAGTATGTGAGTCACCACCAGTACCTACTGTATCTGGAAGTAACATACGGTTTAACCAAGAGTGGATAATACCGTCACCTGGACGTAAAGATACACCACCACGGTTCATGATGAAGTCAGGTAATGTATGGTGAGTTGTTACGTCAACTGGTTTTGGATACGCAGCAGTGTGACAGAAAGACTGCATTACTAAGTCAGATGAGAAGCCCAAGCATGCTAAGTCTTTTAACTCGTCACGAGTCATTGGACCTGTTGTATCTTGAGAACCAACAGTTGTCATCTTAGGTTCACAGTAAGTTCCTGGACGGATACCTTGACCTTCTGGTAAACCACATGCGCGACCAACCATTTTCTGAGCTTGCGTAAAACCTTTGCCAGTGTCAGCAGGTTGTACTGGAGTACGGAATAATGTAGAAGGTGCAAGACCTAATTCTTCACGTGCTTTAGCAGTTAAACCACGACCAATGATTAAGTTAATACGACCACCCGCACGTACTTCGTCTAAAAGTACTGGAGTTTTAAGGTCAGCTTCTGCGATTTGAGCACCATCTTTAAAAGCAGTTACTTTTGCAGCAGCATGGTCAATTTTCAATACTACTTCGTCGCCCATGTTCATGTTAGCAACGTCGATTTCTACAGGTAATGCACCTGCATCTTCCATTGTATTGAAGAAAATTGGAGCAATCTTAGAACCTAAGCACACACCACCGTCTTTTTTGTTAGGAATGTGTGGAAGTTCATCACCAAAGAACCAAAGTACAGAGTTAGTTGCAGACTTACGGCTTGAACCTGTACCAACAACGTCACCAACGTAAGCAACTTGATTGCCTTTCGCGATAAGTTCTTTAATTTGGCTTAATGGACCAACTTCACCTGGTTTTTCAGGGTTGATACCATCACGCTCGTTTTTCAACATTGCGTTTGCATGTAATGGAATGTCTGGACGGCTCCAAGCATCTTGAGCTGGAGACAAGTCATCAGTGTTTGTTTCACCAGTTACTTTGAACACAGTGATTTTGATTTCTTCTGGAACGTCAGGACGGCTGGTGAACCATTCTGCTTCAGCCCAAGATTGTAAAACAGCTTTAGCGGCTTCATTACCAGCTTTTGCTTTATCTGCTACGTCATGGAATGCATCAAATACAAGAAGTGTTTTCTTTAATGCTTCAGCAGCTAAACCTGCAAGTTCGGCATTATCAAGAAGTTCAACAAGTGGTGCTACGTTATAACCACCCAGCATAGTGCCAAGTAAGTAAACTGCACGTTCTTTAGAAACGAGTGGTGAAGTTGCTTCGCCTTTTGCAATCGCTGCCAAGAATGCTGCCTTTACGTAAGCTGCTTGGTCAACACCTGCAGGAACACGGTTTTCAAGCAAATCTACCAAGAACGCTTCTTCGCCTGCTGGTGGATTTTTTAATAGTTCAACAAGCTGAGCTGTTTGAGCGTCATCAAGTGGCTTCGGTGGGACTCCGAGTGCGGCACGTTCTTCAACGTGTTGGCGGTAAGCTTCTAGCACGGTGTTCATTCCTCTTTTTTTGAAAAATTACTTGCAAATTCCAGCTTTCTTAAAAGCTTCACAAGTAATATGGACTACAAAAGTTTACTAGAGTTCAAGGTAAAAGTTAATGAGCGCGGGGTGTTTCTCCGTGATGCCCATTATTTTGTATCTAAATACCTGTGTCTAAATAATGAGCATACTGGGCTAAATTGAGCTTTTTTTGAACAAAAAGAGCTTCTGCTAGATGAAAATTCAATAATCGCAACCGCAATTAGAACGATTTATATTTTGGCATTTTGTCATGAGGTGTTGCCAAACATTCATCCGTCATTTGCTTTCTAACTTTTTCTTGAATTGCTTGAGGATCTTTTGTCAGTTCTTCTTTTGGAATCGCATAAACTTTTTCAATAATATTAAGAATGAATTTTTTAGTTATCTCATCTTCAATTTTATTTGCATGCTCAACTGCCTGTGTTTTTTCAATTGCTTGCTGACGATCAAAAACAATACTTCTTGCAGCATTTCCTACGCTAGTACAAAAGCCATGCCACTGCTCTTCTGGTGTTAATGGTTTCTTTTCTGAACAACCAACAAAGAGCAAACTCATTGCAATCAATAAAATCTTTTTCATCATTTCACTACACTAATTATTGCTGTCCATATCATACGGAAAATCATCGTTTTTGCCAAAACTGCTATAAAAAACCGAGATAACAAAATCTCGGTCTTTTATATTAAGCATTAGAAATGCCAGTTTCATGATTTGGATTAATTAAAGAATTTGATATCCGTAGGTGTTGATATTTTTGCTGCATCACCAGCTGGTTTTAAGGTCCCATTTTTTTCATCAAAACGGAATAAACTTATATTATTACTATAAACATTGGTTACATATAGATATTTACCAGATGCATCGAATGAGAAAGCACGTGGTTCAATACCATTCGCTTTATAAACAACTGGCTTACCTAGCAATCCATTCTGTTTGATTTTAAATACTAAGAGTTTGTTGTCTGCGCCTCGATTGGCAGCAATCACATATTTACCATTTGGGCTAAGGATAATTCCACTCGCACTCTTAAACTCAGGTGTTTTGTCCTCATGGATCAGTTTTAGCTCAGCCACTTTTTTCAAATGACCATCTTGCACGTTAAATGTCACAATTTCACTTCGCATTTCTGCGGTAACATACGCATGTTTGCCATTTGGTGAAAAGACCATATGACGCGGGCCAGAACCATGAGTAAAAGTCACATCGCGCTTGGTATCCGCTTCGAGTGGCTGAGCCTTGTTCGGGTTATAACGAAATGCATAGATTTTGTCATTACCGAGATCGCTGGCATATAAATACTTACCATCTGGACTAAAAGTTGTGGAATGAGCATGTCCACTTTCTTGGCGGCCCTTGACGTGACCAGAACCTTCCTCAAAAACAATATTTTGTACTTTTTCACCTAAATGACCGTTTGACAAAATTGGTAAAACAGCCACACCACCTCGCCCTTTATCGAACGCTGAATAGTTCGACACAAACAGGAATTTACCATCTAAACTGATTGTTGCATGTGTTGGATGTCCACCATGACTATCTACTGTGTTCAACACTTCCACCTTTCCGTTTTGAATAGATAATGCAGTCACCGCACCTTCGTTTTCTTCATTTGTGGTATATGCAAAACGGCTATCTTTCGATTTCACAATCCAAGAAGGACTTTTCATTTTCAACACTTTAACAGGAGTTAAAGTTCCATCTTTATTCACTTGAAGCTGGTATAAGCCTTCACTAGCTTGTTTTGGTTTTTGCACAAGCGGTGCATTAGGAATTGATGTCCATGTTCCTACTAAAGCAATTTGTTGTTGTGCAGCATTTACGGTGGAGCACCATCCAAATGACAAAAGCGTCAATGACAATGTTGCTGTTAATTTTTGAATTAGGCCACGATATTTAACATTTATATCGTTTTCCTTGCCATTTTTAATTTCAACATAAGTATCTATATTCACTAGTATATCCTTGAAAAAATCCACCTTATTTGCACTTATCAACAAGGTATATCAATCTAATTTCATTTAATGTTTCTGAAAACTAATTTATAAAACAGCAATTTTCAAGTGAATTTTCTTTAATCAATACCTATCCAAGGTTTTTTTACATTTAAGATAAACGATACTTTAGATGATAAATACTCAACTTTTTAAATGTTATGAAGGTATTATTAAATTAAAAGCCCACTATAGTGGGCTTTTAATTTATTCATTATTGGTTTCAACCAACTAAAAGCGCCAGTTGTAGAAAAGATCGATTGCTCTTTCTAAAGATTGACTTGCTTCTAAGTATAAACGTCGATTCATTTGATAACGTAAAGTGAGTTTATTTACAGGAGTAAACACCCCAACACCATAACGAATAAACAGATCTGGTGTGATATAACCCGTCAAACTCACTTGCGTGTCATCACCTGTACCTTGTGCATCTAAAGCTAAACCGCTCAAACCAAACGTACGTCCAATCTGGTTAGTTAAAGCACGTGTACCACCCAAGCCCATACTAATCCCTGCGGCAGCAATGGTGTTATTTACATCGGACTTAAATCCTTCTGCATTACTTAAACCACTTGAACCTTCATTAATACGACCAGTAACAAGCGCATTCAATGCTTCTTGCTCAGATAGACCCGCATCATTATAAACCTGAATGTTTGGTGATGTCGCAGTACCTGTAACACGCACCCCAACCATACTTCCCTGAACATTTTTATTCGCATCTATATCTAAAGTCGGGTTAGCCAATGGTCCATTAAAACGGGCAATTGCTCTGTTCAAATCTAGACTTTGTCCATAGGCTTCGATTTTCACTTTTTGGCTGACACCAATCGCCCCGTTAGCTCTCATTGCCGTCTCATAGCCACGTTGGCTTAAGTTGAGACGACCAACTAACGGAATATTACTATTAAAGCCTTGGAAGATGACTTGTTTTCCAATATTAACAGCAATGTCAGCTCGAATATCCCAAGGTTTAGCTGCCCGTAAAATTGCAAGTGGGTCTTGACCTTGGCGTACGATACGGACATCTGATGACGTATTAATGATAGGAGCAGTTGTTTCTGGCATTGATATACGTGCACGAGGAACATCTACTGATCCTTTTAAGCTTAAACGCTTATCAAAAGGATACATATCAAGTGTCAGATTTGGATTGGCAATTGCAGTAATTAATGGCGCTTGGCGTACTAGTAAATTATCACCTTTAAGATTTAATTGAAGGCGCGGCGCATCTTTCCATTCAAAACTACCTTTAAGCAAGCCTACACCTTGCCCACTGTTAAATGCCCCATCAATTGTTGCCATATCCTGACGAATTGATGAATACACTTGAACATTAGTTAAATTTACTGGCAGAGAAATCATGCTGATCGCACCATTTTTCAAACGCATTTCACCAGTAAACTGAGGTTGAGTTAATGTACCGTTGACTTTACCAGCCAAAGCTAACGTCCCACTCATTGAGCGAACATCTTGAATAAATGGTTTCAAGACTTTTAATTGGACATCATTAAAGGCCACTTCACCATGCATTGGCATTGAAGACTCAAATGGGTTGATAATAACGTTCGCATAACCCGTACCAATATCTGGGGCTTTAACATCAACACGGAATAGCAGACCCTCTGATACACTTTTTGCAACCACCCCTAACTCATCATAAGCCAGAGTAGTTGCAGGATCTTGTGGATCTTCAGCAGCTAAACCGATTTCACCTTTACGTGTAATTAAACGTGCATCAAGTTTTGGATTACCACCATTTACCCACGATGCCTTAGCGTAACCATTTAATTGTCCAGTCATCGCTAAGCCTTCTGGCATAAATGCCGCGAAGTCGCTTAAATCCATGTTCTGAGTTACAAAGGAAACATTACCTCGTGCTTTACTCACTCTTACAGGCTGATCAAAACAGAGCTGACTATTAGTACTTTGCCAGCAATGTTGACCCACATATAGCTCAGATTTCGCCGAAGAAAAAATTACCGGAGCATTTTGATTTTGTGCCAGACGGATTCGTCGTGAATCAAAACTTCCTTTCTGGATTTGTCCTAACCAATCATTATTTTGGTTAAACCCACCTGCCAACTGAACATAGAACTTGGAAATATTATTATTGCCGAGCACTTTCAATAAATGGGCTTTTCTTGTTCCTGTCAAATTCACTTCAGCAGATTGAATTTGTCTATTTCCACTACGCAAATTATTTAATTTTGCGGTTAATTGAGTCGGTGTTGTTTCCGATGTTGGAAGCTCACCCTGAATACTCAATCTCTTCACACTTACAAGTGTATTAAAAGCAAAATCATCTACGGCAATATTGGCTGTTGCTTTTAAACGTGGTTGTGATTGAACATTCAAATCACCATAAGCTCGACCACGCAGCCCTGGATATAATTCATAGAGTGCTGGCGCATTCAGCTTAATTTTTAGATTTTGTGCGTTGCCAGTAGCTTGTAGCTGGTTCTGTCCATACACTAAAAATAAGTTATTCGCTTCAAATTGCTGAGGTAAAAAGCCATTTTGATTAGAGTCCATCAATAGAGATAGATTACCTTTACCTCGAACAGGTTTATTATTTAGAAACCCTGCAAGATTCAATTGCTGAATATTAATTCGCTTCAAGTGATCAGACCAAACGCCTTGAGTTTTCAGGTTTCCTGAAATTTCACCTTTAATAGTTGAAGCAAAATATTGAGGCTTAAAGCGTACTAATGAACTATTAATATCCCATGCAATGCGGTCTTTTAAATTTACAGAACCTGTAGCATAGATTTTTCCAGCCACACCATCGTGTTGTAATTGGCTAATTCGAATAAAATCTGGCGTGCCCGCTATAGATAACTTCAATAAACCATTTGCCTGTTTTAAGGCTTTTAAAGATCCGTCATAATTAACCGCAAAGCCTTTAAAACCGCCACCAGCTTTAACATCATGAAATAATAGTGCTGCTGTACTTTTTCCGCCTAAACTTACAGTTTCTTGACCTGCTTGAGCCAATCGACCCGTTAAATCAATTTTCTCAAACTGAATAATTTGCTGGTTTGGTTTAGCAAAACCATTTGCCTTAATCGAACCGTTTAACAGATTAACTGGTGCTGCTGCTTGAATACTTTGCGGATTAAAATCTTTTGCATTTAATAAAGCATTCCAAGCGAGCTGACGTTTTTCAGTAGGTAATAAAACTTTAGCCTGACCTGTTAAGCTACCTTTTTCAGCAGCAAAACTAAAATTAGGAACATTTAAGATATTATCTTTAATATCCAGGTTGGCTAGATATTGTCCTGCTGGCAATAAAGTTTTTTCATGCTGATATACTTTTGTAGCAACCTTAATATCTTGTTGACCATCACGTAATGTTAAATCGACTTGACCATTTTCACTACTTAACCATCCAATATAAGGCATTGCACGGTCTATATTCGCCCACGCCACATTCATAAGCATTGGCTGAGGTTTATTATTTTTTTCAGGTGCCTGATTAAGCTTGAGCTTCCACGACTCATAACGGTCAAAGTCAACATTAGCAAATACTTCTGTACCTTTTTCTAAAGAACCAGTTGAAGCAATAGCAGCATCTAAACTTGGCGGTAAAAAGTCTTGCACCACCTGAGGAATTGCTTTGTCCTTAGGATTAATGCGATCTAAACGACCTTTGATGTCCCAAGTAACATGATCTTTCCAATTTACCAAACCTTTAAGATTAACGGCACCTTTCATAACTTGGCCGTTGAAATCTGTAATATTAAGCTGATGAACTAAATCAGTACTCATTAAAGCGTTGTACTGGCCTTCAGGTAAGTTTTCACCCTTTAAATCTGTATCAAGTGCTAAATTAAGTTGTTTAATATCACCTTGAAACTTGATCACACCATTTTTTGCAAAGAGTTTTTGTTCTTGTAGCAAAGGTAAATGATAGTTTTTTAATAATAATTCACCTTGCATTGGAACTTCATCACGAACAGGATGTAAGATTACCCAACCTGTTAATAAATCAGGAGTAGTTGTTGCAACCCCAGCTTTTAAAGTATCTAAACTTCCGCGAGCAGCAACTTTAATATTTTGAATATTTAAACTTTTTAAAGATGGGATTCTTAAATCTGCCGTGGCATCTAGTGGATATTTACCACTGAAATCCATTTTACCAGTTGCGTTGTGAACTGAAAGATAGCCCATATCCATACTGGATTTTTCAAATTCTAGTTTTGTCTCCGACCAGAGCGCATCTTGCAAATGGACATTATAGAAACTTACATCTGAACTCGACAATTTAAGCTCTAAATGATCAACATCCGCTTCATCTATACGTAAAACGAATGGCAATTTGATTGGTTTAAATTCAAACGGTTTACCAGAAGGCGGAGTTTTATTAATAATGCGCAAGTTGCGTACATCTGCATGGCTTAAATGTACTTCTTTTTCTAATAATAAAGAGCGCCACCCTAAGCCTACATCAGCTCGATCTAATGCAACATCAACGTCTTTTAATTGCACCAACACATTTTTGAGAATAATGCCTCGCAATAAGTTGCCGCCTTCGTATTCATATTTAATTATTTTCTGAGCTTCTAAAACCCGATCTAATAAAAAACGGCTTCCGCGATCCGTTGACATCATGATGACTAACGAAGAAGCCAATAATAACAATATGATTAATATCGTCAGCAAGAAGCTACGCAAAATGCGACGCTTCTTCTTAGGAGAGCTTGGTGCCGAAGTGGGCTGCTGTTCTACTTCCGCCATAAAATAAACCTAATGAAATTTTATTTTTAAAGTTGTGGGCCTATAAAGAAATGTAAACGAATCGGATGGTTTTCATCTGAAATACCCGAAGCGACATCTAAACGAATTGGTCCAATTGGAGACTTCCAGCGAATTCCGACCCCAACGCTATAAGCTGCTGGATTACTGAAATCTTTATCGTAAGCATTACCAAAGTCAGAGAAAACAGCTGCTCGCCATCCGTCTTTGAACTGATAGTTATATTCTAAAGAGCCTACAGCTAAAGCCTGGCCCCCAATTTTATATCCATCTACTTCTGGAGAAAGACTTTTATAGTCAAATCCACGAATCGTTTGGTCACCACCTGTAAAGAATCTAAGATTGTATGGAACTTTGTCAAAGTCATCTGTAAAGATATAACTAAGGTCAGATCTTCCAACGAATTGGTGATCATCATTTTTACCTAGAGAATAAATAAATCTCCAGCCTGCACTCGCAATTGCCATATTGGCATCAGACAATAAACTCTCGCTACCTAATTCTAATTTATAAGTTTGTTTAAAAGCTTTTGTTGGGTTTAAACGTGTATTACTTGAGGTTTTAGATGTTTCATAACTAAACAATAATGCTTCTTGCTCAGATGCAGCTGTTTTAAAAGCATCTGGTAATTCAGAAATATCAACATTACCTTTTTGGGTCAAACGATCTAAACGATAACGAACACCAATCGTATGTTGCCAATTTCCTAAGGGACGTTTGATTACACGTTCACCACCAACAACTGCTGATTCAGTTAACAAACTTACATCCGGTCCGATATCATCCCGTGTTTCACGCTCATAACCGCCGACGATATTGAAATAGTCATTTAACGGATGTTTATAGGGAATACTATACCGTCCATCAATCGATTGACGAATTTCCGAAACCTCTAAGTTGGCATCAAAAGAATGACCATATTTATTTACAATAGCGCGGCGATACTGACTACGTAAACGTGCGCCAGTATCAGTTCCATAACCGATACCAGTTTCCAAACTATTTAGCTTGTCAGCATTTAAAGTCACAATAACCGGAATTCTTTTTGTTTCACGTGCTTGGGCTTGTAAACGATCCTGCTCTGTTTCTTGTTCATCTTGTTGAACTGAGGCACGTTGTAACATCGCTGTTTGAGGCTCTGTCTCTTTTGAATTTTGTGTTCCCGCAAACTGTTTTTCATCGACTACGTTTTGCGTAACTTCTTGATTGGATGTCGCTAATTGTCGTGCCTTCGCAAGTTGTCGTTGCTCTGGTGAAAGTAAATTAGACTCATCAACATCAATATTTTGCTCATCGACCAAAGCTTGTAAATCTGGCGGTAGCTCAAGTTGCTTTTCAATTGGATCTGGTTTGATGCTGTCAACCAAAGTGTAATTAAAATAACGTGAGTTAGTTAGATTATTTGCTAGTAGATTTACACGCCAGAAAGCATAGTCATCGCCTTCTTTCCAAGGTGCCATACTTTCTAAGATATTTTGATTTAATGGCAAAGGTTTCGAGGGATCGCTCATACGAAACTCGACCTTATCTAATTTATAACGCTCACCTGTCTCATAGCGCAAATTGATATCGGCCTGATTTTCAGGTTGACTTACTTTTACATCATGCAATCGCCAATAGGCATCAAAATAACCATTATTAGATGCTGCATCAACAATACGGGTTTTAGTAGTTTCATATAAACCGTGATTAAAGATATCGCCCACATCTTGATCGGGAACTAAACGAATAACCTGAAATTGCGGCTGCTTTTCGCCTGGACCTGTAAACTCAATATTTTGCTCATTAATTCGTACTGGCTCATTTGGTGTCACTCTGACACGAACACGACTCGGACTTAATTTTTCAAATCTGAACTCAGCATTATAATAACCAACCGCTTGAGCAGCCTGATTACTTAATGTTCTAAGTTGAGGTAAAGCAGCATTGAAATCTTCAAATGACTCTTGGGTAAATGTTGACAACTTACCTTTAATATTTTTAGCCAACACATCTGAAGCGCCTACTACCTCTGCACTAATACGTGGAACTTGTTCCATCGGAATTGCACGCGGCGGACGTACCTTATTTAAAATACGCTTAAAGAAACCAGCTTGCTCAGGTGGTTCTTCAACCTCTGGTGTCAATTCAGGCAGTGTTTTCCCAGTCTCATTGGCTTCGACTACAATCTTACTGTCAGACTTAATTTCTTGCATAAGCTGATCAATATTTACAGGTGCCTGATTAATTTGATTTAATTCAGATTGAGTTGCATCGCTTACAGTCACTTCAGGGAGTTTCTGAGTCCCATTTTGAAAGTTCTGTGCTTCATTCTTTGCTTCTTCCGCTACCCTATAAATTTCATTTGCCATGTTTTGATCAACAGGCATATCGGGTAAATCTTCAAGGTTATCAAGAGTAATTGGCTTAAATTCATCAATTTGATTTGGAAATTGTTCTTGTTGTTGCAATATAGTCAAGCTATTTTGTTGCTGCTGAGCTTGGGTTACAAGTGTAGCGATATCTGTAACTGGAGCAGTATATTGCTCATTAACCTGAGCTGACTGTTCAGTTGACTCCTCAGATACTGTCTGGTTTAAAGTAGTTGACGAACTGTTCTCAACAGAAGTTTGAGCAAAACTTGGCGTTACACAAACGCTTAACAACAAGCTGCTACAAATAAGTTTAGGAATGCCCTGCATTTTTAAAATTAAATGCATAGAATGTGAGAGAGTTGACTGTTTAAACTTAATTTTAGAAGGCATAGAAAACTCTAGACTTATTTTTTAATAAAACGCACCAATGTGAGTGTAAAACTCACTCAAAACCATTGATTTTTCATTTAATCAAGCGTTAAAAATATCATACATGGTTTTCAATGCAAATTAACACTCGGTCACATTTTTTTATAAAACACAATGAAGTTTGCACATGATGAAACAAGATGAGCACCTGATGACCTCACGTCGGTTTGTACCGATGTTTTTTACCCAGTTTTTTGGCGCATTAAATGATAATGTTTTTAAGCAAGCTTTATTATTAGTGATTACTTATGGATGGATTCAGCAACAATCTGCTCCTGTAAGCACTCTTAATAATTTGGCAGCTCTCTTATTTATTCTGCCATATTTCTTTTTTTCAGCCACAGCTGGACAAATCGCTGACAAATACGAACGATCTCAACTCGTCCGTGGTATTAAAATTTTAGAAATCATCATTATGCTCATCGGTACTGCGGGTTTCCTGTTAGGAAACTTATGGCTACTTCTTTTTGCTTTATTTTTAATGGGTACGCATTCGACGTTCTTCGGCCCGATTAAATACGCAATTTTGCCTGAAATCTTAAAACCGAACGAATTAATGTCGGGTAATGCGCTATTTCAATCTGGTACATCCATGGCGATCTTATTCGGAATGATCTTAGGTGGTGCCGTAATTGCCTCATCAGATGGAAATTTATTGTGGATTAGTATTACCGTAGTGGCTATTGCTTGCATAGGCTATTTATTTAGTCGCTTCATTTTGCCACAAAAAGTTGCTGCACCTGACTTAAAGATTGACTGGAATTTTATCCGTACAAGTTTCCAGACCATTAAATATGCTAAAAGCTTACCGTTAGTATTCACAATTTTGCTAGGCAACTCATGGTACTGGTTTTATGGCGCGACTTATTTAACTCAAATTCCGCAGCTTACCCAGCAAAACCTTCATGCATCAGAAAATGTTGTTAGCTTGTTACTGACTTTCTTTTCAGTCGGTATTGGTGTGGGTTCTCTTCTTTGCCGTAAAATTGGTGGTTCGGAAATCAACATTAAAATGGTGCCGATTGGTGCAGTTGGCCTTACTGTTTTTGCGCTCTACCTTGCTGCCAGTTTAGCTTTTGTACCAGAAAGAACCGGTGCATTACTTACCTTAAAAGACATTTTCACCCAAGGCTGGGTTTACTATCATGTCATGATTGCTGTGACTTTATTGGGGATTAGTGGCGGTTTTTATATTGTTCCCCTATATGCCATGATGCAGGCTTATTCACCACGTTCACATCGTGCACGTGTTGTTGCAGCGAATAACATCCTAAATGCCGTTTTTATGGTTTCTTCTGCATTTTTTTCAATCTTGATCTTAAGTGTTTTAAAAATTGATATTAAAATACTATTTATTATTACAGCTGTACTTAGTGCAATCTTTAGTATCTGGCTTCTCGCTAGACTAAAACCAATGCTTGCCACAGCCCACCTTTCTTTAGAGGACTAATTTATGCGCCACTATACTGGAATTGATCAACTTATTAACTCATTTGATCAGGCATTGCGTAGTCTTGTTCCGGGTGCAACAGCAGCACAGCGTCAAAATCCAGCTGAAACAGTAGAAACAAAACTTGGTGTGGAAGATGCTCGCCATGTCGCAGGTTTAATGCGTGTTAACCACAGTGGTGAAGTATGTGCACAAGCCCTTTATCATGGACAAGCATTAACAGCGAAATTGCCAAATGTACGCAAAGAAATGCAACAAGCAGCAATTGAAGAACAAGATCATTTAGCGTGGTGTGAAGTTCGTTTAAAAGAGCTAAATAGTCATACCAGTTTATTAAACCCAATTTGGTATGGGCTTTCGTATGGCATGGGCGCACTTGCGGGTATTGCAGGTGACAAATATAGTTTAGGTTTTGTGGCCGAAACGGAGCGTCAAGTCAGCCTTCATTTACAAGACCATTTAAAACAGTTACCAGCACAAGATGAACGCTCGCGCAAAATTCTAGAGCAAATGAATGAAGATGAATTGCATCACCGTCATACTGCACTTGAAGCAGGCGGTGTTGAATTACCATATGCAGTAAAAATTACGATGACTGCTATTTCAAAGTTAATGACAAAAACCAGTTATTATCTTTAAAAAAACAAAGGATTGATCACATTCGGATCAATCCTGTTTTAAATATTATTTTAACCCATGATCATATTTGAAACGTTCGATATCGCGAATTGAGTTCCAATAGTTTCTGTTAATGCGGTCACGATCAATTTGTAATTCTCTTAAAAGCTTACGATAACGTTCACGCTCTTCTGGCTTTAATTTTTCGTTATAAGCACTGTCAGAATATTGCTTAAACTTCTCTTCATAACGATCATATTCAGCTTTTGCATTGTAGTAATCGGAAGCTGCTCGATAATAAGGTCTTAAACGATTACGCTGCTCAACTGGGCATACATTAATATTGCCGTTACCCTCTAAAGCGTTATAAAAAATATTTGATGGCTGGCAATAATACCCTAAGCCCTCTTTATACCCACGTTCATATGACTTTTGATCTGGAACAATATTGGCTTTTCCACACGCTTTGTAATATTGATCTAAACGTGGCGAAGACCCCTTTGAACCATCTTTCTCACCCACTAATGACCAATTCGCAGTCTTACATTCTTCTACGCTCATTGCAGCGCAACCTGAAAGGCTGATTGCTAAAATGGCTAAACCGATATTTTTCATATTAAGAGAACTCAAAAATAAAATTTAAAAAAACGCAAAAAATAAAATTCCAGTACATGTGCTATATAAGCCTTGCTCAATTCAAGATTTATAAATAAATGTTTAACTGGATAAGCATTTAAGTTTAAAGCAGTTTGACCATCTCACCAAATGAGAAGCTTAAATTTTTAGCTTTGTTTAATTTAAAAAAGAGAAATCCATAGAATTTTGTAATGCACTGACTGCTCTTATACGCTAATTTTACTTTAAAAATTGATTATAAAAATTAGACTCAAGGCATTGATTGTTAATAAATAAAAATAATAAACCCCATGAAAAAACCTTTCATCATTTTACTCTTTTTTTACGAGATTAACTTCAAAGGCTACGTTAGCATTTTAGCTAAATAACCACCAAGGTTTTTTATAATGAGTACACTTATTTACCCAAATTTAAACTTAAAAGATCCTCACTTTAAGGCATTTAAAATATCAGATAATTTTATTCCTCCGACACAATCTGGTACTTTCCAATCAGATCTTTTTTTAAAAGAAGTTGATGAATATTTAAGTTTATATCCACACACTCAGCACATTGATATTTGTCTACATGACTTAAACGGGCATATTCGTGGCAAACGTATTGACGTTAAGAGTCTGAAAAATCTATCGAATGGATGCTATTTTCCTCTTTCTGTTTATGCCATGAGCCTTGATGGAAAAGTGATTGAAGAAACAGGCTTGGGAAAATATATTGGTGAACCAGATAGACTTTGTCTGCCCATTTTAGGGAGCTTGCAACCCAGTGCCTTATCCCCAGAATTAAATGCTCAACTTTACCTATCAATGCAAGAAGAAGATGGTTCAGACTGTCGCTATGAACCACGTAATATATTAAAAAAATTATTAAATCAGTTACATGCTAATAATTATTTCCCTGTAATGGCTGCCGAGCTAGAGTTTTATCTTTTCTCACCTCAACATCAGTCTGAAACATGTATAGAAAACCAATGTTTTGATATAGATGCGCCAAATAATTATCAACAAGTCCTAGATGAAGTTGAAAAAGCTGCCCTACTACAATCTATTGAAATTACAGCTATTGTTGCAGAGTCATCCCCTGGACAATATGAACTAAATCTGCGACACAGCCATGACATTTTGAAGCTATGCGATCAAATTAATGCTTTAAAAAGAATTGTAAAACAAGTCGCAAGAAAGCATGACTTAACTGCTTGTTTCATGGCGAAACCGAACTTATCAAAGGCTGGTAGTGGTATGCATTTTCATATGAGCATGCTTAATCAATACCATGAAAATATATTTAGTTCAAAAGTAGAAAAAGATGAGCTTTCAGTCAAATTATTGAGCGCGATTAGTGGCCTAATTGAGTTAATGCCTGCATCTATGGCGATTTTAGCGCCTAATATTAATTCTTATAGACGTTTTAAAATTGGTCATCACGTGCCATTAGAAGCCAATTGGGATACTAACAACCGAAATGTTGCAATCCGAATTCCATGCTCAGATGTACAAAATCAACGCTTAGAATATCGTGTTGCTGGAGCGGACTGTAATCCCTATCTGGTTACAGCGACTATTTTAGCGGGCGTATCTTATGGCTTATCTCATAAATTACCGCTGCCAAAACCTGCACATCTTTTAAAGTTTCCAGACGAGCACATTTTATTAGCCAACAATCAGCCGGAAGCCTTAAAAATATTTAAAGGAAGTCTTATTTTAAAAGGGTATTTAGGGGCAGACTTCGTCGAACATTGGTACACGGTTAAACAGGCTGAATATCAAAGTATTTATAGTCAAATGACTGAAGCAGAACAACATTGGGATATATAAATAAAAAGAGCAAAAAAACTATAAACCACTTTGCAAAACCTTAGGGAGAAATACCCTAAGGTTTTTTTTATATCTAATTAATGATTTTTCTGTTTAGCTAAAAAACGTAACCCAACACCTGGTTCAGTAGCAATATAACGTGGCTGAATTGCGTTATCCCCCAGTTTACTGCGTAACTTGCCCACTAAAATACGTAAATAGTGCGTATCTTCCTGATGGGTGGGTCCCCATAGCTCTTTTAAAAGCTGAGGCTGTGTTAAAAGCTGCCCTTGATAGCGCATTAATAACGTCAAAAGTTGAAACTCTTTTCGAGTTAAAGTAATTGGCTGTTGCTCGATCCAAACTAATCGTTGCATGACATCAACCTTGAGATAACCATCGTCATATACATGGGCTTCTTGCTGAATAGGTTGATTTCTTAAAATGACACGTATGCGCGCCAAAAGCTCTTGCACACTAAAAGGTTTGGTCATGTAGTCATTTGCACCTGCGTCTAGCAAGGCAACTTTTTCATATTCATCAGCACGTACAGATAACACAATAACGGGAACATTCGACCAGCTACGTAATTCTTGAAGCACTTCTTTTCCGTCTAAATCGGGTAAACCTAAATCTAAAATAACCAAATCAGCCCCTTGGGTTGCCAATGCCTCTAGGCCTTTGTAACCCGTTTCACAGAGCGTGGTTTTGTATTTTTGAGTTCTTAAAGCAATGTCTAAAAATTTACGGATTTGAGGCTCATCATCAATAATCACAATACGTGTTTCTACAGGTGATGTTTCTGAACTTATCATGAATTTACAACTTATTCTTTTACTGGATGAATGGGTAATTTGATTTGAATTAAAGTACCTTTATTTTGGCGCCCTGAAAATGCTTCTATTGTACCCATATGAGCACCAATAATCGCTTTTACAATTGTTAGCCCTAAACCTGTACCGAATTTTCCACGGTCTCCACGCTCCATAGTATAAAACATATCGAAAATGCGGTGTCTTTCGTCTTCAGGGATTCCCGCACCTCTATCTTCAATTTCAATTTTTACTTCATCTTCTGACAAAAGTTGAGCACGAATCATGACTGGCTCATCGGGAGGTGAAAAGTTTGCAGCATTTTCTAAAACATTAAAAATAGCTTGTTCTACCAGTGCTGGGTGGACATACAAACTAATCTGTTGCTCAGGTAACTGAATTACCACTTGCGTATCTGGTTTATAACGCTTTAACCGGCGGGTTGCCGAACCAATTAATTCATCTACACCAATCCAATCTCTTTTTAAAGTTAGACCTTCGTGACCTAAGCGTGTCATATCAAGCAAGTTTTGAATATAACGGTCTAAGCGCTCACCTTCTAAATGAATTGTTTCAAGTAAATCTTGCTGGTCTTGTTCGGACATATCAGCTTTAAAATTCGCAAGTGTGTCTGCTGCCCCAATAATAGAAGCGAGTGGCGAGCGCAAATCATGCGATACCGAAGATAATAAAGCAGAACGTAAGCGCTCTGTTTCACTGGTTACTTTTGCTTGTTCAAGTTCATTGACCAATTGGGTTCGAAGTACAGCCTGTGCAATGTACTCAATTACACTTTCAGTCAATTTCTTTTGCTCAAAATTTAAGGAAACCACTTCATCATTAAAGTAAATTCCTACAATACCTAGGCTATTTTTTTGTTCTAAAAGTGGTAAAAACCACCAGTTGGATTGACTCAGAGTATCGGTAAAACGTCCGCACGGTTGTTGATGTTTTAAGCACCAATCTGCCGCGACTTTTTCTTTATCGTTTAACTCTATATCAGATGAAATGACTCTATCTTGAATAGAAATCCACACCTTAGTTTGAAGTTGGGTTTCTAAAGTCATTCGTCCTGTTTGCATAACTTCTTCAAGATTTACTGCACTAGAAAGTTTACGTGCTAAGTCTTGCATTACCATAGTGTAAGCATTTGCAGCTTTTAAGGATAAAACCTGCTGACGTAATTGAGAGGCCAACCGTCCAGCAATTAAAGCAGCCGCAAAAAAAGCAACAACAGTGACCACGCCTTGGTGTGCTGAAATTTGTAAGGTAAAACGTGGTGCAATAAAGAAAAAATTATAGGCTAAGAAACAGATTAAAGCTGCGACTACAGCAGCGAGCATTCTAGTTTTCGTCGCTACAATTAAAACTGAAATAATGAAAATGACAGAAAAGTCTTCAATACCTAAGAGAACTTCGGCAAAGTGAGCTATAAAAATGCTGGCACATGTTACCGCTAAAACAAAAACACTTTCTTTTAATGATAAAAATGAAGGCTTTTCAAGTTGAGTTATCTTTTTAGTGCCCTGTTCTGGGTGCAAAATCGTTAAAGCAATCGAGTTTTCTTGATTTAATAATTGCTGGGCTAAATTTTTCTTAAATAACTTTAACCACCACGGCGAAATACTTTTGCCAATAACCAGATTTGATATTCCTCGATCAAGCGCAGCATCCATTAACACCGAAGCAACTCGTGGCCCATATAAAACTTCGGTCCGACCGCCAAGTTGTCGAGCCAACTCAAATGCACGGTCGATTTCAATATATTCTTTTTTATATGAATTTCCTGAACTCTGTCCAAAGTCCAAACTTTTAGCAACATTCACTACAGTCCATGTAGCACCATTACGTTCTGCTAAACGACAGCCTGCTCGCACTAAATATTCAGAAGAGCCTTGCCCATCTATCGCAATCATCAATTCATTTCGCAACGATATAGATTTCAAACCCTTTGAGGCATAACTCTCTTTTAAGTCTGAATCGACATGCTCAGCAACGCATTGCATTGCCAGTTCACGTAATGCCGTTAAATTTGAAATACTAAAAAAGCCTTGTAATGCCAGATTTGCTTGCTCTGGCACATAGACTTTTCCTTGATGGAGCCTTTCAATAAGCTCACTGACGGGTAAATCTATTAAGCGAATGTCTCGAATACGATCAAATACCCGATCTGGTACTGTTTCATTTACTCGAATGCCTGTAATTTGATAGACCACATCATTTAAGCTTTCTAAATGTTGAATATTTATAGTGGTGAATACATCAATACCTGCGTCTAGCAACTCATTAACATCTTGCCACCGTCGTTCATGACGACTATTCGGTACGTTACGATGAGCCAACTCATCGACCAAAACGATTTGCGGATGCCTAAGTAAAATAGCATCCAAGTCCATTTCTTCTAAAATATGCCCCTGATATTGCATTTCCTTTCTAGCAATTTGAGGCAAGCCTTCCAAAATTTTTAGAGTTTCTATTCTTCCATGGGTTTCAACAATACCCACAACAACATCTGTGCCCTGTTGAAATAACTCTTTGGCGCGGGCAAGCATGGCATAGGTTTTTCCGACACCAGGTGCCGCACCTAAAAAGACCGTTAGTCGACCGGCTTGATATCTGTTGACATGATTTAATAAGGCTTCAGCCTGATTTTCGCGATTGCTTTGCACTTGATATCATCCGGTAAACTAACAACTTTATTTTTAAGTTAATGTGTAGATTGTAATTGATCTAAAGCAATATTGAGCTCTAATACATTAACACGAGCTTGTCCTAATACACCAAACTGCATCGGTTCAATATGCTTTTGCAATAGCCCTTCCACAATCTTAGGGTCTAAATGGCGCGCTTGAGCCACTCGAGCCACCTGTAACTGAGCGGCTTCGGGACTAATATGTGGATCGATACCACTACCAGATTTAGTCACCAAATCACTTGGAATAGGTGTATTGCCCGTGTGATCTTGTTTTTTCACAGCAAGAATCTGAGCATCAATTTGTTGCTGCAGTTCAGGATTAGTACGAGCTAAATTTGTACCTGCCATAGCCATCGGGTCATAAGCGACTGCTGAAGGACGTGGATGAAAATAAGCCTCTCCAACAAATGGCTGAGCGACTAATTTTGACCCTAAAACTTTATGATCTATTTCAATCAAACTACCATTGGCCTGATTATTGAATAAAACCTGTCCAGCGCCAGTAGCGATAGCACTATAAGCACCACAACCAACTAAGGTAAAAATTAGAAGTCCGAAAGATGCTCTTAAGGTCTGCCCCCAATTTGCTTCTGAATTTTGTATATAAGTTTTCATTTCAAACTCCAGATTACAAACCAAATAATTGAACAATCACAACATCAATCGCTTTAATGGCAATGAATGGTAGAACCACACCCCCCACCCCATAAATCAACATATTCCGACGTAGTAACTGAGTTGCAGTCGAAGGTTTAAATTTCACACCTCGAAGAGCAATTGGAATTAATAACGGGATAATGATCGCGTTAAAAATTAATGCAGATAAAATCGCGCTGCTTGGACTTGCTAAGTGCATCACATTCAATACTTGCATTTGTGGAATCGCAGCAGCGAACAATGCAGGCAAAATGGCAAAGTATTTAGAGACATCGTTTGCTAAAGAAAACGTTGTTAAAGCACCACGGGTAATCAACTGTTGTTTACCAATTTCAACCACAGCAAGTAGTTTGGTTGGGTCAGAGTCTAAATCAACCATATTGCCAGCTTCTTTTGCAGCTTGTGTGCCCGAATTCATGGCTAAACCAATATCTGCTTGCGCTAATGCCGGTGCATCATTGGTTCCATCACCAACCATAGCCACTAAACGGCCTTGTTGTTGTTCAGTACGAATACAGGCCAGTTTATCTTCCGGTTTTGCTTCAGCAATATAGTCATCTACACCAGCTTCAGCAGCAATCGCGGCAGCAGTTAATGGGTTATCACCTGTAACCATGACGGTTTTGATGCCCATTTCTCTTAAACGGGCAAAACGCTCTTTAATGCCGTGTTTAATCACATCTGAAAGTTCAATCACACCCAACACATGATGTTGATTAGCGACGACTAAAGGTGTTGCACCTTTTTTAGCAACTTGTTCAACACGCGCTTTTAACTCTAAATCTTGAGAATAATCTTCATCTACAAACTTCAAGATTGCATCTAAAGCACCTTTACGAATTTGGTCACCACTCGGTAAATTCACACCAGAAATTCGAGTCGAAGCACTAAAAGAGATAAATTCGGCTTGCTCAGGTTCTTGCTGTTTTAGACCTTGCTCTTTTGCTAACTTAACAATCGATTTCCCTTCTGGTGTTGGATCCGCAAGTGAACTTACCCAAGCAGCAGCTCTCAACTCAGACTCGGTTACCGAAGTTAAAGGATAAAAAGAAGTCGCTTGACGGTCACCATAGGTAATGGTTCCTGTTTTATCGAGTAAAAGCACATCAATGTCACCCGCAACTTCTACCGCTTTACCTGATTTTGCCAAAACATTGGCTTTGAGTGCACGGTTCATCCCCGCAATACCAATCGCAGGTAACAAGCCACCAATGGTTGTTGGAATTAGGCAGACCAATAACGCTACGAGCACCACCGGATCAAGTTCAACATGCAAATAATTAGCAATAAATGGCAAGCTAATCACGACAATTAAAAACGTGAGTGTCATCACCATTAACAAAAAGCCAAGTGCAATCTCGTTCGGAGTTTTCTGGCGATTTGAACCTTCAACCAAAGCAATCATACGGTCTAAGAAACTTTGACCAGATTCCGCAGTCACTTGCACAACAATACGATCTGTAAGAACTTTAGTCCCGCCAATAACACCTGAACGGTCAGTTCCAGCTTCACGTAATACGGGTGCCGATT
The DNA here is from genome assembly GCF_013009345.1 of Acinetobacter geminorum. Lineage (GTDB taxonomy): Bacteria > Pseudomonadota > Gammaproteobacteria > Pseudomonadales > Moraxellaceae > Acinetobacter > Acinetobacter geminorum. Next base: position 23,051 of record NZ_JABELE010000004.1, on the reverse strand, counting down.
CACCTGTAACAGCCGATTCATTAATGGTGGCAAAACCTTCTACAATTTCACCATCGGCTGGAACAAGCTCACCTGCATGAACTTCAATAAAATCATTTAAATGAAGTTCGGTCGCTGCAACTTGAGTCGCTTGACGGTCGGTCAAAGAATTGAGTCTTCGAGCAGTTAAGTTTTCTCTTGCTGCACGCAATGAAGATGCCTGACCACGACCTCTAGCCTCTGCAACAGCTTCAGCATAATTAGCAAATAAAATGGTAATGAACAGGATAGCTGTTACTGCCAAACCAAATAAAAGTGTGGTATAACCCAAAATGGTACTGATTCCAGTAACCACTGTCCCAAGCCATACAATTGCCATCACAGGGTTTTTAATTGCATGTTGTGGTAGCAATTTCACAAATGCATTTTTCCAAACTTCAAAATTTGGTACTGCCATTGTTTTTTTATGGCTATTTACATGAGTTTGTATATTCATTTTCACTCGCCTCCTTAGCCTTTAACCAACAAAAGTTGATCGGCAATAGGCCCAAGGACAAGAACTGGCATAAATTGTAATAAGGTAAGCAACACAACGATCGTAATCAGCGTTAAAGCAAAGGTTGGCGTTTCAACTTGAAGACTACCTGCTGTTTCGGGTGCTTTTCTTTTTGCTGCTAAACGTGTCGCAATCATTAATGGCAAAATTAAGGTCGGAAAACGTCCTAACAGTAGAGCGATACTACAAGTGACATTCCACCATACAGTGTTGTCTCCAAGACCTTCAAAACCTGAACCATTGTTGGCAAATGCAGAAACATATTCGTAGAACACTTGGCTAATACCATGTGGTCCTGGATTGCTGATGCCTGATAGACTCGGAATGCTGAGGGTTAATGCAGTAAAGGCAAGAATAACCAGCGGTTGAATCAAGATAATAATCGCGAGTAACTTAATTTCTGCGGCTTCAATCTTGCGCCCAAACAACTCAGGGGTACGACCTGTCATTAAACCAGCAATAAATACTGCGAGTAACAGATAAATCATGAACTGTTGCAGACCACAGCCCACACCACCCCAAATCGCATTAATCAGCATGTTGATGAGTTCGACTAAACCAGTAAGCGGCGCAGAAGAATCATGCATCATATTGACCGAGCCGTTATTCACCTGTGTAGTAAGCGCTGCCCAAACTGCTGATGCTGCTGGTCCAAATCGTTGTTCTTTACCTTCCATTACGGCAAGCTGAGATGCTGTCGATGACATACTCTCAGACCAGACAGCAGCTGCACCTGAAATAATCGACATGAAAAGCATGCTGCCAAACACAAAGTAGGCAAATTTTTTACGCTGAGTAAAATGCCCTACCATAAAAATGACTGTGATTGGAATAAGTAAAATCGCAATCATTTCTAGTAAATTAGAAAGTGGTGTTGGATTTTCTAAAGGCACAGAACTATTTGGACCATACCAACCGCCACCATTACTACCCAATTGCTTAATCGCTACCATTGGCGCAACTGGCCCTAAAGGAATTTTTTGAGTTTCAACGCTATTGGCTTTATCAATAAGTTGTACTTCTGGCCCACCTTGGAAAGTTGCTGGCACGCCTTGGCTGTTAAGCAACAATGACCAGACAAAACAGAGTGGAAGCAAAAAGCGAACTGTAGGACGAATTACATCTGCCCAATAGTTCCCAATTAAAATTTGATCTGGCTGCTCGGCAACATCGGCCGTAATATGGCTTGGACGCTGATAAAAGAAAGCTCTTAATGTTGCAACAACCAAAGCCAGCCCCATCATTGGAGTAATGACTTGCAAACCTACAATACCTGTCATTTGCGACAAATAAGATAATTGAGCTTGACCAGAATAATGCTGTTGGTTGGTATTAGTTAAAAATGAAATAACCGTGTGTAACGCTAAATCCCAACTCATATTTGGTGCATGGTTAGGGTTTAATGGTAGCCATGCTTGCGTCATAAAAATAGTAAGAATAGCCACTGCAAGAAAAATACAGCTCACAACAAATGATAGAGAATATTGTTTCCAGTTCATTTGTTGCTGTGGAGAGACACCTAATAAGCGGTATACAGGATTTTCAATCCAACGAAATAATCCATCACCCCACATCGGCTCATTCGCCATCACTTTGGATAGATATTTACTGAGGCACCATGCTAGAAAAATAGCAATAAATAAAACAAGTATAAGTTCTAACATGGCTATTCTCCTCTATACCCCTTGGCTTGATTTGCCAAACTGGAAATAAGGAGAGATAGAGAAATATCATTTGTTTTAAGTCCGCATAAGACAATGCCAGACTGATGCAAGATGCGCATTTGAGAATTTATAAGCATCTTTATTGTCCTGAAATAACACTAATTTAGTGAATTTCAGTATCGATAAAATGCCCGTAAATTCTCTATTGAGGAAGTCAAAGACCGCGTAAAGTTTGCGTAAAATCTAGTTTGAAAGGCATTAAACTTTAAAATTAACGACTGGATAAAGTGTGCTATCAGCCTTTAAGGTCTCACAAGGCCAAAGTTCATATAAAGGAATTTTTACATCGAGTGCCAAAGGTAGCTTTTTAAAATTAAATTGCATATGGTCCAGATCACTTCCCCATGCAATCAAATCTACATCTAAAGAAATATGATGCGACGGACGAACACGCCCCGAATCTGTCTCAAGTTTCTTTAGAAAAGATTCAATTTGGTCACACGATAAAGTGCTTTTTAATAGACATGCTGAATTCCAATAATCATCTCCAATACCATCTCGGCATGGAATTTGATAAACAGATGAAAACTGCACTTTCCCCAATGTTGCCAATTGCGTATAAGCAAAAGTAAAGTGCTGATCTGCGTCTAAATTACTCGCTAGGGCGAGCGCAAAAATTGTTTCTGGTGCGTTCAAGACGAATTCCTACAGCATTTGCTTCTGCAATGATGGCTGGCTTACGGATGGTTATGGTAATTTTTTCAATTGATGGAAAGGTTTCAAACAAACATTGTAAAACCAGATGTGCTGCATGCTCGATTAATTCAGGTTTAGCTTGTTGAATGTTTTGAGCCGATAACTCACAAATCTGCGCATAGTTGAGAGTGTCCTCAAGCTTGTCAGACTCTGCTGCTCGGCTCAAATCATTATGGATGGTTAAATCCAACATTAAAGGTTGAATGATTTGTCTTTCCCAGTTGAAACAGCCAATCACTGTCTCAACTTTCAAGCCTTCAATAATAATGGCATCCATAAATTTAAACTGACCTTAGTGCTTTAATAACGAAGCAGGTTCCATATTTTGAACCATTTTCAAACGTTGGTCTGCATAAATATCAGTATATGGTGCGAGTACGCGCATAAAACGATCGAAATAAAGCATTTGCTTAAATAATAAGGCAAAATCACGTGGGAATTTAATCCCGTGGCGCTCGCCTACACCTACCATATCCATCATAATGTCATTTAAATCGGCTGGATTTGAAGACAAGATCTGTTGCGGATCGGCCATTAATACGCCATTAAACAAACGCTCTAGATCTTGAGCCAACACCTGAACGTCAATTTTGTTATGTGTCATGCCCATTTTCAGCATATTTTCAGCCATTGCCTGATAATCAGTTTTTTGTAAGGCATCCATAAATGCAATACATGCAGTCCAAACTTCAGGTTTTAACTGTCCCACGATACCAAAATCGATAAAACCAATACGCCCATCTTCAAGCAACATTAAGTTCCCAGCATGTAAGTCAGCATGGAAACTCTTACACAACATGAGACTACCAAACCATGTATTCATAGCAGTAATCAGTACTTGCGATGGATCTTTAGCATATTGTTTTACGACACTAAAATCTGTCAAAGACACACCGTATAAACGCTGCATAGTTAAGACACGGCGCGTAGAAAACTGATGATAAACTTTAGGCGCTGTCGCTGCTTTATTTTGTGAAATATTAAGATATTCCACAAAATCATCTAGGTTTTGTGCTTCTTCAATGAAATCGACTTCACGGACCATACGGCTTTTAATTTCATCTACAATTTCTGAAAGAGCTGCGAATTTGATCTTTGGTACTGCGCGTTCAAGCAGCTTGGCAGCCCAATGCACCACACTTAAGTCCGTATATAAAATGGTTTCAACGCCAGGCTTTTGTACTTTAATAACCACATCTTCACCTGTAGTCAGCTTAGCTGCATGAACCTGAGCAATTGAAGCAGAAGCTAATGGCTTTTCATCGATGTAGCTAAAAATCTGGCTTAAATCACGTCCTTCAAACTCAGATGCAAGCACACCTTGAATATAACTAAATGGTAGTGTTGGTGTCTGGTCTAAACAACCTTGAAATTCTTCTACATATTCACGTGGGAAAAGCGATGGCGTACTCGCAATAAACTGACCAAGCTTAATATAAGTTGAACCAAGGGACTCAAAAGTCTCTCGCATGAGTTTGGCATTACTTGGTTTTTCAGTTGCGTATTTAATTCCAGCTTTGGCGGCAACCACTGCTGTTTCACCAATGCGGGCGACTGAACGTAGCCCATCAAACAAAATATTTTTTTTCATATTTCTTCAAAACCAAATCATTCAGGTTGAGTGTAGCAAATTTTGTTTAATTTACTGATTAGCTTGCCTGACAAAGTGGGCAATTTACATCTTTATCAAAACTAACAATACGTTGTGTCATATTTAAACCATCCCACAATAATAGTTTCTGCTTTAAAGGTACACGATTTAAACCTAAATACAGCAAAGTGTGATGTGATTGTAATGACGCTATCATTACAGGGGTGGTTGCAAGTACCCCTGACTCTGCACAGCGCAGCCCTTCATTGCTATGCTGTTCTTTCGGAAAAAGGCATTCATAACAAGCTGAATCACCTTCAACCATAAACATTTGCGCCTGAAAACCAATTGCTGAAGCGCTAATTAATGCGACCTGATGTTTCTTACAAGCTGCATTTACCAGATAACGGGTTGTAAAATTATCGCAGCCATCTAAAACCACATCTTGGTGTTCAATAAGTCTATCAATGTTATGTTCGTCTAAACGTTCGTTGTAGTATTCAACACAGATATAAGGGTTAATTTTCTGTAACCGTTTAGCCAAAATCTCTGCCTTGTAGCGACCAATATCTTCATGACCAAATGCGATTTGTCGTTGTAAATTACTTATCTCGATCGTATCTGCATCAATCAATGTAATTTTCCCAACTCCTGCTCGCGCTAGTAATTCCGCACTGGTACAGCCTATTCCACCGGCACCGACAATCAGTACATTAGCAAGTTTGAGTTTTTCCTGAGCTTCAATATCCCATCCATCAAGTAAAATCTGACGGCTATAGAGATGCATTTCTTCATCACTTAACTCTACAAAATCGATATCTTGAAGCTCGGTCACGCGTTAATCCTTTCACTTAGAAGCCAAGTGATTTTATGATTAAGTTCGTTATTATGAAAGCTATAAAATGGAAACAACTTTTTTTATTCGGTTAATACCCTATCACATTACTTCTCTCACACTTTCTGCAACAATAACGCTATCTATTTTCTGTATTACTTAGGCTAAATATGTCCCAATCATATATTGCACCTGTAGAGTTAGAAAAAGCTTATCGTTTGTTAAATCATGGTCCAACTGTCCTTGTTTCCGCACAACATGGTGACGACCGTAATGTAATGGCCGCCGCATGGGCATGTGCCTTAGAATTCAAGCCAGCCAAAGTATCCGTTGTTCTCGACAAAAGCACTAAAACACGACAGCTCGTTGAGCAAAGTGGCTATTTCACACTACAAGTTCCTTGCTATGCACAGCTCGATCTAACTCATCAACTTGGTACCATTAGTAAGTTGGATGATCCAGAAAAACTTGAGCATTGCGGTGTTGAGCTATTCTATCAAGAAGGCCTTACCAGCCCACTTGTATCAGGTTGCGTCGCATGGCTTGTATGTAAACTTATTTCTGAACCGCATAATCAATCAGCTCATGATTTATTTATTGGTTCTGTTGTAGGTGCATGGGCAGATAGCCGTGTCTTTAGAGATGGGCACTGGCATTTTCAAGATGCACCGAAAGAACTTCGAAGTCTGCACTATATTGCTGGAGGAACCTTTTATTTAATTGGTGAGGAAGTCAAAGCTCAAATTTAATCATTAAAAAGTGAGTTTCATTTAATTGCAAAAAACCGCATAACAATTGCGGTTTTTTGCAGCCAGTGACTCTTTTTTAAAATCTAATATTTAAACTTGAGCCACTTCGCGAGCAATCACCAAGCGTTGAATATCCGAAGCACCTTCATAAATCTGGCTTACACGAACATCACGATAAATTCTCTCTACAGGGAAATCACTCACGTAGCCATAACCACCATGAATCTGGATCGCATCCGAACATACTCGCTCAGCCATAGTTGATGCAAATAGCTTTGCCATTGAGGCTTCTTTTAAACAAGGCAGCCCAGCATCTTTTAAAGTTGCAGCATGCAAAACCAACTGATGCGCAGCTTCAATCTGGGTCGCCATATCGGCTAACCGGAAACCAACCGCCTGATGCTGAACTAATTCGACTCCAAAAGCTTTACGCTCATTTGCATATTGCACAGCTGCATCAAAAGCCGCTCTTGCCATACCCACCGATTGAGCGCCAATACCAATACGTCCAGCCGCCAAATTAGAAAGTGCAATTTTATAACCTTCACCTTCTTGACCCACCAAATTTTCTAAAGGAATCCGGCAGTTTTCGAGAGTAATGGTTGCGGTGTCCGAAGCATGTTGACCCATTTTGTCTTCAATACGAGTCACTAAATAACCTTGTGTATTGGTCGGTACAAGAAAGCACGAAATGCCTTTTTTGCCAGCCTGTTTATCTGTAACCGCAAGTACCAAAGCCACTTGGGCATTTTTGCCACTGGTAATAAATTGCTTTACGCCATTGAGTACCCAATGGTCGCCATCTCGCTCGGCTTTACATAGAATTGCGCTCGCATCGGAACCGACATGAGGCTCAGTTAAACAAAAACATCCTAGCCATTCACCAGATGCAAATTTTGGCAAATAGGTTTGTTTTTGCTGATCCGAACCATACGCCAGTGTAATACCGCAAATCAATGAATTTTGAACACTTACGATAGTCGAAATAGCACCATCACCTGCGGCAATTTCTTCAATTGCAAGCACCAAAGATACATAGTCCATTCCAGCACCGCCCCATTCATTTGGAACGGTCATGCCCATAGCACCTAGTGCCCCTAAATCTTTTAATTCCTGAGCAGGAAACTCATGGGTTTTATCGCGATGTCCGGCTGTTGGTTTTAACTGATTCTGCGCATAGTTACGCATCATCTCCTGAACCATACTTTGCTCAGCATTTAAGATCATTTCCGCATCCTTATTTTTATTATTTTGCTGCCATACGAATTGCACCATCTAGACGGATGACTTCACCATTTAAGTAAGAGTTTTCAGCAATATGTGCCACCAAACGGGCGAATTCTGCTGGTTTTCCTAAACGAGATGGATATGGCACCATTTGTCCCAAAGCATCTTGCACATTTTGTGGCATGCCCTTAAGCATTGGGGTTTCCATAATTCCTGGCGCAATGGTCATAATACGAATAGCATGTCGCGCTAGCTCACGAGCAATCGGCAAAGTCATCGCCACAATAGCGCCTTTAGAAGCTGAATAAGCTGCCTGACCAATTTGGCCGTCAAATGCCGCCACAGACGCAGTGTTTACAATCACACCACGGTCTTCTTCACCTTCTTCAACCGTGTTTTTACTCATTACATCTGCTGCAAAACGCAGCATGTTAAATGTACCTGTAACATTAATATTTAAAGTCCTTGAAAATAATGCCAAATCATGTACGCCTTCACGACCAACCACTTTTGCAGAAGGGCCAATACCCGCACAGTTAACCAAACCATGCAAATGACCATGTTTGACCAACATATCTTTAAAGAACTGTTCAGCAGCAGCTTCATCGGTTACATCAAGTCTTACAAAGTCAGCTTTTGGCCCCAACTGTTTCGCTTGTTGCTCGCCTGCTTCTATATTCATGTCTACCAAGGTAACCGAAGCACCTTGCTGGACTAAATACTCAGCTGTTGCAGCACCCAAACCTGAGCCACCACCTGTAATGACGAAATGTTTCCCTTGAATTTTCATTATGTAATGTCCTATAGAAATGTTCTTTAAACTTAGTAGTGAGAGTAAAAGTTGTTGTTTTCCGATACAATTTCAAAAAGCCTCAAAATGTTTGCAGCTTTTGATCAATCCAAATTTTAAATATGTAGTATTTCACTTGAAATATATGAAGAAAATATGAGTCTTTGACATGGTTGTCCAATCTTCTTTAAGTAAAGGCACAATTTCGATTGCACTAGTACATGAAGCACTGAGTGCGGCTTATGCCAAAGGTCTAAATACACAAATAATTCTAAATAAAGCAGGCATCCCCGCTGAATTACTGATGTCTCCAAAGGCACGTGTGCCTGTTACAACATATGCCCAATTGTGGATAGAGCTTGCAAATGCCATGAACGATGAGTTTTTTGGGATGGATAGCCACCCTATGCGTCGTGGAAGCTATAAATTACTGACTAAACTCGTCAGTACGGCTGAAACTTTAGAAAAAGCACTTTACGATATTTTGAAGTTTTTTAACTTTGTTTTAGATGATATGCACGGAGAACTCATTCGAGAACAAGAAAAAGCTTATTTAGTGATTCATGATCGTGAACAACCTAAACGTATGTTTACCTATGCAACCTTTTTAATATTAGTACACGGACTGATGTGCTGGTTGGTAGACCAGCGAATTGGTTTAAATACTATTATGGTACGTTGTCCTAAACCTCAGGATATTCAGGATTATCTTGTACGTTTTGGTGAAGACATTCAATTTAATGCTGAGGCAAATCGAGTTGAGTTCGATGCCCACTATTTAGATATTAAAATTAAAAAAGATAAAAAAGCGCTTTATGATTTTTTAGAGCAAACTCCGCAAAATCTTTTAGTTCGCTTTAAAAATGAAAATGCCTTGAGTGTACTTATTCGTCGCCATTTATTGAAACTCCACCCTGCACAATGGCCTGAACTCAAAGATGTAGCTCACCAACTCAATATTTCAGAAGCCACCGTTCAACGTAGACTGAAACATGAAGGTGTAAGCTATCAACAAATTAAAAATGAAATCCGCTGTGATATTGCTGTTGAACGCTTAAGTAAAACGAATGACTCAATTCAAGATATTAGTGAAGATTTAAGCTTCCATGACCCAAGTGCATTTCACCGTGCTTTTAAAAAATGGACAGGTGTCAGCCCAGGTGCATATCGAGAAGCTACCTTGAATTCTACAGTTTAAGTTATTCTTATTTTGTTAGTAATGATGCTAATGTGACTCGATCATTTTGGCCATAGTCTTGAATAGTTTTAATTTCACTAAAACCATGCTCAGCAAATATTTTTCGAACAGCTTGCCCCTGATCATAGCCATGCTCTAGTGCAATCCAGCCTTGTAGTTCTAACCAGTTTTTCCCTTGAGCAATAATAATTTCAATATCAGCTAGTCCCTGATGATCTGCAACCAATGCACGGCGCGGTTCTGTTGCTAAAGCTTGCATGTGCTCATCTTCAGGGTCGATATACGGCGGATTAGAAACAATTAAATCAAATTGTTGTGGTTCGAGTGCTTCAAACCAAGCACCGCAGGCAAATTTCACTTGTTGTAATCCATGCGTTTGCGCATTTTCTTTTGCAACTTCTAAAGTAGGTGCATAAATATCAGTTGCTGTTACTTGCCAATCTGGGCGTTCACTCGCTAATGCAAGTGCAATCGCACCTGTGCCCGTTCCCAAATCAACAATATTCGCATTCTTTGGCAAATTTAAATTTAAAACGGTTTCAACCAAAACTTCAGTATCTGGTCGTGGCACTAAAGTATCGGAAGTCACTTTTAAATCGAGCGTCCAAAATGGCTGTGAACCTGTTACATAAGCTAAAGGTTCACCATTTTGAATACGCTCAAGCCCAGCCAAGTAGTCTTGCTCTTGTTGAACTGTTAACTCTTGCTCAAGTTTAAACTTTAATTCAAGCGAATTGATTTTTAGAAAATGCTCAAGTAACCAAGCATTTTCCTGACGTTCATAACTGTCAGGCTCACCACGAATTGCAAGCGCTTGAGCAATGTTCATTAGCCGCCATTTTCCTGAGCAAGCATTGCAAGCTGATCTGCTTGATATTCACGATGTAAGCTATCAAGTAATTCAGTTAAATCACCTTCCATAATGGCATCTAACTTATATAAAGTTAGGTTAATACGATGGTCCGTCATACGTCCTTGCGGATAGTTATAAGTACGGATACGTTCAGAACGGTCACCAGAACCAACCAAATCACGGCGCATTTCAGAAGTTGCTGCATCGGCTGCTGCACGTTTAGCATTTTCAAGACGTGATACTAACAATGCCATCGCCTTAGCTTTATTTTTATGCTGTGAACGTTCTTCTTGACACTCAACCACTGTACCTGTTGGTATGTGAGTAATACGCACTGCCGAATCGGTTTTGTTAATGTGCTGACCACCCGCACCTGACGCACGGTAAGTATCAATACGCAAATCTGCCGGATTAATTTCAACGTTAGTATCAACGTCAATTTCAGGCAAGATTGCTACTGTACATGCTGACGTATGCACACGACCTTGTGATTCAGTTGCTGGAACACGTTGTACACGATGCGCGCCACTTTCAAACTTTAAGCGGCCATACACGCCATCACCATCTACACGGCAAATGACTTCTTTAAAACCGCCATGCTCGCCTTCATTTTCAGAAAGGACTTCAATACGCCAACCTTGCGATTCGGCATATTTACTATACATGCGGAACAAATCACCAGAGAAAATCGCAGCTTCATCACCGCCTGTCCCGGCACGAATTTCTAAATACGCAGCATTAGAGTCATTTGGATCTTTTGGAATCATCAAAATGTTGAGTTGGCTTTCTAATTCTTCAAGCAATGTTTTATTTGCTTGAATTTCTTCTTCTGCCATATCTTTAAAGTCTGGGTCCGACTTCATCATTTCAGCAGTTTCAATATCTTCTTCTGCTTGACGGTATTTGCCCCAAACTTCGGTAATTTCAGATAAATCACTATGTTCACGAGACAATTTACGGAAACGTTTGTTATCGGAGATCACTTCAGCATCTGCAAGCAATGCAGTAAGTTCTTCATGTCGATCACAGAGTTGATCAAGTCGTAAACGGAGTGACGCTTTCATAAGAGGAAATATCTCAAAAGTCCAAAAAGCTTATCGAACGCTATGTAAGTATAGAAGATAAGCAAAATCGTAAAAATAGCGCATAGTTTACAGATTATGCTGCTTAAATGACATATATAATCAGCCAATTCATCAACTTTCCCAATAACTAGAGGCGTATAAATATAATGATTTCGAATAAGATTTATTTACTTGCCTATAATTTGACTGTTCTGTAGGAAATAATAAGTCATCTTTTTTCTCTATATGACAATAGAGGCTTTGTTGATAAAACCTCTTTGCCCAACCTACTTATTTTAATTTTTCTAATAAGGTTTTACCCACCAAAACAGCCGACGCCGGATTTTGCCCTGTAATAAGTTCACGGTCCACTACTACGTTTGGAGTCCATGCAGTGGTATTACTTTGATACTTACCGCCAAGTGACTGTAAAGCCGTTTGTGGATAAAACTTCATTTCTCCACCTTTTAATAAAGCTTTAGCCTGCTCTTCTTCCTGATTGCTAATTACAGTCATCCGATAATTTTTATAAATCCATTCGCCAGTTTTCACTGTTTTACCTTGTTCTAGTTGACCAACTACTTCCGAGGCATTAGGTAAAGTAGACATCAACGCAATAGGGCCATGACAGACCAACGCAGTAGGTTTACCAGCTTTATGGAAAGCTGTAAGTACTTTTCCAAGTTGTTTATCTTTTAAGAGATCTTGCATAGGTGCATGTCCACCTGGAATATAAATAGCATCAAACTGACCCACGCCAATTTGCTCAATACGAGATAGGCTCACAACCGGAGAATCTTGAGCAGATGTTAATTTTAGATCATGCAATAAACCTAAATATTGCTTTAATGCTTTTTCATCTTGGTTAAAATACATCGCATTATTTGATGATTCATCTAATGTTGGAGCTTTACCTTTTGGAGTAGCAAAAGTTACTGTATGGCCTGCATCTAAAAGCATTTTTGTAGGCTGCATCAATTCATTTAAATAAAAGCCCGTTTTAAAAATTTGACCATTTTTTAGCTCTAGCTGTCCTTCATCAGACAATACAACCAATACATGAGCAGCATTTGCACTTAATGCTGCTGAAGCGGTAACTATTGCAAGCATTATTTTATTTAGAGATTTCATAATTCGACCTTCATTTCAACCATTTGCTGGATTTATAACTGGGATGGATATATTCTATTTTTGCCAATAAGGTAAAAAAACAACCATATACACAAAACTTTTTTGCGTTTGAGAACAAAATGTCTCGTCAATTTGACCATCTTGCAGATGTAGAAGTGTTTTTAATTGTGGCTGAGAAACTTTCTATTAGTGCGGCTGCAGTCTATTTATCCACGACTCCTTCAGTCATTAGTAGAACAATTACGCGACTGGAAAAAAAGTTAGGTATCCAGTTTTTTAGAAGAACAACTCGCCATTTGAGTCTCACTGAAGCAGGTCAGCTTTATTATGAGAAAATGCAGTACGCCTTTCAGTTAATTGACCATGCAGAGCGTGATATTCAGGGTGAACAACTGCAAATTTCTGGCAAAATTAAATTAAGTGTACCTACCACCTATGGGCATTATCGCCTCCCACCCTTATTACAGCAATTTCTTTTGCAATATCCCAGCATTCAAATTGAAGTTAGTATTTCTAATCGAAACGTTGATTTAATTGCTGAAGGATTTGATTTAGCTATTCGTCAAGGTCAGCTTCCTAATAGCACACTTATTGCCAGACCTCTGGAACTTGCACCTCTTCAACTTGTTGCCTCACCCGAATATTTAAAACGTATGGGTGTTCCTCAAACCTTGGAAGAATTAAATCATCACCAATGTATTGCTTTTGAATTACCGAGCAGTGGTAAGGTCATTCCATGGTTCTTTAAGAATGTAGATCAAGAAATTCAGTGGACACCAACAAATAGGATTTTGATAAAAGAAGATATTTTAGGAGTAGTATCACTTGCCGAAAGTGGATTAGGAATATGTCAAAGTTACAGCTTTATTGTTGATGAAAAAATTCAACAAGGAAAACTACATCCTTTACTTGAAGGTTATGCAGGTCATACACGCCCCTTTTCTTTACTTTACGCACAACATAAACATATGTCTTCTGCCACAAGAGCTTTTATAGATTTCTTATGCTCAACTGAGAATAGATGAACTTGGGGCCAGTTAAATTAGAATCACTTTTTTCTACATGGGCATTAAATATTCTATTTTAATAGAAAGCATACAAACCAGACACTAAACTCCAATAATCGAATCAAGGTTCTCCACATTTAAGGAGAAGTCTTTTGTTACATTTGCTCTAACAAAAGATATAGGGTCCTGCAACTGGGGACACGGAGTCAAAAATGAAATTAAATGCTTGGTTATGTAGCGCTGTTCTAGCAACTTCAATGGTTACTGTGGCACATGCTGACAATACAACACATGTAGCAGCTGCGTCTGCTTTGGGTAGTGTAGCTGGTACTGCAATTGGTAAAAGTATGGGCGGTACATCTGGCGCAACAATCGGTGCTGCTTTAGGCGGTGCTGGTGGTGCAGCTGTTGCGAGCGACCGTCGTAACCGTACTGAATCTGCGATTGGCGGTGCTTTAGGTGGTGGTGCCGGTTACACCGTTGGTAAAAGCATGGGTGGTACAAACGGTGGTTATGTCGGTGCTGCTTTAGGTGCTGCGGGTGGTTCTGCTTTAGGTAATAAAATTTCTAAAGACCGCTATACAACTAAATCTTCTAAACACTGGAAGAAAAAACACCGTCGTCATCACTAATCAAATTTGACGAACAGATATTTAAGCACCTTCGGGTGCTTTTTTATTGTGATGAAGCTATACGCTCATATTCCGTATGCTCATGGTTTATCCATAAATTAATATAAACACTACAAACAGACACAAAACTATCGTAACGCCTTTTGGGTTCTCCATAATTATTACGAAATTTTTTATTACATTTACCTCAAGATAAAAATACTGTCCTTTCAGTAAAAGGACATGGAGTTCCAAGATGAAAATGAATATTTGGTTAGCTAGTGCATTAATTGCAACATCTTCAATTGTTACAGTTGCACATGCAGACAATGGCACACGTGTTGCTGCAACCTCTGCTTTAGGTAGTGTAGTGGGTACTGCAATCGGTAAAAGTATTGGTGGTACATCTGGTGCAACAATCGGTGCTGCTTTAGGTGGTGCTGGTGGCGCAGCAGCAGCAAGTGATCGTCGTAATCGTACAGAAGCTGCAATTGGTGGTGCTTTAGGTGGTGGTGCTGGTTATACAGTCGGCAAAAATATGGGCGGTACCAACGGTGGATACATCGGTGCAGCAGTAGGTGCCGCTGGTGGTTCTGCATTAGGTCGTAAAGTTGCTGAAGATCGTAACTACGATGACCGTTATGACCGCGGACGTTACGATCGTGATGACCGTAAATATTACGATGGTGACCGTCGTTATTATAAAGGCGGTAGCCGTCGCCATGACAATGGCTTACACCGTGGTTGGTACAAAAACCGCTAATTCACAGAGTAATCAAAAGAGCACCTTCGGGTGCTTTTTTATTGATAGATAAAATTTAATATCGAAAAAAAACGATATACATCACACCCCATATATCGTATTATTTCGATATATCCTTATTCGAGAATATCGCATGCGATCACTTCAAGATACCAAGTTCTCTATCTTAGAACTTGCTCCTATTCGTAATGATAAAACCATCGAATTCTCATTACGTCACGCATTAGAATTGGCACAACATGCAGAAAAACTAGGCTATGAACGTTTCTGGCTTGCTGAACATCACAACATGGATGGTATCGCAAGTTCAGCTACCGCTGTCTTACTTGGTTTTATTGCAGCACATACACAGCATATTCGCTTAGGTTCAGGCGGGATTATGCTTCCTAACCATGCCCCTTTAGTTGTCGCCGAACAATTTGGAACACTTGCTACTTTATATCCAAATCGTATTGAACTTGGTTTAGGTCGTGCTCCTGGTACAGATCAACTCACTATGCGAGCTTTACGTCGTGGCCATCAAGAAACCGAAGATCAATTTCCTAGAGATGTTGTCGAAATCTTAAAATATTTCGATGTACCTCAAGCTGGACAAAAAATTATTGCAACACCGGGACAAAGCACACATGTTCCTGTTTGGTTACTTGGATCTAGCCTATTTAGTGCACAACTCGCGGCAAAACTTGGACTTCCCTACTCGTTTGCCTCTCATTTCGCACCACGTATGCTAGGTCAAGCCATTCAACTTTATCGAGAGAACTTTGAACCTTCTGCTTATTTAGATAAACCTTACGTTTCTATGGGTGTACCTGTTGTTGTAGCAGAGACTGATGAAGAAGCACAGTTTTTAGCAACAAGTGCATACCAACGTGTATTAGGCTTAATTCGTGGCGAAAGCTTAAAACTTAAACCACCAGTTGAATCAATGCAGGGATTGTGGAATACAGCAGAACAACTTTCTGTCGAAAACTTCTATGCAATGGCACAAATTGGGTCTGTAGATACGGTTCGTGCTGGCTTACAAAAGTTATTAGCTACATACGATGTTGATGAATTTATTTTTACATGTGATGTATACGATACAGTTAAACGTTTAGAAAGCTTCACACAACTCATGAATGTAAAAACAGAACATTAAACTCTACTTCAAGTTCCCATACTTGAATTGATTTCGAGTATGGGATGACCATCTATCTGAAAAGACTTTACCCCAACTTCCTGCTTGGTTATTTATATTAAAACGATAAAAACATCATGATTTAAAAAACCAAAAGGACTTTTGGAAAATGAGTATTAATATTAAAAATAACACTTCAAAATCAGTGATTTTTCAGAATATCTCTCAAGATTTCGAAGATTTTACTGGTCAAGTGATTTCATCAACATCAATTAAAGAGTTTGACTTTTCACATTCATCTGTCGCGATTATTGGTACAAATCAAGATAGCGTGACTCATCTTGAAAAAGTCTGTCAGCAAGCAAAATTTGTGACTGTCTTCCAAATCACCCCTCATTTTATTTTGCCCCATAGTCAGGTGGGTACACATAAGTTAATTACCCACCCACTTATTATCAAAAACCGCAGGTTATTTAACAATCGTGTTAAAAGCATTCTGGCATTACGTTTTCTAGAAACTCAAGTAAACGAACCATGGCTTAAGCGTCTTTTGACTCCCAATACTGCAACCACGAAAAAAGTATTTTTTAAATCCGACAGTTATTATGCAGCACTTCAGAAACCCAACTGTAAATTGCAAACATGGCCAATTGTTAAAATTACCAATAGATCTATTCACAGCATGGATGGTATAGAACAACCCGTTGATATTATTATCAGAGCAATCCCATAAAAGTAAAAAAGCATGGTTTTAAGCCATGCTTTTTTACTTTACTCATATTTTTGCAAATTACCATGATCATCGTAATGCAAAATGATTCGCTGTTTTTCTTGCAACTCAGTTAACATTTCGGGAGTAACCAAGAATTGGGCAGCTAATAATTCAACAGAACTATTAGGCGCTTTAGCTCGTCGATCCTCACCACTAAACCTAATCCAGTTATAACTTGCCCACAAAATTAAAATGAGCGCGCTAATTCCGATCAGTAGGGCTAAATGTAGTAAAGTCTTAACTTCTGATAGATGATCAACCCAGACATAATCATAAATTAAGTGCCCTTCAAAAACCCATAAAAACAGTGAAACCAATGGAAAAAGCAACCACATCAAACAAATCCACCCAATAGTTTGCAATGTATAGTTTGCTGTTTTATTTTTCACATATTCAGGTTGATCAATATATTCGGGGATATCTAAAGTCTCTATATCCTTGTTTTCCTCAGGTTTCATGGGTTATCTCCACGGAAGCCGCGGTCTGGGCTCACCCAACGGGCACGTTTTTTAGTGTTAAATAAAGTCTTTGGTACCGCCACAACACTTGTAAATAAAGTAAGCAGCCAGAAAAATAATGGGTACCAGATTACCCAAAAATAGTTTCTAAAGAAGCGGCTGCGGTCATAGCGCTGATCAATCCACAAGCTAACCAAAAACTGAATCAGACATGTTCCACCTAGTATCACACCGTACCACTGTGGCATAAGCGTTTTAATCTGCCATTGCTGAGGTAGTTCAACAAATAATCCAACAAAAAATAGCGTGAAGATCATAATCATCACATAAGACCAGATAATACTGACTAGCGCCTCAATCATGACTGGCCACATTCTACGAACACGCAATTTAAACATCTGTGGAATATATTCTATAAGAACCTCCACCCCTCCTTGCGCCCAACGAAGACGCTGTTTCCACAGCCCCTTGAATGTCTCTGGCATATAGATATAACAAAGCGCTTGTGGAATATACTGAATATCCCAATGGTCGAGTTGTAACTTCCATGAAATATCAATATCTTCGGTAATTTTATCGTCAGACCAAAAACCGACTCGAACGAGTGCAGTTTTACGGAATGCAGCAATCACACCAGACACAGTAAAAATACGACCATATGTACGTTGTGCACGTTTAATTAAACCAATAATCGAAGAAAACTCACCAACCTGTAATTTTCCTAAAATACTAGATCGATTTAAAATTCGTGGATTACCCGTTACAGCACCAATTCGCGGGAAGTTAATAAATGGCTGCATTAACCAAAGTACCGCATGCGGATGTAACAACGCATCTCCATCAATACACACAAGATATTCGTATTTACTAACCAGTACTCCCGATCTTAAAGCTACGGCCTTACCCTGATTTTCTGCTAAGTGTACAACCCGAAGTCGTGAATCTTGCGCTGACAATTCATCGAGAATTTCGGCGGTCCTGTCACTACTTCCATCATTGACGGCGATCACTTCAAAATTTGGATATTTGGTTTGTAGCGCATAACGAATTGTTTGCCGCACTTGGGCTTCTTCGTTAAAACACGGAATAATAATACTGCATCCTTCACTAGTCGGTTCGGGAAGTGCTTGTTCACGGTATTCTCTTTTAAAGAAAAACCAAAGTCCCCCTACCATCCATGTCCAAGCCATCAGTAAGGGATATAAAAAAGCAAAAGCAAATAGAATATCGAGTAATACCCTCATTACTTTTTCCCCTCTACCAATCCAGCAAAAGGCTGATACATCACAGGGCTAGCATTCAGACTAATCGGATTATATAAATATTGATGAACATCTTTTGATTTTTCAAAGTCATAGCCATCAATACCGAATTTCTGGATTCCTATTCGCTGAATAGAAAAGAGCCCTTGCTGAACCTCTTCCCAAGCATTTTTTTGCGAGTTTTCTGGTAATACTAAAGTCAGCATTATTCTTTGCTTATCATTTTCATTAAGTGTATTTAAGAGCGTTAACAACTGATTAAATTGTTTTTTCTTACCAATCACATCAAACTTCAAATTGACTAAATCATGTTTTAACAAAAGTGCTTTTATAAGCTCAGGTAGATTTTCGATATGGTCTAAATCAGGTGTAAGTAATAAACTAAACTGTGCCTGATTACTCATATTTAAATAAGGTTTGACCGCTTTTTTAGTCAATTGACTCAGTTGTTCGAGTTGTTTTGATTGTTCAATGCAACTGCTTTCTTGCACTGTTACTTTTTGCATTGCGCAATTTAAAGATGATCCTGCATTAAGCTGAATACCACTTAAATTACTGTTAAAGCGTGCAATATCTTTAGCCAAATCTGAAGCTAAAAATGGTTTATCCTTTTGCGGATAAGCAGGCAATTCTAATATTACAGATTGGCCTGCACGGGTTTGAGCCTGCCATAAGCTACGATTTAAAATATCTTGTTGAACAGACATTTTATTTGTAGGGAAATAGGCAACATCATATTGCCCATCTTCATCTTTATCTTCCAAAGGCTTTAAGATTAAAGCGTTGTTTTTCAAGCTATACAGTTTTGATAGCAACTGCCCTAATTTTTCATCAGTCTGAGAGTTTTGTTGCGCTGCTAAGTGCTTTAAATCCATACTCACAAAATGACGTGGCTGCTTAAATAAATCTGCCTCTTCGAAGTTCAGGATATTTAACATACCCTCTGTCAGTTGTTCAGCTGTTGGGTTATCAATGACTAAGCTACGTTTAAAAGTTGAGTCACTTACGCGATTCATTCCATCACGTCCCAAACTGAATGAAAACTGGAAACCCGCCTGTTGTGCTAACTTTTCTAATTGCTCATTCACGGCACCATATGGCCAAATAATTGCTTTAGGATTAACCCCTACTTCTTTTTTCAAAACCGCATAAGATTTCTTTAAATCCTGCAAAATGCGTTGTTGATATTCTGCATCGGTTTCATAACGTGATTGCGATTTTAAATATGCATAAGAAGTCGCAGCCGGTTGCTCATTACCTTGAGGATTGGCCAACACACCATGATGTAAATCATCGCTATGGCTTGCAAACTCGGCTAAGCCAGATGCTTGCATTTCACGAACTTGAGCCCAATTCACCAAGTTACCTTGACCATAGGCTTCATAACCCGCTTTTGTATTACCATTTAACCAACTGGTTGGAAGTGCAAAAACTGCTGGAATCTGATATTGCTTAAGTAAAGGAAATACTCGGCTATAACTACTCAAAGCACCATCATCAAAGGTGAGTAGAATAGAGTTATGAGGTAATTCCTTACCTTGCTTACGCGCCTCTTCAATGTCTTTTAGACGAATCGATTTCCAGTCCGACTGACTAAGCCAATCGAGAAACTGCGCCAGATTATTGGTCTGAATCGCATAAATATCACGATCACCTTCCTTTAGCACATCATCTCGTACATCATGAAAAGTTAAAGAAACCGTATGATTTTTTGGTAATTCAGTATCAATGCGGGCATAGGAAAATTGTACGGGTAATAATGTTGAAGCAAACACACAGCTCAACATTTTTGACTTCATATTATTCATTAAAAACGCCCTTCAAATCCAAAAATACCGTAGGTATGTTGTTCATCATGACCATCGTATGGATGGTATTGCCAACCAACTCCATAATTAAGTTGCCAAGTCCGTGAGAGCTGCCATTGATGTTGATATTGCAAAGAATATGTTGGTCGAGCTGAGTAATCTGCTTGTTTATAAAGCCCGACTCCAGCTTCAAAATGCTGTTTAAATGAGCGTTCGTATTCTCGCCAAGTGACCCAGTCATGGCTTAAATTCAACTCAGCACTGTAGTGATTGCTTGGGCTAAAGTAAGCGGTCTCATCTTGGCTATTGCTGCCATAAAATCCACGTACCGTTCCGTAGGTAATATGATGAGGCGCATCAAATAGTCGTTCACGCCAAAAGGTCGAAAATTCTTGTTGTTTATTACCGTCGCTTATATCGGTTAAGCCATAACTTGCCCCAATTTGGCGTGACTCATCTTTTTGCCATGTCAAAGCGGCGCGGTAAGCTTGTCCATCCTCACCAGCATCAATTGCTTGTAATGGAATATTAGCCTGACTGTCATATTGCAATTGATATTGCCAGTGGTCGTTTAGCCATTGTGACCAATCAAGACGAACGCCTGCTTGTCCACCATCTGTACTTTGCGACAAGATTGCCGACAATGCCTTACGGTTTGCTTGCCACTCAGCACCAACACCATAACGTTGATCATGCACATCACCAAAACGGTATTCTCCGTAGCGATCTTGATGCCAAGCAAATAGGCGATAATTATCTTTAATCCAAGGGCTATTAATACGTGTTTCCATTTCTCGGTCTTTCAAACCATTTTGCCCACTCACAGAATCACTGTTCTCTGCTTTACTTTGACCCCAAGTTGTTGAATGTGAGATGGTTGCTCTATCACGATCATCTAATTCTTTTCGACTTTTAACTACACCACTATCTTCAGGATAATATTGCAAAAGACTTTCTGTGCTTTTGCGCCACTCAGGAATATTCCCTAAAGCCTGGGCATTTTGCATTTGGTTAATACGCGTATCTTTAGCAACTGGCGTTAAGCCATTTAAACGATCAATTGTTTGCTTCGCCTGTAATGGCTTATCTCTCCAGCGCTCAACACGAGCAAGGTTATTAATTAAACCTTCATTAGCAGGTGCAAGATCTACTTGTTTCTGAAAATGCTTTTCTGATTTATCCAAATGATTTGCATAAGCTAAATGCATGCCTTGTAAAGCGATATAATCATCACGATCAGGATGACTTGATTTATCCACCCCTTTGGCTTGACTGTATTTATACGTAGGGATCAACCGATCAACATCATTCAAAAGTTGCTCAGCTTGTTTATATTTTTCTTGTTCAATATAAGAATAATAAAGCCCCGTATATACCGTCATATCTGAATAGTTTTTTTCGGTAAGTAAGGTTTTAAAAGCGAGTTCAGCCTGCTGCGGTTGTCTTTCTGCTAAATAACTATCCGCAATCGCATGACGTACATAAGCAGGTAGCTTTTCTAACGATACATTTAATTTAGTAAATTCATCTAATACCGTACGGCTACGCCCACGAAAGTCCAAAGCATATAAATAGTCATAATGAAATCTTAAATAATTGGAGTCTGACGGTTGAATCAAAGGCTGTATTTGCTCACCTTGTTTCAACACAGCATCAAGCTCAGCAAAGCCTTCACTATCCGACATCCCTTCTCGATTGAGATATTTATAGCGAGTAATTGCATTATTTACACGTTGAGAAAACTCACTGACTTTTAGCCAGTGCTGTAGCGCTTCTGTTTGTGCATTTTTATCGCTGGCAAGCAATAACTGCTGAGCTTTTTTATATGAACCTACAGCCGCTAAGTCATAACTATATTCTTGTAAAACCGCAAAAGAGTTTGGTTGCTGTTGATAAGCTTGCTCAATTACAGATAAAGCATCTACTGGTGAATTAATGAGTCGATATGCATAAGCAATTTGAACAAATTGCTCAGCTGTAAGATTTTTACTCTTAATACTTGTTAAATGTACCTTAGCATTTACAGGATCTTGGGCTTCAGCATATAAAACTGCTAATAAAATCTGCCCATCAGATGTCTTGTGAATATTAAATTTGTTCGACCACTCAATTGCATCTTTAAAGTGTTTAAAATCACGCAAATTACGTATTAATGGTAATTGGCCATATTCTGGAAAAGTCACATAATTAATATTTGCTAAATGCTGAGAAAAAGTCAGTAGATCTTTTTTTTCACTTGACATTACAACTAAATAATCAGCTAGCAATTTTTGGTCATGTGGGTATTTATTTAGCAATTGATCTAATTTCAATATTGCTTGTTGAGTTTGTCCAGTTTTGTAAGTCTGAATAGCTTGCTCTCGCAATTCATCCACTTGAGCGGCATATAAATTAAGTGGCAAGATATATACCAATGAAAAAACACATTTTTTTAGCATTTTGATAATCAGATAGTCCCATATCGAGGTGGGAAAGTATAATTAAAATAAAAAATCAATCACACAACACCAAAAAAGTGTGAACCATTTAACATTTTATAAATTATGGATTTTTTATGGATGATTTTCTAAAATATTTAGAAAAATTAAATAATTACTATTTTTTAGCACAATAAAAAATATACACTTCTTTTCAATAGTGTTATTTAAATTTACAAATGAGTTTCAAAATATCCACGGGTTTATAACCAATAAAAACCTTTTAATAACATTTTGTTTTATATTTAAAACTTTTATTTTTCACTAAGATATATGTATAAAAAAACCATTCAACTTATCTATAACTAACCCGAATCCCGCTTAAGCCGATATTTCCATAACCCGAATTATCGGCTTATTTTGGTGACATATTTGATAAGCAC
>NZ_JABELE010000049.1 GCF_013009345.1 Acinetobacter geminorum | reverse complement strand
TAGACTTCCTTCATAAATCATTTTTCAATCAATTTAATTGTTTATCTTTCACCCAATCTAAATTGTATATGCCAGCAAGTAAATTAAACCGTAGGTTTAATCTTTTACGACGATTTCTATATACACAAGATAAAATCTTAAAACATTTCATCCTTCCAAATACATGCTCTACTTGAATTCGTCTACGACCAATCTCTCTATTTAACTTTTTTAATTCAGAATCTAGTTTTTCAGTTTTCTTTGCTTTAGATGGCATGAGGCATCCAAAACCCAATTTCTTTATCCCTAAATAACCCTTATCAACGATAAAAAAGGGCCTAAATTTTAATTTCCTCATGCTTTTTTTAAATATTTTAAAATCATGCATGCTTCCATGACTTCCACATACACTCAGTATTTCACCTGTTGTATAGTGCATAGATAACTGAAATTTAAAGGTATGTCGCTTTTTTTTACCGCTATACCATTTCTTCTGTTTTTTTTGGACGTTGAACTAATATTTCAGTGGCATCAATCACAACAACTTCCCAATCCACTTCATCTCGATTAGGAAGTTGTTTTGGCAAGTTGAATTTTCCAGAACGGATTAAGGTATCTTCAATAACACGTGTGATACGAATTGCACTCGTTTCAGATACACCGTAACTCATACCAAGATGGAAAAATGTTCGATATTCTCTCCAATATTCTATACATAAGAGCAAACGATCTTCCAACGGTAATTTATGCGGTCGTCCTTTACCAATATGACGAGGTAAATGCTTATTTAGCTCGGCCAACATGAGGTTAAATGTAGCCCAACTAACACCGGTAAGCCTACGAAACTTAACGTTTGATAATTTTTGAATATCTTTGAATTTCATCCAAGGATTATCTCTTGAATTAAATAATTTTGCTGATTAATTTGATCAAATAAATTGTACGTTTTTTGATTTATGACGGAAGTCTA
>NZ_JABELE010000048.1 GCF_013009345.1 Acinetobacter geminorum | reverse complement strand
TAACCCGAATCCCGCTTAAGCCGATATTTCCATAACCCGAATTATCGGCTTATTTTGGTGACATATTTGATAAGCACATAAAGATGCATAAATACCAGCTAAATAGCCTGCAACACTTCTCGCTCTAGTTGTCACTAAATTGTACGTCCCTTTCAGCAAACTGAATAAAGTTTCTATTTTCTTGCGTTGTTTCAGATGGTATTCATCTGCTTTTGACAACTGTATAGATTTCATATTCTTTCGGTGATAAGTAATTAAATCAATACTTTGTACTCTTAATGTGCTCTGCAATTCTTGACTAATATAGCCACGATCAGCATACAATTTGGCAGTCATTCCTTTGACTAACTGTTCAACCATTTTAATATCTGCTGTATGCCCATTAGATAAAGCTGTACTGAGCATTTCACCAGACTGATTCATAAGCACATGCAGCTTACAGCCAAAGAACCAACCCATAGAACTTTTACCACGGGTTGCAATTGCTGCTAGGGATTTATGCCGTTGTATTCGTTGGTTTTTACAGACAGCTAATGTCGTTGAATCGATCCATAAATAAGAACTTTGCTGATCTTTCATCAAAGCGAAATGCAAAGCATGTAAAGCCAGTTGATGGGCATTGATCAGATGAATCATGCGTTGATAACAAGGAAGCTGTTTAAATAAATGTTTTTTGTCCAGTTTTAATGATGTAAAGAATGCTTTGAAGTTGTTGAAATGAGAGCACTTGTACCAAACAGCAATAAATATAATTTCAGAAATACTGAGCTGAGCAGGTCGACATCTTAGGCATTGAAAGTTCTGTTTTAGAAATTTCCAATAGATTGATTCAAATTTTAGAAAAAAATCATCAATGACGCAAAATAATTGGGTACTATCGAACATAAGGACTAGAGCTGTGAGTTTGGTGTGGTAACTCAACTGATGGCTCTAGTCCTTATGTTTTTCAAGTCAATTTCTTATCCGCGATTCGGGTT
>NZ_JABELE010000047.1 GCF_013009345.1 Acinetobacter geminorum | reverse complement strand
GGCTTTGTTGCATAAAGCCTTTGAAGGTAAAGTTTTCCTAAGTTGCTAAAATTTAGGTTACAACTTGGGTATGAGGTCTGCCTAATTCTGTAAATTTATTTAATACGGCTACACGTGCATGGATCTCATTCACTTGGCTGTCAAAATTCCTTGAGTAGAGTTTATCGCCTAATAATTTGATGCAATGCATCTTGGTTTCGACCAAACTTCGCCGATGATAACCAGACCACTTTTTCCAAAGGGCTCTTCCTAGACGCTTAACTGTTTTTAGTAATTCATTTCTCTCTTGCGAATGAACTTTTGTATCTTTCCACGGTTTCGCATTTTTTCTTGGCGGAATCACCGCATATGCTTGACGATCTGAGATCACTCGTCTGCAGCATTTAGTGTCATAGGCTCCATCGGTATAGACAGAATCTACTCGCTCATCAAGTGGTATTTGACCAAGTAAATCACCGAGCACCTGTGAATCACTGATATTGTTCGTTGTGAGCTGAACTGCACGTATTTGCAGCGTTTCAGCATCTATACCAATGTGAAGCTTACGCCATTGTCGACGATATTCAGGCTGATGTTTCTTCCGTTTCCATTCACCTTCGCCCAAAAACTTTAAACCAGTTGAATCTACGAGTAGATGTAGACCATTGCTACTTTTTTGGTAGCTAATCGCAATATCAATATGTTTTTGTCTTCTGCAAAGCGTCGTATAGTCTGGCGCTGTCCAATCTAATCCGCAAAGTTTAATCAGGCTTTGTACAAAGCCAGTGACCATGCGTAGAGAAAGACGAAATATGGATTTAATCATTAAGCAGCATTGGATGGCTGTATCGGAATAAGTTTGATTTCGACCATGTTGGCTTTTTGGTTGAGCATACCATTGTGTTTTGGGATCAAACCAAATGGCAATATTCCCACGATTAATGAGAGCTCGGTTGTATGTGGGCCAATTGGTTGTACGGTAGATTTTAGGTGTAGGCTTATTCATCTCAAAATTATATTGTGGAATAAGCCTTTAGAGATAGGTTTGTGCAACAAAGCC
>NZ_JABELE010000046.1 GCF_013009345.1 Acinetobacter geminorum | reverse complement strand
GGGACTGTTCTAAATTTTGTGTAAGTACTTAATTTTCATTTATCCTTCAGAGGATAATTACAAAAGGTACTTCACATGGATGAAGCAACAATCAAAAGTATGGCTGCCGAATTGGCTAAAGGTCTAAAAACACCAGAAGACTTAAACCAAATGACAGCAGTCTTTAAAAAATTCATGATTGAAACTGCACTCAATACTGAACTTTCAGACCATCTCGGTTATGAAAAGCATCAGCCCAAGAAAGGCTCAAATAGCCGTAATGGGTTTAGTTCTAAAACCATTACAACTCAAGATGGACAACTGGCTTTAGATATTCCCCGTGATCGAGAAGGTTCATTTGAGCCACAAATTATCAAAAAGCACCAAACACGCATCACCAGTATGGATGACCAAATCCTCTCACTGTATGCAAAAGGAATGACTAATAGGGAAATTGTAGCCTTCTTCAAAGAAATGTACGATGCCGATGTGTCAGCATCTCTCATCAGCAAAGTTACCGATGCTGTGATTGAGCAAGTGACTGAGTGGCAAAATAGAGCCTTAGATAGCCTTTATCCTGTTGTCTATCTTGACTGTATTGTTGTCAAAGTCCGTCAGCACTCCAATGTGATTAACAAGTCCGTATACCTTGCTTTAGGCATCAATATGGATGGGCAAAAAGAATTACTGGGTATGTGGATTGCTCAGACAGAAGGTGCCAAATTCTGGCTGTCAGTCATGACAGAGCTAAAAAATCGAGGAGTACAGGACATTCTTGTTGCCTGTGTAGATGGATTAAAAGGCTTCCCTGACGCGATAA
Organism: Acinetobacter geminorum; assembly: GCF_013009345.1. Lineage (GTDB taxonomy): Bacteria > Pseudomonadota > Gammaproteobacteria > Pseudomonadales > Moraxellaceae > Acinetobacter > Acinetobacter geminorum. The sequence continues at coordinate 429 of NZ_JABELE010000046.1, read as the reverse complement.
CCTCTGTTTACCCTCATACTGATATTCAACTGTGTATCGTGCATGTTGTACGCAATAGCCTGAGATTTGTAAGCTGGAAAGACTACAAAGCTGTTACGTCGGGTCTGAAAGCGATTTATCAGGCAAGTACAGAGGAAAATGCTTTAAAATCCCTAGACATCTTCTGTGATCAATGGAATCACCAGTATCCCAAAATTGGAGAATCCTGGCGGGCCAATTGGGAAAATATCCGAACGATCTTTAGCTATCCAGCCGAAATACGTCATGCAATTTATACAACAAATGCGATTGAGTCGTTGAATAGCGTAATACGCCATTCAACGAAGAAAAGGAAAATCTTTTCATCTGATGACTCAGTAAAGAAGGTCATTTACTTAGCAACATCAAATGCTGCGAAGAAATGGACGATGCCAATTCAAAATTGGCGTT
>NZ_JABELE010000045.1 GCF_013009345.1 Acinetobacter geminorum | reverse complement strand
GCGGTAGGGTGATCTGACCCCATAAAGTTGGACAGTTAATTAAGCAGTTTTTATAAACTGATTTCTATATTGTACAGGGGATAATCCTTGTAGCTTCACTTTGATTCTCTCATGATTATAATAATGAATGTACTCTCGTATAGTATTCTCTAATTCATCAATTGATTGAAATTTTTCACCATGAAAGCACTCGGATTTTAATATACCAAAGAAGCTTTCTATTACAGCATTATCCAAACAATCTCCCTTACGAGACATACTTTGAATTAAACCATGTTGCTTTAATTGCTGTTGGTAATGAGCCATTTGATATTGCCAACCTTGATCTGAGTGAAGTATTGGTTTTTCATGTCGCTTGAGTTTAGCCAAAGCATGAATGAGCATATCTTTCACTAACTCATAATTGAGTTTACGTTGGATTCGGAAGGTAATAATTTCCCCATTAAATAAATCTATAATTGGAGATAGATAAAGTTTTTCACCTTTTAAATTAAATTCCGTTACGTCAGTTGCCCATTTTTGATTTGGGCGATTTGCTTTAAATTGTCGTTGTAAAACGTTATCAGCTATTGTTCCTACACAGCCACTTTTATATGAACGATATTTCAATGCTCTGATACGTGATTTGAGCCCCATCGTTTTCATAAGGCGATATACACACTTGTGGTTAATCATTATTCCTATACGTTTCAGGGCAAGAGTAATTCTACGATAGCCGTAACATCCTTTATGTGTATGATATATAGACTTAATCTGCTGTTTGAGCTCAGTATATTTATCATCAGCACGTAAAGCTTTCATGTGATAGAAATAAGTACTACGAGCGATCTTGGCAATATTAAGTAGTAGCTTTAATGGATAAGTTTGCCTTAATTCCGAAATAACTTGAACACTATCCGCAGTAGAAATTGAATTTAAGTACGTTGCTTCAGTTTTAAGGCTTTTAGCTTTTTTAAAAAGGCAACCTCTGCACGTAAAGCAGTCACTTCATCAATGAGCTCCTGCTGAGATTTATCTTTATCATCTTTTACAGGCTTGGCTATTTTAGTTTTATCTTGTTTAACCATATTGTTATAAATCCTCGTGGTACTAAACCCAGCAATCCCTTCTTTATGATACTGAGCTAGCCACCTTCTTAAAATTGACGTCCCGCTCAGATTTAACCGTCTTCTAACTTCTCTTACAGGTACCTTATCAAGAAGCATTTGTACAGCCATGATTTTAAATTCGGAAGAGTAGTAGGTTTTTTTAGTTTTAATATTTAAGCCATCTTCACCTTGTGCCTTATAATTTTCAATCCATAGCCGGACTGTTTGAAGATCTACATTAAATTCTTGTGAAAGTATTTTATATCCTTTACTTCCATCTAAATAAGCTTGAATGACTTTTAATTTTAACTCTTTTGAATGCTTTGGAACTGGCATAGGGCACACCTCATAAGTTTAAAAAGTCTAACTTATGGGGTGCAGTTCAGGACGGGAGAGGGACACCT
>NZ_JABELE010000044.1 GCF_013009345.1 Acinetobacter geminorum | reverse complement strand
ATCTCTTGAATTAAATAATTTTGCTGATTAATTTGATCAAATAAATTGTACGTTTTTTGATTTATGACGGAAGTCTAATGAAGATGAAATAAAAAAGCTTTTAATTAAACTCTTTTGGGACAGTGTACATTCACATTTATTAGGAGATGAATATCTTGGTGATCAAAAGAGAGAGCAGTTTTTCCACGATGCATTAGGACAGAATGAAAATACGCAAGAAACTTTAGATTTTTGCTTAATGCATGTTATTGAAATTATCTGTAAATATGCATGTGATGCCTATCTTCATTATTGTGATAAGCCTTATGATATGGGTTATTTATATTTTTTAAATGAGGCAAATTATTTTAGAGGTTTATTAGTTGCTAGTCATGCAGATAAAATGACTGGCAAGCAAGAGCTAAAGGATAAAATGATAGATCTAGCAAATAAGAGACATGCTGAAAAAAGGAAAAAAGATAATAAAAATTTACAAGAAGTTAAAAAAATATGGGACGGATCAAATTGGAAAAGTTATACGGAGTGTGCAAATGAAATTCATCGTAATCAACTAATAGAAGAAGAAAATTATAGAAAAATATATGATTTGGTCTCAAAAGCAGCAAAAAAGAAAAAATAATTTTACAAGTGCGCCGCATTTTGTACAAAGTGCGCCGTATTTTTCACTACAACGTAGTAGCTGTTTTAAAGTTTCAAAAACTGAAATCATACTAGCCTCATCCCCATGATGAGGCTTTTTTATGAGTATTACAGTTTTAAAAAATGATTCATTAATAAATTACTTTTCTGATGACGCGGTAGCAACAGGGCAAATTCAACTGACCGATCCAATGCAATTACTAGCAGATCCAAATCTTTTACGTAATGCTTTACTGACTTATTCAGAAAAAGTGATTGAGCTAGAGCACAAAGTTGAAGTTATGCAACCTACAATGGAAGCATTTGACCGTATTGCCACAGCCGAGGGAAGTATGTGCCTAACTGATGCTGCTAAAGCTCTACAACAAGAGCCGCAAAAATTTAATAAGTGGCTTCACATGAATGACTGGATTTATAAACGTAATGGCAGCAAACATTGGGTTGCCTATCAAGAGAAAATTAAAGCGGGATATTTAGAACATAAAGTAACGGATATCCAGTTGCCTGATGGAACGATCAAAATCACAGAGCAGGTGAGAGTAACACCAAAGGGATTAACCAAGCTTTCAAAGCTTCTAGGAAACAACAATGCATAATTTAGGCAATAAAAAAGCCCTCTCAGTTCTTGGCGGAATCAAAGGGCTTTGGATTGCTAACACAAGGAGTACTAACAGTGAACAGTATGGTACAAGGGTTTGGGAAAAATCAAGTCTACGATGCCAGTGATGTTGCTGAAGGTCATGGTTTACTAACGAAATATATAGCCAACTTAGAGTGTTTAAGTGAGATGCTTCTATTTATGTTAAAGCAATTTAAAAAGCCCTGAACATGAGCCTGTAAATTATTTTGTGTAAGTTCCATTTTTTATAAATGATCTTTTAATCGATCATCGAACTGAATCGTAA
>NZ_JABELE010000043.1 GCF_013009345.1 Acinetobacter geminorum | reverse complement strand
ACCACAGTCGCAGTAGGATCATCGATCATACCGGTCAATGCAGGCGTTGTATCGTTCGTCGATACATCTGGGAAAGTAACTACTGGTGCGGTGGTATCAATGGTCACTACTGCCGTATCGGTACCCGCATTACCTGCTGCATCTGTTGCCGTCACGGTAATGGTATGTGGACCATCAGTTAACGCAGGCAGTGTATTGTCTGCAAGCGTCCAAGTGCCGTCACCGTTGTTCACTGCCGGATAGTCAACACCATCCACAGTCACCACCACAGTCGCAGTAGGATCATCGATCGTACCGGTCAATGCAGGCGTTGTATCGTTCGTCGATACATCTGGGAAAGTAACTACTGGTGCGGTGGTATCAATGGTCACTACTGCCGTATCGGTACCCGCATTACCTGCAGCATCAGTTGCCGTCACGGTAATGGTATGTGGACCATCAGTTAACGCAGACAGTGTATTGTCTGCAAGCGTCCAGGTGCCGTCACCGTTGTTCACTGCCGGATAGTCAACACCATCCACGTTCACAACCACAGTTGCTGTCGGATCGTTCACTGTACCGGTGAGTGCTGGTGTGCTGTCGTTAGTCAACACATCATCCAGTGCAACCACCGGCGGTGTGATGTCTGCAGAGACTGTGCCTGTACCTGGCAATGAAGTATTGCCTGCAGGGTCAGTCGCTGTTGCCGTTACTGTATCGCCATCCACCAGGTTACCCGGGTTTGGTACTGACCATGTTCCGTCTGTGCCTGCCACGACTGTTGCGGTGGTGCCATCAGGGAAGCTCACCGTCACGGTTGAACCCGCTTCTGCTGTACCGCTCACCGGGTCAGTAGCATTGATTGGGTCAAGCACTGGTGCATTTGGTGCTGTGGTATCAATCGTCACCACTGCTGTATCGGTACCCGCATTGCCTGCTGCATCTGTTGCCGTCACGGTAATGGTATGTGGACCATCAGTTAACGCAGGCAGTGTATTGTCTGCAAGCGTCCAGGTGCCGTCACCATTGTTCACTGCAGGATAATCAACACCATCCACGTTCACAACCACAGTAGCTGTCGGATCGTTCACTGTACCGGTGAGTGCTGGTGTGCTGTCGTTAGTCAACACATCATCCAGTGCAACCACCGGCGGTGTGATGTCTGCAGAGACTGTGCCTGTACCTGGCAATGAAGTATTGCCTGCAGGGTCAGTGGCTGTTGCCGTTACTGTATCGCCATCCACCAGGTTACCCGGGTTTGGTACTGACCATGTTCCGTCTGTGCCTGCCACGACTGTTGCGGTGGTGCCATCAGGGAAGCTCACCGTCACGGTTGAACCCGCTTCTGCTGTACCGCTCACCGGGTCAGTAGCATTGATTGGGTCAAGCACTGGTGCATTTGGTGCTGTGGTATCAATCGTCACCACTGCTGTATCGGTACCCGCATTGCCTGCTGCATCTGTTGCCGTCACGGTAATGGTGTGTGGACCATCAGTTAACGCAGGCAGTGTATTGTCTGCAAGCGTCCAGGTGCCGTCACCATTGTTCACTGCCGGATAGTCAACACCATCCACGTTCACAACCACAGTAGCTGTCGGATCATTCACTGTACCAGTGAGTGCTGGTGTGCTGTCGTTCGTGAGTACATCATCCAGTGCAACCACCGGCGGTGTGATGTCTGCAGACACTGTGCCTGTACCTGGCAATGAAGTATTGCCTGCAGGGTCAGTCGCTGTTGCCGTTACTGTATCGCCATCCACCAGGTTACCCGGGTTTGGTACTGACCATGTTCCGTCTGTGCCTGCCACGACTGTTGCAGTGGTGCCATCAGGGAAGCTCACCGTCACGGTTGAACCCGCTTCTGCTGTACCGCTCACCGGGTCAGTAGCATTGATTGGGTCAAGCACTGGTGCATTTGGTGCTGTGGTATCAATCGTCACCACTGCTGTATCGGTACCCGCATTACCTGCAGCATCTGTTGCCGTCACGGTAATGGTATGTGGACCATCAGTTAACGCAGGCAGTGTATTGTCTGCAAGCGTCCAGGTGCCGTCACCATTGTTCACTGCCGGATA
>NZ_JABELE010000042.1 GCF_013009345.1 Acinetobacter geminorum | reverse complement strand
ACCACATACCCGAGTTGTCACTTAAATTTGAGTAGATATGAGAAGTCTTAACTTTTAAATCTTTGTGCAACAAAGCCCCTTCAACACCATTTAATCCTTTAAAGCTTAGTAAACAAATTCGTGAGGAATGTGTCTGGCCACCAAAATCGGATGGTATATGGGGAGAAGATCAGCAAAGTTTTAGTTATTGTCTTGCCTTAGTATCAAGAATTCATGGAATAACAACCTCTAATACCTTTAAATTTGTTTTTCAATCCAAAGGCCTACCAACACTTGTAGAAAAAATCGATGATTTCTATGATTCAAATAAAAAAATCTTGAGAATAGACTTAAGTGATGTTTGATGTGTGCTGAAAAAACAGGAGGATTACCGCATTGAAATGGAAGTAACGACAATAGCCATTGCGGGAGAATCGGTTCGAATTCTATTGTGGCATTAATGTTGCTCGGGTAGTGATATTTTAGTTCATCTATGAACTTAGTTGCATCATATGGGGGCGTTATAAAAACAGAATTAAAATAAATTTTAAGTACATAAAGCATGAGTATTATCAAAATTAGAGAAAAACCAATAAATATCATTTTCGGCGATTATTTGCTCAAAAAATCAAAGTTCTTCATAATTTCTACATATTTTATAAAATTGGTATAGATATTGTATTTATCTAGGCGGTTTTAATCCAACCTAGAGGAAATGATGATGGCACAGCCACAAGTGAACCTACAAAAATCAATTTTAAATACTCCCTTGACTCGACGCTCTATTTTGATTGGGGGAATGACCTTGCCTGCGGTATCCATGCTTACGGGCTGTGGTGGCGGCGGAGGTGGTGGTGAGGTTGAGTCGGATGTGGTGATACCGATTGCACCGTTTGACCCAGATACAACACCGCAAATTCCAGATCAAGGCGAAAAGACTGAGCCCGAACAAGGTACTGAGCCGATCATTAGTCCAGATGCGGTGAAAATGAATGTGGGGATCTATAACTTTGAATATAATTCTTTTGCGCAATTACGTGCACGTCGCAAAGTAAGTAAAGGTACAGCAGGTTCAGTTTTGGTGACCAATAAAGATGGTACTGAAACGGCTTGGGAAAGTATCGTAGATTATGTCAAGCGCTCGGTCGATCATCGTTTTGTATTGTTGTACCGAGGGATGTTGACTGCTTTTGCTGAGCGCCCACCACAAGACTATGATGTCACCTTTTTTACTGCTCCAGAATTTTATTGGAATGTGCCTTGGACTGATTTTTTGAATACGGATGAAGTCTTGGTAGTTGCAGATTTATTTTTAGAACTCGTCACACAGAAAGTCCGTAGTTTGATTGCTAAGTTTCCTGAATGTGATTATGGAAAACTGGTACTTCTCCCAGGAACTATCGCAGTGTTAAAGCCATCAGTAAATATTTTTAACAAAGATGGTAGTGATGCCAGCACCGATAAAAATCCAATATTAGAAGCAACGAACCATTTGGTATGTGTGCATAATCTGTCTTTAAATGATGAGCATCAGCGCCCTGCATATATGGTTTGGCCAAAACGCACTGTGTCTTGGATTGACTTCATTGGTGATAGAAGATGTGATCGAGGGGATGAACTTGGTAATAATGCCAGTAATCCTGATCTGGAGAACTATGCACATGTTTGTACTTTAAATGGAGAGGAAAAGCTGGTGGTAAAAATCCAGCGAGTTTCGTCTGATAAAGTTCAAGCCTTTGATGATTATGGTCGTCAATTATTGGACACCACATTTAATAATGAACTAATTGAAGGCTTGCCATTTGGGATAAATATTTGTTTGGACTACGCAGTTGCCAGTACGACTACAGATAAGTATCGCATGGCACAGCTAAAAAATACCGAGTTTAAATTGGATTTTGTAATCTCTGCTGGTATTGGTCTAGTTGCAAAAAACTATCAAGATGCTTCAACGGTACAGTACGCCATTCATAATGATGGTATTCAAGGTAGTAATCAAAACCCATATCAAGTCAAATATGAGTATTTTAGTAATGTTTCGCAAATTTTTTATGATAAGCGAATAGGGGCACCATACCTTCTGTCATTACCTGCACTTGGAACGACCGCTGATGGCTCAAGACAATCTACAACGATGATTTCAGTTGATAACAGCACAGATTTTACTTATCCAGAACGTTATTCAGGGATGCCATCAATTACTGATGAGATTAATTCAGCCAATGTTCGGGTTTGGAGTTTGCCTGTTGATGTGACTGACACCTTGAAGACGCAAGAAACAGTCACTGCAATGAAGTCTGAAAACTGTGAAGCGGCTGTTGCATAAATTTGCTTGATTCGTTTTGGGAATTTATAAGATGCGTGGTTGAGCTCAGTTTTTGATCTCAACCACAGTGGGGTAACACCGTTTCAGTTATTGTTCTGGTGGTTATTCTAGTCGCTGTGGTGAAAGTATA
>NZ_JABELE010000041.1 GCF_013009345.1 Acinetobacter geminorum | reverse complement strand
ATTCATGCACGTATGGCAGTATTAAATAAATTTACGGACTTAGGCAGACCACATACCCGAGTTGTCACTTAAATTTGGCTCAATTAGGATCGCTTCTATCTTTCAAACCTTTATGCAACAAAGCCCTATTAAAGTGCAATTTTGGTACTATTCAGCCTTATGGTGGAATAAATATAAAAATAAACACTTTTAAGTGACAGTTCTTCCACCTTTGATAATTCATCTGTGTCGCTCAAGCAATCAATTTGAAAGTAGGAATAGCCTACAGCACCACTAAAGTGGAATTACTCAACATATACTCCACCATTAAAGTGACAAGCCTTCCACCATTCCGATATTCTTGACTATCAAACATCATGTTATCAATTAAATTTTATACAAATATTTTATCCACAGAATAAAAAACATCTAATGACAAGTCTTCCACCTTTATTTCAATAAAAACAAACTTATCAACATCACAAGCAGTTGAATTGTATTGTTTTAAATTAAAAAAACACATTAAAATAAATCACAATGACAAGTCTTCCACCATAGTGACAAACCTTCCACTTATCAGTGACAAACCTTCCACTTATTAGTGACAAACCTTCCACTTATCAGTGACAGGCCTTCCACTTATTAGTGACAAACCTTCCACTTTAAAAAATCTATCTAATTGTTTTTTAAACAAATAAAACTTGTTTAATTATAATTAACTAATTAATACTAATTAAAATTAGCTAGCTATATTTTTTAAAAAAGTTAAGAAATGTTTTTCCCACATCTTTTGAATTCAAAAGATAAAAATATGACAAAGGAACTGTAGCAAGTTGCTACAAATATCTTTATATTAAATGAAATCAAAGTAAATTCCTTAAGACAAATATGTCAACTAAAATCATTGCTGTAGCTAATCATAAAGGTGGTTGCGGGAAAACAACTACTGTAGTACATCTTGCTTCAGAGCTTGCTGAATTAGGAAATAAGGTCTTAGTAATTGATCTGGATCCACAAGCAAATGCAAGTTTACATATAGGATTAAGACACCCTAGCGAAGTTGAAACTACATCAGCTGAATTACTTATTGGTGATATAAGTCTATTATCGGAAGCATTAGAAGAAGAAACAAAATTTAAAAATGTTTCCTTAATATATGGCTCATTAACTCTTGGTAAAACTGAAGATCAATTGAAAGATGATGCACCAAGACCATCCGAGGAACTTTCAAATAAATTGGAAATTCTAGAAGGATTATATGACTACATTCTTATTGATTGCCCTCCTAGCTTAAAATTACTAACCAGCAATGCTTTAGCCGCTTCGACACATGTTATTGTTCCAATTGAATCTGGTTCACAATACGGTCTCTATGGTGTTACTGATTTAATTAATCATTTAAGTAAAATTAGAAGAGTTAACCCTGAATTAGAACTCTTAGGTGCTTTATTAATTAAACATGATGAGCGTCAGAATGTATGTAAATTAATAAAAGATGAAGCATTTAATCAAGTTGGAGAATTATTGCATACCACAATTCCAATGAGCACTAAGGTTAATCAAGCTGCAATTTTGCAACAACCTTTATTATCTGTTGATAAAAACTCAAAAGTTCGAAAAGCTTTTGAAACTTTAGCACAAGAAATTGTTCAGCGTGTCGGATAATATAATTCTGGAAATACTATGGTAAGTAATAAAGAGCTATTGGCTAAACGTCTTCAGCAAAATACTCAAAAGCATCAACATGCCCAAAAGGAGCATATTAACGATGTCAAAGAGCTAAGACGTAATGTACAAATTACAGATATTCAGGCTAGCCCTAACCAGCCTCGAAAACTCTTTAATCAACAAGATATTGAAGATTTAGCAGCATCAATTGAAGAAATTGGGCTATTACAACCAATTGCAGTTCGTAGAATAAATGATAAATATGAGTTGATTGCTGGTGAAAGACGATTGAAAGCCCACCAATTTCTCAATAAGAATACCATTGAAGTAATCATTATTGATGCATCGGATGAAGAAGCTGCTTTATTAACATTAGCTGAAAATTTAAAGCGAGAAGATCTGACAGATTATGAAATATATGTTGGATTAACTTCTTTGGATGAAAAATTAAAAAAAAATAAGCAGAAGTTAGCAAAGTCATTAGGTTTGAATCGTGAAGATATGTATAAATATTTATCTTATGAAAAATTACCTGGAGAGTTGATTGAAGATTTGGAGAAACAGCCGTCATTATTAGCACGGACCGCTGCTACAGCAGTGAAAAAGTTTCTATCAGATCATGATGAAAACCATGAAAAAGCTAAAGAAGCATTATTCGAAGCATGGTCAAAATTGCTTAAAAAAGAAGTTGAACAGACAAAACTGGCATCACTAGCTGAAAAAATCTTTAAGTCAAGAGAAACGAAAGAAGTAATTCAAACTTCAATTGTACATAAAATTGAATATGATGGGAAAGTTGCTGGTAATATCAAATTTGACCATAATACATTAAAGGTATCTTTAAAAATGGGCCAATTTGATGATCAAAATTTACAAGAATTAAAAGCTTTCCTAAAACGAATGTTAGAAAAATAAAGTAAAAAAATAGTGTAGCAAGTTGCTACACTATTTTTTGCAATTAGGAAAATTTATATAAGTAGTCATAATAATATTTTCATAAATTTGTCATGTAAATTGAATGTTTAAAGCGTATTTTTCGACCATCCTAAGATGAGTTGATGCAATGCTTTGGCATAGGCTTTGTTGCATAAAGCCTTTGAAGGTAAAGTTTTCCTAAGTTGCTAAAATTTAGGTTACAACTTGGGTATGAGGT
>NZ_JABELE010000040.1 GCF_013009345.1 Acinetobacter geminorum | reverse complement strand
CTGAATAAGGGGCTCTTGGTATATTTACGAAATCTCATGCCACGCTTGAAACTCAAGGGTTTCAGGCGTGTTTTTTTTATAGTTTCTTGAGAAACGCGTAAGCGTGCATTACTGAAAAAGCACCTAAATCTTAGAGTGGGTGTCTACCCACGAACTGACATAAAACGATTTCAAACCTTCCCTCTCTGATTACAAGCTCCCTTTAGCCTAAGAACGGGAGTTACCGAGCTTTGCTCGCCGTGATATTGAATAGATTTTAATTTTGATATATAAATAGAATCACAAAATGATTCCTTTTATATATAAGGTAAGATTTATGAGCAATCCATCAAAATTAGATACACTTGTTGCAGAAATTAGTGGTACTGCTGAATCTGAATATATTGGTCTTTATAAGCAGATTCCTTTTCGTGTAAGACTTCCCCTTTTTGCACGTTTATCAGCACTTCATACCATTCAAAATTCCCATAATAAAACTCCGCGTAATGCGTTGTTGAATGACTTACTTGAAATCGCCATGGATCAAGTTATGTTTAAATTAGATGAGGAAACTTTGGAAGCTCTGGGACATTTAGAAGCTCAATATTATGAAGAGCTTTCTCAATATGATTCTGGAGAACTTTCAGATGATTAGAAAACCACGAATTATAAGTAACACCTCTATGGAAAGCCTGGATGAAGCATGTACTTACTTTAGACAGGTTCTCCAGGAACATTTAGATAAAAAGAGACAAATTACATTTTTTACCATTGCTATGGTCGATGGTCGTTTGAAGTTAATTGAGGGGATACCAGAATGATTAAGCTTGAAGGTACAGTTTTAAATACATACCACTTAGATGGTGGGACTAATAAAAAGGGCGAAGAATATGAAGCTCGAGATAAGGTCCAGCTTCTAGGTTCGTTGGAGCTTCCCAACGGACAAATTAAAAATGAATTAATCGACCTTACTGTTGAAGATTCTCGTATTTATGATGATTTCAAAAATAAGCTTATTAGCATCAGTTGTGGCGCTATGGCTGTTGGTCGTAACGTTATTTTTTATGTTCGAAAAGGTGCGAAACCTGTTTTAGCAGATCACCTATGATTTTCCCTAAAAAACATCGAGTTAGCGAAGCGTCTCGATGTTTTTTCTTTTACTTGATACTATTGATTAAAGCGGGGACAAAATTTGCAGAATTTAGATAAGAAAAAACCCCTGTTATCGGACAGTTTGGCGACCGGTGATAACAAGGGTTTTGCATCTCCCAAAGGAGATCAACATAGGGATAGAATAACACGTTTTGGCATTTTGAAACATAGATCGAAGCAACAAGAAAACTATTTATTTTCGTTAGCTAAGATTAAAGAAAATTATCATGCCGATGTAAAAAACGATGAATCTATTCGCGCCATGAAAACTGCCCAAAAATTAAATGGGTGCGGTAATTTTCTTCTATTCAAAAATTTTTACACCATTGACCAAATTAAACTCGCCAAGTTCCAAGCTTGTAGTGAGCATTTGTTATGCCCGTTTTGTGCAGGTATTAGAGCTTCTAAGGCAATTCAAAAATACTCTGAGCGTGTTGATCAAGTCTTATCTGAAAATCCTCGTTTAAAGCCCGTTATGATCACGTTTACGGTTAAAAATGGGGTAGATCTAAGGGAACGGTTCACTCATCTTATAAAATCGTTTAGAACGCTTATAGAGCGTCGTAGGGACTATATTAAAAAAGGGCGTGGCTTTAATGAATTTTGCAAAATTAACGGTGCAATGTATTCATATGAGAATACTTACAATGAAAAAACTAATGAGTGGCATCCCCATATTCATGTGTTTGCACTTTTGGATGATTGGATAGATCAGGATGAATTGTCTCAATATTGGCAATCTATTACTGGGGACTCTATGGTCGTTGATATCCGTAGAGCCAAAAAACAAAAAGACTTAGGCTATTCAGGTGCTGCTGCTGAAGTCTGTAAATATGCTCTCAAATTTGGTGATCTTTCTGTAGAAAAGACTTGGGAAGCTTTCAAAGTTTTAAAAGGTAAGCGATTAAGTGGTGCTTTTGGATCTCTTTGGGGCGTGAAAATTCCTGAATCATTAATTGATGATTTACCAGATGATTCTGATTTACCTTATCTAGAAATGATTTATAAGTTCGTCTTTTCTAAGAAGTCTTATTACGATTTACAACTTACTCGTCATGTCGAACCTACAGGTAAGGACGCCGCCGACGAGCTTCGAGGAGTAGAAGGACGCAACCTGTTGGTGAGCATGGACGGGCGAGGAGTGAGCGACGCTGGGAGGGCCCGCACTGGCGCGCTTGCCCCGCAGCACGGACGAAAAAAACAACACTGGCAAATCCCACCAGTTACTCGTGTTCGGGTTCGGAAGCGAATCCGAAGATGGGACGGATATTTATGTGTTTTACATTTATAGTTTTTAACTAGTTAACAATACTAGTAAGTCGGTGAAATCAGGGAGTGCCATCCCCGATTTCACCTAACCACAACGTACTGTCAAGGAGTACTTATCATGGCTAACGCGAATACTACTGTTTTAGAACTTTTAGGCAAACAAGTTTCTTTTGTTTATGTTCTTAAGTCTGATTCAGATGAATATTCTTTCACCTGTTCTGGTGTTGTGACTGATGTAATTATTAGTCTTAACTCTGAACTACAGCTCTCTGTTGATAATGGGGATTTTTATATTTATTCGGATTTAAAGGATTTCTCTATCAAGTCTGAATAAGGGGCTCTTGGTATATTTACGAAATCTCATGCCACGCTTGAAACTCAAGGGTTTCAGGCGTGTTTTTTT